>NZ_FOGL01000005.1 GCF_900111195.1 Gracilibacillus ureilyticus
TGGTCTATTTCGTCAGCTGCCAAAAGGGACGATTACCCAAGAAGCCCCCACTTCAAGCAACCCGTAAGGGTGGTAAGTGGTGGGAGTAGTTCACTCGCTTACATTCATCATTTGTGATAAACTGATTCTATAAATTTTTCCGATATAGAGGTGGTACAGCATGAAAAAATTAGAGCTTGGTAAAAGCGGTTTACTTGCAAGTGAAATATCTCTTGGTTGTATGAGAATGGACCAATTAACAAAACAAGAAGCAAATCGGGTCATTGAAAACGCGCTGGAACTGGGTATCGATTTTTTTGATCACGCAGACATATATGGTGGCGGTAAGTCTGAGGAGATTTTTGCAGAAGCGATTAACATGAATTCCTCCATAAGAGAGAAGATGGTAATTCAAACAAAATGCGGTATCCGACAGGGCTTTTTTGACTTTTCCAAGGATCATATTTTAGCATCAGTAGAAGGAAGCTTAAAGCGGTTAAACACAGACTACATAGACGTATTATTACTCCATAGGCCAGATACACTGGTAGAGCCTGAAGAAGTTGCAGAGGCATTTAATGAACTGAAGAGGTCAGGTAAAGTACGTCACTTTGGTGTTAGTAACCATAATCCAATGCAAATTGAACTGTTAAAGAAATATGTTGATCAAGAGTTAATAGCTAATCAATTACAATTAAGCATGATGTTTACCCCTATGATAGATGCGGGGCTTAATGTTAATATGCTGCACGAACCGGCAATTGTCCGGGATGGAAGTATTATGGATTACAGTCGTCTTAATGATATGACTATTCAGGCATGGTCCCCGTTCCAGTACGGTTTCTTCGAAGGGGTATTTGTTGATAATGATAAATTTCCTGAATTGAATCAAAAATTAGCTGAATTTGCGGTAACAAAAGGGGCAACTAAATCTGCGGTAGCTATCGCCTGGATTCTTAGACATCCTGCTCGAATGCAGCCTGTTGTTGGAACGATGAACACAGAGCGGTTAAGAGATATTGCCAAAGCATCAGAAATCACGTTAACAAGAGAAGAATGGTACGAGTTGTACCGGACAGCAGGAAATAAACTACCTTAAAAAGAGCAGACTTCTGCTCTTTTTTTGAGCAAATAAGCATATAGATAGGGTGTGTCCATCATTAAGATGTATAATAAGAGCAGTATGATCTGGAGGTGAAAACATGGATAAGAAACAAAGAAAGAATCAAATTATAGAGGCATTCCATTTCAGGCATGCAACAAAAAAATTTGATCCGGAAAAGAAAATTCCATCCGATGACTTTCGCTTTATTTTAGAGGCAGGGTATCTATCTCCAAGCTCGTTTGGTATCGAACCATGGCGTTTCCTAGTTATTCAGAACGACCGTTTACGTGAAAAAATTAGAGACACGTCTTGGGGTGCTAAAGGGAAGATCAATGATGCAAGCCATTTTGTCATATTTTTAGCACGAACAGAGAAAGATCTAACGTATGATTCTGATTACTTAAAGGATCATTTCATTAATGTACACGAGTATCCTGGTGAACGGGTGGAAGGCTTGCTTTCCATGATCGAAAACTTTCAAAAAAATGACTTTGAACTTACGGACGAAAGAAGGATATACGATTGGGCGTGCAGACAAACATATATTGCCCTTGCTAATATGATGACGGCAGCTGCGCTAATTGGTATAGATTCCTGTCCGATTGAAGGCTTTTCAATAAATGAGATGAATGAATTATTGAGGGAAGAAGGGTTATTGGATGAAGGCTCTTTTTCTATTTCGGTAATGGCTGCATTCGGATACAGGCAAATAGATCCGCCAGACAAAAAGAGACGGCCATTAAATGATATAGTGAAATGGATAGAATAGGGTACAGGTAAATAGTTTTTTCTATTTACCTGACTGTTTCATACGTATAAACTTGCTAACATAATCCCTAAAGTCTCTTCGTAAATTTCATCAAATTGAGCAGTTGGCAATGGATTAATGCCTGTACCAAGTTCTACTGTATATCCAGGCTTTCTGAATTGTTGAATAAACCAATCCTTATAACCTGCGTAACTATCAACATACTGAATCGGTGTATACCCGCTGACACGTTGGTATTCATTCGCTATTGTTCCTGCTATGGGAGGTTCTAAACCTTCAAATCCCCAATATATAACTTCTCCCTGGGTGTGAAAGGCATTCATCAGATCAAAATTCTTTTCCTGGGCCAGCTGAGCCATCGCTATTGCTTCTGGTTCGGTTAAAGGCTGGTATCCAGGGAAGTCTCTCGGACTGGGAATAGCAGGTTTCCTTGCAGCTTCCTTTTCCCACAGTGCCGGATATTGATTATTTAAATCTACCCCATTAATATTTGCTTTCCACTCATTAAAGTTCTCTTCCTGCATATTTATTTGTAATACTTGCTCACTTAAGTTCCCTGCAGATGCTGCACCATTTATTACGAGATTTACCCCATCAGGATTCACCATTGGAACGAAAGATAACCTGATTGCCTCAAAATATGGCAATAAATTAAATCCTCGAATGGGCTGGTTGTTTGTTAATGCAAGGGCATACTCGTTAATAAAACGCATAATAACCGGTGTTGTAATCCATTCATTTGCATGAAATGATCCATTAATATGGCGAACACTTTCTCCATTTCCGATCTCTAATTCAATTAAGTCTCTACCCAGAACAGATCTGCCAATAGTCCTCTTGAGAATAAATGGATATACAGAAGTAAGATCATTAATATCACGGATCATTTTTTCATAAGTATATGGATTGATATCAGTGACGATAAGATTTGTAACACGTGCAGGAATAAGAATTTGCTGTCCGGGCTGTAAGTAGGAAGAAGAGGTGTCCTGATTCAATAGGAACAGACTATCTAATGGTATATTAAATTTCTGTGCAATATTCCATAGTGTATCTTTCGGTTTAATAATATAAGCCTGAGATACATAACCTGGAATGTTAATCTGTTGACCGGCAAATAACAGATTAGGAGAATTATCTGGAATTGAAGCATAAATTAATGATAGCGGTAAGTTAAATAACTGACTGTAATACCACAATGAGTCACCTTGCCTAACACGAATAATCATAATCGGTCTCCTTTTGATGTGATGGGAACAGTTTGATTTTTTTAGAAAAGTGAAGGATAATTAATTATTGTTAATAAATGTCTATGAAGAGGAAGGTTAACATATGATTGCGAGAACGGAAGAAGACTTTATTGGGTTAAAGGAAATTGGAAAGATAGTTGCGACAATAAGGGATGAACTTGTGAAAAGAACGGCTCCTGGGATTACTACAAAAGAGCTTGATCTTATAGCAAAAGAACGCTTTGAGCAGGCAGAAGCGATATCAGCTCCAAAAGGGGAATATGACTTTCCGGGATATACCTGCATTAGTGTGAATAAAGAGGTAGCTCACGGTATACCAGGTGACTATGTAATCAGGGAAGGGGATTTAATCAACATCGATGTTTCCGCATCAAAAAATGGTTACTTTGCCGACACTGGAATTTCTTTTGTGGTAGGTAAAGGAACAGATTTACAAAAGAAGCTGTGCCAGGTTGCAAAGAAAGCTTTTGATGAAGGACTTAAACATGTTAATCCAGGTTCTAAAATCAGTGATATAGGAAATGCTGTATATCAAACAGCAAAAGACAATGGGTTAACCGTTATTAAAAACCTTACTGGTCATGGTATAGGAAGAGCAATCCATGAAGCGCCTGATCATATATACAATTTTAAAAATAACTGGGATGATGAGGTATTGAAAGAAGGCATGGTTATCGCTTTTGAACCCTTTATTTCCTCACAAGAAGAAGAGGTATATCAGGAGGATGACGGTTGGACAATAGCAACGGAAGGAAGTCTGGTTGCTCAAATGGAACATACCATTATTCTTACTAAAGAGGGACCAGTGATTACTACAATCTAGAAGGATAGTTACTCTAAGACCATGCTCCATTCCGAAATTGCCGGAAGAGAGTATGGTCACGAGTTTCCATAATGTTAATCTCTCATCACACCGTTTTGCACTAATTCCAGCTGTTTGTTGTAATTATTTACTGCAGTATTTAATGGTAAGTCTTTAGAATATTTTTCTATCATAGCATGGACTGTAATGATAGATAACAGCTTTAATAGTGGTATTATTTCTTCATTTTCATTTAATCTTAATTCACGGAAATTAATGATACTGGTAATTTTCTTATAATGACCAGATTTCATTTCATCAGTGAATATATTAGTAAAAGAATTTTCCATGCGGTGATTCATATTTAATAAAGCATTTTCAAAAAATCTAAAGTTGTTTTTTTCAGAAATAATTACTTGAAAGAAATCTGGCATAGCATCAAACAAGTGCCCATTGTGTTTTTTTAGAATCCATAAAAAAGTGTCCAGGGCCATATGGATATGTTGATCAAATAAGTAATAAAAGGCATCTTCTTTATCCTTAAAATACTGATAAAAGCTTCCTCTTGGAATATTTGCATAATGAATGATGCTTGCAACAGAAGCATCTGCTAAAGACATTCTGGAAAACTCGTGTTGTAATGCTTCTATAAGAATCTGTTTCTTCTCTGAAGGTAAATTATAAAAGGTAGACTTAGGCACCCCTGTCACTCCTTTTTCTGATAAGAATCATTTAATAGGGGCATGAGGAGATCTGCCGGAAACTGGTACTCTTCTTCCATTGTCACTACTTCTCCATCTGCTTCTTTTAACTGACTAATATCCCGGTGAATTCTTTCCATCTTCTCATCTAATTCATTTGCTGAAATTGCAGCATCTTTCAGTTCTCTTTTTAAGTGATCGGGTATTTCTTTATTATATTTATAATAGATCTTATGTTCCAAACTAGCCCAGAAGTCCATCGCAATAGTACGGATCTGAATTTCTGTATAAATATTTTCCACGCGGTCTGACATAAAGATAGGGATTTGTATAATTAAATGTAAACTTTTATAGCCATTCGGTTTTGGCCTCTTTATATAATCCTTTTTCTCCATGACTGTGATGTCCTTTTGTTTTTCCAGCATTTTAGCAATTTGATAAATATCAGTAACAAATGAACAGGTGATTCTTATTCCTGCTATATCCCTGATATTTTCCTGAATGGAGGAGATATTTAAAGGCAGACCTTTCTTTCTTACTTTTTTAATAATACTTTCTGGTGATTTAATTCGCGATTTCACATGCTCAATTGGATTATATTCATGAACATACTCGAATTCTTTCTGGAGAATATTTATTTTTGTATTTATTTCTTCCAAGGCAAATTCATAAGCCATCATAAATCTCATTAACTCGGTTTTTATTTGTCGTATATTAATATTGGCTAGTTGATTTTTCATAGGAAAATCCCCTTCCTGAGTGTGACACAGTGTCACCTCTTATTATATATGACACCATGTCACTTTACAATGAAAAGATAAAATAATAGAGCTGCTTGCAATTATCATTAAATAGTTTTAAGATATAAATATTATTTGTTTACTAAACAAACTTATTAAATGAGGGGGTAGAAATACGTGGAGAAACAGCAAGTTGGTGTAGTGGGTTTAGCAGTAATGGGGAAAAATTTAGCCATGAATATCGAAAGTAGAGGTCACTCTGTAGCTGTATTTAACAGATCTTACGAAAAAACGGAAGCGTTTTTACAGGGGGAAGCAAAAGGGAAAAACTTCACAGGTGCAAGAACGATTGAAGAATTTGTCCAATCATTAGAGACACCTCGAAAAATATTATTAATGGTGAAAGCGGGACCAGCAACTGATGCGACAATTGAGTCACTAAAGCCATATCTAGAGAAAGGTGATATTCTGATTGATGGCGGAAACACCCTGTTTACTGACACAATTCGCCGCAACAAAGAATTAGATGATACAGGTATTCATTTTATTGGAACAGGAGTATCTGGCGGGGAAGAAGGAGCATTAAAAGGACCTTCCATTATGCCTGGCGGTCAGAGAGAAGCTTATGACTTAGTTGCACCGATCCTAGAAGCCATTTCAGCGAAGGTAGATGGAGATCCATGTGTTACATATATTGGCCCGAATGGTGCAGGGCATTTTGTGAAAATGGTCCATAACGGCATAGAATATGGAGATATGCAATTAATTGCTGAAGCATATTATATTTTGCAAAATGTAGCAGGGTTGACTACAGATGAGCTTCATGAAGTATTTACAGAGTGGAATAAGGGTGAACTGGATAGTTATTTAATTGAAATCACCGCTGATATTTTCACGAAAAAAGATGAAGATACAGGTAAGCCGCTGGTTGATGTTATTTTGGATACAGCTGGTCAAAAAGGTACAGGGAAATGGACAAGCAAGAATGCTCTTGATTTAGGAGTCCCTCTTCCGTTGATTACCGAATCAGTATTTGCTCGTTTTATTTCCGCACTGAAAGAAGAGCGGGTTGCAGCGAGTAAACAATTAAGCGGACCTTCTATTCACTTTAACGGGGATAAGAAAGCGCTCATTGAATCGGTTCGAAAAGCTTTATATATGAGCAAAATTACTTCATATGCTCAGGGATTTGCTCAAATGAGACAGGCTTCTGATGAAAATGAGTGGAACCTGAACTACGGTGAAATTGCAATGATCTGGCGTGGAGGATGCATTATCCGTGCTCATTTCTTACAAAAAATAAAAGATGCCTATGACCGGAACCCGGAACTTGCCAATTTAATGCTTGATCCATATTTTAAAGAAATAGTGGAAGGATATCAGTCTGCCTTGCGTGAAGTTGTGTCAGTGGCAATTGCAAATGGTATCGCTGTACCGACATTTGCTAGTGCGATTGCTTATTATGACAGTTATCGAACAGAGAATTTGCCAGCAAATTTAATACAGGCACAGCGTGACTATTTCGGAGCGCACACTTATCAGAGAAAAGATAAAGAAGGCGTCTTCCATACAGAGTGGATGAAATAACTGTTACCCCAAAGATAAACAAAAACTCACGATTTCTGTATCGTGAGTTTTTATCTAGTTATGCACTAACACTATTATTCGTAGCGTTTAATGACAAGTCAGGTAATTCCAGGAAATTCTGTATCCCCATGGCGCATGCCCCGACTACTGCAGACTTAGCACCAAGTCCTGAAATCACAATATCCCTGTAATGAGATACTGATGACGTTAAATGCTTGTTAATTTCATTGAGAGAATTTTTGTAAGATCCAAGTATTGGGCTATTTAGTACAATCATTTCCGGGTTATACAGGTTTATTATATTATTAATTCCAATTGAAATATCTGCAATCCACTTATTTAATGCTGTTATGATCTCATCATTATTTACTTCAATTAGTTTCGTTACATCTTGCTCTGTATAAATACGATGATCTAATAATCGATTCGCATAATCAAAGAAAGCCGGCTCAGATGCGTATCTTTCCCAGCACCCTTCATTGCCACACCGGCAGGGTCTTCCTTTGGGGTAAATAATCATATGTCCCATTTCTCCAGCATGGCCATGAAAACCGCGATGTAATTCCCCATTAATAATAATTCCTGATCCAATACCTGAAGAAAGGTTAAGGAGTATTAAGTTATCACTTGTATGATAATGAAAAACTCTTTCTGCATATGCAGCTAAATTCGCATTATTTTCGACATGCAAATAATTAATCCCTTTTTGAATTAAGTCATCTTTCAAATCTTTGTCGCGCCATTGGTATGTTGGGATAAAATGAATTACTTCATCCGTTGACACTGTACCATGAACAGCGATATAAGTTTGGGCTAGTCCAAATTTCGCCCAGCTGTATTCCTGTTCGTAATGCTTAATTCTGTTTGCTACTAAATCTGCAATTTCTTCATAAATATCAGTATTTAATTCGATTTTTTCATATTTAACAGTATCTCCTTTAAGATTGGTAATGTTAAATAAGATATAATCATAGTCTAAATCTATACCAAGGAAAAATGCAGCGCTTTCATTGATGGATAACAGGATGGGTCTTCTGCCGACAACGTTATGTTCCTCCCTTGTTTCACATATTAGTTCATCATTAATAAGATCATTTACCTGGACAGAGACAGTTGCTTTATTAAGTCCTGTTACTTTAGCCAAGTTTGCCCGTGAGATTTTGACCTCCTCATAGATCACCTTTAATATGTATTGGCGATTAATTTTCTTTATATACGCTCCATCTCCCGTTAACATAACTAACTAACCTCCGAGTGAAATTATTTTGTTTATAAAACAAATAAAAAAGAGAAAATAATAGACATTTAGAATCAGTATATCAAATTAGTAATTATATTACCACAGCCTATCGCCTTCCGGTCTTGCAATAATAATTTAGAATACTGTTTCTTTTTGGTTAAGAGTGTGCTAATATATAAATAACAACGTTGTTATTTTTGGTTCCTATGGGAAGGGAGGCTGTCATGTCAGAGTTTTTAATCATCTTTAAGGATATTATACTCCCGGTTTTTATATTGATGGCAATAGGTTATTACCTATACTTAAAATTCAAATTAGATCTATCCACATTAGCAAAGCTGAATATTTACTTTCTAGTACCTGGTTTTATTTTTGTAAAACTGTATGAAGCAACTTTCGGGCTTGAGTTATTTTTACAAGTATTCGGGTTCTTCCTTCTGCTTGTCGCACTTCTGTATATTATTGCGATACTGATCGCGAAAGTGATGCATATTACAGGTAGTAAACGGAATACTTTCGCTAACAGTGTCATGTTTTTTAATTCTGGTAACTACGGCGTTCCAGTTAATGACCTTGTATTTAAAAGTGATCCTTTTGCAATGTCGATTCAGGTGATAATGTTAACATTACAAAATATCTTTTTATTCTCATATGGTATTTTTACATTAAGAGCAGCAAGTGAAGGGAAGCTTCGAGCAGCTTTAGGGTATTTTAAAATGCCTGTTCTTTATGCGATGTTATCTGGTGTTCTATTAAATGCATGGAATGTACAAGTACCAGAGCCGGTATATGTATCAGCTAACTATATAGCAGACGCAATGGTAGCGCTCGCTTTATTGACACTTGGTGCCCAGGTGGCGAAACTGGAATTTAAAAAAGGGCTAATCTCCATATACGTTAGTATTCTAGTAAGACTGATAGGTGGCCCAGCCATAGCATTGTTAATAATCTGGTTATTTAACCTTGAAGGCACTTTAGCTCAGGCACTATTTATTGCTTCCGCCATGCCGACATCTGTTAACAGTGCAGTTATAGCGGAAGAATATAAAAGCCATCCCGACTTTGCTGCACAAACTGTATTGTTTTCAACCATATTTAGTATGTTAACAGTAACTGGTGTTATTTATCTGTCACGTATTTTTTTCTGACATAATTAATTTGAGCGCCAAACAATTAAATGATATACTACTTTATATATTTATGAGGAGTGAAACTGATGAGTATTTTACATGATTTAGTCCAGGATATACCGATACCTAAAATGGTAAAAATCAAACAGAGTTTTGATGATAAGCAAATTGACGATCTTGGATCAGAGTTAAACAATCAGTTGGAACAAAAAGGCTTGGAAAGTCAGATTAAACCAGGAATGGAAGTCGCTGTTGCTGTAGGCTCACGTGGGCTGGACCGTCTGGTGGAATTAACGAAAGTAACGATTGATTACCTAAAGAAACACGGGGCAAAGCCATTTATTGTTCCTTGTATGGGAAGTCATGGCGGGGCAACTGGACCTGGTCAAAAAGCAGTACTGGAGCATTTAGGTGTAAAAGAAGATGTCGTGGGGGCAGAGATACGTTCATCCATGGAAGTTATTAAGATAGACCAACTTGAAAACGGTTTACCAATATACGTAGATAAAATAGCTTCAGAAGCGGATGGGATAGTTGTTATTAACCGCATTAAGCCACATACTGCCTTCCGCGGTCCTGTTGAGAGTGGGATTATGAAGATGATCAGTATCGGACTTGGTAAGCAAAAAGGGGCCGAAGCATGTCACCAGTTAGGCTTTAAACATATGGCAGAGCATGTACCTGCAATGGCGAAAATTATAATCGAAAAGATGCCAATTATGTTTGCGGTTGCAACAGTGGAGAATGCATTTGATAAAGTTGCAAAACTTGAAGTGCTTCTGCCGGAAGAAATTGAACAAAAAGAACCAGATTTACAAAAGTTGGCGAAAGCTTCTCTGCCTAAATTATTCTTTGATCAGATAGATGTGCTGGTAATTGATGAGATCGGTAAAAATATAAGCGGTGACGGTATGGATCCGAATATTACCGGACGCTACCCGACGCCATATGCATATGGCGGGCCAGAGGTTACCAAAATGGTTGTTTTGGATTTGACGGAACAAACAGAAGGTAATGCTAACGGGGTAGGTACAGCAGATTTTACGACACAAAAACTTGTAGATAAGATGGATACGGCAACTACGTATGCAAATGGCCTTACATCAACAGTGGTAGGACCTACTCATATATCAACAGCAATGCCATCAGATAAGACAGCTATTCAGGCGGCAATTAAAACATGCAATATTCTCGATTTTACAAAGGCACGAGTCGTAAGAATAAAGAACACTTTAGAAATTGGGGAAATTGAAGTGTCTGAGAATATGTTACAGGAAATTGAAGAGAATGATAACTTAACAAAACTTACAGACTTGTATGAACTAAAGTTTGATGAAGAAGGAAATTTAGTCTAATTACGAGGGGGAGAATATAAATGAGCAAATTATTTGATTTAACGGGGAAAGTGGCTGTAGCACTCGGGGGAAACAGTACTTTAGGTAGTTCAATTGCAAAAGGTTTAGCAGATCACGGGGCAAAAGTTGCTATTGTTGGACGTAATCTGGATACAGCTGAGAATGTTGCAGAGGAAATTAACAAAAATGGAGGAGAAGCGAAAGCCTTCAAGGCAGATGTAAGTGAATTATCTACAGTGGAGAAAGTTGCTGGTGAAATTGAAGAGTGGTCTGGCGGATGGGATATTTTACTTAATGCACCTGGTATGAACAGTACAACCCCATTTTTAGATTTAGCAACAGAAGAATGGGACAAAATAATGGATGTTAACTTAAGAGGGGTCGTATTTGCTACTCAGATTTTTGCAAAGAAAATGGTGGAACAGAACCGCGGTGGCAGTATCATTAATATTTCATCTGTTTCTTCCACAACGCCATTATCAAAAGTATTCACATATTCCGCTTCAAAAGCTGCAATGAATAGTGTGACACAATACTTGGCACGCGAATTTGCACCAAATAATATTCGGGTAAATGCCATTATCCCTGGATTCTTCCCGGCTGAACAGAATCGAAAAATACTAAGTGAAGAGCGAGTTGCTTCCATAATGAATCATACACCGATGAACCGTTTTGGAGAGCCAGAAGAATTACAAGGAGCCGCAGTATATTTAGCTTCTGATAAAGCGAGCGGTTTTGTTACAGGAACATTTATCAGAGTAGATGGCGGTTTTGGAGCAATGACGATATAATATATAAATGAAACCGTTAGGAGGAGATAGAATGGATATTATGAGAAAATACGAAACATTGACTTCTATTCTCCATGATATGAAGAAAGTTGTCGTTGCCTTTTCAGGTGGTGTTGATAGTACTTTCTTATTAAAAGCAGCAATAGATACATTGGGTAAAGAAAATGTTCTTGCAGTGACAGCTGATTCGGAAACATACCCGACGAGTGAATTAGAAGAGGCTGTGAAACTTGCAGAACATATTGGTGCAAACCATCAGGTGATTGAAACAAGTGAATTAGCAATACCTGGATATACGGAAAATAATCAAAATCGTTGCTATTTCTGTAAAACCAGTTTATTTGATCATTTAGTGCCTATTATGCAGGAAAAAGGGTTCCGTAACATTGTTTACGGCGTGATCGCAGATGATATGAACGAATTTCGCCCGGGTATGAAAGCAGCAAAAGAACAAGGTGTCCGAGGACCACTACAGGAAGCGGATTTATATAAAAATGAAATTAGAGAATTATCTAAAGAATTAGGACTGCCTACTTGGGATAAACCTTCATTCGCCTGTTTATCATCTAGAATTGCTTACGGAGAAAAAATAACCCAGGCGAAATTAACGAAGGTGGATCGCTCAGAAGCATTTCTTAAAACGATAGGGTTACGACAAGTGCGTGTAAGAACCCATGGAGAGATTGCAAGAATTGAAGTAGAACCACAAGATATGCAAAAATTACTTGCAAATCATCAAAGAGTAACAGAGAAACTGCAAAGTTACGGGTATAAATTTGTTACGATGGATTTAGTAGGTTATAAAAGCGGCAGCATGAATCGTGCATTATCATAAGCTTAAGCATTGAAAAGCTTTGGATCATTCCAAAGCTTTTCGTGTTAATAAGAGTATATAAGTGTGATTAAAAAACATGATTAGCTAAAAGGGCTAGCGGCAAGTCTGGCTTTTCTATTATAATGATAGAAGATTTGTCGTTTATCTATTTGGAGGGAAACAGAATGAAGGAGTTAGTTATAGGTCTTGACTTAGGTACAACAAGTGTAAAGGCAGTGGCATTTGATTTAAAAGGTAATGTGATACAAGAATCAGAAAAATTAATCGAAACCATTTATCCGCAGGAAAGCGTTGTGGAACAGGAACCTGCGATTATTGAGAGGTATACACGGGAAGTACTAAAAGATATTTTTATGAAGACTAAAAATGAGAAAGTGCTAACGATTGGTATATCCTGTGCAATGCATTCACTTATATGTGTAGGGGAAGATGGAGAACCGTTATCTAATATGCTGATCTGGTCAGATGGGCGAAGCAGTGAATTAGTAAAAAAAATGGATGCAGACTTAAAAAGAAACATTTATACTAGAACAGGTACTCCTATCCATCCAATGTCACCATTTATGAAGCTAATCTGGATGAAAGAGAATAATTATGAACCGTACCGGAAAGCAGCATATTTTATGTCAATGAAAGAGTATCTTATTTACAAATGGTACGGAAAAAGGCTAGTAGACTATTCAATGGCTTCCGCCACTGGATTAATGAATATAAAATCATTATCATGGGACAAAGAAGTATTACAGCAAGCCGGTGTTAAGGAGTTACAGCTCTCGACAATTGTGCCGCCAACAGAAGTCCTGGATGGTCTAAATACGGAAATAGAATCTGTGTTGAATTGGCCAAAAGAGGCGAAATTAGTAATTGGAGCTGCCGATGGCCAACTCGCGAATTTAGGTAATGGAGCTATTAAACCAGGAGAAGTTGCTGTGTCAGTTGGAACAAGTGGTGCGATTAGACAATTGATAGAAGGTCAGCATGTTAATGATAATGGGGAAACTTTCAGTTATGCCTTTACAGCCGGGACATCCATTATAGGCGGACCGACTAACAATGGAGGAATTGCTCTCCAATGGTTAAAAGATATGATGGAATTTAAAGGAACTCATGAGGAATTTCTTAGTGGAGCAGAAAATATTGCGATTGGTGCAGAAGGATTGCTATTCATCCCGTACGTAAACGGAGAACGTGCTCCAGTTTGGAATCAAAAAGCTCGCGGGAATTTTTATGGACTAAATGTCACACACCGCAGACCACATCTTGTTAGAGCCGTTCTAGAAGGGATCGTCTATAATTTATATCAAATTGGACAATCATTAGAAGCCATAGCAGGAAAACCAACAAGTATTTCTGTGAATGGCGGGCTTTCCAAATCTCCATTATGGGTGCAGATTATGGCAGATGTTTTTGGGAAAGAAATTCAATTAGCTGATACCCATCATGGCGCTGCATGGGGAGCAGGCTGGACAGCCCTGGTTGCGATTGATAAAGTTGCATCCTTTGAACAGATTAAAGAGAACATTCCAATAGACCAGGTAGTTCAGCCAAATATGTCCAATCATGAAAAATATAAAGAAATTTTTATGCGTTATCAGCAATTAGCAAAAGATATTGAAAAATTCTTTTAAAGTAGGTTGTGAAAGTATGTTAGAAGAAATTCTTAAGCAAATAGAGACGGGACAGTTAAGTGCAGAAGCAGCAGCAAAGCAATTAGCTACTTTTGAAAATTTAGGCTTTGCGAAAGTGGATCATCATCGCAAAAAGCGGCAAGGCTCTCCAGAAGTTATCTTTGGAGAAGGAAAAACATCGACACAAATTATCGATATTTCCCGGGCAATGATGGCGAAAAAGGAAAATATCCTTGTGACAAGAGTGAATAAAGAAAAAGCAGAAGCAATCCAGAGAACATTGCCGGACTTTCAGTATCATGAAATTGCTAATCTTCTATTCATGATGAATTCGGGTGAACCTGTATACAGCAACGGGTATATTGCCATTGTCTGTGCAGGTACATCGGATTTAGCAGTAGCGGAAGAAGCTGCATTAACAGCAGAAGCTTACGGGTTAGAAGTTAGAAGGTTTTATGATGTAGGTGTAGCAGGCATTCATCGTTTATTCGCACATATTGATGAAATCCGGCAAGCGACAGTTTCGGTTGTAATTGCCGGAATGGAAGGTGCCTTACCAAGTGTTGTAGGCGGACTGGTATCACACCCAATTATTGCAGTACCAACAAGTATAGGTTACGGGGCCAATTTTCAAGGTTTATCGGCGTTATTAACGATGCTAAATTCCTGTGCATCAGGGATTAGCGTTGTGAACATTGACAATGGCTTTGGCGGAGCTTATAACGCTGTATTGATACACAGACTTGCCAATAAACAAAAATAATCACCAGACAATAAGTATCTACTATGTATATACTTATTGTCTCTCGAAATGTAAGCTTACTTAAAGTGATGAAAAGATAAACAAATAGTATTCTCCAAAGTGAATATCACAATAATTTGTCCGTGAAACCCTGTTCAGTAAACGGGGTTTTTCTCCGTATGTGAATCGACTGGCCACTAATAGGAAAATTTTTTAGAATGAGGGAGAACAATGAAATGAAAATAAAAGCAGGCATTTTGTTACTTTTAAGTCTTCTGTTATTGATAACAGCTTGTGGTGACAAAGAGATCGCAGAATCGGAAGACCGGCCTGATAATAATATTGAAAACCAGCTGACATTAGCAATTGGTGGTGAACCGGAATCCGGATTTGATCCGACTACAGGATGGGGGAGGTACGGATCGCCGCTATTTCAAAGCACTCTCCTATCGAGAGACCAGGATTTAAATATAACAAAAGATCTTGCAACAAATTATGAAGTCTCAGCTGACGGGCTTATATGGACAGTAGAAATAAAAAGTGACGTTAAATTTTCGGATGGGGAGCCTTTAACAGCAGATGATATCATTTTCACTTTTGAAACGGCAAAGCAGTCACAATCTGTTGTTGATTTAACAAATTTGACTGAAATCGAAAAAATCAGTGATAAGAAGATAGCTTTTCACCTGGCAAGACCTCAGTCCACTTTTATCACAACACTTCAGACGCTTGGTATCGTTCCGCAGCATGCATACGACCAGGATTACAGCGAAAAACCAATTGGCTCTGGTCCTTATCAACTGGTCGAATGGCGAAAAGGAGAGCAATTAATTGTGAAAAAAAATCCCTACTATTATGGAGGGGATTTAGAATTTGACCGTTTAACATTCCTTTTTGCGGAAGAAGATCAGGCATTAGCTGCTGCAAAAGCAGGAAAGGTCGATGTTTTGTCATTACCAATTACATTTGCGACAGGGGAAATCCCTGGTATGGAACGTGTTTCGCTTGAGAGTGTGGATAACCGTGGGGTAATGTTACCTGTAACGGAACCTTTTACTAATGAAGATGGGGAAGAAGTTGGCAATGAAGTGACAGCAGATCCCGCTATCCGGCGTGCAATGAATATGGCTGTAGATCGGGAAGCTATGGTTGAGGGTATTCTTAATGGCGAAGGAACGACAGCATATTCCAGTGTAGATGGCTTGCCGTGGGGAAATGATCAGGCGGTAGTGGACCATAATCCGGCAGAAGCGGAGCAGATCTTGAAAGAAGCTGGTTGGGAGAAAGGAACGGATGGTTTTTATCAAAGAAATGGATTAAAAGCAGCATTCACTCTTTATTACCCATCAGGAGATCAGTTACGTCAATCTTTGTCCCTTGTATTCGCTGACCAAATGAGAAACTTTGGGATAATGGTTGAAACTGAAGCTAAGAGTTGGGTAGAGCTGGAGAAATTAATGCACGCCAACCCTGTGATGATGGGATGGGGCAGTCATGATCCAGTAGAACTTTACTCCTTGTACAGTTCAAGCATGCAGGGTGTTGAGTATTTCAACAGCAATTATTATAAAAATGAAAAAATAGACGAGTATCTGGACAAAGCAATCCACGCATTATCCGAGAAAGAAGCAAACGAAAACTGGAGAAAAATACAATGGGATGGCCAAACGGGGGTTAGTGCAAAAGGAGATGCCCCCTGGGTATGGCTTGTTAACTTGAACCATATATATTATGTAAATGAAGATATAAACATTGGCGAACAGAAAGTGCAGCCCCATGGTCATGGCTGGCCGATAACGGATTTTATTACAGAATGGTCAATTGCTGAGTAAAAAGGGAGAAAAATTATGCAACTAGTCACTTTTATTGGAAAAAAAATATTATATTTACTACTACTGCTAGTTGCAGTTAGTTTCATTACTTTTACTTTGGTAAGCATATCACCAATTGACCCAGTCCGTGCATATATCGGTGCAGATATGTTAATTATCAGTTCTGAGCAAAGGGCTGCTATAGAGGACTACTGGGGTTTAAATGAACCAATGTTTGTACAGTATTTTCACTGGCTTGCCAGTATTATTTCAGGAGACTTAGGTGTTTCATTAATCTATCGGATACCAGTAAAGGATATAATAGCTGATCGCTTTATATCTTCCTTTTTACTAATGGGGATAGCATGGGTTCTTGCTGGCATAATCGGAATCTTGCTAGGAGTCTTTGCTGCAATGAAGAAAGAGACATGGATAGACAGAGTTATTAGAGGGTACTGTTATATTTTGTTATCTACCCCTGGTTTCTGGTTAGGTTTAATATTATTAATGATTTTTGCAGTATGGCTTGGTATATTGCCTGTAGGTCTTAGTGCGCCTATCGGCGATTTATCCTACGAGGTCTCATTCTTTGACCGTCTATATCATGCCATATTACCTGCATTAACGCTAAGTATTATTGGTATAGCTAATGTATGCCTGCACACAAGAGAAAAACTGCTTGATGTCTTAGAGCAGCCATTTATAAAGCAAGCAAGAGCAAATGGATTAAAGGGATTGAAGCTTTTTTCGAGGCATGGGGTAAGAAACATGATACTGCCAGCCATATCCGTGCATTTTGCATCATTTGGCGAATTATTTGGTGGTGCTATCCTGGCCGAGCAGGTGTTCAGTTACCCGGGTCTAGGCCAGGCTATTGTAAATGCTGGATTGAATGGGGATATACCCTTACTCTTAGGGGTTGTCATTATTAGTGCATGCTTTGTCTTTTTAGGGAATTTTTTAGCAGACATGCTATATACAGTGGTAGATCCGAGACTCAGACAAAGGAAAGGGGAATCACGTTTATGAAAAAATGGACGTATCTCCCTGTTATCCTGTTAGTCCTTCTTTATGTTATCTCAATGCTGATAGATCCGGATAAAATAAGTATCCAATTAGAGGAAAGAAATTTACCGCCCGGTTTTAGCCATTTATTTGGCACGGATTGGTTGGGACGGGATATGTTTCTTCGAACAATGAAGGGAATAGAGTTAAGTATTACAGTAGGCTTACTGACAGCTGTATTATCTACTATTGTCAGCTTTTTAGCGGCAATGCTTGCATCAATGCACAAATGGCTGGATCGGCTAATAAGCTGGCTTACCGATTTGTTTCTTAGTCTTCCTCATCTGGTCACACTCATACTGATATCATTCACATTAGGCGGAGGATTTAAAGGAGTAGTGATCGGGTTAGTGTTAACCCATTGGCCAAGCTTAACAAGAGTATTACGTGCAGAAATCCTTCAATTAAAAGAAACTAAATATGTAAAAATATCAGAAAAACTGGGTAAAGGATTCTGGTGGCAAGCACGTCATCATTATTTGCCGCATTTACTTCCACAAATGCTGGTTGGTTTTACTCTAATTTTTCCACATGCGATTTTACATGAAGCATCTATCACTTTTTTAGGATTTGGACTTTCGCCAGAACAACCGGCAATCGGGATTATTCTGTCAGAAGCAATGCAGTATCTGTCAACAGGCTTTTGGTGGCTTGCTTTCTTCCCTGGTTTAATTCTTTTAATTATCATTTTATTATTTCAAATTTGTGCAAAAGCATGGAAAAGTTATTTAGAAAAGGATTTTTCGCATGAAAACATTGTTAGAGATTAACGGTTTACGAATTTTTCATAAAAACAGCCAAAAGGTAATATTGCGCAACATCACTTTAAATGTTAATAAAGGGGAAATTATTGCTCTTGTCGGTGCTAGCGGATCAGGGAAAAGCTTACTTGCAGAGGCCCTGTTTCATGTGTTGCCTGAGAATATAGGATACAGCGGCAGGATGAAAGTAGAAAATAAAGAGATCTCTCCAAAATTGAATGGTAAAGAAATAGTGTTAATTCCTCAATCAGTAGAGGCACTGGATCCTCTAATGAAGATAGGTAAGCAATTACAAATATTCTCGCAAGAGACAAATAGAATAAATAAAGTCCTTGAACAGTTGCAACTACCGTCCAGCATTTTCAACCGGTATCCGTTCCAGTTATCTGGTGGACAAGCCAGGCGTGTACTGGTGGCATCAGCACTGATAAGCAGTGCAAGCCTTATTGTTGCAGATGAACCGACTCCAGGGTTAGATGAACAAGCAAGGTCTGAAATGTTACACTTGCTGAAATCAGTACGATCAGCAGAAAGAGGAATGTTAATGATTACGCATGATTTCCACGCGGCGATGGAAGCAGCAGATAAAATCGCAGTCCTGCACGATGGAGAAATAATTGAATTAGCTGTAAAGACTGCTTTTGATAAAGAAGGGTCCCGACTGAGACACCCGTATACAAAAGCGCTTTGGGATGCACTACCGGAAAATAAATTTTCGTTGCCAGGTGATCCAGTATGTTAACAGCTAAAAATATAAGTTACTATGTTGACAAGTCCACACCCTTATTCAGGAATCTGGAGTTTTCTATTAATAAAGGTGAAATCATTGGATTAATGGGCAGAAGCGGAGCAGGAAAAACTACTTTTGCAAAAATACTAGCCGGGTATGATGTTCCTGACGAAGGGGAAGTTTCTATCAAACAAAAGAAAGGTGAGCCCCATCCGGTTCAGCTAATATGGCAGCACCCTGAGCAGGCGGTAAATCCGAAATGGCGTATTGAGAAGGTGTTACGTGAAGCAGGAGAGCCTGACAGTGAAATTGTGGAGTTATTTGGTATAGAAAAAGAATGGCTAAAGCGATTTCCTCTCCAACTGTCAGGGGGTGAGTTACAAAGAGTATGCATTGCACGTTGTTTACTGACAAATCCAAACTATATTATAGCAGATGAAATGACCACAATGCTTGATCCAATCTCTCAGGCAGCCATATGGAAAGCATTCATAAAAATAGCAAAACAACGGAAAATTGGCCTTTTAGTTATCAGTCACGATCGCCACCTGCTTGAAAGGTTATGTGGAAAAATCCTTACTTTTGATCAAATATCTCAATTGAAGTGAAACATTTTCATCCGCAAATACGTACAAAGAGGAGAATGTCAAAAGGGAGGATTATTTTATGCGCGAACAACCATCTGAGAGAATTGCAAAAGATGCAGTAAAAGCATGGCAGTTAACAGCACACTTATATGCAATCATACCGTTGATTTTAGGGATCGCCGGCCTTATTGTATCCAATTATTTTGATTTCATTAATCACTGGATTGGAATAGGGTTGCTGATTTTTTCGGTAGTTGAATGGAGCATTACAGCATTGATTATACCTAAGATACGCTGGAAACGCTGGCGTTATCAAATATATGACCAGGAAATTTATATTCAGCACGGGATAATTATTGTCACGCGAACCGTTGTCCCAATGATCCGTGTGCAACATGTGGACACAGAACAGGGACCAATACTGAAAAAATATGGTCTCTCCACATTGCAAATATCTACTGCGGCAACCAAGCATGAAATTCCAGCCTTGATGGAAGAGGAAGCAGCAGATTTACGTGACCAAATTTCTAAGTTAGCGAGGGTGGAGCAAGATGATGTCTGAGCCAAAACGTTTGCACCCTATTGCGATGATTTTATCTGCTTTTAAAACAATTCGACAATCTATTTTCAGTTTATTACCAATAATTATTCTGGCAGTTGGTAATAGTGCCTGGTTCTATATTATGATGGGTGCGGTAGTATTTATTGTTTTAATCATTCTGATAAGTGTTTTAACGTGGTTAAGATTTACGTACCAATTAGAGGATGACCAGATTAGAATTGAACAAGGTATTTTTATTAGGAAGAAACGGACGATTTCCAAACATCGAATTCAATCGATTGACCTGTCACAAAACATTCTGCACAGACTTCTGGGACTGACAAAGGTTCAGATTGAAACTGCTGGCAGTGATCATAAGATTGATGCCTCACTTCATGCGGTAACGATGGAAGAGGGGAAGCTGGTTCATGACCAGTTAAAATATAAGAGACAATTTGTAACTGAAGAGGATATTACAGATGACCAGGAGCAGGAGCAGACAAATGAGCTTAAATATCCTTCAGAGACCATTTCGCCTAAAGCCCTTTTGCTAGCGGGTTCGACTTCAGGAAGCTTTGGGATCATATTAGGGCTGTTTGGTCTGGCTTTCTCGGAAGTAGAAACATTTATACCCGATCAACTATATAATCAGGCATCAAGCTGGCTTTTTTCCCAGGCATTACAAGTGCTGATTGTATTATCTATAATAACGTTAATTATTCTCTGGGCAATGGGTATAGTGCTAACAGTAATTCAACACTGGAATTTTACCATCACCAGATATGAAAAAGAATTATTCATTACAAGAGGATTGCTGGAGAAGAAGCAATCTACTATACCACTAAAAAGAATTCAGGCAGTTGGAATAAAAGAGTCAATTATTCGACAGCCGCTAGGTCTGGCAACATTATATGTAGAAATTGCCAGCGGAGAGGTTGGTCAAAGTACAGAGACTCATACATTACTTTATCCGTTAATTAGAAAACAAAAGGTAGAAGAGTTTCTAAACAAACTGCTTCCAGAGTATGAATACAAGCAAATAAACTGGACAAATTTGCCAAAGAGAGCTTTACCCTACTATTTATTCAGAATGATGATTTTTCCTTTCCTTGCTCTCATTCCTGTGGCAATATACTTCAGTCAATGGATACTAGCTCCATTAATTGTTACTGTTCTGGCTGGTTTATTAGGGTATTTTCAGTATAAAACGATTGGTTACAAGATTGAAGGGGAAAATCTCTTTATTCAAAATCGATTATTAAGCCGTGATACTGTCTTAGTTAAACATAGAAGATTACAATCTTTTCAGAAAAAGCAGCATATTCTTCATCGGAAACAACAGCTTGCCACATTGGATACGGCAATATTGAACAAATTCGTAGGCCGGCACCTAATTGTGAGAGAGTTGGAACTGGATGATGTTGACAGAATTGCAGACTGGTATTCATACAGGGATAAATAATGAAGAACGCTCATTTTAAAGGTGGGCGTTTTTTTGTGTAAAAAGATTGACGAATTTTTAGATGAAGAGTAAGATGTTTCGTAAGTGAAACTTTTTGCTGAAGTTGCATATATTACTTTAGCTAGTTATTTCACTTTGCAGGGAGAGGTGTATCTGGTATATGACAGAAATAGACAGTATCGTATTAGCATTCAGCTTAACGTTAATGGCAGGGCTTGCAACAGGTGTTGGGAGTTTACTAGCTTTTTTTACATCCACTACGAATACTAAATTTTTATCATGGGCATTAGGGTTTTCTGCTGGTGTGATGATCTATGTATCCATGGTGGAGATATTTATTAAAGCACAGGATGCCTTAATAGATGCAACAGGTGATGTACTTGGTCAATGGTTAACGGTTATCGGTTTTTTTGCTGGTATGTTATTAATTGCCCTTATTGATAAATTTATTCCTTCTCAAGGTAATCCTCATAATATAAAAAAGGTGGAGGATATGAATAATAAAAAGTCGGCGAATGGAGATGCAGCATTGCTTAAGATGGGGACATTTACCGCTTTGGCTATTGCTATTCATAATTTTCCGGAGGGTATAGCAACATTTACTGCCGCACTTCAGGATCCGGCGCTGGGACTCGCGATTGCAGTAGCTATTGCGATTCATAATATACCTGAAGGGATTGCAGTTTCTGTTCCCATTTATTACTCAACAGGTGATAAGAAAAAGGCATTTAAACTTTCCTTTTTATCAGGTTTAGCTGAGCCTGTCGGTGCGTTAATTGCTTTTCTATTCTTAATGCCATTTTTAACTGATATGATGTTTGGTATTATTTTTGCGGCTGTTGCAGGAATAATGGTGTTTATTTCACTCGATGAGCTTTTGCCAGCAGCGAAAAAGTATGACGAGGCGCATACTTCCATTTATGGACTAATAACAGGGATGGCAGTAATGGCACTTAGTTTATTATTATTTATATAAATTCACATAAAAAAAGCGGGCAAATTTCGCCGCTTTTTTATCTTTTTATCATTTTGTAAATAAAGACGATTAGAGCTATCACCAATAGAATGTGAATAATTCCACCAGCAAAATCTAATAAGAACCCAATAATCCAAATTAATAGTAAAATACCGATAATTGTCCAAATCATATATTTCGCTCCCATTCATAAGTATTTGTTTGTATGATACCCGTAATGAATATTACTAAACTTTTTTGAAAAATTACTTGCATTAATGATTTGTCATTGTTATAATTTAAAACGTGGTTTTGTTAAGGAATTGTAAAACATTGCTGAATATTTAGTAAAGTTGTAGTTTTATAAAATAAATGCGGGTGTAGTTTAGTGGTAAAACCTCAGCCTTCCAAGCTGATGTCGAGGGTTCGATTCCCTTCACCCGCTCCATACATAGGTGTGAACGTAGTGTTTCGTTTTTAATGAAGCATTACGTTTTTTATTTGCCTCTAATGCTTTAGTAAATGTATTCTATAAGAAGATATTTATAATGAGGAGTTTTAATTGTGAATACGTTACAAAATCACCTAAAGAGAATTGATGGGAAAGGCTATAAAGCATACAAGTCTATTCAGGGAAATTATAAGTTCTCGAAGTATCAATTGTATATAGATTATGTACAGGGGGATCCTTTTGCCTCTCCGTCCCGAATACGGATTGTTATACCTGAAGCTGTTCGGCCGATTCGGAAGGAATGGAGAGAAAATAAACATAGAAAAATCTATGTAGCTGATCGTATTGCCAGATCTGTAGCAGTGGCGATTCAAAAACAATCTTCTCAGGCAAAAGGATCTGGTAAGAGCGGATTAATTTATATTGATAGACCTGGACAGGAAATTCTGGAAAGAACTGCTGTAATGATTGGCAGTAATGAAATAACTATTTGCTTTTCTATCGGATTACCCGCTAATGGCCGCAGAATAAATGGTCAAGAGGCCGAAAGAGTATTTTTTAAGCATTTACCGTCCATTTTAAGTGTTTCGATTTTTAGTTTATCTGAGGAAGAATTAACCGAAAGTGCTCATTTAGCTGACCAGCATAAAGAAATACGTAAACAGATGAAAAGGAATGGATGGATTGCATTTATTGCAGATGGTTCTATATTACCTAGACAGAGCGGAATAAGTAACAAGCCATTAAATAGTGCTGTCCCTTTTAAAAGCCCTGAAGAAAATAGGGTGGAAATGGCCATTCCTCACAGAAATAAACCATTAACAGGGATGGCAGTGAAGCAAGGTATTAATTTGATTGTTGGCGGGGGCTATCATGGAAAGAGTACGTTGTTACAAGCTATTGAAAGAGGCGTTTATCACCATATCAGGGGTGATGGCAGGGAGTATGTCTTAACTGATGAAAATGCGGTTAAGATAAGAGCAGAGGATGGCAGACAAATTAATGCTGTAAATATATCCATGTTTATCAATAACCTACCTCACGGACAAGATACAAAAAAATTTACAACAGAGAATGCTAGCGGCAGCACCTCCCAAGCGGCAAATGTGGTGGAAGCTTTGGAAGCAGGGGCATCGGCATTGCTAATAGATGAAGATACAAGCGCAACCAATTTCATGATTCGGGATGCTCGTATGAATGCACTTATCAATCGATCTAAAGAACCTATTACTCCTTTTATTGATAAGATTAAACAATTGTACGTCGACAGGAACATATCTACCATTCTGGTGATGGGCGGATCTGGGGACTATTTTGACGTTAGTAATGATGTAATAATGATGGATCAGTACCAACCATATAACGTGACAGCTGAAACGCAATCTATTGTCAGGAATTATCCGCTAAATCGATCCTTTGAAACGGTTAATAATCCACTGTCATTGGCCCAAAGAGTGTTCCTGCGAGACAGTTTAGCAGTTTATAAAGGCAAGAAAAAGAAAGTACAGGCACGTGGATTGTCACAAATTATCATGGGTAAAACTACTGTAGATTTAAGCTATGTAGAACAATTAATAGATAATTCACAAACTAATATGATTGCTGAGATTATCAGTTATCTGGAAAAAAAGAAGATCCTTGATAAGGAAAGGACTTTAGCGGAATTACTCGATTATCTGGAATCCTTAATGGATGAGAAGGGAATACAGATATTTGGACCATTTCCAAATCAGCACCCAGGTGACTTAGCAAGACCGAGAAGATTTGAAATAGCAGCATGTCTTAATCGGATGAGGGGAGCGAGACTGAAATAATACTGGGAGGTGAGTGTAATGGCTTATGAAAAGCTGAAAGAAGAGATAATCACATATAGTAAAGAGATTGGTATTGATAAAATAGGCTTTGCCAGTGCGGCACCTTTTTCCCAGTTTAAGGCAAGGCTGGAAGAACAACAGGAATTAGGATACGCGTCAGGGTTCGAAAAAGGAACGATTGAGGAAAGGACTGAACCATCTCTGCTGTTGTCAGGTGCTGAATCGATCATTGCTATTGCACTCGCATATCCTACCAGAATGAAGAACAGCCCGAAAAGTGTTAAAGGGGACAGAAGGGGAATGTTTTGCCGTGCATCATGGGGTACAGATTACCATATAGTACTGAATGAAAAATTGGAAAAGCTTTCCGAGTTTATTAAGGACAGGGTGGAAGGTTTCACATGCCGATCTATGGTGGATACAGGAGAATTATCTGACAGAGCTGTTGCCGAGCGAGCAGGGATAGGTTTTAGTGGTAAAAATACTTTAATGATTGCACCTGAATTAGGCTCCTATATCTATTTAGGAGAAATGATAACGAACATCCCATTCCCGCCTGATCAACCGTTAGATGATGGTTGTGGTGACTGTACAAAATGTTTAGATGCATGTCCGACAGGGGCGCTGGTAGAACCGGGGAGATTAAATGCCCAGCAATGTCTTGCTTTCTTAACACAGACAAAAGGATTTATGCCTGATGAACACAGGGATAAATTAGGTAATCTAATATATGGATTTGAAACGTGCCAAGTTGTCTGTCCATATAACAGAGGGATAGATTTACATTTTCATGAGGAATTCGAGCCGGATCCGGAATTGGTGAAACCAAGACTTGTTGATTTACTTAATATATCTAATCGTGAATTTAAAGAGAAATTTGGAAAAATGGCAGGTTCATGGCGTGGAAAGAAGCCAATACAACGAAATGCCATTCTTGCACTTGCGCATTATAAGGAAACAAGTGCAATGGAAGATTTAATTCGGTTAATGGAGGAAGATCCGCGGCCTGTTATACGGGGAACAGCAGCATGGGCAATAGGTAAGATTGGTGAAGAAGACGGCTTCAAAAAGATCGAAGCAGCAATGGCATTAGAAGAAAGCGATGAAGTAATCGAAGAGATGAAAAAAGGACTTGCTTTTCGAAAATAAGGGGTGCAGAAATGAACGAGCTTTTTTATACAGAAATGGATTCACCCATTGGGAAGTTAACTCTTGTGGGCAGTGAGGATACGATATTTTCTTTAAATTACGGGAGTTATACCGCAAATAAAGAGTATTTGTTAAAATGGTGCATTCAACATCAGTTTTCGCCTGTCATTCATTATGACCGGAATATATTAAAAGAAGTACAAATACAATTAACAGAATACTTTCAAGGTTTAAGGAGCCAATTTTCTATTAAATATAAGCTGTTTGGCACAGAGTTTCAAAAAAAAGTGTGGAATGCGCTAACCCAGGTACCGTATGGAGAAACATATTCATATAAACAGATCGCTGAAACCATAGGTTCCCCTAAAGCAGTGAGAGCAGTGGGAGGTGCCAATAATAAAAATCCTCTATCCATCGTTATTCCTTGTCACCGGGTGATCGGAATAGACGGAAAACTTGTAGGATACGGAGGCGGCTTAGAAAAGAAAACATATTTATTGGATCTGGAGAAAGGAAAGGGGCAGGTATAAATTAAACCCTCCCCTTTTATGTTTAATTTATTACTCAGTTCCTTCTTCTTCATTTGTTTCCGTCTGTTCTTCTGCTTGATCTTCAGTTGGCTCTTCCGTGTCACCATTATCTCCAGAACATGCAGTTAGAACACCTGCAGAAAAAATTGCTGCGAAAAAGATAGATAACCATTTTTTCTTCATTTTTCTATCCCCCCCTTCTATCAATCTATAATACCCGAAAATAATTAAAAAAATATGCGATTAACCGTTTTTTAACAATTTTAACCTTTTATTTACAATTTGAATTCATAAAAAAAGAGTAAGCATAGTTGCCTACTCTTTATTTCAATTAGTCTTCTTCCGTGTCACCAATTGTTGCATCTTCTTCGTCGGTTACAGCACCATCAGTTGCGCCGTCTTCTTCCATCTCCACACTGTTACCTTCTTCTAAAGCAGGATCTTCTTCTGCAGGTGCTTCTTCACCAACAGCCGGATCTTCCTCTCCAACAGCCGGATCTTCTGCTGGCATATCCTCATCTACAGCAGGTGCAGGTGTTTCTTCTTCCACCGGTTCTTCCTCAGCATCTCCACAAGCGGATAACAGTCCAAGTGATAAAACAGATACTCCAAACATACTTATTAATTTTTTACTTAATTTCATTATAATTTCCTCCTTTAATTTTAACTCATAATACTTCTACCCAGATCAAAAACTACATAATCATAAAAAAAGCGATTTTAATCTTTCTATAATTATTTAGTAAACTCCGTGTAATATTTATACACTTTTCCTACTTATCAATAGAAGTGGGATGAAAGGAGAGGTCTTGTTGAATGAGATAGTTATATTAGAAAAACACTGGAAGGAAAAGTTTAAAAACGAATGGACTAATCCTCTTAAAGGTAAAATAAAGGTGCATAACAAACACAGGAAAAAAATTAAATGGACCGAAGTGAAAGGGATCAAACAGTCAGAGATACGCAATGAGAACAAATATGAAATTTTCTACTCCCTATCAGTAAAGTGCATGATTAAAGATGCCCATTCCTATTACCATGAGGAGGAATCGCAGGAAAGGTGTGCAACATTTATTGATGGTAAGTTGATTCAAGACGAGTTGCTCCCTCGTGAGGAAAAAGAAAACCACCATGAGGAAAATAGTGAGTATAGTGATCAACAAGCAGTGTCAGAAGAAGTGAACATGCGACTTTATTATGACAGAAGAGCTGCTGTTCAGTATGCTGAACGATGGTGGAATGATGCGAATCCAAATTACCGTTATTTTGAAGTCAACGATTGTACAAACTACATTTCACAATGTTTGAGAGCTGGTGGGATTCCGATGACGGGCGCTCCTGATCGATCGATAGGATGGTGGTATAGTGGAAACAGCTGGAGTTACAGCTGGTCTGTTGCCCATTCCTTTCGCTGGTACTTGAGCAGCAGTGGAAATATCTTTCAAGCTAAATTGGTTGATAAACCGGAGGAGCTGCTTTTTGGTGACGTTATCTGTTATGATTTTCAAGGTGATGGCAGATGGGATCATAATACCATTGTTGTCGCAAAGGATAGTGAAAATATGCCATTAGTCAACGCACATACAAATAATAGCAGGCATCGTTACTGGACATACGAAGATTCCGCCGCATGGACCCCTGATTGTCAGTATAAGTTTTTTCGAATAGGGGGATAGCATATCTCCCAAGAAGCCCCCACTTCAAGCAACCCGTAAGGGTGGTAAGTGGTGGGAGTAGTTCACAATTATATATGGTATAATGACTAAGGCAATTAATTATTAGAGGTGAATAAATTGGCAGTACATGTAGTTTTATATCAACCAGAAATTCCGGCAAATACAGGGAATATTGCAAGGACTTGCCTTGCAACAAATGTTCATTTACATTTAATCAGACCACTGGGCTTTTCAACTGACGATAAAATGCTGAGACGTGCAGGTCTTGATTATTGGCATGATGTGAAAATTAATTATTATGATTCATTGGATGAACTCTACAATGCTTACCCCAAAGCGGAATTTTATTATATTGAAAACTTTGGTGGTAAATATTATTCAGACTATGATTTTAGTAACAGCGATAAAGATTTATTTTTTGTTTTTGGACGAGAAACTAACGGTATCCCTAAAGAGCTATTGGCAGGAAAAGAAGACCAGTGTTTACGGATCCACATGACAGATAAAGTACGCTCACTTAACTTATCTAATACTGCCGCAATCATCATATATGATGTAATGAAACAACAAGGTTTCCCTGGACTAAAGTAGCCACAGTACCTGTTACTGTGGTTTTTTACAGGTGTTTTTCTTTCTTCGAAAAAACACTCTCAGTCAAAAATGAATGAAAATCCAACATTTTTAGCTATTTAATTATCTTAACGAGTGCTATAGAATGAAAGGTACAGTAGAAGAAGTGGAAAAAAAATTATATTTTCCATCATGGATCCGTCTGGGCAAATGTGTTTTAAAAATGAATGAAAACACTTACAATGAAAATTATACATACGTAAAGGAGATGTTTAAATATGGGTAGTGCAGATGGAATGAATTATGCTCCAAAGGGGAAACCAAATCCGGTTGTTAAGCCAGGAGAATTTGTTTTTGCTGCGGTTGCATTGGATCATGGTCATATTTACGGTCAATGTAATGGTCTGATAGAGGCTGGGGCCACATTAAAATGGGTATATGATTCCGATCAGGAAAAGGTGAAAAATTTTCTGGAAAAGTTTCCACAAGCAAAACAAGCAGATTCCATTGACCAAATCCTGTCAGATAATGAAGTGAAATTAGTGGCTGCTGCTGCGATACCTTCTGAAAGAAGTGCACTGGGGAATCGTGTGATGAAGGCAGGGAAAGATTATTTCACTGATAAAACCCCTTTTACCACTTTAGCTCAATTGGAGGAAACAAAAAAAATCGCTGCGGAAACCGGCAAAAAGTATATGGTTTATTATAGTGAAAGAATTCATGTAGAAAGTGCTGTTTTTGCTGGACAGCTTGTCAAGGAAGGGGCAATTGGCAAGGTCATTCAGGTCACAGGTTTTGGTCCTCACAGATTAAACGCTCCCAGCAGGCCTGAATGGTTTTTTGAAAAGGAGAAATATGGCGGGATTCTGTGTGATATAGGGAGTCATCAAATTGAACAATTTCTATTCTATGCAGGTTGTAAGGATGCAGAAATATTACATAGTAAAATAGGAAACTATGATCATCCTCAATATCCTGAGCTGGATGATTATGGTGATGCGACATTAAGAGGAGATAATGGTGCTACTCAGTTCTTCCGTGTGGACTGGTTTACCTCAGACGGTTTAAGTACGTGGGGTGATGGAAGAACATTTATTGTCGGGACGGAGGGGACCATTGAAGTTCGAAAGTATGTCGAATTGGCGAGAGGAACCGGAGGTAATCAAGTATACCTGGTTAATAAAGATGGAGAACAGCATTTTGATGTAAACGGAAAAGTGGGCTATCCCTTCTTTGGGGAGTTGATTAAAGATTGCATGAATCGAACAGAGAATGCAATGACACAGGAACATACATTTAAAGCTGCAGAGTTATGCTTATTAGCACAAAAGCAAGCGATTGATGTGACAAAAGATATTTAAGGATGTATATACAGGGAAAGCCTGAAGCTTTATTGATGCTCCAGGCTTATTTCTATTATTTCTATTTGTTAGAAAGTTTATCAACAATACTTGCATTTCTTGTAATGAGCCATATGCCAACTGCTAAAATACTAAAAGGCAACAGGAATGCGAAAGCTGTATACTGATCTGTCGTAATAATTAAATAGCTTAGCAAATCAGTGAGATCCTCAGCATATGACCTGATAAATAATGGCATAGCAATAACAAGGATGAATATAGCGCTGACCTTATAACCAAAACGGAAAAATAAACTTGAAATAATAAATCCTACTAGAAACAGTAATATATATAACATTCCTTCATAGATCATTGTATCCAATTTACCAACAGAACTTTGAAAACTTGTATCAAGACCATAAAATTGAAAGTTTGTTATATTTAAAACCTTGCCGAACCGGTGAATCAGGACTATTAAGAGGTTACTGATAACAGTCATCACAACAGCATACAAGATAACGTAAACAAGCATGGAAAATATATAGCTTAATCTTGTTGTACCATATTTAATGATTGATGGGAAAGTTTCCTTGAAGAGCAATAAGGCAAAGACTGTCGTAAAGATCATACTGGGAATTGTATTAAACCCGATAAATTCTATATCGGATGACTGAAAGGAGAACGCCATTATGAACATTAAAGCAATAAACCCTGTATAGATTCCCCAAAAAATAAGGATGGTAGACCATGATGACTTTAAGAGATAGTACATATTAAATTTGATTTGTTGTACCATTTTTATTCACCTCTTCTTTTGTTAAATAAACAAATAGTTCCTGCAAACTAGCTTTACTTACCTTAAGGTTTCCTGAATCTGTTATATCCTCATTGTATAGAACAACGGTCTTTTGCCCCATAATTGATGATGAGTGGATAATGTTTCTTCCTGATGTAAGCTGATCAACTTCCTCTTTGGAACCTGTCAGGATTAGGTGTTTGCGCTCAAAATTATCTGCGGTATCATGCAGCATTAATTTCCCCTCATGCAAGATAGCAACTTCTTCAAAAAGCCTGCTTACCTCATCTATCAGGTGTGTGGATAAGATGATCATCCTCGGATTGTTCTGGTATGTTTCTAATAATAGATCATAAAAGGTTGATCGAAAGGAAGCATCTAACCCTATATAAGGTTCATCGAAAATGGTTAACGAAGCATTACTGGCTAATCCTACGATAATCCCAAGTGCAGAATACATACCTTTCGAAAGTGTTTTCGCTTTTTGATTTATATTAAGACGAAACACATTCACTAAGTGGTTCGCATATTCGTTATCCCAATTAGGATAAAAGTTGGCGGAAATATTTAAAATATCCTTCACCCTGAATTTTTCGTGAAAATTGTTGCTTTCCATAATTAAACAAACTTCTCTCAATACAGGGTAATTATTAAATGGGCTCTTATTATCTATTGTTAACTGCCCGCTGGAATTAGAGAAATGCCCTGCTAGTAATCGCATGAGAGTAGTTTTACCCGCTCCGTTTTTGCCCAGCAATCCAATAATCTTATTGCCTTCCAGTGTTATTGTTAAATCGTCTAATGCAACTTCTTTCTGGTACTGCTTTCTAACATTTACCGCTTTAATCTCCATCATTTATTCTCTCCGATCCATGAAATTAATTGGTCTTTATTTATTCCGATTCGCTCAGCCTCTTTTAACATTGGCTTTACATATTGATCAAAAAAGTGGGATTTTCTTTTTTTTAAGATAATGTTTTTTGCATTTTCAGTAACAAACATTCCGACACCTCTCTTTTTGTAGATTATTTCCTGATCGACAAGTAAATTTATCCCTTTTGCAGCTGTAGCCGGATTAATTTGATAATGCTTGGCGAATTCATTGGTGGAAGGAATCTTGTCGTTTGCTTTCATTTCACCTTCGGCAATATTTGTTTCAATTAATTCAGCTATCTGCTGGAATATTGGTTGATCTTCATTTAATCTCTCAGACAATTTTAGTTCACCACCTAACTGGTTAGTTACTCATGTAATTAACTATATAACATAGAGAATGGTATTGCAAGCCTTTTTCAAAAAAAAAACAACGTATGTAACGTTGCTTTTACTGATTTCTACCAGTTCGAATGATCTGTTGCATCATTTCCTTATTCGGGTAGCGATTATCTTCATATTGTTTACAAACCTTTTCGATATCGTATGGTACCCTTATATGGTTTGTGGATAGTGAACCATTTTTTAATTCGATGATTACATATGAAGCGTGGTTTATTCCATCAAAAGGTAAACCAACACTGCCTGTATTGATAATTGTTTTGCCATCAATCACTCTTTTGTATGCTGTATGGATATGTCCATATAAATAAATATCAGCCTTCCTGCTTAAAGTTAATTTATTTAACAATTCTTCATCTGATTGTTCTGGTAAAACAATGTTAAATAAGCTGTCAGGCGTTGCATGATATGCGTGAATATTTATATTTTCATAAGTTAGGGAAAATTCTGACGGCAACTGTTCTAAGTAAACAATATCATTATCGTCTAGCTTTTCACGGGTCCATGCTTGTTCTTTGTTCATTAAGGAAAGAGCGCTGTCTGGTACTTCCCCTTCATTTACTCCTCTGATGACCCATTCATCCGCATTTCCTTTCAAAACTTTTGCGTGTAATGAGCGAATCAAATCTAGTGATTGCTTCGGTTCAGGTCCCCTGTAACACAAGTCTCCTAATACAACAATATCATCAATAAGGCGACTTTTTATATCTTCCAGTACTGCTTCCAGTGCGACGCTGTTCCCATGAATATCTGAAATAAATGCAAGTTTCATTTTCTTCACCTCTTCTTTTATCATAAGCTATCGGTCTGTAAATATTCAAGTAATGCATAGGTTTTGACGGAACCAACAGGATAACTTTATAATAGTAATAGATAGTAATTATCTAATCTAATGTTACTAAAGTGGGTAATTTGTGAAAGAACAAGGAGGTATACTATGTTTTCCTTTATGGCAACTGAAATACCAACATTTATTAAGACAGAGTTAGAAAACCTTTTTGCAAAGATTGGCCCATTAATGAAGAAAAATACAAAATACATGATGTTTGCGACACCGTTAATTGCAATTTCCTTTTTTAACTTAATATTTTTCTTGTTTTTTGGCGGCTTTCAAAATGGTATGCTGGCAGCATTACTGATATATGCTCTAATGGCATCTGTTGGTCTGGCATTATATAAAGAAAGTAAACGGATAAAGAAACAAATAAGAGAGCTTGAGATGGAACATATAGTCAACAGAATTGAGAAAAGTGTCGTCATTAATGAATATAAAAAGAAAGATTATATCACCCTTATTAAGAGCCAGCCGAGAATGGGAATTCAAACTTTTATGAATTTCTTAACGGAAGAAAATGAGAGGAAACGGATGAGTCAGGAGTAAACCCACAAGGAAACTAGTGGGTTTTTTTTGGCGTGAAAAATTAGGACTACTGGTTTTAAACTTATATCAAAATAAGTAGAAATATGTTGACAGTCATACACAATCATGAGAGTATAATACTGTATTTATGTTCTTTATATAGAATATAACGTTCTTTATATTAAAGGGGGATTAATATGGAAAGTGCATTAAGAATCTTACATATTGTAGATTGTATGAATCACAGTGGTATTCCAACACTACTTATGAATATGTATCGGAATATTGATCGAAAAAAGATACAATTCGATTTTTTAACAACAAAAGAAGGAGCATTTGACGAAGAAATTAAGAATATGGGGGGGCATCTCTACTATATTCCATCATTGGATAAGAGTGGATACTTCATGTACAAGCGTTCGTTAAAAAGTTTTTTCAAACGTCATGCGTCCTATATCATTGTGCATAGTCATATTGATCAATTAAGTGCCATTGCGCTTAGAGAAGCAAGAAGAGTGCGCATACCTGTTAGAATTGCTCATAGCTATAATACAGCAATAGAGGGAAGTATTATAACAAAACTGTGGAAGTCAGTAATTGGACTATTTGTGCCTGTTCATGCTACTGATTACTTTGCATGCTCAACTGAATCTGCCGATTGGTTATTCAAGTGGAAAGCAAAACAGGCGGAATTCTTTCAGCATGCCCTTGATCTGGAGAAGTTCCTGTACTCTGCTTCTACGAGAAAAGTGTATCGGGATAAACTTGGATTAACGGAGGACCATTTTCTTATAGGGCATGTTGGAGGATATACCGCTCAAAAAAATCATACCTTTTTATTGGATTGCTTCAGAGCATTAAGAAGAAAAATTCCTCAAGCAAAATTAGCCCTGATAGGGGATGGACCTTTAAAGAAACAGATTGAAGAAAAGATTATTCAATACAGACTGCAGGAACATATATTGATACTCGGTGAGAAAGAAGATGTTGAAAACTGGATGCAATCATTTGATTTGTATATTTTCCCATCACTACATGAAGGCTTTCCTGTTAGTGTACTTGAAGCCCAATGTGCAGGATTGCCGGTATTAGTTTCTGATACGATTACGAAAGAAATCCATTTAGGATCAGGGCAAGTCCATTTCCTGCCACTGGAGGATAAGAAGGTATGGGTCGTGGAGATGGAGAGGTTATACGAACTGAAGCCAAGGATACCGATTGAAAGAGCGGGATTATTAAAAGAAGGATTCAATGTTAATGAAATTGCAAAGCAAACAGAAGAGAAATACTGCTATCTGAGAGATGAAGGGATTTAGTTACATTTATCATTACCCTAAATGTCTGGAATATCCCGTTGATCGAAAGTCTTATTTTTAACCGGGTGGAAAGAAAAAATATTGATTTGAGGTATTAACGAATGATAGGTACGAATATTAGTAGAATGAGAAAGCAAAAAGGGCTCACCCTATCAGAACTTGCGGAGAAATCTAAAATTTCAAAGTCTTATCTAAGTAATTTGGAAAGGAATCTAAATGACAATCCATCAATACAAGTGGTAGAAAAACTTGCAGAGGTTTTAAATGTCGATTTGGCTGCTTTACTGCAAAGTGACGGAGATATATTAGTTAGTGACAAAGAGTGGCTGGACTTTGTTAATGAATTAAAGGCATTAGGACTGGAAAGATATAGTCTTGAAGAATATAAGATTATATTTGAATTTATCCGTTGGAAAACAGATGAAAATAAGTAACTAAAGGGTGGAACTATGAGAAGAAAGAAAATTTTATGGGTTATCGATCCCTATGATCCAGTTATTTCACTGCAGCAGTTATATTCAATGTGTCATTATCATTATAAAGAAGGAAACTCTATTTACATCCAGCTACTGGAATACCATCCGGCAGTTTATCGTAGGTTAAGGTTATTTGGCAAAATGCTGCCACCATTTTCCTGGAATAATAATAAAGTGTCTCAAAATAAATTAAATAATTCCTATCAATTCGTGTCATTTTCAATCCCGAAGAATATTCGTTTTGCTACATATAATTATCCTTCCTTAGTTAAGCTTTACTGGCAACACATGAGAAAAATGATTCATAAAGATGAACGGTTTTATGATGAAGCAGTAGTGTTTTCTCAGGGATTACCCCAATTTTATGTAAAAGACCATATAGATGCAAAAAAAATTCTTACACACCAGCATGTATTTCAGCCCGAGTGTGAAGGTCTTTTTATAGAGAAGAATCATCTTAACTTAACAAGTTCTTCGGCTGTACTTTTTAATTTTTATCGGAATAAGTTACCAGTTATTTTTATAAAAAGTATGTTTGCAGTAAGTAACATAATGGCAACAAGTGAGATGGGACCAAACTTAATGAACAGTTTTCCAGGAACGAAAATTCTGGTCCCGAACTCGTGGGATAACTCTCTGGAAATAGAGAATTTTGTCAATCTTTGCCTATTAATGAGGGAAAAGAAGATGACTGATGTGAGATTATACCTACTGGGTAAAAGTGGATTTTCTTCCGAAATAGCGGGTCTGGTTCATAAATATCAGTTATTTACTGTAATAAATATGGTGGAAAATGTAAACAATGTATATGGCTATATTAAAGATACAGATATTTATTTAGAGTGGGGAGGACATTGCTCTTTTCTGAAAGAAGCTATTTGCTTTCATAAGCCGGTATACTCCTATAAATTTCGTGACCATTGTAATACCTATTTAGATCATAAGATATGGAATAAAGATATTACGAGATTAATAGAATTAATTAGAAATCCAGAAATGAAATAATTATGTAGGAAAAATAAACTAAAATGTTCTTTTAAAAGAACGAAATATACGTTATAATATATCTGTGGTTGGAAAGATTGTCATTTAAGCACTCCTTTGTCCATAGGCTAACACGAACACTGAGAGTTTTTCCGTATCATTGATTTATCGGCAGATTGACTGTTTATTATAAAAAGTGGGGGAATTATTGATGACAAAACATACCGTTGTGGTAGCAGAGGCACAGACCCTGTTCAGAGATATGATTACAAGTTTCGTGGAAGACATGGATGAATTCCGAGTAATTGGTAAGTTGAAAAATGGCCAGGAAGTAATTGATTTTATAAAACAGAAAGAGGTGCGGCCTTTTCTCTGTTTACTGGATATCCATATGCCGATTATGGACGGAATGGAATGTGCAAAAAAGTTAAAGGAAACTTACCCGAATATTAAAATTGTACTACTGTCAGCTTATGATGACGAAAAATCAATTGAAAGAGTACTTTCCGTTTGTGCAGATGGATATATATTAAAGAGTTCAGGATTAGATGAATTTAAAGATACGCTTAGATTTATTGTTGATGGGAAATTTGTTGCACCACAGAAAATGGTCCAGTATTTCTCCAGAAGACTTGACAGCTTATTAAGATTAGAAAGAGAAAGCTCGCTCCACTATATTAAAGAGCACTTTAATCATAGACAGGATTTCAATAAAAGGGAATGGCAAATCATTCAGCTTATGAAAAAAGGCTGGACTAACCGAATGATTGCTGAACATCTGGGTATAAGTGAAGGTACAGTGAAAAATTACCTGTCAATTATCTACAAGAAACTAAACATAAAAAATCGTGTGGAACTTTTACAAATGCTTTCTGAAATGATCGGTTAATTATCTACATTTTCTCGCGGAATTCTCTTGGAGAAATTTGATGTTTACGTTTGAATACACGATGAAAGTAAGAATAAGAACCAAATCCACAGTTTTGTGCAATATTTTCTAAAGTCATTGTTGTATATTTCATCTGATTGATGGCTGTGGATAAGCGAATCGATTGAGCGTATTCAATAATGGTTACACCGACATGTTCTTTAAATAAATGAACACAACGGGATACACTCAAATTACATTGCTCAGCAACATCCATGACCTGGAATCCGGGTTTTGTAGCATACTCTTCTATATATCGCATCATTCTCGTCACGATATATGGTCTTTGTTTATCTGTGCTCTTCCGATCTAATAATCTTTCTAAAGAAACGCACAGTGCACTTAACAGGTAATGGGTAAGTTCACTGTTCCTTTCTTTAAAAGGCCTTCTTTCTTCAATCGTCAGGTGATGCCACAAGTCCAGTAAAGTATCATCTACCTGAATTTTTGATAATGCAGGAGCTTGACTGAATCGATGATCAATCCACTCTCCTTCGCAATATAAATGAAAATCTCCGCTCTTTTGGCCTTCAGATACAAATAACTCGTAATTTTCATTAGGTTTAACAATTAACAAATGTCCTTTTTCTATATCATGTAATTTACCATGAACTTTCACTTTGGCAACTCCATCTATTTGTAATCGAAACAGATAGGAGGCATACCTTGATTTGTGTGAAGTATGGAAATTCTGATTATGGTATGCATAACCGCAGAAGTTTATTTTCAACATCAACACCAGCCTTTTTCTCATATTTTTCAACCATAAATCCATTGATATATTCCGGGCAAAATGTCTATAATCAAATTAATAGCAAAATAGTTCATGTTATGATTATATCATTTATGTTCAAATGATAAAGAATCGAATAATATTAGTCTAAGAGATTGGAGGAGAATAAAATGAGGGTACTAGTATGGAATGAATTTAGACATGAACAGCAAAATGAAGAAGTTGCAAAAATCTATCCAGATGGAATCCATGGCACGATAAAGCAATTTCTTGCAGATGATAATGTAGAAGTAAATACGGCAACTTTAGATGAACCAGATCATGGCATTACAGATGAGAAGTTGGCTGAGACGGATGTATTAATCTGGTGGGGGCATATGGCTCATGATGAAGTGAATGATGAAATAGTTGATAAAATTCACCAGCGAGTGCTGGAAGGGATGGGTTTAATTGTACTCCATTCCGGTCATTTTTCGAAAATTTTCAAAAAATTAATGGGCACAAGCTGTGACCTGAAATGGCGGGAAGCAGATGATAAAGAAAGAATGTGGGTAGTGTCTCCCTCACATCCAATTGTGGAAGGTATTGGAGAATATATTGAACTGGAAAAAGAAGAGATGTATGGAGAACATTTTGATATTCCTGCCCCTGATGAGCTGGTTTTAGTCAGCTGGTTTGAAGGTGGAGAAGTGTTCCGTTCGGGATGTACTTATAAGAGAGGTCATGGTCGTATTTTTTATTTCCGCCCAGGACACGAAACTTATCCGACTTACTATCATAAAGAGGTGCAAAGAATCATTAAAAACGCAGTGAAATGGGCAAGTCCTGTCCAGCGTGAATACTCATCATATGGAAATGCAAAGCCATTAGAAACAATTCAGCCTAAATAAAAGGAGAGATTAATGTGACCAGATTAAAAGTAGCAGTTATAGGATGTGGAAGTATTGCCATCCACAGGCATCTGCCGGAGTATGCATCGAATGACAGCGTTAACATTGTAGCGGTATGTGACATAGTTGAACATAGAGTGCAGGATGCAGCAGAAAAGTATGGAGCAAAAGCGTATACAGACTATAAGAAAGCTATTACTGAAAGCGACGCTGATCTTGTCAGTGTCTGTCTGCCGAATTATCTGCATGCGCCTGTATCAGTTTTTGCTGCAGAGAATGGCAAGCATGTACTGTGTGAAAAACCGATGGCAACTTCTGACGAGGAAGCACAGCAAATGATATCTGCGAGCGAAAAAGCTGGCAAGAAACTTATGATCGCCCATAATCAGCGTTTTGTAGCAAGTCACCAAAAAGCCCGGGAAATTATCGAGAACGGAGGCCTAGGAAAGATATACAGTTTCCGTACAACCTTTGGACATGGTGGCCCGGAAGGATGGAGTATTGACGGGGCAAACAGCTGGTTCTTCCGGAAAGAAGAGGCATTTATAGGTGCACTTGGCGATTTGGGTGTACATAAAGCAGATGTGATTCGTTACATTCTAAATACAGAGTTTGTGGAAGTGGCTTCAATGATCGAATCTTCTGCAAAAGAAAATAGTGATGTAGATGATCAGGCAGTTACTATATTACGAAGTGAGAGCGGCATTATAGGGACACTCACTGCAAGCTGGGCTTACAAAGGCGGGGAAGACAATTCTACTGTTATATATGGAGAAAAAGGAAACCTCCGTCTGGAAGAGGATCCGAATTACAGTCTTATTGCGAGCTATACAGATGGATCTAAAGTCAACTATGAACTAGGACAAATACAGACAAATGATAATGGTGGCCAGACATCATCAGGTGTTATTGATCATTTTGTTCACTGTGTATTAAATGATGAAAGACCATTAATAGATGGAGAAGAAGGGTATAAATCATTAAAAATTATACTTGCCGCACTCGAAGCGAACGAATCGAAAAAAAATATATTATTATAAGGAGGGCTATACATGAAATTAGGTGTTTTTACAGTTTTGTTTGCTGAGAAAAGTTTTGAAGAGATGCTGGATCATGTAAAAGCAAGTGGATTGGACGCTGTGGAAATAGGGACAGGTGGTTATCCTGGTAATGCACATTGTAAAGTTGATGAACTTTTGGAGGATGAAAACAAAAGAAATGCTTATTTAAAAGCAGTGACAGACAGAGGATTGGAAATTAGTGCCTTCAGCTGCCATGGAAATCCGCTGACACCTGATACATCCTTTGCAGAAGAATGTGATTCTGTTCTGCGGAAGACGATTAAATTGGCTGGTTTAATGGGTGTTCCAGTTGTGAATACATTTTCAGGTACTCCTGGAGACAGTGAGAATGCAAAGGCTCCAAACTGGCCTGTTGCACCATGGCCGCCTGAATTTGCAGAAACTCTTGAATGGCAATGGGAAGAAAAACTAATCCCGTATTGGAAAGAGATCGGAAATTTAGCAGAGGAACACAATGTGAAAATAGGACTTGAATTACATGCAGGGTTTTTAGTTCATACACCTTATACTATGCTGAAATTACGAGAGCAAACCAGCCTGGCAATTGGAGCCAATCTTGATCCAAGTCATTTATGGTGGCAAGGTATCGACCCTGTAGCTGCAATTAAAATCCTTGGAAAAGAAAATGCTATCCATCATTTCCATGCAAAAGACACATATATTGACCAGGATAATGTGAATATGTACGGTTTAACAGATATGCAGCCATATGGAAATATTCAGACAAGAGCGTGGAACTTTCGTTCAGTTGGGTGTGGTCACAGTTTGCAGGAGTGGTCTAATATGATTAGTGCGTTAAGAATCTATGGCTATGATTATGTGGTTAGTATTGAACACGAGGACCCGATTATGTCGATAGATGAAGGATTCCAAAGAGCAATCGATAACTTAAAGGCAGTAAATATCAAAGAGAGTCCGACAGATATGTGGTGGGCATAATGGGAGCGAATACTATGGGTAAACTACGTGTCGGAATAATAGGAGCGGGCGGAATTGCTACGAGTGTTCACCTGCCTGCATATAAGAAACTCCCGGAACAAGTGGAGGTTGTTGCCATTGCAGATGTAGCTTATGACAGAGCAAAAGTGGTAGCAGACGAAGAGAATATTCCTTATGTTTTTGAGCAATACGAAAGAATGCTAAAGGAAGTAGAACTAGATGCTGTGAGCATTTGTGTACCTAATAAATTCCACCGTGATGCAGCTATTGCAGCACTCGAGGCGGGATGTCACGTCCTTTGCGAAAAACCACCTGCGATGAATCAGCAGGAAGCAAAGGAAATGGAAGATGCACAAGCTGCCTCAGGTAAATTATTAATGTACGGTTTTCACTATCGTTATCAGGCAGAAACCCAAACAGTAAAAAGATTTATTGATGCAGGAGAATTTGGTGAGATTTATTCAGGCCGCGTTCAGGCTATCAGAAGGCGCGGCATACCCGGTTGGGGAGTTTTTACAAATAAGGAATTGCAAGGTGGCGGCCCGCTTATTGATATTGGTGTTCACATGCTTGACACTGCTCTGTATTTAATGGGATATCCAGAACCTGTATCAGTCCTCGGTCAAACACACCAGCAGCTTGGTACCAGAAAAGGCGTCGGTTTATTAGGTGCATGGGATTATGAGAATTATACCGTCGAAGATATGGCTGTAGGAATGATTACATTCAAAAATGGGGCTTCCATCGTATTAGAATCAGCATTCGCAGCAAATGTAGAGAAAAATGATTTCATGCAAGTCTCACTGATGGGGAACGAAGGCGGTGCAGATATTTTTCCGTTAAAAATGTATCAGGAAAAGCATGACACACTGCTCGATATCACACCAGCCTATTTGCCAAATGTTAATGCTCATGAAACAGAGATTCATGCATTTGCAGCAGACTGTATCGCGGGAAATGTCACAGACATTTATGCCAAACAAGGCACGAATATCCAAAAAATCATTGATGCACTTTATCAATCAGCTGAAACAGGAAAAGCAATTAATCTATAATAAGAAGTGAGGGTTTACCATGGGCAAAATTGCAATCCAGCTGTATTCCGTAAGGGAACATACAGCAAATGACTTTTTAGGCACACTGCGAAAATTAGGAGAAATGGGCTATGAAGCCGTACAATTTGCAGGTTTTTTTGATACACCAGCAGATGAATTAAAAAAAGTGATGGATGAAGCAGGATTAGTGGCGGCAGGCAGCCATATGCCTTTCGAAACATTAATTGGTGATCAATTAGAAGATTCACTTGAATATAATCGTAAGATCGGAAACAATCTCATTATTTGCCCAATTTTACCAGAGGATTATCGAGCGGATGAAGGGGCATATTATCGTGCAGCAGAAGAACTGAATGAAATAGGGCGTAAGTGTAAAGAGGCAGGTTTTACTTTTGCCTATCATAACCATAATATGGAATTTTTCGACTTAGGAAATGGAAAGCGAGGGTTCGATATTATTTTCGAGGAAACGGATAATGAGAATGTGAAAGTGGAACTTGATTGTTATTGGGCAACACATGCGGATAATGACCCATTAAAGGTAATTCAGTCGTACGATGATCAGATTGTATCACTTCATATTAAAGATATGACAATAGAAAATGGTGAAAAAAGAAGTATTGAAATTGGAAAAGGCACACTGGACATTGGTTCTTTATGGCAAGCCGGAGAAAGAGCTGGTGTCAAATGGTATGTAATAGAACAGGAAAAATTTGATGGAGATCCCCTTGACAGTGCCAGAGTAAATGTAGAAAAACTCAAAGCAGTTATAGAAAACACTCGAACTTAATGTTCGAGTGTTTTCTGCGGTTAAGAAGAGGTGCAGCAGGGTATAAGTAATATAAAATAAGTCTGAAGTATATGGAGGTATAAATATGCTCAAAAACCTATTTAAGAAAAAAGATACTAACGCAGATCTGGTCTCCCCACTAACAGGTAAAGTAGTCCCGCTTGAAGAAGTCCCGGATCAGGTGTTTTCTCAAAAGATGATGGGTGAAGGAATAGCGGTTGATCCCACTTCTAATCTGGTTGTTTCTCCTGTCGATGGGGAAGTAGTTGATGTGTTTAAAACGAAGCATGCGATAAGTTTAAGGGCAGATAATGGTGCAGAAATATTAGTGCATATGGGTCTGGAAACAGTTGAACTTAATGGAGAAGGATTTGAGATAAAAGTAAATAATGGTGATAAAGTTAAAAAAGGAGATAATTTAGCTGATTTTGATGTGGAATCAGTCAAAGCTAAAGGTTACAAAACGATCACTCCAATAATTCTGATGAATGGAGAAGATTATAATTTAACTAACATTTCTTTTGCTGAAGAAGTGAAAGCAGGTAGTGAAATCCTGTTTCATATTGAAGCAAAATAAATGAATTTTCCCCAAATAATGACGTGGAAAAGGAGTAAGTAATAAACTTACTCCTTTTCCGTTATAAACCCTTAAGTATAAATAATTGAGATTGATAATCTCCAGGGTGTTTCTGTCCCCAGAATTCATTGGCCCTATCTGTGTAATTCCCGGATAGTAAAATGCCGATATTTATCAGCTCATCGCCATAATGGGTAGTAGTTCCATTTACTCGATATAACCGATCAGGATCAAGGCCTTTTAGTTTTATCCGCTGATATGCTTCGTTCGGTTTTGCTAACACTTTATAATAACCAACTAAAGCTTCGGATTTATCCCGACTTACTACCATCCATGATGTTTCATTACTTTCGAATGGGCTTAGGAGTCGATAAAATTCGCCCATTCTAATCAAATCACGATATTCTTTAAAGAAAGCCACTTGCTCTCTAACCATTGCTTTGTCTTCATCAGAAAGTTTGGTGATATCTAGTTCATAACCAAATGTGCCAAAGTATGCGACAGCAGCTCTTGTTTGCAATGGGGTTAAACGGCCAACCTGGTGGTTAGGTGTCGCCGAAACATGGCTCCCTATCGAACTTAATGGGTAAACCATCGAGGTACCATATTGAATTTTTAGACGTTCAACTGCATCAGTATCGTCACTAGTCCAAGTCTGTGGCGCATAATACAGCATCCCAGGATCAAAGCGGGCTCCGCCACCTGCACAGGATTCAAATAATATATCAGGGTATTTTTTTATTAATCTCTCATATAAATCGTATACTCCTAAAATGTAACGATGAAATACCTCCCCTTGCTGATCAGCTGGAAGTTTCTGTGAATAAGCTTCCGTAATATGACGATTCATATCCCACTTAATATATGTGATATTGGATTTTGAAAGAATTTGATTCATCATTTGAAAAATATAATCTACTACTTCTGAACGGGAAAAATCCAGTACAAATTGATTTCTGCCATGTGATATCTGCCGATCTGGAGTAGAGATAATCCAGTCAGGATGTTCTTCGAATAATTTTGTATCTTTGCATACCATCTCCGGCTCAAACCATAACCCAAACCGCATCTCGAGTTCTTCCACTTTTTCAGCCAGACCATTAATACCATTTGGCAATTTTCGTTTATCTTCGAACCAATCGCCAAGAGAACTTGTGTCATCATCTCTTTTACCGAACCAGCCATCATCTAATACAAAAAGTTCAATACCAAGCTCTTTTGCTGTACTGGCAATTTCTAATACTTTTTCTTCATTAAAGTCAAAGTATGTAGCTTCCCAATTATTAATCAATACGGGACGGGCGTTGTCTCGCCAGTTTCCACGAACTAAACGTTCCCGATATAACTTGTGATAAGTTTGACTCATTTCATTTAAGCCTTTATCAGAATAAACCATTACACATTCAGGTGTCTGAAAACTACTCCCTGCACCAAGCTTCCATTTGAAACGATAAGGATTAATTCCCATAGTGATTCTGCTTACATTATAGCTGTCGACCTCCACTTGTGCTAAGAAATTACCGCTATAAACGAGACTAAATCCATAAACTTCTCCTTGGTGTTCATCTGCATTGGGACGCTTTAACGTTATAAATGGATTGAACACATGACTGCTTGCTCCCCGATTGCTATAGATTGATTGAATACCTTTTGATAATGTTTTTTTCTCCAGATGTCCTTCTCTCGCCCAGGCGCCATGTAAATGGACCATTTCAAATTGATCATCAGGAAAATCTATACTCATACTCATTGCATGATCGAGATAATAATTTTCATTTCCTTCGTTAGAGAATTCAGCATGACGAGTAATCACATTCCGGTTTTGATAAATAGTATAGGAAAGTGTAAGTCGACACTTTAATACATCGTCATATAAATCAATTTCTAATGTATCTCCCTCATCTTCTTGTTCTACATAAGTAGCAGGTAAGTTTTCTAATTTCTTTTTTCCTTTAGTGACTCGAAAGTTTTGATAAGTAAAGTTCGTAATATGACTTCCATCTTCCCTTAGAATGGAATGAGCAGGGAAACGAAAATCGGTCGATCCATAGCTAGGATATTCTTGTTTAATATGCTCCATAGATGAAGTGTGGTCCCCTTCAAACATATTGCAGGATGGTCTAATTTCCCGCTCTATCAAGTGATCAAAACTGTCGCGGTGATGTATCCGTTTTCCATAATATAAATGTTCAAGCTGCCTGCTTTTCTCTATAACACGGAAAATATAACTCACTTTATTATTGTATAAGTGGAATTCAGAATGGTGTTGATTGATTCTAATTGGCAAAAAGAATCTCCTCCCTTTATAGAAAAGTTATCGATTACTTAAATATATAAGAAATGCTATTGAATGTCAAAGTGAATTAATTTTTTTTCCGGCTGAAAGTCTAAAATAGCAATAAGACTAACTGGACATAATTAAAGAATTTCTTTATTAAATACACACAAACTTTGCATGTTATTATTTGAACGACAGCGAAGAACGTTGAACTGTATTCTATATGGGCCTAATAATAAAGAAATCTGACAATATAAATTATACAATCTTAATAAATCGAAAAATCTATGGTGTTATTATTTTTTGTGTTATAAAATATAGAATACATTAACTTTATCGATAAATTATTAAAGGGAGGGAGTATGATTCTTAATCCAATTAGACGGTTTGTTAATAATATAAATGTCAGAGATAAATTATTTATCGCTTTTGTATTGGTTGTTTTTGCTCCGGTAGTTATAGTTGGTGGGTACTTAACTAACGAACTTAGAAATCAGGCGATTGCTGAGGCTGAAGAACAAGTAGCTATGAATATGGAGCGGGTAAAGGAGAGGACACTTGAAATTTTAAAAGTTCCTATCTATATCTCTAATAATATAAGACTTGATTACCAATTAGAAAATATACTTAATAAAAATTATGAATCAACTTTCCAATTAATTAGTGATTACTGGGAGTACGATAACTTCCAGGAATACATTAGAACATATCATTCTGAAATTTCAAATCTTCGTTTTTATGTAGATAATCCTAATCTTATTAATGATTGGGAGATAATCCCTGCTAGTGCTCACATAAAAGAAAAGAATTGGTTCAAAACCGCATTAGAAAATGGTGGTGCAATACAGTGGAACTATATTAGAGATGAGACAAAAAGTAATGAGAAGTATCTGAGTCTTGTAAGAAAAATTGACTTTTCAGCATATAAAACTAGTGGGGTATTAGTAATTAATGTAAATAGCAAAACATTAAAAACCATACTCTCACAAGAATCATCTATGACAATGTTAGTCGATGGCCAAAATAACATTATTGCTTCTAACAGTGAAGAACAAATTGGACATAAACTGGATCGTGTTACTGATATGGAAGAAGTTCTAAAAGGAGATACTGGTATTTTCCATGATACAAAATCAAAAGAGCCTAGAAGAATTTTTGTGCAAAATGTTCCTCTAGACGCTTTAAATAAATTATTCATCATTTCTATTATAGAGGATCAAGAAATCGTAAAAAATGCCCATCAATTCGGTAAAATGGGAACAATCTTAATGTCTATCACCATTCTTGTTGCTGTAATTCTAATTTATATACTGGCCAAATTGTTTTCTACCCGAATTATTTTACTGAGCAAACAAATATCCAATGTTTCTAAAGGTGATTTTAATATGCGTATTAACATAGATGGCAAGGATGAAATAGGCCAATTAGCTAATGATTTAGATCAAATGGTGATTAATACAAAGAATTTACTGCAAAAGATAGAAAAAAGTAATCGACAAAAAGCTCTGCTTGAAAAGAAACAAAGTGAAATAAAATTCAAAATGCTTGCTTCACAAATTAATCCGCATTTCCTATTTAACTGTCTAGAATCCATTAGAATGGAAGCACACTTCAAAGGTGAAACTGAAATAGCAGAGGTGGTGAAATTATTAGGCAAGTTAATGAGGAATAATCTAGAGGTTTCTGAGGGGAGAGTAGAACTGCAGAAAGAAGTGGATGTAACAAAGTGGTATTTAGACATTCAAAAATTCCGTTATGAAGATAGATTAAATTATTATTTTAATATTGAGCCGAGTACTGAAAAACTACTAATACCGCCTCTGATTATTCAACCCTTAGTAGAGAACAGTGTAATTCATGGATTGGAAGATGTGAGAAATGGAGGTGAAGTAAGAATATCAACGAAATTAAAGGACAATAGATTATTTATAACAGTTAGTGATGATGGGACTGGAATAAGCAGGAAAAGACTTATTGAGATTTCACGTACATTGTCTGATAATGAAGATCAACAAGGTGTTAGAATTGGCTTGCGGAATGTATATCAAAGATTAAAATTAGTTTGTGGAGAAGATAGTGAACTAAAAATTGAAAGCGAAGAAGGTAAAGGGACAACCGTATCCCTATCTATTTTTTTAGGAGTAGGGGGAGAGAACATTGTGGAAAGTGATGGTCGTGGATGATGAAAGAAGAACCAGACAAGGGATTGTAACATTAATAGAGTGGAAAAGGTTTGGTTTTGAAGTAATTGATACAGCTGCAGATGGCCTTGAAGCCATAGAGAAATATAAGAAACATCTACCACATCTCGTCATAATTGATATTAAGATGCCAAAAATGTCTGGATTAGAAGTGATAAAAATAATCAGGGAAAAAGATCAGAATGTAAAATTTCTTATTCTAAGTGGGTATGCAGATTTCCATTATGCAAAGCAAGCTTTGCAGTATAACGCTACTGGCTACTTGTTAAAACCTCTAGAGGAGGAAGAATTAACAAATTATCTAATGAAGATTCACAAGGAATTGGATGAGCAAAATATATTTAATAAAGAAAAAGAAAATAATCATTGTCAAAGTCATGTAGATAATATTATTCAGGGAGTATTAACGCAAAAATCGGTACTATATTTTGAGGAAAACTTAAAATGGGAACATTATGCTCTTTTACTATTAAAATTTCATGAGAAAAAGGATTTTGCCCTTAGAGATATATATCAAAATACACAGGGCATGGTAAAAGGTGACAAAGGTATTGTTTTTTTAAAAGATAACCATATCGGTATACTTGTTAATGAAAATAAGAGTGGAAGTAATACTGAAAAATTATACTATACTATTTATCATCAACTAACAATGAAAAGTATTGAAGTGATAGCTGCTGTATCGGAGGTAGTTTCAAAAATAGAGTCATTAAATAAATGTTATCGGCAAGCAATTTTCTTTCTGGAAAAGAGTTTTTTTTATGAAGAGCAATATTTGATCACGTCAACTACTCCTCAAATTTTTGACCGCAGAATTAAGGAGGAAAGAGGAGAGATAACTAATTATCAGGACAAGTTACTTTATGCAATTGAAATTAGTGATAAAAGTGTATTTATAAAATTTATAAAAGATACAGTTGCAATGCTGGCAAAAAGCGGGGCATCGGAAAAAGAAATCAAAAGCCAGATCACTATGACACTAACTTACATAAATAATAAGTTAACTGCACGTTATCCTCAATTTCAAGAGGAAATAACCAATATTCTAGCTGATCTGGCAGACATACAGAATAGCCGTAATGTAAAGCAATTGATATCTTCAGTGCATGAGCATTTGATTGAATTGTCTTCAGTTATTGATATAAGTGAATCCAACTTAATTGTGAAAAGAATGACAGATTTTATTGATAATAATTATGCTAATAACATTAAGCTAGATATGATCGCAGAACTTCTACATTATCACAAAGCATATTTAGGGAAATTATTTAAAGAAGAAACGGGGGAATACTTTAAAACATATTTAGATAAAGTGCGTATCGAAAATAGCAAACGTTATTTAAAAGAAGGTTACAAAGTTTATGAAGTAGCAAAAATGGTAGGGTATACAACTGCTGACTACTTTCATAGTAAGTTTAAGAAATATGAAGGAATATCCCCATCAGATTATCGGAAAAAATAAAAATAAGAAAACGCCACCTTAATTTTTGAAGGCGTTTTCTTTATTTTTTGTATGAAATAGCAACTAGTTTATAGGGTTATATCAGAAATAGCATTAAGTTATTATTTGTTTAATAAAAGTGAAGGAGGTTTTTAAAATAATCATCCGTAATTTAAAGGGGCCTTAAAGTGAGGTTAACTGTAATGCGGTATAAATTGGGCAAATTAATAAATTGAGGAGGAAATATAGTGAAAGAAAATTTGCTTTTAGAAGACTGTACATTATCAAATCCGAATGCAATATATGAAGCAAAAAAGTTATTTAAATACATTTGTTCTATTTCTGGAGAATCCATTCTTTCGGGTCAGCAAGAATCAGATTGGAAAGCACCTCCAAATGACGAAATGGAATATATAAAAGGGATAACAGGTAAACTTCCTGCGATACGTGGTCTTGATTACATTAATGAAGACTATGAAGGTGTAAACAAAAGATCAATAGAATGGTGGGAATTGGGTGGAATAGTATCAATTTGCTGGCATTGGGGAATGCCTCCAGATGGAATTGGATATGAATCTTCAAAGGGAACGATTAATTTAAATGAAGCTTTGACAGAAGGGACACCTTTATACAGTAGTATGGTTGAACGTATGGATGAAGTGGCACAAGAATTAAAGAAGTTACAAGAAGCTAGAGTGCCGGTTTTATGGAGACCTTTCCATGAATTCGATGGGGAGTGGTTCTGGTGGGGCAAGGGGGGAGCTGAACTTTTTGTGAAACTCTGGTGCTTAATGTATGAACGTTATACTAGATACCATGGTTTGAACAATTTGATATGGGTACTTGGTTATTCAGGAGAAATAAAAGAAGGATGGTACCCGGGTGACAACTATGTGGATATTGCAGGCGCGGATACATATAATCCTGGACCGCATGCCGAATTATTTCAACAAGCTGTGGGCACAGTAGGTAAGAAAATGCCGGTTGCTTTGCATGAATGTGGACCTATTCCGAATCCGGCTGAGATGATAATAAAAGGGGCTAACTGGGTTTGGTTTTTGACATGGCATACTATACATGTAAAGGAACAAAATACACCTGATTATTTAAGAGATGTATATAACCATCAGTATGTAATCACATTAGACAAATTACCTAGCTTTAAAAGGTAAGTTTAACTGTAAACTAAAAAAGAAGGGGATAATGTGAGCGCTAATCTTATAAAATAGGGGGTAGCTGTCGGTGAGAATATTTCAATTGATGAGAACAGTTATTTTGCTTTCGTTTTTTTCTTTAGCTATGTGCTTTTTTGAAGTGGGATTATTAGTCCACGCAGAAGTAAAAAATGACTTTGAAGAAATGAAATTGGAAGCGGAAGATGCAGATATTAATAAACTTAGTGTGTTGAGTGACGTACCAGGTTTTTCGGGAGATGGATATGTTGGTGATTTTAATGACAAAGATGCCAGTGTATCTTTTACTATTACAGTCCCAGATACCGATTTATATAACCTAACGGTCGGTTATGGTGCGATATATGGTGAAGGTAAACATGCGAAGATAAAATTAAATGGAGAGGCATTTACTTCATTTGAAATGGAGGAAGGCTTCGCTGAAGTTTCAACAGGTAAAGTACTTCTTAAAGAAGGTACGAATACAGTTACTATTATGCCTGATTGGACGAATTTCGCAATCGACTATATAAAGGTATCCCTAGCACCTCAGCCGATGGAACACAAAGTGGATAATCGATTAGTTAATCCTAATGCAACAAAAGAAACGCAGGCCTTGTTCAGCTATCTAGTGGATAACTTTGGGAAGAGCATAATAGCAGGTCAACAAGATTCTAGTAATAATGATTTAGCAGATATAAGATATATTAAAGAGTTAACAGGAAAGACACCAGCTATACTAGGTTTAGACATGATGGATTATAGCCCGTCGCGTGTTGAAAAAGGAGCAGAGACCTATGAAGTTGAGCAAGCTCTCAAATGGGCTGAACAAGGCGGAATAGTGACTTTCGCTTGGCATTGGAACGCCCCAAAAGATCTAATAGATACAGAAGATAAACCTTGGTGGAGTGGGTTTTATACAGATGCCACAACTTTCGATTTGGAATACGCAATGAATAATCCGGAATCAGAAGATTACCAGTTAATAATTCGGGATATAGATGCAATTGCGGTTGAATTAAAAAAACTTCAAGATGCAAAAGTTCCAGTGTTATGGAGACCTCTGCATGAAGCGGAAGGAGGATGGTTCTGGTGGGGAGCAAAAGGGCCGGAGCCTACTATTGACCTCTGGAAACTAATGTATGATCGATTAACCAATTATCATAAATTAAATAATCTAATATGGATCTGGAATTCAGTTGATCCGGAATGGTATCCAGGGGATGAGTATGTTGATATTGTTAGCTTTGACTCTTACCCTGAAAAGTATAATTATTCTCCTCAAAATTATAAATATGAAGAACTTGTGGAACTTTCTTCAAACAGGAAGTTAATTGCAATGACAGAGAATGGCCCCATTCCAGATCCTGATTTGTTAACCGTCTATGACTCTATGTACAGCTATTTTACAACATGGATTGGTCTTATAACTGACAATAATAGTATTGACCATTTAAAAGAGGTTTATAATCATGAAAATGTAATTACTCTAGATGAGCTCCCGAATTTAGATACTTATTTAGAGGTTAGACAACTTAAAGAGACAATAAAGATACTAAATGAATATAGAGAAGATGAGCAAATAGAGGAACCGATTTTCAATGACATGGTTTCTGTTATCAATCAACTTTTAGAAGAACTCAGAGAGAAGCAATAGGGATTTTATAGACTAGTTAGATAGAAGTATGTATTAAAGAAAGCGTTTCCTTGTTTATGGATGCTTTCTTTATTTTTTACATGAAATAACTATTATTTTATAGGGTTCTACAAAGTAAAGCATTAAGTTACTATTAATATATCAACAGAAGGAGGGGGATTATGGATTTAGTTACAAAAAAAGATATTACAAAAAAGAAGAGTAGACTTAGTGTTTTTTGGAAAGGCTTCAAAAATCAGAAGATGCTATATCTGATGTCAATACCATTTGTTGCCTGGGTTTTTGTTTTCAATTATCTGCCCGTATGGGGATGGACGATGGCTTTTCAAAATTATATTCCAGGGAAAGCATTCTGGGAACAGGAATGGGTTGGTCTTCAACACTTTATTCAACTATTTCAGGATGAACGATTTTTTCTAGCATTACGTAATACTCTTGCTATGAGTTTTTTAGGGCTATTGTTCGGTTTTACTATCCCGATAATTTTTGCCATTTTATTAAACGAAGTACGAAATTCCTTTTTTAAAAGGGTTACGCAAACTGTTACTTATTTGCCACACTTTGTTTCTTGGGTAGTTGTGGCTGGTATTGTTACAAAAATGCTGTCAACTGATGGTGGTATCATAAATGATTTGTTAGTTGGTATGGGGATTTTAGATCAGCCTTATCAATTTATGGCGGATGGAAAATGGTTTTGGGGAATTGTAACCGTTTCAGACATATGGAAGGAAATGGGCTGGAACGCAATAATTTTCTTAGCGGCAATTGCGGGATTAGACCCGCAACTTTACGAGGCAGCAAAAGTTGATGGTGCGAATAGATTCAGACAAATATGGCATATTACGTTACCAGGAATCCGTCCTACGATATTAGTTGTTTTAATATTAAATATTGGACATCTGATACAAATTGGTTTTGAAAAACAAATGCTGCTTAGTAATCCGTTAGTTATAGAATATGCAGAAGTTTTAGAATTGTATGCGCTTAATTATGGTATTGGCTTAGGACAATTCTCATATGGAACAGCAATTGGTATATTTAACTCTGTTGTCAGCATTGTTTTGTTATTATTAGCAAATGGCATATTTAAAAGATACTCTAATCAGAGTGTGATGTAGGAGGAAAAATTGTGTCCAGATCATATAAACTGCCAAAGGTTTCTAAAGGTGAGAAAGTATTCGAGATCGTTAATTATATTTTTCTATTTCTTGTGATCAGCATAACTTTATATCCTTTTCTGAATGTACTAGCAATTTCCTTAAATGATTCAACAGACACAGTAAGAGGCAGTATTTATATTTTGCCGAGGGAATTTACTCTAAGTAATTATTTCGAAATATTAAAGTATGACAATCTGGTAACAGGATTTATCAACTCTGTATTAAGAACAGTTATTGGAACGGTTCTAGGTGTATTCATCCAGGCGATGGTTGCATTTACCTTAAGTAGAAATGACTTTCAAGGGAGAAAATTTGTATCAACCACCATAGTTTTAACTATGTATTTTTCGGGAGGTTTGATTCCTGGTTATATGTTAGTGAGAGATTTAGGACTTATTGACTCATTCTGGGTTTATATACTTCCTGGTCTGGTAAGTGCTTTTAATATCATCATTATTCGCTCCTTTATGGATGGATTACCTTATTCCCTACAAGAATCAGCTAAAATGGATGGAGCAAATGACTTTGTGATTTTTTATCGTATAATCCTGCCACTTTGTAAACCCGTGTTAGCTACTATAGCGTTATTTGTAGCAGTTGGACAGTGGAATTCATGGTTTGATACGTATTTATACAATAGCATGAATGAAAGTTTAACAACCTTGCAATATGAATTAATGAAAATTATGGACAATACCAGTATGGGGGGATCTCAAGATGCGAATATGATGCGACATAATGATGAACAAGTTAATAGAGTATCTCCACAATCTATAAAAATGGCAATTACAATGGTTACTGTAATACCAATTATATGTGTATATCCTTTTGTACAAAAATACTTTATACAAGGTATGACATTAGGAGCTGTTAAGCAGTAATGATGGTGTTTTCAGGTAAAACTGTTCAAGCAAATAAATAGTAATGGGGGAAGGAAAAGATGAGGTTAAAAAAATTAAAATTAGGATTTATTTTGTTTTTTCTATTATTGGTGGTAGCATGTCAAGATTCTGGAAATGAGACAACAAATAAAAGCGAAACCACTTCTGATGGATTAACTACTTTAACTGTTTTTGATTCAGATGCCAACCCGGATTGGGTAGAAGAGATGGAAACACCTGTAGGAAAGAGAATTAAAGAAGATACGGGAGTACTATTAGACCCTGAATTCGACATTGAAGGCGGTCAAACAAAAATTCCTTTAATGATTGCTAGTGGAGACTACCCAGATATGATTGTGTCTAAGGGGGCGGATCAACTTGTCGATGCAGATGCTCTAATAGATCTTGCTCCGTTAATTGACGAGCACGCCCCGAATCTGAAAAAAATGTTAGGTGAAGATGGATTGAATCGACTTAAGTGGAGTGAGGAAGATCCTTCAATTTATGTGCTAACCACTGCTCCGGTAGATAATGAGCAAATTACTCCGAGTTATGGAGCATGGATTCAACATGCAGTGGTGAAAGAGTTAGATTATCCGAAAATAAGAACATTAGATGATTTAAAGAATGTTGTGAAAGAATACAAAGAATTACATCCGACAATTGATGGGCAGAAAACAATTGGGTTAACGATGAACACGGATAGCTGGAGAATTCAATCATCATTCTTAAATTCAGGGTTTATGATGACAGGTGGAAGTGATGATGGTGAATATTATATCAATCCAGATACTTATGAAGCAACATTGCATTATCGTCGATCAATAGAGAAAGAAGTATTTAAATGGTGGAATGAAATGAATTCAGAGGGATTAATAGATCCCGAAATGTTTGTTCAAAAAAACGATCAATTTGAAGCTAAACTTGCTTCCGGTCGTGTTCTTGCTACGATAGGACCTGATTATTTGATGGCTAATCCTCAACAAGCGTTACGAGAAGCTGGAATGGAAGAAAGAATGTACGGTGTATATCCAGTTACATTAAATGAAGAATTTAAGAATCGTTCTTACCAAAGCAATGGTCTCCAGGTTGGTTGGGGTATAAGTATTACAAAAGATTGTGAAGATCCTGTAAAAGCTATTAAATTTCTAGATTATTTAGCCTCTGAAGAAACACAGATTATGCTCAACTGGGGTATTGAAGGTGAGCATTATGAAATTAAAGATGGTAAACGAATGATACCAGAGGATGAATGGGAGAAAAGGAATTCAGATAAGGACTATTTAAAGAAAACAGGAATTGGTTTTAATTTTGCGAGGTTTGCTCCCCGGTATGGAGATGGAGTATTAGATTCCACAGGGCAACCATTTACTACTAATACACGAGAACTAGCGATACAAAATCAAACAGATACAGAAAATGAAGTACTAAAAGCTTATGGTGCAGAGCTATGGAAAGATTTATTTCCTTCAGCGGAGGAATTTCCGGTGAAACCGTGGGGGGCAGCTTACAACATTTCTATTCCTGCAAACTCGGAATTGCAAACAATTAATCAAAGAGCATTGGACATAACAAAACAACTTGTCCCTAAAGCAACTTTAGCTGATCCAAGTAATTTTAATGTAGTTTGGGAAGAATATATGACAGCTTTAAAAAATGTCAATATAGATAAAGCAGAAGATGAGTATACAGAACTTATTCGACAAAAAGTAGAATTATGGAGTGAATGATTCAATTTGTAACTAAAAGTTTGTTTTCATACTATGCCGCTGGAAGTTAAAGTATTCCAGCGGCATAAGTTTGATCTAGTGGTTAAAATGGATTAAAAATAAAGAGTATTATTAATTAGTAAATAATTATATTTGACAGCGTAATTTAGGTTAATTAATATGTTAATATTAAGTTATCGAGTAATTAAAGGAAGGACTGTGACTATGTTAAAACTTGCTGCGGAAATCCGGGATCACTTAGAAAATAAAATCCTCCCATTCTGGATGAAATTGAAAGATGAGGAGAATGGCGGATTTTTCGGTAAAGTGGATGAGGAACTTATTGTTCATAAAGAAGAGGATAAAGGAGGGATTGCAACAGCTAGATTCCTGTGGACATTTTCTGCTGCGTATCGGGTTACGGGAAATAAAGATTATTTATTACATGCGGAGCATCTTTACTTATTCCTGCGAGATAAGCTTTATGACCGAAAACATAAAGGGATCTACTGGCTCGTCAATTACAAAGGTGAGCCAAAAGATACAAGGAAACATGTGTATGCTCAATCGTTTGCGATTTACGCATTAAGTGAATATTATCGAGTGACTGAATCGAAGGAAGTGCTGGAACTGGCGTTGGAAATTTATCAATTAATCGAAGAGAAGGGCTTTAACCGTACGAATAATGCGTATTTGGAAGAATTTGACCGATGCTGGAACCCGCAAGCAAATGAAATGCTGAGTGAAAATGGTGTGATTGCCGAGATTACAATGAATACCCATATTCATGTATTGGAAGCTTATACGAATTTGTATAAAGTGTATCCATCTAAGAAACTAAAAGAGGTATTGCAGAATCTTCTGCATGTTCACTATCAAAAGATTTATGATAAGAACACTAAATTTCTAGGTGTATTTTTTGATAAGGGTTGGAATTCATTAGTTCCGGTAAAGTCTTTTGGCCATGATATTGAAGCTAGCTGGCTAATGGATGAAACGGTGAAAACACTCGGTATAAATAATTCGGCATACAATGAGATGATCCTGGATATTGCCTATAATATATCGGATTATGCGATACAATCAGATGGTTCACTAATTAATGAGCAGATAGAAGATAACTATGATATGACAAGAGTATGGTGGGTACAGGCAGAAGCGATGGTCGGTTTCCTTAATGCCTATCAACATACTAATGATCCAAAATTTGAACTTTTAATAGATTCATTGTGGGAGTATATAAAAAATAATATTGTGGATAAACGCGACAACGGCGAATGGTTTTGGTCTGTTGAAGCTGACGGGACCCCGACCAGAAGGGATATTGGGGAACCATGGAAAACATCATATCATAATGGACGGTTTTGTCTGGAATATATGGAAAGGATGTCAGGAGAATGATTCACAACAAATACTTTGAACTTATAGAAAAACAAGAGAGACTTATTAATAGAAAAAATGAAAAAGAAGAACAATTCTATAATGGAGTGTATAACAGATTTAAATATCCGGTGTTAACACGTCATCATGTTCCGATCCATTGGCGTTTTGATTTGAACAAAGAGACGAACCCTTACTTCATGGAACGTCTTGGTGTGAATGCGACTTTCAATCCCGGTGCTATTTATCATGATAATAAGTATTACTTAGTTGTTCGGTTAGAAGGATTAGATAGGAAGTCGATTTTTGCTCTTGCGGTAAGTGAAAATGGTATTGACCAATTTACATTTACCGGGGCACCGCTCGTTTGGGATGATATTGGTAAAGAAGAAACGAATATTTATGATATGCGGTTAGTGAAACACGAAGATGGATGGATTTACGGAATTTACTGTTCGGAGAGTAAAGATCCAAATGTGGCTGAATTTGATACATCCAGTGCTGTGGCACAAGCAGGCCTTGTCCGGTCAAAAGATCTGAAAAACTGGGAAAGGTTGCCGAATATTAAAACTCCTTCACCACAACAACGTAATGTGGTTCTTCATCCAGAATATGTGGATGGTCAATATGCATTTTATACACGTCCGCAAGATGGCTTTATCTCTACTGGGTCAGGAGGGGGCATAGCATTTGGCTTAACGAAAGATATTACGAAACCAATTATTAATGAAGAAAAAGTAATCCATGGTAAGAAATACCACACTATATATGAAGTGAAGAACGGTCAAGGACCTGCACCGATTAAAACTGAAAAAGGATGGATTCATATTGCACATGGTGTTCGTAATACTGCAGCTGGCTTGCGATATGTATTGTATACCTTTGCAACCAGTTTAGAAGATCCGACGGAATTGATTGCATTACCAGGGGGTCATTTTATCGCGCCGTATGATAATGAAAGAGTTGGGGATGTATCGAATGTCATCTTCTGTAATGGAGCGGTAGTGAATAATAATGATGAAATATTTATTTATTATGCATCAAGCGATACTAGAATTCATGTAGCTTTAACTACTGTTGATCAGCTAATAGATTATACGTTTAATACCCCGGAAGATGCCGGTCGCTCCTTGGAAAATGCACAACAAAGAAAAGAACTTATCTTACAAAATGAAGCTCTTCTAAAAGGTTATTGAGGATTCAGAGAGTTACCTGCACTTATTTTGGTTGGAAATAGGTGCAGGTACTTTCTTGTTTTATTTCGAGAGAAAGTAACTATTAAGTAAAATGATTAAGTAATACATTTAAAATAATGTTATGATGATAAAAATGGGAAGAAATAGTATGAGGTGAACAAATTGAAGTCAAACGTCACGATGAAAGATATTGCAGAAAAATTGAATGTAAGTAGTGTAACAGTATCAAAGGCGTTAAATGATAAAGAAGGTGTCAGTGAAGAGTTAAAAGAAAAAATAAAAACGCTGGCAGACGAAATGGGATACCGTTATAATACAATGGCTAAATCGATGAAAGATGGCAGATCTTATAATGTGTGTGTCATTATTCCTGAACGGTATACTGGTATGACTCAGTCTTTTTATCTAAAAATTTACCAATCCATTGCGCAAATTTTAGAAGAAAGTGGCTACTACGGTATTATTCATATTCTTCCGGGAGATGATGAAGAAAAGCTGAAACTGCCAAGAATATATCACGAACGTAGAGTAGATGGCTTCATTATGCTTGGTCAGCCTAGTAAGGAATATAACCAGTTAATTCAAAGTGTTGATATGCCGCTTGTCTTCCTGGATTTCTATGATGAGCATGACGATGTGGATGCAGTAATTACAGATAATTTTTATGGAGCTTATGAGCTCACCAATTACTTAATAAAACAAGGGCACCGTGATATTGCCTATGTTGGGAACCTTTTTTCCACAAGTAGTATTCAGGATCGCTTTTTAGGTTATTATAAATCGTTGTTAGAACATAAGATTCATTTAAAACAAGAATATGTCATAAGTGACCGGGACGACCGCGGTGAGTATATAGAGTTTGACTTTCCTGATCAATTGCCAACAGCATTTGTTTGTAACTGTGATCAGGTTGCACATTTATTAATAGACAGACTGCAAAAAAACGGCTATAAGGTTCCGGATGATTTTTCAGTTGTAGGATTCGATAATGATATATATGCAACCTTATCCTCTCCAAGCCTTACTACTGTGGAAGTAGACATTGAGGAGATGGCAAAAACTGCGGTAAAATTCATTTGCGAAAAAATGGATAATCCTTCAGCGGAATTTGGCAGGATTGCTATAAAAGGGAAAATTATCTTTCGTGAATCTGTTCGGAAGGTTATGTAGATAAAGACCTTCGTCTTCTTTCCATATGGTTCACCAAAGATAATAAATAGCGAAATAAAATTTTTCATAATGTAGAACGGGTGAAATGCTCGTTCTTTTTTGTGTTCTTGTAACTTAACGATAAACTAATAGATTGTATTTATAATTTCTAGTTTTAGTATAAAAAATTGCTAGATTGAGTGCGGATATGATTTGTTTAATTCAGAAAAAAGTATTGACTGGTAAGCGGTTTCAAGTTATTATACTGTTTATAGGTTACTTAAACGTTAACCTAATAAAGGGGAGGGGTTGAAAAGTATGAATAAAAAAACAGTAATGTATTTCGTAACAATGTTAGCTGTTCTATTGATTGTAGCTGGTTGTTCATCTGATAATCAAGAAGATGCAAGTAATGGATCAGAAGGAGTAAATGATGTATCAGAATCTGCTGAATCAGATGCACCGCTATATGAATCATGGAAAGAATTAGACCCGGAAGAAATCGAAGGCGATCTGACGGTAATTACTCACAGAACCGATATTGTGGATACGGTCTATCAGGATTATGCCAAAAAATTTAATGAAAAATATCCAAATGTAAATGTAAGTTTTGAAGCACTTACTGATTATGGCGGAGAGATTATGCCACGGATGAATACAGAAGATTACGGGGATGTTCAATATTTGCCTGTCCAAGTCCCGATTCAGGATATTCCTAATTTCTTTGAACCGTTCGGAAAATTAGATGAAATGGAAGAGAACTACTTAGGTGTGGAAGAACGTGCAGTTGATGGTACTGTCTATGGTATTCCAATTGCAGTAACGTATACAGGTATCATTTATAATAAAGCGGTGTTTGAGGAAGCTGGCGTAGAAGATATCCCGCAAACAAAAGAAGAATTTATCGCAGCATTAAAGAAAATTAAAGAAAATACAGATGCTATTCCACTTTATACAAATTATGCAGCTGGATGGCCATTAACACAATGGGAAGGTGCTGTTACGACAACTGCCGGAAGTGTAGATTATTATAATGTTGAAATGCTGGAGGACCCAACTCCATTCGATGAAGGAGATCCGCATTATGAACATTATAAACTTATGTATGATGTAGCTGAACAAGGATTAATCGAAGAAGATCCTTTGACTACTGATTGGGAAGCGTCCAAAGTACGTATGAATAATGGAGAGATTGCAACAATGGTTCTGGGTTCATGGGCCCTGGAACAAATTCAGGGTGCAGGGGACAATGGTGAGGATATTGGGATTATGCCATTTCCAACAGACGCAGAGAAAACCATCTTCTCTTTAGGGGCGGATTTAAATATTTCTATCAATAAACATAGTGAGAACAAAGAAGCTGCTTTTGCCTGGGTTGATTGGTTTATCCATGAATCAGGATATTCAGTAGAACAGGCTGGAGGGATTAGTGCATCAAAAGAAGTTCCCCTTCCAGAGGAATTAGCAGCAGGTGAAGAAAAAGGATGGGAATTCTCTATGCTAACCCCTGCACCTGAAGGAAAAAAAGGTTTACTGGATGAAATAGATAAAGAATCTGAAGTTGGCCTCTGGCTGGAACCAAATAAAAAGATATTAATTGAGGCCGCTATTGGAAACAGAGACATGTCATTTGATGATGTGATGAACAGCTGGAATGAAGACTGGTCTGCAGCATTTGAAAAAATCGCAGGGGAGTAAAAAAAGCAAATTAAAGAATCCAATTATTACACGGGGCTGGGACATGAGTAATATAGTTATGTAAAAATACAGATTGCCGGACGATGAAAAAATACTCATACAAATCAAACAACCTTTCTGTTTAGTGATAATAGTTCGGAGAGTTGTACAGAGAAATTGCTTTTTCCCGGTCTCGTTGCTGTTTTTATTGGAATTAATAGCGGTTCTTTTAAAACATAAAAGAATAGGGTGGAAGAAAGTGAGGTGTGTCAATAAACGATGTTTTCAAAATTAAGTTATCGGACCCAACGAAGAATTATAATAGTATCCTTTCTAATTATCCCGTTGGCATTGCTAGGTACGTTCTCGTTTCTGCCTGTTGCCAATATGTTCTGGTACAGTTTCACGGATTGGAATGGATTCAGTGAGAAGGAATTTTTAGGATTGGAAAATTACAAGACAGTTTTTACAGATCCGGAGTACTTCCGCGTATTTACTGTCAGTTTATATTATTTCGTTGGGACTTTTGTCCAAATGGGCCTGGCATTGTATTTTGCCACAATATTAAGTTTTAAAGTACGATTTAAGAACTTCTTTAAAGGTGTTATCTTCTTCCCTTACTTACTAAATGGTGTGGCGATTGGATTCATGTTTTTATTATTCTTCCAACCAGATGGGGGACTGGACACAGTATTTAAGCTGCTCGGCATGGGTGACATGACTACCCATTGGCTTGGAAATCCGGATGTGATTAACATTTCCCTAGCTGGTACGTCCATTTGGAGATATATGGGATTTAACTTCATTATCTTTTTAGGGGCAATATCCTCTATTCCCGGAGATATTTATGAAGCGGCTGAAATTGATGGTGCCAATCGCTGGCACCAGTTCAGGTATATTATTTTGCCAAGTATCAAAATAATTGTATCTCTTAATCTAATTTTAGCCATTAGTGGTGCACTAAGTGCATTTGAGATTCCGTACATTATGACAGGTGGTTCAAACGGCAGTGCCACTTTTGTTATACAGACAGTAGACACAGCATTTAAGTATGGGAAAATCGGCTTAGCATCAGCGATGGCAGTTATTCTGCTTATTATCGTCATTATTGTTACTGCTGTACAACGGAAATTCTTCTCGGAGGAGGAGTAAATATGAGAGCGAAGTCTTTAGCGGGTATTACTATAAAATATGTTTCCCTGATTCTGGGAGTAGTTGCTGCAATATTGCCGATTCTAATTGTATTTTTTGCAGCATTTAAAACTGGTACAGAGTATACAACAACAGGCCCTTTAACACCTCCAGAAGACTGGACAAATTTTGAAAACTTTAAACGGGCTTTTACCGAAGGAAATATGCTAACAGGATTTAAAAATACTGTTATTATTCTGCTAGTTTCCATTTTTGGTACGACCATAATAGGGTCTATGGTTGCTTTTGTTTTAAATCGGTTTAAATTCAAAGGCAGTAAGTTGATACTTGGAGCCTTCTTACTAGCTACATTAATACCAGGTGTAACAACACAAGTAGCCACATTCCAAATTGTTAACTTTTTAGGTCTGTTTAATACGATATGGGCAGCTGTCATTCTTTATTTGGGTACAGATATAATTGCTATTTATATATTCCTGCAATTTATGAATTCGATATCTGTTTCATTAGATGAATCTGCCATGTTAGATGGGGCATCTTATTTTACTATTTACCGGAAAATAATCCTTCCATTACTCACACCGGCTATTGTTACAGTAATTATTGTAAAAGGAATCAATGTATACAACGATTTTTATACACCATATCTCTATATGCCGAAAACAGAACTGCACGTTATTTCAACGGCTTTATTTAAATTTAAAGGTCCATATGGCTCAGAATGGGAAGTGATTTGTGCAGGTATTATGCTTGCAATTATACCGACTTTCATTGCATTTACATCGTTGCAAAAATATATTTATAACGGATTGACATCAGGATCTGTGAAATAAAAGGAGAGAAACAGATGGAGTATATAAGAGGGTTTACGTTTGGCTGGGGGGCAAAACGTGGAGAGTTTAAGAAGAAAGAAGCTAAGGAATCCCTGAGGTTAATGAAGGAGAGAACTGCTTGCAATTATGTCATTTTTGCATTAGCAGCTTCACAGGACACTGTTTTCTCTACTAATGTAATCTTTCGTGGGGAACATATGGTGTCAGATCAAGAGCTAGAAGAGATGATAGATTACGCTAGATCAATAGATTTGAAAGTAATCATAAAGCCGACGGTAAATCCGGATGACGGAATATGGCGGGCCCATATCAACTTTTTTGATATTGACGTACCATGTGAGCCGAAATGGAGCGAGTGGTTTAGAAGCTATACAGATTACCAGCTTCATTATGCAAATATAGCTGCAAAGAAACATGCTGAAATGTTTATCGTTGGCTGTGAAATGGTTCAAACGGAAAGGCGTGAGCAGGAGTGGCGTCAACTGATTCGGGAAGTACGCGAAGTTTATGGTGGTTTAATTACTTATAATACGGATAAGTACCAGGAGGGAAATGTAAAATGGTGGGATGAAGTTGATATTATATCTTCAAGTGGATATTACCCATTGGGGGATTGGGATAATCAATTAGACCGTATTGAGAAAATTATTCAGCCATTTAATAAGCCTTTCTTCTTTGCGGAAGCAGGCTGTCCAAGCAGAACAGGTGCTTCTCGCATTCCAAATGACTGGTCCTTAGATGGGAAAATAAACTTAGAAGAACAGGCGTCTTTTTATCGTGACATGTTTGAGGCGACAAGGAAAAGAGACTGGGTGAGAGGTTTTGGATTATGGGACTGGAAAGTGGTACTTTATCCGGAAGGGGAAGCAGATCAGGATACGGATTACGCAGTTTTTGGAAAACCAGCTGAAAGAGTAATCAATGCTTATTACAAAAAATTCGAAGAGGTGACCTATGAAAAAGCTGAACTTTAACCAAGGTTGGAAAATGAAGGAGTTATCCGGAAATGCCTGGTATCCTGTAACACTTCCAGCCTCTGTTATGAATACATTATTGGATGCTGAAGTCATTGATGACCCTTTTTACCGCGACAATGAAGAAAAGGCATTAGAGGTGGCTCAAAAGGATTATATTTTTCAAAAAGAGTTTGAGATAAAAAAGGGTGAGTTAGAATATGACCACTTTGAGTTTATCTTTCATGGGGTTGATACAATAGCTGATATATTCTTGAATGGTCATAAAATTTCCAATACAGATAATATGCATCGAATTTTTGAAATAAGTGTAAAAGATTACTTGAAGGAAGGAACGAACATTCTGAAGGTAATTTTATATTCCCCAATCCGGTATATTGAGAGTATGCATGAAAAAGACCCATTGGCTGGAGTTGATCATGCAATACAGGGATATCAGCATTTACGGAAATCACATAGCATGTTTGGATGGGATTGGGGTCCCAAAATTCCTGATTTGGGAATTTGGCGAGACGTGGAATTAGTTATGTGGAATGATAATCGCATTGATGATGTTTATATTGCTCAAAATCATGAAGAGAATCATGTTCAACTAGACGTGAAGGTGACCCTGCACAATCAAAAAAATACAAATCTCAGGCTTTCAGCAAAAGTGATTTCTCCTGGTGGAATAGAAGAGGAACAAGTGATAAATCAGTTGAATCAATTGGAACATCTATCTTTTTTAATCCAAGATCCTCAACTGTGGTGGCCGGCAGGATATGGAGAACAGCCTTTATATAAAGTGGAAATCTCCTTATTAAACGGAGAAAAGCAGCTGGATAGAAAGAATTATACGGTCGGGCTCCGAACGATTGAGGTGAAACATGAGAAGGACAAATGGGGCAAGTCGTTTGAATTTGTTGTGAATGGATATCCGATTTTTATGAAGGGAGCCAATTACATTCCGGAAGATAGTTTGTTACCGCGTACTACTAAAGCAAGAACAGAGCAATTAATTAAAGATTGCAAAGCAGCAAATTTTAATATGATTCGAGTCTGGGGCGGCGGGCATTACCCGGAAGATTATTTTTATGATCTGTGTGATCAACATGGTCTGATTGTATGGCAGGATTTCATGTTTGCGTGCAGTGTTTACCGCTTAACAGAACATTTTACCCAAAATGTGCAAAATGAAGCAATTGATCAAATTAAACGAATACGTCATCATGCATCACTTGGTATATGGTGTGGAAATAACGAAGTAGAAGAAGCGATGGAGCATTGGGGATGGCCGAAAAAGGCAGAATGGAGAAGAGATTATATTAAACTATTTGAAATAATGTTACCTGAGGTAGTAATGGAATACGACCCGCAGACTTTTTACTGGTCGTCTTCTCCATCATCAGGAGGCGGATTTGATGAGCCAAAAAATCCGGATATTGGAGATGTTCACTATTGGGAAGTATGGCATGGACAAAAACCATTCAATGAATATCGAAATTATTATTTTCGCTTTTGTTCAGAATTCGGTTTTCAATCATTTCCTTCATTGAAAACGATTGAATCGTTCACTGAACCCGGAGATAGGAATATCTTTTCAAGAATTATGGAAAAACATCAGAAAAATGATGATGCGAATGGGAAAATTCTTTATTATTTATCAGAAAATTTCCTTTATCCAAAAGATTTTGACACACTTCTTTACACATCACAATTATTGCAGGCTGAAGCTATTAAATATGGAGTGGAACATTGGCGACGTAATCTGGGACGGTGCATGGGATCTCTTTATTGGCAGTTAAATGACTGTTGGCCAGTCGCTTCATGGTCAAGTATCGACTATTTCGGGAGATGGAAGGCACTGCATTATTTTGCAAGGAAGTTTTATGACCCTGTTCTCGTATCTTTAGAAGAAGGAGAAAAGAATACCAATATATATGTCACTAACGATCATTTGACAGAGGTGAAATGCCGGGTTGAATGGAAGCTTAGGAATAACAAATCGGTTATTTTAGAACATGGAGATGTAGAAACAGTTATTCCTTCATTAACAGCGGTAAACTGCCAGGAATTAGATTTCTCATCAGTTTTAACAGCGGAAAGAAAGCGTAATTGTTATTTAGAAGCAATCCTTTATATAAATGAAGAATGGTACAGCAGTACAACAGTTATCTTTACTAAAGCAAAGCATTTTGAATTTTTAAACCCGCATTTAACATCACACGTATCGGAAAACAATGAACAAATTATGATAGAAATTTTAGCAAATGCCTATACAAAGTATGTAGAAATTCAATTGGATCCAGATGTAATTCTATCAGACAACTATTTTGATTTATCAGCAAATGAGCCCAAGATAGTAACAATAGATAAATCTGTATTGCCTGAAACCATTACATTAAAAGATATAGAAGAAAGTCTGAAGCTTCGTAGTGTATATCATATTACACATGAATCTCAATTAGAAACTGCTGACATTAGTAATGGATAGTAATTTCTAAAAATTTAAATAAAGCAGTGATCAAAATAAAATAGTATGGTATAATGAAACCGGTATCTTTCACGTAAAAAGCTATTAGCGCCATAGTGAATGAGGATTATGATAAATTGCTTCATTATCCTTTTGAGATACTGGTTTCTTATACCCTTGAGTGAAAAATCTGTGAAACCTTATCAGGGGGGAAGAGTGCTGAGGTAATAAAAGAGAATGCACTTGGTTAATTTTTGCCGTGAAGGAAATCGGTTTCCTTAATGGAGTCTTTGTTTTTTGCAATTTGTTTGCTGATGAGCATTTTGCCCAATCAGTCCGACTATGTCTGAAAGCAATATGTTCATATTATAATTATGAGGAGGAGTTATTTAATGGCAATTATTCAGTTTCCGAAAGATATGAAATGGGGTACAGCTACAGCTTCATACCAGATTGAGGGAGCAGCCAATGAAGATGGCAGGGGAGTTTCGATTTGGGATACATTTTCAAAAACACCAGGCAATGTAGTGAACGGGGATAATGGCGATATTGCATGCGATAGTTATCACCGATTTGAAGAAGATATTGAGTTAATGAAAGAATTGGGAATCGATGTGTACCGTTTTTCAATAGCATGGCCAAGGATTTTCCCGAATGGAACTGGTGAAATCAATCAAAAAGGTTTAGATTACTATCATCGGTTAGTTGACAAATTAATTGAAAGTGATATCGAACCGATGTGTACATTGTATCATTGGGATCTTCCTCAAGCATTACAAGATAAAGGAGGGTGGAACAACCGCGAAACAATCGATGCATTTGTGCAGTATGCAGAAGTGATATTTAAAGAGTTCTCAGGGAAGATCAATAAGTGGCTTACATTAAATGAACCATGGTGTATTTCTTTTCTTTCAAATTATATTGGTGTCCATGCTCCTGGCAACAAGAATTTACAGCTAGCTGCCCAAATCTCTCACCATTTGCTGGTTACACATGGCTTAACGGTTAAAAAGTTTCGAGAAACAGGCATTGATGGACAAATTGGCTTTGCACCAAATACAACTTGGCTTGAGCCATATAGTAATCGTCAGGAAGATATTGATGCATGTAACCGCGAAATTGGCTGGTATGTGGAATGGTTTATGGATCCTGTATTTAAAGGAAGCTATCCTGATTTCATGTTGGAGTGGTTTAAGAAAAAAGGAGTAGAGCTGGATATACAGGATGGAGATATGGAGAAAATTAATCAGCCGATTGACTTTTTAGGAATTAACTATTACACAGGACATATCGCCAGACATAAAGAAAATGAAGGGTTACTAGATTGGGAAATGGTTGAAATGAATTATGACCGGACAGATATCGGCTGGCCAATTTTCCCTGAAGGCTTTTATAAAGTATTGATGCGAATTAAAGAAAGTTATGGTGATATCCCGATTTACATTACTGAAAATGGTTCCTGTTATAATGATGAGCCGGAAAACGGCCAGGTAAAAGATAGCGGGCGAATCAATTACTTACAGCAGCATTTGACTGCCCTAAGCCGTGCAATTGCATCAGGGGTGAATATTAAAGGATATATTACTTGGTCACTGATGGACAATTTTGAGTGGGCTGAGGGATATACGATGCGATTTGGTATTGTTCATGTAAATTACCGTACATTAGAGCGGACGAAGAAGGACAGTTATTACTGGTATAAACAGACTGTAGCAAACAACTGGTTTGAAAATTAAATAATATAGATAGATCACATGTTCATCTGACATGTGGTCTATTTTTTTTTGTACGGCAAGATGTGTCTCCTTATCAGTACTGAAAATTTTTCACCTTACAAAGTCAAATTTCGTATGTAACAGGTAAAAAAAGTGATATTACCTATCGATGTAAATGCTTACAATATAATTGTGAGGGGAGGCTGATCAACATGGAGGTACAAGCAACAAATGGTTTATACAAATTATGTGAATGGTTTTACCGGCTGGCGTATCTAAATTTATTGGCAATAGCCGGCACTATATGCGGGGGAGTTATTCTCGGTTTATTTCCTTCCATTATCGCTATGTTTGCCATAAATAACAGGTGGCAGGAGGGAGAGAATGATTTTTCTATAAGCAGACACTTTTGGAAAACGTACAAGAGTCATTTCCTGAAAGCAAACAAATTTGCGGGTGTTATGATTTTCGCCATGATAGCATTGTATATCGATTTCACGATATTACCAAATTTCCACGGGCTGATTTATTATTTGATCCTGAGCAGCAGTACAACTGTTTTAATAATTATCTGCTCCGTTTTACTTTATATTTTCTATTTAATGGCAACCTCAGATCTCGGTATGTTGAAACAAATTAAGACAGCATTACATATAACCACACTACTACCATTACAGACAGTTTGGCTGTTCATATCCACTCTCAGCTTTTTATTTATTTGCTGGGTTATTCCTGGATTGGCCATATTCTATTTAGGCAGCGGTGCAGTTTATATAACAACATATTTTTCCAGATTTGCAATGAGACGTTTATCAAAAACCCATAATATTAAAAAACATGTGGAAAGAGGTGCATTGGATGGCTAGTGCTGACACAAAGCGATTAACTGCTGTCGACCGTAAAAAAAAGAACAAAATAGAAAAAAACGAGAACCTTGCAGGGCTTTTATTTGTTTCCCCGATGCTTTTAGGTGTATCTGTCATTGTGCTGTTCCCTATTGTGGCGACATTTATTTTAGCATTTGCTGATTGGAAGTTTGTTGTAAGCATTGATCAATTAAAATGGGTAGGGTTTGCAAATTTTTCGGCATTACTGCAGGACGAGAAGTTTATCATGTCTATTATTAATAATGCGTTATTTATTTTTACAGTACCAGTAACAATGATTTTTTCCTTAATTTTAGCTGTGATAATCGATAAGAATGTTTATTTAAAAAGTTACTTTAAAGTGGCGTTTTTTATGCCGTATATATCAAGTGTAGTAGCGATAGCTGTTGTGTGGCAAGTATTGTTTCATCCTTCCGCTGGTCCAATTAACCAGGTGTTAATGTCATTTGGGATTGATAATCCCCCAACATGGATTTCTGATCCTGAGTTTGCCTTATTGTCAGTAGCGATAATCCATATTTGGATCTCAATCGGTTTTAATCTGATCGTATATATAGCTGGCCTCCAGTCAATTCCGAAAGAGTTGTATGAAGCAGCCGAAATGGATGGAGCAAATGCATGGTATAAATTCAGGAACATTACATTTCCGCTAATTTCGCCTACATCATTTTTCTTACTAATTACAGGCGTAATAGCTACATTTAAAGTGTTTGACTTAATAGCGGTTCTCACACAGGGGGGGCCATTAAACCGAACAACAATGCTTGTATGGCATCTGTATGAAATGGCATTTTTAAATCTAGAGATTGGTTATGCTTCAGCGATAGCTGTTGTATTATTTCTGTTCGTTTTTACTATCACCATTTTGCAATGGTTTGGTCAGAAAAAATGGGTGAATTATTAGAAGGAGGTGAACCTGATGAAATTGAATTTCAGGAAATTGGCAAGTACAGTTATATTATTGTTTTGCAGTATTGCTTTTTTACTACCATTCATATGGATGCTGTCCACTTCGTTTAAAATCGAAGCAGATGTATTTAAATATCCGATTGAATGGATTCCTTCAAGATGGAATGCTCTGGAGAATTACAAACAAGTATGGTTTGGTGACCAGCCATTTTATCTGTATTATTGGAATTCTATTAAAGTAGCTGTTCTAACAACAATACTGTCCGTTGTCGTATCTTCATTGGCAGCATACGGTTTTTCAAAAGTAAGGTTTCCCGCAGGCAGATGGTTATTTCTTATCGTTTTGGCAACATATATGGTACCACCTCAAGCAAGTCTTGTTCCTCAATTTATCCTGTATCGTCAGATTGGTTTATTTGACAGTCATTTTGGTTTAATCCTGCTTGGCAGTTTTAGTGTGCTGGGAACATTTATGTTAAGGCAATTTTTTATGGGAATTCATCATGATTTCATTGATGCAGCAAAAATCGACGGGGCAGGGCATTGGAGAATCTTTTGGCGAATTGCATTGCCGATTGTTAAACCGGCTGTCGCAACATATGCCATTCTCCGCTTTATCTGGACATGGAATGATTACCAAAATCCGTTGATATTTTTACGTACAGATGCTTTGTACACGATTCAGCTTGCTATGCAAAAGTTTACGACGATTAATGGTGAGTTTTATTCATTAATTATGGCAGCAGCAGTCTCGGCAATTCTGCCACTGCTTATTGTATTTATTTTAGGTCAAAAACACGTTATCGATGGGATTGCATTAGGCGGGGTAAAAGGATAAAGTCAAAATAATGGTGTTTAAGGTAAAAAAATGAACATTGTTTTATTAAAGTATTTGCTAACATTAAATTGTAAGTGATTTCAATAATAAATTATCAGGGGGTTACGTTAATGAAAAAAAGGTTGTTGCTTAGTTTATTTAGCATTGCATTTCTTATCTTATTCCTCACGGCATGTAATTCAGGTGGATCAGAAGAAACGAATACAGGTTCAGAAACCTCCTCTGAATCAGGGGTGAGTTCAGAAGAATCAGATGAAGAGCAAGAAGGCGAAACGGGAGAAGAAGTTACGATAAAGTTTCATACACATGGTAATGAAGCAAGTTACAACTGGTCTGAGACACTTGCTGCCTTTGAAGAAGCACACCCGGATATTAATGTAGATCTTGTTATTCTAAGTGAGAAAGGTGATACAAATGAAGCATTGCAGAAGTTGGATTTAGCAGCATCTTCAGGTGAGCAGATGGATGTGTTGATGTTTAGTGATCCTGCTTCTTATGCTGAACGTGTAGATTTAGGAATGGTTGCACCTATCGATGAATTTATTGAAGCGGAAGGGTATGAAGTGAGTGAAGAATATAAGGTAAATACAATATTAAATGATCAGTATTATGCGCTGCCCGGAAAGTTTAATCCGTGGTATGTATTAGTGAATAAAGATCATTTGTCAGAAGCTGGACTGGAAATGCCGACAGAATGGACATGGGACGACTTTGCAGAATACGCAAAACAGTTAACAAATGAAGACCATTACGGGACTTTTTTCCATGGCCCGCAAAATGGAGGCTGGATGGAATATATGAAATTGGCACTTGCCAGTGAACCTGAAAACACAGAGTTTGTAAAAGAAGACGGTACTTCTAATTTTGAAAATGAACTTTTCCGTAAAACATTGGAACTACGCTGGAAAATGGAAAAAGAAGACCAATCTGCTACACCATATACTGATATCATGTCACAAAAACTCCATTATCGTAACCAGTTTTTTAATCAGGATGCAAGTTTAGTATTAATCGGCAGCTGGATGAATACTGAATTAGGAGGAACGGAAGAATTTCCACTAGAGTTCAATGTCGGTATTGCACCATATCCAAAAAATGATGCAGGTGATGAAGGTGGTTATACTCCTGTAACGACTGATTATATGTCTGTTGCAGCTAATTCTTCACATAAAGAGGCTGCATATACATTTATTCGCTGGTATACAACGGAAGGCCAGGTTGTGCAAGGGAAGAACATCCCGTCATGGAATGGGGTGGGTGAGGACGAATTAGGAAATATTGTTGATACCATTCTTTCAGATACCGTCAGTCCGGAGAAAGTGGATAAAGAAGCATTAATAAGTGTACTAAAAAATGCGAAATCCTCTAAACTGATTCCACCAGTATCTTATCAGGCAGAAATTTATCAGGTAGTAAATGATGAATATGAAAAATTAATATATGAAGAGCAATCGATTGATGAAACAATTGAAGCGATTCATTCACAAGCTGAAGAAATTATTGCAAACAATCAGTGATAAATTGATCTGGAATTTAAAAATGAAAAGGTTTACAATATGGAAAGGGGCGTTTTACCCGAGAAAATCCCATAACCTATCTGCAAGCAGGAGGATTATTATATGTGGAGTAATTATCGGAGATTAACGTCTCCTTCTTTTCGTACAAAGGTATTTTTAGCATCATTTATCTGTATCGGTATTCCTGTTATATTGTCACTATCTTTATATACCTATTTAACGAGGGATGCTGTTGAAGAACAGGCGTTATTAAATGCCAAAAAAGAACTGAATCTCGTTGAGGAGAATGTGTCAAGGTTATTAGAGGATTTATTAAATGTTTCCAATTTTGTACAAATAGATTCAGAACTGAATACAATTTTGAAACGAAAATCCAAGGATAAGACGAGTAACTTTACTAATCTAACATATGATGAATACATGGAAGATAGTCTCGTCAGAAGGACTATTGAAAATATTACACTGCTTGGGGAGAAGTCCTATGTGACGATATTGTTGGAAAATGGGAAATACTACACCAATTATGCGATATCAGATTATAACCCTCAACAGATTTTTCAAGAGGAATGGTTTGAGCAATTACGACAATTGAGTGGATATCAGTCATTGTGGATTGGTGTTGAATCGACTAATTTCAAACCTGATATTCATAAACATCCTTATCAGATATCTGTAGCAAGAACTTTACGGGACACGAATCAGCGTATCTACGGGTATGTCGTCGTGACATTGCTGGAAACAAAGATACGGGAAATATTACAAAACCAGAATGAAACAGAACATATATATTTAATAGATAATGAGAAGAAAATTTTATCGACAAAAAATAGTGATGAAATAAATCATCCACTTCCCTTTTCATCCAAACTGGTGAATCAAAATGATGCTGAAATCATTAAATGGCATAACCGGGATTATCTTATCTCAATGAAAACTCTTTCCTTCAATGGCTGGAGTTTAGTTTCCATTATCCCATATAAGAATGCAACCTCCAATATTACATCCGTTTTTTCTGATGTATTTCTGCTGTTATTTATATCATTCTTACTTTTCTTTATAATTTTAGCTTACTTGATGAACAGAATTACAAGGCCGTTAACACACCTGAATAAAGTAGTGAAGCAAGTTCAGGAAGGTGATTTATCTGTTCGCGCAGATGTGACTAGTAATGACGAAATCGGCAAATTTTCCATGTCCCTGAATGAAATGATTAACCGTGTAAACAGAATGATTGTAGAGGTGAAGCATACCCAGTTGAGAAAACGCCAAGCAGAACTTGCCATGCTTCAGGCGCAGATCAACCCGCATTTTCTCTTTAATGTCTTAAATTCAATTCGGATGAAAATATTGAAGTTCGGTGATAAAGATAGTGCGAAAATGATTCAATCGCTGTCAACCTTACTGCGATGGACAATTGACACAAAGAAAGATGTAATTCCTTTTGAGGAGGAAATAAACTTAATCGAGGATTATGTGAACTTAATGAACATGCGGCAGAAGAATAAAATCCAATTAATCACTAATGTAACTGAAGCAACACACCATATTCTTGTGCCTAGGTTCATTCTGCAGCCGTTAATAGAAAATTCCATTATTCACGGGCTGATTCAGAGTGCAGGTATCATTACATTAGAGGCAAAGATAGAGGAAAATAAATTTATTATTAGTGTGAAAGACAGTGGTGTTGGAATGAATCCGTCAGATCTATCTTTTTTAAGGGAATCTTTAGCCCAGACAAAACAACAGAAACGAACAAATAAGGGATTTTCGAGTATAGGTATTTCCAATGTTTTTGAGCGGTTGCAACTGTATTATCAAAACAATGCTTCCATCCAGATTGAGAGTATTGAAGGTAAAGGGACAGAAACTATAATTCAAGTGATCATGGAGGGTGATTCCATTGTACAAAGTGATGTTAGTTGATGACGATTTTCCCATGGTTGAATATTTAGCCGAGACAATTGACTGGCAGAAGCTTGGCCTTACATTAATCAGCACACATGAAAATGGCTTGCAGGCACTTGAGTTTGCCAAGAAAGAAGTGCCGGACATTCTTATTACTGATATTGGGATGCCAAAGATGAATGGTATAGAATTAACCGAGAAGCTTAAGCAATTAAATGAGAATATTCAGGTAGCTATCATTTCCTGCCATAATGAATTCTCCTATGCACAGAAAGCTTTAAAAATGAATGTACAGGATTATTTACTTAAAGAATCACTGGATATTGAGGATATGAAAAAAATATTAATCAAATGTAAAAACAGATTAGATACTGAAAATAATCAATTAAAGGAAATAGAACATTTGCAGTTTAAAATAAACCAATCAAATGATATAGAGGAACAAAGGTTATTTAAACAATTTGTGAAGGGAATTTCCAATCAGTTAATTAATGATTATTTAAATCCTGAAAAGTGTTATATCCCCGTCCTCCTTCTTGTGAATGATTTCTACCGGAAAGAGAAGAAATACATTAGTGAGGACACGTTACTTTTTGCGATTCGAAATGTTACGGAAGAAATGATCAGAAGAATGGGAGAGACCCTATTTTATATTCATTATGAAGGGAATAAATCTTTTCTTCTTTACGAAAATGATTTGTCAATTAAAATAGATTATTACAAAGTGATTCAACAATTATTGACGAATATACAATCAGAAATTAATCGGGTACTCGATGTAGAGGTATCCTTTATCGTTGGACATAATGGTCATGTTGAATCTTTAAAAATGTCGATAGATCAACTTCTGTTTAATGATAAATTATTCTATTTAAATAAGAATACAATTTCAACCATCAGACAAAACGTGTTGATTGAATCGAATGTCAGTATCGAAACGGAAGATCATATAAAAAAACTGATTAGTCTAATAAAACAAGCAGTTTTTCACGAAGATTCAGAATCGCTGAAACAGCATTTAATTCATTTTAAACATTACTGTTTTAAGTACGAACTGAACCCCGGCTATGTTAAGGAAACGCTGATTCACCTAGTTCTGGAGCTGAAGGGGAAAGTTAATATAATGTATCATGTTACCCCTGCTTATTATAAAGAATCCATCCAGAATGATGTTCTGTTACTGGATTTGATGGATGAAGTGATTGATTATGTAGAAAGGTTTATTGATAACTGGAAGAAACACTCTGAGTCGCTATCAGTGAGAGCAAAACATAAAGATGTCCTAAATGCCTGTTATTTTGTTTCGAGAAATATCGAGTCTAAATTTTCTCTGGAAGAAGTGGCAGATCACTTATTTTTAAATGCCAGCTATTTCAGTCGCTTATTTAAGAGAGAAATGAAAATGACTTTTATCGAATATGTGAAAAAGGCAAAAGTGGAGCGGGCGAAAGAAATATTAAAGCAGTCCCATGAACCAGTTGGTGCAATTAGTGAACGGCTTGGCTACGATAACCAAAGCTACTTTATAAAAATATTCAGGCAATATACAGGCTATACCCCATACGAGTACAGGCAGAAATTTTTAGAAGGAGTTATATAATGATTAACCGGGTTTATTGGGAATCAATTGACAGGACAAGAATAGATACGGAAATAATAACATCATTAAAGGAAAATGCCGACAAATTCAGAGAAAAACCATTAGTTGAAATGACATTTCAAACATATAGGCAATTTCATCAGACAGGTGACAGGGAAGAATTTGAAAGATGTTATTTTGGAAGAAGAAAAAGATTAACAACATATGGATTACTGGCATACATATATCCGGAAAATAATGATTATCTATTATTATTGGAAAATGAACTTTGGCAAGTATGCCAGGAATTCACTTGGTCTTTATCTGCCCACATTAATCAGGATTTGGAAGAACAAAGCTATGAGGATTTCAGAAATAATTATAGCTTAAGATATACGATAGATTTATTTGCAGCAGAGACAGCTTTTACTTTGGCAGAATTACTGCATATCTTCACAAACAGACTGGATCAATTTTTAATCGAAAAAGTAAGAATAGAGATATATCGCAGGGTTTTAAAAGAATTTATTGAAAACGGCCAACTTCACTGGGAAACATCCACCCATAATTGGGCCGCTGTTTGTGCCGGATCAATCGGATCAGCAGCAATTTATATAATGGGCGAAGATCCCGGTCTTGGGGAAGTTCTCGATAGAGTGAACCAAACAATGGAGTACTACCTTAGTGGGTTTAAAGCGGATGGTGCTTGTATGGAAGGGTTTAATTACTGGCAATACGGCTTTGGTTATTTTGTCTATTATATTGATTTATTTGAGAAATATACAGGAAAGGCCAGTGACTTCTGGGAGCGCCGTAAAGTGAAAGAAATATCTCTATTTCAGCAGAAAGTATTCCTTGCTAATAATGATACAGTAAACTTTTCTGATGCATATCGTAGAGCAAAGCCTATGTTAGGCTTCACGCAATATTTACATAAAAAGTTCTCGGAAGTTCATATACATTCAGATCATTTTTCACAAAAAGAAATTATCGATCATTGTGGGAGATGGGCGCCTGCTTTTCGTGAACTTATTTGGTCAAAACCTGAAACAGGCTCTGACTGGCCGGAAGCTGATTACTTGCTAGCTGATTCTGCTATCATGGTTTCACGTCTGATGAAAAAAAACCGTACGTTTGCCTTTGCCGCAAAAGGAGGAAATAATGATGAACCGCATAATCATAATGATATCGGGCATTTTATATTATTCTCAGGTAATCAGTACTTTTTGAAAGATTTAGGGGCCGGTCAATATAATAAAGATTACTTTGGTGAAGCCCGGTATCACTTTATCTGTAACAGTTCTGCTGGTCACTCGGTTCCGGTGATTAATGGTTTTACTCAATCAGCTGGTGCTAATTATTATGCCAAATTGAAAACAGCAGCAGTGAACGAAAATACTAATCTCTTTTCCCTTCAAATGGAAAAGGCATATGATGACCCAATACTAACCAGTTATAATCGGACATTTAGCTGGGAAAAGCAGGAGCCACGTTTAATTTTAGAAGATGTTTTTTCCTTTTCCGAAACACCTGTATCATTAATAGAAACATTTATTCTGGAAGATATGACTTACGAGATATTTGACCATTATATAATTTTCTATCAAAAAAATGAATCATTTAGAATATCATTTCATTCTATTACAGGGAATAAGAATATCGAAAGAAAGTGTTTTATCAATCATTATGGGGAAGAGGAATACTTTTTGGTTTTTCACTTGGAAGTTTTGGACTTGCAGCAGTGGACGAAGGTAAGCTTCACATTTGAGTGGTTAACAGGCTGAAGGGAATAAAACTATCCCGGAATTAAAACTCCGGGACTATGTCTTAGAACTTATTGTAATGAACCATTTCTTCCCTTGGTAAAAGTTCTTTAGGCGGCTTAATTTCTGCTGGATAACCCATCCCGATAATTGCAACCACACGACGGTCCTCAGGTATACCCAGCACCTTTCGGGCATGGCTTTCCCTTCGCTGTGATTCTTCAGCATCTTCAGCATGATAGATAGCGCCAAAAGCAGCTCCCAAACCTTGGTTAACAGCTTCCAGCCATGTATAACCGGCAGCTATTGATGTATCCTGAAGCCAGTATTTACTAATGTCTGGCCTGCCTGTAATAACAATCGCAGCTTTTGCATCCGCAATCCATGGCATAAATGGTGTCGTGTCTTTCAATGATACTAACTTATCCGAATCTGTCACTATAATAATATCTTTGGAAGGCAGGTTGTTTCCGGTCGGGGCATAGTAAGTGGCATCAATTACTCTTTCTAGTACATCATCTTCAATTGCTCTTTCTTCATATTTTGTAATTTCCCGTCTGCTCTTGATAGCATCTAGTACGTTCATCAATATTTCCCCCCTTTATTAATATAGTGATAGTTTATCAAAGAAAGAGGGATATATCTATTTAAACATATTAAACAGATTGGAATAGTTAATCTTCATAGGTACCAATGATATTAATTGCTTCCTCTACTAAAGTCATATCAATAATCTCTTCTAAATCCAGCTCTCCCTTAATTGCACCATTTTCTTTATAAAATTCATATTGTTTCTTTACATCTTCCTCAAATATAAAACCATCAGGGTTAAGTCCTGTAACACCAACTTGTTTCCACAGATCTTTATCTTTTAACGCAGTGTGGTTGGACATGATGGAAATAATCTCTTCCTGATCCCCCTCATTTTTGACAAAGACATCATTGTAATCTCTGACAGCTTCTAAATATGCCACCATGAATCTTACTGCAACATCTCTTCTTTCATTCAGGAAATTTGGAGAACCAAGTACCATGGCTATTTGTGCTTCAGGGGCATAATCGGTCGTATCTCCGAATCGTTGGTGAATTTTTTCATTCTCGCCTTGCGTAATCAATGGTTCAATTTGGAGTGCTAAATCAATTTGCCTGTTTCCCATTGCAGACATCATATTTCCAAAATCGCTCATTAAAACAAATTCAACATTGTCTGTTGAGACACCGGCATGTTTCACCATTTCATGAAAAATATAATCATCAACAGCATTTCTGGTAGAGACAGCTATTTTTTTTCCTTCAATATCAGCGTAATCTGTTATCTCATTCTGTAAGTCCTCACGCACTACAAATGAGAAATAGGCACTTCCTTCATTGTTATGTCCTTTATCTGCAATAAAGCGGACATCAATACCTTGTGCGATGGAATTAAAGAATGAAGCAGAGGATATGCCTCCAGCTACATCGACTTCGCCGGAAGCTACTGCTGGAAGCATTTCATCACTATTCCCGAATGTAGCAAACTCCACTTCTATATTATATTTTTCAAAATACCCTTTATCTTTTGCGATATAAAATCCGGCGCCCGAAGCGGAGCCGTCTTCCGCGATTACTACTTTGGCTGTTTCTTCCAAAGGCGGCAACTCACCGTCTTGAGATAGGGAAAGGGATGGTTTATTCTCACTATTTTGACATGCTGATAAAGCAATAAATCCGAAAAATAATACAATTAACCAAACCGGCTTTTTCACTTTCATTCCTCCATTGCAGTTTTTATTAACCTAGTTTGTTTTACTTCATGTTGCAAATGCTCCCAAATCTCTAGGAAAATGCGAGTAATCTCTGGCTTTGATCTAACTTGTTCAATGGTGCGCGGTCTGGGAATATTCAGTCTAATATCTTTCACTATTTTACCTGGTTGTGCACTCATCAATAATATACGATCACTCAATAGTAAGGCTTCGTCAATACTGTGGGTAATAAATAATACTGTCTTTCTGGTCTCTTGCCATATATTCAGGAGTTCCTCTTGAAGAATAAATTTATTTTGTTCATCAAGTGCTGCAAAAGGTTCATCCATTAACAAAATTTCTGGATCATTGGCAAAAGCTCTGGCGATGCTGACTCTTTGCTTCATCCCGCCAGAAAGTTCTTTCGGATACAGTTTTCGGAAATCAGCTAAACCTACTTTTGAAATATAATACTCAGTCTGTTTCTTAGTGAATTTCTCTGGTGTATGTCTCATCTTTAAGCCAAATGCTACATTTTCCTCAACAGTGAGCCAAGGAATGACACCATTCTCCTGGAATACCATCGACTGAATGGGTTGCTGGCTGTTATGTTTGGAATGGATGGTTACTTTACCTTTACTCGGTTTTTCAAGGTTAGCGAGGATTCGTAATAAGGTCGTTTTTCCACAACCACTTGGTCCTAAGATACAAACAAATTCACCCTGACTCACGGTTAAATCAATGTTTTGCAATGCTTCAATATGTTTTTTTCCTTTATCAAACCGTTTGGAAAGCTCCCTTATTTCAATTTTCGACATAGACTCACCCTTTTTTAAAATTATTTCCAAGGTAATAATTTTCTTTCTAGACCACGGAGTAATAATGAGAACAAATATCCAAAAAAGGAGATGAGTATTAACCCAACATACATTTCCGGGAGTAAGAATGCTTTGTAATTCATCCAGATTAAGTAACCAATACCTGATGTAGCACCAATCATTTCTGCTGCCACAATTGTCAGTAGTGCGATAGCCTGCCCCATTTGTATCCCTTCCAGCATAACAGGGAGTGCACCAGGTAATGCGATTTTTAAGAAAAAGTCTTTCGCATTCGCTTGATAATTTTTTGCAACGTCAAGGTAAATTCGATCAATATTTGCGACACCTGCGGCAGTGTTAATAACGACTGGAAAGAAAACACTGATCGCTATTGTAATCATCTTGGAGAATTCACCGATACCAAATAAGATAAGTATGATCGGTAACATCGCTAATGTTGGAATTGGCATAAATATCATTACAATTGGAGAAAAGAAATGCCGGAAATACTTATACATTCCCATTAATAGCCCTATACAGATGGCAGGAATGACTCCGAGCAAAAAGCCTAGTAATATTCTCGTCAGACTTATAGATATGTGTGAAAATAACTCTCCAGATTCACCCAGACTGAACATTGTTTGAATAATAAGTGTTGGAGGTGGAAAAAAACGTGCATCTAATACTCCTGTATTGGAACATATCTCCCATAACAACAGTAAGAGCAGTGGGGAGGAGATCGTGATAACTTGCTGTGGATTAATTTTTTTTATTAGGCGATTTATATTCATATTGTCTCTTCCTCTCTTTATATGCATATCTTATGTTTTCGCCTAATAAAGTGTGCGCGTTTAGATGGATACAATAAAAAAACCACCTAATGGTGGTTTTTTTATTGCGATACTTATTTGTAGAGAGAACTGACAGACTGTTGTTCATATAATCTGATGATTGCCTCAGCTACGACGGGTGCTACTGTTAGCTGAGTAATTTTATCTGTTTGCTGACTATTTGATAATAAGATCGTGTTAGTTACAATTAATTCTTTTACATTTGATTCATTTATTTTCTCTACAGCGAGACCCGAGAGAACGGGATGGGTGGTGCAAGCATATACCTCTCTGGCACCATGTGCTGCCAACGCCTGGGAACTTGTTGCAATTCTTCTTCCAGTGTCGATAATATCATCTATAATAATTGCTGTCTTCTCTGCGACATCTCCGACAATGTTGATAGTGGAAGCATTCTCTCTTGGTCCTCTACGGTCTACAATGGCAATGGGTGCCTTAAGCTGATCGGCCAATTGCCTCGCTCGTGATACACTGCTATGGTCTGGTGCTACCACTACAATATCATCAAGCTGTTTATCCAGAAGATAATTTCCGATAAGTGGAACTGCAGTAATTGGATCAACAGGAATATCAAAAAAGCCTTGCGCTTGTGGTGCATGCAGATCAATAGAAATTACTCGATCGGCACCCGCTCTCTGAATAATGTCTGCAATAAGTTTTGCTGTAATGGGTTCGCGGGCGCGTGATTTCCGATCCTGTCTCGCATAACCATAGTATGGAATCACTAAATTGATTGATCTTGCTGAAGCTCTTTTCAATGCGTCAGTCATAATAAGCAGCTCCATAATATGATCTTCTACAGGATCACTGGTGGATTGGATAACAAACACATCACATCCGCGAATACTTTCTTCAATATTAATTTGAATTTCACCGTCACTGAATCTCTTGACAGAGGATTGTCCAAGTTCAATGCCGATATGCTGAACGATTTCTTCTGCAAGGGGAGTATTGGAACTCAATGAAAAAACTTTCAGCTTGGAATTATGGTACGATTCGTTCAAGCAAAAGACCTCCTAAATAACATGTTCTTTTTCACAGACGCTAAGCATTCTGGTAAGTTAGCGCTAATGCTTAGTGCCGATTAAAAACCTCACTTCTTGTCATTTTATGCGATATATTCTTCATAATTATCGCAAATCTAGGAGAAGGAAACAAGTTATCCCTATTGGAAATGTTGAATTAGTGTTCTGATTTGTTTTGTTTGACTACGTAACAGCTCTTTACTCTCTTCCATACATTCCGAGAGTAACAATGGCTTATTAATTATAGAAAAACAGCCGGCAAATTTCCCCCTAAGCATATCGGTATTCCCGCCAAGGCTTCCTGACAACAGTATTGCAGGTATCTTCAGATGATTAGCCATATCAGCAACAAAGGAAGGAGCTTTTCCGTATAATGTTTGTTCATCACTCTTTCCTTCACCTGTAATCACCATATCAGCATTCTTCAGTGCTTCCTCCAATTTTGTTGTGCTTGCTATTAATTTTGCTCCGGATTCCAGCTGACCTCCTAATGCTAAAAAGGCAAATCCTAATCCGCCTGCTGCACCGGCACCTGGCACATTCCTTAGAAAAGCGTTAAATTCAGATTCCACCAAATCTGCATATTTGCCAAGTGCCTTGTCATATGTACTAATTTGAGAGTCCGTCGCTCCTTTTTGGGGACCGTATACCACTGAAGCTCCTCTCTGCCCGCATAATGGATTGTCTACATCACATGCAATTTTAATTTCTAAATTTTTTATTTTTGGGTTCAATCCGCTCATATCAATGGAGTCAAGCATTAATAAATCTCTACCAAATGGCCCCAATTCATTATGATGCTTATCATATGCTCTCATTCCAAGAGCGAGCATCATTCCTAAACCGCCATCATTCGTGGCACTTCCCCCAAGTCCAACTATAATTGATTGGCATCCTTTACTGACCGCATCATTGATCGCTTCACCAATTCCGTAAGTTGTTGTATTATCTGGATTCCGTTCGTTATCAGAGAGTTGTGTAATACCTGCATGGAGAGCTGTTTCTATAATAGCGGTATTTCCATCAATAATAGCGTAATAAGTATCAACCGGCATACCAAGTGGTCCCGAGGTTTGCAGATGTACCGCTGTTCCATCAGTTGAGGACAAGATAGCTTCAATTGTCCCTTCACCGCCATCTGCCATTGGTTTAATAATGATCTGGTCATCAGCAATTTCCTGAATGGCTTCTTTAATAATTGTTGCTACTTCTATTGCTGACAAGCTTCCTTTATATGAATCAGGTGCAATTACAATATTCAATTTGTGGCCTCCTCTGTTATATTATGACTAAATTATACTTTAGAAAGCGGATACAAACAATAAAGGGAAACTTCTGTGGTGAATTCCAGAAGTTAAATGCAGGGAGAGTAAGATAGGTAATATTTACTACTAATGGATAAACTGATTTCTGTAAATTTATTTCATATAAAAAAATCCGAACTATGTCCGGATTTTTGATAACTTAGTTTTGTTGAATGAAACGTTGTCTTATCTTCATAGATTTTCTTAGTTCCAGCAATATAATCGTAAATGCGATATGACCATAAATTAAATTAGCAATAAAGAAGATCCACAGGTAACTTTCATTTGGGGCTATGCCGACCATCATATGTTTAACAAAGGTAAACCATGCACCTATAACAAATGGTATTTGTAATAAAGCGGTTTTTTTCCATTTATCTCCCCACAGAAGGAATGGGGTAAAACTAAAAATAAGTAAGAAAATTAATAATATATCCATTATGTTCACCTCTTAATCATGTTATTGTAAGTGGTTACATTGATTATAACATATTGTTCAAAAAGTTGTAACAATTAATTCAAAAAATAGACACAATTAATTAAACAATAAAATTATGTTAAAAGGATATAAAAAAACTCCTGGGTATAATAGTTATACCCAGGAGTTTGGAACCTTAATCATCCTGTGTTTCTTAAACCTGCTGCGACACCATTGATCGTTAGCAGTGCTTCCATTAATAACTCTTCATAGTTCTCGCTGCCTTCTTCTTCTTGGCGAAGCTGGGAAACGAGTAACACCTGGAGCTGATTTAATGGGTCAACAAGCGGGTTACGTAATTTGACAGATTCTTTAATATTTGGTTTATGGTCTAATAAATCATTCAAGCCAGTAATTTGTAAGACAATATCTTTTGTTAAATGGTATTCTTCTTCAAGCTGACGGAAAATCCGCTGGCTAATCTCTTTATCCTGCATCATATTAGCATATTCACTCGCTGTTTTTAAATCAGCTTTCGTTAATGCCATTTGAAGATTGTTAATTGTTGCTTCAAAGAATGGCCAGTGCTTGTACATGTTCTGGAATATTTCTATATTATTTGTTTCATCTAAATATTTTTTAATTCCGGTACCTGCAGCATACCATGCTGGCAATAATTGACGGGACTGCGTCCATGCAAACACCCAAGGAATGGCACGTAAGTCTTCAAAACGATTGCTACCCTTACGCTTCATTGGACGGGAGCCAATATTTAAATCACCAAGTTCATGTAAAGGTGTAGCTTGATTAAAGTATTGAATGAAACCTGGATCCTCAAATACTAAGGATTGATATTTCTTCAGAGCATATTCGGAAATGATAGACATAACCTCTTCTTCTTCTTTTGTTGGCTGTGGATCAGTTGCTGTCTGGTCATGAATACCAGCAATACCAGTCATAAGAGTAGAAGTAGCTTGCTCTAAACTTCTGTATGCAATATCCTCCAGCAGGTAACGTGAAGACAGGACTTCCCCTTGTTCGGTAATCTTCACTCCATCACCTAATGTGACTGGCGGCTGTGATAAAATGCTTGAATAAAGTGCACCTCCACCTCGGCCTAATGACCCGCCACGTCCGTGGAAATATTTCAATTTAACACCATAACTTGAAGCAATGTCGTGGATTTCCTGCTGGGCTTTGTATAATTCCCAATTAGCGGTAATGTTTCCACCATCTTTACTGCTGTCAGAATAACCTAGCATTACTTCCTGCAAGTCACCACGTGCTTCTAGATGTTTACGGTAAAGCGGAATATCAAATAATTGTTTAATCATTCCAGGCCCGTTTTTTAAATCATCGATTGTTTCAAGTAATGGTGCTACATGGATTTTACTTACAACTTTACCGTCTGGATAAACGCGGTACAGGCCTGCTTCCTTAGCAAGAACAAGAACTTCCAGTAAATCACTAACAGCACTTGTCATACTGATTAAATATACTTCAATTGCTCTAAGGCCAAATGTATCCTGCGCACGTTTTATCATACGGAAGGTATCAATTACCTCTAAAGTTTCCGGTGTGAATTCATCATAAATGGATACCATTGGACGAGGATTTTCAAGCACCTGAATTAGAGTTTTCACCTTATCTTCTTCATTCAATGAAGAATAATCATCTGTGATATTTACTTTTTTCAAGACTTCCGTTAGTGCTGATTCATGTTCACCACTGTGGTTACGAATATCTAATGACGCTAAATGGAAACCAAATAAGTCTACTTGACGGATAACCTTTCTCAATAGCTTAATTGGATTACTCTTAGGGTGATGTACTTGCATACTGTCACGAATGATATTTAAGTCTGTTAGAAGTTCCTCAGACTTTTGATATCCCCGGTCATCATCCTGTGCTGTATATTCCAATTTCTTTAACATTAGTGATAGTTTTACACGGTATACTTCATCTTCTTTGTGCCAGCCATTTTCACCAAGTGCTTTTCGGTCTGCTGCAATCGATGCTTTAATCTCATCACTTACATTTACAATGGAGCTGGAGTGACTCATTCGGTCTTTTAATGTATTTAAAGCTTCATTGTATTTTTTCAATACAAGCTCACGGTGGCATTTAAGTGTTTCAAATGTTGTTGTGGCTTTAACATTCGGATTTCCATCACGGTCTCCGCCGATCCATGAACCAAATCTCAGGAATGAAGGAATATTCCATCTCTGATTATATTTTTCATATAATAAGTCTTCTAAATCGTCATGTATACGTGGTAATACATCGAACAATACACGATCAAAATAATAAAGACCATTCGATACTTCTTTCATTACAGATGGCTTATTCTGTCTAATCTCCTGTGTTTGCCAGAGAATTGTAATTTCATTAGCAATTCTTTCTTTTATCATTTTTTTCGAGTAGCGCGTAACTGCATAATCCCAGGAGGTAAGAAGGTTAGCAATTCTTTTATGAATCTGTAAAATTGTTCTTCTTGTAGCCTCAGTCGGGTGTGCCGTCATAATTAATTCCAAGGATAATTTCTCAAGTAACTCAGTAACTTGTTCTGGAGTTACATTATTGTCAACTAACTGTTTTACGCCTGCTTCTAAGGAACCAGGTTGAATGATATCTGCGTCTTGTGCCTGGTATTCACGGCGACGTCTAGTACGATAGTTTTGTTCCGCAATGTTTAATAAATGTAAATGAATAGCAAACGCACGGATAACGTTTTGTCTAACATCAGGGTTAAGTTCTTTCATCGTTTGCTTAATTTGCTTTTGTGCATCATCATCTTCTGTCTCTCTCACTTTTGTTGAAAGTTCGCGAATTTTTTTGACGATATCTAATAATGGCTCCCCGCCTTCATGAAGTAACACATCATCCAGAATTTTAGTCAAATAATCTACATCTTGCAGCAGGGAAACTTTTGATCTTTCGTCAGTAATTGCTCCCATTTATCCCACTTCCTTTCGAAAATATTGATTTTTTGCCGATATGGATGTATCCATATGTTAAGTATAGTCAAGCTATAAGAGGGCCTTGCATATGATATGGCTGGAGTTGGATAGAGGATATGACTTCCATATGATATCGCACAACCTATGAATGAACACAAACCTCATCATTTAATAAAAATGTTGTCCGAATTATCAGAATTTCAAGTAAATATGGTAGAGTATAATGAGACAGAATACAAACACCATCTATTATTTTATGCTAAAAAGCTAATTATCGCAAATATTTAACTAAAAACAGTGAAGAATAGGGGGAATATAAATGCAGTTAAAAGGGGTCTTGCCGGCGATTAGAAATATGAAAGATTTTGAGGAAATTGTCAAAAGTGAACATAACTTGTTTATCTTGCTCGAAACAAGAATTGCCCAGTTAAATCAAATGGTAAGGTATGCAAAGAAATACGGTAAGACAGTCTTTGTTCATGCTGACTTAATTAATGGCTTGAAAGTAGACCAGTACGGAATGGAGTATTTAATCAGGCAAGTAAAAGTTGACGGAATTATTTCTACTAGAAATAATGTTGTGTCACTGGCAAAAAAGCATAAGATTGTTGCCATTCAACGTTTATTTGCACTTGATAGTTTAGCAGTTCAAAATAATATAAAAATGATCAAACAATCAAAACCTGATTACATAGAAGTCTTGCCAGGTATTATACCTGAAGTAATAGAAGAAGTGTCCCGCGAAACGGAAACACCGGTTATAGCAGGTGGATTGATTAAAACGAAAAAACAAATACAGGAAGCGTTTGACAGTGGAGCAGTAGCCATTACTACATCAAGTAAGGTGTTATGGTAATGTGGAAGAATAAAAATTATTGAAAGTGAAAGATGAAAAAAATTTGACAGCGCTTTATAAATGGGTTATCATGTGAGCAACAAGTTAATTAACCAATAGTGTCGGAGACAAGGAGTCCACACTGCAATTATTATACTTCCCCGGGAAGAAGTATAGTTATTGTAGTGTGGATTTTTTCGTCTATCTGTATATCCGGCAGAATGAAAAACAGCAATACCGGTATATAAATTATTGAGGTGCACCTCTTATCAATGTAATTTTATTCAAATGAAGGGGTGAGGAAAGTGTCTGAATTTTTAGCAGAATTAATTGGAACAATGATTTTAATCATTTTTGGTGGAAGTGTCGTTGGCGGGGTTGTTCTGAAAAAGACGAAAGCAGAGGCAGCAGGCTGGGTAGTGATAACAATTGGATGGGGTCTTGCAGTTACCATGGCTGTGTATGCGGTAGGAAACGTGTCAGATGCACATGTTAACCCTGCTGTCACATTAGCTTTTGCTTCCATTGGTGAATTTCCCTGGAGTAAAGTTCCGATTTATATTACAGCACAATTAATTGGTGGTTTTATTGGAGCAGTTATTGTATTTCTTCAATATTTGCCCCATTGGGGAGTTACAGAAGATAAAGGAGCTAAGCTTGCTGTCTTTTCAACAGATCCAGCTATAAAAAGTGCACCATCCAACCTGGTAAGTGAAATGATCGGTACTTTTGTTCTAATAATGGGCTTACTATTTATTGGTGCCAATGACTTTACAGAAGGTTTAAACCCTGCAATTGTAGGACTTCTTATTATAGCCATTGGGATGTCACTTGGGGGTACAACAGGTTATGCAATAAACCCCGCCAGGGATTTAGGTCCAAGAATTGCGCATTCCATTTTACCGATTGTAGGAAAAGGTGATTCGGATTGGGGATATGCGGCTATACCTGTTATAGGACCATTAATTGGAGGCGTCTATGGTGCCGTGTTCTATAATGCGTTTTTTATGGGGGAACTCTCTGTTTTGTTCTGGATAATGTCAGCTGTTGTACTCTCCATATTTATCATTGCAGTGGTACATGAATTAAAAAAGTATAACTTCAGCTCTGCGAATAATCAAACGAATAAAAAAGTTATATAAAAAGATTAAATAACCGGGAGGAAGAATTATGGAAAAATACATTTTATCAATTGATCAAGGTACAACAAGTTCAAGAGCAATTATTTTTAATCATGAAGGACAGATAGTGGAAACAGCACAAAAAGAATTTGAACAGTTTTTCCCAAAATCCGGCTGGGTAGAGCACGACGCTAATGAGATTTGGACGTCTGTATTATCATGTATCGCAGATGTGCTTCGCAAAGCAGATATTGAACCATCCCAAATTGCCGGAATAGGGATTACAAATCAGAGAGAAACTGCAGTTGTTTGGGATAAACATACTGGCAGACCAGTTTATAAAGCAATTGTCTGGCAGTCAAGACAAACAGACGGGATATGTCGTGAGTTAATAGAAGCAGGTCATCAGGAAACATTCAGAAATAAGACTGGCTTACTGATTGATGCTTATTTTTCCGGCACCAAAGTGAAATGGATATTGGATAAAGTCGAAGGAGCTAGAGAAAAAGCTGATAATGGTGACTTATTATTTGGCACAATTGATACATGGTTAATTTACAAATTAACTGGGGGTAAAGTGCATGTGACAGATTACTCTAATGCTTCTCGTACCTTAATGTACAATATTTATGAGTTAAAGTGGGATGAGGAATTATTAAAAATTCTTGATATCCCTGAAGCGATGCTGCCAGAAGTCCGTTCATCTTCTGAGGTTTATGGAGAAACAGTTGACTATCACTTCTTTGGGCAGAGAGTACCAATTGCAGGTGCAGCAGGAGATCAACAGGCAGCATTGTTCGGGCAGGCATGTTTCGATAAAGGAATGGTGAAAAATACGTACGGGACCGGTTGTTTTATGTTAATGCATACAGGTGAGGAGCCTGTTCGATCTGATCATGGACTTCTTACAACACTTGCATGCGGAGTGAATGGAAAAGTCGAATATGCATTAGAAGGCAGTATTTTTGTAGCTGGCTCTGCCATTCAGTGGCTTCGGGACGGTCTGAGGATGTTTAAAGATGCGAAACAAACAGAAAGCTATGCGGAGAGAGTCGAATCGGCTGACGGAGTATACTTAGTTCCGGCTTTTGTGGGACTTGGTACACCATACTGGGACAGTGATGCGAGAGGGGCTATGTTTGGGTTAACGCGTGGAACGACTAAAGAGCATTTCATCAGAGCAACGTTAGAGTCAATTGCTTATCAGACAAAAGATGTAATCGGAGCAATGGTCGAGGATTCAGGTATTGATGTGAAATCACTTAGGGTTGATGGGGGAGCTGTAGCTAATAACTTTTTAATGCAATTCCAGAGTGACATTTTAGACCTGCCTGTCGAGAGACCGGAAGTGATAGAAACAACTGCTTTAGGTGCAGCATATCTGGCAGGTCTCGCAGTAGGTTACTGGGAAAGTCGTGATGAAATTACTAACCGCTGGAAAGTGGATAATCAATTTGAAAGTAAAATGGATGATGAAACGAGAGATAAACTATACAGTGGCTGGAAAAAGGCAGTTGAAGCGACACGAGTGTTTAAATAATGGAAGAAACAAATAAAGAGAACTTATCAGTATGCCTTGCGCTGTGATAATGTAACCAAATATAGAAAGATTGAAGGGACGAAATCTATGTTATTCTCAAGCTTAGACCGACAACAGACGTATCAACAAATGAAAAATACTCCGCTTGATGTGATCATTATCGGCGGGGGGATAACTGGAGCAGGCATTGCGCTTGACGCTGTACTGAGGGGTTTAAATGTTGGCCTTGTGGAGATGCAGGATTTTGCTGCGGGAACATCTAGCAGATCTACAAAACTAGTTCATGGAGGATTACGATATTTAAAACAATTTGAAGTCAAAATGGTAGCAGAAGTCGGGAAGGAAAGAGAGATAGTATATGAAAATGGCCCGCATGTTACAACCCCTGAATGGATGATGTTACCTTTTTATAAGGGGGGAACTTTTGGACCTTTCTCGACAAATATCGGCCTACGTGTTTATGATTTTCTTGCAGGTGTGAAGAGATCAGAACGCAGACAAATGTTTGGCCGTGAGGAAGCATTGCAGAGAGAACCATTGTTAAAAAGTGATAATTTGAAAGGGGCAGGATATTATGTCGAATATAAGACTGATGATGCCCGGCTGACAATGGAAGTAATGAAAAAAGCTATAGAGAAAGGGGCCTTAGCTTTAAATTATGCTAAAGTGGATAACCTGTTATATGATAGCGGAAAAGTCACAGGAGTAAAGGTTGAAGACCAGTTAACAGGCGAAATGCATGATATATTTGCAAAACATGTAATCAATGCTGCGGGTCCTTGGGTGGATACAATAAGAGAGAAGGACAACTCTAAAAAAGGGAAAACATTACAATTGACAAAAGGTATTCATTTAGTATTCGATCAGTCTGCTTTTCCGTTGCAGCAAGCGATTTACTTCGATACTCCTGACGGGAGAATGGTTTTCGCTATTCCGAGGGAAGGAAAGACCTATGTAGGTACTACTGATACAGTATATAAAGGAAATATTGCCTATCCGACCATGACGGTAGAAGATCGTGACTACGTTCTTCATGCAATTGATTATATGTTCCCGGATTTAAACATTAATGCGGATGATGTAGAATCAAGCTGGGCAGGGTTACGTCCTTTAATCCATGAGGAAGGTAAAGATCCCTCTGAAATCTCACGGAAAGATGAAATATTTGAGTCTGATTCCGGCTTAATCTCCATTGCTGGTGGGAAATTGACTGGTTATCGTAAAATGGCAGAAGATGTCGTCGATTTCCTCGCAGATAAGATGATAAAAGCAGAGAGAAAAGTTTTTTATCCGAGTGATACGAAGCATCTCCCGATTTCCGGGGGAGAAGTTGGTGGATCTAAAGGGTTTATCGAGTTTACAAAAGAGCAGGTTGAAAAAGGAAAAGAAATAGGTTTGCCAGATACAGATGCAAAAAAACTGGTACAAAGATATGGATCCAATGTTGACAAACTATTTGAATTATACAAGGAATCGGGAAATTCCTCCAGCAGTTTACCGCCATTAACTTATTCAATGCTTCATTACAGTATTAAATACGAGGCAGCTTGTAAACCCGTCGATTTCTTCGTAAGGAGAACTGGAGCGTTATTTTTCCATATCGATTGGGTAAGGAAAGAAAAAGATAAAGTTATTGAGGAAATGCAGACCCTCTTTAATTGGACAGAAGATATAAAACAAGCATATACAGATGAACTTGAACAATTATTATATGATGCAGTTCATCCGGTAGAAGAATAATGAAAAAAATCGTGAAGTTTTCAGCTTCACGATTTTTCATCATATGGATAGTAACTTTGTCAGTCTATAAGTGGAAATGTCTGCTATTCTAGGTTAATATAGTAACAAAAAAATAAGAAGAGGTGAGCCCTGATGAAGAAAGTTGTTAATGATGTAAACCAGATTGTTGATGAAATGATTGAAGGAATAACATCAGTCCATTCAAATTTATTGAAAAGGCTGCCAAATACAACGGTTATTACAAGAAGCGATGTTCCTGTAAAAGGAAAAGTCGGTCTCGTAAGTGGCGGAGGAAGTGGTCATGAGCCAGCTCATGCAGGGTATGTAGGAAAAGGGATGCTTGACGCTGCGGTTGTCGGAGAAGTGTTCACCTCACCGACACCTGATCAGGTAATGGAAGCAATTAAAGCTGTAGACAGTGGTGCCGGTGTATTGCTGATTATTAAAAACTATACAGGTGATGTAATGAATTTTGAAATGGCAAAGGAAATGGCTGAATTGGAAGGAATTCAGGTAGAACAGGTCATTGTCAATGACGATGTTGCAGTGGAAGACAGCACATTTACCACAGGAAGGAGGGGTATCGCCGGGACAGTATTTGTCCACAAAATAGCAGGAGCAATGGCAGAAAAAGGAGCATCGCTTGCAGAAGTGAAAGAAGTGGCGGAAAAGACGATCGCGAATGTACGCTCAATGGGAGTAGCATTAACATCTTGTACGGTACCGGCAGCAGGAAAGCCCAGCTTTATTTTAGAAGATAATGAAATGGAAATAGGAATAGGAATACATGGAGAACCAGGGATTAAACGTATCCCATTGCAGAAAGCTGATCAGATTGCTAAAACACTGCTTGATAACATTTTAGGTGATAAACACTTTGGTAATCATGTTGCGGTAATGATTAATGGATTAGGTGCAACTCCTGAGATGGAATTATATATTGCCAGCCGCAAAGTGGTTCAGGAACTAAACGAAAAAGGGATTAACATCCATCGAACATGGGTAGGAGAATATATGACTTCATTGGAAATGGCAGGCTTTTCAATTACTTTACTTGATCTTGATGACCAATTAACAGAACTATTAGACAAAGAGTGTGAAGCGCTATCATTTTGTAACTAAAGGAGAATATAATGATTATTTTAACTGTGGAAAAGACAAAAAAATGGATGAATGAAATTCAAAAACGAATGGAGGCAAACAAAGAACAGTTAACTGTATTAGACCAGGCAATTGGTGATGGAGACCATGGTATCAATATGGAGCGCGGTTTCCGGGAAGTGCTGGCGAAAATATCAGATACAGAATATGAATCAGTAGCCGACGTGTTGAAAAGTGTTGCAATGACATTGACTGCAAAAGTTGGCGGAGCTTCTGGTCCACTGTATGGTACAGCCTTTTTGAAAATGTCAATGGCTATGCAAGGAAAAGAAGTAGATGAGATTGTTTTTAAAACTGCAGTAAGAGAAGCAGCAGAAGGGATTAAGATGCGCGGAAAAGCAGGTATGGGTGAAAAAACTCTTTATGATGTATGGAACCAGGTTGCGAACTTTCTTGCGGAAGAACCCGCCGAGGATTGGGATGCTTTGTTGGAAGTTTGTCAGGCAACAATCGAAGATACAAGAGAAATGACAGCAACAAAAGGTCGAGCATCCTATTTGAAAGAACGTTCCAAAGGACATGTCGATCCGGGATCGATGTCATCCTTTTATATATTCGAAGCACTTATGACAGTTATGGAGACGGGGGATGGGAGTGAGTAATAAAGTAGCCTTGATAATTGTTTCGCACAGTATTCACATTGGTGAAGGGGTAAAAGAATTAATCAGTCAGGTTATCACCGATGTGCCTGTTATGCTGGCTTGTGGGACAAGTGATAATGAGATAGGGACAAGTATTGAAAAGATCCAGGCAGCAATGAAAAGCGTAAATGGAAAATCAGAAGCGATCCTTTTCTATGATTTAGGCAGTGCGAAAATGAATGCAGAAATGGCAATAGAGATGTATTCCATAAAGAATACAGAAATAGCGGAAGGTATACCAATCGTAGAAGGAGCATATGTGGCTGCAGTGGAATCTAATATGGGAAAAGCAAAAAGTGACATACTAAAAAGCTTGCAAAAATTAAAAGCGGATGAATCATAAAAAAAGGCAGGATAAACCATAGCTATGACGCTCGATCTAACAGGCTGTTGAAGTGAAAAAAGCATCATATGGATTATGTGGAATAACAGTATATTTTGGTTATGTTCTAAGGCTATCACTCCTAATGATATAAGGACTCAAGTTTCACTCAATTGTAAAAAACTATAAAATTCTCATGAGCATTCAATGCATAGATTGTTCATGAGAATTTTTAATGTTCTCATCTGTTCAATTAAGTACCCTTTCGCTCCACATTTTCTAATAAAATATTAAGAATGAAAAAAAGAAACGGTAATCAACATACTCGTAAAGCAAACCATTTCCACATTAGAAACTCTATGACATACTTATATCTATCGATCACTTTTTATAACGGATGTGGCAGCCTCTGTAATAACTATTAACCCGTCATCTTATGAATAATGAAATATAATAATATAAGCGCACTTACAGTAAAGAATGAATAGATTCTCCCCATTTTCAGTTATTTTAACGAACAGCCAGTTCGATTACAATATTAACAGGTGGTGCAACCAATGGAGCAGATGTTTTCAGTAAAGTATCGAGTCAGTGATGATCCGGAACATGAAGAGCTTCATTCACATGATGCCTATGAGATTTATATGTTTCATCGTGGAAATTGCCGTTATTTAATAAACCGTGAGATTTATGACTTACTTCCCGGAGATATCCTTTTAATGGATGGTTTAGCATTACACAAACCGAATATCCCGGAAGATAGTGAATACATTAGAAGTCATCTGCATTTTTCTCCTGAAACCGTGGAGGAAATCTTACGGACTATGAAAGCAACAAAATTGCTAAATGTATTTCAGGTTTGTCATCATTATCTGATTCGGACAAAAAGCAATGCAAGTTTGCTGGATGTAGAAAATATTTTTAAGATGATGGACCAGGTTATGAGGGCAACTGACATTTCAGAAATTGAGAAAGAATGGGAAATGAAATTATTAACAGGTCAATTGTTAGTGAAGGTCAATCATCTCCTGCATGATACACTTGCTTTTGATAAAAAGGATAAAAGCGGAAAAGCAATTCATGCAGAAGAAATTGCAACATATATACAAAAACACTCTCAACACAGGCTGTCGATATCAGAGATAGCAGTAGCTCTGAACCTAAACAAATCTTATATTTCTCATGTATTTAAGGAAATGACAGGGTTTACGGTAATGGAGTATGTTATGGCGTGCCGTATGAAACAAGCAAAATATCTACTTGAAGCAGAAGAGAAAATGGCCATCCAGCAAATTGCATTCAAATGCGGATTTGAAAATGCCTCTCATTTTAGCAGGTACTTTAAGGAAAAAGAAGGAGTCTCTCCGAAAGAATTTCGCAAGAAGCGGCTCGAATTATTTAAAAAGGATTGATGTATGATGCGCAAATTAAAATTAGGAATTGCAGGATTTCATGAACAATCTAACAGTTATATTTCTCTGATCAAGGATGGCATGATAGAAGGTGTGGAAGTGGGGGCAGTCTATGACCCGGACCCTTATAAACGTAAACAGGTGAAATCTTTATATCCGGAGATTCCCTTTTATACTGATTATGTGGAAATGCTTGAAAGTGGAGAAGTGGAAGCAGTAGTTTCCTACCTGCCTCAATATAACAATCAGATCAATCAGTATTAACAGTTCTTTTAGAAATGTTCAAATGATATGAACTTTGAAGCTTACTAAGCAGTGGTAATGTACGAAGACCCCAGCGGAAACGAACATTCTGCCGGTGTCTTCGTATTTCTTTATACTTATTAGCAAATTAAAGTTAGGATTTTTCAGCCAATTTGCGATGATCTACAATTTAATAATTGAGCCCGGGGCACTCCACTCCGTTCCTAAGTCATCTGGAAGACAGAACTGTTTGTAACACTGTGTTAATGTCTCTTCTAATCCTTCCACTATCGTAAGTTTTTTTGTTTTTTCTATTGTGATCCATTTATCTGGGAAAACAGGAATTTCTTTAACTGATTGATGCATCCCGTAAATTGCATTCACATGCCCGCTAGCTGCTTCTGGACCACATAGTATTTTGTTATGACCTTGTAAGATTGCATCCAACATCACACCAAATTTTGCTAGATGGTCTTTCTCAGGATCTTTATAAACCTTTTCTTTTCCATCATTAAATTTTGCGATTATATTAGAATTTTCATTTGTCGGGTGATATGTAATTACTGCATTTTCAAACTCCAATGTATATTTTGGTCTGTGTTCATTTGCAACAGCATGTGAGGCTAAATACACCATTTCTACATTATTTTTGGTTATCAGGTGAACAGCACAAGTATCGAATGTTTCGATTGGATTAGCGCGATATAACTCAGCAGATAGCTGATCAATTTCCGCACACGTTTCAATCGTGTCACCTGTTAAATATAATAGGTGATGCAGAAAGTGAGCAGTAGCATTGTTGGCAACACTGTCAAAGATCATTTCACCTTGAGAACTGAATTTCTTTCCTGCCCAGCTTGATCGGTTAAAATAGTCTACATTACGAGGCCATAATACTAAGCTTTTCATTCTTAAAGGCTGACCGAAAAGGCCGGAAAGTATGTCTTTTTTTAATTGTTGTACAGAATCAGTAAAGGACCAGTTAAATCCAATGGCTAACAATTTATTCGTCCGGTCTCTTGTATCAATCATTTCTTGTAAATGTTCACGATTGGCTGTTGCAGGCTTCTCGCATAAAACATGGCTCCCATTTTCCATTGCTAAGCATGACTGATGCTTATGCAGCTGAATCGGTGAAGAAATAATTGCTAAATCTGCTGTATGCTCAGAATAAAAATCCTCTAAGCTGGAATAAACAGGTATGTTGTGATCCATTATTTCCTGATAGTATCTGGAATTCTCGGGATACGGGTCCACCACCCCTTCTAAGAATGCGTTTTCATTCTCGTCAGAAAAAAACTCTTTTACATAAATATTCCCATACCCTCCTATGCCGACTAATACAACTGATACCTTTTTCTCCATGTAAAAACCCCTCACTATTGTTTTCTTTTCCATTCTATACAGTATAATAGAAATATATCATAACTTCCTTATTTTCGCAGTAGTAGAATAGGAATATCAAATAATTAGAGATTTCAGTCTGATAATTGGGGGAAGTTTTTATGCTGAAAAAAATAAACCTTGAACCATACGGGATAAAATTGTATGAAAGTAAACATACTAAAGGCGATCGGGTAGAAAATCATCATCATGAGATTTACCAGGTATTATATGCACTGGAAGGGATGGGGGAGATAAAATTAGACGGAGAACTGCATCACTTTGAACAGGATTATCTTACGTTTATAAAGCCATTCACACAACATGCCATTATTCCGGATAAGAAGCTGACAGTACTTGTTCTTGCTTTTGACCAACGTGTGATGGATAAATCTATCTATGAGAAACTCCCATTAAATGAAACCAAATTCATTGGTCTGAACCCGTTTGACAGTAGTGAAATACGTCAAACACTCCGTACTTTATTGTACGAACAGGCAAATCAGACAAATGAGCAGGAAATGGCGTTAAAAATTTTTCTTTCCCAGTTACTATTACTCATGGTAAGAGGGGAAAAAAAGTCTCCGGTTTCTGATGCGAATGCTTTAAGAGCTGAGAGATTGAAAGAATACATAGATTCCCATTACTATGAATGGATACATGCTGAAGATTTGGCCGCAAGACTTGGTATCAGCACAAGGCATATGAACACGATTTTTAAAGAAAACTATCAACAGACTCCGATCCAGTACTTAACAGAAGTAAGGGTAGGCCTTGCCAAAAAAATGCTTGCCGAGACAGATAAAGATATCGCATCAATATGTTTCGAAGCGGGTTTTGAGTCAATCTCGACCTTTTACCGTGCATTCAAAAACATTGTTTCCATTTCACCAAATAAATATCGGAACAACCAGAAAAGTTACCATATATAATTTGATTTCCGAAATTAAGAAATTCGTTCTTAGAATAATAAGACGAATTTTTTTTATTGCGGTAGACTTAATCTATCAAAAGGAAAAGGTAGGGATTGAAATGGCTCAACATAAGATTGGAATTATAATGAATGGTGTCACAGGCCGGATGGGTACAAATCAACATTTAATTCGCTCGATTAAAGCAATTAGAGAACAAGGCGGCGTAATGCTTAAAAATGATGATACATTGATGCCGGACCCGATACTAATTGGTAGGAATGAGAAGAAATTGAAAGCGCTGGCAGAAACTCATGGTATCGAACGTTATTCAACAGATCTGGAAGCTGCGCTTGCTGATGATTATAACGAAATTTATTTTGATTCCCAAACAACGGTGAGACGTGCTGATAGTATAAAGCAGGCAATCGCTGCAGGGAAGCATATTTATTGTGAAAAACCAACAGCTACAAACCTGGAAGGATCGATTGAACTGGCGAAACTGGCGAGAGAAGCTGGTGTGAAAAATGGTGTTGTACAGGATAAGTTATTTTTACCGGGCTTATTAAAATTAAAAAGACTCATAGACTCCGGGTTTTTCGGTGAGATTCTTTCCGTAAGAATGGAGTTTGGCTACTGGGTGTTCGAAGGAGACTGGCAAGAAGCACAACGGCCATCATGGAATTACCGTAAAGAAGATGGCGGCGGAATTATTGTGGACATGTTTGCACACTGGCGTTATGTGATTGATAATTTATTCGGTAATGTGAAGGCTGTATCGTGTATCGGTGCCACCCACATTCCTGAGCGTGTTGATGAAAATGGCAAAACATATAAAGCTACAGCGGACGATGCTGCTTACGGAACTTTTGAATTAGAGAATGGAATTATTGTACAGGCAAATTCCTCATGGGCTGTAAGAGTGAATCGAGATGATTTATTGACAATTCAGGTAGATGGTACAGAAGGAAGTGCAGTTGCAGGATTACGTGATTGTAAAGTACAGCACCGTGTGAACACTCCTAAACCAACATGGAACCCGGATATAGAGAATCCATTTGACTTCCAGTCCCAATGGCAGGAAGTACCAACTAATGAAGTGTATGATAATGGCTTTAAAGTGCAATGGGAACTTTTCCTGAAGCATGTTTTCGCTGATGAAGCATTCCCTTGGGACCTGCTGGAAGGTGCTAAAGGTACACAGCTTTCTGATCTGGGCTTGAAATCGTGGGAGGAAAGACGCTGGATAGATGTTCCGGAAATTAAACTGTAAGGGGGACTTTGCATGACAAAATTATTATTGCCAAATAAAGACCGCAAGCTCTATTCTTATGAAACAAGGGAATTTCAACGATTTGAAATTCCACAGGATAAACCATTTAAGAAAAGAATTGCATTCTCCGCAGCACATGTTGTAGCTGACCCGCTTTCTGTTTCTGATCCGACCTTGGATGGCCAGATTGACTGGGACAAAACAATGGAGTATCGCCACTATTTATGGTCACTTGGTCTGTCTGTGGCAGAAGCAATGGATACTGCACAACGGGGAATGGGCTTAAACTGGGACAGAGCAAAAGAATTAATTTCCAGGTCTGTAAGGGAAGCAAAATCTGTTGGGGGAAAGGTTGCTAGTGGCGTAGGAACAGATCATCTAGCACCAACACCAGCAGTATCTTTAGAAGATGTAGAGAGAGCATATGAAGAGCAGGTGTCGTTTGTTGAAGGGGAAGGCGGGAAGATTATTTTAATGGCGAGCCGTGCATTAGCTGCATGTGCGAAAGGACCTGAAGATTATCAACGTGTTTATAATAAAATTTTGCAAAATGTAAAGGAGCCAGTAATTTTGCATTGGCTTGGTGATATGTTTGATCCTGCATTAGAGGGGTACTGGGGCTTCGAAGATACAGACAAAGCGATGGAAGTGTGTCTGCAGATTATACGGGATAATGAAACAAAAGTGGATGGGATTAAAATTTCTCTTCTTGATGCGCAGAAAGAGGTTGATATGCGCAGATTATTACCGGAAAGCGTTCGGATGTATACAGGAGATGACTTTAATTATCCTGAACTGATCAAAGGGGATGATCAAGGATACAGCCATGCATTATTAGGTATATTTGATGCAATCGCACCAGCGGCAGCGGCAGCAATGCATGCAGTTGATGCAGATGACTGGAATTCGTATGATGCAATACTCGAAAAAACAGTCCCGCTCTCCCGGCATATCTTTGAGGCACCGACATTTTCCTATAAAACAGGGGTTGTCTTTATGGCTTATCTGAATGGTCATCAAGATCACTTCCGGATGATTGGCGGTAAAGAAGGGGCACGTTCCATTATACATTTGTCTGATTTGTTCGTACTGGCCGATGAAGCTGGCTTGTTACGAGATCCAGAACTGGCGACAAAGAGAATGAAGGTAGCGTTAGAGTTAGCAGGTATAGAACAGGGGGCACGTTAATGACTGATAAGCTATTGAACCGTTTAAGTCTTAATCAGATTACTGTTGACCAATGGACTTTAAAAGAAGCAGTAGAAGGGTGTCTTCACCAGGATGTACCGTGGATTTCTGTATGGCGGCACAAGATAGAAGAAATAGGATTGAAACAGAGTAAGAAACTGATCCAGGACTCTGGTTTAAAAGTTTCCAGTATTTGTCGTGGAGGGATGTTCCCTGCTGCAACTGCGAAAGAAAGAGCAACGAAAATTGATGATAATAAACGGGCAGTCGAAGAAGCTGCTGAACTGGGAACAGATACACTTGTCTTAGTTTGCGGACAGAGTGCAGACAGGGACATCGATACAGCTAGAGAGCAAGTCGCAGAAGGGATCGATATGCTAGTGCCTTTTGCAAAGGATTACGGGGTAAAGCTTGCTATTGAACCGCTTCATCCAATGTTTGCTGCAGACCGTTCCGTTATTAATACAATGGACCAGGCAACAACCATTGCTGAAAAATATGATTCGAATGAAGTCGGGGTTATTGTTGATGTTTATCATGTATGGTGGGACCCAAATCTGTACAAAGAAATTGAAAGAGCCAAAGGGAGGATCCTCGGTTTTCATGTGTCAGATTGGAAGGTTCCAATGCCAGATATGTTTGCAGGGCGTGCTATGATGGGTGAAGGCGTAATAGAAATCAATCGTATGAGAAAAGCGGTTGAAGAGGCAGGCTATGATGGGCCGATTGAGGTTGAAATTATAAATAAATTACTTTGGGAACGTAATGGGGATGAAATACTGAGTGAAGTGAAACAGTGTTTTGTAAAGCATGTATAATATTTAGAGAGAAAAGCTGTTCAAAAATGTTACCTGATAATTTTTGAACAGTTTTTTCTATAGACAGAATCGGTCTGTATTTAAAATAGCGTATGATCATAGAGACGCTGATGCTATTCAATCTGACCAAGAATCTCATTTAATTGTAATGGGGTAATTGTGCCCTGATGAAAGAATAGTTGCCACCTGTTATCGGTCAATTTCCATATCGAACTTCTTAGCGTGTTCCGGTTTCTTGTTTTATCTACAATATAATAGGTAGTTAATACCACATCTGCTGATAAAGGATAAATATTATAATTATGTAATGACATCTCGGTTAATACGACACCACTTTCGAGACAATCTTTCTTGTTACAAGTATACCCCGATGACCCAAATTCGAAAAAATCGTCTGCAAGTATTTTTCCAAGTTTTTCCGGACTTTTTCGTACATCAAGATTGATATGGCTTTCCTCTAATTCTTTTAAGTGTTCCTTCAGATTATTCATTTCCAACCAACCCTACCTTCCCAATATATTTGGCAAAGGCTCAAAGGGGATAGATATCACCCCCCATTGAGCTAAATAACCAATTTAGAAATTTACATTTTGCGGATGAGCTTCTGATACCATGTGTAAATCAGCAGCTTTTGCATTAGAGATAACTTGTTCTTCATTCTTACAGCCTGGAATAACAGTAGTTACCGCTTCATGTTTTAGACACCATGCTAATGCCCAACTTGCCATATCTACACCCTCAGGTAACTCGTGATAAGCAATTTCATCGACTAATTTCAGTTTGCGTTCTGTTTCTTTTTGATCATGCCGGGAACGGACATCATTACTGGTAAAAGTAGCACCAGGCTTATACTTCCCGCTTAAATAACCGCTTGCAAGAGGTACCCTTGCAAGTACTCCAAGATCCTGATTAATGGCAGATGGGTAAATTTCCTCTTCTGGAGCTCGATCAAGCCGGTTATAAACAACCTGAATTGCTTCTGCCCCTACATCAGTCGCTCTGTCAGTTTGATAACTATCCGTATTTCCTGCAAGTGATATCGCAAGATGGCGGATTTTTCCTGCTTGTTTCTGTTTGTCGAGCATCGTCCATAGGTCATCATTATTAAATTCGTCATCTGTGCAAGAATGTGCCTGATACAAATCAATATAGTCGGTTTTCAATGAACGAAGTGAACTATCCAATTGTTTTAATACTTCATCTGCAGACCAATGCCTTGTACGCTCAAAGTTACTGTGGAAATGATGGCCAAATTTCGTTGCAATAACCCAATCGTCTCTGTGATCACGGCTTATAAAATCACCGATGAATCGTTCAGATAGATGATCGCCATAACATTCTGCTGTATCAATAAGATTAATGCCCTGATGTTTAGCCTGGTGCAGAATGGCGTCAACCTCTTTTTGTGTGAAATCTTTCCCCCATTCCCCACCATATTGCCATGTTCCAATTCCAACAACAGATACATTTAGATTCGTTCTTCCAAGACGTCGATACTTCATTGTTTGCACCTCTCTCAATAGAATTGTATTTTGCAGGGTTACTTTATTTCAAACTGTTCATTGAAAACGCTACATGTATAGAATAAACAAATTCGGCCTTGTTGTCACAAGTTAGACATAAATATTTGAATAAATTGTGAAGTATTGAACATTATTATTCCATTAAACGAAAATCATGATATTATATAAGTGTAAACAAGATATCTGATTACACAATATATTGTGAAATATTGAACAAATAAAAAAGGAGTTGGATGAAATGTTTGTAGAGTTTTTAAGAAGTAACAAAATAGTAGCTGGTTTATTAGCAATTATTCGTATTTATTTAGGGTATCAATGGATGACAGCAGGCTGGGGGAAAATGACAGGTGGATTTGAAGCAAGAGGATTTCTTCAGGGGGCAATTGAAAAAGCTTCAGGAGATCATCCGGCAGTACAAGGATGGTGGGCAGCATTTTTAGAAAAAGTCGCACTTCCAGGAGCTGACCTCTTTACTTTCTTAGTTATGTGGGGCGAACTCTTAGTAGGAATTGCACTCATTCTAGGTGTATTTACAAACTTTGCAGCATTAATGGGTATTATAATGAATTTTGCCTTCGTTTTCAGCGGAACCGTAAGCACAAACGGCCAAATGATTCTATTAACAGCTTTCTTGTTAGTTGCAGGTTACAATGCAGGCAAATTTGGATTAGACAGATTTGTTATTCCGTTTCTCCGTCATAAAGTAATGGAAAGAAAGAACCGTTTAAAAGGCGTTATAGCTGAAGCACACTAAATAATGAGCAATTATGTGAAGAGTTGAACAAAATAATAAAAATTTTGAAGGAGTGTTTGAAAATGTTTGTAAATTTATTAAGAGAAAATCGTATAGTGGCAGCAATCTTAACATTTATTAGAGTATATATCGGGTACCAATGGTTAGTTGGCGGTTGGGGAAAAATAACTGGCGGTTTTGATGCAGAGGGATTTATTCAGGGAGCAATTGGAAAGGCAACCGGAGATCATCCTGCAGTACAAGGATGGTGGGCAACATTTTTAGAGAATGTGGCACTCCCTGGAGCGGATATCTTTACCTTCCTTGTAATGTGGGGTGAATTATTAGTTGGTATTGCTTTAATCCTGGGTGTATTTACAAACTTCGCTGCATTAATGGGGATATTAATGAACTTCGCTTTCCTTTTAAGCGGGACTGTCAGCACGAACGGTCAAATGATTTTACTTACATTATTCTTGTTAGTTGCGGGTTATAATGCAGGAAGATTTGGATTAGACCATTATGTTATTCCATTTGTAAGAAAAATATATACAAAAAATGAAAAAACAGCTTATGTTAAACCAGTTGAAGCTCACTAAGGCGAATTAGAAAAATAAAACCATGATCAATATCAGATCATGGTTTTATTTTTTTGAAAAAAAAAGGCACCCATACTCTCATATGGATGCAAAGGGGGACAATCTATTTTGAATCAAAATACTGTACATGTATTCATTCGTCTCGAATAGAAGAATGAACAGTATATGTACACAACAACTAATATTGTAACCGTTTACAGTATATAAAATAAAGAAAGGGTTTACAATAGGCAAATAGACTCATTTTTAATGAAGAAAATGTAAATAATAAAATAGAATGGCTTTGAATATGCTTCATTAGAGGGTTTTATATATAAAAATGGTACAAGGCTGAGGTGAAAGTATGCGATATTTTTATAAAAGAAATCGATTATTGCAATGGAAAAATATCATATTAATTTTCATATTTATTGGTTTCCTCATACTGTTATATTTGTTTATTAGTAGTCTGTTTAGTCCTGAAAAAAAAGCAGAGCGGGCATTGGAGTTATTTTATAACTATGAACAAACAGGAGACTTTGCAAATTCATGGGAATTGTTTCATTCATTTATGAAAGAAAAATTGGAAAAAAATATTTACATGCAGGAACGTACCAGTATGCTTAAAGAGAACTTTGGCGTCAGTTCGTTTGAATACAGTTATTCAAAAGTGGAAGAATTACCAAAGTGGCGGATGAGTGATGAAGTACCGGAGATATTAAATGTATATCACTATACTGTAACCCAATCATTTTCAAGTAAGTATGGATCATTTGAAATTCGACAGCCTGTTTATGTAACGATGGAGGGCGACGAGTGGGTGATTTTATGGAATTATAACTAATGGTTTTAGAAAAATCGTCTCAATAGTTGAATTTAACGAAAAAAAAACGTATAATTTAATCTACCATACTAGTATAAATTATGAGGTGTTAAAATGGTTGTTCAAAGACAAAGAGCAAAAGGATCTTCAAGGGATTATGTCTACAGGATTATAAAGGAACAGATAATGAATGGTGAGATTTCACCAGGAACAAAATTATCAGAAAAAGAAATTTCCGAGAAGCTGGAGGTTAGTAGAACACCCGTAAGAGAGGCTTTCCTGCAACTTAATCAGGAAGGGTTATTAGGTGTATTTCCCCAAATTGGAACAATTGTAACAAAAATTGACTTAAAGTCTGTCGAAGAAGGCAGATTTGTTCGCGAAAATATTGAAAAGGCTATCGTGAGAGAAGCGGCAGAGTCGATGGATGAGGAAGCTTTATTGCAGATCGAAACAAACTTAACACTTCAGGAATTTTCATTGGGAAAAGGGTCCTATCAACGGTTGTTCGAACTGGATGATGAATTTCATCGTTTATTGTATAAAGGCTGTGACAAGCTGCGTTCATGGGAAATGGTTAAAAGGATGAATATCCAATTTGACAGACTGCGCCTGTTAAGACTTGCTGTAAACCATGATTGGAAAATTATTGTGTCACAACACCGCCAAGTTTTTGAAGCAATTTCTGCCCGGAATGCGGAATTAGCGGAAGAAACAATAATTGAGCATCTCCGGTTAGTAGATATAGAAAAAGATGCATTAAGAGAAGAGAATCCGAATTTTTTTACATAATTAAAGGAGTTGGGAACAAATGCAAACAAGTACAATGTATAATATGTGGCTTCAATATAAGATAGTGAACGAGAATAATAAAGATTTTTGGAGAGAAGTGGCGGTACTGAGTAATTCATGTATCGCCAGGTCCATTAAGGAAGAACTAAGATTTGCATTGAACAGTATGTATAAAATAGCCCCCGACATTACCACTAATCACCAAGCTAAAATTGTAATCGGTGTCATAAAGGAAATTAGCGGGCTGCTGAATGGGAAGCAAAAAGAGATAATTGCTGATTTACCGGAAGAAGGGTATTTGATAACAAATAACCAGGGTCAGCTTATACTTACTGGAAAAACAGATAAAGCACTACTGTATGCTGTTTTTCATGTATTAAGAGAAGTCCAGCTTGGTAATGATGTTACTTCCCTGAATGTAGTTGAGGGGCCAAAAAACATTCTTAGAATGGTCAACCAGTGGGATAATCTTGATGGCAGTGTCGAAAGAGGTTATTCAGGAAATTCTATATTCTATGAAAACGGGGAAATTGTTAAAGACAAATCAAGGATCAGAGATTATGCAAGATTTCTTGCGTCTGTAGGAATTAATGCTATCTCTATAAATAATGTAAATGTATGGGAAGAAGAAACCTACTTCATTACGAAGAAATACTTACCTGAGATAAAAGAAATTGCCGATATTTTTAAATCATATGGAGTAACCTTATATCTTAGCATAAATTTTGCAAGTCCTATAGCAATCGATGGGTTGGACACGGCAGATCCATTGGTAGATAAAGTGAGGAAATGGTGGAAAGAAAAAGTAACAGAAATTTATCAGTATATCCCTTACTTTGGTGGCTTTGTAGTTAAAGCAGATTCAGAACATCGTCCTGGGCCATTTACATATGGGAGAGACCATGCGGATGGATCGAATATGTTAGCAGAAGCTCTTGCTCCATACAATGGAAAGGTCATTTGGCGTTGTTTTGTTTACAATTGTGTGCAGGATTGGCGTGACCGCAGTACAGATAGAGCAAGAGCTGCATATGACCATTTCAAGCCATTAGATGGAAAGTTCCACGAAAATGTCATTTTACAAATAAAAAATGGGCCAATGGATTTTCAAGTCCGTGAACCAGTATCACCGTTAATAGGTGCAATGGAACATACGAATCAAATGGTCGAATTTCAGATAGCACAGGAGTATACCGGGCAACAAAGAGACTTATGTTATTTAATCCCGCAGTGGAAGCACGTTCTTAAGTTTGATACACATATAAAAGGAGAAGGAACGACAATAGAAGAAATAGTAGCAGGGAATGTTCATTCTTATAAATACAGTGGTCTAGCAGCAGTATCGAATATTGGAAATGATGATAATTGGACAGGAAATACTTTAGCGCAGGCTAATTTATACGGGTATGGAAGACTGACATGGAATCCGGGATTAGCTGCAGAAACAATTGCGAAAGAATGGATCCAGCAGACATTTGGAAAAAAAGAATCAGTGCTTAAAACAATGGAAGAAATATTGATGGATTCATGGCATATCTATGAGAACTATACAGCACCACTGGGAATAGGCTGGATGGTAACCCCTCACTCGCATTACGGACCTAATATTGACGGCTATGAATATTCTAGATGGGGAACCTATCATTTTGCAGACCGACAGGGTATAGGGGTAGACAGAACGATAGAAACAGGAACCGGGTATACCGCCCAGTATGAAATGCCTAACCAACTCCTGTATAACAATATTGATACATGTCCTGATGAATTACTATTATTTTTCCACCACGTACCATACAAGTATACCTTGAAGAGCGGGAAAACAGTTATTCAACATATTTATGACACCCATTTTTCAGGTTATGAACAAGTGGAACAGTTAATTAGTAAATGGGAAACTATAAAAGAACATATCGATGTACCGAGATATAAAAATATTAGCGAGCGTTTTTCTATGCAGAAAAGAAATGCAAAGGAATGGCGTGATCAAATAAATACCTATTTTTACCGCAAATCGGGAATTGAAGACGAAAAGAGAAGAACAATTTATTGATATAAGGGAGGAAACATCATGAATATGGTATTCAGATGGTTTGGGGAGGGCAATGACAGTGTGACACTATCCCAAATAAGGCAGATTCCCGGGGTAAAAGGGTTAGTATGGGCCCTTCATGATATTCCAGCAGGGGACATTTGGCCATTAGAACGAATACAGGAATGCAGGAGAATCGCAGATAAATATCATCTTCATCTGAAAGTGGTAGAAAGTGTCAATATTCATGAGTCAATTAAACTGGGAAGTCCTGATCGTGATGTATATATTGCTAACTATATTCAAACAATTAAAAATCTTTCCACAATAGGAGTGAAAGTTATTTGTTATAACTTTATGCCTGTATTTGACTGGATAAGAACAGATCTATTTGGAACTTTGCCAGACAAGTCAACTGCCTTATTTTATGAGAAGGCAAAAGTAGAAAACATGGATCCAATAGAATTAGTGAACAGAATCGCCACAAACCCTGAATATACAATGCCGGGTTGGGAGCCGGAGCGTTTAGAGGCATTAAAGGAGTTATTTGAAGCATATCTTACTGTTACCACTGAAGACTTAATGGCTAATCTCCAATATTTTCTTGAACGGGTTATACCTGTGTGTGAAGAATACGATGTGAAAATGGCGATTCATCCTGATGACCCGCCGTGGGAAATGTTTGGCTTACCACGGATTGTGACAACTAAAGAAAGATTGCTGGAGATTACCAGCTTAGTAGATAGTCATTACAATGGAATCACATTATGCAGCGGGGCACTGGGAGTAAGGAAAGATAATAATATCGTGGAAATGATTTACGAACTAAAAGATCGGATTCACTTTGCTCATATCCGCAATGTGAAATTATTTAATAATGGAGATTTTATTGAAACATCTCACTACACAGCAGATGGGTCTTTGCCAATAGATAAAATAGTGAAAGCATATCATGAGATAGGCTACCGGGGATATGTGAGACCGGACCATGGACGCCACATATGGGATGAAGTTTGCCGACCAGGTTATGGTTTATATGACCGTGCATTGGGAGTGATGTACTTATCAGGATTATGGGATGCATATCAGTTATCAGAAAGGGTGGGAGAAACAGATGTTACCAATAAACATAAACTTAAAGGGTAAAGTAGCGGTTGTGACAGGAGGCGGTGGAGTTCTTTGCGGCGCCATGGCAATTGAACTGGCTCGTCAGGGAATGAAAGTAGCTGTTCTTAACAGGACATTGGAGAAGGCGGAGAATGTTGTTAAGGAAATTAAAAGTAACGGAGGCGAAGCTATAGCGATAAAATGTGATGTGTTAAATAAAGAAATGGTGATAGAAGCGGAAGAGAAAGTTTTTCAAACTTATGGTGCATGCGATGTTCTGATTAATGGCGCTGGTGGTAATCATCCTGATGGAACAACGACTAATGAAGTTTATCGAGCAAAAGATTTAAACGATGATACGATAAGGACGTTTTTCGATATGACTACTGATGGATTTTCTGCTGTTTTCAATCTTAATTTTATCAGTACCTTGATCCCGACCCAGGTATTTGCAAGAAGAATGGTTGAAAGAAAAACTAGCATTATTAATATTTCTTCAATGAGTTCGGTTAGTCCGATGACTAAGGTCCCTGCATACAGTTCCGCAAAAGCTGCAATTAATAATTTTACACAATGGCTTGCTGTGCATATGGCCGAGGCTAATGTCAGAGTAAATGCCATTGCACCAGGATTTTTCCTGACAGATCAGAACAGGACATTGCTTACTAATGAGGATGGATCTCCTAAACCACGAATGCAAAAGATCATTGAACATACCCCGATGCGGAAACTTGGTACTCCTAAGGAACTGTTAGGTACATTACTCTGGTTAGTTGATGATGAAGCGAGCGGCTTTGTAACAGGTACCTGTATCCCTGTAGATGGCGGGTTTATGGCATACAGCGGAGTTTAGATCAACGGGAGGTGTAGAAAGAATGAAAAAAGTGATACAAATTGATGATAAAAACATCCAGTCTTTTCCGGGAAATTGGAAAAAATGTATTGGTACCGGGAGATTAGGTTAAGCATTACAAAAAAGAGTACCTGGAACATTTGAAAATAGTACAACAAGAGATTGGCTTTTCCTATATCAGAGGTCATGGCTTATTGCACGATGATATTGGAATATATCGTGAATTAGAAATTGATGGAGAGAAACACCCATTTTACAATTTTACTTATATTGACCGGATCTTTGATTCATTTCTTGAACTTGGACTGAAGCCATTTGTTGAAATTGGATTTATGCCCAAGCCTTGCATCAGGTTCACAGACAATTTTTGCATGGGAAGGGAATGTCACCCCACCGAAAGATTATAAAAAATGGGAAATGCTTATAAAAACGGTAACTATACATTTTATCGATCGGTACGGAATAGAAGAAGTGTTAACATGGCCATTCGAAATATGGAATGAACCTAATCTGGTCAACTTTTGGAAAGATACAGATAAAGAGGAATATTTTAAGTTATATAGAGTAACTGTTAATGCGATCAAATCAGTCAACAAGGAATTGAAAGTAGGCGGACCGGCTATATGTGGAGGTTCAGATGAATGGATAACTGACTTTCTAACATTTTGTATGTGGAAATACCCAACCAATGCCTATGAATGTTAGGATGTATGTTTGTTCTTGCGGACTAAATCTTGATAGAGATTACAATGCTGCGCTAAACATAAAAAAAGAAGGCATTCGCTTATTAACAAGTGCCGAATGAAAGGATAAACTCTTGGAACAAGAGGGTTAGCTTGGTCTATTTCGTCAGCTGCCAAAAGGGACGATTATCCAAGAAGCCCCCACTTCAAGCAACCCGTAAGGGTGGTAAGTGGTGGGAGTAGTTCACTCGATTAGGAAGCAAGGTAATGTACCGGGATAATAATCTGATTGTAACGAAACGAGCTAATGGAGAGCTAGTTTTGATTATCTGGAATTTAGTGATGGAAAAAGGTAACGATTTTAGCGAGGATTTCGAGTTGGAACTTCCAGTAAATAGGGGGATTTATTTTATGACAGAACAGTCCATTAGTGAGGAATGCGCCAATCCATGGAGAACATGGCAGCAGATGGGGAGACCACGCTTCCCGTCAAAATCTCAGATTGAAGTGCTGAATAAGAGTGCCATCCCTTTCTTTGAATCAAAGCAGCTTGAAGTGAAGGAGAATAAATTGACACACTCAGTAACCTTAACTAAAAATGAGGTCAGAATTATTGAGGTTATACCAGTCAACGACGAGTCAGCCTCCTACCCTGGATTGGACGACAGTTCACTTGATTCCTACTAGAATAGTACATAACTATCACGTTCCACCCAAGTGAAAAGTGTGCTTTTGAGATACACTTAATAAGGTATGGAATATAAGCGATCTGTACTTTCTTGAACATACAAAAATACTCAGGAACAATCAAATTAAGTATTGTTCCTGAGTAACTTTTTTATGTTTAATAATATTGTAGAGCATCCTTCCCATACTTCGTACAGGCAAAGTCAGAGCCGGTGTACTGTTAAAGTTCATAAACTTTTGAATTGGCTTTGTGGCATTAATATAATTCCCATTTCACTTTTCTTGCTTCTTTTAATCGTTTATTCACATTCTCCCAGTTCACCACATTCCACCAGTTCTCAATATAGGTTTTTTTATCATTTTTATGCTGAAGGTAATATGCATGTTCCCATACATCCAGTACTAATAACGGAATTGTGTCAGGTACCTGGAATAACTGGTGCTTTTCAAATGACTGTATGGCTAATTTACCACTTCTCGGTGACCAGTAAAGAACGGCCCAGCCGTTTCCTTCAACAGAATTAGCAACAGATGTAAAGAGCTTCTGAAATGCAGCCCAGGATCCGAAGTCTTTCTCAATTTGTCGTAGGATCTCACCAGATGGCTTTTTCTTACCATTTGGCGTCATATTATACCAGAATATTGTGTGAAGGTTATGACCAGATCCGTGAAAAGCCTGCTCTCGTAACCAGTGCTTTACTGGTTCTTTTTTGTCGATGTATAAGGCTGTTTCTGCTTTATTAAGACCATCAACATATGACTGATGATGTTTCGTATGATGCAGGCGCATAATCTGTTCACTAATGTAGGGCTCCAGTGCATTATATGAATAAGGCAAAGGCGGCAATTGATGTTTCCCATAAGGAATACTTTCAGACTTTTTCCTTGTTATATCAGAAATAAATGCTTCCCCTTCATTTCTCAGTTCTAATAACCGTTCCTCGTCTTCCAGTTCAGGAATAGTGCTTCCTATTAGTGACTGAATTTTTTCCTGCCATTGTTCGACTTGAAATATTGCCTGTAACTTTTCCTCCTCAGTTATTTTTGAGGACATAATTTCATTTTTTAATTTTTCTCCCCATTCAAACAAATCCGCTAAATAATCATAATAATCTTTCTCCATGTGTCATCACCCCATGTAGCATATGTGTCATACACCCAGGAAGTGATAATATAATTTGGTGGAATTACATCTTTTTTAGACTAATTGGAAATTACGGCCTTATCAGGCGCTTCAAAGAAATGTTCAATATTGAATGCTGCCATTCCCATTACAGTTGAATATTTTTGCAATTTAGCAACATTTAATTGAACATCATTTTTATTAAAACCTATAGCATTCTTCTCAATTCGCTTTTCAATTGCCGGCATAATGAACTTTTCTGCAATTTGAACAGTATTTCCGACTACAACTTGCTCGGGATTAAAGATATGAATGATGTTAGTAATTCCAATTCCTAAATAGTCGCCAAGCTCCTCAAGTAAATGAATAGCTTTTGATTCACCATTTTCGGCTGCTGTAACAAGTTCGTGGATATTTGTATCTTTATATCCATTTTCTCTAGCTTTTTCAAGTAGTGTTTTCTCTGAGGCATAAAGCTCCCAACATCCTTTATTCCCACAACGGCAATCTGGCCCGTCTTTTTCTATTGTCATATGGCCAAGCTCTCCGGAAAATCCACGTAAGCCTTTGTATAATTTTCCGTCCAGAATTAAACCAACACCAATTCCAATACTGATACTCGTGTATATTAATTCGTCAGCCATTTGTCCGACGCCATATACCTTTTCACCGTATGCTCCGCCGTTTGCTTCATTTTCAACAATAATCGGTACACGGTATCGTTCGAATAAAATATCTTTTAGAGGGACTTTTTTCCATCCTAAATTTGGTGCTAACAGTATTTCGCCATCTGATGTTACGACTCCGGGTACTCCTACACCAATTCCGACAATTCCATATTCAGATTCTGGCACCTCATTCCTTAATTCATCAATTAATTGGTGTAGATGTTTTAAAACTTCTTCTAAGTCTTCATTGCTGAAAGTAATGGTTCTCTCGTTCACAATATTTCCCCGCAGGTCTGTTACAACACCAAGAATATGGTTGACACCGAGGTCGATGGAGATAGTAAAGCCGGCAGTTTCGTTAAGCAGCAGCATTACTGGTCTCCGACCGCCACTTGATTCACCGGTTCCGGATTCATTGATCAATTTTTCATTTAATAATTCACTGACAAGGGAAGAAACTGTCCCTTTATTCAGTCCAGTGGTTTGTGCAATGCTCGCTCTTGAAACAGGTGCATTAGCTTTGATTGTATTAAGAACAAGCGCTTTATTTTCCTTTTTTACGACATGCTGATTCCATGTTTGGCTCAAACTTATTCACTCACTCTCTATTGGCGTATCCAGTTATAGAGCTATTTTATCATATTAATAAAAAATATTCTATAACCTTTGTTTATTCGCTAGACAAACTTAGTGAACCTTGCTATAATGACAGTGAAAAAAGGAACATCATTTCAACAATTTGGAGGTATAAACAAATGACATGGTTTGAAAACGTTAACAAGATTCAATATGAAGGACCTAAATCTAAAAATCCGCTTGCTTTTAAATTTTACAATCCCGAAGAGCAAATTAATGGGCAATCAATGGAGGAATTTTTACGATTCGGTATTGCTTACTGGCATACGTTTACCGCTGATTTATCTGATCCTTTTGGTGCAGGTTCGGCTATCCGTAACTGGGATAAGTATGATGGAATGGATCGTGCAAAAGCCCGTGTGGAGGCAGCTTTTGAATTCTTTGAAAAAATTGGTGCTAAATATTTCTGTTTCCATGATGTTGATATTGCACCAGAAGGAGACAGTTTAAGAGAAACATACAAAAATCAGGATACCATTGTTGCACTTATTAAGGATCATATGAAGGACAGTGATGTAAAGTTACTTTGGAACACTGCAAATAACTTTACAAACCCTCGTTTTGTTCATGGTGCTGCTTCTTCAAGTAATGCAGATGTATTTGCATATTCTGCAGCAAAAGTGAAGAAGCAATTAGAAATTGGTAAGGAATTAGGCGGGGAAAACTATGTGTTCTGGGGAGGCCGTGAAGGGTATGAAACATTGCTTAATACTGACCTTGGCTTAGAGCAGGATAATTTAGCTCGATTCTTCGAGATGGCTGTTGATTATGCGAAGGAAATCGGGTTTGATGCCCAATTTTTAATTGAGCCTAAACCTAAAGAACCTACAACGCATCAATATGATTTTGATTCCCAGTCTACACATGCATTTTTATTAAAATACGGGCTGCAAGACCACTTTAAGCTTAACATTGAGGCAAATCATGCTACATTAGCTGGTCATACGTTTGAACATGAGCTTCGTTATGCTCGTGTTAATGGATTACTTGGATCTGTTGATGCGAACCAGGGAGATCCATTATTAGGATGGGATACAGATGAATTCCCTGCAGATATTTATTCTACAACATTAGCAATGTATGAAATTATTAAAAATGGCGGACTAGGATCAGGTGGATTAAACTTCGATGCCAAAGCACGCCGAGGCTCATTCGATCAAGAAGACTTATTCCACGCCCATATCGCTGGAATGGATCATTTCGCAGTCGGGTATAAAGTAGCAAGCCAATTAGTTGAAGATAAAGTATTTGAAAATATTATCGACGACCGTTATGCAAGTTATAAAGAAGGAATCGGTAAAGATATTGTGGAAGGAAAAGCTGATTTCAAATCACTGGAAGAGTATGCCCTTAATCTCAAGGAAATTAAGAATAAATCCGGTCGCTTAGAAGTGATTAAAGCTACAATCAATCAATACTTATTAAATGCATACACAGATAAATAATTTTGCTGATTTAGAAGACTTAGTACCTAGCTAAGTCTTCTATCATGCTATTTAAAGAGGTGATCAATTGAGTTACGTTATTGGAGTAGATTTAGGAACAAGTGCTGTAAAATTACTGCTGGTAAATAAAACAGGGGAAGTTGTTCGTGAAGTGACAAAGGAGTACCCTTTAATTCAGGAAAGAACTGGCTATTCTGAACAAAATCCTGAAGACTGGGTAAAACAAACCATTGCCGGATTGAAACAGCTGGTTGATGAATTTAATGGGAAAGCTGATGAGATCGTTGGATTAAGTTTTTCCGGACAAATGCATGGTTTAGTTTTGTTAGATGAAGATAATCAGATTCTGCGGAATGCAATTCTCTGGAATGATACGAGAACCACCGAACAGTGTCAGGAAATCTATGAAAAAGTAGGAAAGGAACGTTTTATAAACATAACGAAAAACCTGGCATTGGAAGGTTTTACTTTACCTAAAATATTATGGGTAAAAGAAAATGAACCGGAAATTTTTGAAAAAGCAAGGACGTTTGTTTTACCAAAAGATTATGTTCGTTATCGATTAACGGAAACATTGCATATGGATTACTCAGATGCTGCCGGTACCAGTTTGCTGGATGTAGCTAATAAAGAGTGGAGTAAAGAAATTTGTGAACTGTTAGGGCTTAATATCTCCATTTGTCCGCAATTAGTAGATTCCCATGAGAATGTTGGAAAAATCACTCAGAATGTTGCTGATCAAACAGGTCTGTCTGCTGACACAGATGTATTTGCAGGTGGTGCAGATAATGCATGCGGAGCTATTGGTTCAGGTATACTATCAGAAGGTAAAACATTCGCGAGTATTGGTACCTCCGGCGTAGTGCTGTCATATGAGCTCACCGGTGATAAAGATTACGGTGGCAAAGTACATTATTTTAATCATGGGGAAAAGGATACCTATTATGCAATGGGCGTTACCTTAGCAGCAGGACACAGCCTGAACTGGTTTAAAAAGACATTCGCCAATGAACTTACATTTGATGAATTGCTAAAAGGAATTGGAGAGGTGCCAGTAGGATCAAATGGATTATTGTTTACGCCATATATTGCCGGAGAACGGACTCCCCATGCAGATTCGAAGGTGAGAGGCAGTTTTATTGGAATGGACAGTTCCCACACAATAAAGGATTTCGCCAGAGCTGTGTTGGAAGGAATAACTTTTTCTTTAAATGAATCAATTACTATATTCAGAGAAAACGGTAAAGAAATTGATACAATATACTCTATCGGCGGTGGAGCAAAGAATAAGGATTGGCTTCAAATGCAAGCCGACATCTTCAATGCCAAAATTGTTCGCCTGAAAAGTGAACAAGGGCCAGGTATGGGGGCTGCAATGCTGGCGGCATTCGGATCAGGGTGGTTTCCTTCTTTAAAAGATTGTGCGGATACTTTTTTAGAGGATGCAGAAACGTATACACCTATTAAGGAGAATGCTAGTAAATATGAGGAGTTGTTTACTCTCTACCGTCAGGTTTATACACAAACAAAGCAGCTTAATGACAGCTTAATGACATTCAGAAAATAAGACCACATACCATAGAGGACTCATTTAGTAGAGTCCTTTTTTAATGATTTTAATAGTATACGCACTTGTCAAAATTGTACTTCCCATATCCAAGAAACTGTAATATAATAGTATGTATATTGGATGAACTAAGTTAAAGAGCAAAAATTGAAGCGCTTTCAAAAAAGTGCCTATGTAATCATAAATGGACTCATCGAAAAGGTAAAGTATTTGTACAGAAGTAAAAAGGTTATCAAATGTGTGAAATAACTGGAGTCGGAGGGGAAATATGAAATACAAAAATTCTAATCGTTTTTATCACTTTCTGGAATGGATCATGTGGATGATGTATTTAAATATCTTGTGGATTGCTGGAGTGTTAATGGGTATAGGCATTTTTGGGTTGTTTCCAGCTTTACTGGCTCTAGTTGTAACAATTCGTGAATGGCATGTGCAGGGAGAACAAATCAAATTTACGAGAGTATTTTTCCATGCCTGGAAACAACACTTTTTTATTGCGAATGGTTTCGGCATTGTTTATCTAATAGTTGGTTATATATTATATGTTGACTTTTATTGGATTGTTGATTTACAGAGTAATTTTAGAAGCTTGTTTGTTGTATTCTTCTTTCTCATGCTTATATTGTATTTTGTTTCATTATTATACCTCTTTCCAGTTTACGCACATTTTCACACCGGTTTTATGAAAACAATTAAACATGCGACAGCTTTAGGTATTTTTAGTCCTTTAATAACAGGCCTTATAATTGTGCTCATCATTGGATTACAATTTTTATGGAGATGGATACCTGGGTTATTACCTGTTATCGGTATAAGTGTAATCGCTTTTCTTGTTACGAAACTAGCGATCAGTGCATTTGAACAATTTGAGAACAAGCAGCAATATTTAAATAGTAAAAATTAAGCAGTCAATAACGAAAGGAGATCAAAATCATGCTGAAAGTTTTTTTGGTGGATGATGACGTATTTGTAAGAAAAGGAATCCAGACGTTAATTGATTGGGAGAGTTATGGATTTGAAGTGTGTGGTGAAGCAGATAATGGAGAGGACGCTCTGGAACTTATTCATCAGCTGCATCCAGACCTGGTTGTTACAGATATACGAATGCCAGTCCTGGATGGATTAGCGCTGATTGAACGAGTAATGGATGAATTGCTCCAGCCGCCATCCTTTATTGTGATCAGTGGATACAATGATTTTGAATATGCGCAAAGAGCTTTGCGTTTTGGTGTCCAGGATTTTTTGTTAAAACCCGTTGATCAAGAAGAAATACATGATACTTTGAAGCGCACTTCAGAAAAAATGATACAAAGAAAAGAGATGACAGAATATACGAAAAATTTATCAACCGCTTCATTAATTAAAAAGTTCTTATCTGATGAGATGGAATTTGCTGAGTCAATGAGCATATCTCACCCAATTATGCACTCTAACCAGTTTACTTTCGCAAAAATTGAAGTTAATGGATTGGATTTAGATTATGCTGAAATTGAAATGAGCATAGAGGGAATTTTAAACGAGTATAGGGGAACAGAAATGATTGCATTTTACGATGAGGCAATTGGCTATTATTGTATTGTTGTGACAGATAAATTTATAGATGTGAACAAGCTTAACTTGTTTGGATTTCTAGAAGGTTTGGAGAAACAGATTAGTAAACAACTTTCTTTACCTGTTATTATTTATGCAGGTGACACGGTTACTGATTTAATGGAATTAAGTCATTCCTATCATTCCGCGTGTGAGCTTACTCAATATAAATACATTTTCAGTGATAAAACACCAGTTATAAGCAATCTAGTTGAAAAAGAACAAGTATATTATATCGATATAGAACATTCTTATTATGATCAAATGATGGAATATATGGAGGAAAACAATAAAGAGTTAATTAAAAAACAGGTGAAAATAATGCTGGAACATGCGGTAACCAAGCACTTAGCAAAAGATGCGGTAAGAACAATTGTTAACAGAATGAATCATGAAGTGCTCAAACAGATAAAAGAAGCGAATAAATATGATCAGGAAATCCCTCATTTTAAAGAAATGGTTAAATCGGACCAGTATCCATTGACATTAGATCAGCTGGAGCAACTTTGGTACAGCTTCTTATCTGAATGTTCGGAATTAATCAATGAGCTGAATAATAATCGAATGAAAGGTACCATCCATCATATAAAAAAGTATATTCACAAAAATTATGATAAACCAATTACTATGAAGTCGATAGCAAATGAATTTTTTATAAATCCTGTTTATATGGGGCAATTATTTAAAAAAACATACGGCATTTATTTTAAAGATTATATTTTAAACGTTAGAATCAATGAAGCGAAAAAGCTGTTACGTACAACCGACTTGAGAGTTTATGAAGTGGCTCAAAAAGTTGGGTTTAATAATCCGGATTACTTTGTTACACAATTTGAAAAAGCGGTAGGGAAGACACCATCACAATATCGTAAACAGCTAATGAATCATATTGGATAAGATAGTATGAAAATATTACATTTTAATGATATTCGAATTCGTAATAAATTTCTTTTGATCTATATGTTTTCAGTTTTTCTACCTATTATTTTGACAAATATTATATTTTATATTGTGACGACAGAAAATGTGAGAGATCAAAAAATTAAAGACTATGAATTAGCTTTAGAGCAAATTGCAACAGGATTTAGACAAGGTGTAGAAGATGCAGCCGGTATCGCTTCCGTATTGTATTCTGATGCATACATTTATCAGTTATTAAATAAATCTTATGAAACGCCTGTAGAATTTATTTCAGCATATATCAACAATTTCCGGGATATTAACAAATATACCCCTATTTATTCCTCTGTTGATTCTATACATTTATATACGGATAATCCAACTGTAATTACGGCAGGAGGTATTTATTCAATAAATCAGGAAATGCGTAAAAGTTACTGGTATCAGACAACAAGTCAATCGAGACTGAGTTATCCTGTGCTAACACGAAATATATCTGAGACCGGTGAATTAGATCAATTTGTTATTGTGCGAGAACTAGACAGCAATCATTCTGCATTATATGAAAAAATTATGATGATTAACTTAAATGACCGTTTTATTAAACAGTCTTTCACAAATAAAACGTTTGAGGGGGAAGTCTATTTAGTTGATAATCTCGGGATCGTTCAATACTCAACAGATCCGTCAGTTGACCCAGCTAAAAGTATCACCAGATTTGAGTCAATAAATATGAATGAAGACAGTGTGATAATGGAGGAAACATACCAATTGCAATACTTGGATAACTGGAAATTAATTGGGGTCATTCCTAATGAGAATTTAATTACAGAAGTCCAAAACTCTATATATTCTATTATCTATTTGGCTTCATGGAACTTTGTCATTCCTACTTTGTTTATTTTATATATTGCCGGGAATATTCACCTTCGGTTGAGCACAATTGTTAAACAAATGCGAAAAGTGAAAGACCAGCGATTTGAAATAATTGAAGGAAAAATGTACAGGGATGAAATTGGTGTATTAACTTCAGAGTTTAATCGCATGACCCGTAAAATAAAAGATTTAATCAATGATGTATATATTGTAAGAATTCAGAAGCAAGAATTGGAGCTAGAAAAGAAAGATGCACAGTTAAAAGCACTGCAAAGTCAGATAAATCCACACTTCTTATTCAATGTACTAGAAACTATTCGTATGAGAAGTGTGCTGAAAAATGAAATGGAGACAGCGGATATTATTAAGTATTTAGCACAACTTTTAAGAACTTCGATTTCATGGGAAGATGAGTGGGTAACCATAGGAAAGGAAATACAGCTTATCTATGCTTTCCTGGAAATTCAAAAATACCGTTTTGATGACAAAATGGCTTACGAAATAAATGTTGAAGATGGTTTGGAACAGTGCTATATTCCGAAAATGACCATTATTCCCTTTATAGAGAATGCCAGCATCCACGGGATAGAACCTTTAAAAGGAAAAGGTAAAATTAACTTAAGGATTCATAAACAAAACAATTTGATCAAGTGTATTATAAAAGATAATGGTGTAGGAATAAAAAAAGAAAAATATAAGCAAATATTGAAGTCACTCGAAGATGAAGAAGTAATTGGTAAAAACATTGGTATTCGGAATGTTTCCCAACGGTTAAAAATGTACTATGGAAAAAATTATGAATTAAGTATAACTTCGAATGAGCTTGAAGGAACTACAATAATATTGGTAATTCCAGCAAATAATCACATGGTGATGTAGTGAATATACACTACATCATTTTATTTGCCACAAACCTAAAACATTTATATTCCCATTGATCAAAATGTTCTTTTCTGTTTTCCTTTAGAAACTTTAGAATTCCATAAAAAAGTATAGATGAATTTATAATTTCCTTCGTTTTATCCTGTTGTACTGTAATCGCTTACATAATTAGTTGAAAAATTAATGAAATTTTACAAGTTTCAGATAAACTTTAGTGGGTAACAATTCTCTGAAATACACGATAGAATGAAAGTGCTTACAGAATTTCTATAAGATTTATAAGAATTAGAGAGGGGAGTTAGTTAAAATGAGAAAGCAGTTTGTTTGGTTATTAAGTCTGTTAATTGCCTTGTTATTTGTTGCATCCGCTTGTAGTGATGATAGTCAGAACACTTCCTCAGATGATGGTAACGATACAAATGACGGAGGAGAAAGTGGAGACGTAATTACGTATGATTTTTTTGATGCCTCTGGTCCCGGTGAAGATATTAACACTTCTGAAACTACAATAGGAAAAATGTTTGAAGAGGAAACAGGTGTAAATTTTGATATCGAACATATTGTGGGAGATGTGAATCAGAAAGTTGGGACAATGATCGCAAGCGGTGAGTACCCTGAACTTTTAAATGCTGAACAATCTACTGATGCAGTTATAGATGCAGGGGGATTCGTCCCGCTTAATGATTTAATTGAAGAACATGCACCAAATATAAAAAAGATGTATGGACCTTATTTAGAATACATGAAACGCGATGATGGTAACATTTATATTATTCCATCGGGTGCTTCCCACGGATACGTAAAGCCGGCAAATCTGGAGCAAGGTGCTTGGTGGATAAAGCGTGATGTATTAAAAGAACTTGGTTATCCACAGCCTAAAACGTTAGATGAATATTTTGCAATCATTGAAGAGTATACTGCAGCGAATCCAGAAATTGACGGGGCAAACACAATTGGTTTCACAGCTTTAACTCATGACTGGCGATTCTTTGCCTTATCAAATCAGCCAAACCATTTAGCGGGTTATCCGAATGATGGCGGTATTATGATAGATATGGATACATTGGAAGCGGATGCTTATCCAGACAATCCAGAAACTGAGCGTTGGTTAAAGAAACTAAATGAAGTTAATGACAAAGGATTATTTGATCAGGAGTCCTTTACCCAAAACTATGATGAGTATTTAGCTAAAATTACATCAGGTCGTGTTGTAGGTTTCTTTGATTATCGTTGGCAAGTAGGCCAAGCGTTAGATACATTAGCCGAAGATGAAGACCCATACAATGATTACATGGGATTCCCTATAGTATTTGAAGAGGGGATAACTGATCAGTATTTAGACCCGGTAGGTTTTGCAGCTTCACCAGGTATAGGTATTACTACAGCTGCTTCGGAAGAAGACCAAATTCGCATTATTAAGTTTTTAGATCATATTGCAAAAGAAGAAACACAAAAATTAATCACATGGGGTAAGGAAGGCGAAACTTACGAGATAGATGAGAATGGCCGCTATTATCGTACAGAGGAGCAAATTGAAACAACATCCAACACCGAATTTCGCGACTCATTTGGGTTCAGCTATTTTGAATGGGGTTGGCCTAGAATGAATGGATTATACGAAGATGGCAATGCAGTGGAACCACCGAAACAGCAGGAGGTTGCTTCCCTAATGTATGACGATGGTGATAAAGAATTTCTGGAAGCTTATGAAATTGAAACATTCACTGAATTGTTCGCTGAGCCTGAAGAACGCCCTTGGTACCCTGCATGGGACACACCGATCGAAACAGGGTCACCAGCTCAATTATATGAACAGCAATTGGATGATTTAATGAAACGTAAATTTCCCGAGATTATCTTCGCTAATCCAAGTGATTTTGATTCCCAATGGAGTGATTTTAAATCTAGTTTTGAAACATTGCCTTATGAAGAATATGAGAATGTCATTACAGAATCAGTTAAGAGAAAAGTAGAAATTTACGAACAAGCACAAGAATCAGCTGAATAACAAAGTGAACTGGTTGAAAGGTGGGAGGTTTGAGCTTTACATCCTTCCTCCTTTCCATATTATCTGCTAATTGACTTGCTTTCGGACCATTAATTAATGAGATGATTCTAAAGTAAGCAGGAAGTATGCATTAGGGCAAAGGATTTTGCCTAATGGTCCGAAAGTAAAAATCAATGGAAGAGAAGGGGGATTACAAATGGCTTCAGGATCAGATATTGCAGCTAGTACTATAAAAAAAGAGAAGCAAGAAAAAGGATTGAAAGTTTTTTTAAGAAAATGTAAAGAGCAGCAGGCATTATTATGGATGACAGTACCATTTGTTTTATGGGTGTTCGTTTTCAAATATTTACCGGTATGGGGATGGACAATGGCTTTCCAGGACTATAAGCCTGCAGTCAGTTTCTCTGAGCAGGAGTGGGTCGGATTTAAGCATTTCCTGTTCTTATTTACGGATGAGCGGTTTTTAGGAGTTCTACGCAATACGCTTGCTCAAAGTTTAATTAATCTTGTGTTAGGATTTGTAACCGCAATAACATTAGCTGTTTTGATTAATGAACTGTCGAATATGAAGTTTAAGCGTACAGTGCAAACCATTAGCTACCTTCCACACTTTTTATCATGGGTAGTAGCAGCGGCCCTTGTATCTTCTGTATTGTCTATTGATGGTATTGTCAACGATGTATTAATGGGATTAGGCCTTATCGAGAAAGAGATTCTCTGGCTTGGTGTGGGAGAATACTTCTGGGGAATTTTAGGAGCTTCTGAAGTATGGAAAAATGTAGGTTGGAACGCCATTATCTATTTAGCTGCTATTTCAATGATTGATCAGGAACAGTATGAAGCAGCAAAAATCGATGGGGCTTCAAGAATACAGCGTATCATCCATATAACTATACCAGGGATGAAATCAGTTATTGTCGTTCTGCTAATCATGAATATCGGTTATATTCTGGAAGCTGGATTCGAACCTCAATACTTGCTCGGTAATGGGCAAAACGTGGAGTATTCCGAAAATATTGACGTTTTTGTTATTAAATATGGGATTTCCATGTTTAATTTTTCACTAGCTACTGCTGCAGGTATGTTTAAAACTGTAATTAGTATCATCTTTTTATTTGCAGCAAACTCATTATCAAAGAAACTCGGACAAGGCGGATTATACTAGGAGGGGTGAACATTGGCAAAAAAGAAGAGGAGTTTTATGCGGACGAAAGAAGATAAAGTATTTGATACAGCTAATATAATTTTTATGACTATTTTATGCATTTTTATGCTGTATCCATTTTTAAATCAAATTGCAATATCTTTAAATGACGCAACTGATTCGGTTAAAGGCGGAATTTATCTGTGGCCCCGTGAATTTACATGGAATAACTATGAACATGTCTTTGAAAAAGCAGCGATCTGGCAAGCAATCTTAACCTCCATATTAAGAACAGTTATTGGTGCAGGTGTAGGTTTATTGTGTACGGCAATGGTTGCATATGCAATTGCTCAGCCGAAATTCATGTTTAAAAAATCGGTCACGATCATTTTTATTATGACAATGTATTTTAATGGAGGATTAATCCCGACATTTCTTTTAATGAGAGATCTGAATCTAATCGGTTCCTTCTGGGTATATATTTTGCCAACACTAATTAGTGCATTTAATTTGATTATAATGCGGTCTTTTATTGAAGGACTTCCCAATAGTATCTTTGAATCAGCAAAAATTGATGGCGCTGGAGATTTTAGAATCTTCTTTAAAATTGTATTGCCGCTATCCTTACCTGTTTTAGCTACAGTAGCTTTATTCGTTGCTGTATATCAGTGGAATCAGTGGTTTGATGTTTTTTTATACAATTCCAGTAATGCGAACCTGACAACATTACAATATGAATTAATGAAGATACTGCAAAACTCCAGTACGACATCAAGTGGTGACATGGCCTCGGCATTTGCAAATTCAGCCAGTGGAGACAGTAATATGGTAACGCCAAAATCGATTCAGGCTACTATGACCATTGTGGCGAGCGTACCCATTATTATGGTTTATCCATTTCTGCAAAAATACTTTGTGAAAGGTATGACGCTTGGAGCTGTTAAATAATTCCAACAAGTAATTGATGAACCTGTTTTTCTTCTTTTTAAAGGGCGAGCACATAAGTGTACTCGCCTAACAACTATTTGTCATGATTTATTTTTTTAAATTTTTAATGGGTACTGTACCATTAGAAGTAAGTGCTTCTTCTCTTCTTCTGTCTTTCTTAGTTCCATATTCCTCATTCGTTAATTTCCCTGTATCTTTTGGCTGAAATGCTTTACCCATTTTTCTAACCTCCTGCATTTGTAACTTTTGAACAATGGGAGCAAACTTATTATCTCTCCAAAAAACAGAAATATGCTGTAAATTATTTTGACTTTTGGACAAAATAATATTGCAATTCTAAATTGCAAAATGGAAAGTGTACTATATGAAGGAGGCAACAAATTGGAACAAGGTAAAGTAAAATGGTTTAACAGTGAAAAAGGCTTTGGATTTATCGAGCGAGAAGATGGAGACGATGTATTCGTCCACTTTTCAGCTATAGAAGGTGAAGGTTTTAAAACGTTAGATGACGGTGATGAGGTTACCTTCGAAATTGAAGAAGGCCAGCGTGGTCCACAAGCAACTAACGTTCGCAAGGTATAAAAACTGAAAAGTCCTGTCCATTTTTCGCTTATGAAGTTACTATTGGAGCTCGTACGTCTGATAGAACCATTACGAGTTATTTTATAATAATTGAAAATATGCGGATGTGTAAGTACAATTAAAAACGCCTTGTCTCTGGGAAATAATAACTAGACAAGGCGTTTTCTGTTTAATTAATCTGGTTTATAAATTCTGAAATTCCCACTTAGTGCAAGCAGGCTAAAAAAGTACAAGCAATTATCATAATATCTTCTTTTGCCAGTTCTAAGCGGTGTATTCCAAAATAACTCAATACTTTTTCTCGCATTTTCTCCAGAAGTGGCTAGGGAAGCCATGGCATTGGTTGCAATTAATCCGACAGGGTGTAATGCTTTTTCTTCAAATGGTTCACCGTCTATCCGATATCTTCTGTAATCTCCAGGGTCTTTATCAACAAAGAAGTTTTGGATTTTTTCATTAACAACGGTTGGACAAGCGTTATCTCTGAACCATTCATAGTCCAGAGCAATATTACAAGCTACACGATAAGAGTCACTATAAAAATGACCAAAGCCGCGAATATGATTAGGACTACCATTATAAAAAGCATATTCAGGAGTAAGACCAGTGACTGGATGTGCAGATTGTGCTATATATTTTCTGCTTTCTTGAGCTGCTTCTTTCCAAAAAGGACGATCTATCTCATTTGCCCATAATGCAAACAACTCATAAAAATGAGGTAAGTGGTAAGATGGATCAGAGAATTCAACGTTTGGGACAAACTTTATTAGTTTATTTGCACGATTCCACATCGGATATCCATCATTGTTATCGCCTTTATGAATACAGCAATGCAGTAAGTCTTTTGCCTGCTCACTGTAGTTATACGGTACAACACCATCACCCCATCGGTGAGAAGCGAAAAATAAAGCTAGTGCAAAATATTCTTCCCCATCAGGTGCAGGTCCATAGGAATTCTTCGTTCCATCTGGTGAGCATGACCATGCGAAGTATCCTGCATTTTCTCCTTCTTCCATATACATAAAGGTTTTGGTCCATAGCCACAATTGATCGAAAATATCTTTTTCATCCATTTGTACTGCCATCATCATCCCATAGGACATTCCTTCTGTTCTAACATCATTATTTCCAGTATCGAGCATATAGCCCATATTATTATCAGTTTGGAAAAAGATTTGTGTTTCAGGACAATTTGATGTAAAAAGTTTATTCCATGTTTCTTTTACTCGGTTATTAATTTCATCTTTTTTGTAACCGTAATCATTGATGAGGTTACGATAACGATCAGTAAAATATGCTCCAATATAATTCATAATGATAAGTCCTTTCTTCATTTTCTGCTTAAATTATACCTAGATTAGAAAGTATATTATACAAACAAAGTTTACATTTCTCTGTAAAAAATAAAGTAATCAGTGTGCTCTTATAACTAGAAAAATTTGTTTTTAAACAAATAAACTAAGTTGCTTTTTAAATTTTTATGGTAAAACAAATAGCAAAGAAAAAATTAAAAACTACCATTCTAGTATATTGACAAAATTAACAAATCTAATTATAATAAGTACATCGAATAAACAAAGTATTCATTATTGGATTCTTGGGGTATAATTTCGCCGATACTGACATACTAGTCATACTAGAGTTATTGCTTCATTATTCTATGAGCGGATGATGTTTTAGTTTTAAATGTAAGCCCTTACTTAAGAGAGGGTTAAATAAAGGGGGATTAAATATGGAAGAAGCAGGGAGAAGTACAGGTCCGAAAACCACAAAAATCAGTATGCCTAAAAAAAGGAATTTTCAGGCATTTAAAAAGGATTGGCAATTATATGCATTAATTCTTTTACCAATAATTTACTTAGTGATCTTTAAGTATGTTCCGATGTTTGGAAACATTATTGCTTTCAGGAGATTTATTCCTGGGGGCAGTATTATAGGTGAGGACTGGGTAGGGTTTTATTATTTTAAAATGTTTTTAAGTGATCCTACTTTCTATAATGTGTTTGCCAATACATTGATATTAGCATTTTTGCTTCTTGTGATAACATTTCCGGCACCTATCATTTTTGCATTATTACTAAATGAAGTGAAAAATCGTTTATTTAAAAGATTTGTGCAAACGGCGTCATATTTGCCTCACTTTTTCTCGATTGTAGTTGTTGCTGGAATGGTATTTGAGATGGTGGCGCTAAATGGGCCATTAAACAGTCTAATAGCCTTTTTTGGCGGGGACAAAATTAATTTTATCCAGTTGCCAGAATGGTTCAGAACTATTTTTGTAAGCGTTGACTTGTGGCAGGGATTAGGATGGGGTGCCATACTTTATCTGGCAGCATTAACAGGAATAAATGAAGAGTTATATGAAGCAGCCAAAATAGATGGCGCAAACAGATGGAAACAAACGCTCCATATTACAATACCAGGAATATTACCAACGATTGTCGTTTTGCTGATCCTTAATATAGGTAACTTTTTGCAAGTTGGGTTCGAGAAGGTTCTATTATTATACAATCCCCTAACATACGAAACAGCTGATGTTATTGCGACATACGTATATCGAATTGGTCTGGAATCAGGGAGTTTCAGTTATGGTACAGCTATAGGTTTATTTGAATCCATCGTTGGTTTGATCTTAGTTTTTGGTGCAAATTATCTATCTCGTCGAATAACAGACAATAGCTTGTGGTAGGAGGGAGATTATATGAAAGACTCATGGCAATATAAAACTTTTAAAGTATTTAACACAATCATATTACTTCTGATTGTTGTCGTCACATTGTTTCCATTTTTCAACATTCTTGCACAGTCATTCAGTTCAGAGGCCTATATCAACTCAGGGCAGGTAACGCTATGGCCAAAAGGCTTTAATGTGGAAACATATAAAGTCATTATGTCTGATAATATGTTTTGGATAAATTATAAAAATACGGTGATATATACAGTTGTCGGGACAGTAATATCCCTTATTTTATCAACAATGATTGCATATCCGTTAGCTAAAAAGCGATTAAAAGGACGCAGATTTTTAACAATGTTCTTTGTATTTACGATGTTTTTTAATGGAGGATTAATTCCTAACTATGTACTAGTTACCTCATTAGGGTTCGGAAATTCCATCTGGGCAATTGTTATCCCGAATGCAATCAGTGTATTCAATATGCTGATTATGAGAACTTTCTTTGAAAATATACCGGATGAACTGGAAGAAGCGGCGATTATGGATGGATCGAATACATTTGGTATTTTATTCAGGATTGTATTGCCTTTGTCAAAACCTATTCTGGCAACAATGATGTTATTTTACGCAGTAACACATTGGAATTCATGGTTCCCTGCTTTTATCTATTTTACAGACAAGGAATTGTTTCCGGTTTCAATTTATTTGAGAAATATGATAAAAGGTGCAGAATCAGGGCTTGGTACTGGAGCTTCCAGTGCGGATAATTTAGTTCAAATCTCTGCAAATATTAAGTCTGTAACAATGATCCTGACGGTACTGCCAATTTTAGTATTGTATCCATATATTCAAAAATACTTCGTTTCAGGAGTAATGTTAGGTTCTGTCAAAGGTTAAGCTAGTTGATATTTAAGGAGGTGATGGTAAGCCAAGTTCTTCGCGACCTATAATTGTCTTTATCTTTTTAATTTTAACAAATAGAGGGGGAAAGTAAATGAGTAAGCAATGGAAAAAGTTATTGGTAACTTTCATGTTGTTATTTGTTTTGGGTATTTTAACAGCTTGTAATGATTCGGATGCAGACAGTGATGGAGAAGACACGTCTGATGGAGAAACATCAGGCGCGGCGATGGAAGACTATGGAGTGGGAGATACATTTAAAGCTACGGAGCCTGTCACTTTCACAACACTTTTTAGCGACCACCCGAACTATCCGATTAAAGATGACTGGATGTTATTTGAAAAAATTAAAGAATTAACCAATGTCGAACTAGATATCACAGCTGTACCTTTCAGTGATTATGCAGATAAGAGAAGCTTATTAATTAGCAGCGGGGATGCTCCGTATATTATCCCGAAAACATACCCTGGTGAAGAAACACCATTTGTTTCATCTGGAGCCATTTTACCGATTAGTGATTATGTTGATATGATGCCTCACTACCAAGATAAAGTGGAGAAGTGGGAAATTGAACCATTCCTTGAAGGACTTCGCCAGCAGGATGGAAAGTATTACGTGCTTCCCGGATTGCATGAAAATGTATGGCCGGATTACAGTCTGGCAATTAGAACAGATATTCTAGAAGAGCTTGGCCTTGAAGAACCGAAAACATGGGAAGAACTTGAAGTTGTATTAGAAGAAATGAAAAAAGCGTATCCAGATTCCATACCTTTCTCTGATCGTTTTAAATTCGACAGTACATTGAACATAGCGGCAGTTGGCTTTGATACACAAGCAGGCTGGGGACTTGGCAACATGCTGGATTATCAGGAAGATACAGATGAATTTATCTTTTCACCGGCAACAGAAAACTACAGGAGCATGGTGGAGTATTTCCATGGACTGGTTGAAAAAGGATTACTTGATCCTGAGAGTGTAACACAGGAAGACGAACCTGCAGTTGAGAAATTCACTAGTGGTAAATCTTTTGTTATAAATACTAATGGCCAAACATTAACTCAGTACCGCGACACTATGGATGAAAGCCTTGGAGCAGATAATTACTCAATTAAGAAAATTGTAGTTCCAGGGGGACCTGCAGGTGATCTGATGACAGGAAGTAAACTAGAGAATGGTATTATGTTCTCTGCAGCTGCAAAAGATGATCCAAACTTCGAAACAATGCTTCAATTCATTGATTGGATGCTATATAGTGATGAAGGTTTAGAGTTTAACAAGTGGGGAGTTGAAGGGGAAACATATACGAAAGAGAATGGTGAGTATGTGTTAGCGGAAGATATTACATTCCGTGGAATGAATCCTGATGCTGAAAAAGATTTACAAATTGATTTTGGTTTTTCTGGAGGTAACTTCTCATATGGAGGACCAACTGAATTATTACACTCAATGTTTAATGAGGAAGAGATTGAATTCCAAAATGCAATGCTCGAAACGAAAGAACTTGTTTTACCAGACCCGCCGATTAAATATGATGCAATGCAATTAGAACAGTCATCCTTATTAAGTACACCACTTAAAGATCATGTTACCCAAAATACGTTGAAATTTATCGTTGGTGAACGAAGCTTGGATGAATGGGATACCTTTGTGCAAGAATTAGAAGCAAAAAATATGCAAGGTTATGTGGACTTAGCTAACCAGGTATATCAAGAAAGTAAATAACTATTAAGTACACGGGGAGTATTCCTTCCCGTGTATACTTGTATCTAATGAATGAAGGGAGGATAAAGATGAACCTGCAGGTAAGAGAAGTGATTAATATAATAACAAAACCCGTTGGAATTATACCTGATACAGTGGATATGTTGCTATTCGGTTCTGACAATCAATCTGTTGATAATATTGGTGTAGCATTTATGCCAACATACGAAAATATCCGAAAATGTGTAGAGATGGACATTAATTTGTTAGTTTGCCACGAAGGCGTCTTTTACAGTCATTCAACTGATGTCCCGTTAAATGGAAGTTCAATAATAGTGGAGAAACAGAGATTAATAGAAAAATCAGGTATTTCTATTTTCCGATTGCATGATTATATCCATAATTATAAACCTGACTTAATAATGAAGGGGTTAATACGATCATTATGCTGGGAAGATAATATACTGGAGCACAAAGCGACATCCTCCGTTCTTCAGCTTCCAAAGATAACATTAAATGAAATAATTACATATATAAAAAATAAATTAAATTTACCTTACCTTCACTTTATAGGCGATTTAACTATGGAAATTAGTAAAGTAGGATTACTGGTGGGGTTCAGAGGTGGAGGAGCGAATGCCATCCCATTATTCGAAGAGGACGGAGCAGACCTTGTTATTTACGGAGAGGGACCCGAATGGGAGACACCCGAATATGTACGTGATGCCATGGCGCTTGGTAAGCAGAAAGCAGTAATCATATTGGGACATCGAGAAAGCGAAGAACCGGGGATGAAACTTTTTGCCAAGGAATTACAAACAATATTTCCTGATACTCCAGTTAACTTTCTTGTCTCGAATGCACATATTCATCTGTACTGACAGAAACATTGGGTGCAGGTGTTCTACATATACAGATTAAAAAAATCAGACCTCTGTCTTGTGCGAATTCATTGTAAAATAGATATAAATTAACAGGAAGGGATTTTTATTATGAATTCTAATCAATTTGCTCAAAGCGGATTTTACCGCTTTTCCAACTATGTATACTGGTTAATGATACTGAATATATTGTTCGTTGTAACCAATATACTGTTCTTTTTTGCATTCATTACATTGATACCGAGTGTTAATAATGCGATCTTTTATTTTATTGCAAGTATTCCAGCAGGCCCTGCAGTTGCAGCTTTATGTCATTCGCTTAGTAAACTTGTCCAAAATAATGAAATTGCCCCTTTTAGCGATTTCTTCCAGGCATATAAAAACAATTTTATGGATGTACTAAAAATTTGGTTGCCTATTTTAATTGCTTCATTTATTCTCATTATTGATATTCAGTATTTCAACCAAAATCCTACACTATTTAATCAGATTTTAAACGGAATCTTTCTTGTTGGTTTATTAGTTTTGTCAATATTTACATTTTATGCGCTAATAATTACGACACATTTTAAATTTAGAATAAGAGATATTTACAGATTAGCATTGTACTATATTTTTAAACGGTTAAAAATATCAACAGGTAACATATGTATCATTTTTTTAACATTGGTTCTAATGTTTTTTACATCAGATTTTATTATTTTTCTATTATTCAGTTTAGTAGGTTGGTTACTCATGATAAATACAAAGAGTGTAATAGAAGATGTGAGAAAAACATTTGTAAGAGAATGAATTTACTGTAGAAGGAGCTTTTTTAATGAATCGCAAAATCCTGTTTAATGATAACTGGGAGTTCGCTAAGTCTGAACTAGGTTTTAATGATTACTCGAGTTTAAATTTCTCACCTGTTGATTTACCGCACGACTGGTTAATCTATGATTCTTTAAATCTCTATGAAAACAGTATTGGCTGGTATCGCAGGAATCTTGAACACAGAAAGACCGGGCAGGAAACGATTATATACTTTGATGGGGTTTATATGGAATCGACTCTTTATGTGAATAATCAGTTTGTTGGTGAATGGAAATATGGCTACTCCTCCTTTGAATTCAATATTACTGAATTTCTGCATGACGGTGAGAATGAGATACTTGTAAAGGTTGTTCATCAAAGCCCTAATAGCAGATGGTATTCAGGTGCTGGCATTTATCGAAATGTCTGGTTAAAGACGAGGGAGAAAAATTATATTGAGACAGATGGTCTGTATATTTCGACAAGGGAAGAGAAGCATGGCTGGATTGTTGATATAGAAACGGAATTAAATATTTGTGAAAAAGGTCAATTAACGCATAAATTGATGGATCAAGATACATTAATAGCTGCCACAACAGGAACTGCAAAGGAAAAAGGGGTTTATACTGCTCAATTAATGATTCAGTCACCTAAACTGTGGGACATGGAAAATCCTAATTTGTATCATCTGGAAACAACATTGTTTATTGATGACAAGAAGGTAGAAGTTGTGAATCAAAATGTAGGTTTCAGAAGTATTGTATTAGATCCTGATCAGGGATTCCTTTTAAATGGTAAAAAATCAAAATTGAATGGTGTCTGTGAACATCACGATTTGGGAGCCCTTGGCGCCGCCTTTAACGTAAGCGCTTTAAAACGGAGATTTCATCTGTTAAAGGAAATGGGTGTCAATGCAATACGTACCGCACATAATATGCCGGCAAAGGAGTTTATGGAACTTGCGGATACGATGGGATTTCTTGTTATAACAGAAGCATTTGACATGTGGGAAAGATCAAAGACACCGTATGATTATGCAAGGTTTTTTCAAGAGTGGGCATATAAGGATGTGCAAAGCTGGGTACGAAGAGATCGCAACCATCCTAGTTTGCTGTTGTGGAGTATTGGAAATGAAATTTATGATACCCATGCTGATGAAAGGGGGCAGGAAATTACAAAACAATTAGTAGAGTATGTCCGTCAGTTTGATCCAAAACAGAACGCTGGAATTACGATAGGATCGAATTACATGCCGTGGGAAAATGCTCAGAAATGTGCAGATATAGTAAAAATAGCAGGATATAATTATGCGGAAAAGTATTATCATGTCCACCATGAGAAATATCCGGACTGGGTTATCTATGGAAGTGAAACTGCTTCAACCGTTCAGAGCAGAGGAATCTATCATTTTCCATACGAGAAATCGATCCTGGCAGATGATGATGAACAATGTTCGGCACTTGGAAACAGTTCGACAAGTTGGGGAGCAAAGTCAACAGAAGCGTGTATTATAGCAGACAGAGATGCACCATTCTCTTTAGGTACATTTATTTGGACAGGGTTCGACTACATCGGTGAACCCACTCCATATCACACGAAAAATTCGTATTTAGGACAAATTGATACCGCAACATTTCCAAAGGACTCTTATTGTATATATCAAGCTGCATGGACGGATTATAAAAAGAATCCAATGGTCCACATTTTCCCATATTGGGACTTTAATGAAGGACAATTAATTGATGTAAGAATATGCTCTAATGCTCCAAAGGTCGAACTTCTGTTCAATGGTGAATCAATAGGCACCTTTCATCCAGACCATTCGAATGGTAAGCAATTAACAGGATGGTGGAAATTACCGTACCAAAAAGGAGAAATAAAGGCGGTTGCCTATGATGAGACAGGACAGGTAATAGCTACAGACAGCAGAAGGTCATTTGGAAATGCTTCTTCCATTCAGCTTACGCCTGATAAGAACAAACTGAAAGCAGATGGAACTGATCTTATCTTTCTGGAAATAAGCATGCTGGATCATGAAGGAAATTTAGTGGAAAACGCGAATAACAGAGTTGAGGTAGCAGTTAAAGGTGCAGGTCGGTTAATCGGATTGGATAATGGCGACAGTACCGATTACGATTCATACAAGGGGACTAGCAGAAGATTATTTAGCGGAAAATTAATGGCCATTATAGCAGCAAAAAAAGAGGCAGGAAAGATACAAGTCGAGGTCACCTCAAATGGGATGAAAAATAAAGTTATTGAATTAGAGGCTTTAGAATCAATCGAAGATATTAAAGGAATTTCTGCTAGTACAGAAAACACCCAAAAGAAAGTGATAATGGGAAATGATAAGGAATTGCCATTACGGAAGGTAGAAATCGTGTCAGAAGAAGGTCAGCACTTCCATTCATCACTAAGAGAGATCCAGGTGTATGCTAAATTACATCCCGAAAAGACAGACTACCATGATCTGGAGTGGAGTGTAGTTACAGATATTGGGGTGGAATCCAATATTGCAACGATTGAGTCAAATGGTAATTATGCAACAGTATCAGCTTTAGGTGATGGTGAATTTCGTGTTCGATGTAAAAGTTCTAATGGGACCGATAAGACAAAAATTATTTCAGAACTTGAATTAAAGGCAACAGAGCTTGGAACTGCATATAAAAATCCCTATAAATTTATCTCAGCAGGCTTATATGATTATAGTAAAGGAGAGATAGGGAATGGAAATGAGCGAGGGATAGCTACAAGCCGTGACGAGGAAACACAAGTTGGTTTTCGAAATATTGATTTTGGCCGTGACGGATCTGATATGATCACAATTCCTGTTTTTGCTCTGTCAAATGAACCTTATATGCTTCAAATATGGGAAGGAATGCCTGATGAAACAGAAAGTGAAATACTAGCTGATGTTATTTATCAAAAAGAATCAAAGTGGAATGTCTATCAGGAAGAGACTTACCGTCTTAGTAAAAAGCTAAAAGGAATTACTTCACTTTGTTTTGTATTAAAACAAAAAGTTCATATCAAAGGCTTTACATTTATAAAACAAAACCGGGCATTTGAGAAGCACCTGGCAATAGACATGGATCATATCTATGGTGACTCGTATACACTTAACGAAGAAGCGGTAGAAGGCATTGGAAATAATGTGACATTAGAATTTGCAGAATTTAACTTTAGCGAAGAGTTTACAGATAGAATTTATATTTGCGGTCACTCTCCGATAGATAAGAATACTATCCATATTCAATTTTTAAGTGAGTCTGGTGAAAGTAACCAGATAGTAGAATTCAATAAAACAGATAACTATGAAGAAAAGGAATTCATGCTAAACAGGATAGAAGGAATGACAAAAGTCTGCTTTATTTTTTTACCTGGTTCTAACTTTAATTTTAAATGGTTCAGATTCGGAAAATCATCCATATGAAAGGAAGAGATTGGTAATGTTAAAAGTTGCGATTATTGGTACAGGTGCGATTGCGGACGCTCATATACATGCCTACTTGAAATTCCAGAAAAGATGTAAGATTGTGGCCTTTAGTGATATTTATGTTGAGAAAGCAAGAAAAAAAGCAGAAAAATTCCAGTTGGATATCAAGTTGTATGAAGATTATCAGGAAATGATAGCGAGAGAAGATATTGATTTGGTCTCCGTGTGTACACCTCCATATACTCATGCAGAGATTGCAGTCAATTCGATGGATAACGGGAAGCATGTACTGGTTGAAAAACCAATGGCATCTTCCTTGGAAGAATGTGATCGAATGATTGCATCAGCTTCTTCTAATAAAAAGATTTTGTCTGTAGTTGCTCAAAATCGTTTTACTACACCAATGATGAAATTGAAGAAAATACTGGAAACAGAATTGATGGGCCCAGTTGTTCATACACAGGTTGACTCGTATTGGTGGCGCGGTCACAGTTATTATGATCTCTGGTGGCGCGGGACATGGGAAAAAGAAGGTGGTGGCTGTACTTTAAATCATGCTGTTCATCATATCGACATTTTTCAGTGGATGAATGGAATGCCTGATGAAGTAACATCCGTCATAAGTAATACTTCACACGACAATGCCGAGGTGGAAGATATCTCTATAGCAATCGCTAAATACAAAAATGGTAGTCTTGCACAAATTACTAGTTCTGTTGTTCATCATGGTGAGGAACAACAACTCATCTTCCAGGGGAAAAATGCCCGAGTCTCGGCACCATGGAAGGTTGTAGCGTCCAGGTCCAAAGAAAATGGGTTCCCTGTACCTGACTATGATTTAAGTAATCAAATTGATGAAACATATAAAGAAATACCAGACTTGGAGTTTGAAGGACATTCTGGTCAAATTGATAATTTGCTCAATGCAATTAATAATGGCACAGAAGTATTAGTGGATGGAGAACAAGGAAGAAACACACTGGAGTTAATTACAGCAATATATGAATCTGCTACATTAGGAAAAACAATCAGCTTACCGCTTTCCGCAAACAGTATGTTTTATACAAGAAACGGAATATTAGATAATGCGCCCAAGTTTTATGAAAAGAAAACCGCAATAGAAGGGTTCGCAAAAAATGAAATCACTTCTGGTGGAAATTAAAATTCAGAAGGGATTACCAGGCGAGAAAAATGAGAAGTCTTATAGCGGAATTTCAACAATTATATTTATAAATGTATCTAAGGGAAAAAATTTCACATGAACTTTGACTGTTCATGTGAATTTTTTTTAAAATATTATTCCTCCTTCACACCTAACTGAGCAAAAGTCCTACTGAAAGCCATAAAAGAAGCCGTTGCTTTTTTAAATTAATTTATTTATAATGTACTTAATTCACCGAATGTACTTAGTTTACGATCTAACGAAATGATAACGATTACATCGGAGGTTCCTTGTGACACTTCGGAAACCGGTTTCTTAATTTAATAGGGAGATTTTGCATAAGATAATGAGAAGGTATCTGTCTTCCTGGCAATTATGGAAGAGGCAAGCTTTGTATTAATCATGTAAAGGAGAAATAATCATGAAGAATTTATTTCCTGAAAGGGGAATATGGTCACGTAGACCTGCGGATAGATGGGAAGATGCATTAGTTGCTGGAAATGGCAGTCACGGAGTGATGGTTTATGGTGATCCTGTGAAAGATACAATTATCGGTAATCATTGCAGACTTTATTTGCCTCAGGGTAATTCGCATGAAATTCCTGACTTAGCTCCATTCTTAACTGAAACCAGAGCAATTATTGCAACAGAAGGATACGAAAAAGCAATTAAGTTCCAATACGAAAAGGCAAAAGAATTAGGCTACCAGGGATTAACAATGAGTGATCCGTTTCATCCCGGCTTTCATTTACTAATTGGAACAGATCACAAAGAATTCGATAATTACAGTCGTTGTATTAATTATCAGACAGGTGAATTAACGGTCTCTTATATGGTTAGAGGAAGGCAGTATGAGCGAAGGACATTTGTTTCACATGCAGATAATCGAATTTATCATCAATTAAGTCCCGGTAATTATAAGCTCTATTTAAAGAACTATAAAAATGACAAACTGATTCAGTCAAGTTTTCAGAACCAGTCATTATTGCAAACGAATTTTTCCTATGTATACGGGGATGGCGGATATGATGTAATGATAAGGATAAAAAGTGAAAAATTATCTCCTATACAGAATAGAACCGGATTTTATGTGGAATCCGGCTCAAATATATTAATTGAAATGCAAATTGTCCCATATTCTGATACACATACAAGGGAAGTAATAAAAACACCGCTTTACCCGATAGCAAGTTATCATAAATTATTTGACCAACATAAAAATATCCATCAGGAAAAATTTAAACGTGTAGAATTAAATCTGGTCAGTAGTGAAGAACGGTTTAAATGTATTGATGATATCATTTTGAATGCTAAGAGCAAGAACTCAGTCTGTCCTGTCCTGTTAGAAAAAATGTACGATGCTGGAAGGTATATGTATATATGCAGTGCAGGGGAGCTATCTCCAAATTTACAAGGAATCTGGACGGGGACATTTGAGCCTGCCTGGAGCGGAGATTTCACTTTTGACACGAATGTTCAATTGTCCATTGCGTCTGCATTATCTAGTAATCTTTTAGAAGGGATGGAAGGTTTCTTCAGACTGATTAAAGAGCTGCTTCCAGGGTTCAGAGAAAATGCACAAAAGTATTATGGCAGCAGAGGAATAATGGCGGCTATCCATGCAAGCAATACGGGCAGACACTTTCATTGGAATGAAGACTGGCCGCTGCATTTTTGGACATGTGGCGCAGGGTGGCTGGCCCATTGGTTTTATGAATATTACCGTTTTACCGGTGATCAATTATTTCTTAAAGAAGAGGTTATTCCATTATTAAAAGAAGTGGTCTTATTTTACGAAGACTTTCTTGTTGAAGACAATGATGGAACTTACCGATTTACTCCCTCTTATTCCGCTGAGAATGGGTGTGCAGACAATGCAACACAGGACATAGCGGTATTAAAACAGGTGTTGAACAATTTACTTGAAGCACATCGAATATTAAATCTACATTGCGCTAAGGTTTCTCAATGGAAGCGGATGATTGCCAAATTGCCTTCATATAAAGTAAATGAAGAGGGTGCATTAAAGGAATGGATATCAGATAAAGAGGAGAACTACAATCATCGTCATTTTTCTCATCTTTATCCTGTTTTTCAAAGCAGGGAATTTAATGAGAACACTCAACCGGAATGGTGGGAGGCATCACGGATTGCATTTGAGAAAAGGTTGGAAGCATGGTTATTGAATGAGAATGGAGACACTACTTCCACTCATGGACGAATGCATTCAGCTTTATGTGCTACCCAATTCCATATGTCTGAATTAGTTGAGGAGATTTTTCATTTACTTGTGAAAAACGACTGTTTTTATACATCGCTAATGATGTCCCATTATGATAATCAGGAAGTGTTTAATGTGGATGGTAATGGTGCTTTACCGCAAGTCATTCATGAAATGCTTGTGGACAATAGTAATAAACGTCTCACATTGTTAGGTGCATTGCCTGCTTCTCTTCCATCCGGAGAAATTAAGGGGATCCGTCTCCCGGACCAGTTGACGGTGAATTATCTTTACTGGAATTTAGAGGAAAAAGTAATAAAAATAGAAATAACCAGCGAAATAGAGCAAGTGTTGGAAATCTATTTACCACTATTTAAGAAAGCAAGACTACAAGATCACAGGATGATGTTTAAGCAAGGTAAAAGAGAGAGTTTAGAAATTTACTTATAAAGGAGTTAAAACTAATGTATCATGAAAAATTAGAAAAATTCCCTCAAAATTTTCTTTGGGGTGCGGCATCTGCAGCTTATCAGATTGAAGGGGGCTGGAATTCTGATGGAAAGGGTCCTTCCATCTGGGATCAATTTACTAAAATACCCGGCAAGACCTTTCAAGGTACAAATGGTGATATTGCCGTAGACCATTACAACCGTTATAAGGAAGATGTAAAACTTATGGCAGATATGGGGTTGAAAGCATACCGTTTCTCATTAGCCTGGAGCCGAATACTTCCTGACGGATCTGGTGAGATAAATGAAAAGGGATTAGCATTTTACGAGAATCTTATTAATGAATTGATAAAGCATAACATTGAACCTGTTTTAACCTTATATCACTGGGATATTCCTCAAGCCTTGCAAGACCGGTATAATGGCTGGGAATCCAGACAGGTAATTGATGACTTCGATAACTATGCTAGAATTTTGTTTAAGCGGTTTAAAGATAAGGTGAAGTACTGGGTAAGTTTTAATGAACAGAATGTTTTTACCGCATTGGGATACCGGTGGGAGGCACATCCTCCTAATCTATCAGATGTTAAAAAGATGTTTGAAGCCAATCATATTATCAATCTGGCGAACGCCAAGGCAATTAACAGCTTTCATGAACTGGTACCAGATGGTTTAATAGGACCAAGCTTTGGTTATGGTCCAATGTACAGTTTTAATTGTGAACCAGAGAATGTGTTAGCAACATTAAATGGAGAAGAGTTCCAGAATCATTGGTGGCTGGATGTTTATGTGAATGGGAAGTATCCGAAGGCAACATTCAAACAGTTAGTTAAATTAGGAGTAGCTCCAACTGTGGAAGAAGGAGATTTACAATTACTGCAGTCCGCAAAGCCAGACTTTTTGGGAGTTAATTACTATCATGGCGGAACCGTTCGGGCAAATGAAATAGAATTTCCTTCTGGGGATAACGATGCCGGATTAGAGAAGAGCTTCGAAGCAACAGATCCATATTTAATGAAGCCGAAAGAAGAACAAGCCCAAACTCCGGAAAAACGGATGTTTTCAAATGTATCAAACCCATTTTTAGAGAAAACAAAATGGGGCTGGGAAATAGATCCTGTTGGTATCAGAATAGCCTTAAGACGACTGCAAAATCGCTACGATCTGCCAATGATGATCACAGAGAACGGATTAGGAGCATTTGACGATCTGACGAATGAACGTACAATTGAAGATGACTACCGGATTGAATATTTAAGAGGCCATATAATAGAAATACAGAAAGCAATTACTGATGGAGTTGACCTTATTGGGTATTGTGCATGGTCCTTTACCGATCTGCTAAGCTGGTTAAATGGTTATCAAAAGCGATACGGTTTTGTTTACATTGACAGAGATGAAAAAGATGAAAAAGCGTTAGAACGTATCCCTAAGAAGAGTTATTTTTGGTACAAGTCGGTTATTGCAACAAATGGTCAAAACCTGTAAAATAAAGCGGTTACAAAATAGTGAAATGAGGGATTGCTGTGAAAAAATTACCGTTAAAAGTAAGTCAAAAGCTGCTTGGTATATATTTGATAGTTACAGCTATCCCGATTTTACTTGTAGGTGCCTATTTAAATTACAGTACAAGAGAAATCGTCATATCGAATGTCTTAAAAGAAGTAGAAACTAATGCAGATAAAATGGAAATGCGGTTAAATACTATATTTAACCGGGTAACAAATACTTCAGATTTACTTTATATTAATGACAATTTGAAAACGCTGCTAGCAAATGAGTATGAAACATTGCTGGACGTATATAATGCATACAATCAATACCCTGTGTTTGATGAATTTATAAAATATTATGATGAAATTGAGAATATTCAATTTTTCATGAATAAAAACATGATAACCAATTCTTATTTTATCCATGCTGACAATTCGGTAAGAAGCGAGAATTGGTATAAAGAAGCTGTTTCTAACAGGGGAAAAATTAACTGGGTTTATATTAAAGAACATTGGACAGAAAAAGAATATCTGACATTAACGAGATCCATATTCGGAAATGCAAACGAACTGCTGGGTGTACTGGCAATTTATATTTCCCCCGATGTACTGGCAACGGTTGTGGAAGGGGAACCTTACAATACTTTTATTACACTTGATAAAGAGGTAATTGTATATCATAAAGATCCAACATTTTTGGGAGAATCACCTGTTTTCTTTGCAGATATTAAGCAAGATAACAGGAATTATTTAATTGACACGAAATATCAAAGCGAAGACGTCAAACTAAGTGTACATGAAATTGTTCCGGAAAAGTCGCTTACCAATTCAGTTCAGATTTCCACTATTATACCGGTCGAGGAAATTATGGAAGAGCCGAATATCATTTTTACGAGAGGTTTTTTGATAACAAGTGGGGCACTGTTAGTATCTGTGATACTGATCGGAATTTTTATCCGGAGTTTTTATCGGAGGATTGAGCAGCTGAGAAAGACAATGTTCCAGGTTGCAAAAGGGAACTTCCAAATCACGAAAAAAATGAAAGGCAGTGATGAGATAAGCCAGGTTTATGAAGATTTAGCAACAACAACTAAAAGTGTCCAGAAAATCATTGATGAAGTATATATTCATAAAATAAAGGAAGAAACATGGAAACGCAAACAGAAGGAAATCGATTTCAAAATGCTCGCATCACAAATTAATCCGCATTTTCTTTATAACACATTAGAAACAATCCGGATGAAAGCATTGGTGAATAAAGACCCTGAAGTAGCTAAACTGATTAAAATGTTAAGTAAAATGATGCGATCAGCACTTGAAAGAACTGATAAGCCTGTTCCAATCAAAGAAGAGCTTGAATTAATTGAACATTATTTAGAAATACAACATGTCAGGTTTGGCAATAAATTTACTTATGACATAAATGTCGAAGAAGGGATTTTATCGAATAAAATTTTCCCGTTATTAATTCAGCCAATTGTTGAAAATGCAGTTATCCATGGGCTTGAGAGTAAAGAAGAAGCTGGATTTATCCATATTTCAATTATGGATGAAGATCGGTATATGAGGATAGAAGTGAAAGATAACGGGATAGGAATTCCTAAAAAACAACTGTATCAAATTCGCGCACAGATGGATGATGAGAATTATCAGTCTGATGGGAACAGAATCGGATTACACAATGTGCAGCAAAGAATTAAATTGTATTACGGGGATGCATTTGGAATTGAAATTGAAAGTATATTCGGGCTTGGAACAACAATGGCTATTAAATTACCAAAGCGAGTAGAGTAACACAAAAAAGGGAGGTAATCATTATGTTAAAAGTTTTGATTATTGATGATGAACCGCTCATTCGTGAAGGGCTTTGTTCCATAATAGAATGGGAACAATTTGGTTATACGATTGTCGGAACAGCTAAGAATGGTAATGAGGGGTTAAAGAACATACAACTTTTTCAGCCTGATGTTGTCTTTGTTGATATCAAAATGCCCGGATTAAATGGGATTGAAATGGTGAGAAAAGCAAAGGAGGCAGGAATAAAAGCGAAATTTATTGTACTGTCAGGGTACTCTAATTTTACTTATGCACAGGAATCGATCCGGTTAGGAATGGAATCTTATTTGCTAAAGCCGGTGGATGAAGAAGAATTAATTCCCTTAATTCAAAAAATTAAAGAAAAGTGCTTTAACGAAAAAAGTGTTGATTTGCAGCTGAATCAATATGAAAAAATTAAGGAACAACATGAGTGGAAAGAATTACTTTATGGAAATATGAAAGAAAACCTGTGGAACAACTATGGTAATAAATCTTTTTTAATGGCAAGTATACTTTCTGAAGATTTTATTGATTGGGAACATGTGGAGACTAGCATTAAACGAATAATGACATCTGATTCACGATTAGTTAAAATGGACAGTCAGCTTCTTGTCTTATTTTTCAATCAGTCTGTTAAATCAGCCGTTGGTTTTCTGGATAAATTAAGGATTTTTATTAAGGATAAATTATCTGTGGGAGTGAAAATTCAAATTATCGACAACGCAGTAAATTTTAGAAATCTTTCATCAGCATATAACCAGCTGGTCAAACTGCAAAATTACAGTTATAACTTTCATAATAATGTCATTTTATATAGTTCCATGCTCGATAGAAAAAAAGAGAAGCCTCTTCTGACAGATCAACTAGGGAACGCAATATTTAGAGCGCTGGAATTTGATGATAATCAGCAATTAGAGAATTATTTTAAGGAAATAAAGGAATATTATCAAACTTATTTGTTTCGAAAAGAGAGAATTCGAGCAGATTGGTTAGATTTTATTAAATCAGTTTATCGGAAAATGAAAAGTAATTATCCGTATCTGAAGCTTGAAAGTAACGAAAAGTTAGTAGAAGTGATTTATCAGGCGGAGGATTTAGAAACTTTACTACAGTTAACAAAAGAAATGCTAATGGCGAAGTCATGCCAGCTTAATAGTTTTGTAAGCACTTCCGAGAATACTATTGACAAAATTGTACAATATATTGAACAATATCATTATAGAGATTTATCATTAAAAATTATAGCTGAGCTATTTAAATATAATCGGTCTTATTTAGGGAAAAAATTCAAAAACTGTACTGGTGAATATTTTCACGTATATTTAGACAAAGTTAGACTTGATAAAGCTAAACAATTACTAAAACAGCCAGATATGAAAGTATATCAGGTTTCTGAGAAAGTCGGTTATTCTAATATAGATTATTTTTATAAAAAGTTTAAGAAATATAACGGGATGAGTCCTAAGGAATATCAAAAAGAACAGCGAAACAAAGAAATAACTGTACACCTATAGGGGGAAAGAAAATGTCACAGACTGTAACAGAACGCCCATTATATATTGCAATTCAGTATATCTACTATTTTTTGATGACTAACATTCACTTTATGCTTGCCAATCTATTATTTGTTCTATCCTTTATCATTTTCGAGCTGACTCTGGCTAATATGATTATTTTCTATTTTGCACTTATTCCGGCAGGTCCGGCACTGGCGGCATTGTATGCTGTCATGGGTAAGTTAACCAGGGAAAAAGAAATAAGTCCTGCGAAAGATTTTTGGAATTATTACAGAAAGAACTTTTTCATATCAATTAAATACTGGTTACTAAAATGGACAATTCTTGCCATGCTTTTGATTGATCTACAATACACGAATGCTCAGTTAAAATGGCTAACACCAGTTATTGTTATCCTGCTAGTGATTTTCTTACTTATCATGTTATATGCTTTCCCGGTTCTTACTAGATTTGAAGTGAAAGTAAAGAATCTATGGTTAGTTTCCATTTATTCTAATTTTAAATTTTTCAAAACGACGTTGATTAATTTATCTACATTTGTTTCACTGTTTATTATTTACATGTTTGCTCCAGGTATCGCTATATGGTTTTGTATGAGTATCGCAGCATTTTTTATTATGTTTAATATGAGAAAACCGCTGGAAACGATGGAGAAAGAGCTAGCGAATCCAAGTTCGTCTGATGAGGTGTCCACATGAGAAAAAAGTGGATTATTTTCCTGTTAATTGCCGTTATTGTCGGAGCATCGACTGTATTATTTATTATTACTGACCGCAATAAGGATACCGATGCGAAAGAATCCCCTGTTAATATTTTGGATGATTTTGATCAAATTATTACTATAAATGTAACAGCAATGGGGGAAGAAATAGAATTAAAAAGAGATGAGGGTACCTGGAATGTCCAAAATGTAGAAAGAAAGCAGAATAACAATAAAGTTACCAGTTTTGTTGAAGCGATGAATGAATTAGAAGGGGATCAAGTGGAGATTTCCAGAGAATCTGTCAAATTTGATTCTCCTGAAGTGACTGTAGCTTTTCAGGGAAAAGACGGGTCACAGCAAACTATTGCAATAGGGCAGTTACATTCTGATGGCAAGAAGTATTATATTCAGCATGTAGAGAAGAATGAAATTTATTTAGTTGATCGGGAGCTTGTTGAAACTATACCGTTGCAGTCAGCCATGCTTTTGGATAGTGCTATATTGACCATTTCACCTTCTGAAGTTGAAAACATTATTATTGATAATGGCACAGAACAATACCACCTGACCAAGGAATCACCATACAGTAAACAAGAATCGTTGGCTCATATAAGTGGCTGGTATGTTAAAGAACCTTATCACAGTGTTTACAGCGTTGCCTATTCAAAAATGGAGGCAATCCTTGCGGGAATGGAACAGCTACAGAAAACAGAGATAGTTGATGATGTCTCAAAGTTGGGAGAAGTAGATTTCCGAATAACCTTTCAAACGAGTGGTCATACAGAGACACTCCTTATAGGGGATCCGGCACCTGACCAGAAGTATTATGCAAAATTGGAGGGGACGGAAGAAGTTTTTACAATTGGTACAAGAACCCTTGATCCATACAGTCATCCACCTTTTGAATTAACTGATCATTTTGTCCATATTGTTCCATTAGAATATATTCAATCAATAGAAGTTACATCTAGTGAACACAATTGGATCATTACAGGTACTTCCGAAGCACATGAGTTGAATGAAGACGGTGAATTCAACAAACAATTTACAGTTAACGATAATGCCGTATCAACAGAGGCTGTACAGGAAGCGTATAAAAGTTTAGCAGGCCTTTCTTTTGACAGTGTAGTAAAAAATGAAAGCAATATTGCTGAAAATAAGGAATTGACCATTACCTACAATACCGGGTCACAGTATGTAATTGACTTTTACTCAATGAATGACACGTATTTTTCCTATCAGAAAAATAATGAAGGGTTCGATTTTCTAATTGAGAAAGAAAAGGTATACAAAGCCTTGGATGAAATCGAACAAGTCTTATTAAAATAGGCAGCAAAAAAACAAGCATTCCCTGTGGGTGCTTGTTTTTAAGGTTTAGAGGAAGTCATTTTTCTTAATCTTAGCAAATACTTCTTCCAGCGATTGGTGAAAAGAAATTGCTTCATTAATCTTATGTTCAATAGATATCTTTTGCTGGTGAGATGATTCATCTAAATTTTCTTTTATTTCAGAAAGATTATTGATTTGTCTATGTAATGATTCCAGCCAGCGATTGACATATGTTTTCATAAATTTTTTATAAAGATCTTCCCGTGCTTCATATAAATCTTTTCTAATCCCTTTTTGCCATACCCTTTCCACGAGATTAAATTCAAGCAATCTTCTAATAGCATAGCTCATCGCAGTTTTACTTTTCCCTAAGCCCTCTTTCATTTCATCAAGTGTCATTGGTCCTTCATTTAAATATAATGTAACAAATAATTGGGCTTCGGTTTTATTTAATGAGAACATTTCTAAGGTTTTGGAAAATTCCGAAATGATCTGGTTATTTATTTTTTCGAACGGTTCATTTCCCATTTGCTCATCCATAAAATACTGACACCCTCCTTAATTTCTCTTCTTCTACTTTACACATAAAAATATTTAAAAAGCAAATAATGAATATATCAGATTTCTCTGTAAATACTATAATGAACGTAATAGAGCGTATACATTTTGTAAAGTTTAAACTGAATATTAATAATAAACTGAGTGTTTCGGTTGAAATTTACATCTAAAAAGAGTAGAGTAGAAAAAGTGATGCAAAATAAATGATTCAAAATGCTTAGGGAAAATGAGGTGGTAGTTATTCATGTCTATTATTAAAGTGAGAAATTTATCTAAAATATTTGGTAAAAGAGTGAAGGAAGCAACCTCGTTATTAGACAAAGGAGCTTCGAAAGAAGAAATACTGAAGAAAACAGGTTGTACGGTAGGGGTAAATCGAGCTACGTTTGAAGTGCAGCAAGGTGAAGTTTTCGTTATTATGGGTCTTTCCGGAAGTGGGAAGTCAACACTTGTGCGCTTATTGAATCGTCTGATTGAGCCAACGAATGGAGATGTGGAAGTTGGTGGAGAGAATTTAGCCAAAGTTGGAAAGGAGCAGCTACGAAAAGTAAGACGAGAAAAACTAAGTATGGTTTTTCAGAAGTTTGGTCTGTTCCCGTTTCGAACAGTTCTGGAAAATACAGAATTCGGTTTAGAAATTCAAGGTGTTAAAAAAGAAGAACGTTCCAAAAAAGCGAAAGAGGCGTTGGAATTAGTTGGATTAGGCAGTTTTATTCATCAATATCCAGATCAATTGTCTGGTGGTATGCAGCAGCGTGTAGGACTTGCACGTGCACTAGCAAATGATCCCGAAGTATTACTGATGGACGAAGCTTTCTCTGCGTTAGATCCACTTATTCGAAAAGATATGCAGGATGAGTTGCTAGATCTCCAGGAAAAAATGAAAAAAACAATCATTTTTATTACACATGATCTGGATGAAGCATTACGTATTGGTGATCGAATTGCATTGATGAAAGATGGCTCAATTGTTCAAATCGGTACACCGGAAGAAATCCTGGTTAACCCGGCAAATGACTATGTTGAACGGTTTGTGGAGGATGTGGATCGCTCGAAAGTCTTAACAGCTAGCCATATTATGAAAAGGCCGGAAACAGTTGATATTGAGAAACACGGTCCAAGAGTAGCGTTGGAGCGAATGCGTGAACAAGGATTATCAAGTATCTATGTTGTTGATCGGACAAGACAATTAAAAGGGTATGTCACTGCCGATGATGTATCTGAAGCAAGGAAAAAAGAACAAAAAGACTTACACAATATAATCCGCACAGATATGCCGGTTGCTCAACCGGATACCTCCATTCATGAAATCTTCGAAATCATTCATAATGCCCCAGTACCGGTAGCTGTAGTGGATGACGGAAAGTTAAAAGGAATTATTGTACGAGGTGCCGTTATTGCGGCATTGGCTAATGGAAATGGGGTGACAGAGACTCATGCTTGATTTCTTACCTGAATTACCTGTAGCTGAATGGATAGATAATTTTGTTGACTGGACTAAGTCTGCTTTTTCATTCGCGTTTGATCCAATAAAAAATGAATTTGGCGACTTTATAGAAGGTACCGCTGAATTGTTAAGTGAAGTACCGCCATCTATTATCATCATAATTGTCGCATTATTAGCATTTTTTATTTCCGGTAAAAAAGTCGGGTTACCAATCTTCTCTATTATCGGCTTGTTGTTTATCCTGAATCAGGATATATGGGAAGAGTTAATGTTTACATTTACACTCATTTTATTTGCAAGTGTCATATCTGTAGTAATAGGTATACCGCTTGGTATCCTGATGTCTAAAAGCAGATGGGCACAAATAATCATTACACCAATACTGGATTTTATGCAAACAATGCCGGCATTTGTTTATTTAATTCCAGCTGTAGTATTTTTCGGAATCGGAATGGTTCCAGGTGTGTTTGCATCAGTTGTTTTTGCAACACCTCCTGTCGTTCGTTTTACTAATTTAGGTATTCGACAGGTTTCCAGTGAATTAGTAGAAGCAGCCGATGCATTTGGTACAACAGGATCACAGAAATTATTTAAAGTAGAATTACCTATGGCAAAGAAGACAATAATGGCAGGTGTTAACCAAACAGTTATGTTGTCATTGTCAATGGTAGTTATAGCCTCAATGATTGGTGCACCAGGTTTAGGTGACTTAGTATTATCAGCTTTGCAACGGTCACAAGGTGGCCAGGGATTTGTGGCAGGTTTAGGAATTGTTATTTTAGCAATAATTATTGATCGTATGACACAGAACTTAAATAAAGGGAAGTAAATAATGTCAGAACCTCCTTAAGGGGAGTTTCAATAAATTAACAATAAGAAAAAGGGGAGAATCTATTATGTTAAAAAACAAATGGAGAATCTTAGGATTTGCAAGTATGCTTGCACTTGTTCTTGTACTGGCGGCTTGTGGTGGTTCGGATGATTCTGAAGATACTGCAGGATCGGAAGAAACTGAGACAGAAGAAGCTGCAGTAGGCGAAGGTAAAGAAATTGAATTAGTTTATGTAAATTGGGATTCAGAAATTGCTTCCACTCATGTTGTAGGTAAAGTATTTGAAGATCTTGGATATGATGTGAAGGTTACTGCATTAGATAATGCAGCAATGTGGGAAGCGGTAGCTAATGGTGAAGCAGATGGTATGGTAGCAGCATGGTTACCTGGAACCCATGGTGATCTGTATGAAGCTCATAAAGATGCTCTAGTTGACTTAGGAGAAAATTTAAGTGGAGCAAAAATCGGGTTAGTTGTACCATCATATATGGATATTAATTCTATTGCCGACTTACCGGAATATGCAGAAGAATTAGATCAGAAAATTACAGGTATTGATGCAGGTGCAGGTGTTGTTCAATCAGCAGAACAGGCTGTAGAGGATTATGCACTTGAAGGATGGGAAGTTCAAACATCAACAGGTGGTGCGATGACAACAGCACTTGGTGAAGCTATTGATGCTGAAGAACCTATCGTAGTAACTGGCTGGACGCCACACTGGAAGTTCGCAGAATATGATTTGAAATATTTAGAAGATCCTGAACAAACATTTGGTGGAGAAGAGTATATTGCAACAATGGTACGCCAAGGACTGGAAGAAGATTTGCCAAGCGCTTATAAAGTATTAGATCAGTTTAACTGGACTACAGAAGATATGGAAAGTGTTATGCTTGAGATCAGTAATGGTGCTGATCCAGAAGAAGCTGCTGCTGCCTGGGTTGAAGAAAACCAGGAATTGGTATCAGAATGGACAGCAGGTATAGAATAATTATTAATAGAGGGCACCAATAGATTAATTCTATTGGTGTTTTTTTTTTTTTTTTTTTTTTTGGAATCGTGGACCTAAACGGTAAAATGAGCCTCTCTCCGATTCCGACCTCCCCATTTTACATGATTTTATGTCTCTTTTAAACGGTATCTTAAGAAAGCGGTTTCTAATATAATATTAACTAAGAAGACGGCATATTAACTGGTTTCCAGGTAAGGAGAGAGATAATGAGTAGAGAAAATAATTCAGCAAGTGCACAATCAAATCTTCCTGAAACATCCTCACCTGTTGAAAGACAGATAAGGATTGGATCGGGTATCACTAAAAATAATAAAAAGCCGTATACCAAAAGCTTTTGGAAACGAGCGAGTAAACAAAAAGCCTTATTACTAATGTCCATCCCTTTCGTTATTTGGCTGCTTGTATTTAAATACATTCCGATTGCTGGCTGGGTTATGGCATTCCAGGATTATAAACCGCAATTCGGTTTCTTTGAACAAGAGTGGGTAGGGTGGAAGCACTTTAAAGATCTATTTAATGAACCAATGTTCTATACAGCATTGGAAAACACATTAGGTATGGGAATTCTCGGACTTGTGTTTGGAACAGTATCGGCGATAGTTTTCGCATTACTGCTCAACGAATTAAGGTTTCTTACATTAAAAAAATGGACACAAACGATTTCTTATTTACCTCACTTTGTTTCATGGGTGATTGTTGCGAATATTGTCATTACAATGTTATCTCAGGAAGGGATTTTCAATAACATTTTAGTTGGATTAGGGATTATTGATCAGCCAATAAATTATATGGCAAAACCCGAAATGTTCTGGGGAATTGTTACACTGTCGGATGTATGGAAAGAAACTGGATGGAACGCCATTATTTATTTGGCAGCAATGGCGGGAGTGGACCCTCAACTTTATGAAGCTGCGAAAGTAGATGGTGCAAGCCGGATACGTCAAATGTGGCACATTACATTACCAAGCATCCGCGCTGTTATTATCGTCTTGTTAATTTTAAATATAGGTAATTTAATCAATATTGGTTTTGAGAAGCAAATGCTGTTAGGAAATAACATAGTGATGGAAAAAGCACTTGTTATTGATTTATATGCATTGGATTACGGTATTGGTATGTTTCGTTATTCATTTGGTACAGCGATTGGTATTTTTAAATCCGTTATCAGTGTCATTCTTATACTGATTTGTAATAGTGTAGCAAAACGTATCGGTGAAGGCAGGGTATTCTAATGATTTTGTGCAGAGAGAAGGTGACGCTTAGATGAAGAAAAAATGGACTGTATTTGATATCGTTTTAACAATTTTTATGGCCTTTGTGATTGTCGTTACGCTTTATCCATTTCTAAATATTTTGGCCATTTCATTAAATGATGCAGTTGATACAGCGCGAGGTGGTATTCACATTTGGCCCCGGGAATTTACCTTGGCAAATTATCAGGAAATATTCGGAAGTAATGATCTCTTGTTTCAAGCTTTTCTTATGTCGATCATACGTACAGTAGTTGGAACAATAACAGGAATTATTGCCAGTACGATGCTTGCATATACATTGAGCCGAAAGGATTTTGTATTAAATGGCTTTGTTGGCCTTTTGCTTGTATTAACAATGTTCATAAGCGGGGGCCTTATCCCGGAGTATATGTTAATTCGGAACTTAGGTTTGATAAATGATTTTTCTGTATATATTTTGCCTATGCTTTTAACAGCATTTAATGTTATTGTTATTCGCTCATTTATGGATAATTTACCTGTTGCTCTGGAAGAGTCAGCGAAGATTGATGGTGCAAATGACTTTGTTATTTTCAGTAAAATAATTATTCCGCTTTGTATGCCGGTTATCGCAACGATCGCATTATTTCTTGCAGTAGCACAGTGGAATAGCTGGTTTGATACCTACCTGTATGCAAGAGGTAATGAAGCATTGACGACTTTGCAATTCGAACTGATGAAGATTCTCGATAATGCAAATATTTCAAGTGGGGATATCAATTCCCAAAATGCGGAAGTGATCGCAGGAAAGACAAATCCACAATCTATTAAAATGGCAATTACCATTATCGCAACTGTACCAATCCTGCTTGTCTACCCATTTTTGCAAAAGTACTTCGTTACAGGATTAACATTAGGTGCAGTAAAAAGTTAAGGTATTAATTTCATATTAATATACAATTTTAAAAGAAAAGATGGAGGGGTTAATGTATGAAAAGAAAGCTGTCAAATTGGGCACTATTTCTAATCTTTTTATTAGGTTTCTTCGTGCTCGCTGCATGTAGTGATAGTGAAACCGGCCAGGGTGATGACCAGTCTGATAAAAAAGAGGAGCCATCTGCAGAGGATCCGATAACACTATCTTTTTTTAGTGCTGATGGGACGGAGAAAGAATTTAATGATCCTGTTGCCCAGAAAATCACAGAAGAAACAGGAATAAAGTTAGAGTTGGATTACCCGGTGGGTGGTAATGATGAAGCAATTCCGCTAATGATCGCAAGTGGAGATTATCCTGATTTAATTTTTGCTAAAGGCGATATAGGTAAATTAATCGAGGCGGGCGGTGTTATCAAACTTGATGACTTAATTGAAGAAAAAGGTGAAAACCTGAAAGCAATGTATGGTGATCAGATAAACAGATTGCGTAATTCAATTGAGGATCCAAGCATTTATACTGTAGGAACTTACGGTGTGGAAAATGCTTATTGGGAAACAAGCGGTACTTTCCAAATTCAATTAGATGTTTTACGTGAACTAGGTTATCCGGAAATAAAAACATTGGAAGACTTTGAAGCTGCATTAACAGAATATTATGAGAAATACCCGGAAATTGATGGTCAGAAAACCATTCCATTGTCACTGCTTGGGAGTGACTGGCGCTGGTTAATTACAGTAGGTGACCCGGCAGGTTTTGCGGCTGGCTTAGCAGGTGACGGTCAGTGGGCAGTAGATGATGAGACCGGAGAAGCGACTTATAAATTCCTGCTGCCAGAACTGAAAGAGTATTTTAAATGGTTAAATGGATTGAATGCAAAGGGATTATTAGACCCGGAATCTTTTACTCAAACATATGATACGTATATTTCGAAGCTTTCATCAGGTCGTGTACTGTCTGTTGCTGATCAGAATTGGGATTTTGCCGATGCAGATAAAGCATTAGTTGCAGATGGTAAGGAATGGAGAACTTATGCACCATTACCAGTAACATTAGGAGAAGGATACAAATCACAATCACTTAAAAATTATGGGTTTTCAGGTGGTTGGGGAATAGCTATTTCTTCAACCAGCGAATATCAGGAAGAGGCGTTCGAATTTTTAGACTGGATGGCATCTGAAGAAGCACAAATTCTAGTAAACTGGGGAATTGAAGGCGAAAATTACGATATCGTAGACGGTAAGCGTGTAATGCAGGAAGATGATCGTGAAAGAATGAATAATGATAAAGACTATTCTAAAGAAACTGGAGTTGGTTACTATATCTATCCATTCCCGCAGTGGGGAAATGGTGCTGTTGATTCAACTGGCCAGCCGATAACGCCAAACTCTGAGGAACAGATCATTGAGAACTTTAATACTGCTGAGAAAGAAGTTCTTGAAGAATATGAGATGGAGAACTGGATAGATTGTTTCCCATCAACCGAGGAACTGGGAATTTCCAAGCATGGCCAGGCATTTAACTACACCATTCCAGCTGGCAGTGATCTACAAATAATTCAACAGAAAGCTGACGATCTGACCGAACAACGAATTACTCAAGCAATTCTGGGAGATCCAGCTGATTTTGACAAAGCGTGGGACGATATGATTGCAGAATTAGAAGCGATGAATATTAGCAAAGCTAATGAAGAGATGACTAAAATGGTTCAAGATACTATGGAACTATGGGGTACGAACGAATAAATAATGAGAGCCTGTTTCCATTTAACTGGATTCAGGCTTCTCTGTTAGAACAGGATTCTGGAAAGTAGTGACAATTATGGCGGATGAAAAGTTATATCTATGTTTCGACATCGGTGGAACCACTGTAAAATATGGTGTTTTATCAGAAGATCGGGACTTTCTGGAAAAAGGTAAGTATCAAACACGAAAGGTTTCTAAAGAAATTTTCTTTAATGATCTTGTTAAAAAAATAGTGGAAATACAATCCGCCTATCGTTTAGAGAAAATTGGAATTAGCTTCCCTGGTTTTATTAATCCAAACTCTGGTTACGCAGAATTTGCTGGAGCAATTGATGTACTTCATGGCAGCAATCTTCTAAAAATGCTGAATATGGAGATACAATTGCCAGTCATCATAGAAAATGATGCGAATTGCGCAACTCTTGCAGAAAAATTAAGCGGCAATGCGACAGATTGCAGTAATTTCGTGTGTATGACTATTGGAACAGGAATTGGCGGCGGACTTTTTATCAATAATCAGTTAGTTAATGGTCATACATATAAAGCTGGTGAATTTGGATTGATGATCATAAATGGAATGGATAAAGGTTACAAAAACATGCATGAGATTGCTTCAACAAGCGGATTGATTCATCAATATAAATTACTGAAGAATATACCGGAAAATCACTTTATAGAAGGTGAACAGATTTTCGATGATTCCATAAAAGATAAAGATGTGAAGCATCTGCTGGATCAATGGTTTTGTAATATTAGCTATGGGATATTTAATCTGGCAGCAACGGTAAATCCGGAAAAAATTTTGCTTGGCGGTGCCATAAGTATCAGAGATGATTTATATACTTTATTAGAGGAGAAGCTTAATATGATTCCATCATGGAAAGATATCGAAGTTCCAGTAGAGCCATGTAAGCACCATAATGATGCAGGTATGCTGGGAATATTATACAAATGTTTGGAGGAGGCAGAAGATGATCAATGAGAAGTTAGCTAAAATCTGGTATGGCGGCGATTACAATCCCGAACAATGGGATGAAGCAATATGGTCAGAAGACCAGCGTATGTTTAAGCTTGCCGGAATTGACGTAGCTACAATAAATGTGTTTTCCTGGGCACTTAATCAGCCGGATGAGAATACATATGATTTTACATGGCTGGATAATACAATTGAGCGATTATACAAAGATGGGATTTATATTTGTCTTGCTACAAGTACTGGAGCACATCCTGCATGGATGGCAAAACGGTATCCTGATGTTCGCAGAGTAGATTTTGAGGGGAGAAAACGGAAATTTGGCGGAAGGCATAATTCATGTCCCAACAGCCCTACTTATCGAATGTATTCGGAGAGAATGGCAGATAAGCTTGGAGAACGCTATAAAGATCATCCGGCAGTCCTCGTCTGGCACGTCTCGAATGAATATGGAGGCTATTGCTATTGTGACAATTGTGAGAAAGCTTTTCGGATCTGGTTAAAACAAAAATACAAAACATTAGTTGCTGTTAATGAAGCGTGGAACACAAGATTTTGGGGTCATACATTTTACGAATGGGATGAAATTGTTGCACCAAATGGATTAAGTGAGGAGTGGCAAGATGGCCAAAACACGAATTTCCAAGGGATTTCACTTGATTATCGCCGCTTCCAATCAGATAGTCTTCTGGAGATATTTAAATTGGAACGCAATGCTTTAAAAAAACATACTCCCAAAACACCGGTAACTACCAATTTAATGGGTTTATATCCAGAATTAGACTACTTTAAATGGGGAAAAGAAATGGATGTTGTGTCATGGGATAACTACCCATCAATTGATACACCAGTTAGTTTGACGGCAATGACACATGATTTAATGCGAGGATTAAAAAGTGGACAGCCATTTATGCTAATGGAACAAACACCTAGTCAGCAAAACTGGCAGGCATACAATTCGTTAAAGCGTCCAGGTGTAATGAGACTGTGGAGCTATCAAGCAGTGGCCCACGGAGCAGATACCATAATGTTTTTTCAATTGCGCAGGTCAAGAGGGGCAACAGAAAAGTATCACGGAGCTGTAATAGAACATGCAGGAAACGAGCATACAAGAGTGTTCCGTGAATCTGCACAATTGGGCCGGGAACTATGTCATCTTGGAGATAAAATCATTGGCAGCATAGTGAAGGCAAAAGTGGCCATCGTGTTTGACTGGGAAAATCGCTGGGCCATTCAGCTTTCAAGCGGGCCATCTATTGCTCTTGATTATGTGAAGGAAGTGCATAAATATTATGATGCTTTCTATCAGAATAACATTCCTGTTGATATGATTTCTGTTGAAGAGGATATAAGTAAATATGATATTGTAATTGCACCAGTGTTATATATGATAAAAACAGGTCATACAGATCGTCTGAAAGCATTCGTTGACAGTGGCGGGACATTTGTTACGACATTTTTCAGCGGGATTGTTAATGAAAGCGATTTAGTAACACTGGGCGGTTATCCGGGTGAACTGCGTGACCTTGTTGGTGTCTGGGCAGAGGAAATTGATGCTCTCGAGCCTGCACAGTATAATCAGATAGTTTTTGAAAATGGATATGGAAAGTTACAGGGTGAATACCAGTGTAATATACTGTTTGATCTAATTCATGCAGAAGGAGCACAAGTATTAGCAACATATGGAAATGACTTTTATAAAGGAATGCCAGTACTTACGAAGAATTGTTACGGGGAAGGTACTGCGTATTATGTTGCTTCAAGTCCTGATCAAGCGTTTGTCAATGATTTTGTTTTAACTGTTTGCGAGGAAAAAGGTATTACAACTGATGTCACTTCAGATGATGGAGTAGAAGTGATTGCACGGGAAAAGAAGGACGAGAAAATCATCTTTATTCTTAATCATAATGGAGAAAATGCAAGTTTTGAACTAACAAATAATAGGTGGAGAGATCTCTTAAGTGATCAAACATTTTCAGGCGTAGCTGAAATCAGCGGGTATGATGTACTGATATTGAAGGAGGAAAAATAATATGAAATTTACTGATGGCAACTGGATGGTAAGAAAAGGTTATGAAATACACTTTCCTAAATTAATTCATGAGGTAAATGACGAGGATGGACAGATTACTCTATATGCGCCGTGCAAATATCTTAATCACCGTGGTGATACGTTAGATGGCCCTTTATTAACATTAAAAATATCTTCCCCATGTGATGATGTGATTCGTGTACAAACATGGCACTATAAAGGTGGAAAGGCAAGATATCCGGAGTTTGAAGTACTGAACGAAAAAAGAACGGGGAAGTTTGAAGATAAAGAAGAATCAATCACATTCACGAGCGGTGATCTGACACTAAATGTGACAAAGGAACATTTTGCCTTCTCCTTTTTAAATTCGCATGGTTTGCTGACAGATGCTGATGCAAAGGGGCTTTCCTGGATTACCGGACCAGAAGATAAAACGTATATGCGGGCCCAGCTCCGCTTAGGGGTAGGTGAGCATCTTTATGGACTAGGTGAGCGATTTACTCCCTTTGTTAAGAATGGTCAATCTGTTGATATATGGAATAAAGATGGAGGCACAAGCTCTGAACAATCTTATAAAAATATCCCGTTTTTCCTAAGCAGTAAAGGATATGGAGTATTTGTGAATCATCCGGAAGAAGTAAACTTTGAGCTTGGTTCTGAAACGGTTTCTCGTTCACAGTTTAGTGTAGAGGGAGAGTACCTTGATTATTATTTCATAAATGGGCCTTCGCCTAAAGAGGTAGTGAGTCGATACACCGCATTAACGGGGCGTCCGGCCTTACCGCCTGCATGGTCTTTCGGATTATGGCTATCTACTTCTTTTACGACAGATTACAATGAGGAAACTGTCAATTATTTTGTCGATGGGATGGCAGAACGAGGAATACCTTTGAGCGTTTTTCACTTCGATTGCTTCTGGATGAAAGAATTTGAGTGGAGTAATTTCCTTTGGGATCACCAAAATTTCCCTGATCCTGAAGGAATGCTGCAACGTTTAAAAGATAAAGGATTGAAGATTTGTGTCTGGATAAATCCATATATTGCCCAAAAATCTTACTTATTCGATGAAGGAGCGGAAAAAGGTTATCTTTTGAAAAGGCCAAATGGTGATGTTTGGCAGTGGGACCTTTGGCAAGCGGGAATGGGAATTGTTGATTTTACCAACCCGGATGCATGTGAGTGGTTCCAGCAAAAATTAAAAGTACTGCTGGATATGGGGGTCGATTCATTTAAAACTGATTTTGGTGAACGGATTCCTACAGATGTCACATACTTCGATGGCTCAGACCCTCAAAAAATGCATAACTATTATGCTTACAAATATAATAAGGTTGTTTTTGATTTATTAAAAAAGGAAAAAGGTGAAGCGGAAGCAGTTGTCTTTGCACGCTCAGCAACAACTGGCGGTCAGCAGTTTCCGGTACACTGGGGAGGAGACTGTGATTCAACATATGATGCGATGGCTGAAAGTTTACGGGGAGGTTTATCTTTAACGACATCTGGCTTCGGTTACTGGAGTCACGATATTGGCGGCTTCGAGAATACTGCTACACCTGATGTATTTAAACGATGGACAGCATTTGGATTGCTTTCCAGTCACAGCCGCTTCCATGGAAGCTCTTCTTATCGTGTACCATGGAATTTTGACGAAGAAGCAGTCGATGTTGCCCGTCACTTTACAAAATTAAAAAACAGTTTAATGCCTTATTTATACGAGCAAGCTGTAAATAACAGCAAAACAGGGATTCCGGTAATGCGCTCCATGCTATTGGAATTTCCTGAAGATCCTTTGTGTGAAACATTGGATAGGCAATATATGCTGGGTGACTCCATCCTTGTTGCTCCAATTTTCAATGATGAAGGGATTGGTTCCTTCTATTTACCGAAAGGGAAATGGACCCATCTGCTGACAGACGAAATTATAGAAGGAGGAACATGGTTTAAAGATAAATATGATTATTTCAGTCTGCCTTTATTTGTTCGCCCGAATACTATTTTGCCAATAGGAACAAGTGATGATAAACCGGTCTATGATTATACTGATCATGTAACCTTAAGAATCTATCAGCCAGATGAAGGTACCCGTATTACCAGAAAGTTAGTAGATTCCCAAGGGAATGATATCGGACTGGTAACAGTAAAACGGGATGGTAATGAAATAGATGTAGATGTTCAAGGAGTTAATAACCCCTATCACATTGATATAGTTGGAGAAGAAAAAATCACACCTGAAGATGGTGCAACTTCGACGAAGATAAAGTTATAACATCTTAAGAGATAACTAATTGAAGTGTTGAACCCCTGTATTCATACAGGGGTTTTAATATTTGTATAAGTGAAAGAATCTGGGACAAAAGCATATTAGTTACCGTGGGCTCGTCCTCATGGAATGGGAAGCAATCGGACGAAGCGGTGGTATTTCACTCTAAATATTTCAAAGTTACTCTCTTCTGGTTATTGTACAGTTTCCATATAATGTGCAGTTATTTTTTTCTGACATTCGTGTTTTGTTTAGAACATGATAGTTATGTTCCACCATATTTTTGTACAAGTAAATGGAGGGGATTTATTAAAAATATGAAATTTTTAATCATAAAACGCTTACATACAATCTATAATTTAACTAAACCGGTTCACTAAAACGATTTAGTATTTTGCTAAATGAATAAAAAAGGAGTGAATAATGAAAAAAGTAACTATTACTGATGTAGCAAAAAAGGCTGGGGTTTCTAAGAGTACAGTTTCCCAATATTTGAATGAGAGATATGACTATATGGGAGAGAAAACAAAAGAAAGAATTAAAAGCGCGATTGAAGATTTGAACTACAGCCCCAATTATTTAGCTAGAAGTCTGAAACAAAAACAAACAAATACAATAGGGGTCATTGTAGCAAATATTTTACATGTGTTTTCTACTCATGTGATCAGGTCAATACAGGATTTTTGTAATGAGCGTCACTTTCACGTGATTGTTTGTAACGCGGATGATGATCCTGATAAAGAGAAGCAATTTATTGAAATGCTTTATGCTAAACAAGTGGATGGTATGATCATTTTTCCAACTGGCGGGAATATAGCTCTTTATAAAAAACTAACCAATGAAAATTATCCCATAGTATTTATGGATAGAATTGTACCAGATATTGAGATTGATACAGTTCTGTTAGATAACAAAAAAGCTTCACTAATTGCTGTAAATAATTTTATTCAAAATGGTTACAGAAAAATCGGTGTTATCTCCCCACCACTTATTCAGAGCCTGACTCCAAGAATTGAAAGAATTAATGGATATAAACAAGCATTGCAATTACATGACATACCTTTAAAAGCAGAGTATATAGCAGACACTTCATTTGATAAAGTTTCTGTGCATTTAACCAGAATGCTGAATCTGAAAGACCCTCCGGGAGCAATTCTAGCATTGAATGACTTGGTCTTATTTGAAATTTTGGCCTTTGTAAAAACAAACAAAATCAGGATACCTCAAGACTTAGCAATCATTGGTATTGATGATGTAATTTTTGCCAGTATATATCATCCATCGTTAACCACCATTGCCCAGCCAGCATTTTCCATGGGCAAAAAAGCTGCCAATCTATTACTGACAAAGATAAATAATAAAATGGAAACTGGAGATGGGGGGATTTACCGTTTCGAACCGGCTTTAATCATAAGAGAATCATTATAAGCATAAGGGGTGGAGAATAGTGAAAAAAATTGATCAAAAAATATTCTGCTGGTTTATGATCGTTGTTTTAACTTTATTGCTTTCTGCTTGCAGTAACTCCGGTCAATCCTCAAGTGACAGTACAGATTCTTCAGAAACAAAGGTTCTTAAAGTTGCTTTTAATCAGCCGGAATCACATCCTCAATTCAAAGCAATGGTAGATTTTGGTGAGAAAATCAAAGAGAGAACTGACGGAGCATACGAAGTCGAAGTGTCTCCTAATGAACTGTTAGGTGCCCAGAGGGAAACAATAGAACTGGTACAGTCTGGTACTATTGCGATGTCAATTGTTGGTGGAAGCTTAATGGAAAACTTCAATGAAGATTTTGTTGTATTTAATTTACCCTACGTCTTTGATTCGAAAGAACATCAGCAATCCGTTATCAATAATGAAGAGATTGTTCACGATCTGTATCACTCCGTAGAAGAGGACGGAATGATTGTACTCGGTGCATTTCATGGCGGGGTAAGAAATGTTTATAACGGTGAGAAACCTGTAGAAAAGCCGGATGATATGGCAGGAATGAAGATACGTGTGATGGAAAGTGATACAAATGTACAAATGATGGAGAAGATGGGTGGAGTTGGGACACCGATGGGTCAAGGTGAAGTTTATACCGCAATCCAGTCTGGTGTGTTAGACGGCGGAGAAAATAATGAACTTGTTTACAATGATTTGAAACATGTGGAAGTAGCGCCATATTACAGTAATACTCAACATTTAATGTTGCCAGATTATTTAATTATTAATTCAGAATTATTTAATGGGATGTCAGAAGAACATCAGCAAATATTCAGAGAAGAGTTAGCAAACGCCATTGAATTAGAGTACGAATTATTTGCGGAAGATGTGGATAAAGCAAAACAGGAGGCAGAAGAGGCAGGCGCTCAATTTAATGATGTGGATATGGAGGCATTCCAGCAAGCAGTTGAACCATTAATAGAGGAGAAATTAACTTCAGATCAGGCAAAAGAAATATACGAGAAACTGAGAGATATGGAATAGTGATGGGGTGAGAATATGGAATTTGCCAAGAAGCAATTAGATAATGCTCTTTCCACTATTTGCATAGGACTATTTGGTTTTCTTGTCATACTTGTAACATGGCAGGTTATCACCAGGTTTGTATTAAACAATCCAAGTGTTTTCTCGGAAGAACTTGCAAAATATTGTTTTGTATGGATCGTCTTAATTGGATCAGCGATTGTATTTGGAGAAAAGGGTCATATGGCAGTAGAAATGGTAAAGGAGCAGTTTCCTAAAAAAATCAGGATAATAACTGAAGTGATAATAGAGATGATTAATGCAGTGTTTGCATTGTTTGTCCTTCTGATAGGTGGGATTGCTGCAGTGGAAATTGCGTGGAACCAGGCAAATGCAACATTGCAAATACCTGTTGGATACTTATATGCAGTCATGCCGATAAGTGGATTATGCATTATGTTTTATTGTGTGTATAACATTTATCAGCTTATTAGTAACAGAGCATTAACTAATACCTAAAACGCCAATGAAAGGAGAGTTTAGATGGATATTGCTGTAGTTGTAGGATTAATTTTGGCAATTGGAATATTTGTATTTTTAATCATTGGCGTTCCGGTTAGTGTTAGTGTAGGAATCTCATCGATGATAGCAATGATGTATATACTCAGTTTTGATGATGCGCTTTTATCCTCTTCCCAACGCATGTTTGCCGGAATGAACTCTTTTTCTTTGCTGGCAATTCCTTTCTTTATTTTAGCTGGTGTAATTATGAATAACGGGGGAATCGCCACAAGGCTGATAAACTGTGCCAAAATTTTATCTGGAAGGATGCCCGGTTCTTTAGCTCATACAAATACAATAGCTAATATGCTCTTTGGATCTATAAGCGGATCGGCCGTGGCAGCTGCTGCGGCAGTTGGGACAACTATGTCACCAATGCAAAAAAAAGAGGGTTACCATAGTGATTTTAGTGCAGCTGTGAATATTTCATCCGCCCCTACAGGAATGCTTATACCTCCTAGTAATATTATGATTGTTTACTCTCTGGCTAGCGGAGGGACTTCTATTGCGGCTTTATTCCTAGGTGGATATCTTCCCGGACTTCTCTGGGGATTAAGCTGTATGTTTATTGCTTGGATTATTTCAAAAAAACGTAACTACAAATCTCAACTATCGATAAGCTGGAAGGATAAATTTTATATTATTTTAGATGCTGTACCATGTCTCCTTTTAATTGTAATTGTTATTGGCGGTATTATTGGAGGGATTTTTACCGCAACAGAAGGATCAGCCATAGCTGTTATATATTCCTTAATTCTTTCTTTTATTTATAAGACAATTAAAATAAGAGACTTGCCAGGTATATTAATAGAAGCCACTAAAACAACTTCTATTGTTGTGTTCTTAATTGGTGTTTCTACCATTATGGCGTGGGTAATGTCATTTACAAATATACCAGGTCTTATTTCTGATGTATTGATGTCCATATCAGATAGCCCGATTGTAATACTTCTTATTATGAATCTTATTTTACTGCTAGTTGGGGCATTTATGGATCCTACCCCAGCTGTCCTGATTTTCACACCAATATTTTTACCTATTGCTATGGAGTTAGGAATAGACCCTATTCATTTTGGTGTTATGCTGGTTCTTAATGTTAGTGTTGGAACGATCACACCGCCAGTTGGCCCGGTTTTATTTATTGGTGTCAGAGTTGCTAAGTTAAAGATCGAAAATGTTATAAAGCCGATCATGCCGTTTTTTATTGCGATAATAGGTGTTCTTCTTCTGGTAACTTTTGTGCCGGCTATTTCGTTATGGCTGCCTGATGTATTTGGTCTCCTCACAGGCGAATAATCGTATAATGAAAGGATGACAAATATGAAAGCTATTGTGTTTGAAGCTCCTGAATTAATTGAATGTCTAGACAGAGAGAAACCTGTAAAGGAAGAAGGGTATGTATTAATTAAGTCAGCATTTGCAGGTATTTGCGGGAGTGATTTATACATTTATTCGGGTACACATCCACGGGCAAAAACTGGCTTGATTTTAGGTCATGAATTCTCTGGAACGATTGCATCTGAGAATGAGAAATTTAAAATAGGTACACAAGTAACAGTTAATCCGTTAATAAAGTGTGGTCAATGTTCTACTTGTATAGCGGGCCTCAGTCATGTCTGTGAGAATTTACGCTTAATTGGTATCGACAGTGACGGAGGTATGTCAGAATTCGTTAAGGTACCAATAGAAAACGTATATCCTCTGCCAGAAGATATGCCGTTGAAAGCAGGTGCCCTAATCGAACCTGTTGCAGTTACTGTTCATGCGATTAGACAAGGACAGTATACCCCTGGTGACAGTGTGGTAATATTTGGAGCGGGAACAATAGGCATCTGTTTAGCTTTAACATTAAGAAACTTCGGTGCAACGAATATCACAATTGTTGAACCGAATGAATATAGACAGTCTCATGCAAGTAATCTTGGCTTTAATACCATAAATCCAAAGAAAGAGAGTGTAAAAGATGTAATTGAGGCTGGAACGAATGGGATAGGGGCAGATTTTGTATTTGATTGTGCGGGGCATCCCTCCGTGCTAAAAGACATCATAGACATAACAAAAATAAAAGGCAAGATAATTATTGTCGCGGCTTACAAGAAACCTGGGGAAGTCAATCTACTACAATCGATGTTTAAAGAATTATCAATTCAATTTGTCAGGGTTTATACGGATCGGGATTTCCAACTTGCATTAGAAATAGTCTCAAGGAACCCGGAGTATCAAAAAGTAATTACACATGAATTACTACCAGAACTTTCAAAAGAGGGATTCGGGATTCTAACAGGAAAGGGCAATGCGATTAAAGTGATGTACACATTTGAGTAAAAACATTGAACGGAAAAGCCTCCTGGTACTGGGGCTTTTTCACTTATCGCTATTTTAAACTAAAAGTCTGTTTATTCCCTTCCTTTGTATCCGATATAATTATATAATAAAAGATAAGGAGTTTTTACTATTAAAATGGAATGGAGAGCTGGATTATGTTATTAAAACAAGATAAAAAATTATTGTTTATCGGTGATTCAGTAACAGACTGTGATCGAGCTAAACCTCATGGTGAAGGGTTATTTCAAGCGTTAGGAAATGGATACGTTTCCATTGTGGATGCTTTTCTTCAATCCTCCTACCCTGAATTAGGGATCAGGGTTGTGAACAAAGGGATTTCAGGTAACACTGTTCGTGATTTGAAGGAAAGATGGACAGAAGATGTAATAGAACAAAATCCTGACTGGGTAAGTATTATGATTGGAATAAACGATGTATGGAGACAGTATGATTCACCGTTAATGAAGGAGATTCATGTATATATCGACGAATACAAAGAAACTCTAACACAATTAGTTGAGACCACAAAATCTTCAGCAGAAAATATTATTCTTATGACTCCGTTTTACATAGAGCCTAATAAATCTGATGCAATGCGTCATACTATGGATCAGTATGGGGCAGAAGTTAAAAAAATCGCTGAAGAGCATGGCTGCATTTTTGTGAATACACAGGAAGCGTTTAATGAGGTTATGAAAAGTTTGTATCCGGCAAATATTGCTTGGGATCGCGTGCATCCGAATACAACTGGTCATACGGTATTAGCAAAAGCATTTTTGCGGGCTGTAGAATTTGACTGGCACAGATAGACTATATCTTCAGTATCTCCACACCTGGCTGGAGATACTGGAAAGGAAGATTACGAAAAGGGTTCCAATAAAAATCATCGATATAGCAAAGATATTAAAAGGAATACTTCGTACATATTGACTGTTTGAGTCAGAAGTGATGCTCTGACTTTGCAGTTCCATTTCTATTTTTGTGTCAATTCTTTTTCAAAGTTAACAAATCCTTCAATTCCTCCTGAATATCTAATAATTCCAACTAAACCGGACCTTTAAAATTATTAATACCGGTAAGACTGCTAACAATATTATTGACTGCCTGTTTCTCCAGAAATGATGGCCTAATGTAAGTCCGATTGTTAAACTAGGGAAAGTTTAACATTTATGAAATAATTACAACAATAAAAAGAATTATGGAAATCCAGTCACCCATCTCTCTCCGATTCGATTATTTGATATAAGATTAGCATGTCTTTACGAAAGGTAATTATGTATTGGATAGATGTTCTTTTTAGTAGAATAAACGTTATAATGAATAGGGTCAGTTAATGAATGGAGGATATAAATGAATAAAAAAAGGCAAAATCCGAATATAAATTATTTTGAGGTAAAGGAGGAAAATGAATTACTGCCATTTCTGTTACGGGTGATGGATAAAAGAAGCAGAAACTCTGTTAAGTCCATTCTTACCAGAGGCCAGGTTTATGTAAACAGTAATAATGTAACAAAGCATAACCATCAGTTAAAAAAAGGTGATCTTGTAGAAATACAAAAAAATAAAGCAGCAAAAGCAGCCGATTTTTCAAATATGAATATATTATATGAAGATGAGGAAATCATTGTAATTGAGAAAGGCGCTGGATTACTCTCCATAGCATCTAATAAGGAAAAGTCATTAACAGCTTATAAGCAATTAACGGATTATGTGAAGAAACTGCATCCAAAAAATCGTGTGTTTATTGTGCACAGACTAGATCAGGATACTTCAGGAGTAATGCTTTTTGCAAAAACAGAGAAAGTTAAAAATGAATTGCAAAATAACTGGAAGAAAATCGTTAAAGAGCGGAAATACGTAGCATTAGTAGAAGGTGCTTTACAGCAGACCAAAGGAACGATTAAGAGCTGGCTGAAAGAAAATAAAGTTTTTAAAATGTATTCCAGTCAAAATCCGAATGATGGGAAATTAGCAATAACACATTATGAACTTATTAAATCAAATCAGGAATTTTCACTTTTGTCCGTTCAATTGGAAACAGGAAGAAAAAATCAAATTCGAGCACATATGGAGGAATTAGGCCATCCAATTGTTGGGGATAAGAAATATGGTTCTTCTGTGAATCCGATTGGAAGACTTGGTTTACATGCCAATATATTAGCATTCATGCACCCAGTGACGAATGAACTACTCAGGTTTGAGTCAGAGGTGCCTAAGGCTTTTTTTAACTTTCGCTAATATAGCGGGAGGCAAGATTTTTCACTGATTAAAAGTCATACTTTTATAAAAAAATCAAAACAATTGATTGTAATTTAGATTAATCCCTTTCTTCAATTTAAAAAATGTATATAATAGAGGTACAGAAAAAAACGTTTTCAAAAACGTAACTGAAAGAGGGAGAGTTGGGCGAATGAATAAATTAGATCAATTGTTCGAGCAATTTTATAACCAGGCACTGGAAGATTCTATTAAAGCAGTGGGTCCGGTAGAAAGGAAATTAACGCTCAAAATGAATCTGCTCAACCTGCTTGGAGACTTTTCTGATTTGGAAGAAGAAAAGGTTGCTTTTCAACCTGAAATATTGGAGATAAAAGAATTTGGTGAGTATACAAGAGAATTAATCATCTTACCTGTTACAGATGTTTTGGAGATAAAGATGTATGTACTGACTCCAAATAACGATAAGGAAACTTATCCATCAGTTCTCGCATTGCATGGACATGGCTATGGAGTAAAGGAAATTGTTGGACTGAAAGCGGATGGAACAGAGGATGAAGGAATACCTGGTATCCATCAGCACTTTGCCGTCCAGCTGGTGAAACGCGGGTTAAAAGTGTTTGCACCGGAAGTAATCGGATTCGGAGAAAGAATGCTAACAAGGGATGTGGAACAAGGGAAACAAAATTCCTGTGAAGCAATGGCAACAAATCTGCTAATGGAGGGAAAGACATTAGCAGGATTAAGGGTCTGGGAAGCCCGGCAAGTATTGAATTATATTGAAGGCAGACAGGATACAGAACCGGGGAGAATAGGAATGATGGGATTTTCCGGTGGTGCGCTCGTCACAGCTTATACTGCAGCACTGGATCCCCGTGTGAAAGCGACCGTGTTAACCGGTTTTACCAATACTTTTAAGGGGAGTATCATGTCAATGAGACATTGTATAGACAACTACGTTCCTGGTATATTAAATTACGCAGAACTTCCGGAATGGATCGCTTTAATAGCGCCCCGAGGCTTATTCGTTGAAGCAGGTATCAATGACCCGCTTTTTCCTAATAAACACGTGAAGGAAGCGATTACTGTATTAGAGGAAGCATATCAAAGCCGACCAGAGAAGTTTAGTTACGATATGTTTGAAGGTGGACATGAGATTAGTGGACGGAAAGCATATGATTGGTTGAATAAGCAAATTTCTAATTAAATCCACGTTATAATAATTTTATGAAAAAGAAACCATGGAAAGTTTGTGAAATATCAATGCACTCGATTTTAAGTTCCTCTATGTGTGATATAATTTAATGGGAAAAAGCAGGACAGTATGGGGGGAATAAATATCGATGAAGAAGTTGCTGGAAACATTGAAAACGATGTCTTTTAAAGAGGCAGCTGATTATATCTGGGAATACTATAAATTACATATTATCGGTATTATAGTAGGATTGTTTGTGATCATCTCTATTATATCCAGTATTGTAAAAGAGGATGAGGAACTATATAATGCGATGGTAGTAAGCTCCATTACATATGAAGAAGTTGGGGCTTTCGGTGAACAAATGAATGAGGAACACTTTGATAATTTCCGCTTCGCTGTTGATAATATAACACATAATGGGGGAGAACTATCAGAACAATCCTACGAACAAGTACAAAAATTGATTGTACGGATTGCTACAGGCGAAGTAGATTTAATTATTACAGATGAAATCTTTGCAGAAGAATTGATTGACCAAGAAGGATTAAAGCCAATTGAACAAGTGGTAGACTTAAGCATGCTCGAACAAAAAAACATTGAATTGCTCGATTTTGGAACAGGTACAGTTTATGGTATCAAATCAAATAATCTAGATGTATTCAGAGATCGAGAAATGTTTCATGATCGGATTCTCATTATTCCGGCAACATCTAAAAAAGATGACTTATCGGAGTTAGTGTTAAAAACATTAATTGAATCATAACAGGATAGCAGCAAGCAGATGATAATCTGCCTGCTGCTTTTTTTATGTTTCATAGACTGTTATGTTGTCTGGCGCTCGATTAATATTGTATCAATGTACACTTTCTTTGCGATGGTTCTTTCATCCCTAAGTCTTTCCACGAGTAATTCTACTGCTGTTTTGCCCATCAGCTCTTTTTCAATCCTTACCGTAGTAAGAGCAGGATATATATATTTTGAAACACTGATATCATTTATACCAATAATGCTAACTTTGCCTGGAATATCAATCTGTGCCTCATTTAATGCTTTTATTGCTCCAATCGCAATAGGGTCATTTGCTGTAATGAAGCCTACTTTTTTATCTGTTTGACTGGAAAGGAACTTTTTCATCATGTGATAACCGCTTTCCACATTATAATCTTCCAGCAAAATTAGAGATTCCTCCAGAATCCCGTAGGTTGATAAGCAATCTCTAAAATATCTTTCGCGAATGTCGGGAATCGATGATTGGATTCCATACCCGCCAAGAAAACCAATTCTATCGAGGTTTTTTGATAGAAAAAGATCAACAGCTTGCTTAATAACTGAACTGAAATCAGTTAAAATGGCATCACAGCCATGGTGCTCTGTGTCGGAATCAATTAAAACGATATGCTCTGTTTTTTGTTGAAACTGATTAATAGTCTTTCTGGTGAATCTGCCAACAGCAATTAGTCCATCAATGTCATCAGGTATTTTATCAATCTCTTTCGTAACAAATTTTAGTAAATTTAAGTGATGTTTTTCAGCTTCTTCTTCAATTCCGTGTCTTACTGCCATATAATAAAGGTCTGATAATTCTTCTGTCTCTGTCACCCAGTGCACAAATGCAATACGCCTGTATACTTTCTTTCTCGTTGCGTTTTTCCGGTAAGATAATGCTTCAGCAATTTCAAAAATTCTTTTTTTAGTATCTTCACCTACCGATAAGGTAGGGTCATAGTTTAGAACGCGCGAGACTGTTGCGATTGAGACACCTGCCTTTTCTGCGATATCTTTAATTGTAGCCATTCATTACACCCTTCCTTAAATGCCTTTCTTGACGTATGGTCCTTTATTATTATTTAATCATAACACTACTCCATAAAAAATAAAGTAAAATTTAACTTGACTAATTTTACTAAATATTTTAATCTAGTAACAAATAAATGTCTACTTGTTTATGAATGCGATTTCAAAATATTAGAGGAGGCACTATCTTATGATACTAAATAAATCAAAACTTAGCTACAAAGCGCCTGAAAATGGTTATCCAGAATGGAATAATAACCCTGAGATTTTCCAGTTGAATCGTATGCCGCAACACGCTGAAGCGGTACCATATGAATCAGAAAAGGAAGCGTTAAGCAACAGTAAACTGCAGGCAGCTCGTGTAATGAATCTGAATGGAAAATGGAAGTTTAATTTTTCCAGCAAACCGGAAGATAAAAATACTGATTTCTATCACGAGGATTACGATGTGTCCGAGTGGGATACCATCTCTGTCCCAGCCCATTGGCAGCTTGAAGGATATGATTATCCTCAATATTCCAATGTACGATATCCATGGATTGAGCATGACAAGATTGTGCCACCATTCGCACCGACTAATTATAATCCAGTTGGTCAATATGTTACATCATTTCAACTCCCGGAAAATTGGACAGGACAACCAGTTATCATTAACTTCCAGGGTGTGGAATCCGCCTTTTATATCTGGTTGAACGGTGAATTGGTAGGATACAGTGAAGATACTTTTACACCAGCTGAATTCAACTTAACCCCATACCTGAAAGATGGGGAGAATAAATTAGCTGTAGAAGTTTACCGATGGTCTGACGCAAGCTGGTTAGAGGATCAGGATTTCTGGAGGCTTAGCGGTATCTTCCGTGATGTTTATTTATATACATTACCGGATTTACACATTTATGATCATCGTATTCGAACAACGTTTGATTCAAAATATGAGAATGCGGTTCTCGAAGTAAAAGCAGATATCTTAAACTATTTTACTAAAAAATTCACTAACTCTATATTAGAAATAGAATTATTTGACGAAAATGGAAAATCTGTAGTTACTCAGCGTAGTTCTCTAGCTGTCAGCGAAGTTGAACATACATCAATTCAATCAGAATTAGCTGTCCAGAAACCGAAAAAATGGAGTGCAGAGTCTCCTTATCTTTATACACTGGTTTTCCGTCTGAAGAATGATAATGGCGAAATGATTGAGGTATTTGCGACAAAAGTAGGTTTCCGTCAGTTTGAAATGATCAATAATATAATGCATATTAATGGGAAAAGAATTGTTTTTAAAGGTGTCAATCGCCATGAATTCACTGCTGAACGTGGCCGTGCTGTAACAGTCGAGGATATGATTGATGATATTGTTTTAATGAAAAAGTATAACATTAATGCAGTAAGAACCTCTCATTATCCTAACCATCCAAAATGGTATGATCTTTGTGATGAATACGGTCTTTATGTAATTGATGAGACAAACCTTGAAACACACGGCTCCTGGTATTATGGTCAGCAGACATTAGAAAATACAGTACCTGGAAGCAGACCTGAGTGGACAGAGAATGTATTAGATCGTTGTAAATCCATGTACGAAAGAGACAAAAATCATGCTTCGATCATTATCTGGTCACTTGGAAACGAATCATTTGGAGGGGACAATTTCCTTAAAATGCATGATTATTTCGAGAATGCTGACCCGACAAGATTAGTGCATTATGAAGGAATTTTCCACTATCGAGAGTCTGACAGAGCATCCGATATAGAAAGTACTATGTACAGAAGTCCGGCACAAATCGAAGAATATGCAAATATGCCTGGTGAGAAAAAGCCGTATATCCTTTGTGAATATAGTCATTCAATGGGAAATTCCACTGGTAATCTGCACAAGTATACCGAGTTATTCGACAAATACGATATATTACAGGGTGGTTTTATTTGGGATTGGAAAGATCAGGCATTACGTCACAGTACGGAAGATGGGGTAGACTTCTTAGCTTATGGTGGTGACTTTGGGGAATCACCACATGATGGTAACTTTGCTGGAGATGGACTGATTTTTGCAGATGGAAAGGTATCTCCTAAGCTTGATGAAGTAAAATATTGTTACCAGAACATTGAAGTAAGTTCTGATAACCTGAGAATAGGCTCGTTCAAAGTACGGAATAAATTCTTGTTTACAAATCTGTCTGAATTTACGCTATTCTGGCAGGTAGAGGAAGAAGGAAATGAAATCAAATCAGGTACAATGGAATTAGAGGTAGAGCCTGGAAATGAAGCAACATTTGAGGTGGATTACGATAAAAGTATTTTCTCTAAAGAGAAAGAACAGATAATTACACTTTCCTTTAGATATAAACATGATCCGCAATGGGCGGAACCTGAACATGAAGTGGCATTTGCACAATTTGCAGTACCGGAATTGACGGTTAATCTGGTTGGTAAAGGAAAACCTGATGTAAAGGAAACAGGGGAAGCAATCCAGATTAACAGTGATGAGATGGAGATCTCTTTTGATAAATCAACCGGGCTCCTGCAATCCTATATAGTAAATGATGTAGAACTTATCCGGAAGTCTCCTTTCCCTCATTTCTGGAGAGCAATGACAGATAATGATCGTGGGTGTAAACTCGATGAACGCAGTAAAACCTGGCGCCAGGCAAGTTATGACAGGGAGCTGACAGATGTCACAGTTGCAGAGGATGGAAATTCTGTCATAGTGCAAGCCGTTTATGAGTTACCAACTGAAACAGTAAGTGTGATGAAGCTGACATATAGTATATATGCCGATGGAACAATTGAAGTAGAACAACTATTGCAGCCTGGAGAGGATTTACCTGAGATACCTGCCATCGGGATGCAGTGGGAAATGGATCAACAATATGATCAACTAAAATGGTATGGAAAAGGACCACATGAAACCTACTGGGATCGTCAAAAAAGCGGAAAAATAGCCATTCATAATGGTGATGTATCCGATCAAATGGAGCCATATTTAAAACCTCAGGAAAGTGGTAATAAATGTGGAGTCAGATGGATGGAAGTAACAAACAAAGCTGGAAATGGTTTTAGAATAAGCGGTTATCCGACAATTGAAGCAAACGTTCTTCACTACAGTGCAACAGAGCTGGAGGAAGCAAGCCATCATTATAAACTTCCGGCACCTGATAAAGTAACAGTGACAGTAAATGGCTGGCAGATGGGTGTCGGAGGTGATGACAGTTGGGGGCAGCATACACACCCTGAATATAAGTTGTTCGCTAATACAGATTACTGTTACCGGTTTGCTATTAAAGGAATATCTCAATAACTTTGTATTTATTATGAAATAAGCGTATAATAGAAGTAGTACCCATGAAAGGGAGTGCCGAATGGCTTATTTCAACAATCAAAAAGAACCGGTAAAAAATGTAGAGACTAATGTCTGGTCATGTGTCAGTGATGATTGCTCAGGATGGATGCGGGAAAATTACTCTTTTGAAAAAGAGCCTGCTTGTCCTATCTGTCAATCGGAAATGGAAAAAGAAGTGAGAATTGTACCAGAAATGAAATAATATAAAAAAAACTGCTTTCTATCAGATAGAAAGCAGTTTTTTTATATTCATATGAGTTATTTTCCAGCGTTAAGGAAAACGATTTCTTTATAAATATAATTAATTAATGAAAAACTATTGATTTTTTCCAATTCGAGACATATAATCTTCTTAGAAAGCGATTACATCAATCTGCAGTGAGATGCTCGCTTTATTTATTAAAATTTTAATGAAACCGGTTTCCTTTGTTTACATCAATGTTCAGTCATACTTTCAATAATATTCCTTCTTACTTTGTGTGCTTATTAATGAAAATTTAATTGGGGGTTTGGTTATGAAAAAGTGGATAATGGCATCAATGTTTTTCATTCTGTTTTTAAGTTTAGCTGCATGCAGCAATGATAGTGAAAGCACCGGTAATACTGACAATGGAGAAAGTGGTAATAGTGAGAGTGACGGAGAAGCAAGTGGGGATGCAGTGGAATTGGACTTCTGGATTTTTGGTAGTACTGGATATGATCAATTAGTTGAAGAATACATGGCGGATAATCCGAATGTTAAGATAAACATCAACGAAGGTGAAATGAATGACATGCACAATAATCTGTTCACTTCTATTTCAGCAGGCAGTGGTGCACCAGATATTGCCCAAATAGAAATAAGTTCCATTGAGAAGTTCTTTCAGGCAAAAGACCAATTCTACAATTTGAATGATTACGGTGCAGAAGATATCGCAGGAAACTACCTTGATTGGAAATGGGCACAGGCACAGACAGACGGCTCATTCCAAATTGGACTGCCGACAGATGTAGGTCCGACAACTATGTTTTATCGCATTGATGTAATGGAGGAAGCGGGACTTCCGACTGACAGGGAAGAAGTAGCTGCACAGATCGATTCATGGGAAGCGTATTATGAAACTGCAAAAACAGTAAAAGAGAAGACTGGAAAACCAATTTCAGATACACCTAAATTAGTTTTTAATGCAATTCGTGACCAGGAAGAACAGCAATATTTTAATGAGAACGATGAACTGATTATTGAAGATACTGTTAAAGAGGCTTATGATTTTACAACAAAGATGATTGCAGAAGGATTAATCGGCCAGAATGATTTGTGGACACCTGAGTGGGGCAGTGCGATGGCAGAAGGTACTTACGCTACTTTACCTGGTGCACCTGGCTGGATGGTAGCAAATGTAAAAGGAAATGCTCCCGATACGAATGGTCTATGGGATATCGCAAAAATCCCTGAAGGTGCCGGAAACTGGGGTGGTTCATTCTTAACAATTCCTAAAGAATCGGAACATCCTGAAGAAGCATTTGCATTTATTTCATGGTTAACTGCACCTGAACAGCAATTAAAATCATTTGAAATCGCTGGATTATTTCCTTCCACACCAGATGTATACGAAAATGAAGATTTCTTAGCAACAACGGATGAATTTTTCAATGGTGCTCCAACTGCAAAGATTTTCGCGGAGGCAGCACAATCAGTAAAAACTGTTTATATGGGGCCTAACTATTCTATTGTGGATACGGAACTAGGTACAGCCCTGCTGAATGTTGCTGTTGAAGGAGCAGATCCACAGGCAGAATGGGATGCCGCACTGGAGAGAATTAATTCTCAGCTGGAAAGACAATAAATGATTTCATTAGCGGTCTAATATAATTTTAGACCGCTTTAATCTAATGGAAGGGGTATATTGATGAATCAAACAAATAGTGGAATCAGTAAAAAAGTGATCCATAAAAAGTCATTGTTAACAGAAAAAAAGAAGGAAGCTATTTCAGGATACCTCTATATTTCACCATTTTTTATACTTTTTGCGATATTTGGTTTATTTCCAATCTTGTTCAGTTTCTATTTAGGTTTTCAAAAGTGGAATGGATTAGGTGAAATGGAGTTTGTCGGATTTCAGAATTTCAAATGGATTTTAACGGATCAGGTTTTTTGGACGTCTTTAGCCAATACACTAATTATGTGGGTACTAGGAACAATTCCTCAATTGCTGATTGGAATCATACTCGCATATGCTCTCAATTCAGCACTGATTAAAATGAAGGGATTGTTTCGGGTTTCGGTATTTATGCCGTATGTTACCTCAACTGTTGCGGTTGCAATCGTATTTGGTGTGATGTTTAACAGCCAGGAATTCGGTCTTTTTAATGTCATTTTGAGTTGGTTTGGAGTAGAAGCGGTTAGTTGGTCAACTTCATGGTGGGGTGTGAAAATCGCCATTTCGACGATGGTCTTCTGGCGGTGGGTTGGTTATAATACGATTATTTATTTAGCGGGTTTACAGGCAATTCCCAATGAATTGTATGAAGCTGCCCAGATAGATGGAGCAACAGTCAGACAGAAAATTCAATATATAACAATTCCGATATTACGTCCGATTATTATTCTTACGGTATTCACTTCCACGATTGGAGCATTGCAATTATTTACAGAGCCACTAATTTTCATCGGCAGAACTTATCGGGAAGAAGGCATAACGGTAGTATTGTACCTTTATCGGGAAGCATTTACCAATCTGTCGTTTGGTCCGGCGTCTGCAGCTGCAATTATTTTATTTGTTATCATTATTATCTTGTCTTCCATTAACGTTTGGGTTGCGAACCGGTTAGGGAGATAGAAAGGGGAGAAACTATCAATGAGTACAATAAGTCAAACGAAAAAAAATACAGTATCTAAGTTATTTTTATATACACTGCTTACCATTGCCGCCTTTTTATCGATATTTCCTTTTTATTGGATGTTTGTGATGGCAACAAATGATAACAGTGCGATCAACAGTCTTCCGCCAGCATATATCCCCGGCAGTGAATTGGTGACAAATTTCACGAATGTAATTAATACAATAGACTTCTTCGGAGCAATGTGGAATTCCGTTATTGTATCCGTTATAACTACAATAGGCGTGTTATTTCTTTGTTCATTAGCCGGTTTTGCCTTTGCGAAATTTCAGTTTAAAGGGAAGAATTTTCTTTTTGTAGCTATCCTCGTCACAATGATGATTCCTCCGCAACTGGGATTGATACCACAATATTATATTATTACACAATTAGATTGGCTAAACGATTTAAAAGCGATTATCGTCCCCGGGTTAATTGATGCATTCGGGATTTTCTGGATGAGACAATATATTAGCAGTAACGTACCTGATGAGCTTGTTGATGCAGCAAAAATTGATGGATGTTCCAACTTCCGAGTTTATTGGAATATTGCAGTGCCCGTAATTATTCCGGCTTTTGCTACATTAGCGATTATAAAATTCATGTATATTTGGAACGACTTTCTCTGGCCCCTTGTTGTATTAAGAGATGAGCCCTCTTTTACCATACAAGTAGCGCTTCGTGGTTTAATTGATAACTATGTGCGGGATAATGGAATGATTTTATCAGGTACTTTCTGGGCAACCGTACCATTAATCATTGTGTTCTTACTGTTAAACAGACTGTTTATTCAGAGTTTAACAGAAGGTGCAGTGAAAAGTTAACAGGGCTGAAGGTGCTGGAATTTATAGAAATGAGGAGAGAAAAGCATGGAGCAGAGTGAGAACATTTTTTTGCGTGTCCTTAACATTTTTGCTAATTTCGTATTTTTGAATGTATTGTGGTTCATTTGCTGTATTCCTATTATTACTATTCTTCCAGCAACAACTGCTATGTATGGTGTTATTAACAAATGGCATCACGATGGACTGGATTACGGATTAGCTTCCTTGTTTTTCGATAAATTCAGAGAAAATTTCAGAAGGAGCTTTATTACTGGAATTCTGGGATTGTTTTCTGGCTTTATACTGCTTTTAAACTGGACTATTCTCTATTCCGCAGATTTTAATGGTGAATTTTTCATATCTGTTTTGTTTAGTTTTATGTTGGTAATATTTGTATTTATATCTGTATATATAAGTTATATTATCGAGCGGTACAGGCAAACAGTATTTGAAAGTATAAAACAGGCATTATTTCTTTCAATTTCTCATCTATTTCTTACATTATCGTGTATAATATTAATCATCGGATTTTTATTGATTGCGGTGTATGTACCTGTATTTTTTATCATAACAGGAAGTACAATCGCTTTCATTCAGTATTATATTTTTGATAAGGTAATAAAGAAATATCATTATGTGACAAATAAATAAAATATACAAAGTGACTATAGAGGGATCAATAATATGAAGTTAACCATACGAGAAATTGCAAAAATGGCGGGAGTTTCACCAGGTACGGTCTCCAAAGTAATAAACCAGACAGGCAGTATTAGTCCGAATACGATTAAAAAGGTAAAAAGAATTATTGAAGAGACAGGATATCAACCTAGTTTTTCAGCAAAAGCATTAGCAACTAAAAAATCGAACATGATAGGACTGATTTATGCCGGGGAAGTGAATGTGGAATTCAACCACCCTTTCTTTAATCAAGTAATCAATTCTTTTAAAAATGCTGTTGGACAATTGGGTTATGATATTTTAATATTCTCCAATCAGTCATTTAATATCGGGAAAGAGGACTATGTGGCAAGAGCAAAGCACTATCAGCTGGATGGATGCTTAGTTATTGCCGGGGAACACATAGAGGAGGCTGTATACCGGCTTGATCAGAGTGATATTCCGACAGTCGCGGTAGATTTAAAACTAACAGGGGAAAAATCAAGCTTTATAATGACAGATAATGAAAAGATATCACGCCAGGTAGTAGAATACTTTTATTTAAATGGTCTCCGGCAGCTTGCATATATCGGAGGACCTGTCGACTCTGTTATCTCCAATATTAGAAAAGATGCATTTATACAAGGGATAAAGGATTATGGTATGCATTATGAAGAAGAATGGATAAAGCATGGGAACTATTTCGAAGAAAGTGGATATTTAAAGATGAAGGAGATTTTGCAATACGACCGATTACCAGATGGGGTTTTTGCTGCTTCTGATATGATGGCGTTAGGTGTTGTTCGAGCAATTAAGGAGGCAGGGAAATCAGTTCCTCATGATTTTAAAGTGATTGGCTGTGATGATATTGAAGCCTGCCGTTACAGTAGTCCGTCACTAGCAACAGTCAAGCAGGATCAGGTAAAGATAGGCAAACTGGCTGCAAATATCCTTCATGACTTAATAAACAACCGGAAAGTACAGCAATCTGTCCTTGTAGATCCCGAATTAATTATAAGAGAGTCTGGTGAGATAATATAACTATTGAAAAAACAGGTTTATTTTTTATAAAAAAGGCTATAATGTCTAGAGAAAACTAAATTAATTGTTTAGAAGTAGGTGATTGGATGCTTTCAAGTGATTCCATGCTATTTCGCTCAGTATATGTTGGAGCATGTTTTATTACATTGCAGCTTTTTTGGTTTTTCTTTTCTTTAGGCATTATAACCGTTATTCCCGCAACTATTGCTTTGTATGCGGTTGTAATGGAATGGTCAAAAAATGGTTTCGAATTAGGGATTGGAAAGAGTTTCTTCTATTCATTTAAGCAATACTTCCGTAAAACATTGTTTTTAGGATTAAATGCCGGATTTGTTCTGATTTTACTTACTTATTATGACTCGTTTATTTATTCCTTAATTGACAGTGAATTATTTGTTGTCAAAGCAATATGGATGTTTACAGGTGGAGTTGTTTTTTTAATCGTGCTTTCAATTATCCCGTTAGTGGTAACATCCCATCTTAAAGGAATTAGTCTTTGGAAAAATGCCTCTGTGGCTACAGTGACTTTAATGCCGCATATTTTATTAATTGCCTGCATAGGTTTAAGCTTTGTATTCATGTCTATCTATTTACCATTAGCAGTTCCACTTTTTATTAGTTTGTTCGCTTTTATACACATACGTGTCTGGCAATCTGCTGTTAAAAAGCTCCCAACAGACTTTTTAGATCAATGTTTATTAAAATACCGGTACCGTTAACCACCTCATTTGAGTGAGGTGGTTTTGTATTTTCTCTATCCGGATTGTATTATCATGTATCGTTATATATAATACTTCATATCCAGGGAAGGTAACGGGGGTGAAATTGTGAGGAAGTGTCTCGGATTTTGGTTACTGCTGTTGTTCTTAATCCCGCAAGAGGTATTAGCGGATAATCCGATTATGAAGGATAAGTCATTTTCCGTTCCAGCTGTAATCGTCTATGAAGGTAAAGTGTACTATTATGTTGCTACTGACATGGAAAAGAAAGGCAATACGTACGGGAAGAAAGAATGGAATGTATATTCTTCAATGGATTTAGAGAATTGGAAATTAGAAAGTCAATTTGAAGAACCTAAAATAAATATGACAAATCGGAGTACAGTGAAAGCTTCTCATCTTATTGTAAAAAATGATGATTTTTTTTGGTATGTATTAACCGAAAGCGATGATAATATTCCAGACTATAGAGTAGACGTAATAAAATCAGATCATCCTGTTCAGGAATGGCAGGATACATCAGCTGTATCCGTAATTCCACCAGATATGATGGATGAATTAGACGATGTGGAGAGAGTAGCATGGAAAGAGAGTACCCTGTCAGTAAGCATGAATGAAAATGGTGAAGCATATTTATTTTTTGGAAAAAACAATCTTTATTATGTGAAATTAAAAGAAAATATGGTTGATCTGGAAAATTCAATTAAAAAAGTATACATAAATGGGTTTAAAGGCAGTTTTGCAGGAGGAGCAAAAATTCACCAACATAAGGATACTTATTATATGACATTTACAGTTAATTCTCCTCAAGTAATTGGATATGCGACTGCAAAAAATTTAGCAGGTCCTTGGGAATATAAGGGTATAATAATGGATGAAAGCACAGAGATTGCACCTTTTTATGCCAATATTTTTTCTTTTCAGGAACAGTCTTACTTTATTTATCATTCTAAGCCGGTTACTGAAAAACAAAGATCTAATGGAAGTGTAGCAATTGAAGAAATATATTATCAGGACGGGCTGATTGCCTCACCTGTTACACCAACTGCATCAGGTACAGATGGTCCAAGTTATCTTATTCAGCAGGCTGGAGGCAATCTAGCTTTAAGAATAAACGACGAGAGACTGGTTGTGAGTGTAGCGGAGGAGGAGCAGTATGATTTCAGGTGGCATCAGACCCCTGGGCTAATTGGTTCAGATCAGGTAAATATTGTTTCATTTCAGTCGGAAAATAGACCCGGTTTCTATCTAGTAAATCAGGATAATAGATTACAAGTAAAACAAGATGACGGATCCACCGAATTTGCGGAAATAGCATCGTTTCGAATTGTGCCCGGTTTATCAGATAAGACAGCATATTCTATTCAGCCTTATAATAAGGATCAATATTTCTTATTTATGAGAGAGGATATAATAGAGTTCAGAAAAAAAGAAGAGTTAGCAGATTTGGAACTTGCAACATTTCATTTGGCAGCAAAAGAAGACATCGTGCCTGAGCTGCAAACAAAACCAGTAAAATACAGTGAAAGTAGTGAAGAACCATACCGTGATGGAAATGATTCTTTAAAAGGATTGGAATCAAGTCAGATGATTGAAAAAGAAGAGACTAATTGGGTAGTAGTATGCGTAGTTTTATTAAGTGCAATATTGATTATCTTAATAATCCGAAAATATATAAAGTCATAACGTTCATTTATCGCAGTGCCAAATGTGTAATGCTAAAGATTAGTGGGGAATCAAAAACCCCACTGATCAAAAGTCTTATATTATGGTTTAATATATTTTCTTAGTTTCTGAACATATTCAATTGCCTCTGGAGTGTCTCCATGAACACAAACCGTATCTGCTTTAATTTTTATTCTCTGTCCGTTTGTTGCAACAACTGCCTGTTCTTTTCTTATTAATTGTATTTGCTTTAGCGCATCTTCGGTACGGTGAATGATTGCATTTTCCTCACTGCGGGGGGTAAGTGTTCCATCAGGCTGATACGTCCTGTCAGCGAATACTTCATGTGCTACAGATAAGCCTATATGTTCGCCTGCTTCCGTTAATCGGCTGTCAGCAAGACCGTACAGTATTAATCCGGGATCAAAGTCATATACCGCCTGTGCAATGGATTGAGCGATCGACTTGTCTTCGCACGCCATATTATACAAGGCACCATGTGGCTTTACATGATGAATCTTTGTATGTTGGGCTTTTGTAAAAGCCGAAAGTGCACCTAATTGATATAATATTATTCCATATATCTCTGAGGTATCCATATCAATCTTTCTTCTTCCAAAACCTTGTAAATCCTGAAAACCCGGATGTGCACCAATACGGACATTATGCTTTTTTGCGAGCTGAACAGTTAATTTCATTGTATTGACATCACCTGCATGAAAACCACAGGCGATATTAACTGCATCAACTAGTGGGATTATCTGTATATCATTACCCACCTGGTATTTTCCATAGCCTTCTCCCAAGTCACAATTTAATTCCATCTCCTATTTCCCTCCATCTATATAACATTATTTGTTTAAGCTGAGAGAGGAAGTTTTCCTGAGATTTTAATTCCCGTATTGCTGATTCCATCGTGCACCTCTCTAACTTTACAGACTTTGCAGGAGTCAGTTGACTCAGTTTCGGCAGATCTGCCTGAATAACCTGACCAATCTTGGGATAACCTCCAGTAGGTTGTCCATCTGCCATCAGAATAATTGGCATGCCATCTGGTGGGATTTGAATTGCTCCAAATTGCACTGGTTCGGTTAAGAGCTGTTTATCATGGATTGTCTCAATTACTCTGTCACCAATCAGGCGGTAGCCCATTCTATTGGATTTAGGGGAGATTTTCCAATTTATATCGCTTAAACCGTTATCTGCAAACCAGTCAAACTGTGCGCCGTTAAGGAAACGAACAACTGTCTCTTCTTTTTGGATATAGTTAAATATTCTATCATTCAGTTTCCAGTTAATAGCCTTGCTGACTGCAAATGGCTGAATCGGTAATTGATCGTTATTTTTTATCTTTCTTGCAAGGAAATCATCTCCATTGTATCTTGCAATCATGCTTCGGCTGCCAAGTCTCTTTTCTACCCTGATTCCACCCTTTACAGATAAATAGGCATAAATTCCTTTTTTGCATGCTCTGCATTGTAAATTATCACCTTTAAAGACTGGAACAGGGCGATGGAGCTGAAGTTCTTTGCCATTTAAAAAAGCAGTCATCTCGGCACCTGTTACAGCAATGACACTATCACAGGTAAATTCGATTGTTGGACCAATGAAGCACATTTCTAATACTGCTTCATTGTCTTCATTACCAACAAGGTAATTGCCGATTCTCATTGCGGTTTTATCCATAGGCCCACCTGGTGAAAATCCATATGATTGATAATTTACTCTTCCCAGATCTTGAATAGTAGTATGTAGTCCTTCTTCTATAATTTTCATCATTATAATCCCTCACCATTTGCTAATTGCATAAACTCTTCCGATTTAATACGATAAAATCTGATTTGATCTCCCGGTTGTAATAACGTTGGTCGTTTTTGATTTAGTTGTACTAGTTTAATTGGTGTTCTGCCGATTATTTGCCAGCCTCCTGGTGATTGACTTGGGTAAATACCTGTTTGCTTTCCGGCTATGCCGACAGATCCAGCCGGGATAACTGGGCGAGGGGCAGACTTTCTAGGTGTTGCTAATTTTCCTGACATGCCGCCTAAAAAAGGAAAACCTGGTGAAAAACCAATGAAATATACAGTATAAGTTGCTGATATATGAAGTTCTATTACCTTCTCAACAGATAACTGATGATAATCTGCAACATAGTTAATATCAGGACTGTATAATTCATCATAGCAGACAGGGATATGATGAATAACAGGTGTAAACACTTTTTCGTTATTATGAGTATTTAAATTAATTACCAACTTTTTCACATCGGAGTGAGAGGTTACTAATGGATCAAAGTACACGGTCAATGTCGTAAAGCCAATGACGGCCTCTATTAAACCACATCTTCTACTTGTGTTAATCAGCTGTTGTAATGTAATCAGCTGTTTGTGGGTACTGATATCAATCGTTTCCCCTAACTTAACCATCAATGCATTCTCCGCAATATTTGTAAATTGCATAATTGTCACCCCTGTATTTATTTTAACGAAATTCCTTCGAAAAGAAAATAAATAGGCAATATAGTAAAAATTACTACATTTCATATAGATATGAATCTATTATCATGATAGTATAGACTCATAAGGCGTATTACTTATCGTCAATTAATCAGCATAGACAGGGGGAATCTTATGTGAAAAAGCTATTAAACAATCTGAAAATAGGGACAAAGTACGGGGTTATGTTAGGTGTTGTATTGCTATTATTTATTGTTTCTACGATTATTGTCGCACTATTTTTAAGAGACATTGAATCACAAATTGATGCGCTTGATAGAAGGGGTGAACGGGCTGTTTCCGTTACGGAAATGGGCTCATTAATAAGGGCGAAAAGTATCAGGATATATTCCTATATGGATACCCCAACAAAGGAAATAGAAGCAGAATTTAACGAACGGAAAGAACTGTTTGATGAATTGAAGAATGTTCTTGAAGCAAGAATGGACACAGAACAAGAGAAGGCATTATTTAGTGAAATTTCCAGACTTGATGAAGAGGTGAATCGCAGTTTTAATGAAATTGTAGGATACATGAATCAAGGAGAAGCAGGTGTTGCTTCAAGAGTTGCGATTGATGCCAACAGAGCTCAAATGCAGGCAGTTGATCAGTTGGAAGAACTTAAATTACTAGTTAATGAACAAAGAGAGATTGCTATTAGTAATGCAAAGTCGAGCCAGTTTACTGCAATGTTAGCTCTGTTCGCTGCGACTATTGTATCAATCATTGTAAGTGTTATCTTACTGGTGTTAATAACCAAGATTATTTCAGGAAATTTGAAGCGGGTAGTAGAAGTTAGCAATAAAATTGCTGGTGGTGATTTACGTGGTGATAATCTTACCTATACTGGTAAAGATGAAATCGGTCAATTATCATTGGCGATGAATACGATGAGCGACAATTTGCGGAAGATTATTCTGCAGGTTTCAACAGTTTCTGATACAGTAAGTGCACAAAGTGAAGAACTAAACCAATCTTCCAATGAAGTCCGAACAGGAACAGAGCAAATTGCAACAACAATGCAGGAATTAGCTTCAGGATCTGAAACACAGGCAAACCATGCAAGTGATGTATCAGCAAAAATGGGGAATTTCTCTAAAAAAGTAAACGAAGCCAATCAAAATGGTAACAAAATAGAATCTGTATCGTCAACTGTTCTATCAATGACAGAAGAAGGCCGGGGAATGATGGGAACTTCTGTTGAACAAATGGGACGTGTCCATTCTATTGTAAAGGATGCAGTTGAAAAAGTTAGAGGGCTTGATGGACAGACACAGGAAATTTCCAAACTAGTATCTGTTATAAAAGATATAGCTGAGCAAACAAACTTGCTTGCTTTAAACGCAGCAATTGAATCAGCAAGAGCCGGTGAGCATGGTAAAGGTTTTGCTGTTGTTGCAGATGAGGTGCGAAAATTAGCGGAACAAGTAGCTACTTCAGTGACAGACATTACGACTATTGTATCCAATATTCAAAAAGAATCTTCAGATGTAACTCACTCACTGGAAGATGGGTATAATGAAGTGGAACAAGGATCTACGCAGATTGAGCAAACTGGTGAAACATTCAGTAAAATCAATATTGCAGTAAATGATATGGTTGCCAGTATCCAGACAGTTACTAACAATTTGGCAGATATCACAAAGAGCAGTGAGGAGATCAATATTGCTGTGGAAGAGATTGCCTCAATATCCGAAGAATCTGCCGCAGGGGTTGAGCAAACTTCGGCCTCCGCTCAACAAGCAAGCAGCTCTATGGAAGAAATATCATCCAATTCCAATGAGCTAGCTAAGCTGGCGGAAGAGCTGAATGGGTTAATCAGACAATTTAAAATTTAAAAAAAGTGAAAATTAGAAAAAGTATCAGGATGCATAGCGTAGTGATAAATAAAAAGAACCAGATGGCAAATCTGGTTCTTTTTATTTGGACATTTCATGACTGTTTTTAATAATTTCTTCGGTTAAATTATAGATCGACAACAATTCATATAAAATAATAACTTCAGATGAGAACAGACTTTCATATTCTTTGCCCTGTGGTTTATTGTTATTCCAAAAGTGCTCCATTAAATTCTTCACCTGCTGTTTATAAGCCTTTGCTTTATAATGACTGGGATATTTCATGAAGTCAACTAATGTATCTACCATCCTTAATATATCTTTACGTTCTTTTTGTGACCAGCAAACTGTTTGAATGGGAGTATTAATTAAGTTGCCTATATGGTAATGGACGAGTCTTAATTTTGCTACATTAATTTGCTCTAATTCAAACAATCTTTTCGCATCATCCTGAAGACGATGGTATTTCGTCTCATCTGTCTGGAACTGCAGTAATTCCTCTGTTTTGTCCAAAGCAACCTTCAACTGCTGAAATCTCTGGTCAACCTCTCCACGTCCCAGTGTATTGTTTTCATCTTGAATTAGTATTTTAGTTGCCATTCCAAGTTCCTCACCGGTTTTCCTCCGTAATTCTTCGAAATTCTTTGATATTCTTTTTGTATAATTTGGTGGTAAAACAAACATATTAACCAAAGTTGACACAAGTAACCCGATCGTCGTTGTTCCAAGGCGTATAAGGAATGATACCAGAAGGTTTGCGTGAATTACTTCTATCATTGCGACAGAGGTTAACGTAGCGACAAGCAAACCTGCATGCAAGCCTAATCGAAAACAAGTAATAATAGTAAATAAAGCTGCTAAAGTATAGGTAATAGGTGAATTACCGAAAAAATAAATAAATATAACTGCATAGAATGAGCCGATCGCAGATGCAGGAAAGCGTACGATACCCTTTTTTATGGAAGAAGCAACAGTTGGTTCAATTGTCACAATTGCTGTAATCACAGCAAATACCGCAGGCCATCCAATCCATTCACAAAGTGCGGAAGTTAAAAATACAGCTAACCCCGTTTTAATAACTCGTCCGCCAAAAAATTTAATACGTAATTTTTTCATCATTAGAGTAGAACTCCTTAAACAAAAAATCTATTTGTTAGTATAGCGCATAAGAAAAATAATTACTATGATTTCAGAGGAAATAGAAAAATAAAAAATATAAGTGTAAACGCTTTCTTATTTGTTGCATATAATGTAAAATAAGAGTAATACTCGAGTTAATTTATATGCGGTAATTTTGAGGAGGTGTCCAATTTGCTTTCGATAAAAGTTTTTAAACCTTATTATGTGAAAGAAGAAGGCAAGTACATTCGAGTGGTGTTAGCATATCAATATTTCTCCCTGTTAATGGATGAAAAGGTCTATCACTTCGTGCCACTTGAATCTAGAGAAATCCGAATCAATCGCGACACAAAAGAAATTGAAAATAAAGATGCAGTGTTTGTTTTCCAAAAAGGAAAGAAATATAATCGTATAGCACTTGTGGATCTGATGAAAGTAAAGGATTTTCAGGAGCATTTATCACAAATTTTGAATCCATATATTACTTTGCCAAAGCCGACAGTAAAACCTGATGAAATAGATTTTATTATTATGGAATTAGAGAGGAATAACTTAATAAGACTAATTGATAAAGCGTTAGACGAAAAAGATGAAATGAATTTTAATTACTATACAAATATATTACTCGACATGTGAAAGTATATCAAATCCATCATTGGAAAGGTGAAAAAGCAGCAGGTATATATATACCTGCTGCTTTTCTGTGACGGAAATGTAATATATAATGGTTCTGAAGCTAAAAGAATAGTCAAGGGGAGAAGTCACTTATGTCAACTTTAAAATTCGGAATACTTAGTACAGCAAAAATTGGGCGTACGCAGGTTATTCCTGCTATTCAGCGTTCCAAAAATGGAGAAGCTGTTGCCATTGCAAGTCGTAATATTGAAACAGCGAGAGATGCTGCAAAAGAGTTATCCATTGAAAAAGCGTACGATACATATGAATCCTTATTGGAGGATCCGGATATTGATGCCGTATATATTCCTTTGCCAAATGCACTCCATAAAGAATGGATAATGAAAGCATGTAAACAAAAAAAGCATGTGCTTTGTGAAAAACCAATCTCATTAAACAGCCAGGAATTAGCTGAGATTACAGCTACAGCGAAAGAAAACAATGTAATGGTAATGGAAGCTTTTATGTACCAATTCCACCCACAGCATAGCAAAGTAAAAGAGATAATAGCTAACGGGGAAATTGGGGAAGTCTCTCTCATGCGTGCAAGTTTTTCTTTCTATTTGGAAGACCATACAAATATTCGCTTAAACAATGACCTTGGTGGTGGATCTATGTATGATGTTGGCTGTTATACTTTACATTCAATTCGCAATATTTTTAATCAGGAGCCAAGTTCTGTTTATGCAAGTTCAACCAGTCGAAGTGATCTCCAAGTAGATACCACTATGAGCGGAGTGTTAACATTTCCTGATGGAAAATTAGGCCTGTTTGATTCAAGTTTTGATTCATATCCACGCCAAAATTATGAAGTAGTCGGCTCTATGGGAACCATTAATGTAACTTCATCATATCGGCCGGATACAAATGAAAACATGGAAGGAGAAATAATAATTAAGAAAAATAATGGCGGGCAAGTTGTTCATAAGGTAGCAGGAGATCAGTATAAATTAATGGTAGAAGACTTTGCTGATGCTATTCTTAGCAATCGTGCACTTACATACAGTGAAACGAACATGGTAAACCAGATGAAAGTACTAGAAGCTGTGTATAAAAGCAGTAGGGAGAATTGTGCTGTATCTCTTTAATATAAAAAAGCGAGCTGTTGGGCTCGCTTTTTGTGTCTTCTGAGTGTTAATTTATTTTCGGTAATGATGAGTAAAAGTCTTACCAATTCAATAGCCCACAATGCATAATAATTACGGTAAGTTATTTATCGCATCAGCGACTTTCTTCGCAACATAGCCGCTTCCATCCGGATTTCCTTCAATGTGTTCAACCATCATAGAAATAATCATACTGCCATCACTTGGATATCCTACAAACCAGCCATTCTCCTGGCCGCCCTCCTGGTTTTGGGATTGCTTCAGTTCCGCTGTACCGGTTTTGCCGGAGATTTCTGCAGAACCAGTATTTGCGGCACGACCAGTTCCTTCTGTAACAACTTTCCGTAAGGCGTTTTGAAGTAATTCAGCATGCTCACTGGATATAAGTCCTTCTTTCCAAACTTCGCCATCTTTCTCATCCATCAACAGCGTTGGTTTCATTATTGATCCTTCGTTAAGTATGGCTGAGAAGGAACTTGCTAAATGCAGAGCACTCATTTGAACTTCACCCTGACCGTAGCTCGTATCTGCAAGTAAAATTTCATTATCCAAAGCTCCGTCTGATGATATGGTACTAGAATGAATAGGGTACGTAAATGGAAGGTCTTCTCCAATACCAAATTGCTTCATACCTGAAACCATTGCTTCCTCACCCATCTGTAATGCTTGCATCGCGAAATAAATATTATCTGATCGAATCAGTGCATCCTCAAGATCGACTAACCCTGCAGACTCCGAAACCCTTCTAATGCTGTAATTTCCCCAGTTTTCCTTTTTCCAGGTTAATCCGTTAATTTCAAAGCCTTCATCAGGATCGATGGAACCATTGGTTAGACCAATTGCACTCGTAATTGGTTTAAATACAGATCCTGGGGCAAATGTCGAGGCAAACCTGTTTAACAGTGGATTAGCAGGATCGTTATTCCACTTATCCCAAGTAGATGAACTTAATCCGTAAAGAAATGCATTTGGGTCAAAAGATGGGCTGCTTACTAGTGCTAATACTTCTCCGGTAACCGGGTTAATTGCTGAAGCTGTTCCGGCATCACCATTCAATGCATAGAATAACTCGTTCTGTACATATATATCAATCGTTAAATTTATATTTTCCCCATTTTCAACTTCCTTTTCGGCGATGACGACAGGTTCCTGTCCTTCTTTTTCGGCATATATAACGATACCTTCTTTACCACGTAATTCTTCCTCATATAATTCTTCTAATCCTCTGTAGCCAATAAGGTCATTTTCACTATATATGCCTTCATCAACCTCTTCTAACTTTTCCGCAGTTATTGGGGCAATATAACCAACCAGATGTGCTGTTGCTTCACCAAAAGGATAGACTCTTCCGATGACCGTTTGGTAAGTGAGTGGTTTAATTTTACTAACTGCATCTGCTAAATCCTTTTCAGCCAAACTGGGAACAACCTTTAATGGTACAAAGTAATGAGGCTGCACCCATTCCTGGTTTAACTGTGACTCAATCTCTTCTACTGAGATCTCAAGTAAATCAGCGATCTGCTCCTTTTCGGAATCACTATTTTCAGTGAAATTTTCCGGGACCACACCCATTTCGTATATGCTCTCATTTACAGCTAAGCCTTGACGATTCCGATCATAAATTTGGCCCCTTTCCGAAGAAATGGTATTAATTCCGATCGTGCCTCCGTCCTTAATTTGCGGGAAGATAAGGCCGGGATTCCAATTAACTTTCCAATCAGTTGTTTCCTCATCATTAATAACTTCCACTGTTTTTTTCATTTCAATTTCACTATCAAATGAAATCGGGCCTGCGATTGAGTCCATACTAACTTGTATTGGATAGACCATTGAAGCGATTTCTTCGTTTTCCTCTTCTGTATCGGATTGTTCAGGAATTTCAAAATTAACCTTAAGCTCTTCTGCTCCTATATCGCTGTATATATTCTCATACCTGTCTATAAACTCCTCTTGCTCAACTGCTGCTGTCATCTCATACATCGCCTGATAATCATATGATTCCCAATGGGTAATATATTCTTGTAATCGATCTTCTGGTTTAACTTCGTCATCCTGCTGGCAACCTGAGATTACTAGTACGAAGAATATGAACAGACTCATTAACCATTTCTTCATAAAAAAACTCCTTTTTAAACAAAAAAGCGTATTGCTGATCAATACGCTTTTTGCTGGGTTGAATGATATTTACTATATAATTAGTATACTAATTTAATGGAAATAATGCACGCAATTAACAATATTTTTAAAAATGTGCTAATATAAAGTAAGCGAATACATAGGAGGTGGTAATGATGATCAAACAAAGATTGGACCAATTATTAAAGGATTTTGTTGAGAATGGACCGTGTGGCGCTGCGTTATCTGTTATGAAAAATTCCGGAAAAATTTATGAAAACTACCTGGGGTATGCCAATCTGGAAGAAAAGATAGAAATAGATAATAAAACTATATACCGTATTTTCTCCATGTCAAAAATTGTCACATGTGTTGCAGCATTACAATTAATGGAACAAGGAAAGTTCCTGTTAACTGACCCTGTTTCAGAATATTTGCCGGAATTTAAAAAGATGGAAGTTTATCACTCTGGCAGTGGAGCAGACCTGGTCACACGGCAAGCAGAGAGGCCTGTCTTAGTGAAAGACTTATTTAAGATGACATCCGGCCTTGTTTATGGGGGTAATAATACAGAGGTGGAACGACTTACCTCTAAAGTAATGGAAGAGATTCACCATTTAGAATCGAACGGAGGAGTTTCACGGTTACGTCAATTTTCCAAAAATTTAGCAGAACTACCTTTAGAATTTGAGCCGGGGACTGAGTGGAAGTATGGACTGAGTCATGATATTTTGGGGGCACTGGTCGAAGTCGTAAGTGGTATGCCTTTCGGTCAATACTTATCAAAATATATTTTCTCACCATTACAGATGAATGATACTTTTTTTCAGATACCTGACAGTAAAAGGCATAGATTAGCTAGATTGTACGACAGGAAGGAAGATGGAACATTATCCCGCAATACGATAATGGAAAAACATGCTGAGCCTATTGCTGTAATGGAAAGCGGAGGTGCGGGACTGTATTCCACATTAAGTGATTATCAAAAGTTCGCGCATTGTCTGGCTATGGGTGGTACAACTGGTGGCTATCAACTATTAAGTAAATACTCGATTCAATTAATGTCACAAAACCATTTAGATTCGAGCATTTTGCCGCAACTGGGATGGAATTACGATAATGGCTATGGTTACGGATTAGGTGTAAGAGTAATGATAGACCAGACAAAGGGTGGCAGTAATAGTGCAATTGGAGAATTCGGTTGGTCCGGGCTTGCCGGCACTTACGTATTTATAGATATGGAAAATCAATTATCAACTGTTTATATGCAGCAAATGCTGCCAAATTTTGAAACATACCACCAACCTAGAATTCGAAATATGGTATATGGATCAATTGAATAAAGTTATAAAGTAGAAAGCTGCTGCCAAGGTAGTAATTGGCGGCAGCCGCTTAGCTTTATATAGACTAGCTCATCACAATATCTGCAATAATCTTATAGGAAGACAGGCGGTCCTGATGATCATAAATCTGTCCATTAATAATCACTTCATCTGCTGATGTTTCCTCAATGAAAGATTGGAGTTTTTCTTCTACTTCTTGTTTATCACCAATAATTGTAGCTTTGCTGTTGGTATTTTTTTCAACAGATGCTTTTTCATAAACATTCCATGCATGATCGGTATCATTAATTGGTGGCATTAACTCAGAAGGTGCACCACGAACCAGGTTCAGAAATTGCTGCTGCTGGGAAGTTGCTAGCCATTTAGCTTTTTCATTTGTTTCAGCCGTAATTATATTGACACCAACCATAACATAAGGTTTTTCCAAGTGTGTTGATGGTTGAAAGTTTTCACGATAAATTCTTAATGCAGGCAATGTATAATCTGGTGAAAAGTGACTGGCAAATGCAAATGGAAGGCCTTTTTCTGCAGCAAGCCTTGCACTGAAGTCACTAGAACCCAGTAGCCATATTGGAACCTCAGCTCCTTTTCCGGGGATTGCCTTTACTCTTTCCGTTCCGGCAAAGTATCCTTCCAGTTCTTCCACTTGAAGGGGAAAATCTTCTGGACTGCTGTTCAAGGTCCTTCTTAATGCATAAGCAGTCGCCTGATCGCTTCCTGGAGCACGCCCTAAACCCAAGTCTATTCGATCCGGGTAGAGAGCAGCGAGTGTGCCGAATTGTTCAGCAATCACTAAAGGTGCATGGTTGGGCAGCATAATTCCGCCAGCACCTACACGGATCTTCTTAGTGTGACTTGCTACATGGCTTATGACAAGAGAGGTTGCTGAACTTGCAATTCCTGGCATATTATGGTGTTCTGCCAGCCAATATCGATGAAAACCCCATTTTTCCGCATGTCTTGCCAAGTCAGCACTATTCTTGAATGAGTGAGATGGTGTATACCCCTCCAGTACAGGGGCTAAGTCTAATATGGAAAATTTCACATTGGAAAAAACTTGGCTCATTTTGTTCACTCCTATATTTTCTATTGATTGAAGAAAATGATACGCTTAATAACAGAGGCCGTCTAATGATATGCTTATCAGAGGAGGATAACAATGCAACTGAAGAGAATCTACGAAAAACGTACAGAAGAAGATAATGTAAGGATATTAGTTGACCGTCTATGGCCTAGAGGCTTATCCAAGGAGGAAGTGGAACTTGATGTATGGTTAAAAGAAATTGGGCCAACAAATGAGTTAAGGAGATGGTTTAGGCATGATCAGGAGAAATTCCCGCAATTTAGAGAGTTATATTTACAGGAATTGAAAGATGACCCGCAAAAAAAATCCGCGTACGACCAACTTAAAAAATACTATGAAGAGAATGATGGACAGATTACATTAGTTTTTTCTGCTAAGGAACAGGAATACAACCATGTACAAGTATTGAAAGAAAAATTAGAAAATACAAAAAAACACTAGCTGTCAGAAACAGCTAGTGTTTTTTATCAAGTGCTAATTAGTTTTTAGTAACGTTAGCAGCTTGTGGTCCGCGGTTACCTTCTTCGATTTCGAAAGAAACGCTTTGACCTTCTTCAAGTGTTTTAAAGCCTTCGCCTTGGATAGCAGAGAAGTGTACGAATACATCGTCTTGACCTTCTACTTCGATAAATCCAAAACCTTTGTCTGCGTTAAACCATTTTACTGTACCTTGTACCATATTTCTTTTCCTCCTAGTGTGAACCGTTCACACAAATGTATTACTATTCTTGCTCTTGCCTCAAAACGAAAACTTAACGTTACGATACTTGAAGGTGTCATCGAACAAAATAGCTAAGTTTATTATAGCAACTCGATACGAAAATTGCAAGCGTATGCCGTAAATAAATTATAAATCTTGGAGGGAGTGCAGTCCCTGGAGAACAAACTCTTTTCTTAACCGTTACAAATGATCAAGTGTTGGAAGGATCCTCCTGTAATGCATCAGTATTGTTCCCGCCAGGAGGTACAATTGGAAATACATTGCCTTCTTCTTCGATTAAAAAGTCTAATAATACAGGTCCGTCATATTGGAATGCTTTTTTTATGAAAATATCTGCATCTGATTCTGAAGATGCTTGAAATGCTCTCACCCCGAGACTGTTTGCGAAACTAACAAAATCGGGAGAGGTTATTTTTACTTGTGAGTATTTGTTGTTATAAAATAATTGCTGCCATTGTCTTACCATTCCCAGGTACCCATTCCGCAAAATAACTATTTTTATATTTAAATTGTACTTGGCAACATGGAATAGCTCCTGAATTTGCATTTGGATACTTCCATCACCTGTCACACAAATTACTGATTGACCAGGATGTGAAATTGCCCCGCCAATGGCTGCAGGAAGGCCGAAGCCCATCGTTCCAAATCCTCCAGACGTCAGAAGTTTTCGTGGTTTGTCAAATGGAAAGTGCAATGCCGTCCACATTTGGTGTTGACCTACATCTGTTGCAATAATAACATTTTTTTCAGCATGTGTATGAAGCAGTTTTATAATGCGCTCTGGTCCAAGTTTGCTTTTTGACTGATTAAATTGTGGTGAAATTTTACGCCATTTGATCACTTCATTATACCAGTGATGAGGTCTATATTGGTCAAACTCGGGATTGATTTTTAGCAGGAAGTCTTTTACATCTCCAATAACAGGATAATCGACTGGAATATTCTTATTAACTTCTGAAGGATCAATTTCTACATGGATTTTTAATGATTTTGGTGAAAAACCTCTAGTTTTCCCTGTAATTCGATCACTAAACCGTACACCTAAACATATTAACAGATCGGCCCTGTGAACTGCCCTGTTTGCAGCAAAAGTCCCGTGCATGCCTAGCATTCCTAAGTGAAGGGGATGCTTTACGTTCACGGCGCCTAAGCCCATCAGAGTACTTGTGAATGGTATTTTTGTCTTTTTAATAAAGTAAAGGAGTTCATTGCTCGCATTACCGGCAATAACCCCGCCTCCAATAATAAGTACTGGTTTTTTTGCACACTTAATTGCTGCTATTATTTTTTCTAAATGTTTTAGAGATAACTTTGTATGATTTCTTTCAAGAGATGAAAGCAGTTTATATACTACTGGTTGCTCTGATTTTCTAAGAAGTACAGATTCATCAAACTCAATGATTATGACCCCAGGCCTGTTTAATAGCGAGTTTTTAATTGCTTGAGCAGTAATGGTATGGATGTCTGCAGATTTTCTTATAGTATAATGATATTTGGAAATCGACTTTGTTATTGATTCAACGTCTAACTGCCTGTTTTTATTACTGTCTTTTTGGATAAAAACAACTAGTGGAATGCTGTCGATCTGTGCAGTTGCTATACCTGTAATTGCATTTGTAAGTCCATATTCTGTTGTAATAAACGCAACTCCAGGCTTACCTGTTGCGCGTGCATAGCCATCGGCAGCATGGATGACAGATTGCTCATGTGTCAGCTGGATATAATTTATTTTTTTCCTTTCATTAAAGAATAGAGAATGAAACATTGAGCCAAACACTGTATCTACACTTTCTTGTTCTAGTGAGTGAATAAATAAACTGGCAACAGAAAGCGGGTCAGTTTCAGAAAGTTGATTCATTATACAGTCTCCTTTTTATTGTTTTCCTCAGTATATATTTATGGCAAAATTGGTTCAGTGAGGTTTATCACGAAAAGAATAGATTATGGAAACAATAACACGTAAAATGGTAGGTACTCTGCAGAATGACTATTTTTAAAGGAAGTGAGTGGGTTTGCTGGTAATACTGGATAAAATTAAAAAAATGTTTACAGGATATTTCGCACTTGTGATGGCCACAGGGGCATTATCTGTTGCTACCAACCTCCTCGGGTATCAAATGGTGAGTGAGGTGCTGCTCATTGTAAATACAGTGTTTTATATTATATTGGCAATCCTGGTAGTGATAAGAGTTATCTTTTACTTTCCATATGTAAAAAATGATCTGACAAGTCATCTTCATGGACCGGGCTTTTTTACATTGGTAGCAGGAACAAATGTGTATGGTGTACAGCTAATCGTAATTTCTGGCTCTTATAATATTTCTGTAAATTTATGGATTATTTCGATGGTTTTATGGGTTATTATTATGTATTCATTTTTCACAGCTGTAACCATACGAGAGAATAAACCATCATTAGTGGAAGGGATTAACGGAGCTTGGTTAATTGCTGCAGTGGCGACACAATCCATCTCTGTTTTAGGAACCTTAGTTGCAGATTCTGGCGTATCTAGTCAGATTTCTGAGTGGATATTCTTTATCTCAATTTCAATGTACTTACTCGGAGGGATGCTTTATTTAAGTATAATTACGTTAATTTTTTACCGCTTTACCTTTTTAAATTTCAAACACGCGTCGCTGACACCTCCCTACTGGATAAATATGGGCGCTGTCGCAATCACTGCATTAGCTGGGTCGATGATTGTATTGCATTCAGACACTTCCCAGCTGATTCAGCAGTTTTTGCCTTTTGTGAAGGGTTTTACTTTATTCTTTTGGGTTACCGGAACATGGTGGATTCCTTTGCTGGTCATCCTTATGGTTTGGAGATACATTATTAAAAAATATCCGATAAACTATGATCAGCAAATGTGGGGGATGGTCTTTCCGCTTGCTATGTATACAACAGCAACATATCAATTAAGCGAGGCTTTGGGAATATCATTTTTAGCTCAGGTTTCTCATGTGTTTGTATATCCAGCTATTATTACATGGGTATTAGGGGTCATTTTGTTACTGTTTCATCTGGTAAGAGATGTTATTATTAAAAAGGAGAATAATGCGTAAAAGTAACTATCATTGTGTTGCAAAAAGAATTGCTACCGTTTAAGATATAATGATGGATTATTTGGTTAAAATGAAAAGAGGTATTGTTAATGAATAAAAAGTCAATCTATTCCTTTACATTAAATGAATTGGCAGATTGGTTGGCAGAACATGGTCAAAAAAAATTCCGGGCAAAGCAAATATGGGACTGGCTGTATAAAAAAAGGGTAGATCATTTTGATGAGATGTCCAATCTTAATTCTGATTGCATTTCATTACTTAAAGAAAATTTAACGATCGGAACTCTTCAGCAGGAGATAAAACAGGAGTCTAAAGATGGAACAATTAAGTTCTTGTTTAAAATGACTGATGGCAATTTAATTGAGACAGTACTGATGAAATTTAATTATGGATATTCTGTATGTGTAACAACACAAGTAGGCTGTAATATTGGCTGTTCATTCTGTGCAAGCGGTCTGTTAACGAAAGACAGAGATCTAAATGCAGGTGAAATCGTTGAGCAGATTATGAAAGTTCAGAAACACTTAGATAGTAAAGGTAGAGATGAAAGAGTCAGTCATATTGTAGTAATGGGAATTGGTGAGCCTTTCGATAATTATAATAACACAATGAACTTCCTGCGAATTGTGAATGATCAGAAAGGATTATCGATTGGTGCACGGCACATAACTGTTTCGACAAGTGGATTAGCGAAACGTATTTATGATTTTGCAGATGAGAATATACAGGTGAATTTGGCTTTATCACTCCATGCACCTAATAATGAGCTTCGTACAAAAATAATGAAAATTAATAAAGCATTTCCTCTGGAAAAATTGATGCCTGCGATAGACTATTATTTAGAGAAGACTAATCGCAGAATAACATTTGAGTATATTTTGTTAAAAGATGTAAATGATCATAAAGAAGAAGCAAGAGAATTAGTACAGTTATTAAAAAACAAACGACATCTTTCCTATGTTAACTTGATCCCGTATAATCCTGTTGATGAACATAATCAATATAGCAGAAGTGAAAAACAGGCAATTCTCGACTTTTATCAGATTTTATTAGAAAACGGCATAAATAGCGGCGTGCGTGTGGAACATGGAACAGATATTGATGCTGCGTGCGGACAATTAAGAAGTAAACAAATTCAAAAAGAAAAACAGAAACAAAAAGTATAATAAGGCTATCCGATATACCCGCTAACATGCTTTTGGAAACTTGACAAAATTCAGACATTTCTTTAAACTATCAGAAAGTAAACAAATGTGTCTAATTTTATGACTTTAATGATGTATATAAATAAACGATGAAGAGGATTATTAGTAAAGTAATCAGGTCTAAGAGAGGTGGCGTTAAGGTGAGAGTCACTCCTGGTCTTTATGAACTCGCCTCAGATGTTACAAAAGTGAAAAAAGAAGTAGCTTTTGTCGTATTCCGCGTTAAGGAAATGAAGTGAGTGTTTTAGTAAAATAATACACTAATTTTGGGTGGTACCGCGGGAATCTCTCTCGTCCCATTTTGTGGGATGAGGGGGATTTTTTTGTATTGCAGAACATACGTTTCTGGATTGGTAAAGTACGGGGATTATACAAAGGAGGAAATCATAGATGGCTTATAACCATAGGGAAATCGAAAGAAAATGGCGAGATTATTGGATAAATAATAAAACGTTTGCTACTGATGCAGCGTCAAATAAAGAAAAATTTTATGCTCTGGATATGTTTCCATATCCATCTGGTGCAGGACTGCATGTAGGGCATCCAGAAGGGTATACTGCGACAGATATTTTAGCGAGAATGAAAAGAATGCAAGGATATGAAGTACTTCACCCGATTGGCTGGGATGCTTTCGGATTGCCTGCAGAACAATATGCGTTAGATACCGGGAATGACCCTGCAGAATTCACGGAGAAAAACATCAACACTTTCAGACGTCAAATTCAGGAACTGGGCTTCTCATATGACTGGGATCGTGAGGTCAATACTACAGATCCAAATTATTATAAATGGACACAGTGGATTTTTCTGAAATTATACGAAAAAGGCCTTGCATATATTGATGAAGTTCCTGTTAACTGGTGCCCTGCTTTAGGAACTGTTCTTGCTAATGAAGAAGTCATTGATGGAAAAAGTGAACGAGGAGGACATCCGGTTGAGCGGAAACCGATGAAACAGTGGATGCTGAAAATTACTGCATATGCTGACCGTTTACTAGAAGACTTAGAGGAACTGGATTGGCCTGAAAGTATTAAAGATATGCAAAGGAATTGGATTGGCCGTTCGGAGGGTGCGGAAGTAACTTTTGGAATTGAAGGTTTTGAAGATTCGTTTACTGTATTTACTACAAGACCAGACACTTTATTTGGTGCAACATATGCTGTGTTAGCGCCAGAACATCCATTAGTAGATAAAATTGTAACATCCAATCATAAGAAATCTGTAGTTGATTACATTGATAAAGTAAAAGCGAAGAGTGATCTGGAGAGAACAGATTTAGCAAAAGAAAAGACAGGTGTATTCACAGGAGCTTATGCAGTAAACCCGATTAATGGTGCTAAATTGCCGATTTGGGTTGCTGATTACGTTCTTATGTCATATGGTTCAGGTGCAATTATGGCAGTACCTGCTCATGATGAACGAGACTATGAATTCGCAAAAACCTTTGACCTGGAAATCATCCCCGTATTAGAAGGCGGGAATATAGAACAAGAGGCATATACAGAAGATGGACCGCACATTAATTCCGATTTTCTAAACGGTTTAAATAAAGATGAAGGTATCAAAGAAGCGATCTCGTGGTTAGAAAAGAATGGAAAAGGTAAAAAGAAAGTTACTTACAGATTAAGAGATTGGCTGTTTAGCCGCCAGAGATATTGGGGTGAGCCAATTCCGGTTATTCATTGGGAAGATGGTACAATGTCTGCGGTATCTGAAGATGAATTACCACTTGTTTTACCTAAGACGACTGAGATTAAACCATCTGGTACCGGCGAATCGCCGTTAGCGAATATTGAGGATTGGGTAAATGTGATGGATCCGGTGACTGGTAAAAAGGGACGGCGTGAAACAAATACGATGCCGCAATGGGCAGGAAGCTGCTGGTATTTTCTTAGATATATTGACCCGAATAATAAAGAGAAATTAGCAGATCCGGCTCTCCTAAAAGAATGGTTGCCTATCGATGTATATATTGGTGGTGCTGAACACGCTGTGCTTCACCTGTTATATGCTAGGTTCTGGCATAAATTCTTATATGATATCGGAGTAGTCCCAACAAAAGAGCCGTTTCAGAAACTCTATAATCAAGGTATGATACTTGGGGAAAACAATGAAAAGATGAGTAAGTCAAAAGGAAATGTGGTAAACCCTGATGAAATAGTCGAGACGCACGGTGCAGATACATTACGGCTTTATGAAATGTTTATGGGTCCGCTTGATGCGTCAATTGCCTGGTCTACTAATGGCCTGGATGGTGCCAGGAGATTTCTGGATAGGGTATGGCGACTTTTTATAACAGATGATGGGAAACTGACAGATAAAGTTTCTGAGAATTCAAGCATAGAGGAATTAGAAAGAACTTATCACGAAACAGTAAAAGTGGTAACACAGAACTTTGAAGATTTACGGTTTAATACGGCTATTTCCCAGATGATGGTTTTTATAAATGAAGCATACAAAGTAAAACAAATACCAAAAGAATACGCTGAAGGGTTTATTAAATTATTATCCCCGGTTGCACCCCATCTTGCAGAAGAAATTTGGAGTCTGCTTGGACATGGCGATACAATTGCTTACGAACCATGGCCGGTTTTTGATGAGTCTAAGTTAGTTTTGGATGAAGTGGAGATCGCCATTCAAATAATGGGGAAAGTAAGAACGAAATTAATGGTTAGTAAAAATGCATCAAAAGAAGAAATTGAGGAAATTGCTTTACAGGATTCTTCTATTAAAGAAAGGCTTGAAGGAAAGACGATACGTAAAGTTATCGTAGTTCCCGGCAAATTAGTAAATATTGTTGCAAATTAATTATTTGAAACGCACAGGTGGACTGATCTTCGCCTCGTGCGTTTTATTATGTAATGGTTCCAAGTAATAATCAAATGCATACCGGTAATTTTTTAAACAAACTTTTGTTGGAGATATTGTAAGTGTCGAGGAAGGGTAAAAAAATATGTAATAAGTTGTTGACTTTTTCGTTCAACCTGTGTATTATATTATGAGTTCGCAACAAACCAAGTCAAATAATGTTGACAAATAATTGTGAATTTGCTATAATCTATTTGTGTCGCTAAGAAGACATTGATCATTGAAAACTGAACAAAACAACCAGTATGAAAGAAAAGTAAGAATTAGCTAGCTTATAGAAGCGAGCAGATCAAATCAGCACATTCATGTGCAAGTTTTATTGAGAGTTTGATCTTGGCTCAGGACGAACGCTGGCGGCGTGCCTAATACATGCAAGTCGAGCGCGGGAAGCTAACTGAATCCTTCGGGAGGACGTTAGTGGAACGAGCGGCGGACGGGTGAGTAACACGTGGGCAACCTGCCTGTAAGACTGGGATAACTCCGGGAAACCGGGGCTAATACCGGATAATACTTCTCCTCACATGAGGGAAAGTTGAAAGGTGGCTT
>NZ_FOGL01000001.1 GCF_900111195.1 Gracilibacillus ureilyticus
AAGAAACAAAAGAAAGACTTTATCAATTTTATGACCTTGTTAAAAGCTCTGGACTAAAGGAATTTGAAAAAGCAATAGAAACCTTTCGAAATTGGCAGAAACAGATTATGAACAGTTTTGGTTATGATTTACATAATGGCTTTATAGAAGGTCTTAATAACCAAACCAAGGTCATTAAGCGCAACGCATTTGGTTTTAAACGATTTGACCGATTTAGGTTAAGAGTGTTATTGCATCATCAATATAAATATATCAAATTTCGGGTCGCATAAATTAGGAGTGAGCGTCTAGCTCACCCCAACATTTGACTTAGAACCTTTTTTTATTTTATAAATAATTATTCTGTTGCTATAAAAAACTATTGATAGTTTTCAACCTCATTTATTAGTTATTATGACCTATTTAATGTGACTATTTTACCAACTATTAATAATTGATAATATTTTTGTGGAGAGAAGTGGGGTGTTGTGGTACGATAAGGGAAGAAAGTGGGGTGCACTGTATGTTCATGGGTGAATTTCAACATAATATTGATGATAAAGGCCGCATAATTGTTCCCTCAAAGTTCCGTGATAACTTAGGAACTCAATTTGTGTTAACTCGCGGTTTAGATCAATGTTTGTTTGCATACCCAATGAGCGAATGGCGCCAACTTGAAGAAAAACTTAAAAAATTACCATTAACAAAAAAAGATGCTAGAGCATTTACTCGTTTTTTCTTTTCTGGGGCAGTTGAATGCGAATTAGATAAACAGGGAAGAATAAACATCCCACAGACACTTAGGAAATATGCACTTATTGAAAAAGAATGTTCTGTAATAGGGGTGTCGAATAGAGTCGAAATTTGGTCTGCGGATAAGTGGAGTGAATTTGTTGATGAATCAGAGGATTCCTTTGCAGAACTAGCAGAAAACTTATTGGATTTTGATTTATAAGAAATGACAACTATCATCAGGAAAAGAGGTGGCCTCTTGTTTGAGCATTACACAGTACTTAAGAAAGAAACTGTTGACGGGTTAAATATTAAGCCGAACGGTACATATGTTGACTGTACACTGGGAGGGGGAGGACACTCTTTATACATCCTAGAACAGTTAGATGAAAGAGGGCATTTAATTGCATTTGATCAGGATGAGACAGCATTAGCTGCAGCAAAAGAACGTCTGGATAAGTATACTGGCCAAGTCACATTTGTTAAAAGTAACTTTAGAAACATCAGGGAAGAGCTAATGAAGAAAAACATTAGCAGTGTAGATGGATTCTTGTTTGATCTGGGCGTATCTTCACCACAGCTAGATCGTGGGGAAAGAGGGTTTAGTTATCAGCATGATGCTCCATTGGATATGAGAATGGATACGGATGGACAGCTGAGTGCTTATCATGTAGTGAATGAGTGGAGCTATGAGCAGCTTGTCTCTATATTCTTTAAGTATGGAGAAGAAAAGTTTTCGAAACAGATAGCAAGAAAAATAGAAGCAGAACGAATTCGAAAACCAATCGAGACAACCTTTCAACTAGTTGATATCATTAAGGATGCTATACCAGCACCAGCAAGAAGAAAAGGCGGGCATCCTGCCAAAAGAATTTTTCAGGCAATTCGGATTGCAGTAAATGATGAACTAGCAGCATTTTATGATGCTATTCATCAAGCGGCAATGATGGTGAGTGTTGGAGGCAGATTATCTGTTATCACATTTCACTCATTAGAAGATCGAATATGTAAACAGGCATTTAAAAAATGGAGTACAACACCTCCGTTACCAAAAAACTTGCCGGTCATTCCGGAAGAGTTCCAACCGCCATTTCGATTAGTTAATAGAAAGCCGATAGTTCCTTCTGAGAATGAACTGGACGAAAACCGCAGATCTCGATCAGCCAAGCTTAGAATAGCGGAAAAAGTGAAAGAGTGGAACGATACTTTTGATGAGAAGAAAGGTGGAAATGATTAATGAGTACTCAACACGCTAGAAAATGGCAAGTACAAGAAGATTGGCACGGTAAGACTGAAGAGAAACAGAAAGTCGTAAAAAAACAAGTAGTTGTACATAAGCGTTGGGTAACACGGGGAGAGAAATTTATCTACTCCATGTTTTCATGTATTTTAATCGCTACATTTACATATCTCGTTTATTTCAGCTCTACTTTAGATCAATTAAATCGGAACATACAATCACTTGATGCAGATATATCTAATCAGCAGACATTAAATCAAAACCTCTCTTATCAGGTGAAAGAATTAAGTCAGCCTGAGCGAATCATTGCTAATGCAAAAGAACATGGTCTGGAATTGAAAAATTCTCAAGTAAAGCAAGCAAACGAAATTACAGAATAAGGTGAAAGTAATGAGATTGAAGTTTGATAAGTTCTTACCTGTTTTCTGGATTGGTATTTTTGCTGTTGCTTTTTTAATTATTATCGGACGTTTCTTAGTTATACAAGTAACAGGGGAAGTTTCCGGGGTGGATATTAAAGCATTGGCTGATGAAAAGAGGACAAATGAATATTCTATACCGGCACAGCGAGGGTCGATATTGGACAGAAACGGTATGCCGCTTGCACAGGAACATACTGTATACAGAGTATATGCTGTTCTGGATGAAAGTTATACGAGTGATCCATTAACACCAAAACATGTAACAGATGCAGGGAAAACAGCAGCAAAGTTAGCCCCGGTATTGGGGATGGAAGAAAGCGAGATATCCGCCATATTAAGTAAAGGAATGGAAAACAATAAATTCCAGGTAGAGTTTGGAAAGAACGGCAAAGAACTTACACAGCAGGAGAAGGAAGAAATTGAGTCATTAAAACTGCCTGGTATTTATTTTGAAGAAGAAGCGATCCGTTTTTATCCAAATGGAATGTTTGCGTCACATACTTTAGGGCTGACTGATAAAAAAGAAGGTGTGATTGCCGGTATAAGTGGAGTGGAGAGCTATTATAATGATATTCTAACAGGTGTTGATGGTCACATTTCTTATCAACGGGATAAGTTTAATGTAAAGTTATTAGATCCTAAGGAGGTTGTCCAGGAACCTGAAAATGGGGATAATGTAGTGTTGACACTGGATCAGAAAATTCAGACATTACTTGAAGATTCTTTGACTGAGGTTGTAGAACAATATAATCCAAGCCGTATTTCTGCAGTAGTTATGAACGCAAAAACCGGTGAGATCCTTGCGATGGGTAACAGGCCGAGTTATAATCCGAATAACTTAAGTTCTGTTGAAAACTGGTATAATGATGTTATTTCCACACCTTTTGAACCAGGTTCAACAATGAAAATATTTACACTGGCAGCAGCTATTGAAGAAGGTGTCTGGAACCCGAATGATACATTCCAGTCAGGGAGTTACAAAGCAGGAGAAAACATCCAGAAAATTAACGATCATAACTGGGGGAGAGGCTGGGGAACGATTTCCTATCTGGAAGGTATCCAGAGATCTTCAAACGTGGCGGCGGCTAAACTTGCTTATGAAAAGATAGGGCCAGCAAAGTTTCTGGAATATTTGCAAGCATTTGATTTTGATACAGAAACAGGAATTGATCTATCAGGGGAAGTGGCGGGAGTAATTCAATATAATTATGCAATTGAACAAATTACTACCTCATTTGGACAAGGAACGACCACCACACCTATGCAATTAATGAAAGCAGCTACTGCTGTTGCTAATAACGGCAAGATGTTAAAACCATATATAATTAAGGAAATTACCGATTCAGATACTGGTAAAGTACTTCAGGAAGGACAAACAGAAGTTGTTGGTGAACCTATCTCAAGTGAAACAGCAAAGGAAACATTGAGAGTTTTAGAAACTGTCATTACATCTGAAAAAGGTACCGGGTACAATAAATATAAACTGGACGGATATTCACTGGCAGGGAAAACAGGGACTGCTCAGATTCCGAATTCTGAAACTGGCGGGTATATGACAGGACGTGAGAATTATGTATTTTCCTTCCTTGGTATGGCACCAGCCGATGATCCTGAATTAATTATGTATGTCTCAGTGAAACAGCCGGAATTAGAAGATACGGAACCAGATTCAGCTCCAGTTTCATTTATCTTTAACAATGTGATGGAGAACAGTTTAAGGTATTTAAATATTGAAACAGATGAGGAAAAGACACCTTCCATTCCAATTGTTCAAGTTCCGGAATGGCAAGGAAGAACTACACAGGATGTTGTTGCAAGTTTTCAAAAGTTGGGAATACCAACAGAAGTAATTGGAGACGGAGAAAATGTTGCAAGTATTAATGTTGAACAAGGTACCGAAATCACTTCACATCAGAAAGTACTTATTTTGACAGATGCACCAAAAATGCCTGATCTGACGGGATGGGCATTAAGAGACGTATTGTCATTACAAGACTTGATTGGCTTTGAAGTGAATTGGTCCGGGGAAGGATATGTTGTTACGCAGGACTTAAAACAAGGAGCTGCTATTTCGAGTGCGGATGTAGTTACAGTAGAACTATCGAGTGAGTAGATTAACTGTTCACAGTGTTCTATTCTGTTCGGATAAATCATATATTGGGACAAATGTTTCTTTACTAAAAGTGCGGGTTTCTAAATAAAGAGAATTGAATGTTATTCAGCAAAAATGAGCTGAGTAATTCAGTGTATCTTCTCTCAGAGTTTTAGAAACTGCATCTAAAAGGAGTTATGTTATGAAACGGGTCACCAATATGATTATCCAGAAGAGAATTGTCACTGTGTTTCTTTTTGCCTTTATTGTGATCGGGATTATTATCTTCAGATTAGGTTATGTTCAATTAATATGGTCAGACTTCTTAATTGGACAAGCGGAAGCTTTATGGAGCAGAGACATAGTTTTTGAACCGGAAAGAGGAAAAATTGTTGATCGAAATGGAGAAGTGCTTGCAGAAAATATATCTGCTCCTACTGTAATGGTGGTCCCAAGACAAGTGACATCACCAGAATCTACTGCAAACGCGCTTTCAGAAGCGCTTGAAATGTCTTATAATGATGCTTTGGAAGCAATCCAAAAAAATGAAAGAATAGTAATTTTGCAGCCTGAAGGTAGAAAGATCTCAGAGGAGAAAGCAATTGCTGTCCAAAATTTGAATCTGGATGGTGTATATATTGCAGAAGATTCTGTAAGATACTATCCGAATGGAGCTTACCTTTCCCATGTGCTCGGATTTAGCGGGATTGATAATCAGGGATTAACAGGATTAGAGTTATCTTATGATGAGCAACTGAGCGGGACAGAAGGAAGTTTATCATTTTACAGTGATGCGAAAGGGAAAAAATTAGCACAAAAAGCAGATAAGTATACACCTCCTAAAGATGGAATGAATCTCCAATTAACTATTGACCATCAAGTACAGACGATTATAGAGCGGGAGTTAGATATTGCTGTAGAAAAATATAATCCGGACGGCGCAGTTGCTATTGCAGTGAACCCGAACGATGGCAGTGTATTGGGTATGTCATCAAGACCAACATTTGATCCGGCGAACTATCAGGAAATAGATGCAGAAGTTTATAACCGGAATCTGCCTATCTGGAGTACATATGAACCTGGCTCCACGTTTAAGATCATTACTCTTGCCGCAGCGTTGGAAGAAAACAAGGTTGATTTGCTGGAGGATGAGTATGTCGATGATGGATCAATTGAGGTAGGTGGTACACACTTACATTGCTGGAAGAGTGGCGGCCACGGACATCAAACTTTTCTGGAAGTTGTGCAGAACTCATGCAACCCAGGATTCATCGTATTAGGGCAGAAATTAGGGAAAGAAAAATTATTTTCATATATTGAAAATTTTGGTTTTGGCTCGAAAACGGGCATTGATTTGCAAGGTGAAGCGAATGGTATCTTATTCAACCTTGACAATGTAGGACCAGTAGAATTAGCTACGACATCGTTTGGTCAGGGTGTTTCCGTCACCCCAATCCAGCAGGTTATGGCAGTATCCGCGGCAGTAAATGGGGGTTATCTATACGAACCATACATTGTGCAGGCATTACAGGATCCACTTACGGGTAAAGTGATCGACGAGAAACAACCTGTCATGAAACGAAGGGTTATATCCAAAGATACTTCTGAACAAGTTAGAGATGCTCTTGAACATGTTGTGGCACTTGGGACAGGGCGAAATGCATATGTAGAAGGTTACCGTGTTGGTGGTAAAACCGGGACTGCCCAGAAGGTTGGTGAAGACGGGCGATATATGGAAAATAATTATATTGTCTCATTTATCGGCTTTGCACCAGCAAATGATCCTGAAATTGTTGTATACGTTGCTGTAGACAATCCAAAGGGAACGGTCCAATTTGGCGGTACAGTTGCGGCTCCAATTGTTGGAACAATTATGGAAGATAGTTTGCGTGCACTAGGTGTGGAGAAACAAGAAGGTGGAATTGAAAAAACTTATCAATGGCCGGATACACCAACTGTAGAAGTGCCTAATCTGATTGGACTCACTAAAAGTGATCTGCCAGAGTATATGATCTCCTTAAAGATTGAAACATTAGGTGAGGGAGATTATATTATTGACCAGGCACCTTCAGCGGGTGAGAAAGTGGAAGAAGGAAGTGAAATCAGATTAGTGTTAGGCAATAAATAGTTAGAAAGATTTATCGATATGTTGGTACACATTTGATATAATAGGATAGTTGTGAAAGCAGATAATAAAAGTGAAAGCAGAAAGTACAGGTGATGAGGTATGAAAAAATTAAAAAACTTAATTGAACACATTCCGAATTCCCGACTGGATTCAGCATGTGATGATATTATAATAACTAGTATTGAAAAGGATCACCGAGAAGTGAAACAAGGCTCCTTATTTGTTTGTATAAAGGGTTTTACGGTAGATGGCCATGAATATGCAGAAGCTGCATATAAAAATGGAGCAGCAGCGATTCTTGCAGAAAGAGAGCTGGACTTGGAAGCTCCGGTTATTACTGTGAAAAATACCTCACATGTGTTACCGATCATTGCAAATGCTTTTTTTGATTCCCCAACTGAACAGTTTCCGCTTATCGGTGTAACAGGAACAAATGGAAAAACATCTGTTACCCATTTAATTGATGAAATGTTTAAAGCGGCTAGACAAAAAACCGGTCTTATAGGAACGATTGAAATGAGAATCAATGATCAGGTAACACCAGTGAAAAATACGACTCCTGACGCATTATTCCTTCAAAAAAGCTTTAAACAGATGGCAGATGAGCGAGTGAATGCAGCCATAATGGAAGTTTCTTCCCACGCTCTCGACCAGGGCAGAGTTCATGGGTGTAATTTTGATATAGCAGTCTTTACCAATCTGTCTCAGGATCACTTAGATTACCACCCATCAATGGACCATTACTTATTTGCTAAGAGTTTGTTATTTGCTCAGCTTGGAAATGACTATAACAGAAAGAAATATGCCATTGTAAATATAGATGATCCCAGCAGTGAATTTATTATACGGGCAACTTCCCAGCCTGTAATCACTTACGGGTTAACAGACAAAGCTGATTTCTATGCATCTAATATTGCTTTAAATGCTGATGGAGTTTGTTTTGAACTCCATACACCTTTACACGACGTGAAAATTAACAGTAATTTAATGGGATTATTTAGTGTTTATAATATGCTAGCAGCCACTGCAGCTGCATATTATTGTAATATTGAACTAACTGTTATAGAAAAAGTGTTAAACAATACGACAGGTGTTAGAGGAAGGTTTCAGCCCGTTGCAAATGACCGCGGAATTGGAGTAATTGTAGACTATGCGCATACACCGGACTCCCTGGAAAATGTACTTCAGACAGTACAAAAATTTTGTAAAGGTAAAGTATACGTTGTAGTCGGCTGTGGGGGAGATCGTGATAAATCAAAACGTCCACAGATGGCTAAAATCGCATGCCAAAATGCTGACAAAGCAATATTTACTTCAGATAATCCACGCTCTGAATCACCTGGTGCAATTATTGATGATATGATAAACGAACTGGAAGCAGATAATTTTGAAGTTGTCATTGATCGAAAGGAAGCTATAAGGTTGGCAATTAATGAATCGAAGAAAAGTGATGTTATCCTGATAGCTGGAAAAGGTCACGAAACCTATCAAATTATCGGTGATCAAGTTTTAGAATTTGATGATGTCAAAGTAGCGAAACAGCTATTGGAAGATTAAGACCATTTATGGATATGTAAGAAGATTGGAGAGGACATTTATGAGTCAATACACTTTTTTAATAACAATAGCCATTGCATTCTTAATAACCGTCTTACTATCCCCAATTTTTATTCCTTTTCTTAAAAGATTGAAATTTGGACAGAGTATACGTGAAGAAGGCCCGAAGTCCCATCAGAAAAAATCCGGCACCCCGACAATGGGCGGCCTAATGATAATACTTAGTATTGCGATTACAAGCATTATCGTTATTGCAAAAGTAAATGGCGGGATTTTAAATTATGAAGTCTGGTTGCTTCTCTTAGTTTTGTTAGGTTTCGGTTTATTAGGCTTTTTAGACGATTTTATTAAAGTTGTAATGAAACGGAATCTAGGTTTAAATTCAAAACAGAAACTGCTCGGACAAATTATTATTTCAATTATTTTCTATATTGTGTTAAAACAACAGCAATTTGATACGAGTATTGCCATACCCGGTACTGAATGGAAATTTGAGTTGGGATGGTTTTATGCAGTTTTTATTATAGTAATGTTAGTAGGTGCATCAAATGCAGTTAATTTGACGGATGGACTAGACGGACTACTGGCAGGAACTGCAGCAATTGCGTTTGGAGCTTTTGCTATCTTGGCATGGTACGGGTTACCAAATTTGAATATTACTTTATTTTCATTAAGCGTTGTCGGTGCACTATTAGGTTTCTTAGTCTTTAATGCACACCCGGCAAAAGTTTTTATGGGCGATACAGGTTCCCTAGCCCTGGGTGGAACCATTGGAGCGATAGCTATTTTATTAAAATTAGAAATATTATTAGTAATTATAGGCGGAGTTTTTGTAATTGAAACATTGTCAGTAATCATTCAGGTCATTTCATTTAAAACTACTGGTAAGAGAGTTTTCCGAATGAGCCCTTTACATCATCATTATGAGTTAAAAGGATGGAGCGAATGGCGGGTCGTAACTACTTTTTGGCTGATTGGAGTCTTATTCGCAATTTTAGGAATATATATTGAGGTGTTGTCAGCATGAGAAAACTAAAGAACTTTCCATATAAAAATATACTAGTATTAGGATTAGCCAAAAGCGGGACCGCCGTGAGTAAAATTTTGTACCGCAACGAAAGAAACGTTATTGTGAATGATCTTAAATCCGGTACACAGGATCCGCATGTAACAGAACTAAAAAATATGGGTATCCCTGTCATCATAGGTGAGCATCCTTTATCACTGCTTGATGGAATTGATGTAATCATAAAAAATCCAGGGATTCCTTATGATAATATTATGCTCAAAGAAGCGATCCAGCAGGGGATTCCAATTATTACAGAGATAGAATTACTTCATTATTTTGATATTAATAGACTTGTAGGTATTACAGGATCAAATGGAAAAACAACAACAACCACTTTAATTTATGAAATGTACAGGCAAGCACATGTCCCAGTAAAGATTGCTGGAAATATTGGGCATGTTGCATCAGAAGTAGCAGAAGGAACAGATGATGAAAGTACAATGGTAGTTGAATTGTCATCCTTTCAATTACAGGGAACTAGAAAATTCAAACCCTCTGTATCAGTTTTGTTGAATATTTTTGAGGCACACTTGGATTTTCATGAGAATCTGGAAAATTACCAAAATGCAAAAGCGCACATCTTTCAAAATCAAACCTCTGAAGACTTCCTTGTATACAACGCTGATGATGAGAGAGTTAGCGAACTAGTTAAAAGTGCAAAAAGCAGTTTAGTTCCTTTCAGCAGAGTAAAGAAACTGAAAAATGGGGCTTTTATTGACCAGGAAGCGATCTTTTTTGAAGATGAAAAAGTAATGAATGTGAGAGAAATCGCACTTGTAGGCTCCCACAACCTTGAAAATATACTTGCAGCTGTTGCAGTTGCAAAAATAGCGGGGATCCCGTCATCAGCGGTTAAATCGGTGTTAACTAGATTTACTGGTGTTTCCCACAGGTTACAGTTTGTAGCAAATGTGAATGAGCGTGTATTCTTTAATGATTCAAAAGCTACTAATATTCTCGCAACATCCAAGGCTTTGCAGTCTTTTGATCAGCCTGTCATCCTACTTGCAGGTGGATTGGACCGGGGAAATGAATTTGATGAATTACTGCCACATTTAAATAATGTGAAAGCATTAGTCTTATTTGGTGAAACTGCTGAAAAATTATCTCGACTTGGTATGGATGCTGGTATTTCTTCCATTACAGTAGTAGAAAATATGTCTGAAGCTGTCCGTAAATCTTATCAGTTGTCAGAGGAAGGAGATGTTATTCTCCTGTCACCAGCATGTGCAAGTTGGGATCAATATAAAACTTTTGAAGAGAGAGGAAACATGTTTATGGAGTCTGTGCATAGATTATAGTAGGGGCTTGTCTGCTATGTTCTCTGAACAGATGAAAGTAAATCTAATAAATAATTAGGCAGCCCCTTTTATTATTTAAAAAGGGGGCTTTTTATATGGAGAAACGATTACGAAATGATGCTGTTGACAGGCTGCTTGTAATTCTCATCATAACAATTTTAATTGTAGGAACATTAATGGTTTACAGTGCTTCCTATATTTGGGCGGAATATAAATTTAATGATTCTTTTTATTTTGTGAAACGCCAGTTATTATTTGCCGGTGTAGGTGTGATTGCAATGTTTATTGTTGCAAATGTGCCATACTTCCAGTGGATTAAATATCGAAAATGGATATTTATTGGTTGCATCGCTTTATTAATTGCTGTATTAATTCCAGGAATAGGTATGGTGAGGGGTGGAGCAAGAAGCTGGATTGGTGTAGGGGCATTCAGTATTCAGCCTGCTGAATTTATGAAATTGGGTATGATATTGTTCTTAAGCGGTTATCTTGTTAATCTTCAGGACAGAATAACGGAATTTAAAAGAGGGTTCATGCCACCGCTTATACTTATTATCAGTCTATTTATGTTAATAATGCTGCAACCGGATTTGGGAACAGGCATGGTATTTGTCCTAACCAGTTTTTTACTGCTTTTTGTTGCTGGTGCCCGCTTGAAGCATTTTTTGATTCTGGCAGGTTTTGGCGCTATCGGCTTTCTGCTTTTAATCATTTCTGCTCCGTACCGTATAAATCGTATTACAGCATTTTTAGATCCTTGGCAAGATCCTTTAGGGAATGGTTTTCAGATTATTCAGTCTTTATACGCAATTGGACCAGGAGGGTTATTTGGTGTAGGATTTGGGAACAGCTTGCAAAAATATTTTTATTTACCGGAACCGCATAATGATTTTATTTTTGCCATAATTGCAGAAGAACTTGGATTTATTGGCGGAATTTTTGTTATTGGGTTATTCTTTCTGTTTGTATGGCGGGGGATTTTAGTATCACTTAATGCCCCTGATCTGTTTGCAAAATTATTAGCAATAGGGATTGTTGGAATGATTGCAATTCAGGTAATGATTAATATAAGTGTCGTCATTGGTTTGATCCCGGTAACTGGAATCACTTTACCTTTTCTGAGTTATGGTGGCTCTTCACTTACTTTAACATTATGCTCGGTAGGAATCTTATTAAACATTAGTAAATATAGGAAATAAAATATAACTTACTAGATGGTGGCGAGTTGGGAACATTATGCTATAATTAGGGTAGATCTTTTCTTGGGACTAAGTTCTCATTACAGAGGTTCATATTTTTAAAGGGAAGTTGACATATGGAGCAAAAAAGAGTTGTATCAATCGAGGATAGAATTCCACAACTTAAAAAGGAACGCCGAAAACGCACAAACCGAAAATTAGCCATATATTTAACAGTGTTTTTTTTGCTTGTATTTATCGTTGTATATATTCAGTCACCACTAAGTCATGTGAATAAGATTAGTATTACTGGAGAAAATATGGTTTCAGAAGAAGAGATTTTGGAAATTACTGAATTGGATTTATTCACAAATTACTGGAGTGTGCAGAAAGGTAAGATCGAAGAGGCATTAAAGGAACATGTACTCATTAACAATGCATCTATTGAGAAGAAATTCCCTGCTAATCACATCCTCATTGAAATTGATGAATTACAACATGTAGGGTATCTTGAAAATGGAGAATCAGCTGTCCCTCTTCTGGAAAATGGAGAGACATTGGAAGGAACATCAGTAAATGAGATAACTGCTTCAGCCCCTTTACTGAAAAATTTTACTGATTACCCAAATATGAAGGAATTAGCTAAAGAACTAAATGAATTGCCAAACTATGTTCAGTCATTAATTTCAGAAATTAAATGGTCACCTACTACTACTAATTCTCAAAAGATCGTATTATATATGATAGATGGATATGAGGTTGAATTGACTGCGGGCAACTTTTCAGAGCTCCTTAAAACATATCCATCCATCGTTAGTCAATTAGATGAAGAAGTGGACGGTGTGATAAAAATTGATGAAGGTGGGGCCGTATTTACACCTTACAATTCAGATCAACCGGAGATTATTGACGGGGGCACAGAATGAAAAGTAAAAAACTCATTTTTGCATTTGTTTTTTTCGTACTAGGATTTCTCATCACATTTAGCTTTCAGCAGACACGATCGAATACAGATATTGTTCAGTTAAATGAGAATGAATGGGAACGGGATTATTTTTATCGTAAGCAGCTTATTGAACTGGAAGATACGAATAAACAATTACGGACTGAATTGATAGAAATCAGAGAGAAAATTCAGGATATTGAACAAAATCTGGCTTCAGAAGCAGATGAACTGCACGATTTAGTAGAAACAAAGACGAAATTACAGAAATTAGTTGGCGAACTAGCAGTACATGGGAGTGGAGTGGAAATCACTTTAAGTGATTCGAGCTATATACCGAGTGATCAGCATGCAAATCAATATATCGTTCATGACAGACATATTCATCAAGTTATTAACGAACTTTATAGTGCGGGAGCAAAGGCAATTGCTATAAATGACCAGCGTATCTATAGAGATAGCTATATTACTTGCGTAGGCCCAGTTATTACAGTTGACGGGAGTACATATGCCGCACCTTTTGTTATTTCTGCAATTGGGGATCCTGACTTGCTTGATGTAAGTTTGAATATGAAGAATGGTGTTATTGATATGTTAGTACAGGAAAATGTGAAGGTCGGATTTGAAAGAAAGTCACAAATTGAGATGGAAGCAAGGGAATTGTGATGAAATGAAATTATCAAATAAAGGGAAAATTTGGATCAGTTCAATTTGTTTCATCATTGGCTTTATGATTGCTATTTTATTTGAAACAAACCAATCGGTCGAATTAAGAGATACAAGGGATTCATGGGAAATAAGGACTGCATTGCAGCAGGAACAGGAAATTCAGCAAAATCTTTACAATGAAATTGCAGCAAGTGAAGCTTTGTTACAGGAATATGAAAAACAGCCAGAGAGGCAGCAAATGGAATCATTAACTGAATCGATCGAGCTGCTAAAGGAACAGGCTGGCTTAACGGAAATACAGGGAAGCGGTGTAATAGTTACACTGCAGCCGATCTTTCAAATGGATGACAGTTATCAGGAATATCCTGAGTTGACAGCTGAGTTATTACAATTCTTAATTAATCAGTTAAATGATTATGGTGCTGCTCATATGGCGATTGAACAAGAAAGACTAATAAACATTACGCCGATTAGAAATGTAAACGGAAGAGTTTATGTTAATAATAGTCCAATAGGAAGTCTGCCTGTTGAGATATATGTATTGACTGATGATCCCGAGCGTATGATTAACCATATCGAAGTAAGTGAGTCAAATGACTATTTCGCCTTGGAGAATATGGAAATAATTACAGAACAGGTAACAGAGTTAGTTTTGCCTAAATTTGATGAAACTATTGATTTAGGCGGGCTTGACGTGTTAGAGTCGCAAGAAGAAGGTGAGTCATAGTGTTGTTGCCAGCTTTGTTTTTAATTTTAGGCTTAGTTTTAGGCCTCTTAACTAACATAACGATTCCCGAGGTATATTCCAATTACTTATCTATTGCTGTATTAGCTGCATTGGATACATTATTTGGTGGAATGAGGTCTCAATTGGAAGGAAAGTTTAATCAGTCCGTTTTTATCTCTGGATTCTTTTTTAATGTATCACTTGCAGCTTTTTTAGCTTTTATTGGAGTTCAATTAGGCATTGATTTATATTTGGCTGCTATCTTTGCATTTGGTGTACGATTATTTCATAATTTGGCGATAATTAGAAGAATTATGTTAGAAAAATTCCAGTTTAGGAAAAAGGAATAATTGTTTTTCTGTATTAGCCTAACAAATTTAATTTTTTTTGAATCTTTTTCAATATAATTATGAAAAATAGTGAAACATTTATTATAATAGTTTTTATCATAGTTTACTATATGCAATCATTCATAAATAAATGTATAGAAATAGGAGGTGCCTCATGGACAACAGTGAAATTTTAGTCAGCTTGGATATAGGTACATCAAAAATTAAAGTAATAATTGGGGAAGTGATCGGGGACTCTCTTAATATTATTGGAGTGGGATCCGCAAAATCATTAGGAATGAAAAAAGGTGCTATCGTTGATATTGATGAGACCGTTCATTCGATAAGAACAGCAGTAGAACAAGCTGAAAGAATGGTAGATGTACATATTGATCGAGTAGTTGTTGGAATTAATGGGAATCATGTGCAATTACAACCATGTCACGGCGTTGTTGCAGTTTCAAGTGAGGATAAGGAAATTAAGGAAGAAGATATTCATCGTGTAATGGATGCAGCACAAGTAGTGTCAATACCTCCCGAACGAGAGATTGTTGATGTTATACCTAAACAGTTTATCGTAGATGGGCTCGATGAAATAAGGGATCCCAGAGGAATGATCGGGGTACGCTTAGAGATGCAGGGGACAATTATTACTTGTTCCAAAACAATGTTACATAACATTTTAAAATGTGTAGAGAAAGCAGGCTTAACCGTCTTAGATCTTTGTTTACATCCATTGGCAACAGGTGAAGTGGCGTTATCAAGTGATGAGAAAAATTTAGGTGTCGCAATACTGGACATAGGTGGAGGAAGTACAACGGTTTCTGTGTTTGAAAATGGATCTTTAGCTGGGACAAGTGTGCTTCCAATAGGTGGATATAATATTACGAAAGACTTGTCCATTGGTTTAAGGACAACTACAGAAGAAGCAGAAAATATTAAATTAGACCATGGGTATGCTTTTTATGATGATGCGAATGAAGAGGATACCGTTGCGGTTAATATTATTGGAAGCAACCAGAAGGAAGTATTTAATCAGGTAGAATTAGCAGATATTATTGAAGCAAGATTTGAAGAGATATTGTTAATGAGTGCCAGAGAAATACAAAGAATGGGATATGATGATCTTCCGGGTGGCATAGTTTTAACTGGCGGTACCATGAGTATGCCAGGTTCAGCGGATTTAGCACAAATGATATATCAAACAAATGTAAGGATCGCTATTCCGGATTATATTGGGGTGAGAGAACCGCAATACACTGCTGGCATTGGTATCTTGAAATTTGCTTACAAGAATGCGAAAATACAAGGGAAAGAGTTTTCAGGTTCCATATTAGCAATTAATGAAATGGAAGAACCTGAACAAAGAAAACCAGAAAAAGCGAAACCGATGAAAGAACAGAAAGTGAAAGAAAAGAAAGAACCTAAATTAGCTAACTTGTTTAAATATTTCTTCGATTAAAATATTTACAGCAATGAAACTAAATGAGGAAACAGACAGACTCTAAAACTAGCAAATTAGGAGGAAATAGTATGTTAGATTTTGATACGAATATGGAAGATCAGTTAGCATCGATTAAAGTAATTGGTGTTGGCGGCGGTGGAAGCAATGCGGTAAATCGAATGATTGAACATGGAGTTCAAGGAGTAGACTTTATTGCAGTTAATACAGATGCTCAAGCACTTAACCTTTCTAAAGCAGAAGTAAAAATGCAAATTGGTACAAAACTTACCAGAGGTCTTGGCGCAGGAGCGAATCCTGAAGTTGGCCGAAAAGCTGCAGAAGAGAGTAAAGAGCAAATTGAAGAGATATTAAAAGGTGCGGATATGGTATTTGTAACTGCTGGAATGGGCGGGGGTACAGGTACCGGAGCTGCTCCGGTTATTGCAGCGGTGGCAAAAGAATTAGGTGCATTAACTGTAGGTGTAGTAACAAGACCGTTTACTTTTGAAGGAAGAAAAAGAGCAACACATGCGGTTGCAGGTATTGACGGCTTAAAAAGCAATGTGGATACATTAATCGTTATCCCTAACGACAGATTGCTTGAAATTATTGATAAAAATACACCAATGCTAGAAGCATTCCGCGAAGCGGATAACGTGTTAAGACAAGGTGTACAAGGTATATCTGATTTAATTGCTACACCTGGTTTAATTAATGTTGACTTTGCCGATGTGAAGACAATTATGGCTGATAAAGGTTCAGCATTAATGGGTATCGGTGTAGCAACAGGAGAAAACAGGGCCGCTGAAGCTGCTAAAAAAGCTATTTCATCCCCACTGCTGGAAACTTCAATTGATGGAGCACATGGTGTGTTAATGAATATTACCGGTGGCATGAATTTAAGTTTGTATGAAGTTCAGGAAGCAGCCGATATTGTGACATCAGCTGCAGACCAGGAAGTAAACGTTATTTTTGGTTCGGTAATTAATGAAGACCTCAAGGATGAAATTGTGGTTACCGTTATTGCCACAGGCTTTGATGAAACACAATTAAAGAGTGTGCAAGGCAAAGCCAAACCTGCTCTTCAGCAGAAACCAGCTGTGCGTGAGCGTGAAAAAGAGGAAAGACCACAGGAAGCAACAGCAGGTACAGGATCCAGACCTAAGCAACAGGAAGATACACTGGACATCCCGGCATTTTTAAGAAATCGAAATAGAAGAAGATAAATTGATTAGAAAGCTGTCCTTATTACTGGACAGCTTTTTTCATTAGAAATATGTGTGAATTCTGTTACCAGACGCCCTTCATTTAATTATTTTAAAGAATTCTCTCCTTTATACCCAGTGATTAAAAGCCTTACTTTGTTGCAATGTAAATTAACCCTACAATTCAACAATTTTTGTGAAAAGTTCTGAAAATTAGATGGCATTTCGTTCCTTCCTTTGACAGACTTCTATTCTCTATTCCACTATACTAATATCACAACAGCATAAAAGTATTATTAATGGAGCGATTATTGGTGACTGTTTATATCGAGTTAATATGGTTAATAAATTGGGGCATTGACTGGATGATCCTGTTATTAACCCAATCCATATTGTACAGCAGAACAAAATGGTATCGTATTTGTTTGGCAGGGTTTATAGGATCAGTGATTGTTCCGGTCTCTCTATTAATTCCGGCTTCCTTTCTGGAAACATGGTATATAAAAGTGATTCACTCTTTTTTTATTATTTTCATTGCTTTCGGCTTCACCAATACAGCTCTGTTTATCAAGCATTTATTTACTTTTTATTTCATGACATTCGCCATTGGCGGCGGGTTGCTGGCAATTCATTACATGGCTGATTCGAATCAGCTGACAAGCTATTACAGTCAGCTTCAGCCAACACAGATACATGGCTTTTTCGTGTTAATTGGTTTTCCGTTTGTATATTTCTTCACTAAGCAGAGGATGGACAAGCATAAATATAACCAGTTAAAAAAAGACTTTATGTATTTGGTAACCATTAGTTGGCGCAATAAAGAAGTAGAAGTGTCAGGTTATGTAGATAGTGGTAATCAGCTTGTTGATCCTATCTCCAAAAAACCTGTAATTATCTGTGATGAAACATTTTTAAAAGAATGTTTTACCGAACAGGAATTTCATGAACTGAAGGGATTATATGAAAGTGTGTCACATAGTGAAATACCTTCGGTTGCGAATCCGGTCTATCGGCTTGTTCCATTTCAGGGGGTTGGCGGGAATGTGGAATGGCTGATCGCTTTTTCTCCGGATAATTTAAAAATACATATTGATAGTAAACAGCAAATTGAAACACAACAGGTGCTTATAGGTATTCGGTTTGGGCAGCTTGTAGGTGATCAGAGTTATCATTGCCTGCTTCATCCAAAACTATTTCAGGAAGTAGGCTGAAAAAACAAGGGAGTGGTTACATGTTGGATATTAAAATGAAATATAAAATGATCGTTTATAAAGTTCTTAAAAAAATGGGGTTTCATGAAGACGAAGTATTCTACATTGGAGGAAGTGAAGCATTGCCGCCTCCTCTCTCGAAGGAGGAAGAGTTTGAGCTCATTAATAAATTGCCTGTAGGTGATAAGGCTGCTAGAGCAATGCTGATAGAGCGCAATTTAAGACTTGTTGTCTATATTGCAAGAAAGTTTGAAAATACCGGAATTAATATTGAAGATTTAATAAGTATTGGAACGATTGGACTAATTAAAGCAATTAATACATTTAATCCTGAAAAGAAAATAAAATTAGCTACATATGCTTCGAGATGTATTGAAAATGAAATTCTTATGTACTTAAGAAAAAATAATAAACTGAAAACAGAAGTTTCGTTTGATGAACCTCTAAATGTAGACTGGGACGGGAATGAATTATTATTATCAGATGTGTTAGGGACAGATGAGGATGTAACCTTTAAAGATTTAGAACAAGACGTTGACAAAGTGTTATTAAGAAATGCATTAGAGCAATTGAATGGCAGAGAAAAACAAATAATGGAACTAAGGTTTGGCCTTGTGAATAATGAAGAGAAGACACAGAAAGATGTTGCTGATATGTTAGGAATATCGCAATCATATATATCCCGTCTGGAGAAAAAAATAATTAAAAGATTACAGAAAGAATTCAACAAGATGGTCTAGTTGTTAATTAATGGTATATGCATAAAAACATTCCGATTGGTGATACTTATTTTTGAGAAGGATCTCCAATCGGGAGGGTACAATATGACAAGACATAAAGTAGAGATTTGCGGGGTAGATACTTCAACATTACCAGTTTTAAAAAATGAAGAAATGAGAAAATTATTCAAGGAAATGCAAGCAGGAGATCAGGAAGCGCGTGAAAAACTTGTGAATGGGAATCTTCGGTTAGTGTTAAGTGTTATACAAAGGTTTCACAACCGTGGTGAATACGGTGACGATTTATTTCAAGTAGGATGTATTGGATTGTTAAAATCGATTGATAATTTCGATTTAGGACAGAATGTCAAATTTTCCACATACGCGGTACCAATGATTATTGGTGAGATTAGACGATACTTACGTGATAATAATCCTATTCGGGTTTCAAGATCATTACGGGATATTGCTTATAAAGCTTTACATGCAAGAGAGAAGCTGATGAGCGAAACTTCAAAGGATCCTTCTCCAATGGAAATTGCAAAAGAGCTCGATGTCCCAGTTACAGATATTATCTTTGCACTTGATGCCATTCAAGACCCTGTCTCATTATTTGAGCCAATATTTAATGACGGGGGAGATCCTATTTATGTAATGGATCAGGTAAGTGATGATAGCGTAAAGGATAATGACTGGATTAATTATTTATCTATAAAAGAAGGAATGAGAAGGCTTAATAACCGTGAAAAAATGATTTTAAATAAGCGGTTCTTCCAAGGGAAAACGCAAATGGAAGTTGCCGAAGAAATTGGTATTTCCCAAGCTCAGGTTTCCCGTCTTGAAAAAGCTGCTATTAAAGAAATGAATAAAGAAATGTTTGAATAATTAGAGCAGTGATTTTATATCACTGCTCTTTCCTTCCATTAGCCATTATTCTTTTGTCGCTCATCAGCAAGTTTCCCTCTAATTTGTGCTTCCCTGTCTTCTGCATCAGCTAGTTCTTCTGAAAACTCCACATCTATCCCGTCAGATTTTTGGTTCTTCGGTGTTTGCGGTAGTCTATTCTTATTTTTCTTATTTCTATGTTCATCTCTTCCCATGGTCAGCACCTCTTTTTAAAAAAGTTAAGAGAAAGTTAAGCATTCTCTCGTTTGATATTTTGCGCAAAATATAATTCGGCCATACAAATTTTTTATTGGGAGGATACACCATAATTTACGTGAAGTATCATATATTGATATAAAAAGGTGGTGTTTAAAATGATAACTTTATCCTCCATGCAAATGAAAGACATAATTTATATTGAAGATGGTACGAAACTGGGACATTTAACTGATATCGAAATTAACGTGGATTATGGTCGAATTGTTAATTTGATTGTTGCCACAAAATCGAAAGTATTAGGGGTTTTTGGAGAAGAAAGGGAAGTTATTATTCCATGGGAAAATGTGATGCGTATTGGCCAGGATGTTATTTTGGTTAAAAAATCGAATTTTTATATAAGTGAACCTTCTGAAAAAAAACAAACTTAATCATTATTCTTCCTCTTTCGATTAAAATTGTGAAGGATGTTCGAATTGTGATAAAATAAGGAAAAACAGGAGAGGTGGCATCATATCATATGGATCCATTTTCTTATGATACCGCTAAAAATATTTTATTTATTGACCGGTGGATGGAGAAAAACAATGTAATTGCCGGTTTTACAACAAAATTTGGCGGGCAAAGTGAAGGGGATTATGCTAGTAATAACCTTGGACTGCATGTAGGTGATCAATCAACTGATGTCATCGGAAACAGAAAGAGATTAGCGGAACAGATCAACATTCCATTGAACAAGTGGGTTTTTACAGAACAGACACATGGTTTTAATGTAAAACAAATTTGGAAAAAAGATGGTGGAAAAGGCTCTCACAGCATGTCGGATTCCATTACTGATACGGATGGACTGATTACAACCGACAAAGAAATTTTATCAGTTTTATTATTTGCTGATTGTGTCCCATTATTTTTTCTGGTAAAAAGTGAAGCAGCAGCTATCTCCCATGCTGGATGGAGAGGGACTGTAGGGAATATTGCAAATGAAACAGTCCAAGCATTTAAACATTTAGGGTACAAAGCTGATCAGTTAGAAGTTGTCATTGGCCCGTCTATTTGCGGGGACTGCTACGAGGTAAGTCAGGAAGTTATCGGACATATTCCTCAAAGGTATAAAGAAGTTTACCAATTAAGAAATTCCCATTATTATTTAAATTTGAAAGATCTTAATTACCTACAGTTAGTGGATGCAGGTGTAAAGAAGGAAAATATCCTTGTTACAAGCTATTGTACCGCACATGATGAGCTTTTCTTCTCTCACCGGAGAGACAAGCAGAAAACCGGCAGAATGCTTGGATTTATAGGGTTAATGTAAGTGAAAGGAGTTTATATTGCAGTGAAGGTAGCAGATAATTTAGCAGCCATTCAAAAAAACATTCAGCAAGCATGTCAAAATTCCAATAGGGGTGAACAAGAAATTACACTAATTGGTGTGACGAAATATGTTACAATAGAAAGAGCGAAAGAAGCCGTAGAAGCCGGGATAGTCCATTTAGGGGAAAACAGGATAGAAGGCCTGTTGAATAAGAAAGCAGAAATAGGGTCTGAAGCAACCTGGCATTTTATCGGTTCATTACAGTCACGTAAAGTAAAAGAGATTATAGAAGAAGTTGATTTTATTCACTCACTTGATCGCAAATCTCTAGCAAAAGAGATAAATAAACGTGCGGGCAGCGTAATTAACTGTTTTGTACAAGTGAATGTCAGTGGGGAAGAATCAAAGCATGGATTAAAACCAAATGAAGTGATACCTTTTATTGAGGATCTCAGTAAATTTGAAATGATTCGTATAGTTGGATTAATGACAATGGCTCCTTTTGTGGAAAATGAAGAGATTCTTAGAAACACATTTGGCCAATTGCGGGAATTGCGGGACGAGATCGAAGGAAAAGGCTGGAAACATGCTCCCTGTCATTATCTTTCCATGGGGATGAGCAATGATTACAGGATAGCCATTGAAGAAGGTGCCACTCATATCCGTATTGGTTCCGAGCTTGTAGGGCCATATGATGAATAGAGGTGAATGATCAATGAGTATGAAAGGAAAGTTTAAAAATTTGTTTGGCCTTGAAGATGAATATGAAATTATTCATGAAGAGATCGAGGAACAAGGTCAGTATGAAACGAACGAGCAGGAAGAAAAGAGCAATGTTGTTAGCTTGAAATCAGTACAGTCCAGCTCTAAAGTAGTCCTTTGTGAACCACGTTCATACAACGAAGTTCAGGAGATTGCAGACCATGTCGTTAACCGTCGCTCTGTAGTAATGAATTTACAACGTCTGGATGCACAGCAGGCGAGACAAATTATTGATTTTATGAGCGGAACAGTCTATGCAATGTCAGGTCATATCAGAAAGTTGGGATCACAGACTTTTCTATGTACACCAGACCATGTTGAAATAAGTGGAAATATAACAGAAGTAATGGAAGAATATGATTCAGATCAAAGGTGGTAAAAAAATAAATGATTACGTTATGGCAAATTTTACAATTTGCATTTGAGATATACTCTTATGCAATTATTATCTATATTTTAATGTCATGGTTTCCAGGGGCGAGGGAGTCTTCCATAGGCAGAATGCTTGCATCCATTGTAGAGCCCTATTTAGAACCATTCCGTAAAATTATCCCCCCGATTGGCGGTATGATAGACATTTCGCCAATAGTTGCGATATTTGTATTACGATTCGCAATGCGAGGTTTAGATTATATGTTTTTCAACTTTTTATTGTAAAGTGAGTCAGGTGAAGAGATGGATTTATATCAGCATTTCAGACAAGAAGAATATCCTTTTATTGATCAAGTGTTATCATGGAGGGAAGAAGTTACGAATCGTTATGAATCGAGATTAACGGACTTTCTTCACCCAAGAGAACAGAGAATATTTAAGTCATTGATAGGCAATGATGAAACATTGAAGCTGGATTTTTTTGGTGCATGGGAAGATGCAGAAAGAAAGCGCGCAATACTAACACCTTTTTATGAAGAAATCACAACAGAGTCATTTGAAGTAGAGTTATTACAGGCAAAGTTTCCTGAAAAGTTCGTATCGATAGAACATCGGGATGTTCTGGGAGCTTTTCTTTCCGCTGGAATTCACCGTAAAAAAATTGGAGATATCATTATTAATGACGGGTATATTCAGATTTTAGTTGCGAAAGATATTACTACATACTTAACGACTAACGTAACATCTATAAAGAAAGCGAATGTTCAGTTTGACAATGTTTCGTTTTCACAGTTATTAGACAGCACGAACCGCTGGATTGAAAGTACCGCAACATGTTCATCCTTACGGTTAGATGTACTTATTAAAGAAATGTACCAAACATCCCGCCAACAGGCGCTTGATCTAATTAAAAAAGGCTTTGTTAAAGTAAACTTTCAAACAATTGAGCAAGCTGCCTTTCTATTGGAAGAAGGAGATTTGCTATCAGTGAGAGGAAAAGGAAGGACAAGGCTCAAAGAGTTACAAGGTAAAACAAAAAAAGACAAAGTAAGAATTATTTTTGAAAAATTAAACTAGGGTTATTGCAGGAATTTTCATTGTTTTGTCAAATTATTATGATACTATAGAGAGAGATCGACAAGAACTAGGAGGTGGCCGTCGTGCCTTTAACACCGCTTGATATTCACAATAAGGAATTTGCTAAAGGGTTCAGGGGATATGATGAAGATGATGTGAATGAATTTCTCGATCAGATTATTAAAGATTACGAATTGGTAATCCGTGAAAAAAAAGAGCTAAAAGATCAGGTGGATCAGCTCAATGAAAAATTAAGCCATTTTTCTAATATTGAGACAACATTAAATAAATCGATACTGGTGGCTCAGGAAACAGCAGAAGAAGTGAAGGAAAATGCAAAGAAAGAATCCAAATTAATCATTAAAGAAGCAGAAAAAAATGCGGATAGAATTATCAACGAAGCATTACATAAATCACGAAAAATTGCTTTAGAAGTGGAAGAACTGAAAAAGCAGGCGAAAGTTTTCCGTACAAGACTAAAGATGCTGGTAGAAGCACAATTAGACTTAATTGAAAATGATGACTGGGACGGTCTTTTCCAAACAGAAATAGATAATGTCGAAGACCAGGAAACAGAAACAAGTAATTATTAACCTTGACGAAACCGGATTTATTTCCTATAATTTATTTCAATATATGATTAATTCATTGATTGGGACAGTAGATTAATGGTCAACTAAGCAGAGCGAGTTAGGGATGGTGGAAGCCTAATTTAGCCCATTAATTGAAAATCACCCATGAGAAACTATTCTGAAATGATGAAGTAAGAATAGTCGGATCATCCCCGTTACGGATGTTCGAGTGGATAGTAGTTGAACAGATACTATTATCTATAAGGGTGGTACCGCGAGTTCTTCTCGTCCCTTTTGGGGATGTGAAGAGCTTTTTTATTTTCCGGTAAATATATTAAAACAGGAGGACAATTGGATGGATTACAAACAAACATTAAATATGCCAAAGACAGATTTTCCAATGCGCGGAAATCTGCCAAATAAAGAACCGAAATTACAAGAACAGTGGGATGAAGAAAAGCTTTACGAAAAAGTACAGGAGAGAACAAAAGGACGACCGCTTTTCGTTCTTCATGATGGACCCCCTTACGCGAATGGCGATATTCATATGGGTCATGCCCTGAATAAAGTACTAAAAGACTTTATCGTGAAATACAAGTCGATGACAGGGTTCCATGCTCCTTATGTACCTGGATGGGATACACATGGTTTACCGATCGAACAGGCACTTGCTAAGAAGAAAGTAAACCGTAAAAAAATGTCTGTAGCAGAGTTTCGTCAGAAATGTGCGGAGTATGCTTTAAAGCAGATTGATAATCAGAGAGCACAATTCAAACAGCTTGGTGTTCGGGGAGATTGGGAAAATCCTTATATTACACTAGATAAAGCTTATGAAGCAGAGCAAATTAAAGTATTTGGTGAGATGGCAAAAAAAGGTTATATTTATAAAGGATTAAAACCGGTTTACTGGTCTCCATCTTCTGAATCTGCTTTGGCAGAAGCGGAAATAGAGTATCAGGATAAACGCTCTGCTTCTATCTATGTAGCATTTGAAGTGAAAGATGGAAAAGAGTTATTAAAAGGTGATGAAAAATTTATCATTTGGACAACGACACCGTGGACAATACCAGCAAATCTGGCAATCTCTCTTCACCCGGATTTAGAGTATGCTGTCGTGAAAGTTGAGGATGACAAATACATCATTGCTAATGATATGCTGGACCAGGTAAAAACTGTCTTAGAGTGGGAGAATGCAGAGATAATTCAAACATTCAAAGGTGTGGAAGCAGAGAATCTTGTTGCCCAACATCCTCTTTACGACCGTGAATCACTAATCATTTTAGGTGACCATGTTACAACAGAAAGTGGTACAGGACTTGTCCATACTGCACCTGGGCATGGGGAAGATGACTTTATTGTCAGTAAAAAATATGGTTTGGAAGTGCTTTGTCCAGTTGATGAGAAAGGATATTTTACAAATGAAGCACCTGGTTTTGAGGGATTATTCTATGATGAAGCTAACAAAAAAATTACAGAAAAACTAGAAGAAAATAATGCGTTGTTAAAAATGGAATTTATTACACACTCTTATCCGCATGATTGGCGTACTAAGAAACCAACTATTTTCCGGGCAACGAATCAATGGTTTGCTTCCATTAAAGATTTCCGTGAAGAAATTTTAGCAGAGATCCAACGAATTAACTGGGTGCCGAACTGGGGTGAAACGAGATTATTTAACATGGTCCGTGACCGAGAAGATTGGTGTATTTCCCGTCAGCGTACATGGGGGGTTCCAATTCCGGTGTTTTATGGAGAAGATAAAACACCTATCATTACTGATGAAACCATTTCACATGTTGCAAAGTTATTTAGAGAACATGGATCTAATATCTGGTTTGAGTGGGAAACAAGAGAATTACTCCCGGAAGGTTTTACTTCAGAACACAGTCCAAACGGAACATTTACAAAAGAAACAGACATTATGGATGTATGGTTTGATTCCGGTTCCTCACACCAGGGTGTATTGGAAGGAAGGGAAGAATTACAAAGACCTGCTGACGTTTACTTAGAAGGTTCGGATCAATATCGAGGCTGGTTTAATTCTTCTATTTCCACTGCAGTTGCTGTGACTGGCAAGGCACCATATGAGACAGTTATTTCACATGGTTTTGCTTTAGACGGCAAAGGACGCAAAATGAGTAAATCTGTCGGAAATGTTGTTGTTCCTTCAAAAATAATGAAGCAATACGGTGCTGATATTCTTCGTTTATGGGTAGCATCTGTTGATTACCAGGCAGATGTTAGAATTTCCGATGAGATTATTAAACAGACATCGGAAGGTTATCGTAAAATCCGAAACACATTCCGTTTCTTATTAGGGAATTTAGATGATTTCCGTCTGGAGCATAAAGTGGCAGATCATGATCTGGAAGAAATCGATCAGTATATGTTAGTGAAACTGCAAAAAGTTATTGCAAAAGCACGGCAAGCATATGAGAATTATGACTTTTCAACTGTTTACCAATCAATTCATAATTTCTGCAGCATTGACCTGAGCTCCTTCTATCTGGATTTTGCGAAAGATGTAATTTATATTGAAGCTGAAGACAATCCTAGAAGACGTAGTATTCAGACAGTATATTATGAGATTGTCACATCACTGGTAAAACTGTTAACACCTATTTTAACTCACACAATGGAAGAAGTGTGGGCGTACATCCCGGATGTTGAGGAAGAAAGAGTACAGTTATGTGATATTCCTTCGGTCCGTGAAATCCGGAATGCGGACCAGATTTTGGAAAAGTGGGACGCATTTATGGAAATACGCGATGACATCCTGAAAGGGCTAGAAGAAGCACGTTCTGAGAAAATCATCGGTAAATCTTTAGAAGCTTCTGTGCAAATTAAACCGAAGAATGACCAGGTTGCCGAGATTTTAGAACAAATTGATCATTTACATCAGCTGTTAATTGTTTCAAATGCAGAAATAGTGAACAGTGTAGACGAAGGAAAAGATTATGAATATGTGACATTAAAAATTGAGAAACATCACGGGGAAACATGTGAAAGATGCTGGGTAATCTCTGACACTGTTGGAGAGGATAAAGATCACCCGACATTGTGTAAACGATGTGCTGCAGTGGTAAAAGAGCATTATTCAGACGTTGCAGAAGGATAAACCTTGACGTTAGATTTTAAAAAGGCCAGCTATACTTTGAAAATAAGTATAGCTGGCCTTTATTATTTTTGATACCTGAAGACTTTTCATAAAAAAACATGCTATAATGTGTATTAGTGTGTGAAAGGATATTAATGGAACAGAGGTTGGTGTATATATGTTGTGGGTATATATTGTTGCAGTCGTAATCATTGGCTTAGATCAATTGACAAAGTTATGGATTGTTCAGAATATGGAATTAGGGGATCAAATTACTGTCATTGAGAATGTTTTTTATTTAACATCACACCGTAATACAGGTGCTGCCTGGGGAATACTTGCTGGACAAATGATCTTCTTTTATATTATTACAACAATTGTTATCGGTTTTGTTATTTATTATATTCAAAAGTACGGAAAAGATAGCAAGTTGCTTGGACTTTCGCTGGCATTGGTATTAGGCGGTGCAATAGGTAATTTTATTGACAGGCTGTTTCGTAAAGAAGTGGTGGATTTCTTCGATATTTACATTGGTTCATATGATTATCCGATTTTTAATATCGCAGATTCCGCACTGGTTGTTGGTGTAATTCTGATTTTTATCGGTACAATATTGGATGAGCGTAACAAAAAAAGGAGCAAAAATGCATGAGTCTGAAACAGTATAAAGTACAACAAGAAGATAAAGGAATAAGAATTGATAAGTTGTTAGTAGATATAACAGAGGATTATTCAAGATCACAAATAAAAACATGGTTTGATCAAAAAATAATCAAAGTCAATGGAAAAAGTGTGAAACAAAATTATAAATGTCAACCGGATGATCTGATCGAGTGGGAGGTACCTGAAGTGGAGCCGCTAGAAGTAGAGGCAAGGGACATCCCGATAAATATCGTCTATGAAGACCAGGATATTTTAGTGGTAAACAAAGCGAGCGGAATGGTTGTACACCCGTCAGCAGGTCACCAGGATGACACACTGGTTAATGCACTTCTATACCATTGTGACGATTTGTCAGGGATTAATGGAGTTGCAAGACCAGGAATTGTTCATCGGATTGACAAAGATACAAGTGGATTACTAGTTGTAGCAAAAAATGATAAAGCACATGAGCAACTGGCAGAGCAAATGAAAGATAAACAAATTAAACGAGAATACAAAGCGTTAGTTCATGGTGATATTCCCCATGAATACGGTACTATTGATGCGCCGGTTGGCAGAAGCGAAAAAAACCGCCAACTGATGGATGTTGTGGAAAACGGCAAACCAGCAATTACACATTTTGAAGTAATTGAAAGGCTTCATGGGAAGTACACTTTTATTAAATGTGTATTAGACACTGGCCGTACCCACCAAATTCGGGTACATATGAAATATATCGGATTCCCTATTGTTGGGGATCCTAAATATGGACAGAGAAAGTCAATTGATGTAGAAGGGCAAGCACTGCATGCATATCATTTAACCTTCAGACATCCAATTACAGGTAATGAACTGAGTTTCGATGCAGAATTGCCGACAAAATTCGAGAAAGTATTAGAAAATATTCGAAAAAGTTATTGACTGATGCTTCAATTTTTGGGATAATAAATTCAATATCATAAAGCCTTTTAAAACAGTCCCGTGAGGCTGAAAAAGGAACTAGATGCATGTGGACGGTATACGTGTATCCAGACCCTTTATTCCTCCCGGAGAATAAAGGGTTTTTTCCATATAATGGGCTTAAAAGGAGCAATTATGATGAATAAAAAAGCGAATGTGCTCGATAACAATGCAATGAAAAGGGCTTTAACCAGAATTGCACATGAAATTCTTGAACGAAATAAGGGTGTTGACGGGTTAATGTTAGTCGGAATTAAGACAAGGGGAGTTCCCATTGCGAATCGTCTTAGGGAACGTATTAAAGAAATTGAGGGAGTAGAAGTACCTATTGGTGAGCTTGATATTACACTCTACCGCGATGACTTAACTCATGTAGATGAAGCGCATGAACCTCAATTAAATGATGCTAATCTAAGAGAACAAGTATCAGGAAAAAATGTCGTTTTAGTTGATGATGTTTTATACACCGGCAGAACTGTTCGGGCAGCAATGGACGCCATTATGGATCAAGGCAGACCTTCCCAGATTCAACTGGCTGTATTAGTTGATCGAGGCCACAGAGAGCTGCCAATTCGCGCAGACTTTATCGGGAAGAATATTCCGACATCCCAAAACGAAATTATTACAGTAGAACTGGCTGAAATTGATCAAACAGATAGTGTAAGTATCTATGAAAAAGAATAAAAGACCTTTAAGTAAGTACAGAGATGCTTGCAAGGTCGCATGATGAATGCGTGTTGTTTTTGGAGACACGTTTGCCTCTTTGCGATTTTGCAAAGAGGTTTTTTTTGAAGAGAAACAGAAAAAGGGGACGAGAAATGATGACAGATAAAAATATAGTATTAGATGTACGAGAAGTACCAAAAATGTCGAAATGGTTTTTATTTAGTGTACAGCATTTATTCGCAATGTTTGGATCGACCATATTAGTACCATTCCTAACAGATTTGTCACAGGCAGTTGCCTTAATATCAAGCGGGGCGGGGACACTTGCTTACTTATTAATAACGAAAGGCAGAATACCTGCATATTTAGGATCAAGTTTTGCCTTTATTACACCGATTACGAGTGCAATGGCCATCAGTGGTACAGGTGGAGTTATGATTGGTAGTTTCCTTGCCGGGATTGTCTACGGTATTTTATCGCTCTTAATCAAGACTTTTGGTACCAAGTGGCTGATGAAAATTTTGCCGCCAGTAGTCGTCGGACCTGTAATTATTGTAATTGGACTTGGATTAGCTCCTACAGCAATCGATATGGCAATGAATGTTAATGAGCAATACAGCGGTGTGCATTTTAGTGCAGCAATTGTTACATTATTAATTACCGTTATAGGGTCGTTAATGTTCCGGGGATTCTTCGGTTTAATTCCAATCTTAATCGGTATAATTGGTGGGTATTTATACTCCATGTTTATTACCGCAGTATCCGGTGTGGGAGTTCTCAATACAGACGGTGTTTCAGCAGCATGGCAGAAGATTACGGAAAGCAGTTCATTCTCTGAAGCAATCGGCGCAATCTTTGTTATGCCGGAATTCGTTATTCCTTTTGTAACATACAACCCTGCTGAGATTTTTAACTGGAGTATTGTAATGATTATGGTGCCAGTCGCAATCGTTACAGTTGCTGAGCATATTGGAGACCAAATGGTTTTATCAAAAATTGCAGGCAGAAATTTTTTGGAGAAACCAGGTTTGCACCGTTCTATTCTTGGTGATGGTGTTGCAACAATGATTGCTTCCCTGTTAGGCGGGCCGCCAAATACAACGTATGGCGAAAATATAGGTGTACTTGCAATTACAAGAGTGTTCAGTGTATTTGTTATCGGGGGTGCAGCAGTTTTAGCTATACTGTTCGGATTCATTGGTATCATAACAGAAGTTATCGCGTCTATCCCGACACCGGTTATGGGGGGGATTTCCATATTGCTTTTCGGTATTATAGCTTCCAGTGGACTGAGAATGTTAATTGATAACCAAATTGACCTTGGGGATAAAAGAAACCTAATTATCTCATCAGTGATCCTGGTAATTGGTATCGGAGGAGCATATGTAGACATTCCAATAAAGAATGCAGAAAACTTACAAATTGAAGGAATGGCATTAGCTGCCTTAATTGGTTTAGTGTTAAATCTCGTTCTGCCTGGCAAAGAATCAGGTTTTGGCAACGGCCAGATGTTTGAGGCACCAGAGGAAAATAAATAATTGAAAACAACACTTTTAAGGAGGCCATACAAATGAAACATTTTGTGACAATGCAAGATTTATCAGAACAGGAAATTTACCAGTTGATAAGAAAAGCTGATCACATTAGTCAAAATGGCGCAAAACCGTTAAATGGTCAATATTTTGCAGCTAACCTTTTTTTTGAACCAAGTACGAGAACAAAAATGAGCTTTGTTGTGGCACAGAGACGTTTAGGAATAGAAGTGTTGGATTTTATGACAGAAGTGTCGAGTGTTACAAAAGGGGAGAGTATATATGATACTGCCAGAACTTTTGAATCAATCGGAGCAAATGTACTCGTCTTAAGGCACTCAGAAGAAAATATTGCCCGGAAATTAGCTGAAGCCATTCAAACACCTGTTATCAATGCGGGTGATGGTACAGGAGAACACCCTACACAGTCATTGCTGGACCTTGTTACAATATATCAGGAATTCCAACAGTTTAAAGGCTTAAAGGTAGTAATCGCTGGCGATATCAAGCATAGCCGTGTCGCAAGATCCAATGCGATTGCTTTATCCACTTTAGGCTGTAAGATTTATCTGACTGGAATGGACAGCTGGAAAGATGAGTCACTGGATTTTCCATACATTACGATGGATGAAGCGGTAGAGATGGCAGATGTACTGATGCTGCTTCGAATTCAGCATGAAAGACACCAGGACCATTTATCACTCGATCAAAACAGTTATCTTCAAACATATGGTCTAACAATTGATCGTGAAAAAAGAATGAAAAAACATGCGGTAATCCTACATCCTGCCCCAGTAAACAGGGGGGTTGAAATAGACAGTCGTCTTGTAGAATGTGACCGTTCAAGAATCTTTAAACAAATGAAGAATGGTGTTGCAGCGAGAATGGCAGTTATGCAGTCATTACTAAATCAAGGGGGAAACTTTTATGAAGAAGATTTTAACCAACGTCAAGCGTTTATCGGATAGAGGAGAGCTGATAGCATGTGAAATTCTAATAAACGATGGGAAAATAGAAGCAATCGGAACAAAGATTGATCAAAGGAATGCGGATATCATTGATGGAAAAAATCGACTGGTTTCACCTGGATTTGTTGATGTACATGTTCACTTGCGTGAGCCCGGAGGAGAAGCAAAAGAAACGATTGAAACAGGAACAAATGCAGCAGCAAAAGGCGGTTACACAACTGTTTGTTCGATGCCAAATACACAACCGACACCAGACTCTGTTGAGATATTGAAAAATATAAATCAACGAATTAATGAAACAGCTAAAATACGAGTATTACCATATGCATCTATTACTCAGCGGCTTATTGGTGAGCAGCTAACAGATATGGAGGCATTAAAAGAAGAAGGTGCATTTGCTTTCACAGATGACGGGGTAGGTGTTCAGTCTGCTGACATGATGTTACAAGCTATGATCCGTGCTGCATCTGTTAACAAGGCGATTGTAGCTCATTGTGAGGATAATACATTAATTCATGAGGGAGTAATGCATGAAGGAAATATTAGTAAGCAATTAGGTCTCCCGGGAATCCCTTCAGTTTGTGAGTCAGTACAAATTGCCCGTGATGTTTTATTAGCAGAAGCTGCTGGCTGTCATTATCACGTATGCCATGTAAGCACTAAGGAATCTGTCAGGGTGATTCGTGATGCGAAAAAAGCGGGTATCCATGTAACTGCTGAAGTAACTCCACACCACTTATTACTTAACGATACAGCTATTAAAGAAAATGATGCCAATTTTAAGATGAACCCGCCATTACGTGCTGAAGAAGACCAGCAAGCATTGATTGAAGGTTTACTTGACGGAACAATTGATTTCATTGCAACAGACCATGCACCACATACGAAAGAAGAAAAATCAAATGGTATGGCGGATGCACCGTTTGGAATAGTAGGTTTTGAAACAGCTTTTTCCCTGTTGCATACACAATTTGTTCAAAAAGGAATTTTTACATTAAAACAGTTAATCGACTGGATGACAGTAAAACCAGCTGATGTGTTTGACTTGCCGTTTGGCAGATTAGAACCTGGGCAAAGTGCTGATTTAACATTAATAGATTTACAGGTAAATGAAAGTATAGATAAAACAACCTTCCTGTCAAAAGGTGAAAACACCCCATTTGATGGTTGGAAAGTAACAGGAAAACCAGTAGTAACAATCTACCAGGGTGAAGTGGTATATGAGGAGGCAGCACAATGAAAAGACTACTAATTTTAGAAGATGGAACAATATTTGAAGGACAAGCATTTGGCTCATCAGAAGAAAGTATTGGGGAAGTTGTATTTAACACAGGGATGACAGGATATCAGGAGACATTATCTGATCCTTCATACTGTGGCCAAATAGTTACGATGACATATCCGCTAATAGGTAATTACGGGATTAATAAGGATGACTTTGAAACTATTAATCCCGCAATCTTCGGTTTTGTTGTAAAAGAATATTGTGAAACACCATCAAATTTTAGAAGTGATGAGAGTTTAGATACATTTTTAAAAGCGAATGACATTCCTGGTATTGCAGGTATTGACACAAGAAAGTTAACAAAAATCCTCCGTAAACACGGAACGATGCGTGGAATTTTAACAAAAGCAAATGAGAACATATCTGTAGAAGAGGGTTTAAGCAAATTGAAGAATAAAGAACCACTAACAGATCAGGTTGCTAGAGTTTCTACAATGAAACCATATGTTGCTCCGGGGAGAGGTTATCGAATTGTACTTGTGGATTTTGGAATGAAGCACGGGATCTTACGCGAATTAACAAAGCGGGACTGTCATGTGACAGTTGTTCCATATAACTACAGTGCGGACAACATTTTAAGATTAAAGCCAGACGGAATTATGCTGACAAACGGACCAGGGAATCCAAAAAATGTGCCCGAATCCATTGAAATGATAAAAAAAGTAATCCCATCCATACCTACATTTGGTATATGCTTAGGTCATCAGTTATTAGCACTTGCATGTGGTGCAAATACTGATAAGTTGAAGTTTGGTCACAGGGGCTCCAATCATCCTGTTTATGATTTTGAAACAAAACGCGCTTATCTAACTTCACAAAATCACGGATATGCCGTCACAGAAGACTCGATAAAATCTACGGAACTGGAATTAACACAGGTAGCACTAAATGACAAAACAGTAGAAGGCGTTAAACATTCGAAATATCCGGCTTTTTCAGTACAATATCACCCTGAAGCATCTCCTGGACCTGATGATACCAACTATTTATTTGATAAATTTATCGATACTATTACAACATTCAAAGCAACATTGAAGGAGGAAGCATAATGCCAAAAAGAACGGATATTCAGAAAATATTAGTAATCGGATCTGGACCAATTGTTATCGGACAAGCAGCAGAATTTGACTATTCTGGTACACAGGCATGCCAGTCACTAAAAGAGGAAGGTTATACCGTTATTTTGGCGAACTCTAATCCTGCTACAATTATGACAGATCATACCATTGCCGATACGGTCTATATGGAGCCGTTAACTGTAGAGTTTTTATCAAAAATTATTCGGAAAGAACGACCTGATGCAATCCTTCCTACTTTAGGTGGTCAAACAGGTCTTAACCTTGCAGTTGCGCTGGACGAATCAGGTATATTGGAAGAAACTGGAACGGAACTGCTCGGAACAAAATTGGAAGCAATTCAGCAAGCAGAAGACCGTGAGAAATTTCGCAGTCTAATGAACGAAATAAATGAACCTGTTCCTGAGAGTCAAATCGTAAACACTGTGGATCAGGCCTTGTCTTTTGCTGATGAAATTGGCTATCCGTTAATTGTACGTCCTGCATACACGTTAGGTGGTACAGGCGGCGGAATGTGCTACACGGAACAGGACTTGCGTGAAATAACCAGAAATGGCTTATCCCTGTCACCCGTTAATCAATGTTTAATTGAACGAAATATAGCAGGTTTCAAAGAGATCGAATATGAAGTGATGCGTGATAAAAATGATCAGGCTATTGTTGTATGTAATATGGAGAATATTGATCCGGTAGGGATTCATACAGGTGATTCCATCGTCGTAGCACCATCACAGACATTAAGTGACCGTGAATATCAAATGCTGCGTTCCGCTTCCCTGAAAATTATTCGCGCATTAAAAATCGAAGGTGGCTGTAATGTTCAGCTTGCATTAGATACAGACAGTTTCCAGTACTATATCATTGAGGTTAATCCTCGTGTAAGTCGCTCTTCTGCACTTGCATCCAAAGCAACAGGTTATCCGATTGCAAAAATTGCCGCAAAAATCGCAATTGGAATGACTTTAGATGAAATTATGAACCCAATAACTGGAACAACTTATGCACTTTACGAGCCGTCACTCGATTATGTTGTAACAAAATTCCCGCGCTTCCCGTTTGATAAATTTGTACTTGGTAATCGCCAGCTTGGAACTCAAATGAAAGCAACCGGGGAAGTGATGGCAATTGGTCGTAATTTTGAAGAATCGATGTTAAAAGGAATTCGTTCATTGGATATTAGCGGAGAAGACTTCTATCTACCAAATTTATCAGAAAAAACGGTAGAAGAACTAACGGAAAGATTAGTTAAGCCAGATGATGAAAGAATTTACGTATTAGCTGAAGTAATGCGTAAAGGAATGACTGTAGAAGAAATTCATCAACTAACCAAAATTGACCGATTCTTCTTAAATAAATTAAGAAAAATTATTGATTTTGAATTAAAATTGGCAGAAAATCATAAAAACTTTGAACTTCTGGAAGAAGCAAAATTATTAGGACTATCAGATACACAGATTGCGAGAGTATGGAATGTAGAAGTAGATACTGTTTATCAAATGAGAAAAGACGCAGGTTTATTCCCTGTTTATAAAATGGTAGATACATGTGCAGCTGAATTTGAATCAGAAACACCATATTTCTACAGTGCTTATGAAGAGGAAAATGAGTCGGTAGTTACAGACAGGAAAAAGGTTCTTGTTATCGGTTCAGGACCTATTAGAATCGGTCAGGGGATCGAATTTGACTATGCGACTGTCCATTCAGTTCTTGCATTAAAAGAGGCTGGGTTCGAAGCAATCATTATGAATAGTAATCCTGAAACAGTATCTACTGATTTCAGTGTGTCAGATAAATTATATTTTGAGCCGTTAACACTGGAAGATGTAATGCATGTTGTAGAATTAGAAAAGCCGGAAGGTGTAATAGTTCAATTTGGTGGTCAGACGGCGATTAACTTAGCAGAAGGCCTTGAAAGAAGAGGAGTACAGATTCTTGGTACCCCGCTGGAGGCAATTGATACTGCAGAAGACAGGGATAAGTTTGAACAATTATTGCAGGAATTGAATATTCCACAGCCGCAAGGAAAAAGCGTTCGTCAGTTAGATCAGGCAAAAGAAGCGGCCGGGTCAATTGGTTACCCGGTGCTTGTCCGTCCTTCTTATGTTATTGGTGGAAGCCAGATGGAAATTGTTTATAGTGAAGACGAACTGGAAAGTTATTTAGCTAAAACTAACCATATTAAACATAAACACCCTGTATTGATTGATAAATATTTAACAGGGATTGAAGTGGAAGTTGATGCAATCAGTGATGGAGAAACGACCATTATTCCTGGTGTAATGGAGCACATTGAGCGTGCAGGTGTACACTCTGGTGACTCTATTGCAGTTTACCCAACACAACGGCTATCAACAAATATTAAACAGAAATGTGTGGATATAACGATTAAGATTGCAGAAAAACTTGGTGTGAAAGGATTAATTAATATCCAGTTTGTTGTTCATAAAAATGAAGTATACGTACTGGAAGTAAACCCGCGCGCAAGTCGTACCATCCCATTCCTTAGTAAAATTACCGGGGTAACAATGGCTAATATAGCAACACGCTGTATTATAGGTAAATCTCTAAAAGAAATGGGTTATGAGAGAGGTTTGTTGCCTGAACCGAAAACAGTTTCTGTAAAAGTCCCTGTTTTCTCTTTTGAAAAATTACGCAGTGTTGATACGATGCTTGGGCCTGAGATGAAATCAACAGGGGAAGCTATTGGAAGAGACCGTACGTTAGAGAAAGCTTTATATAAAGGACTAACAGCTTCCGGTTTAAAGATACCGATGGAGGGTGCGGTGTTAATAACAGTAGCTGATAAAGATAAGCAGGAGGCTGGTGAAATTGCCAAACGATTCTTTGACTTAGGCTTTAACTTATATGCTACATCAGGGACCGCAAAACATTTACAGAGTTTGGATTTACCAGTCAGCGAAGTTGGAAAAGTTGATGCTGAAGGTAAGAATGTCCTTTCCATCATTGAAAAAGGAGAAGTTCAAGTTGTTGTAAATTCACTTACTTCAGGTAAGAAGCCACGTTCAGACGGATTTAGAATTCGCCGTCAGGCTGTTGAGCATGGCATTGCATGTTTGACAAGTCTGGATACAGCAGAAGCGATTGTCAATGTAATTGATTCAACAACATTTACTGCAAGACCAGCTGTTTCAGGGAAGGCAGTGGTTCTGTGATTACAAAACAGTCATTGGAAATATTAAGTCATATCCAGATTGCTGAGGAAACTTTTGAGGTTGTGCTTCGTTCTGCTTTAAGTAAAGAACTGAAACCAGGTCAATTTGTCCACATTGCTTTGCCAGGTCATATGCTAAGACGTCCGGTATCTATTGCCAATGTTGACCCTGAAGCAGAGACATTTACAATGATTTTCAAGATTTTTGGTGAGGGAACACGTCATCTTAGTAAATATCAGGCAGGTGACAAACTTGATGTGATCTTACCATGTGGCACACACTATCCAATCGAAAATCTGAAACTGGAGCATGCTTTGCTTGTAGGTGGGGGGATTGGGGTCCCTCCTCTCTATTATCTAGGCAAACAATTAAAGGATAAAGGGGTAAAGGTAACAAGTGTATTAGGCTTCCAATCAGCCTCTCAAGTATTTTATGAAGAAAAATTCCAACAACTTGGAGATACATTTATTGCGACAAATGATGGAAGTTATGGCCAGAAAGGCTTCGTAACAGATATCATCTCGGAACTAGGGTCACCATTTGATTACTATTTTTCATGTGGGCCAACGCCTATGCTTAAAGCAGTAACAGATCAATTAGCTGATAAAAAAGGATATATTTCATTGGAAGAACGAATGGGCTGCGGTGTGGGCACTTGTTATGCATGTGTTGTTCCATTAAAGGCAGACCCGACAAAGAATAAGAAAATTTGTAAAGATGGACCGGTCTTTTTAGCAAATGAGGTGAGTTTAGCATGAGCTTAACAGTAAACCTGCCTGGCTTATCCTTAAAGAATCCAATCATGCCGGCTTCAGGCTGTTTTGGGTTCGGTAAGGAATACAGTCAGTTTTATGACCTTAATCAGTTAGGGGCGATAATTGTAAAGGCAGCTACAGGAGAGGCGAGATATGGCAATCCAACTCCTCGAGTTGCTGAGACGTCAAGTGGTATGCTAAATGCGATTGGTCTTCAAAATCCAGGTGTTGAAAAAATAATTACAGATGAACTTCCTTTTTTACGGCAATATCATACACCAATTATTGCAAATATTGCAGGTAGTACTGTGGAAGAATATGTAAAGGTTGCTAAGACGTTGAATCAATCACAGGATATTGCTGCAATTGAACTTAATATTTCCTGTCCCAATGTAAAAGAGGGCGGTGTACAGTTTGGAACAGACCCTGAATTAGCTAAACAAGTAACAGATCAGGTAAAAGAGGCAAGTGATTATCCAGTTTATGTAAAATTATCCCCGAATGTAACAAATATTACCACAATGGCAAAAGCAGTTGTGGGGGCGGGTGCTGATGGTTTATCGATGATTAATACATTGACTGGTATGCAGATAAATTTGAAAAAGCGTGCTCCTGTGATTGCAAATAAAACTGGCGGGTTATCAGGACCTGCTATTAAACCAATTGCAATACGAATGATTTATGAAGTGAGACAGGCATTAAGTAATGTGCCGATTATTGGTATGGGTGGAATCATGAATGCAGAAGATGTGCTGGAATTTTTACTGGCAGGAGCAAATGCCGTTGCGGTAGGTACAGCAAATTTTCAGAATCCTAACATATGTCCCGAGATTATCGCTGAATTACCTGGAATATTATCGAGATATGGTTTTGAGTCTGTAGAGGAAGCGGTAGGAAAGGGGCATATAATACATGGATAAACCATTCTTTTTAGCACTGGATTTTCGTACTGGTGAAGATGTTAAACAGTTTATTGAAAAAAATGATTTTTACGGTGTACCGGTAAAGGTTGGAATGGAGCTATTTTATCGGGAAGGTGTCTCCATCATTTCATGGTTAAAAGAGCACCAGCACCCAATATTTCTAGATCTTAAATTACATGATATTCCTACTACTGTGGAAAAGGCAATGTATAATTTAGCAGGACTTGGAGTTGATATTGTCAATGTCCATGCAAGTGGTGGCAGTGAAATGATTCGTGCTGCAAAGAGAGGCCTTGAATCAGGAGCCATACAACAATCAACAAAATTGATTGCTGTTACTGTTTTAACATCAATGGATCAGCAAACATTGGAAAACGAGTTATATATAAATCAGAAGCTGGATGAGGCAGTAGCACGTTTAGCTGAGCTTACCAAAAAAAGTGGGGCAGATGGGGTAGTTTGTTCTGCACATGAAGCAGGAATGATAAAAGAAGTTTGTGGGGAAGACTTTTTAACTGTGACACCTGGAATAAGATTGGCAGAAAGTAATGCGAATGATCAAAAAAGAATTGCTACACCATCGTTTGCCAAACAAAATGGTGCCGATTATTTAGTTATTGGCCGCAGTATTACACAAGCCGAAAACCCGAAACGAAATTATCTGCGTGTACTAGAGGAGTGGAATAATGCTTAATTCAAAAGAAATTGCTAATGCGTTATACGAAATTAATGCAATACAGATTCGCCCAGACCGTTCATTTGTCTGGACATCAGGAATCCATTCACCTATATATTGTGACAATCGGTTAACAATGTCTTATCCCGACATTAGAAAAAAAATTGTTCAGCAATTCGCCGAGATGGTTGATGTAATGGATGAGAAACCCGATATTATTGCTGGTTGCGCTACTGCAGGCATCCCGCATGCAGCATGGCTGGCTGAATATTTAAATTTACCAATGGTCTATGTGCGTTCCAAACCAAAAGGACATGGGAAACAAAACCAGATTGAAGGAAAAGTAAATCAAGGTGACAAAGTAATTGTAATTGAAGATTTAATATCAACTGGTGGGTCTTCTCTGGAAACCGCACTGGTATTACGGGAAGCAGGAGCGGAAGTGCTTGGGGTGTTAGCAATATTCAGCTATGGACTGAAAAAAGCTGATGTGAAGTTTAGTGAAGCTGACATGTCTTTTGATACAATCACTAACTTTGATATATTGGCAGAGGCACTGGTTGAAAACAATGAAATATCTGAGGAAGAAAAGGAAAGCTTATTGGAATGGCGTAATGATTTAGGCAATAATTAATCATTATTTCCCGGGTAACCGCATAATTAGTAGTCTTTCGCTAATTATCGATCAAAAGTTAAAAAAAGATGACGAAAAGTCAGGATAATGAACGAATTCGTTTTCATCCTGACTTTTCAGCATCATTTCCCGAACAACACGTTTTCAGCTTTTCATAGATCGATTGAAGATAATTCCTTTCCTGATCAGGTAACCCATCCCAATCTATTGCTTCAATAATGTAGAAATGGAATTCCCAAATCTCTTTCCTGATTTTCGTATTGCTTGCCATTGCTACATTGTTAAGTACTTCCAATATACTGTACATAATCGAAATATCATTTTTTCCATAGTTTCTAATTTGATAAAAACTTTTAAACAAATAGTCTGGAAAAGTTTTGATTCTTTTAATCACTCTCAGGTGCTCGTTTTTGTCTGTAATGTATTTCCCTTTATCATTAATTGTGCCAAGTTCGATCAGCAGACTTCCAATTCGGTACATTGCATTAATGGCAGTATGAGGGTCATTTACTGCAGGTGATATAGCCCGTAAAGCTATTTCTACTAATTTCTGGATGGTAAATTCGACATCCTGAAGATCTGTTCGTTCATTACCAATTACAATGTATTCATATAAAGCCTCGTATGAATCGAGTTTATTATCGGAATAAATACTGATTAGCTTCAGATCTTTCTGGATAAAATCTCCAACTTCTACTCTCATCTCTGCCACAGCGTTATTCTTTTCTAACCATTCCACTAGTTTATTCCATTTGAGATCCTGAACATATCCGGATTTCTTTACTTTCAGGTTTTTTTGCTGTTTTTTTCTAAAGTTTAGTTCATCTTGGTTTACCTTATCCGCAATATGAAAGTTTTGCTGCTTTTTTATATTTTTTTTGATAATTTTTGCCCCGTCTATTTCAATCCACCTGATTAAGTTGTTTACCTGCATCCAGTTTGCGGAATGATGAATAAAGTAAACGAAAAATGCCAGCTCAATGATTGCTATGATCGTCATAAATACGGGACCTAAGAAAATGTTCTCTTTGCCAACAATTAACAAATTCAATAAAGCGAAAATAAAGCCAAAGCAGTATACTCCCAACACATGCTGTGTTGTACGATCTCTCATAAAATCCTGCAGAGTTCGCGGTGAAAACTGATTACTGTATGTGGTAAGCACAACCATAATGACAGAGAAACTAATAGTGGTCATTGTAAGTATTGCTGTAACAAGGGAAGCATAAATCTCAATCGCTACATCTTTTTTTGTTAAAAGTATCGAAGGGATATCTTCTTTGAATTGGTCAATAATGTATTGATCTGTGAAAACAATTAGTAAAACCGAAATAATAGAAAACAGACTGTATACAGATGGCAAAAACCAAAAAGCGTCCCTGGTTTTTAACCAAATCCTATCCTTCATAACTATCACCCGTCTTTTAAAGTAATAGTTTATTTATACCCGATTAGTCAGAAATAAAGCATTAGGGATAAAGAGAACAACCTTTTTACAAAATATTTACTTTTCTAAATACATAATTGTGGTATAATTTCCAAGATAAACAGGAAGGATGGTTACATGAGTTACTGGGTCAGTTATGTCATCGCAATCTTACTAACATCAATGTCTTACTATATCGGAAGCAAAATTTTAAAAATGAATCTGGGAATTGTTCAATCACTAATCATTGGTACAACTGTTGTGAGTTTAGGAGTGTTGACCGAATATTCTGGTGCACCAATATGGTTAATCGTATTAGTACCATTTCCTGCAGGTATGATATTATCATTTTTATTTCTGAAAACTTCTTTTTTAAAGTGGTTACGAACTTATATGTTTATCCTTTTCTTATATACGATTATACATATAATTGTCAGCTATTTTTTCCAATTTCATTCATTAATTCCGGCATGGCACTTATCTTAGCACTAATACGACATTAGAATTGAATCAGAAAAAGAGAACCATTAGTTAGTCTGGTTCTCTTTTTAATTTTGATAAGTTACCTTCATCAGGTGTAACATATACTGTTTTTTGGCTGTCATATGTTACAAAACCGGGTTTAGCTCCACTCGGCTTTTTCACATGGCGAATTTGTGTATAATCAACTGGTACAGAAGAGGAATTTTTAGATTTGCTAAAGTAAGCAGCTAGCTGAGCAGCTTCAATTAATGTTTCCTCAGATGGATCAGTTGATCGAATAACAACATGGGAGCCAGGGATATCCTTTGTATGAAGCCATATTTCGTCCTTTCGAGCTATACGGTTTGTTAAATATTCATTTTGTTTATTATTTTTACCTACCAAAATCAATGTCCCGTCTGACGCATAGAAGGTTTCAGGTTCTGGTTTTGTTATTTTTTTCTTCTGTTTACCTTTATTTACCTTCTTTTTCAGATATCCTTGTTCCTGTAATTCTTCACGAATCTCCTCAATATCCTGTTCTCTTGCAGATTCAATCTGATCAATAATTTCTTCCAAATAATTAATTTCATCGATGGCTTTCTTCTTTTCTTCTTCAACCATTTGTTTTGATTTCTTTAATTTATGATACTTTTTAAATAAAGCCTGTGCATTTTCACTTGGTGATTTATTTTCATTTAGTTTTATTGTGCGTGTACTCTGGTCAGGACCATAGTAATCCACGACTTCAACTTGTTTGTCACCTTGTTTTACCAGATGCATATGTGCTGTTAGCAGTTCCCCGTCCCGCTGGTACTTATCTGCATGTTTAGCTTCCTCTAATGTTTGATCAAGTTTTGTTAATTTTCTCTGATTTTTCTTTACTTCATTTGTCAGAAAGCGCAGCAAGTCACCTGCTTTTTGTTTTACCCTGTCCCTCTCCGCTTTTCCGGAATAAAATGTATCAAGCATATCACTTATCGTATGAAAGGATTGTTTTTTACCTGACAAAGATTCAAGTGGCAATACATAAAATAAGCTTTTTTCGGCGTGAATAATATGTGGTTCATACTTGTTATGTAAGGCCATACTTTGAATCTTCTCGAACGCTTTCCTGTACGCCGCAGAATTTGATAACCCAGCAAGATGAATAATTTCTCTTGACAACAAAGGGGATATTCCCATAAATGTTCTTACAATTTGCTGATCAAGCTTGCCGCCATTAAAATCCAGTTTTTTTATAAATGTTTCCCCGTCAATTGTCATTGGATTTGTTTTTCCCTGACTTGGAGGGCTGATATAGCTACTCCCTGGCAGGATGGACCGGTGTCTGTTTTGTGCATGCGACACATGTTTTATACTATCAAGGATAACCTGTCTTTCCTCATCCACAAGGAGGATATTACTATGTTTTCCCATTAACTCAATGATCAATGTTTTTAAGCTTACATCACCAATCTCATTTTTTGTTTGAAAATGAATATGAATAATTCGTTCATTTTCCAGTTGCTTAACTGATTCAATAAAACTTCCACTCAAATATTTTCTAAGCATCATACAAAACATTGTCGGTTCTGCTGGATTTTCATATTTGTCATTTGTAAAGTGTAAGCGTGCATAAGTGGAATGGGAAGAAATCAGTAATTGCTTGTTTTCACCATATTGTCTTATTGTAAACAATAGCTCTGTATCTGTTGGCTGATATATTTTTAGTACCCTTCCTGAAGAAAGATTTGAGTCTAGTTCATGAGCAACAGCTCTTGTAACGATACCATCAAAAACCATCATTATCACCTCGTCTCCACATTATAACATGAATTACAATTATTTTAGGCAATTTTAACGGCTTGTGATTAATTGCCGCAATTTGATATACTAAGAGAATGAAAAAGTGTGGCTATATTTAATTATTGAAAATAATTGGTATATTCACAGGTTTAATGGAGATATACAGGTTCATACTAGAAATGTAAATGGATGTGATTTTATGAGAAGTATGACTGGCTATGGAAAGGCGGAATACCAATCTGATGACATATTTATGTCTGTTGAAATACGTACAGTTAATCATCGTTTTCTTGACATTACCACACAGTTGCCTTCCTACTTACTGCACAAAGAGGAAATGGTAAAGAAATTAATTAAGGACCATTTATTCCGTGGAAGAGTAGAAATATCCATTCATATTATCAGTGAAGAGCTGGCCAAGAAAAAATTACAAACAAATTGGAACATGGTGGAGCAGTATATTTCTAATCTGCAGGAAATTCAAACTAAATACAATCTTCCAGGTGAAATTTCAATTGAACATATTGCACAACAGTCCAATATAATGGAAATTGTTGAAGAAACAGCGGAAACCTCCTCTATCGAAGTAATGTTGACAGAGATAATCGGGCAGGCTGTTTCCCAGGTTGTTAAAATGCGGAAACAAGAAGGTATTCATTTAAACACAGAATTAGAAAATTACCTTCAAAAAACAGAAAATATATTAAAATGGTTGGGAGAAAGAAGAAATATTGTTATAATAGAGTATCAGGATAGAATAAAAGCTCGTATCGATGAATTTCTCCGGAATACTTCGGTTTTTGATCAGGTAAAATTACATCAGGATATTGCTGTTTTAGCAGAAAAAGGTGATATTGCCGAGGAATTAACCCGGTTACATAGTCATATTGAGCAATTTCGGGCAGTTATCAAGGATAAGGGAGCAGTTGGGAGAAAACTGGACTTTATTGTCCAGGAAATGCACCGGGAATGTAACACAATAGGTTCAAAATCAAATGATGCTGCAATTAGTGCTCAAATTATCACATTAAAAGGTTTGATAGAAAAAGTTAAAGAACAAGTACAAAACATAGAATAAAAGCATCGCATATCCATGTTCTTTTTAGAATATTAAGGGGGATCACACGAATGAATTTAAAGTTAATTAATATTGGGTTTGGCAACGTAGTTTCAGCCAACCGTATTATTTCTATTGTCTCACCGGAATCTGCACCAATTAAAAGAATCATTACCGTAGCCAGAGAAAATAATAAATTAGTTGATGCAACATATGGAAGAAGAACTCGTGCCGTTATAATTACGGACAGTGACCATGTTGTTTTATCAGCCGTTCAGCCGGAAACAGTCGGGCAGCGCGTGATTAGTCATGATGAAATTAGTGAAGAATAAGTAGGAGGAAGCACTTTGATCAAAGAAAAAGGAATATTGTTTGTTTTATCAGGACCTTCGGGTGTTGGCAAAGGAACAGTCAGAAAAGCTTTATTTGAACAAGATACAAACTTAAAATACTCTATCTCTATGACAACACGTAATAAACGTGAGGGGGAACAGGATGGAGTGGATTATTTCTTTCGTTCACATGATGAATTTAAAGAAATGATTGAACAAAACAGGTTGTTGGAATATGCTGAGTATGTAGGCAATTATTATGGAACACCGAGACAATATGTAGAAGAAATGATTGAAGCAGGGCATGATGTGTTTCTTGAGATAGAAGTACAAGGTGCGATGCAGGTGAAACAGAATTTTCCGGAGGGCGTTTTCGTATTTTTGATTCCACCGAGTCTGGAAGAATTAAAGAACCGGATTCAGGACAGAGGTACAGAATCTGAGGAATTAATCACAAGTCGGCTACAGGAAGCACGTAAAGAAATTGAAATGATGGAGTCATATGACTATGTTGTAGTTAATGACGATGTGGATAATGCTGTCAAAAAAGTCCAGGCAATTGTTCAGGGTGAACATTGCAAGAAAGACCGAGTGGCAAAACAATTTAAAGCACTATTGGAGGTAGAAAAATGATATTAGAACCATCAATTGATAAATTACAGTCCAAAATTAACTCGAAATATACATTAGTGACACTAGCAGCAAGAAGAGCGCGCCAAATCCAGGATACAAATGTGCATCAATTAGAATCCCATGACTCAGCTACATGTGTTGGTATTGCCTTAGAAGAAATATTAGCAGAAAAATTAACTGTAGATCCAGCATCAGAAGGACAGGAAGACTAACAAGAAGAAAGTCATTTTAATGATCAATTAATCACCAATATTCCCTCGCATTGCATCTGCTTGCGAGGGTTTCTTCTATCCACTAGAAAGGAGCAAAAAAATGCTAAAAGGCAAAAATATATTATTAGGTGTTTCTGGCGGGATAGCGGCATATAAGGCAATTGCATTAACTAGTAAACTTACTCAGGCAGGTGCCAATGTTAAAGTAATAATGACGGAAAGTGCAACAAAGTTTGTAACACCTCTATCATTTCAGGCAATCTCCAGAAATGAGGTATATTTGGATACCTTTGATGAAAAAGATCCTAGTAAAATTGCTCATATTGATTTAGCGGACTGGCCTGATTTTTTCTTACTTGCACCAGCCACCGCCAATATCATTGGAAAAATAGCCAATGGTCTGGCAGATGACATGCTCTCAACAACATTACTCGCAACAGATAAACCGGTATACATAGCTCCAGCGATGAATGTACATATGTATCAGCATCCCGCCGTGCAAAGAAACATGCAAATACTTGACGGATGGGGTTATCGGTTTATTGAACCAGGCGAAGGATATTTAGCATGCGGTTATGTTGGAAAGGGCAGATTGGAAGAGCCAGAAACAATTGTGACATTATTACAGCAAGAGGTAACCCGTACTCTGAAATGGAAAGGAAAAAAAGTCCTGATTTCTGCAGGTCCAACAAGGGAGCCAATCGATGCGGTACGTTATTTTAGTAATTATTCATCAGGAAAAATGGGATATGAATTAGCAAAGGCTGCAGTAAGGGAAGGTGCAGAAGTACACCTAGTCACAGGTCCAACCACTTTGGAAGATCCAGATAATGTGAAGACATATCAAGTAACTACGGCGGAGGAAATGTTTAATAAAATTTCCGAATTGTATCCTGCTATGGACATTGTCATAAAGTCAGCCGCCGTAGCTGATTACAGACCTGTAGTGCAAACGGACAGGAAAATGAAAAAACAGGATGGCAACCTTTTTATAGAGTTAGAGCGGACAAAAGATATACTAAAGTACTTGGGAGAACAAAAAGGCCACCAGTATCTAGTTGGATTTGCTGCAGAAACTGATCATGTAAAAGCGTACGGTAAGGAAAAGTTATATAAAAAGAATTTGGATGCAATTATCATTAATGATGTAAGTAATAAGGAGATTGGCTTTCAGTCTGATTTCAATGAAGTGATCTTTTTAACAAAAGATGGAGTAGAGCAAACAATATCGAAATCAAAAAAAGAAGTTATCGCTAAACAATTAATAACATTTATTGAGAACGAAATAAGGAAGGATTAATATGCTAATAGCTAAGGTGATTGTTGATGTGCCTACAAGTCAAACAAATCATTCTTTTGATTATCTAATACCGGACCACCTTACAGAATTAGTAAAGGAAGGGGTCCGGGTCTCTGTACCATTTGGTCCTAGGAAAGTAATGGGATTCGTTATTGGGATAGCAGATCAATCGGAGTTTAATAAACTGAGACCAGTTGATCAGGTGTTAGATATGACACCAGTGCTGACCCCTGAACTGCTAGAGTTAGGGAAATGGCTGGCAGATCAGACAGTCAGTTTCTATATTCAGGCATATCAAGCCATGCTGCCACAAGTTTTAAAAGCAAAATACAAGAAAGAAATTGAGTCATTAACAGAAGATCCTTTGCCTTATGGTTTGGACAAGTTATTTGCAGGAAGAGCTGTAATTGATTTCGACGAATTTGTGGAGCGAGAGGGTAACTATAGAGATTTGTTAAAATCTATCCATGAAGGCATTGTGCAAATTAATTATATGGTTCAGTCAAAAGAGACAGTTAAGAAAGTCGCGTTTATTGAACCGGACAAAGAGTTATACTTACTAGAGGAAGCATTGATAGATTTACCTAAAAACGCACAAAAGCAGAGAGTTATCCTCGAGTATTTTTTGAATGACCCTTTACCAGTACAAAAAAGCAAGTTAATTCAGCAATGTAATACTACTGCTTCAACAATTAAAGCACTTATAGATAAAGGATTATTAAAAAGTGTTGAAAAGAAACTGTATCGTAACCCTTATAATGATGACAGTTTTGAAAGAACAACTTCTCTGCCATTGAGCAGTCAGCAGAAACAGGCGATTACACCCATTTGGCAATCGATTGATGAGAATATGAACGATGTTTTTCTGCTCCATGGAGTGACAGGCAGTGGAAAAACAGAAGTATATCTTCAGGCAATTGAGAAGGTGTTGGAAAAAGGGAAAGAAGCAATCGTGTTAGTACCGGAAATTGCCCTGACACCACAAATGGTGAGAAGGTTTAAAGGGAGGTTCGGCGGCGATGTTGCTGTACTTCACAGTGCGCTATCACCAGGGGAGAAATTCGATGAGTGGACAAGAATCCATAAAAAAGAAGTCAGAGTAGTAGTAGGTGCGCGTTCCGCTATATTTGCACCATTTGAGAATTTAGGAATAATTATCATTGATGAAGAGCATGAAACTAGTTATAAGCAGGAAGAGCAGCCGCGCTACCATGCCAGAGAGGTTGCGAAATATCGTGGTGAGTTTCATCATTGCCCGGTTGTACTAGGTAGTGCTACTCCATTACTTGAGTCTTTTGCAAGAGCAAAAAAAGGTGTATATCAGTTATTGGAGATGCCTGACCGGATGAATGAACAGGAAATGCCGCCGGTAGAAATTGTTGACATGCGTGAGGAACTGCATCAGGGGAACCGCTCTATGTTTTCCAGAAGACTGCTTGAAGCAGTGAAATTAAGAATAGAAAAGAAAGAGCAAGTCGTACTTTTTTTAAATCGCAGAGGATATTCCACGTTCGTAATGTGCCGGGAATGTGGAGATGTAATGAAATGCCCTGCATGTGATATAGCACTGACATTTCATAAAAGCAGTCACCAATTAAAATGTCATTATTGTGATTTCCATATTCCAATGGTTAGAAATTGTCCTACGTGTGAGAGTGACCAGATAAGATATTTCGGGACAGGAACACAAAAAGTAGAGGAAGCATTGCGAGAAGCGGTGCCTGAAGCCAGAATTGTCCGGATGGATGTGGATACAACCAGAAGAAAAGGTGCGCATGAAAAACTATTAAATCAGTTTCAGGAGAAAAAAGCGGACATATTACTAGGAACGCAAATGATTGCAAAAGGCCTCGACTTCGAAGATGTGACATTAGTAGGGGTTTTAGCTGTTGATGCGATGTTAAATTTGCCGGATTTCCGTTCGTCTGAAAAGACATTTCAACTGTTAACACAAGTCAGTGGACGAGCGGGGCGACACAAACTGCCCGGTGAGGTTATTTTGCAAACATATTCAAAAGAACATTATGCCATCGAGCTTGCAAGCCAATATAACTATGAGCAGTTTTTTTTGCAAGAAATGCAAATGCGAAAAAACTTTCATTATCCGCCATACTTTTTCCTGACATTAATAAATGTCTCCCACCCCAATCAGCTAAAAGCAATGGAAGTGACAAAAACGATAAGCAGACTGCTGTATAAACATTTATCAGACAGTGTAACAATTCTTGGACCGACTCCATCACCAATTGAAAGGATAAACAATAGATATCGGTACCAGTGCATGATAAAATATAGAGATGAACCAGACCAGAGGAAAGTAATCCGTAAAATATTACGACATTATTATGATGAGATTCAGAAGAATGATTTAACAATACAAGTAGACTTTGAACCATATCAATTAATGTAAGTGAGGTAGAAGTATGAAAAATATTATATTTATGGGTACACCTGATTTTGCCGTACCTGTTTTAGAGAAGCTGATCGAGGATGAGTATCATATACAGCTCGTCGTAACTCAGCCAGATCGTCCGAAAGGGAGGAAAAAAGTTTTAACACCTCCACCTGTGAAGAGAGCAGCAGAAAAACACGGGCTGCCTGTTTTTCAGCCTGAAAAAATTAAAGATGACTATGAGAAAATTAATCAACTTCAGCCAGACCTGATTGTAACGGCTGCCTTCGGTCAAATTTTACCTGGAGGTTTATTGGATATTCCGAAATTCGGCTGTGTAAATGTTCATGCCTCTCTACTGCCAAGCTTAAGAGGGGGGGCACCAATTCATTATTCCATTCTGCAAGGACATGAGAAAACAGGTGTAACTATTATGTATATGGCAGAGAAACTGGACGCAGGTGATATTATCAGTCAGGCTGAGACCGATATCCTTGATGAAGATGATGTGGCGAGTTTACATGATAAGCTGTCCGTAATAGGAGCAGAGTTGTTATCAGAAACGTTACCAGCATTATTTAATGGCAAGATAGAGCCAGTAAAGCAAAACGAGGATTTAGCCACATATGCACCAAATATTCGTAGAGAAGAAGAAGAGATTGACTGGAGAAGAACTCAACAGGATGTGTATAATCATATCCGCGGATTACATCCATGGCCTGTAGCATTTACTAGATGGCAAGGGAAGAACATGAAAATATGGCGGGCTGAAAAATATAACAAAACAACAGAGCATCAACCAGGAGTAATTATTGACATAACAGACGACGGACTCATCGTAGCAACAGGCGATAATCTCTCGGTAAAAATTCTTGAGTTACAACCTGCGGGTAAAAAGAAGATGTCAGTAAGTGATTTCTTAAGAGGGATAAACCGTAATGATTTAATAGGAGCGAAATTAGGCGAATGAAGAGTGAAAAATATTTATTAAGAAGTATTGCACTGGAATTACTTGTTCGCATTGGCGAACAGGGAGGGTTTAGTCATTTAGCTATTGACCAGATGATGAAAAAGCACCAACTTGAAAAAAGGGATGGTGCATTGCTCACAGAAATTGTTTATGGAACTTTACAAAGAAAATTAACGATTGAATATTTTTTAGCATCTTTTGTTGATAAAAAGAAGAAAATGAATAATTGGGTAAAATGGCTGTTATATTTATCGATCTACCAAATGCATTATTTGGAAAAGGTACCAGACCATGCCATTATACATGAATCAGTTGAAATAGCTAAAAAGAAGGGTCACAAAGGAATCGCTAATTTTGTGAATGGTGTATTACGAACAGTACAAAGAGAGGGAGTACCTGACTTTTCTGAAATAAAAGATGAGGTTCACCGTTTAAGTATTTCCACAAGCCATCCATTATGGCTAGTTAAACGGTGGGTGGAACAGTATGGTTATCCTGTAACGGAAGCCATGTGTCAGGCAAACATGACACATAAGCAGATGACAATCCGCGTTCAGCCATTAAAAATAAGTAGGGATGAGCTAATATCAAACCTTGAAGAGGATGGATTCCAATTAAAGAAATCACAAATCTCAGATCAGGGAATTATTATTGAAAAAGGAAATGTGCTAAAACACCAGTCTTTTGACCAGAATTTGTTTACAGTTCAGGATGAAAGCTCCATGTTAGTTGCAGAGCTTATGGATCTTACTCAGGATATGGTCATATTAGATGCTTGCAGTGCACCTGGCGGTAAAACTACCCATATCGCTGAAAAAATTCACGATAATGGGCAGGTTTATGCATATGATTTACATGAAAAAAAAGCAAAGCTAGTAGAAAAGAAAGCGGAGCAGTTAGGGCTCTCTTCAATAATAACAGATCAGTCAGATGCCAGGAACCTGCATGAAAAGCATGATTCTAACACCTTTGATCGAATATTAATTGATGCACCGTGCTCCGGACTTGGTGTGCTGAAAAGCAAGCCGGATATAAGATATAATAAGAAAGAAGACGACATACACCATCTTGCAAAAATTCAAAAAGAAATATTAGACAAAGTATCCCCATTATTAAAAAATGGAGGTAAGTTAATATACAGTACATGTACGGTAGATAAAGAAGAAAACGAAAAAGTGATTTCTTATTTTCTAGGTCAGCACCCAGAGTTTCAGATTGACCCGGACTTCTTTAACCAAATACCAGCATTGCTGCAAAATAAACAAGGTGTATCGGAATGCGGAATGCAAATTTTCCCTCAGGATTTAAATAGTGACGGTTTTTTTATTACAAGGATGATAAAAGTGGAAAAATAAACTTTTCATGCAATTGAGGTGTGGTGAATGAGGTATTTTTACCGGTCAGATAAGGGTAAAGTTAGAGAAATTAATGAAGATGCAGCAGCTATTTACGAAAAGCCCGCTGCAGGACTAGTATTAGCAATAGTGGCTGATGGGATGGGTGGACACCAGGCTGGCGATGTTGCAAGTAAAATGGCAATCGAAAAATTGCTGGAAATCTGGCAGAACGATATCTTGTCCGTCAGTGACAAAGACAATGCTGAAGACTGGCTCAAAAATGCGGTCATACAGGCAAATAATCATGTATATGAGTATGCACAAAGTAAACGTTCATTAAAAGGGATGGGGACAACAATTGTAGCCTCCATTTGTTCCAATGATTACTTTGTGATTGCTCATATTGGTGACAGTCGGGCCTATCTATTAAATCAGGATCAATTACAGCAAGTTACAGCTGATCATTCATTAGTAGGAGAATTAGTTCGGTCAGGGCAATTGTCTGAAGAAGATGCATTGGTGCACCCTAGAAAAAATGTAATCCTAAAAGCACTTGGAACAGAAATGGATGTAACACCAGATATATACAGCTCGCAATGGCAAACATCTTCTGTTTTGCTGCTTTGTACAGACGGTCTTACTAATAAGGTATCTGACAAGGAAATTCAGCAAATATTAGGAAAAGAATGTACACAACAATCAATTGACCAATTAATTGAACTCGCAAATGATCGCGGTGGTGAGGATAATATTACTCTGGCAGTTATTAATCATCAAATGAATAAAGTTGGTGATTCCAATTGTTAGAAGGAAAGATTTTAAGTGAAAGATACAAATTATATAAGTTAATCGGCGGAGGCGGAATGGCTAACGTCTACTTGGGGACAGACCTTATTTTAAAACGGGAAGTTGCAATTAAAGTTTTACGCCTGGAATATGCTGATGATGACGAATTTATTTCAAGGTTTCACCGTGAAGCACAGGCAGCTACCAGCTTGTCCCATCCAAATATTGTGAGCATATATGATGTGGGAGAAGAAGGGAATATTTATTATATTGTCATGGAATACATTGATGGTATGACATTAAAACAGTATATCCAATTACATGCCCCACTGGAAGTTGAAGAAGTGATAGATATTATGAAGCAAATTACTTCAGGGATTGCTCATGCACATGATAATGGGATCATCCATCGGGATATTAAACCCCAAAACATGTTAATTGATGAATATGGTTTAGTAAAGGTGACAGATTTCGGAATTGCAACAGCTCTAAGTGCAACTGCTCTTACACAGACCAACTCAGTTCTTGGTTCCATACACTATCTCTCACCAGAGCAGGCAAGAGGAGTAAAAGCGAATAATAAATCAGATATTTATTCATTAGGAATAGTTATGTTTGAACTGTTAACAGGTAATTTGCCATTCTCTGGTCAATCACCTGTATCTATTGCTTTGAAGCACATGCAGAGAGATATGCCGTCTGTTCATGAATGGAATCACTCTATTCCTCAATCTGTTGAGAATATCATTTTAATTGCAACAACAAAAGCTCCTTATCAAAGGTACCCAAATGCACATGATATGCTTGCTGCTCTTGATAATGCTCTTGACCCTGATCAGCAGGATGTTCCTAAATTTGTCCCTCAAATAGCAAATGATGAGGATCAGACAAAAGCAATACCGATTGCACCAATAAAAAACATGAGTCAGGTAAACACAGATACAAGCAGAACAATGATACATAAGAAAAATGCGGAAAACAGTGAAGAAACTAACCCTAATGATGTTAAGAAAAAACGAAGCAAAAAAAGATTTATTATTTGGACCACCTCAATTGTTTTGGCTTTATTTGGAGCATTTTTACTTGCATTATTTGTGTTTCCTAATCTCTTTCAACCGAAAGATGTTAAAATTCCTGATGTTAGCGGAATGAGTTTTGAAGAAGCAGAAGAAGTCTTAAGTGAGAATGGATTATTGGCTGCAAGGGAAGATGAGCACAATGAAGAAATTGAAGAAGGCGATGTTATTGAAACTGTCCCAGGTGCTGACCAGACAGTTAAGGAAGGCAGAGAGATTACTGTCATTGTAAGTTCCGGCCCACAAACAGTGGAAATGAAGGATTACATTGGGGAAGATTTTGAACAAACCAAATCATTACTATTAGAAGCAGGGTTTAAAAATGTCATTGACTACGGGGTATTCCATGAAAAACCTGAAGGGGAAATAATATCACAACATCAGCCGGAAGCTGGATCTGAAGTGGTACCTGGCAGAACGTCGGTAATATTTGAAGTTAGTAAAGGCCAGGAAACATTCCGGTTAAACCGCTTAGTTGGAATGTCGGAAAGTGAAGCAGTGGACTATGTAAACAATAATGGTTTATCTGCTACTATTAATACAGCTTACCATGATGAAGTAAAAGAAGGGTATGTAATCGAACAAAGCCCTGCAGCCAGTTCTGAAGTGGTGGCTGGTGATGTTGTGACATTGACGATATCAAAAGGTCCGGATGAACCGGAACAGGTAACCCATACAGTAACTTTTACTGTTCCGTACACTAATACGAATCAACAGAGCAATAATGGTGAGGATCCTGAGGGTGAAGAAGAAACGAAGCCTGAACCACAATCTGTCAGTATATATGTAGAAGATGTAAATCACCGTATCCAGGAATTATATGATGAGGTAAAACTGATCACAGAGGATACACCGTTTGAAATTCATTTAACCATTGCCAGAGATGATAATGCCACATATAAGGTATTGCGGGATAATCAGTTATTAATTGAGAAGACGATAAAATATGAGGATGTAAAGGGTGAGTAAATGCCAAAAGGAAGAATTATTAAAGCACTAAGCGGTTTTTACTATATTATCTATAATGGTGAAATGATTCAATGCCGTGGTAGAGGTGTTTTCCGGCAAAGAAAGGTTTCCCCGCTTGTAGGAGATTTTGTCGAATTTGAATTTAGTGGTCAAAAAGAAGGCTACATTTTGTCTATTGAAGAGCGAGTTAATGAACTCGTTCGTCCGCCGATTGCGAACGTCGATCAGGCAATAATTGTTGCTTCACTTAAAGAACCTGATTTGAGTTTAAACTTATTGGATAAGTTTCTTGTGATGGTTGAAGCAAACTCCATTAGACCTTTATTATTTTTTACGAAGAAAGACCTCCTGAATGAGGAAGAAACAGAAATTTTACAGAGAAAGTTGTCTTATTACAGCGACATAGGATATTCCATCCGTTTCCTATCAACAAAGACAGATGATATAGCTGACCATATTGCCACATTTGTAGACGGTAAGGTTTCTGTGTTTGCAGGACAGTCTGGTGTCGGAAAATCCTCTCTGTTAAATGCACTGGTTCCGGATCTGGAACTGGAAACAAATCAAATATCAGAAAGTCTTGGCAGGGGAAAACATACGACCAGACATGTGGAGCTGATCCCGTTCAAACAAGGTCTTATTGCCGATACACCAGGTTTCAGTGCACTAGACTTTGCAGAACTTGAATTGGAAATGCTGCCAGATTGTTTTCCTGAATTTACTGAACGTAAATCAGAGTGTAAATTCAGGGGCTGCATGCATCTGAAAGAACCTAAATGTGCAGTAAAAGAAGCAGTAGCAAAAGATGAAATACTAGAAGAACGGTACAATAATTATGTACAATTTGTTGAAGAAATAAAACAGAGAAAGCCGAGGTATTAATCATGACAACAAAAATCGCACCATCAATATTATCTGCCGACTTTAGTATATTGCGGGAAGAGATCCTGGAAGTAGTTGAGGCTGGAGCCGATTATCTTCACATCGATGTAATGGATGGGCACTATGTACCTAACATAACAATTGGACCTTTAGTAGTGAAGTCTATTCGTCCCGTGACTCCAATTGTTTTTGATGTACATCTAATGATCGAAAATGCTGACAAGTATATACCTGAATTTGCTAATGCAGGGGCAGATATTATCACTGTACATGTTGAATCATGTCCTCACTTGCACAGAACGATCCACTTAATAAAGGAAACAGGAAAAAAAGCAGGTATTGTAATTAACCCTGCAACTCCTGTTGAAATGATCAAACCAGTGTTGCATCATATAGATTTAGTCTTATTTATGACGGTTAATCCAGGATTTGGCGGGCAGGAGTTTATACCTGAAGTTTTAGAGAAAGTAAAGCAAGCTGCTATCTGGAGAAAAGAGATGGACTTATCATTTGAAATAGAAGTTGATGGCGGAGTAAACCAGCATACAGCAAAATTATGTAAGGAAGCAGGGGTAGATATACTGGTAGCTGGAAGTGCAATCTTTAATGAAGAGAACCGGAAAAAAGCAATGGACACTATTAGAAATGCATAGTCTGTATGAAAGGGCAAGTTAAGATGAGAATTGGGATTGTTGCAGGTGGTCCGGAAAGATCTCTGGCTGAACTGACAGAATATAAAGAAATGATTGATTTGTGGATCGGCGCGGACAGAGGTACTGCCTATATTATGAAACATCAGCTTACCTTACATATTGCTGTAGGGGATTTTGATTCAGTTACTGAAACAGAATTAGCAAGCATACGCATGCATGCACAGCAGTTTGATCAATTTCCTGCAGAAAAAGATGAAACAGATTTGGAGATAGCTGTCCGTATCGCATTAACTCACTCTCCAGATGAGATCTATTTATTTGGTGTAACAGGCGGAAGGCTCGATCATGAATTGGTTAATGTTCAGTTATTATATCAATTAGTCAGTAAAGGCATAAAAGCAGCTATTATTGACAATACGAATCAATTATCCTTACATTTACCCGGAGTTCATACTGTCAGGAAAGAAGCGAACAACCAGTATATCTCATTTTTACCTTTTACTCACCATGTTGGCGGGCTAACTTTGACTGGTTTTTATTATCCTCTTGAAAACAAAACTATTGAATGGGGGGCAACTCTTTGTATCTCTAATCAAATAATTAATAACTATGGTACTTTTTCTTTTGACGATGGCATATTAATAATGATAAAGAGTATCGAACCATTCAAGAAGTAAATGTTGACTGAGTTTCAGCAATTATAGCGATAATATATCCATTTTATCAGCTAGTCTTGAAAGTATGTTTCTTTACATGGTGAGGAGGGGTATGATGAAATTCTATACAATTAAGCTCCCGAAATTTATTGGCGGATTTATCCGGGCGTTATTAGGGTCAGGGAGCAAGAAGTGATCTCTCAATTCATTGGCAAGGAAATATAGAAAAAAGCTCCTAAATGATATAGGAGCTTTTTTCTAACTAATTATTATTATACGCGTTCTACTTTTCCGGATTTAAGCGCACGAGCTGAAACATACACGCGTTTTGGTTTTCCATCAACCATAATTCTAACTTTTTGTACGTTAGCTTTCCATTTACGCTTGCTTGAATTCATAGCGTGTGAACGGCTATTTCCTGCAGTCGTTTTGCGTCCTGTTACTACACATTTACGTCCCATAGTTTTATTCCCTCCTACCTAACACTAACTCTATACATACTTATATAATTTATCATAGTTCGGGTTATAATGCAATTTATTCTCAGATATTTTTTGGCATTGATTAATTTTTATGTTAAATTCCTGTTAGTATAAGTAATACTAATATGAAAGAATGGTATAGACAGTAGTAGCTTGACAGAAAGCAATTTTTCATACATTCTATAATGGATAAGATTCTTTTCATCATTAACTAATTTCGCGCAATTTGCTTAATATTAAAGAAGATACTTGTGTTGACATAATCCAGACGAATTCATAGGAGGTTTTAGATATGTCGATAGAATTAATTACAAGTGATGGTCATGTAACGATAACAAATGAAGTTATTGCTACAGTCGCTGGTGGAGCTGCAATAGAATGTTACGGTATTGTTGGCATGGCATCCAAAAATCAATTGCGGGATGGCATTGCAGAAATTCTTCGTAAAGAGAATTTTTCAAAAGGAATTGTTGTAAGACAAGATGCAGAAGATATACATATCGACATGTATATTATTGTCAGCTATGGAACGAAAATATCTGAAGTAGCACACAATGTACAGTCACAAGTAAAATATAACCTTGAAAAAATATTAGGTCTTCATATAAAATCAATTAATATTTTCATTCAGGGTGTACGAGTAAGTCAAGATTAGAGGGAGGAAGTCTGAAGTGACATTAAAAAAGATTAATGGGGCGACTTTTGCTCGGATGGTGCTAGCTGGTGCAAATCATTTGTCGAATAATGCAGATAAAATAGATGCACTGAATGTTTTCCCGGTACCTGATGGGGATACTGGAACAAACATGAATTTATCGATTACATCAGGAGCAAACGAAGTAAAAAAAGTGATGAATGAATCTGTTACCGTTGTAGCTAACGCATTTGCAAAAGGATTGTTAATGGGTGCGAGGGGAAACTCTGGTGTTATTTTGTCCCAATTATTTCGCGGTTTCGCAAGGGGATTAGAGGGAAAAGAAGAGTTAGATATTGAAGGTTTCGTTTCAGCACTGGACAGCGGAGTTAAAACTGCCTATAAAGCTGTAATGAAACCAGTAGAAGGTACGATCTTAACTGTAGCAAAAGATACTGCTGCGGATGCTAGTGAGTTAGCTAAATCTGAAACTGACCTTGATTCGTTTATGGAGAAGGTTTTACAAGCATCGAGAAAATCACTCAAGAGAACACCTGATTTACTTCCTGTTCTAAAAGAAGTAGGTGTTGTGGATAGCGGGGGTCAAGGCTTAGTTGTTATATATGAAGGTTTCCTTGCAGGATTAAGAGGTGAGGAACTGCCGGAGAATGTAGCCGATACGATGGATCTTGAAGACCTTGTTCATGCGGAGCATCATAAACAGGCCCAAGGCTTTATGAATACAGATGAAATTGAATTTGGTTACTGTACAGAATTTATGGTTCGATTTGAAGAGGATAAATTGAAGCAGCATCCATATGATGAAGCTGCTTTCCGGGAGGAACTTAGCAATCACGGCGACTCATTGCTGGTGGTGTCAGATGATGAAATCGTAAAAGTTCACATTCATGCAGAATACCCTGGTGATGTATTTAATTTAGGGCAAAGGTATGGAAGTTTTATTAACTTAAAAGTAGAGAACATGCGTGAACAGCATTCTAACATAGTTAATAAGGAACAGAATAGTAAGAAAAAAGCTTTCGGAATTGTGACAGTTGCTATGGGCGATGGAATAACCGAACTGTTTAAAAGTCTTGGTGCAACGGTAGTCATTCAGGGTGGACAAACTATGAATCCTAGTACTCAGGATTTAGCTGATGCGATCAGTCAAACTAATGCTGAGAATGTTATTGTTTTACCAAATAATAAAAACATAGTGATGGCTGCTGAGCAAGCCGCAGAATTATCTGAAGTAAATGTTGTGGTCGTACCAACTAAAACGATTCCACAAGGAATGGCAGCTTTATTAGTATATAATCCTGATACAAACCTGGATGAAAATAAAGCACAGATGGAGGAAGCAAGTAAAGCAGTAAAAACAGGACAAGTTACTTATGCGGTAAGAGACACACAAATTGACGGATTGAACATCCAAAATGGACATTACATGGGACTTGCCGATGGAAAAATAAAAACAACTGATCCTAAGCAGCTGGAAGTAGTTAAGGCCCTTCTTAATGAAATGGTAGATGGGGATGAGGATGAGATTATTACAATTTTACGTGGAGAAGGCACAACAGACAATGAAGAATCAGAAATCGTTTCATTCATAGAAAATCAATATCCGGACATAGAGGTAGAAGTACATCACGGAAATCAACCAATCTATTCATATATATTCTCGATTGAATAATTCGAAGCTCTATCTAATACAGATAGAGCTTTCTTATCATATTTAAAATTTATAAATTGTACACTGATCTTGAGCGGTATATAACCATATATTTTTTATTTGTAATAAGGCAGAAAGGGGGATGGTAATGTTGGAGAAATCCATTCAGGATGTTAAAGGGATTGGTCCTAAAATGTATGAAAAACTTGCCGAAATGGGAATAACAACACTAGAAGATTTGCTCTACTATTTTCCCAACCGTTATGATCATTATGAACAAAAGCCACTTCATGATTTAATTCATGAAGAAAAAGTTACGATCGCCGGACAAGTCATACAGGAACCGGTTGTACAATATTATAATAGAAAGAGATCAAGATTGACTGTGTCTATCCGGGTGGATGGTGCGGTTGTAAAAGGAGTGCTTTTCAATAGAGCGTATGCTAAGAATCATTTCACCCCAGGGGAAGTGGTCACAGTTAGCGGGAAATGGGACCAGCACAGATTACAAGTGACGATTGATCAATACCAAAAGGGTACAGTAGAAAATAATAGCCCAATTACTCCAATATACCCATTGAAAGGCGATATTAAAAACAACCAAGTGATTAAGATTATTTCACAGACAATAGATGAAACACTTAATACTGTGGAAGAGTTTTTACCAGAACAATTTATTGAGAATTACCGACTGCCAACAAGGAGAGATGCAATTAAACAAATTCACTTTCCGGATAATTTCACGAGCTTAAAACATGCAAAACGCCGATTTGTCTACGAAGAATTATTAATCTTCCAATTAAAAATGCAATTATTCCGCAAGAAAACGAAAGAAGCAACAACCGGAAACGCCCAAAAATATGATAAAGAAAAAGTGAATCATTTAATTAAGCAACTTCCATTCACTTTAACAAATGCGCAAATAAAGAGTTTAAAGGAAATTCTGCGAGATTTGGAGTCCCCTCACCGAATGAACCGATTATTGCAGGGAGATGTAGGTTCAGGGAAGACAGCAGTAGCTATCGTCAGCCTATTTGCTTCTGTGACTGCTGGAAAACAAGCTGCATTTATGGTGCCAACTGAAATTTTAGCAGAGCAGCATGAACATTCATTACAATCTATTCTTCCAGCTAATATACGAATTGCTCGGTTAACCGGATCGGTGAAAGGTAAAAAGAGAAAAGAAATAATACAGAAATTAGCAGACGGAGAGATCGATGTTATTATCGGCACACATGCGCTTATTCAGGATGATGTGTATTTTGCTAATTTAGGTTATGTAATTATTGATGAACAGCACCGATTTGGTGTGAACCAAAGAAATACATTGAAAGAAAAAGGAATCCTGGCAGATATTCTTTTTATGACTGCAACACCTATTCCGCGTACTTTATCGATTACAGCGTTTGGTGATATGGATGTATCCAAAATTGATGAAATGCCAAAAGGCAGAAAAACTGTCGAGACATACTGGGTGAAGCATAATATGCTGAATCGGATCCTTTCTTTTATCTATAAAGAATTAAAAAATGGATCTCAGGCATATGTTGTCTGCCCGTTAATTGAGGAATCAGATAAACTGGATATACAGAATGCAATCGATTTATTTATGCAATTACAGGAAGCACTCCGGGGAAAAGTAAGAGTAGGACTAATGCATGGAAGGCTATCAAACGAAGAAAAAGAACAAGTAATGGCTGATTTCACTTCCAATCAGATTCAGCTTTTAGTTTCTACTACCGTAGTGGAAGTAGGTGTGAACGTTCCTAATGCGACAATTATGATGATACAGGATGCTGACCGTTTTGGTTTATCGCAATTGCACCAATTGAGAGGAAGGGTCGGCAGAGGGGAGAAACAGAGTTACTGTATCTTAGTAGCTGATCCTAAAGGTGATACTGGTAAAGAGAGAATGAGAATTATGACGGAAACCACAGATGGATTTATTTTAGCAGAAAAGGACCTGGAGTTACGGGGACCTGGTGATGTTTTTGGTGTGAAACAGAGCGGGGTTCCGGAATTTAAAGTTGCTGATCTGGTTCATGACTACAGAGCACTGGAAACAGCTCGCAACGATGCAATGGATATTGTAATGAACAAAAGGTGGAAAGAGCCTGAATTTAGCAGGTTGTTTCAGTTCTTGAAAAAAGAGTTTTCTATGTTCGATGATTTATTAAATTAGATTTACTTGCATATTTACTTTCCATATTATATATTACTATTAGTACCTAGTCATAAGTTATCTACAGGGATAAACATTGGGCTCCCTGGCTGATTGAGTTCTCACTTTATGATGTTCAACTAATTGGATGGTGTTTCGGATGAAAAAAACAAAAAAAGAAAGACAGAAATTATTAATAGATACAATTAAAGATCAACCTTTTATTACGGATGAGAAACTTGCACAGAATTTTGATGTAAGTATACAAACAATACGGTTAGACAGGATGGAGCTGGGTATTCCGGAACTGCGGGAAAGAATTAAGTCTGTTGCTACATCTAATTGGAATGAAACGGTAAAAGCTCTTCCAATTGATGAAGTAATTGGTGAAATTATTGATTTGGAATTAGACTACCGTGCCATTTCGATTTTGGATATTACTGCAGAGCATGTTTTCTCAAGAAACAAAATTGCAAGGGGCCATCATTTGTTTGCCCAGGCAAATTCTCTAGCTGTTGCTGTTATTAATGATGAACTTGCACTGACTGCCAATGCAATGATTAAGTTTACAAGGCAAGTTGTGGAAGGTGAGCGAGTAATAGCAAAAGCAAATGTAAAGAAAAATGAAGCAAAAAACAGAACAGTTGTGGAAGTTATCAGTAATGTTGATAATGAGATTGTTTTTAAAGGCGAATTTGAAATGTACAGATCCAATGAAAAGGAAGGGATCGTTAATGAAAATAGCAATTGATGCAATGGGCGGCGATCATGCGCCAAAAGAGATTGTACTCGGGGCACTTAAGGCAGTAGAAACGTTTAAAAGCCTGGAAATCACCCTTGTCGGTGATGAAACAAAAATTCTGGAATACCTGCCTGATAATACTGCTTCTGTTAATATTCTTCATACAGATGAAAAGATCACCAGTGAGGATGAACCGGTCAAAGCTGTGAGAAGAAAGAAAAAAGCCTCTCTGGTATTAATGGCAAACGAAGTAAAAGAAGGCAGGGCGGATGCCTGTATATCAGCAGGTAATACTGGAGCTCTTATGAGTGCAGGATTATTCGTCATCGGCAGGATTAAAGGGATTGACAGACCAGCATTAAGTCCAACTTTACCTACAGTAAATGGTGAAGGATTTTTATTGCTGGATGTTGGTGCAAATGTGGATGCAAAACCCCAGCACCTCATGCAATATGGAATTATGGGTTCCATATATATGGAAAAAGTCCGCCAAATTTCGAAGCCTCGTGTCGGCTTATTAAATGTCGGAACAGAAAATGGCAAGGGAAATGACTTGACCAAAAAAGCGTTCGAATTATTAGACAATGCACCGATCAACTTTGTTGGAAATGTGGAAGCAAGAGACCTCCTTGAAGGAGCCGCAGATGTTGTAGTAACAGATGGTTTTAGTGGGAATGTTGCTTTGAAAACGATCGAAGGAACAGCACTGACATTATTCTCTATGTTAAAAGATAAGTTTATGTCAAATACCAAAACTAAGATTGCTGCAGTTTTAGCTAAAAATGAACTACGAGGTCTTAAAGATCAATTAGATTATTCAGAATATGGCGGTGCAGCGTTATTTGGCTTAAAAGCGCCTGTTATTAAAGCACATGGGTCTTCAAACAGGCAGGCTGTCTTTAGTGCCATCCAGCAAACAATTAATATTGTTGAAAAAGAGGTTGTCATGAAAATTGAATCGGAAGTGAAACATCTACCGAAACAAGGGGAGGAGCAGTGATTTGAAGAAATTAGCATTCGTCTTTCCAGGCCAGGGCTCTCAGACAGTTGGCATGGGGAAAGATTTATATAACCATTTTGATCAGGTAAAGCAAATGTTCCAACAAGCAAATGAAGCTTTAGGTTATAACCTGACTTCCATTATGTTTGAAGGACCTGAAACAGAATTAACCAAAACGGAAAATGCCCAGCCCGCATTGTTGCTAATGAGTGCAGCAATTACTGAAGTATTAAAAGAAGAGCAAATTATGGCAACCGTTACTGCGGGTCACAGTCTAGGTGAGTACAGTGCACTGGTAGCATCTAATTCCATATCATATATTGATGCAGTACAATTAGTACATAAAAGGGGAAAATTAATGGAAAATGCCTATCCGGCTGGTAAAGGCGCGATGGCGGCGGTTCTTGGGATGGAGCAGAACATTTTGGAAAAAGAACTGGAGAAGATTCGTGATTTACATAACCAGGTCATTGAAATTGCCAACCTTAATTGTCCAGGTCAAATTGTTATCTCCGGGACAAAAGAAGGGATTGATGTCTCCACTTCTTTATTAAAGGATGCAGGCGCAAAACGTGTTCTCCCATTATCAGTAAGTGGACCGTTTCACTCTAGTTTAATGAAACCTGCGGCAAAAGCATTTCATCAGGAAGTGGTGACTGCTGACTGGAAAGATGCATCGATTCCTGTATATGCTAACGTTTCTGCAAGCAAAGTGACCAGCAAGGACGAAATTCAGGATTTATTAGTGAAACAACTGTATTCTCCTGTTAGATTTGAAGAAATTATTGAGCAGATTCTAACAGAAGATATTGATGCGATTGTAGAAATCGGTAATGGTAAAGTACTGACAGGCTTAGTGAAAAAGGTGAATCGCAGGGCTTCTGTATTCAATATTTTTGATGTAGAATCATTACATTCATTTATTAGCTGGGTGAAGGAGGAAGCAACATGTTAAATGGGAAAGTAGCACTTATAACTGGTGCTTCACGAGGGATAGGTCGTGCAATTGCCCTTAATTATGCCAGAAATGGTGCAAAAGTGGCAGTGAATTATGCAGGCAATGAAGAGAAAGCGCAGCAAGTAGTTAATGAAATCACACAAAATGGTGGCCAGGCAATAAAAATCAAAGCAAATGTCAGTAAAGATGCTGAAGTAAAAGCAATGGTAAAAGAGGTTGTTCAAACCTTTGGCAGTTTGGATATACTAGTAAACAATGCTGGTATTACCCGTGATAACTTAATTATGCGAATGAGTGAAGCTGATTTTGATGAGGTAATTGATATAAACCTTAAAGGTGTCTTTCTCTGTACAAAAGGAGTTACCCGCCAAATGATGAAACAGAAAAGCGGCCGGATAATCAATGTGTCTTCAGTTGTAGGGGTAAGCGGTAATCCCGGACAAGCTAATTATGTTTCTGCTAAAGCAGGAGTGATTGGGTTAACGAAGACAACTGCAAAGGAATTGGCGATGAGAAACATCCTTGTCAATGCGATTGCGCCTGGTTTTATCGAGACAGATATGACAGATCAATTAACAGATGAACAAAAAGAACAGATGCTTTCACTTATTCCGCTGCACAAGCTTGGCCAAGCAGAAGATGTCGCAAATGTTGCCCTGTTCTTAGCTTCAGAGCAATCTAATTATGTGACTGGACAAACAATTCAAGTTGATGGTGGAATGGTGATGTAATTTTATAAAAAAACTGCTATACTTTGAAAGGAGGTGACGGAAAAATGTCAAATACTTTTGAAAAAGTTAAACAAATCGTGGTAGACCATTTAGATGTTGATGAGGATAAAGTAACTCTTGAGGCATCATTTAAAGATGATTTAGAAGCAGACTCTTTAGATGTAGTAGAACTTGTAATGGAACTTGAAGATGAGTTCGATATGGAAATCGCGGATGAAGATGCTGAAAAAATCGCTACAGTAGGTGATGCTGTAAATTACATAGACAGCAACAGCTAATGACTGAGACAGAGAAGCCTTACGAATTGTAGGGCTTCTCTTACAAGTGAAAAAGTGCAATCGTTTTATTTTATATTGGTAGGTGATGGAAATGAATGATTTTACCTTATTGCAGCAGGAACTGGATATATTTTTTAAAGACGAAAAATTACTGCGCCAAGCCTTTACTCATTCATCATATGTGAATGAGCACCGGAAGAAAAAATTATCGGATAATGAACGATTGGAGTTTCTAGGCGATGCGGTTTTGGAATTAGGTGTCTCCCAATATCTTTTTCGTGAATTTAAGGATATGGCGGAAGGTGACTTGACGAAATTACGAGCATCAATCGTCTGTGAACCTGCACTTGTGAAATTTGCAGAAGACTTGAAATTTAACCAGTATGTTTTATTGGGAAAAGGAGAAGAAATGACTGGCGGAAGAAATCGCCCCGCATTACTCGCTGATGTGTTTGAAGCGTTTATTGGCGCGTTGTATCTAGATCAGGGATATGATCAAGTTATTTCTTTCCTGAAAAATTATGTTTATCCGAAAATAACAACCGGTGCTTTTTCGCATACGATGGATTATAAAAGTCAATTGCAGGAAATGGTACAGCAATTTAAAAACAGAGTAGTCGAATATGATATAGTTGATGAGAAGGGTCCGGCCCATGATCGTGAATTTTACGCTGTTGTGACGATTAATGGAAGGATCGAAGGTAAGGGATTAGGCAGAACAAAGAAAGAAGCAGAACAACGCGCTGCAAAGCAAGCATTAGATGAAATGAAAGTGAAATAATATGGACAAGCAAAGCAAGAGGGACAGGAACTTAATTTTTCCATTTCTCTTGCTTTTATCCATTCTTTATTTTCGGTAATTTTTCAATTCTTCGATGAAAGCGTTTGTTTCTGCAACTGTCAGTTTGCCCTTATGTTTTAATAATGCATGTAATTCTTCAATTTCATCAAACTTTTCGAAATCATAATCTTTTGGATCCATTAAAGAACTGTTAACAACTTGCAGCATTCTTCCCATTTCCTCAATCATCTGATTGAAATTCTCATGTGATCTTGTTTTTTTACTCATATTACCATCACTCCCAACTTTTAATCTGTAATGTTCCGAGGGTAAACCGATGGAAAGACTTGCTAATAACCACCGCGCTCTATTCTTTCTTCTCACACCCTACTCTTTATGATAAAATAAATTAGTTGAAAAGCAACCATATTATTAACAAAAATAAATAATGCAACGTTAGATATAGGGGTTTTTATAATGTTTTTAAAACAATTAGATACATTAGGATTCAAATCATTCGCTGAGCGTGTACGAGTTGATTTTGTACCAGGGGTTACAGCAGTTGTGGGACCAAATGGAAGTGGAAAAAGCAACATAACAGATGCTATCAGATGGGTTCTTGGTGAGCAGTCTGCAAAGTCACTGCGCGGTACCAAAATGGAAGATATCATATTTCAGGGCAGTGAATCGCGAAAAGCCTTAAATATGGCCGAAGTAACATTAACCCTCGATAATACAGACCGGAAGCTTCCGGTAGATTATCAGGAAGTTAGTGTAACAAGGCGGGTATACCGTTCAGGAGATAGTGAATTTCTCCTTAATAAGCAACAGTGCCGTCTAAAAGATATCACAGATTTATTTATAGACTCAGGGCTTGGCAGAGAAGCATTTTCTATCATCAGTCAGGGAAAAGTGGAAGAAATACTCAGTTCCAAATCCGAAGATCGCAGGATTATTTTTGAAGAAGCTGCAGGGGTTTTGAAATATAAAAATCGCAAGAAACAAGCTGAGTATAAATTAGCAGAAACTCAGGAAAATCTGAACAGAGTTGAGGATATTATTTATGAAATATCCGGGCAACTGCATCCGCTTGAAGAGCAGGCGGCTGTAGCCAAAGAATATTTGGAACATAAAGAAAGGCTAACAACTCATGAGGTTGGTGTGCTCGTAAAAGAAATCGAAATGCTTCATCGACAATATGAGGAAACAATAGAAAAACTACGAGTTAATCATTCCAGCCAAGAAGTAAAGCGGATTGAGATTAATAAAAAAAATAACTCTTTGCAACAGAATAAATCATCTATGCAGAAAGTAGATTACAATATTCAATCATTACAAGACAGCTTACTTGAGCTGACAAAATCTGTTGAGAATTTAGAGGGAAATAAGAAGATTTTCCATGAAAGATTAAATCACTATGAAGAGAATAAACGGAATCTGCAAAATCAGTTAAATAAGTTAACGGCAAAGCTTGCTCATTCTGAAAAAGTAGTAAAGGATGAGAAAGAAAAGTTACAATTACTGCAGAAAGCCAAGCAATCCAACTCTAAAGAAATAACAGAAGTTACAAAATTGCTGGATGAAGGAAAAGTAACAATAGAAGAAGACTTGGAATCGTTAAAAAGTGATTACATAGACTTGCTAAATGAACAAGCGGCGAAACGTAATGAGCAAAATTCCATTAAACAACAATTAGACAGAATTACTGGTAAAAGAAGTTTGCAAGCAAATAAATGGCAAGACTCGCTGGAGGAGCGTGATCTCCTTACAGATCAGGTAAAGAAAAGTGAGAAAAATCATCAACTAATGAGCGAGAAATTGACAGATTTGAAAAATCGTACTTCAGAGCTGGAACGAAAGGTTATTGTTGAAACAAACTTATACCAGGATATGGAGCAAAAGTATTATAAAGGATTGCAGGTACTGGAAAATTTAAAGTCAAAGAAGGAACTATTAGAGGAATTAAAGGAAGACTTTCAAGGTTTTTATGCTGGTGTAAAAGAGATATTAAAAGCAAGGGAAAATAACCAATTAGCTGGAATCCACGGTGCAATACCTGAATTGGTTACTTTTGATGACAGTCTGGTTGACGCTATGGAAACAGCACTGGGAGCTCAGGCACAACACATCGTAGTAGATGATGAGAATTTGGCTAGAAAAGCGATTGAATGGTTAAAAAAGACGAATAAAGGAAGAGCAACATTTCTGCCAATCACAACAATGCAGCCTAAGTCTATTCCACATCATTTGATCCAGCAAATTAATGACAACCAAGGGTTTATCGGGATCGGGTCAGATTTGATTCAATATGATAAGAAATACGCAAATGTTATGAAAGCATTGCTTGGTAATGTTATTATTGCGAAAACTTTAAAAGATGCCAACGACTTCGCAGCTCAAACAAACAGACGTTACCGGATAGTCACACTTGACGGCGACATTGTGAACCCTGGTGGATCAATGTCAGGGGGAGCGAAAAAGAAAACTAACCAGTCGCTTTTTACAAGAGAACGTGAATTGAAGTCAATTAACGAGAAATGTATCTCTTATCAGTCGAGAATTGATGATTTTATGTCAAAGTTGAAAGAGCAGAAAATTGTTCTTGAGAAAGTTAATGAGGAAAAAAAGCAAAAACAGACTGAATTGGAAGAATTAGATGAACAACATCGAAAAGAAACAAGCCGTTTAAAAGAAGCAGAATTATCTTTAAAACATTTAAATCAACGATTATCTATCTATGATCAGGATAAATCGCAACAGGAAAAGGATGAAATAGACTTAAAATCACAAGCCAGCGAAAATGAAAATGTTTTGCAAGAGTTACAAAATCAATTAACCATTACCGAAAAGAAAATCAATCATTTAACAGAAGAGCATAGCAGCTATGAAGAGAAAGAACAGCAATTGAAAAATAAGTTACAAACACTCCAGGTAAAAGACGCAGAGCTTAACGCGCAGTTGACTAATCAAAAAGAAAAAGTTGACAGTCTAAAACAGGAATTATCGGTTTTACAGACGGAGTATAGTGACTCTGCTCAACAATTGAACCAGTTGGAGCAGTTAAAACATTCCCAGCAAACAGAAGAAGAAATCGAAGAGGAAATTAGTCAAACAAAGCAGCGTAAAAGTGATATACAGCAACAATTACAGAAAGAGCGGGAGCAGCGATCTATCCTCAATCAAACGATTGAGTCAGAGGATTTGGAGATTAAGAAGTTAACAGAAGAAGATCACCAATTATCTAAACATATTCAGGAATTAGAAATTACTAAGAACCGTCTGGAAGTGGACTTAGATAATAGATTAGAGATTCTCGAAAATGAATATGAGATGACATTTGAGAAAGCACAAAGTAATTATCCAAAACCAGATGATCTAGATGATGCCAAACGCAAAGTGAAGCTGATTAAACGTTCGATCGAAGAATTAGGTACAATCAATTTAGGTGCGATTGATGAGTATGATAGAATTAAAGAGAGGTATGACTTTCTAACACAGCAGCAAACAGATTTAATTGAAGCTAAACGAACGTTATATGATATTATTGCAGAGATGGATGAGGAAATGACAAAGCGTTTCGAATCAACCTTCTCTCAAATTAAAGAAGAATTTCAACAGGTTTTCAAGAAATTATTTGGGGGAGGACAAGCAGAGCTGCGCTTAACTGATCCCTCGCATTTACTAACAACAGGTGTAGATATTATTGCACAGCCTCCAGGCAAGAAACTTCAGCAACTTGGTTTATTATCAGGGGGCGAGAGGGCGTTAACAGCGATTGCGTTATTATTTGCCATTTTACGAGTGAGACCTGTACCATTTTGTGTGCTGGACGAAGTGGAAGCAGCACTGGATGAAGCAAATGTAACAAGGTTTGCCCAATATTTAAAACACTATAGTTCTGAAACTCAATTTATTGTGATTACCCACCGTAAAGGGACGATGGAAGAGGCAGATGTACTTTATGGTGTTACAATGCAAGAGTCCGGGGTGTCCAGGTTGGTGTCCGTTAAATTGGAAGATACTCAGGAACTTTTAGAAGCATAGAAAATGGAGGTCGAATGATGAGTTTTTTTAAGAAATTGAAAGAGAAGTTTCAAACAAACCAAAGTAATGAAGAAGTGTCAGATAAGTACAAGGATGGGTTAAGTAAAACGAGAAAGACATTTTCAGAGAAAATCAATGATCTCGTTGCACGATACCGTAAAGTCGATGAAGATTTTTTTGAAGACTTAGAAGAAGTACTAATTGCTGCAGATGTCGGAGTTTCTACAGTAATGGACTTAATTGATGAGTTAAAAATGGAAGTTAAACGAAGAAATATTAGTGATACAAAAGAAGTGAAATCAGTTATATCGGAAAAACTAGTCGATATCTATTATGGTGATAGTGAGGAAGAAAGCTCTGTTGGCTTAAATATGCAGGAAAATGAATTAACTGTCATCCTTTTTGTTGGGGTAAATGGTGTCGGAAAAACGACAACAATAGGAAAGTTAGCCCACCAGTTAAAATCAGAAGGAAAAAAAGTCCTGCTAACTGCTGGAGATACTTTCCGTGCAGGGGCAATTGAGCAATTAAGTGAATGGGGAAAAAGAGTAGAAGTTGATGTAATCAAACATAGTGAAGGCAGTGACCCTGCGGCGGTTATTTATGATGGAATTCAGGCTGCTAAATCCAGGGAAGCAGATGTACTGCTATGTGATACAGCAGGCAGGTTGCAAAATAAGGTCAATTTGATGAATGAACTCTCTAAAGTAAAACGAGTTATTGAACGTGAAATCCCTAACGCTCCACACGAAGTTTTACTTGTTCTTGATGCGACTACAGGGCAAAATGCATTAAGCCAGGCGAAGACTTTCTCTGAAGCAACTGATGTTTCGGGAATCGTATTGACGAAACTTGATGGTACAGCAAAGGGTGGCATCGTGTTAGCAATCCGGAATGAATTAGGAATTCCCGTTAAATTAGTTGGCCTTGGGGAGAAGGTTACAGATTTGCAAACATTTGATCCGCAAGCCTTTGTTTACGGATTGTTTGCAGACATGATTGATGACGAGTAGGATAAATACTTGACAGTGTTTTAGTTTAACACTTAGACTTTATTGTACTATCATATGGCTAGAGGTAAGTGTGGGGAAATCACTTAAGAGGAGTCCTATTATGTTAGAAAAAACGACTAGAATTAATTTTCTGTATGATTTCTATCAGGCATTATTAACAGAAAAACAGAGAAATTATATGGAAATGTATTATTTGGAGGATTTATCGCTAGGTGAAATATCAGAGTCATTCGATGTCTCACGTCAAGCTGTTTATGATAATATTCGCCGTACTGAACAAATGCTTGAGGACTATGAGAAAAAATTAGGATTATATCAGAAATTCCAGCAACGGCAAACACTTTTAGACCAATCAAAGCAACTGTTAAAAGAACAAAAATATGATCAGATAACATCGGTAATTGATCAAATTACAGATTTGGAATAGGGGGCGTATTATATGGCATTCGAAGGTTTAGCCGACCGCCTGCAAAATACGATACAGAAGATTAAAGGTAAAGGTAAAGTAACGGAGCAAGATGTAAAAGAAATGACACGAGAAGTTCGTCTGGCCCTTTTAGAAGCCGATGTTAACTTTAAAGTGGTAAAAGATTTTATTAAAAGAGTAAAAGAGCGTGCTGTAGGCGAAGAGGTAATGGAAAGTTTAACACCAGGCCAGCAGGTAATAAAGATTGTTAAAGAGGAACTTTCCTCATTAATGGGTGGGGATGAGAGTAAGATAGCAGTCTCAGACAGACCGCCAACCGTAATTATGATGGTTGGTCTTCAAGGTGCCGGTAAAACGACAACAACAGGTAAGCTTGCTAACCTGTTACGGAAAAAGTACAACCGGAAACCGCTTCTTGTAGCAGCGGATATATACCGACCTGCAGCAATAGATCAATTGGAAACACTAGGTAAACAGCTTAATATGCCGGTATATTCAGCAGGTACTGATATAAGTCCTGTAGAGATTGTAAATCAGGCAATGGCAAAAGCAAAAGAAGAGCATTTGGACTATGTACTAATTGATACAGCAGGACGGCTTCACATTGATGGAGATTTAATGGATGAGCTAATTCAAATTAAAAATAATGTGTCACCTGATGAAATTTTCTTAGTAGTTGATGCAATGACAGGGCAGGATGCTGTCAATGTGGCTGAAAGCTTCAATGATCAATTGGATGTTTCCGGAGTAATACTGACTAAACTAGATGGTGATACACGCGGTGGTGCGGCACTGTCAATCAAAGCGGTAACCGATAAACCGATTAAGTTTGCAGGTATGGGAGAAAAACTTGATCAATTAGAAGTCTTTCATCCTGAACGAATGGCTTCTAGGATATTAGGGATGGGTGATGTACTCTCCTTAATCGAAAAAGCACAGGAGAACGTCGATGAAAAAAGGGCAAAGGAATTAGAAGAAAAGATGCGTTCAGCTTCCTTTACATTCGATGACTTTCTTGAGCAAATGGGACAGGTGCGGAAAATGGGGCCGCTTGACGAGCTTTTGGATATGATACCTGGTTCTAATAAGATGAAGGGTCTTAAAAATGTGGAGATAGATGAGAAGCAGATATCCCATGTGGAAGCAGTCATTCAATCAATGACAGCAAAAGAGCGGCAGGATCCCTCGATCATTAATGCGAACAGAAAAAAACGTATTGCGAAAGGTTCAGGCCGTTCTGTTTCCGAAGTAAATAGATTATTAAAGCAGTTTGAAGAAATGAAAAAAATGATGAAACAGATGACGAACATGCAACAAGGCGGTAAGAAAGGGAAAAAAGGCAAAAAAGGGAAAGGTTTCAATTTTCCTTTCATGTAAATCATGTTCTATTTACTGGATTAGTAATCTTTCGGCTTATTTTTACAGGAGCAGACTATCAGGTTTTCACAGAAATTTTTATATGTAATGTAAAAACACTTTACAGTCTGTTTTAAATCTGATACAATTCTATCTTGTGTGAAACATTTATTTGGAGGTGGAAACAATGGCAGTAAAAATTCGCCTGAAACGTATGGGTTCTAAAAGAAATCCTTTCTATCGTATCGTTGTTGCGGATTCTCGTTCACCACGTGATGGACGTATTATCGAACAAGTTGGAACATATAATCCGGTAGCAAATCCGGTTGAAGTGAAAATTGATACAGAAAAAGCACTTGATTGGATGACAAAAGGTGCTAAACCAAGTGATACGGTACGTAACTTATTCTCAAAAGAAGGCATCATGAAACAATTTCACGAATCAAAAAATCAATAATAAAGTAGTGTGATTCCATGAAAGCCTTAATTCAAACAATTATTGAACCATTAGTCGATCACCCTGATTCCATTGTCATTACCGAAAAAGATGAACCGGTCAAAGTTGTATACCATCTTGAAGTTCATCCGGATGATGTTGGGAAAGTGATCGGCAAAAATGGCCGGATTGCAAAATCAATTCGGACGGTTGTTTATGCTGCGGGAATGAAATCAAATAAAAAAATTTATTTGGATATCATGTAAAAAAGAGAAGGGAAACCTTCTCTTTTTTCTACATATAAGCAAATTTAAGTTCTGTCTTTATCTTTACCGGAAGTTTTGCTATTCTTTTAGTGACTTGTATGATTAATATGGAGAGGCTGTTTTTTATGAAAATCATTCGTAAAGTTGCTGTGAAACAAATTGTAACAGATCAAAAAAAGGCTAATCTAAAAGAAGATTATGAACTGAAGATCTTCAAACTCGAACAGGAATGCCAGCAGTTATTATTTGAACAAAAAAAGCTGGAACAACGTTCATCGAAGAAGAAAGCAGATATCGCTATAAAATTCCAGAAGGAAATGGCTAATCGAAAAGATCATATTAAATGGTACAAATATAAATTAGAACAACTGGAAATCCTGCCAATAGGCAGTGAAATTAGCGATGGCGAAGTAGAGGCTATGATTGAAATAGAAGAAGGTATGGAGTGGAATAAAATAATCGACCAGAAATCAATCGTAATTAAGGACGGAATCATTACAAAAATTACTTAAATCAGGTGATGCAAATGGAAAATAATCAATATTTAAAAGTAGGGAAAATTGTCAATACTCATGGTATTAAAGGGGAAATCAAAGTAGTAAGGATTACTGATTTTGATAATCGCTTTGATATCGGGACAACACTATATATCAAGCAAAACGGCACAAATGAATTAATAAAGGTAGAAGTAGATGGACATCGACAACATAAACAATTTGATCTTATTCATCTCAAAGGTTTTGATAATATTAATGATGTCGAAAAATATAAGGGATCACTGTTAGTAGTTGATAAGGAACAACTGGAGGAACTGGAAGATAATGAATTTTACTATTTTGAAATTATAGACTGTGACGTGTATACAACTGGTGAAAAATATATCGGCAAGGTTAAAGAGATATTATCACCTGCAGCAAATGATGTATGGGTAGTAAGGGATGAAAACAACAAAGATATTTTAATTCCGTATATTGAACCTGTGGTGAAAAAAGTAGACATTACCGAAAAGAAAATAATCATTGAACCGATGGAAGGATTATTAGAATGATGAGAATTGATATATTATCATTATTTCCTGAAATGATCGAAGGAGTTTTTCAGTCATCTATTTTAAGAAAAGCATATGAAAAGAACTTTTTTTCATATCACTTTATCAATTTTCGCGATTTTGCTAATAACAAACATAATAAGGTGGATGATTATCCGTATGGCGGCGGTGCTGGTATGGTGTTGAAACCACAGCCGATATTTGACGCAATGGAGACGATTGAGGCAAATGGCGGTAAATCTCCCAGAATTATTTTAATGTGCCCTCAAGGTGAGACATTTACACAGCAGAAAGCTGAAGAACTGGCAAAAGAAGAGCATCTCGTCTTTATTTGTGGTCATTATGAAGGATATGATGAGAGGATTCGTACAAATTTAGTAACAGATGAAATATCAATTGGTGACTATGTGTTAACAGGCGGCGAATTAGGGGCGATGGTTGTGATCGATAGTGTGGTAAGATTGATTCCCGGTGTATTAGGAAATGATGATTCTGCTGTTGAAGATTCCTTCTCAACAGGATTATTAGAACATCCCCATTATACGAGACCGGCAGATTTCCGTGGTTTAAAGGTTCCGGACGTACTAATGTCGGGAAACCATGCCAATATAGAGCAATGGCGCAGAAAAGAGTCTCTAAGAAGAACTTATTTAAGAAGACCGGATTTGTTAGCAAATCTGGAACTTACTAAAGAAGAAGAAGAATGGATAGAACAATGGAAAAATGACAGAAGTTCTAGTTGAATTATTTAACTGGTTATGATATATTGGTAGTTGTGCTTAAGTAAATACTTAAGGCTATTAACGGTGTTCCGCTGGCGGCATTTTCGTTAAGAACATTGGTTTGGAAGGAGTGCATAAGAATGCAAAAATTAATCGAAGAAATTACAAAAGATCAATTACGTACAGATCTTCCTGAATTCCGTCCTGGTGATACAGTTAAGGTACACGTAAAGGTTGTCGAAGGTAACCGTGAGCGTATCCAGGTATTCGAAGGTGTCGTTATTAAACGTCAAAATGGCGGTATCAGTGAAACATTTACTGTTCGTAAAATTTCTTACGGTGTAGGGGTTGAGCGTACGTTCCCTGTGCATTCACCACGTCTTGATAAGATCGAAGTAAGTCGTCGTGGTAAAGTTCGTCGTGCTAAGCTTTATTACCTGCGTAATCTTCGCGGTAAAGCTGCTCGTATTAAAGAAATTCGCTAATGAGTATTGTAAAAGGAGCTTGCATTGTCAGGCTCCTTTTTCTGCTATATAATGATAGTAAATTGATGAACGAATATAGCAGTCTGATAGCAGAAGGAAGGAATTCTAAACATGGCAACAAAGAGAAGCGATTGGATTGACTGGATAAAAACCATAATTATTACAGTGATTGTAATTGTTCTAATAAGAATGTTTATCGCAGTGCCAATTGTCGTGGAAGGACCATCAATGTTACCAACATTAGAAGATAATGATCGATTAATTGTTGACAAAATTAGTTTAGTTTTTCAGGACCCGCAACGTTTTGATGTCGTTGTGTTCCATGCGACAGAGAAAAAAGACTTTATAAAACGTGTGATTGGTCTTCCTGGAGAAACGATTGAATATCGTGATGACCAGTTGTTTGTGAATGGAGAGTATGTTGAGGAACCGTATCTACAAGAAGTAAAGCGAAATCTGGATCCTGAAGCTACATATACAGTAGATTTTACCCTTGAAGACATTCCCGGTGGAACAATGACTGTCCCGGATGGACATGTCTTTGTGCTGGGAGATAACCGAAAAAACTCAACTGACAGCAGGCATCTTGGCTTTATCCCGCTAGAACAGGTGACAGGTATATCAAGACTGTCTTACTGGCCTGTGAAAAATATAGGGATAGTTGAATAGATAGGAGGTGGGTTTGATGGTAATACAATGGTTTCCCGGACATATGGCTAAAGCAAAGCGAGAAGTACAAGAGAAATTGAAACTAGTCGATTTTGTAATTGAATTAGTTGATGCAAGGGTTCCTAACTCATCACAAAATCCATTACTTCAACAGTTATTGAATAATAAATCGAAAATGATCATTTTAATGAAAGACGATCTAGCTGATAAAAAAATTACTGAAGAGTGGTTATCTTACTTTAAAAGCCAGAATATTACTTCCATTGCGATTGATGTGAATAACCGGAAGGACATTCAGAAAGTTATCCAGACAGCGAAAGAATTAGCTGAAGAAAAAATGGAACGGCTGAAGAAAAAAGGTATCAGACCAAGACCGGCTAGAGCAATGATTGTAGGGATTCCGAATGTTGGGAAATCTACGTTAATAAACAGGCTGGCAAATAAAAAAATCGCTAAAACAGGAGACAGACCAGGTGTTACGAAGAGTCAGCAATGGATTAAAGTAAAGAAAGACTTTGAACTGTTAGATACACCAGGTATACTCTGGCCTAAGTTTGAAGAAGAAATCACGGGGTTGCGTCTGGCCGCGATAGGAACGATAAAAGACCAGCTGCTAGCAATGGATGATATAGCTGTGTTTATCATCCGTTTTCTGAAGGAATATTACCCTTCTATATTAACAGAGCGTTATCAAATCACTGATAACGTGGATGATATGGCAATGGTTTTTGAAACAATTGGACGCAGAAGAGGCTGCCTGGAAGCTGGCGGTAAAGTGAATTATGATAAAACAGCAGAAATAATTGTCCAGGATTTGAGAAATAGCAAACTGGGACCAATCTCTCTGGAGCAACCAAATATGATTGAATAAAGACATTCCTATCATTTGAATGTCTTTATTTTTGTGAAAAATTGACGATATAGTTAGAAACGGGGGTTTTTAATGATGGATTCATCATGGAGTATTAAACAAATAAAAGAGTACATTGATTCGAATGAGTGGTCCGATGAGATAAAATTAAAGCTGCAGAAAGATACTCGAAAAGGTGTACAAAAGCTGATAAAATTTTATGAAAAACAAGCAGAAATAAAAAAGAAATTAAGCCAGCATTTCAAGGAATTGTCCACATTTGAACAGGCACAGTGGCTAAAAGGGAAAAGGTATGTAGCAGGTGTGGATGAGGCAGGAAGAGGTCCGCTGGCAGGTCCGGTAGTCGCAGCTGCAGTTATTCTTCCTCAAGACTTTTACCTGTTAGGATTAGATGATTCGAAGAAATTGAATAAACAAACAAGAGAAAGATATTTCGAGTATATCGTTGAAAATGCAATTGCATATCAAACAGGAATTATTGAACCCGTGGAAATTGATCAAATAAATATTTACCAGGCAACGAAGCAGGCCATGCGAACTGCACTTGAAAATATCCCTGTGAAACCAGACCATGTGTTAATTGATGCAGTGGAATTGGAAGATTTACCATATACAAGTGATTCCATAATTAAAGGGGATCAAAAAAGTATTTCGATTGCTGCAGCAAGTATTATTGCCAAAGTGACCAGAGACCGGCTGATGACAGAATACCATCAACAATTCCCGCAATACCAGTTTGAGAAAAACAGCGGGTATGGTACACAGCATCATATAGAGGCTATTCATCAGTTTGGGATTACAGCAATACATAGAAAAAGTTTCCTGAAAAATATAATGTAAATGGAGGGTCAGCAATGAATATGCATACCATCATGAATTCATTACAAACAGCTTCCGCTAATAAAGCAAATTCACCTATGAATTTAAGAAGTGGACAAATGATAGCAGGGAAAGTTTTAGAACTGTATCCCAACCAGAAAGCGAAAATACAAATAGGTGGTATGCAAGTTGTTGCCCAGTTAGAAACTGCCTTATCTGCAAAACAAGGATATATCTTTCAAGTTGTCTCAACCACAAACACACTTCATTTAAAAAAAGTAAATGATATATCTCTGGCATCAAGCCAGTCACTGGAAAGACTGCTACAACAATTAGGAGTTTCTCCAACAAATAACAATCGGGAACTATTGACACAGCTTCTTTCTAAAAATATTCCTTTTACAAACGAGGATGCCCAGTTAATTGCGCGACTTCTGGAGAAATTCGGAGGAAACAGACTGAATCAGGAATTACTATTAACGATGGTAGAGAAGAAGCTTCCGATTACTGAACAAGTTTTCCAGTCATTACAAGCAGTGCAGCAAAATAATATTGGAACAGATATGAAAGGTTTGATGAATCAATTACAATCGATTGTTAATCAATCAGCTAATGGAAGTTCACCCCAACTTCCACAAATGATGATTAATCACCTGAATCAATTTCTTGGTGCAACTCAAATGACTAATAGTTTCCCTTTATTATCGAATGAGAACAGTCAAATATTGTTTCAGTTAATGCAAAGGATTGGACAGATTGAACCGGATGTTTCCCTATCGAAGTTTCAGACAATAATGCAGCAAATGACAAGTCAGTTGAATCCAAACCCATCATCTGAAGTGATTTCTAGACAGCTATTGCAAAATCAATTCATCCAGCAGACAAAGCCTGTGGTACAGCAATTACAGCCATTGCTGACTAAGAGTGATGCGGAATTTCTTCTTCATTCCATACAAAACAGCCAGACTGTAATGCAAAACAGTCAGCAAATAGCGAATATTTTACTGAAGAGTGATTGGGAGTCCGCCAATTTTCTCACTCCACATAATAAGGCGGTCATTCAGCAATTTACAAAGGAAGTATTGCAATTCCGCTTGCAGGAGAATGTTCGGCAATTATTACAATCACAATTACCGTTTAATCATGGCGAACAAAGAAATTTTGATATGCTTCTAAAGCGATTGTCTAATGAAAATCAACCAAATAATCAACCAAATCAGGTAATACAGGAATTAAAAAACATGTTATCAAATAGTGATATGTTACCGAAAATAGTAAGCACTATGACAAGAACAGAAATAGAAACAATTCAAAACTGGCTTCGTAATCCATTGACATCCTTAGCTCAAAATCAGCAGATAGCAGATTTATTACAAAAAATTAATATTCAGCAGTTTTCTCAGCAGGAAGCGGGGGTAGTCAGAGAATTTTTGTTAAAAACAGACCAGCTAATTACAAATGAACCACAATCAGTCCGTGACCATTTTCTATCATTAATGAAGCAATTTATTCAGAATAGCGGAATTCAGGATGAAGCGAATATATTGCAGCAAAAAGATGATCAGCAGTCTCTCTCTTTAAAACAATTACTGCTTTTGGGCACCCAGCAAGGGACAGAACTGGGTGGCGAAAGGGCTGCAAAATTATTGCAGACACTAACGGGTATGCAGCTGCAAATGATAAATCAGGAACAGTCTTTCACACATCTAAACATGCAGTTCCCTGGGGAGAAATTTGGTTTGATGGAAGATATAAGAATTCAGTTCGAAGGAAAAAAGAATGGAAGCAGTAAAGAGATAGATCCGGATTACTGCAAGGTACTATTCCATTTAAACTTAAACAAATTGGGGGAAACAATGATAGCAATGTCTATTCAAAAAAGAGTAGTACATCTTACTGTCTATAATGATCGGGATGGAGTGAAACCGGTTTTAGCCATGTTTAAACCACTGCTCAAAGAAAAACTGGCAGATTTAAATTATAATCTTACATCAGTGACATGGAAAAGCACGAAAGAAGAAGACAGCGGTAACCGGGACATTGGCAAACATAATCCATATGTACCCCGGACAGTGGAAGGGATTGACTTTCGAGTATGAAAAATGAAGAAAACTATCAGAAAAAAGCAGCTGCCCTTCATTATGATCCTTCTAAGGAACAGGCACCAAGAGTTACAGCTGTTGGAAAAGGTTACGTTGCCGAATCAATAATCGAAAAGGCTTTAGAAAATAATGTTCCTATTCAATCAGATCCGACACTTGTTGAGTTATTATCACAACTTGAAATTAATGAAACTATACCTGAAGAACTGTACCAGGTTGTCGCAGAAGTCTTTGCATACATCTATCAGGTGGATCAGAAAATGAAGTAAATAATACCAGCTCCTTTCCAATACTGAGGAAGGGGCTATCTTTATGCTTGTACAGGGATTCTGCCCAGTAAGTTAAACATAATGAAACCATTTTCGAAAAATGTCTGATTAATTAAATTATTTTGTGGACAATCACTAACCTTTTTTTATACAATGAGATTGCAGTGATTAATTGATGGGAGGATGAAAGATGAATATTCACGAATATCAAGGCAAAGAAATTCTGCGTAAATACGGTGTCGCTGTTCCAAATGGGAAAGTTGCTTTTACCGTAGATGAAGCAGTACAGGCAGCAGAAGAACTTGGCACAAACGTTTCGGTAGTAAAAGCTCAAATTCACGCTGGGGGAAGAGGTAAAGCAGGCGGTGTGAAAGTGGCAAAGAATATCGATGAGGTTCGTACATATGCAGATGAGATTTTAGGTAAAACGCTTATTACACATCAAACAGGCCCAGAAGGCAAAGAAGTAAAGCGTTTACTGATTGAAGAAGGCTGTGATATTAAAAAGGAATATTATATCGGCCTTGTGTTGGATCGTGCTACATCTCGAGTTACAATGATGGCGTCAGAAGAGGGCGGTACAGAAATAGAAGAAGTTGCTGCGACTACGCCTGAGAAGATATTTAAAGAAGTAATTGATCCTGTGACAGGTTTATTACCATATCAAGCGAGAAGACTTGCTTTCAACATAAATATTCCAGCAGAATATTTATCGAAAGCGGTTAAATTTATGATGGGATTATATCAGGTATTTGTAGAAAAAGATTGTTCTATAGCAGAAATCAATCCGTTAGTTACAACAGGTGACGGAGAAGTGCTGGCACTTGATGCCAAACTTAACTTTGATGATAATGCGTTATTCCGCCAGAAAGACATTGTAGAATATCGTGATCTTGAGGAAGAGGATGAGAAAGAAATCGAAGCATCCAAATATGATTTAAGCTACATCGCTTTAGATGGTAATATTGGCTGTATGGTAAATGGTGCAGGTCTTGCGATGGCTACAATGGATATCATTAAACATTATAACGGTGATCCTGCTAACTTCCTTGATGTTGGGGGCGGTGCGACGGCTGAAAAGGTTACGGAAGCTTTCAAAATCATTCTTTCTGATAAGAATGTAAAAGGAATTTTTGTAAACATTTTCGGTGGAATTATGAAGTGTGATGTTATTGCTGAAGGTGTTGTTCAAGCAACAAAAGAAGTAGGTTTAACAATACCATTAGTCGTACGTTTAGAAGGTACAAATGTAGATGCCGGAAAGAAAATACTGGCAGATTCAGGTTTAAACATTACACCAGCAGAGTCAATGGCTGACGGTGCTGAGAAAATTGTCGCACTAGTAAATGAGGCATAATACCAAGCTAAATTTACCTAAATATGATAAGGGAGGATCCGTTACATGAGTGTATTTATTAATAAAGATACAAAAGTGCTTGTTCAGGGAATTACAGGTTCAACAGCACTTTTTCATACAAAGCAAATGTTAGAGTATGGTACGAAAATCGTCGGTGGTGTAACACCGAAAAAGGGTGGTACAGAAGTAGAAGGTGTTCCAGTATACAATACTGTTCAGGAAGCAGTTGAGCAGACTGGAGCAAATGCTTCCGTTATTTATGTGCCGGCACCTTTTGCAGCAGATGCAATTATTGAAGCAGTTGATGCAGAATTAGATTTAGTTATTTGTATTACAGAACATATTCCAGTAATGGATATGGTTAAAGTAAAACGGTATATGGAAGGAAAGAATACGAGATTAGTAGGACCGAACTGTCCAGGGGTCATTACACCAGATGAATGTAAAATTGGTATTATGCCTGGATATATTCATAAGAAAGGTCATATTGGTGTTGTATCGCGCTCTGGTACTTTAACATACGAAGCAGTTCATCAGTTGTCCCAGGCGGGATTTGGTCAGTCAACCGCTGTAGGTATCGGTGGTGATCCGGTGAACGGAACAGACTTTATCGATACATTAAAAGCATTTAATGAAGATCCTGAGACGGAAGCTGTAATGATGATTGGGGAAATTGGCGGTACAGCAGAAGAAGAAGCGGCAGAATGGGTGAAAGCAAATATGACGAAACCTGTTGTCGGATTTATCGGCGGGCGTACTGCACCTCCGGGAAAACGTATGGGCCATGCCGGTGCGATTATTTCTGGCGGAAAAGGAACTGCAGAAGAGAAAATTAAAATCATGAACAATTGTGGAATAAAAGTAGCTGAAACTCCATCTGTAATGGGTGAAACATTAATTAGTGTATTAGAAGAAAAAGGTCTTATTGATAAGTGTAAAACTCATTAATAAAAACAGAAGAGATAAGCAGCGCTTATCTCTTCTGTAATATTAAAGGATGTGATGTATTGGAACAAGCTAGTTGGAGATTGATTCATTTGCATCAGATTAAAGGGGTAACGAGAAAGCTTATATGGAAAGTACTAAAACAAAGTCCTGACCTTGGTATGCTCTATCGATGGAATACAGAGCAATGGGCACAGCTATTTGAAATGAAGCTGGAAAGTGCCAAAAGGATTAGAGATGGATTAACTGACATAGGACTGCAAAGAGAAATTGTCAGACAGTCCAGGGAATATGCTATTATCACTATATTTGATTCATTCTATCCTGATCAGCTGAGAAATATCCCCGATCCACCGGTAGTATTATATGCGGCAGGTAATCTTTCCTTACTGAAACATACACCTAATCTTAGTGTTGTTGGTACAAGATACCCAACTGAAAACGCCAGACCAGTAATGAACCGATTATTAAAACCTTTATTACAAAAGGGGTGGTTAATTGTAAGCGGTATGGCGATTGGAATCGATGGCTGTGCCCATGAGTTAGCATTGGCAAATGGTTCCCCTACCATTGCTGTACTTGGCGGCGGCTTTGAACATATTTATCCGAAACAAAATGCCGTATTATTTCATGAAATTTCACAGAAAGGGTTAGTTATCTCCGAGTATCCCCCATATCTTACCCCTCAAAAGTACCACTTTCCTGAGAGAAATCGCATAATAAGTGGATTGACCTTTGGAACATTAGTCATTGAAGCAAAAACAAAAAGTGGTTCCATGATTACAGTGGACCAGGCGTTGGAACAAGGCAGAGAAGTATTCGCAGTTCCAGGCTCTGTTTTAAACAAAACAAGTGAAGGCTGTCATCAGTTAATTCAGGATGGAGCTAAACTAGTACAAACAGCCATGGATATTGAATCAGAGTGGTATAAGGAAAGTGAATTGACAAGTGATAATTAGAAAAAAATGGAGTTTCTTTTGGTGATTTGTTTGACAAACAATATAAAAGTATTTCATAATAGGGAAGATTTATCATGAGGATCATAGAATATAGAATAAATGATTAGCAGTTCAAGTGTTCTTAATCATATTATATAATTATTAAATAGAGAGTGACCTCTTGGGAGGGTTTAATATGGCACAATATCTAGTTATCGTCGAATCACCTGCTAAAGCCAAAACAATCGAAAGATATTTAGGCAGAAATTTTAAAGTGAAGGCCTCTATGGGCCATGTTCGTGATTTGCCAAAGAGTCAGACAGGTATAGATGTGGAAAATAATTATGAACCAAAATACATTACTATAAGAGGAAAAGGACCTGTTTTAAAAGAATTGAAAACAGCTGCTAAAAAAGCAGATAAAATCTATCTTGCAGCCGATCCGGATCGTGAAGGAGAGGCGATTGCATGGCACCTTGCTCACAGTTTAAATATCGACCATAATTCGGAATGCCGGGTTGTGTTTAATGAAATAACAAAAGATGCTGTTAAAGAGTCATTTAAGCATCCAAGAAAAATTAACATGGATCTTGTGGATGCACAGCAGGCAAGAAGAGTTTTAGATCGCCTTGTAGGATATAATATCAGTCCATTATTATGGCAAAAGGTAAAGAAAGGGTTAAGTGCAGGAAGGGTGCAATCTGTAGCTGTCAAGATGATAATTGACCGTGAAAATGAGATAAACAACTTCAAGCCAGAGGAATACTGGAGTATTACATCTCAATTTACTAAAGACAATCAAAGCTTTGAAGGAAATTTTTATGGATATGATGGCAAAAAGCAGCCACTTAAATCAAAAGAGGATGTGGATTTTGTTTTAAGCAAATTAAAAGGCAAAAATTTCTTAATTGATAAAGTAAATAAGAAAGAGCGAAAAAGAAATCCTTCACCGCCTTTTACAACTTCTTCATTACAACAGGAAGCAGCTCGAAAATTAAACTTCCGGGCACGTAAGACGATGATGGTCGCACAGCAACTGTATGAAGGTATTGATTTGGGAAAAAGAGAAGGTGGAATAACTGGTTTAATTACTTATATGAGAACAGATTCCACAAGAGTCTCTGCATCTGCTCAAAATCAGGCGAAAGAGTATATTGAAAAGAATTACGGAAAAGAGTATTCAGGTAATAACAAACAGGCGAAAAAGAGTGAAGGAGCTCAAGATGCTCACGAAGCGATTCGTCCAACTGATGCAATGAGGGACCCTAAGTCTCTTAAAACCGTATTGTCCAGAGATCAGTTAAGATTGTATAAACTGATCTGGGAACGATTTATGGCAAGTCAGATGGCACCAGCTGTAATGGATACTATGACAATTCACTTATTAAACGAAGGGGTAGAATTTAGAGCAAGCGGATCAAAGATAAAGTTTAATGGCTTTATGAAAGTGTATATTGAAAGCAGTGATGATCAGGAGAAAAAAGAAGAAAAGTGGCTGCCTGATTTGCAGGAAGGAACAACTGTAAAATCAGAAAAATTGGAACCTAATCAGCATTTTACACAACCACCTCCACGATACACTGAAGCTAGATTAGTGAAAACAATGGAAGAGCAGGGAATAGGAAGACCTTCCACCTATGCCCCTACATTAGACACCATTCAACGCAGAGGATATGTAGCATTAGACAACCGGCGTTTTGTCCCAACCGAGTTAGGGGAAGTTGTTAACAGCTTGATGGAAGAATTTTTCCCTGAGATTATTGATATCGAATTCACTGGTAAGATGGAAGGTGACTTAGATGCAATCGAGGATGGTAAAACAGAGTGGATCTCTATAATCGACCAGTTTTACAATGGTTTTGAAAAAAGATTGGATGTTGCCCAACAAGAAATGGAAAAGGTTGAAATAAAAGATGAGCCAGCAGGTATTGACTGTGAAAAATGCGGTCACGGAATGGTATATAAGATGGGAAGATACGGTAAATTCCTGGCATGCTCCAATTTTCCGGATTGCAGAAATACGAAACCAATACTCAAAGAAATCGGTGTAAAATGTCCTAATTGCAAGGATGGTAATATTGTTGAAAGAAAGACAAAAAGGAAAAGAGCTTTCTATGGTTGTGACAACTATCCGGATTGTGAGTTTATCTCCTGGGATAAACCTGTCGGCAGGAAATGTCCGAAATGTGATACGATGTTAGTTGAGAAAAAGACTAAGAAAACAACCCAAGTGCAATGTCCTTCTTGTGACTATAAAGAAAAAGAACAAAGCTAAAGAGAGAATTGCATGGAGGAGCTTGTTATCCACTACGGTTAACAAGCTCTTTCAATATTACTGATGGAAGAAAGTTTATATAAGGAAAAAGATGGGTAAACCATAAATATTGCAACTATTATGAAAATTCCGAAAATTTTTTGAAAAGAATTGAACTTGCAGATAGATTATGTTAGTATTTTTAAGCATTTAGAGGTGCAGAGAGATGCAAAAATTTCACAAAGAATGGTTGTTATTTTTAGATTATTTAAAAATCGAGAAGAATGCAGCAGCAAAAACCGTGGAGATCTACCAGAAAGATGTCGAACACTTTTTGCAATACATAGCAGATGAACAAATTGATGATTTGAGAAATGTGGATTACATCAGTGTAAGAAATTACTTAACTATATTATACGAGCAAGGATTAACGAAACGATCGGTTAGCAGGCATATTTCTGCATTAAGAAGTTTTTATAAAATATTAGCCAGAGAAGAAGTTGTTACTAATAATCCTTTTAACCAGATCAGTTTGCCGAAGCAAGATTATCCTATTCCGCAATTTCTGTACGATGAGGAAATGGAGAAGCTCTTATCAATTAATCAGCAGGATACCCCGCTTGGAAAAAGAAACAGGGCATTATTGGAATTGCTTTATGCAACAGGTATCAGGGTGAGTGAATGTGTACAATTAAAGATGGAGGATGTAGATCTGGAACTTCAAACAGTCCTCGTACTTGGAAAAGGGAGCAAAGAAAGATACGTTCCTTTTGGCGAATTTGCCAAAGATTCAATAAAACAATATCTGATGAATGGAAGAGAGCAATTAATCGGAAAGCATAGTGAACCACAACATTTTTTATTTCTTAATGCGAAAGGAAACCCATTAACTGCTAGAGGAATCCGGGTGATATTAAAGAAATTAGTTCAAGAGGCCGGTTTAACAGTCGATTTACATCCACACAAATTAAGACATACTTTCGCGACACATTTATTAAATAATGGTGCAGATTTGCGGGCAGTTCAGGAACTGCTGGGCCATTCACAGTTATCATCCACACAAATTTACACTCATGTGACTAAGGACAGACTTAGTCACGTTTATAAAAATGCTCATCCAAGAGCAAGTAAAGGGGAATAAACAATGGAACAGTTTCATGCGACAACGATATTTGCGATTAAACATAACGGCCAATCAGCGATGTGTGGCGACGGCCAGGTGACATTTGGGAATCAGGTAGTTATGAAACACTCTGCAAAAAAAGTCAGAAGAATTTATAAAGATCAGGTCTTAGCAGGTTTCGCTGGATCTGTAGCTGATGCATTTACATTGTTTGAAAGCTTCGAAGCAAAATTAGAAAGCTATGACGGTAAATTGTCCCGAGCTGCAGTGGAGCTGGCGAAGGATTGGCGTAACGACAAATATTTAAGAAAATTAGAAGCGATGTTAATTGTTATGAACAAGGAAGAATTATTACTCGTATCAGGGACAGGTGAAGTAATCGAACCAGATGACGGAATATTGGCAATAGGATCGGGTGGGAATTTTGCATTAAGTGCAGGCAGAGCATTGAAAAGAAATGCTCCAAATCTTTCTGCGAAGGAAATTGCGAAAGCTTCGTTAGAGATTGCTGGCGAGATTTGTGTCTTTACAAACAATCAGTTAATTTTAGAAGAATTATAAAAATAAGGAGGGAACAACATGTCGATTAATCTAACACCAAGGCAAATTGTAGATAAGCTGGATCAATACATAATTGGCCAACAGGCAGCAAAAAAAGCAGTAGCTGTAGCATTAAGAAACAGGTATCGAAGGATGCAGCTGGAAGAAGCGTTACGGAACGAAATTGTTCCGAAAAATATATTAATGATTGGGCCGACAGGCGTCGGAAAGACAGAAGTTGCAAGAAGATTGGCAAAACTTGTTGGTGCTCCTTTCATTAAAGTAGAAGCAACTAAGTACACAGAAGTTGGGTATGTCGGCAGAGATGTCGAATCAATGGTCAGAGACTTGATCGAAACGGCTGTGCGTATGGTGAAAGAAGAAGAAATGGAAAAAGTAAAACCAAAGGCTGAGGAAGTAGCAAACAAAAGATTGGTACAGCTGCTAGTTCCATCTAAGAAGAGAAATTCCCAAACGAAAAATCCATTTGAAATGTTCATGAATCCGAGCCAGCAAGGCAGTTCAGAAGATCAAGCAGATAATGAACAAAACGAAGAAATAAAAATGAAGCGGTCCCAAATGAAGAAACTTTTAGAATTAGGGGAACTGGAAGACAATATAGTAACAGTGGAAGTGGAGGAGAAGTCTCCCTCTATGATGGATATGTTACAGGGGTCCGGCATGGAGCAGATGGGTATGAATATCCAGGATGCCTTCGGTCAGTTTTTGCCTAAGAAAAAGAAAAAGCAAAAAATGAAAGTATCGGAAGCGAGAAAAGTTTTAACACAGCAAGAAGCGCAAAAGCTGGTTGATATGGACAGTGTGGCTCAGAAAGCAATCGATAAGGCAGAGCATACTGGTATCATATTTATCGATGAAATAGATAAGGTAGCAGTTAAACAGGAAAATGGAGCAACCGTATCCAGGGAAGGTGTTCAAAGAGATATTCTGCCAATTGTTGAAGGGTCTTCTGTTGTCACAAAGTACGGTCCAGTAAAGACAGATCATATGCTGTTTATCGCAGCAGGCGCTTTCCACATGGCGAAACCTTCTGACCTTATCCCGGAATTGCAAGGTAGATTTCCAATCCGTGTGGAGTTTGAAAAACTTAGTGTTGCTGATTTTGAACGAATTTTGGTAGAGCCATCCAATGCCTTGTTAAAGCAATATAAAGCCTTGTTAGAGACTGAAGGGATAACCATTGAATTCGATTCAAAAGCCATAACACGTATCGCTGAGATTGCTTTTGAAGTAAATCAGGAAACAGATAATATCGGGGCGAGAAGACTGCACACTATTTTGGAAAAATTACTGGAAGAGCTATCTTTTGAAGCGTCTGAAATAGGGGTTGGAAATATTGCCATTACAGAAAATTATGTAAACGAAAAATTAAAATCAATCGCTAAGAATAAAGATTTGAGTCAGTTCATTTTATAAAGGGTTGGTGATCCAAATGAAATTGTTAGACAAAACAAGAGCGATAAATGCGATGCTGCAGAAAACAAAAGGGAAATCGGTTAATTTTACTGAGATGTCCAAAACACTAAGAGATGTAATTGATTCGAATATTTTTATTGTCAGCCGTAAAGGGAAATTACTGGGGTTCTCTATCAATCAGCAAATTGAAAATGACAGGATGAAAAAAATGCTGGAAGAAAGAAGGTTTCCGGCAGAATATACAGATAATTTATTCAATATTACTTCCACAACGATAAATTTGGATATCGAAAGTGAATATACGGCATTCCCAGTGGAAAATAAAGATCTTTTTCAGTCAGGATTAACTACCATTGTTCCTATCATTGGCGGTGGTCAGCGGTTAGGTACATTGATTCTGAGCAGATTATCAGAGAGCTTTGAAGATGACGATTTAATTTTAGCTGAATATGGTGCTACAGTTGTAGGGATGGAGATTCTTCACGAAAAAACGGAAGAAATTGAAGTGGAGGCACGCAGGACGGCTGTTGTTCAGATGGCGATAAATTCACTTTCCTATAGTGAGCAGGAGGCAATTGCTCATATTTTTAAGGAACTTGGCGGAACAGAAGGACTGCTTGTTGCCAGTAAGATAGCTGACAGGGTAGGGATTACACGTTCCGTTATTGTCAATGCACTAAGAAAACTTGAAAGTGCAGGGGTGATTGAATCAAGATCGTTAGGTATGAAAGGAACATACATTAAGGTGTTAAATGATCACTTTTTAAAAGAATTAAATATTGTGGCGAAATAATAAACATGCTTTTTTAAAGCGTGTTTTTTTTGTTGTGATAATAGGTAAAATGTTCTATACAACCCTTTTTTCGACAAAATTTTATCCGGACCGAAAGGTGCAGATTTATAAAAAATTCCAAGAAATTGATAAAATATGACGATAAGTCATAGACACATTTCATTAATTCTATTACAATATTCGATAGAAGTGTTAGTTTTATGTCGGTTTTTGAAAAAATGGGGGAAAAAAGTATGATGTTTGGTAACACTATTCAAACTTTAGAACGATCTTTGAACTATTCATCGGTAAAAAATCAAACAATTGCCAATAATATTTCTAATGTAGATACGGCAAACTACAAGGCTAAACAAGTTGTATTTAAAAACGTACTGGATAATGAATTAGGCAATCAATTTGAGGCGAAGAGAACAAATTCCCGTCACATTGATTTTGGAAGCAACAGCGGAGCGCCGTACAAAATAATGACAAATCAATCCACTACATATAACCATAATGGGAACAATGTTGATATAGATAAAGAAATGTCAGAATTAGCTAAAAACCAAATCTATTATCAGGCAGTAGTTGACAGGTTAAATGGCAAGTTTAATAGTTTGCAATCAGTAATTAGGGGGGGTAACTAAAAATGTCAATATTTAATTCAATGAACATTAGTGCGAGCGGATTAACTGCACAAAGATTAAGGATGGACACAATCTCTTCTAATATTGCAAATGTGGATACTACAAGGGCTACGGTTAATGAAAATGGGGAATATGAACCATACAGAAGAAAAATGACCGTGTTTCAGGCGAAGGATGAACGATTTTCATCCATTTTGCAGCGGACTTCCTCCCAAAATGGTACAGCAGGAAACGGTGTGAGAGTTTCAAGAATTGTAGATGATGAAACGGAGCCATTTAAATTAGTTTTTAACCCTAATCATCCAGATGCAAATGAAGAAGGGTATGTGGAAATGCCTAATGTGGATCCGTTAAAAGAAATGGTAGATTTAATGAGTGCAACAAGATCATATGAAGCAAATGTAACGTCCATAAACGCTTCTAAGTCCATGCTGATGAAAGCATTGGAAATCGGAAAGTAATATGAAAACAGGAGGAATACCGAGTGATAATCAGTAATTTTTTAAACACTGAACATATAACGAGGCAAACTCAGATAAGTAATCCCGGTACAACGGTGGGTGAAGCACAGCAGAATTTTGGAGCTAATCTGAAGAATGCCATAGAACAGCTAAACAATGCCCAACAAGCTTCAGACCAAAAGACAACTGCTTTGGCAAATGGGGAAATTGATGATCTGCATGATGTAATGATTACTGCTCAAAAAGCTAGTATCATGCTGCAAACAGGTGTTCAGGTCCAGAAGAAAGTTATTGATGCTTACAATGAAGTAATGCGAATGCAAGTATAAAATATCGTAACTAGTTTTGGGGGCAAAAAATGAACGAGAAATTCAGAAAATACATCAGCGTAGTAAATGAAAAATTTAAATCGATGTCGAAATGGCAAAAAGGTTCATTGTTTGGCGGTATAGCATTAATTGTAATTGTTATTATAGTATCCAGTCTGCTTGCCACCAATAAAAACATGATTCCATTATACAGCGAACTGTCTTTACAGGAAGTTGGACAGATAAAAGAAGAATTAGATGCCAGAGCTGTGCCTTATGAATTAACAAATGCCGGTACAACGATTGAAGTTCCGGAAGAACAGGCTCAATCATTATTGGTGGACTTGGCAGCACAGGGAATTCCTGACAGTGGGAGTATCGATTACTCCTTTTTTGCTGAGAACAGTTCATGGGGTGTTACAGATAACGAGTTTAATGTGATGAAATTAGATGCAATGCAGACTGAGCTTGCTTCACTAATTTCTCAAATTGATGGAATAGAAAGTGCCGAGGTGAACTTAAATATCCCGAAAGATCCTGTTTTTGTCAGTGAACAGCAGCAGGAATCAACGGCATCAATCGTTATGCAAACTGAGCCTGGTTATCAATTTGATCCAGGCCAAATTAATGCCTTGTATCACCTTGTTTCGAAATCTGTTCCAAATCTTCCTACTGATAATATCGTCTTAATGAATCAGAATCTTGAGTATTTTGACCAAAATAATGAAAATAATTTTTCGACAGGCGATACTTATGTGAATCAGCAGCAAATCAAATCAGATATTGAGAAGGATATTGAACGCAGAGTTCAGCGAATGCTAGGGATGATGATCGGTATGGACAAAGTTGCGATATCAGCAACAGCCGATATCGATTTCACTCAGGAACAAAGAGTAGAACAGATTGTAGAACCTGTAAATGAAGATACAGACACATTACCTGTAAGCATTGAAACAATAACAGAATCCTTTACTGGTGAACAGCCGGTGGATGGTGCTGTCGGTACCGAAGAAGGCGAAGTCACGAATTACCCTGCTGGTGTTGATGGAAATGTCGGTGACTATGAAATGGTGAAAGAATCAGTTAACAACGAATTCAACCGGATTCAGAAGGACATAGTGGAAAGTCCTTATAAAATCAGAGATTTGGGTGTTCAGGTAGCAATAGATAATACGAGAACTACTGAGACTGGAGAGACAGAACAACTTACAGCAGCAGAACAGGCGGCTGTAGAAGAGAGTGTAGCATCTATTTTAGATTCTATTATTTCAACTTCTATTGATAAAACATATGGCGAAGTAGCAGTAGAAGAAAATGTTTCTATTGTATTCCAGCCATTTAATGGTACAGATACTATTACTGAAGAAGAAGCCGTTCCAACCATCCCGTTATGGGTATATATCGTTGGCGGGGTACTACTTGCAGTAATTATTCTATTGATCGTTATGTTGCGGCGCAGGAAGTCAGAAGACGAAGAGGAAATAGAAGAGTTCGAGGAAGAAACTGTAGTTCAACAGCAGGAAGTTCCGCCACTAGCAATGAACGAAGATACCGACTCTACAAAACGGAGAAAACAACTTGAGAAGTATGCACAGGAAAAACCAGAAGATTTTGCAAAACTGCTGCGAAGTTGGATTTCAGAAGATTAAAGGAGGTTAATGAATATGGCGAAACAGAGACAATCATTAACAGGAAGGCAGAAAGCAGCTATTTTATTAATCTCTTTAGGGCCGGATGTGTCTGCCCAAGTTTATAAGCATTTAACCCCAGAAGAAATTGAGAAACTAACATTGGAGATTTCGTCTGTTAAAAAAGTTGACTCTGGACAGAAAGATGCTATTCTTGAAGAATTTCAGGAAATAGCGATGGCACAGGACTATATAGCACAAGGTGGTATAGGATATGCAAAAACAATCCTAGAAAAAGCACTTGGTTCTGAAAAAGCTAGTGATATTCTTGGCAGATTAACTTCATCCCTGCAAGTTAAACCATTTGACTTTGCAAGGAAGGCAGAGCCATCACAGATCATTAATTTTATTCAAAATGAGCATCCGCAAACAATTGCATTAGTGCTCTCGTATCTTGATTCTGAGCAGGCAGCACAGATTTTATCAGAATTACCTCAGGAGTTACAGGCAGATATTGCAAAGCGTATAGCAGTAATGGATTCGACCTCTCCTGAGATTATAGCAGAGGTCGAACAGATCCTTGAGCGAAAACTATCGACAACTGTTACACAGGATTATACACAAACTGGTGGTATCCAAGCCGTTGTGGAAGTGTTAAATGGGGTTGACAGAAGTACAGAAAGAACGATTCTCGATGCATTAGAAATTGATGATCCTGAACTTGCAGAAGAGATCAGGAAAAGAATGTTTGTATTTGAAGATATCGTTACACTTGACAACCGTGCGATTCAGCGTGTTATTCGCGAAGTCGAAAATGACGATCTCCGTCTATCGCTTAAAGTTGCCAGTGATGAAGTGAAAGAGATTATTTTCAATAATATGTCAACAAGAATGGCAGAGACCTTCAAAGAAGAGATGGAGTTTATGGGGCCAGTTAGATTGCGCGATGTAGAAGAAGCCCAATCCAGAATTGTTTCTGTTGTGAGAAGGCTTGAGGAGATTGGTGAAATTGTCATCGCCAGAGGTGGAGGAGATGATATCATTGTCTAATCAGGACAAGCCATCTTTGCCTCAAAAGAGAATACAGATAAAACCGATTATACGCAAGACTGTGAATGAAATAAACCGGTATGCAAGTGAGCAAGAGGAATTTGATATTGAGCAAAAAAGAAAAGAACTCGCTCAAATAGAAGAGGAAACAAACAGGAAATTAGAACAAACCAACGAGGAAATCAATGCATTAAGAGAACAGTGGGAACAAGAGAGAGCGCAATATGTTGAGCAGGCACAACAGGAAGGCTACCAGCAAGGTTTTAGACAAGGTGAGCAGGATAGCCTCGCACAGTATCAGTCACTAATTGATCAGGCGAATGCAACGGTAGATCTGGCGAATCAGGACTACCTTCGGAAATTATCACAGATGGATGAACAAATACTGCAAATTGCCATGGCCGTTGCAGAAAAAGTTATTGATATTACTTTAGAAGATAACAAAGAAAGTTTCTACCAACTAGTAAAAAAGGCGCTTGAACAAGTGAAAGAACAGCCTAGTATTAAAATATATATTCATCCTGATCATTATCAACTTTTATCAGATAATAAAGAAGAGCTGCAAACAATCACGTATAATCAGGCGGAACTGTCGATTTACAATGACAGTTCATTATCTAATGGACAAGCCATAATTGAAACACCATTTGGCAAAATAGATGCTTCTGTGGAAACACAATTAGAAGAAATTAGAAATAAACTATTTCATCTTGTGGAGGAGATTAGCCGTGGAACTGCAAATGATTCTTGAGCATATTGAGAAAACAGACTCCTACAAGAGATTCGGAAAAGTTGAACGTGTAGTTGGTTTATTAATTGAAGCCAGAGGTCCGGAATCCAGAATCGGCGAAGTATGCTATATACACACCAAGTTAGAGGATCAGAGAATTATGGCAGAAGTGATTGGATTTAATGAAGAAAAAGTATTGTTAATGCCATATTCTGCAGTAAGTAATATTGCGGCAGGTTGTTTAGTAGAAGCAACTAAAAAATCTCTCTCAATTAATGTAGGTCGTTCTCTGATTGGTAAAGTGATAGATTCGACTGGGAACTTGCTGGACGGAACAAAACTGCCGAAGGGTTTAAAAGAATATCCAACAGAGCAACCACCACCGAATCCATTAGATAGACCTAGAATTGATGATGTCATTCCGGTTGGTGTAAAAGCAATTGATACAATGCTGACAGTGGGAAGAGGTCAGAGGATAGGGATATTTGCCGGAAGTGGTGTAGGGAAAAGTACTCTAATGGGTATGATCGCCCGAAATAGTGATGCTGATTTAAATGTGATCGCACTGATTGGTGAGCGTGGCAGAGAAGTAAAAGAATTTATCGAGCGAGACTTAGGTCCAGAAGGATTAAAGAAGTCAATTGTAGTTGTGGCAACATCTGATCAATCAGCTTTAATGCGAATAAAAGGTGCCTATACAGCGACAGCTATTAGTGAGTATTTTCGTGATTTAGGATTTAAGGTAAATCTAATGATGGACTCTGTTACAAGGGTAGCAATGGCACAGAGGGAAATCGGCCTGGCAATTGGTGAGCCGCCTACAACAAAAGGCTATACGCCGTCCGTATTCGCTTTATTACCATCTTTACTTGAACGTACTGGTACAAGTAAGAATGGATCAATTACAGCATTTTATACCGTATTAGTTGATGGAGATGATTTGAATGAGCCGATTGCTGATACAACAAGAGGTATTCTTGATGGGCATTTTATTCTTGACCGGAGACTTGCGGAGAAAGGTCAGTTTCCTGCCATTAATGTCTTACAATCTGTGAGTCGTGTTATGCCTAATATAGTAGATACTGAAATAATGACTTTAATACAAAAAGCAAGATCCATACTGGCGATATACCAGGAAAATGAGGAATTAATTCAAATAGGAGCATATAAAAAAGGATCTAACCCGGCCATTGATCATGCGATTCAGTTACAGCCTAAAATACTTGGTTTTTTAAGACAGGAAATGGATGAAAAGATCGATCGGATTACAGCTTTAAAAAATTTACAAGCAATACTAAATGGGAGCTCGAGATAATGAAACAATGGACAGGCTTCGAGAAAATAAAATCAGTACGGGAAAATGAAAAGAATGAAATCCGAATGGAATTTGAAGATGCCCAAACAAAGTTTGAGCATGAAGCTAAAGAATTATATCAGTTACTGAAGAAAAAAGAAGCAATGGAAACGAAATATCAGGAATGTTTACAAAATGGTGATATAGAAACAGTGAGAGGTTATTACAACTATTTACACTATATTACACCAAATATTATCGATGTTCAAAAACGTGTGACAGTTGCAAGAGAGAACATGAATCAAGTACAGCAGAAATTATCCGACCAGTATATTGAAGTGAAAAAAATAGAGAAAATTATTGACCGCAAAAAACGAAAAGAATTGGCTTGGATAAATAAGCAGGAAATAATGCTAATGGACGAAATTTCAATTCGCAAGTTTAACCAAAAACAAGGATAGGTGAAGAAATGAAAACCAATCCCAAAACTACTAACGAAAAAAAACCTGGTATTTTACAATGGATAATAGTTATCATTGTGCCACTTATTTTTGCAGCAATTGTTGCACTTATTATTTTATCTATAATGGGCGTGGATGTTGCCAGCTATACGAAAGAAACGTTAAATAAAATACCTTTCCTTTCTGAGACGGTCACGACCGATGAAGAGGAGCTTTATGAGCAGCAAATGGATACAAAGGACGACACGATAGCAGCTAAGGAAGAAGAGGTTTCTGAATTGCAATCCCAACTGCAGGAAAAAGAACAGCAAATTGCAAATTTAGAAGAGGAACTTGCGTCTCTCTCAGAGCAGTTAACAGAACAGCCGAGTGAAGCAGAAACGACTAATGAAGCGGAAGAATCCGCACAGGAAATCACCGAATCGTTTGAAACGATGAAACCTAAAACAGCTGCACCTATTATCGAGAATCTTGATGATCAACTTGCCATTTCTATATTGACTCAACTGGATCCAGATATTGTTGGTGATATTTTGGCAGAGATGGATCCTGAAACAGCAGCGAACTATACTTCTATGCTGGCAAATTAATTAATAGAACAGCTGCAATTTGAAAGGGGGTGAAAAAATGTTTGTCGGAGCGAATTTTATGGCAAATATAACAACAGCACAGTCTTTGCCTAATACAAAGAATCAAACAGGAACAGGCAACAGCTTTCAGCAATTGCTTTCAGGGGTAACGGGAGATCAGTCAGATGGTAATATACGTACAATGATTAATAGTCAAGAAGAATCAAATTCAGCAACTGAACTTCTTAGCATATTGAGTGAGGCACCCGAAGAAGTACTGCATTTATTAAGGGAATTGCTAGCTGGGGAAGAGGTTTCTGAGGAATCTATGGAGCAAGTGCTGAGTAACAGTGATCTAAAAGATCAAAAGAGTACTAACTTCGGCCTGGTATCCTTAATTCAAAAAATAATAGCTGGAGAAGAGATTCCAGCAGAATCAATGTTACACGCGCTTAATGATGTTGAACCAGACAGTCAAAAACATACTTATATAGAGATGTTATCTTTAATAAAGGAATTACTAAATAAAGCTGATTCAAAGGAAGGAATCAAATTTATCGAGGAATTTATGGAAATAGTTGCCGAGGATAGTGTTCAACAATCCGGTGAAGATACTTCAACCGTCCCTGTTCAAGTAGATATATTACAAAAATTGCAAGATTTGCTTGGAAATAATAGTGAAAATGAATCTTCCGGGCTAAATATAGCCAGTTTTCTTACAACTTCATTAAACGTCCAGCAAGTCAGCATGGAAAATGTGGCCATTGACATAGAGAAAATTGCGAAACTGTGGCGTAATGTAGAAACACTAATTAACAAAATGGAAAATCAGTTGATTACAACAAAAGACTATAAGCAGCTAATGAATATGCTTCAGCAATGGTCGCAGTTAAGTCAGCAGGATAGTGCTGCCTTAAACAATTTTCTATCAGCTGTTGACCAATCAAAAGCGAAAAGCGTCTGGGGAAAAATGGTCGAGAATTACCAAAACAGAATGAAAACAGACAAGCTTTACGGTCAGACACAGCAAGTAACAAAAGACGATATTGCCAAATGGTTGAAATCAGCGTTAGAAAATTATGAGACAACAATGAAAGCAGATTCCAATCTAGTACGCGCAGATGTGGCGAGCTGGTCCGGTCAGCAGTCTACTTCTAAAGTTCAACAGTTTGTTATTCATGTTCAACAAACGAATACTGGAGAACAAGTGGCTCAAAAACAGTTACTAGAACAATTCCAGCAGGCCATACAAAAAAGCAGTTTTTTGAAGTCACCCAATGGTACAAACCAGCTAATATTACGACTCCAGCCAGGGAATTTGGGTGATGTGATGGTAAAGTTAACGCAGGTGAATGGTGAAATGGTTGTAAAGATGGTTGTTCAATCACAAGCAGCTAAAGAACTGCTTGAAGGAAATTTAAATCAGTTGCGACATATGTTCTCACCACAGCAGGTTGTAATTGAAAAACAGGAACCAATTGCCATGCAAAACAGCCAGGACAAACTGTGGCAGGATGATTCTGAGCAGACCAGTGAACAGGGTCAAAGCGGCAGTGACCAGTATAAAGAGCATGAATCTGAGAGTGAACAAGATAATAACAGCACATTCCATGACCTATTAATGGATATGAAAGTTTAGGTGATTAATAATGACTTCGATCGATCCGACTTATTATTTAAAAAATCAGTCGACAGTGAAAGAACACGGCTCTTCATTGGGTAAAGATGAGTTTCTTAAGATTTTAATGACACAGTTGCAGAATCAGGACCCGTCAAATCCAATGGACGATAAGGAATTCATTTCGCAGATGGCAACATTTTCTTCATTGGAACAAATGATGCAAATGAATACAGCTATTACTAATCTGGTAAATAATCAAATGGTTTCACCAGTTATACAGTACAGTCATTTAATTGGTCAGCAAGTGACATACTATAAAATTGATGAAGAAACAGGGCAAGTGACTGAACCAAAAGTTGAAGAAATCAGTAATGTTGTGGCAATTTCTCAAAAAGAAGGTTATGCGGTATTAGAGTTGGAAAATGGCACAAAAATTTATACTGACGAAATAATAAAAATTGAACAAAATGGTAATACACCTGAAACTGAACAACCTGCAACAGAGGAACCAGCAGAAGAGACCGGGGATTCTGATGAAGCGGTAAATGATCCTGAAATTGATGGGACAGGACCTGAGACACCTTCTGTATAAAGGAGGGAAATTATGAACACAAAAATACATGCACTGCATCATCCGGTTATTCCAGGTAATCAAACCGCAAAGCATGTAAAAACGAACAGCAACTTTTCAGAACTTTTACAGCAGGAAAGCAAGCTGAATATAAGTAAACATGCACAGCAACGGATGGATGCTCGAAATATCCTGATAAACGATGAGAAATGGTCTCAGATGGAAACAAAAATTAGTGAAGCGAAACAAAAAGGGATCAAAGAGTCTTTAGTTTTAATGGAGAACGCTGCTTTTATTGTCAATGTAAATAACAATACAGTAATTACAGCAATGGAGCGTGCCGAAACGAAAAGTAAAATTTTCACAAATATTAATGGAACGATACTAATCGACTAAAAGCTGGACCCACCAACGGGAGGCTTACAGCTACTGACTGACAGACGTAGCTGATTAATCATGAATCGAAGGGAAGATAAAAAATATGTTAAGATCAATGTATGCGGGTATATCAGGAATGAAAGGTTTTCAAACAAAATTAGATGTAGTAGGTAATAACATCGCCAATGTAAACACAGTAGGTTTCAAAAAAGGCAGAACAACATTCCAGGACATGATGAGTCAGCCAGTGACTGGAGCAAGTGCTCCGACTAATATTCGTGGAGGGATCAATCCATCTCAAGTAGGTACAGGTGTTCAACTCGGGACAATAGATAATATTCATACTCAAGGAAATCGACAAACAACTCAAAGACCACTAGATCTACAGTTAGAAGGAGATGGAATGTTCGTTTTCGGTACGGGTCTTGTCTATAATGAAAATGAACTCACCTATACAGATGGAGATGGTAATGAGTTTGATGCAGACGCAGCTAGTGGTCTAGACTTTGCTCAGACTAATATTTCATATTCACGTGCGGGTAATATGTATTTAGATGATGAAGGATATATCGTGAATGCAAATGGTCAATACTTAATAGGAAAGACAGATGTAATGGCTGGAGCTGCATCAACTACTAATACAGACCCAACTAATTTTCAATCAGATGGTATCGTCGACAATATTTATGGAAGAATACAAATCCCTGGAGATGCTGAAAGCTTTAGTATTCAAGGAAATGGTAAAGTGACTTATATTTTAAATGGTCAAACTATGGAAGCAGGTCAAATCATGCTTGCTAAGTTCTCAAATCCTGGCGGTTTAAACAAAACAGGTTCTAATATGTTTCAGGATTCTGTAAATGCTGGGCAATTGGCGAGAATATCTACTGATGTGGACGTAAACGCTGATGGTGAGATTATAATCGACCCTCAAGAGGAGAATGTTGATATGACCTTCCTTTTTGAACCTGAATCCAACGGTACTGCCTCCATCGTAGCCGGAGCTCTTGAAATGTCCAATGTCGACTTATCAGAAGAGTTCACTGAAATGATTACAGCACAGCGTGGGTTCCAGGCAAATACTAGAATTATTACGACTTCTGATGAAATCTTACAGGAACTCGTTAACTTAAAACGATAAAAGGAGGAAGAGGTTGAGACATCAATAAGATAGTTAATTCATTATTAGAATGATTATCCAGAAGGGAATATAGGCACCAGGCAATAAGGCGAGCTGGGATTCCGCAAGTAAATCATTCGAATAATAAAATGATTGTCTCAACTTCTTTAATCTACTATGATCAAATTAACGAAATTAAACCATGAAAAGGTAACTCTGAATGCTATGTATATCGAGAGAATCGAGTCGTTTCCTGATACGACGATTACATTAGTCAATCAGAAAAAGTTGTTTGTACAGGAATCGGAAGATGAAGTCAGCAGGTTAGCTACACAATTTTATCAATCTATTGGGTTGATACCACTTCAAGGAGAATTAGGTGATCAAAATGAATCCTAAATTGTTAAGAGTATTAGTTATTGCATTAGTCGTAATTGTTATCGGCGGTGGAGCTACATTATATTTTTTAATAAATTCCCAGGTGAAAGCAGATGAGGAATTGACAATTGATGAAATGGTCAAATATTCTTATACAACAGACGAGATGAAAACAGACTTGTCTGATGGCAGCTTTGTTCTTATCCAGTTTCAATTTATAACAGATGGTAAAAAAGCTGTTGAGGAAATTGAAAAGCGGGAATTTCAAGTGAAAAACGAATTTATTAAACAGTCTATTAATCTAACTGAAAATGATTTCCGTGAGAACTTACCACAATTGGAAGAAAATATTATGAATGCGATGAATCAGGAAATGACAGAAGGAAAAATTGTTGAAGTACTAATTATTAGTAAAGTAATTCAGTAAGCAATTCTCCGAAATGGAGGTGAAAATATGCCGGATGAAGTACTGTCCCAGAGTGAAATAGATGCACTCTTATCTGCATTGTCATCAGGTGAGATGGATGCCAATCAGTTAAAAGAGGAAGAAAAAGATAAAAAAGTTAAGGTATATGATTTTAAGCGGGCTCTAAGGTTTTCCAAGGATCAGATAAGGAGTATTTCCAGAATCCATGATAATTTTGCCAGATTATTATCAACGTATTTCTCAGCACAGCTACGAACATATGTTGATATTGATGTGGCATCTGTTGACCAGATACCGTACGAAGAATTCATCCGTTCCATTCCTACGATGACTATACTTAATGTATACAGTGTAGCACCGCTGGACGGGAGAATTATCTTTGAATTTAATCCGAATATAGCATATGCTATGCTTGACAGGATGCTGGGCGGTAAAGGAAATAGTGTGAACAAAATAGATACATTAACTGAAATTGAGACAAGCCTAATGTCGCAGTTGTTTGAAAAAGCATTGGATAATCTACAAGAAGCATGGGGAACAGTTGCAGAAATTGACCCGATTTTAGAAGATTTCGAAGTAAATCCCCAGTTTCTCCAGCTAGTATCACCAAACGAAACAGTTGTTGTTGTTTCATTGGATACTACAATTGGAGAGAGCAGCGGAATGATTAATATATGTATACCGCATGTTGTTTTAGAGCCGATCATTCCAAAGTTATCTGTTCATTACTGGATGCAAAATGAAAATACTAAGGAAAGAAAGCCGGAAGAGTATGAATCGATTTCGAAAAATATCGAAAAAGCACCAATGAATCTATCGGTAGTTTTAGGAAAAGGCTCTATAACTGTTGAGGAATTGCTCTTCCTAGGTAATGATGATACTATTCTTCTGGATCAGTCAATAGATGATCCATTGGTACTGGAAGTAGATCAGATTCCGAAATTCTATGTCCAGCCTGGTAAGAAGAAGAGCAAAATAGCAGTACAAGTTTTGGAAGAAATAAAGGGAGGGGATTACGATGATGAATGATGGAATGTTATCACAGGATGAAATAGATGCACTCTTAGGTGCCAGTGACAGTACAGCTGGTGATGATAGCACTTCTGAAAGTAGCTCTCTTTCCACTGATCAATATCTTTCTTCATTAGAAGAAGATGCACTAGGAGAGATCGGGAATATATCATTTGGAAGTTCAGCCACAACATTATCTACCTTATTGAATCAAAAAGTGGAAATAACCACACCAACTATTACGGTAATTGACAAAGGGTTATTAAAAGAAGAGTTTCCTGTACCGTATGTAGGTGTAGAGGTAAAATATACAGAAGGATTTACAGGTGCAAACTTGTTTATTCTAGAATCTAAAGATGCAGCGGTGATTGCAGATTTAATGCTGGGTGGTAACGGAGAGATAGAAAATACAGAGCTTTCTGAAATTCATCTAAGTGCAGTACAGGAAGCTATGAATCAAATGATGGGAACATCTGCTACCAGTATGTCGACAATCTTTAATAAGAAAGTGGACATTTCTCCACCATCTATCTCGATCATGGATGTTACAGAGGAAGAAGCTAGTAAGACATTGGAAGCAAATGAAGATGTTGTAATTAAAGTGTCTTTCCAATTGAAAATCGGTACATTGATAGATTCTAAAATAATGCAATTGTTACCACTGCCTTTTGCAAAAGAGTTAGTCAATAATTTACTCAATTCTTCTATTGAAGAAGAACCAGTTTCTGTTCAGGAACCTGTTGAGGATGCTGGTAATTTCAATAATAATTCTGCCGCTCAAGAGCAGGTACAGGAGCCGGTTCAGCATACGGCACAGCAGCCGCCAAGGGAACCCCGTCAGTTGGGACAGCAAACAGCAGCTAATTCTGAAGTCCATGCAGCGTCATTTACAGAATTTGACGATGTACCGCTTCAACAAGAAGAAAAGCGAAATTTAGATCTTCTTTTGGATATACCATTACAGGTTACCGTTGAATTAGGAAGAACAAAGAGAACAGTGAAAGACATATTGGAATTGTCTTCAGGATCGATTGTTGAATTGGATAAACTGGCAGGGGAGCCGGTAGATATACTAGTTAATCAAAAATTAATTGCTAAAGGTGAAGTAGTAGTAATTGATGAAAACTTTGGGGTTCGTGTAACAGATATTGTAAGTAAAGAAATGAGACTAAAACAATTAAACAGATAGTAAGAGAGGATTGAGTGATTATGTCGAAAAGAGTATTAATAGTTGATGATGCAGCATTTATGAGAATGATGATTAAAGATATTTTAACTAAGAACGGTTATGAAGTAGTTGGAGAAGCACAAGATGGGGCCGAAGCAGTGGAAAAATATAAAGAGTTGTCACCAGACTTAGTGACAATGGATATAACAATGCCAGAAAAAGATGGTATTGCAGCTTTAAAAGACATTAAGGCATTAAACGGTGACGCTAATGTAATTATGTGTTCAGCTATGGGTCAGCAAGCGATGGTAATTGATGCAATTCAAGCCGGAGCAAGAGATTTCATCGTTAAACCTTTTCAGGCTGATCGTGTAATTGAAGCAATTTCTAAAGTAATAGGATAAACATAATGAAACAGTTTAGAAACATACTAGTCATCACAATCGTATCATTGTTCTTCGTAAGCTTCTATGATGAACCCGTTTCGGCATCTCAAAGTGTACTGGAACATCTTGAAAATAGTGAACAAAACAATGAAGAAACTGGGAAAACAGTTGAAGATGACGAGCTAGAGACAAGTGTTGAAAACTCTGAAACTACGATCCAGTCAACAAGCTTTCTGGGGAGCCTGTTTAAACTGTTAATAGCTTTAGCAGTTGTAATCGGACTGATTTACTTGATTGCAAATTTCCTCAAAAAACGTAACAAGTATCTTGGCCGTAATCAGGTTTTAGAAAGCTATGGAGGGATCACTTTAGGGACAAACAAATCAGTCCAGATTGTTCGAATTGGGGAGCGCTATTTTGCAGTCGGTTTAGCTGATAATATTGAATTACTATTAGAGATAACCGATATGGAAACAATTGAGCAGATAAAACAATCTGATGATATTCAGACACAGCCATTAGATTTTATTAAAGAAAAAATGACAAAGAATGACAAGAGAGAGACAACACCGCCAAAAAGAGAATTTGGTCAGTTATTTCACAAGGAGCTAGAAGAAATGAAAGAGGGTCGGAAGAAAATGCTGCAAAAGATGAAGGAAAAGGAAAAAGATCATGGTCATTAATTTAATTGATGTTTTTTCGGGAACAGATCCGGCAAACCTTTCTACCTCAGTCAGGTTATTATTATTACTTACCATTCTTTCATTAGCTCCAAGTATTTTAATTTTAATGACTAGTTTTACTAGAATTATCATTGTTTTGTCATTTGTTCGAACATCTTTAGCAACACAGCAAATGCCGCCGAACCAGGTATTAGTTGGATTGGCACTGTTTATGACCTTTTTTATTATGGCTCCTACCTTCCAGGAAGTGAATGAGCAGGCATTACAGCCATTATTCAATGAAGAAGTGACTTTAGAAGAAGCTTATGATAATGCAAGCCTGCCTGTAAAAGAGTTTATGGCGAAACATACAAGACAAAAAGACTTAGCCCTGTTTATGAATTTTGCTTCAATTGAAGAGCCTGAAACAGTGGAGGATATTCCATTAACGACATTAGTTCCGGCATATGCTATCAGTGAATTAAAAACGGCCTTCCAAATGGGTTTTATGATCTTCGTGCCTTTTCTCGTAATCGATATGGCAGTAGCTAGTGTATTGATGTCAATGGGGATGATGATGTTGCCTCCTGTAATGATTTCCTTGCCATTCAAAATTTTATTATTTGTTTTAGTAGACGGCTGGTATTTAATCACACATTCCTTGTTGGAAGGTTTCTTACCATTATGATGATTGTAAGAGAGAGGTGTAAACATTGAGTGGGGAATTTGTCGTATCATTAGCAGAACAAGGAATTTACACCATTCTACTGGTTACTGGTCCCATTCTGCTCCTTGCACTGGTTGTCGGTCTTCTTGTCAGTATTTTTCAGGCAACTACCCAAATACAAGAACAGACTTTGGCCTTTATTCCAAAGATTGTTGCTGTATTATTGGGAATTGTAATATTCGGACCATGGATGCTTTCTTTAATGGTAGAATTTGCAGCAAATTTATTTCAAAATATTAATCAGTTTGTAGGATAAATTATGTTAGAAATTATTAATGTTAACTTGTTTCCGGCGTTTGTATTAATTTTAGTGAGAGTGTTAGCTTTCTTTGTTACAATACCTATTTTCTCTTATCGTACAATACCGAATCAATTAAAAATCGGTATTGGGTTTTTCCTATCATGGATTATGTTATACACCATTCCAATCCCTGATGTGGCTTTCGATGGTGCATACATCCTGCTTGTTATGAAAGAAGCAATTATTGGCTTAATGCTGGGCCTGATTGCATATATCATACTTTCTGCGATCCAGATAGCTGGCGGTTTTATTGATTTTCAGATGGGTTTTGCGATAGCGAATGTTGTCGATCCACAGACAGGGGCGCAGAGTCCGTTAATAGGACAGTACTTTTATGTTATAGCAATTATTTTTTTATTACTAGTTGATGGTCACCATCTATTAATTAATGGATTGTTTTATAGTTTTGAAATTATCCCAATTGATTCACTTGTTTCATTGAACAATCTTAGTTTTATATTACGTACATTTAGTCAGATGTTTGTTATTGCCTTTCAACTTTCGATACCAGTTGTCGGCTGTTTGTTTCTGGTAGATGTAGCCCTGGGGATAATGGCCAGAACTGTTCCGCAATTAAATGTGTTTGTTGTTGGTTTGCCATTAAAAATACTAGTTTCTTTTCTCGTATTATTTATGTTTGTTCCATTTTATATTGCTATTGTTCAAAAGTTATTCTCATATACTCTTGAAACAATGCAGTCACTTATTCATATATTAGGTGGTGCCTAATAATGCATCTAAAGTTAGATTTACAATACTTTGCTGGTGAAAAAACTGAAAAAGCTACCCCAAAGAAAAGGCAAGATGCTCGTAAAAAGGGGCAAGTTGCAAAAAGTTCTGATGTAAATACTGCGATCCTGCTTTTTTTTGTATTTATTATTCTGTTAGTTATTGGTCAATCTTTAGGGAATACAATGACCGGTATGTATAGTAAATCTTTTACTGAATACATCCATTTAGCTGTAACAGAAGAACAAATCTTTGAGATGTTTCTGGATTTCACCATCCAGATTGGAATTGCATTAGCTCCTATTATGCTTATAGCCATTGTAGCAGGTTTTGCCTCTAATTTCTTACAGATAGGATTTTTATTTACTTCAGAGCCGTTAAAAATGAAATTAAGTAAAATTGATCCGATTCAGGGGGCTAAACGGATATTCTCAGTAAGAGCATTAGTAGAACTGGTCAAATCATTATTAAAAATTATAGTAGTTGGTATTATTACTTTTTCAATTATCTGGATGAACAAAGATGAAATGATTATGCTATATGATAAAAATGTTACGAGTGCAATGGCGTTTTTTGGCTCCATGACAATACAAATGGGATTGGCTGCAGCTATTGCATTGTTAATTATATCGGTAATTGATTATGCTTATCAACGATATGATTTTGAGAAACAAAACCGGATGTCAAAAAATGATATTAAAGATGAACATAAAAATATCGAAGGGGATCCACTTATTAAATCAAAAATAAAAGAAAGACAGCGGCAGATGGCGATGCAGCGGATGATGAGCCAGGTACCTGAAGCAGATGTAATTATTACAAACCCTACTCATTACGCGATCGCATTAAAATATGAAGAAAGTAAGGCAGATGCCCCTTATGTTGTTGCGAAAGGTGTAGATTTTGTTGCAGTCAAAATAAAGGATATTGCAAAACACCATGATATTATGATGGTTGAGAATCGACCTTTAGCAAGAGCATTGTATGCACAGACAGAGATTGGTCAAGTTATCGGGGAAGAATACTTCCAGGCTGTTGCTGAAATTTTAGCATATGTGTATCGTGTTAAGAAAAAGATTAAATAGGGTTTGGAAGCAAGTTAAAGGAGTTGTAAGTGAATGAAAGCTAGAGATTTTTCCGTATTAATTGGTGTTATTTTAATCATAGTTATGTTAGTTGTCCCATTACCAGGATGGCTGCTTAGTATATTTATTCTTGTAAACATATCTCTAGCATTAATTGTTATCCTTGTATCAATGAATACGACAGATGCTTTGCAATTCTCTGTCTTTCCTTCCTTGTTATTAATACTTACTTTATTTCGTTTAGGATTAAATGTTTCTACAACAAGGTCCATTTTATCTGAAGCAGATGCAGGTGGAGTAGTTGAGACATTTGGTACGTTTGTTATTGGCAACAACCCGTTAGTTGGTTTTGTTGTATTTGTTATCTTGGTAATTATTCAGTTTTTAGTTATTACAAAAGGTAGTGAACGTGTATCAGAAGTTGCAGCACGTTTTACATTGGATGCAATGCCAGGTAAGCAAATGAGCATTGATGCGGATTTGAATGCAGGAATGATTAATGAGCAGCAGGCTAAGGATCGCCGGAGAAAAATTGAAAATGAAGCAGATTTTTACGGGGCAATGGATGGTGCGAGTAAATTCGTAAAAGGGGATGCGATTGCCGGTATTATCATTGTCCTTATAAATATTATCTTCGGTTTAATTATTGGGATGGCTCAACTCGGCTTACCATTTAATGAGGCGATTGACACTTATATGCGATTAACGGTTGGTGATGGTTTAGTCAGTCAGATTCCGGCATTACTTATTTCGACGGCGACAGGTATCGTTGTTACACGAGTGGCGTCAGAAGGAAATTTAAGCTCTGATATAACGAGTCAGCTTTTCCGTTTCCCCCCACTACTTTATGTAGCTGCGGGTACCATTTTCTTATTAGGTTTAACGCCAATCAATTTCCTGCTTACAACATCTATTGCCATTGTTCTAGCAGGAGGAGCGTTTTTACTATCACGCCAGGCAAAAGCAGATACGGTACCAACCGAGTCTGAAGTGGATGAATCAGAATCAGAAGAAATGAAAGCACCAGAAAATGTTGTCGGACTTATCAATATGGATCCTATTGAATTTGAATTCGGATATGGATTAATTCCTTTAGCAGATTCTAATCAGGGAGGGGACTTGTTAGACAGAATTGTAATGATCAGAAGGCAGCTTGCTATTGAGTTAGGTTTAGTCATCCCTGTAGTCCGGATAAGAGACAATATTCAATTAAACCCGAATGAATACAGATTAAAGATAAAAGGAAACGAAGTGGCCAGGGGTGAATTGCTGTTAGATCATTTTCTCGCAATGAGTCCAGGCATAGAAGATGATGAGCTTGATGGAATTGATACAACAGAACCAGCATTCGGCTTGCCGGCGAAGTGGATTACAGATGAAACGAAAGATGATGCAGAATTATCCGGTTATACTGTTGTTGATCCGCCTTCAGTGGTTTCGACACATGTAACAGAAGTGATTAAACGACATTCACATCAATTATTAGGTCGACAGGAAACACAGCAACTCATCGACCATTTAAAAGAAAGTTATCCTATTTTGGTCGAAGAAGTAACACCAGAGCCGCTTTCAATTGGAGATGTTCAGAAAGTACTTGCCAAGTTATTGCGGGAAAATGTCTCTATCAAGAATTTGCCTGTCATTTTTGAGACGTTAGCTGATTTCGGAAAAATGACGACAGATACGGATTTACTGACTGAATATGTGAGACAATCCTTATCAGCGCAAATAACGACAGACATCATTCAGGGTCGTGAGCAGCTCAAGGTAATTACTATTTCCGGAGAAGTAGAGAAATTAATTGCCGAACATATTCAACAAACCGAACATGGCAGTTATTTGGCGATGGATCCTGATTCACAACAGCGCGTGATCCAGTCTGTTGCTGAAAATGTTGAAAATATGTCGTTGCAAGAAGAAACGCCAATCCTGTTATGCTCACCTACAATTAGAATGTATCTAAAGCAACTGCTGGATAGGTTCTTTCCGCATGTTGTGGTACTTTCCTATAATGAGATTGAGCCAACTGTAGAAATTCAGAGCATTGGAGTGGTAAAAGTAGCATGAAAGTAAAAAAGTTTAAAGGTGCAACAATGCCGGAGGTAATGCAGATAGTAAGGCGGGAATTAGGACAAGATGCAGTGATTTTAAATTCTAAAGAAATCTATGAAGGCGGTTTTCTGGGTCTTTTCAAAAAAAAGAAAATCGAAGTCCTTGCAGCAATGGATCAGCAGCAAACTAGTACTGTTCAGAAGCAAAACAGTGCTGTAAGGGAACAGGACCATAGTGAGAAAAAAACTGAAAATACAATTTTGAATGAATTAAGAGAGATGAAGCGTTGGATACAAAATAATAGTGACAAAGAGACCGAATTTCCATATCCCTATCAGCAAATGTATGACCATATGCTTGATCAGGAGGTAAAACCGCATATTGCAAATGAGTTATTAGATACGATATTAAAGCGTAACAAAAGTGATAAGGAACAAAACATAGATAAAATAAAGATTGAACTGGCATTTGAAATGAAGCATCGGCTTGCAAATAAAGGTCAATTTGGTAATAAACTGTTTGAAAAACAAATTGTCCAGCTTGTTGGTCCTACTGGGGTAGGAAAAACGACAACAATCGCTAAACTAGCTGCCCATTGTGTTTTAAACGAACAGAAAAAGGTCGCACTAATTACAACAGATACTTACCGGATTGCAGCGATTGAACAATTAAAGACATACTCAAAAATTCTGGATATTCCTATTGAAATAGCTTACAGCTTTGATGACTATAAAAAGGCCAGGGAGAAATTCAGTGACTACGATATTATATTAGTCGATACAGCAGGACGAAACTTCAGAGATGAAAAATACGTGAAAGAGTTAGGGAATACTATTGATTTATATGAAGAAGCAGAAACTTATTTAGTTTTATCGTTAACATCCCGAACGAAAGATATGGAAGAAATTTATAAACAATTCCAGACTGTTCCTTTAAAGCAGGTTATTTTTACAAAGAGAGACGAAACATCGATTTATGGATCGATCCTAAACATGTGCCTGGAACAAAATACCGGTATAGCGTTTATTACAAATGGCCAGGATGTTCCGGATGACATCGAAGAAGCATCTATTGACAACATTGCAAAAATAATAGTTGGTGATTAAATGAAACAAGATCAGGCAGCAAAATTACGTTCAAGAATTAAAGGAGTTCATGGAAAATATCATGCAAAAACTGTGGCGATTGTAAGTGGTAAAGGCGGAGTAGGTAAGTCTAATATTGCTTTAAATTTTGGGTTGAGTCTGGCAGATAGAGGGAAAAAAGTTTTACTTTTTGACCTTGATGTCGGTATGGGAAACATCGATATTCTACTTGGTAAATCATCAAATAGTACTATTATTCAAATGTTCGAGAGAAATTTATCAATTTATGATATTATAGAATCAGGACCAAAAGACTTATCTTATATTGCCGGAGGTACTGCGAACCATGAAATATTTTCATTGGATAAAGGGAAATTGGATTATTTCATTGAGCAATTAGAACTATTATTAAGGGAGTATGATTATATTATTTTTGACATGGGAGCAGGAGTGACAAAAGAATCAATTCACTTCATCTTGGCAGCAGATGAGTGCATTGTTGTCACAACTCCTGAACCTACATCATTAACTGACGCTTATTCTATGGTGAAACATATTTTGAGTAATCAGGAAACATCGATCTATCTTATTCTGAATCGCGCACTGAAACAAAAGCAAGGTGATGAGACTATTTTTCGATTTACTGAAGTTGTCAAACGCTTTTTGCAATACGATATTCATCCATTAGGTGTGGTGCCAGATGATCAGGCAGTAACAAAAGCAGTATTAAACCAGAATCCTTTTGTTCTTGATAATCCAAAATCAAAAGCATCGGAAGCTATTATAAAGATTACAAATCAATTTCTGGGGGAAATGCCACAGAAACAGATTGGTTCTCGCTTTTTAAATAAGTTAATGAATTTTTTCGCAGAGGGGTAACTAACATGAGAAAATATTCCGTCTTAGTAGTCGATGATTCAGCATTTATGCGAAAAATGGTTTCAGATATTCTTAACCAGTCAGAGCGTCTGGAAGTTGTCGGTACAGCCAGAAATGGCGAAGATGCTATTAAAAAAATCGAACTAATTAAACCTGCTGTCATTACACTTGATGTAGAAATGCCCGTAATGGACGGCATAGAAACATTAAAAATAATAATGGATCGACATCCTACTCCTGTCGTAATGTTGTCAAGTTTAACCAAAACTGGTGCAGACAAAACCATTGAGGCGATAACGCTTGGTGCAGTAGATTTTATCGCAAAGCCGTCTGGATCAATCTCACTGAATATCAAAGAAATTGAAAATGAAATTATTAGTAAGGTGGAGCAGGCTGTTCAATCAAATATTACCGTACATTCGGCCAAAAAAGCTGCAAAGGTCCAAATTTCTAAAGAAGAACGACAGGTTTCTTCAAGGATAGTGAATTCTACATTTATAAAAACGAACCGTGCTTTGAAACCGATTGTAGCAATTGGTTCTTCCACTGGTGGACCGAGAGCATTGCAGGAAGTGATCACCAGTCTACCAGGGGACTTCCAGGCACCTGTTGTTATTGTTCAGCATATGCCAAAGGGATTCACCAAATCTTTAGCGGACAGATTGAATAAACTATCAGAAATAGATGTGAAAGAAGTAGAAGATGGTGATGTAATTGAGCCCGGCAAGGTATACATAGCACAGGGCGGGAAACAGTTTGAGGTGGAGGAAACCGGAAATAAGTTTTTGGCAAAGGTGAGGACAGATGTTCCTGTCAATGGTCATCAGCCATCAGTAGATGTCCTGTTTACATCAATAGCTAAACTGCGCGAGTGTCAGCCTGTTGCTGTAATTTTAACAGGGATGGGCAGTGATGGATCCAAAGGGATAGAAACACTCAAACGGAGCCACCCGCGAACAGTAACGATCTCACAATCGGAGGAAACATGTGTTGTTTACGGAATGCCGCAAGCTGCAGTTAAAACAAGTTTAGTAGATTATGTATTAGATATTCAATATATAAGTGAAATGCTCCAAAAAAAATCTAAACAACAGGGGTGAATGTAATGGAGAATAATGAATATTTGGAAGTCTTTATTGAAGAGAGCAAGGAACATATTCAATCATTAAATGATCAGATTTTAATCCTTGAGAATGAACCAGGTAATATGGATACGGTTGGTGAAATATTCAGGTCTGCCCACACATTAAAAGGAATGGCAGCTACGATGGGTTATCAGGATTTAGCAGATCTTACACATAAAATGGAAAACGTTCTGGATGCTGTAAGAAATAATAAACTATCTATCAATTCTGATATTATCGATGTGATATTTCAGGCAGTTGATCAATTGGAAGGAATGGTAGTAGATATTGCCAGTGGTGGGGATGGTTCCTCGGATGTACAGGAACTTGTACATAAACTGCAGGCAATCGAAAACAATGAAGATTTAAGTACTGTAACTGCCACTCCTTCAGCTGAAGTGAATTCTGTACAGGCAACAGAGAAGGCTGGCGCTAATCATTTTGCTAAGTTAGATGAATTCGAGTTAACAATATTGAATCAATCAAATGAAAAAGGATTCACGAATTATGAATTGAATATTCGTTTAAATGAAAATTGCTTATTAAAAGCTGCAAGAGTTTATATGGTGTTTGAAGTATTAGAACAAGTAGGCGAGGTTATTAAATCAGACCCGACGGTTCAGGAGTTGGAAGAAGAGAACTTCGACTTAGCTTTTCATGTGTTATTAGTTACAAAGCTTGATGCTGAAGAAATTAAACAAAGAATTATGAAGATTTCTGAAATTGAGGAAGCAATCATTTCACCATTCCAACTAAGAAAATGGGATGAAGGCAGCAGTAGCGAACAGCAGGATACGAAAGCTTCTGAAGTTTCTGAATCAAATGAAACTCAGGGAGAAAATAAAAAAGCAGCCACTAATTCAAACAACGGGAAAAGTGTTGCAAGTAAAACTATTAGGGTGAACATCGATCGACTTGATGGGTTAATGAATCTGTTTGAAGAATTAGTCATTGATCGTGGGCGTCTTGAACAAATTTCAGCAAATTTGAAACATGCAGAGCTGCAGGAAACAGTTGAAAGAATGACAAGGATTTCCGGAGATTTGCAGAACATTATTTTAAATATGCGGATGGTTCCTGTAGAGCAAGTGTTTAACCGGTTCCCAAGAATGGTTCGTCAATTATCTAAAGATTTAGGCAAAAAAGTCAACCTTGAAATTATAGGTGCAGAGACTGAACTGGACAGAACAGTAATTGATGAAATTGGAGACCCGCTTGTCCATTTGATCCGTAATTCCTTAGACCATGGGATTGAAACACCTGATGTTCGCCGTGAACGAGGAAAAGATGAAGAAGGAAGTTTATTATTAAAAGCTTATCACAGTGGAAATCACGTATTTATTGAAATAGCAGATGACGGTGCTGGGATTAACCGGCAGAAAGTAGTAAACAAGGCTATTTCAAATCAGGTAATCACAGCGGAAGAAGCAAATACGTTATCTGATGAACAAGTATTTCAATTAATCATGTCAAGTGGTTTTTCAACAGCAGATAAAATATCTGACGTCTCTGGGCGCGGTGTAGGCTTGGATGTTGTAAAGAATACGATTGAATCGCTTGGTGGATCGATTACGATTGAATCAAAAGAGGGGGAAGGTTCCTTATTCTCTATCCAGCTACCTTTGACATTATCAATTATTTCTGTGCTTTTAGTCGAGGTGGAAAAAGAGAAATATGCAGTTCCACTATCCTCGATTATCGAGACTGCAATAATAAATAGAAAAGAAATATTAAATGCACACAATAAAAAGGTCATTGACTTCAGAGGGAAAGTTGTTCCGCTCATCTCTTTAAAAGAAGTTTTCGAGGTACCGGAAGTGGAAGAAGAGGATGATTTGTGTTCAGTTGTCATTATCCGAAAAGGTGAAAAAATGGCTGGGTTAATTGTCAATAAATTCATTGGTCAACAGGAAATAGTACTTAAATCGCTGGGAGATTATCTTGGAGATGTATTCGGTATTTCGGGTGCTACGATTTTAGGAGATGGACAGGTAGCGTTAATACTTGATACTAACACATTAATTAACTAGGAGGAGTGAAAAAATGGAAGGAACAAAAAATCAGCAATCCATTATAATTGAGCTCGAAAAAGAGGAATATGCCATACCAGTTGAATTAATTGGTGGTATTGAGAGAATGCAGCACATTACTCGAGTACCGAAGACAGCGGAATTTGTAAAAGGGGTAATTAATTTACGTGGAGTTGTAACACCGATTTTAGATCTCCGTGAGCGATTTGGAATGGACCCAATTGCACAGACTGATAGTACAAGAATAATAATTGTTCATATGGAGAAGTTTGATGTAGGGTTTATTGTCGATGCAGCTTATGATGTACTTGATATCCCTCAGGAAATTATCGAACCAGCACCAAAAGTGATTGGAACAGTAGATGCCGATTATATTGAAGGTGTAGCAAAGGTTGATAAAAGATTAATAATGCTTTTACAATTAGAAAATGTATTGTCATTGGAATCTTACGAAAAGGCAAGGGAAGGAACACACTTATAAATGGTAAGAATTGATCAATTAACTCAAACCCATCTGGATGTACTAAAGGAGATCGGCAATATAGGGGCAGGAAATGCGGCAACTGCCCTGTCTACCTTACTGAACAAGAAAATTGATATGACGATTCCGTCAATTAATGTAGTCGATTTTAATGAACTGATGGAGTATGTCGGTGGTCCGGAAACACTGATTGTTGCCGTATTTTTAAGAATTCAAGGTGAAGCGCCCGGCAGTATGTTTTTTGTATTGTCACCTGATGAAACAAATTCATTAGTAGAACAATTACTTAGCGATAAATATTTTAGGGCAGAAGAATTGATGGAAAATGAACTAGCTCACTCTGCAGTTTCAGAAATTGGCAATATTTTATCAGGCTCCTATTTATCAGCTCTTTCTGATTTTACTTCCATAAATATGCAACCTACTGTTCCCACACTGGTAATGGATATGGCAGCAGCGATCCTTATGGAAGGTCTTGTCGAGATATCGCAGGAAAGTGATTATGCAATCATTATTGATACAATGATTGAAGGTGGCGGGAATTCGGCACATTCTGTCAAAGGTCACTTTTTCTTATTGCCTGATCCAGACTCTTTTAACAAAATATTCGCAACATTAGGAGTTCTGGACAAATGACAACCATCACATCAACAATTTTAAAAGTAGGGATAGCAGATCTGAAGACAACGAAAGCACCCAATTTATTGAAAACCTCAGGGCTTGGCTCCTGTGTCGGTGTTGTAGTATTTGACAGTACAAACAAAATTGCAGGACTTGCTCACATTATGTTACCTGATTCAACTGCATCTAAAAGAGAAACAAACAATGTAATGAAGTACGCCGATACTGCTATAGAACTTCTCCTAGAAGAATTGTACCAGCTTGGAGCAAAGAAATATGCTTTAAAAGCTAAAATGGCGGGTGGGGCGCATATGTTCTCCTTTCGATCCGAAAACAAAATGTTACGGATTGGAGACAGGAATGTAGAAGCGGTCAGGCGGCATTTAACCGCACAAAAAATACCAATTATAGCAGAAGACGTTGGTGGCAACAAAGGTAGAACGATAGAATTCAATGTAGAAACAGGTATGCTGGAGATCAGAACAGTTAATAGCGGAATTGCAGTTATATAAAACCGATATAACAATAGAAATGGAAAGGTGATTCGATGGGAAGAGATACATCAATTGAGGAGTTATGGAGAAACTGGGAAAAGAATAAAAGTGATGATAATACAAATCAATTAATAGAAAACTACATGTATCTTGTTCAATATCATGTCCAGCGAATCGCATCAAACCTTCCGAAAAGCGTAAATAAAGATGATATAAAAAGTCTGGGATTATACGGATTATATGATGCACTGTTAAAGTTTGACTCAACCAGGGACTTGAAATTTGATACGTACGCTTCTATTAGAATAAAGGGTGCCATAATTGATGGCTTACGTAAAGAAGATTGGCTGCCAAGATCCACTCGGGAAAAAGTGAAAAGAATTGATCACGCGACAGAACTCCTCGAGCAGAGATTCCAGAGAGAAATCAGTTCGGAAGATATCGCCGAATACCTTGATCTCTCACAAGAAGAAGTGGAAGAAGTAATAAAAGATAGCTTTTTTGCAAATTTGCTGTCTATGGAAGAAAAAGGGTCAAATGATGAATTCAAAGAAGGAATCGGGTATAGCATTCCTGATGAAAAGGAATTAACACCAGAAGCTAATATTGTCAAACAGGAGAATATGCAGCTTGTTTATACAGCTATGGAACAGCTGAGTGAAAATGAACAATTCGTATTAAGTTTGTTTTATGATAAAGAATTAACTTTTACAGAGATAGGAAAAGTTCTCAAATTAACTACATCAAGAATCTCTCAAATCCACAAACAAGCAATTTTTAAATTGCGCCAAATGGTTTCGCATTGATATTATTTTTTGGATAAGTGGGGCTTGATAAAATGGAAAAAATGGCAGTTGGATTAAAGGTAGCAAAAGACCGATTAAAGGTATTTATTGAACTACTAGACCGTGAACTACTGGATGAGCTGGAAATAGAAGATTTATTCCAGTTATTAGAGAAAGAAAAAATCAGTTCAGACCTCATTGTTCTGGATGAAACCAACTGGAAACTATTACTAACAGAGCATCAGGTGATTCAAGTGGCTGAAGGTATTTCACCCACAAATGGTCAGGATGGCTACATTAACTGGAAATTATCATTCGATTCACAATTAAGTGAAAAAGAAAAAACGTCGTTTAGAGATGTTAAGAAAATCCCAAGTGTAACAGAGGGAACAATTTTAGCAGAAATCGTTCCACCCACTGAAGGTTCAAGCGGATTAGATGTGTATGGTAACATAATTAAACAGCGAAAAGGGAAGAAAGTGACAACAAAGGCCGGCAAAAATGTTGAACTGAATGAAAACGAGTTTATAGCAGAAAAAGACGGGAAATTATCTGTAACAGACAAGCTAATTCAAGTATTTGATATGTTTGAGCTGGATGGTGACATAACACTTAAAACAGGTAATATTGACTTTGTAGGTTCGGTGTATATCCGCGGGAATGTCCCAAGCGGCTATCAGGTTAAAGCACAGGGAGACATCCATGTTATCGGACTTGTTGAAGGGGCTTATTTGAAAGCAGGAGGAAATATCCTTATAAATGAGGGGATTTCCGGGATGGATAGTGCGGTCATCCAGGCTGATGGTGATATTAAAACAAACTATATCAATCAGGCAAGTGTGGAAGCAGGAAACAATCTCATTGCAGCAAAATCAATTCTCCACAGTCAATGTGTTGCCCAGGAATCCATTTTATGTGAAAATGGTAGTATTATTGGTGGTACCTGTTCAGCCGGAAAGCAGATTGTAGTCAACAATCTCGGGAATTTTGCCAACACAAAGACGGTTTTGGCTCTCGGCATAAATAAAAACAAACGAGAAGAACTAGAGTCTCTCAAACAGGAATTAGCAAAGTTAACAGAAAATAAAAAGAAATTGCAATTCCTGGGAAAACAGTTACATGATAAAAAGGAAAAGCTGGGAAATCTTAATGCAAAAGAACGTATTATGTTACTAAAACAGCGAAATATGTATGATAAATCGGTTGAACAAATCAATAATATCCAGGCAGAAATTGATGAAATGCAATATAGCATCGGAAATTATACAGATTTGGAAGTAATAGTTAAGGGGAAAGCGTTCGATAATGTAGAGTTTATATTTGGTAAATATTCGCGCAAATTAACTCGAGAATATAAGTATTTCAAATCTTATATTAAAGAGATGGAAATTACGATCGATTCCTTATAGTCCTTTAAAATGAGGGGGCATCTTTATGAGTTGGAAATCCGTTGAAATGCAAGTCGCATTACCAAGAACACAGGATGCCGGAAAACTTCAAGACTTATTACAACAACAGGGCCGGTTAGCACAAGAGCAGTTATCTCACATGGCAGCAGTTGAAGAATCACAAAAGAGGAAAAGAATACTTGAACAGCAGGCCAGTGAACAATTAAAAAATGGCAAAAAAGAAAAAGGCATGGGAATACATATGGAAACAGGGGATCATGAGAAAGAGAGCTCAATGGAGCAGGAAACTGTTCAACACCCCTTTCTAGGAAATAAAATCGATTTTTCAGGATAAAGAAGGTAAATTATGGTCAACTTATTGCTATTATTCAGTTTTATTATTCATGTCGTTACCCTTATTATTATACGCCAGATGAAAATAAAGCAGAAGAGTATGGAAGATATTGAAGCGAATGTTTATGAACAAATTGACAAGATGGAAAACACATTAGCTTTATATTTAGTAGAAATGCGAGAAGAAAATGAACATTTTACCAAGGAATTGCTTGCAATCCAGGAAAAACGGGAACAATATAATAATCAAGCACCCTCAGATGAGAATTTAAATAAAAATGCCTTCAAGGAAGAAAAAACTATTACGAAAGAAAATAACTACGCGAAGTTTACCCCGCTTACAAATGTAGAACAGGAAGATGTTATGGAGCAATCAGATACAGCTAAGATCCTGCATTTGTCTAAAAATGGTTATACAACTGATGAAATTGCCAGAAAGTTGGACAAAGGCAAAACAGAAATTGAGTTATTGCTGAAATTTCAACAAAAAAATCAATAATTTGCTTGATTGACCAGTTTCAATATGGTATATTTGTTAACGGTGTTAAATACACACGTTTACTGAAGATGAGAGAGGTGCTAACTTTAGTCCTTTTATCTAATGATGTAAATGGAGGATAAAAAAACCAATATTAGGAGGAAAAGAAACATGGCAGTTATTTCAATGAAACAACTACTGGAAGCTGGTGTGCATTTCGGACATCAGACTCGCCGTTGGAATCCAAAGATGAAAAAATACATCTTTACTGAGCGTAACGGCATTTATATTATCGATTTACAAAAAACAGTGAAAAAGGTTGAAGAAGCATATAATTTCATTAAAGAAATTGCTCAAAACGATGGAACTGTGTTATTTGTAGGTACGAAAAAACAAGCTCAGGAATCTGTAAAAGAAGAAGCGATTCGTTCAGGAATGTACTTCGTAAACCAACGCTGGTTAGGTGGTACGCTAACAAACTTCGAAACAATTCGCAAACGTATTAATCGTTTGAAAGATATTGAAAAAATGGAAGAAGATGGAACGTTTGAAGTACTTCCTAAGAAAGAAGTAGTAGGTCTTTTGAAGGAAAAAGAAAGACTTGTTAAATTCTTAGGCGGTATTAAAGATATGAACAAAATTCCTGATGCTCTATTTATTATCGATCCAAGAAAAGAACGTATTGCAGTTGCAGAAGCACACAAGCTTAACATCCCTATCGTAGGTATTGTTGATACGAACTGTGATCCGGATGAAATTGATTATGTAATCCCAGCTAACGACGATGCTATTCGTGCTGTGAAATTGTTGACTGCTAAAATGGCTGATGCTATTTTAGAAGTGAAACAAGGTGAAGTTACGGAAGAAGCAGCTGAAGAACAAGTTGCTGAAGAAGCAGAAGTTGAAGCGGTAGAAGAGTAAGAAGGTTTTGGGTGATAAGAGGGGGACCTTTTATCACCTTTTTTTAAGCAATATATGATATACAATAATCAAGGAGGAATTTATTATGGCAATTTCTGCAAAATTAGTAAAAGAGCTTAGAGAAAAAACTGGTGCTGGAATGATGGATTGTAAAAAAGCACTTCAAGAAACTGATGGTAACATTGATCAGGCAATTGACTATCTTCGTGAGAAAGGTATCGCAAAAGCTGCTAAAAAAGCAGACCGTATTGCAGCAGAAGGTTCTGCATATGTAGAAGTAGACGGAAATACTGCTGTCCTTCTTGAAGTTAACTGTGAAACAGACTTTGTAACAAAAAATGAGCAATTCCAGACATTGTTAAAGCAATTAGCTAAACATATCCTCAGTCAAAAACCTGAAACAGTTGAGGAAGCTTTAAAACAACCTCTAAACGGTGACGGTGAATCTGTAGAAGAATTCATCAACAGCAACATTGCTAAAATTGGCGAAAAATTGTCACTTCGTCGTTTTACGACATTTGCAAAATCTGATAATGATGCATTTGGTGCCTACACTCATATGGGTGGCAGAATCGGTGTATTAACTGTTCTTGAAGGAACAAATGATGAGCAAATTGCGAAAGATGTTGCAATGCATGTTGCTGCAGTAAACCCTAAGTATCTTTCACGTGATGCGGTTTCTGCAGAAGATATTGAAAAAGAACGTGAAGTACTTAAAACACAGGCATTAAATGAAGGGAAACCTGCTAACATTGTAGAAAAAATGGTAGAAGGCCGCTTAAATAAATTCTTTGAAGAGATTTGTTTATTAGAGCAAAGCTTCGTTAAAGATCCTGATCAAAAAGTAAAGCAAATTGTAAAAAATAATAATGCAGAAGTAACTGCTTTTGTTCGCTATGAAGTTGGCGAAGGAATTGAAAAACGCGAAGATAACTTTGCTGAAGAAGTTATGAGCCAAGTTAATCAAAAGTAATTATACTTTCAAAGAAAAGGGGACACATTGTGTCCCTTTTCTTTGAAAAAATATAGCTGAACTGGTAAATACTAAGGGAATAGAACGGTATTCTTAGTTTTTAATAGACAGGTAAAGATGTTTTTTATTATAATTAATACATAAATGGAGGTAATTATGACTAGTGCTAACTACAAGAGAATTGTTTTAAAATTAAGTGGTGAAGCGTTAAGTGGAGAACAGGGATTTGGTATAGAACCATCCGTTATCCAATCGATTGCCAAACAAGTAAAAGACGTGGTGGAATTAGGTGTGGAAGTCGCAGTGGTTGTCGGCGGTGGAAATATCTGGCGCGGCAAGGTTGGAAGTGAAATGGGGATGGATCGTGCAAATGCTGATTATATGGGGATGTTAGCAACGGTCATGAATTCTTTAGCATTACAAGATAGTCTGGAGAACCAGGGTATACCAACAAGAGTTCAGACATCGATTGAGATGCGCCAAGTTGCAGAACCATACATCCGCAGAAAAGCTATTAGACATCTGGAAAAGAAACGCGTAGTTATATTTGCAGCTGGTACCGGAAATCCTTATTTTTCAACAGACACAACAGCTGCTCTAAGAGCTGCAGAAATTGAGGCAGATGTTATCTTAATGGCTAAAAACAATGTAGATGGTGTTTACACAGCAGATCCGAAAATTGACAAAAACGCAACAAAATATGACCAGTTATCCTATCTGGAAATATTGAATGAAGGTTTAGGTGTCATGGACTCAACTGCTTCTTCACTGTGCATGGATAATAACATTCCATTGCTGGTATTTTCTATATCAGAAGAAGGTAATATTAAAAAAGCCGTAACAGGTGAAAATATAGGAACAATTATTAGGGGGAATTGATTATGTCACAAGCTGTATTAAATGAAGCAAAAGATAAAATGAATCAGGCAGTTAAAGCGTATTCGAAGAACTTAGCAACAGTCAGAGCAGGGAGAGCAAATCCTGCACTTTTAGACAGTGTGCAAGTAGAATACTATGGCGCATTAACTCCACTTAATCAGCTATCTTCCATTTCTGTTCCGGAAGCGAGATTGTTATTAATTACTCCATTTGATAAATCTTCAATTGGAGAAATTGAAAAAGCAATTCAAAAAGCTGATTTAGGTTTATCTCCATCAAGTGATGGGAATGTTATTCGATTGAACATCCCGCCATTAACAGAAGAGAGAAGAAAAGAACTGGTAAAGGTTGTTGGTAAATTTGCGGAGGAATCCAAAGTCCAGATTAGAAATATTCGTAGAGATGCAAATGACCAATTGAAGAAGAACGAGAAATCCGGGGACATTACAGAAGATGAATTAAGAGGTTTTCAAGATGATGTACAGACATTAACCGATGATAATATTAAAAAGATTGACCAGCTAACAAAAGAAAAAGAACAAGAAATTATGGAAGTTTAAACAAAAAACATGTAAAATGAAGTTGAGTGAAACAGACCCTCTTTCAGAAGAGGGTTTTTCCACTTTAAATGGTGTTAATAGTTTAGCAGGAATACTATACAGAAAGTCTCTATATGATAACTATAAAATAGAGAACCATTGGAGGAAATATTTATGGCTTTGTTTAAACTTCCTTTTACTAATAAAAGTACAAATAAAGATTCAAAAGAAATACATAATTCGTTCGAAAAGATACCCGAACATATTGCAATTATTATGGATGGTAATGGACGCTGGGCTCAAAAGAAAGGTTTGCCCAGAATTGCAGGACACCGTGAAGGTATGGATAACATAAAAAGAATTGTTAAAATCGCTAATCATTTTCGTATAAAAATATTAACACTTTATGCTTTTTCTACAGAAAACTGGAAAAGGCCCACATCAGAAATTGATTTTCTAATGAAATTACCTATTGATTTTCTTCAGCATTACCTACCGGAGTTGATGGAGGAAAATGTAAAAATCCAGACAATTGGTGAGGTCGATGATTTACCTGGTAATACTAAGTCGGCTATAATGAGAGCAATTGAACAAACAGAGAGTAATACCGGGTTAATTCTTAATATTGCCATAAATTATGGCAGTAAATTTGAAATTGTCCAGTCAGTAAAATCAATTTATAAAGAAGTAATACATGGAAATTATTCCATTGATGAAATTACGGAGGATACGATTGCTGAACATTTATATACTTCCCACTTAACAGACCCGGACTTGTTGATCAGAACAAGCGGAGAATTAAGGTTAAGTAATTTCCTGCTGTGGCAGTCTGCTTATTCGGAATTGTGGTTTACTGATACACTCTGGCCCGATTTTAATGAAGATGAATTTGAGCAAGCAATTAATGATTACCAGAAAAGAAAACGTCGTTATGGCGGAATTTAAGGTGTGAATAATTTTGAAACTTAGAATAATTACAGCAATTCTTGCGATATTAATTTTCTTTCCAATTGTATTTATAGGAAACTGGCCATTTCAAATTATTATGTATGTTATTGCGACAATTGGTTTAGTCGAGTTATTACATATGCGAAAGACAACATCGTACCCTATACCGACAATTCTGACCATTTTCCTCTTATGGGGATTGCTTTATCAAGGTGAGAGCATCTTTTTTTCTAAAAGATTAGAGTTAATTATGTTTTTTGTCTTATTATTACTGGCATATACTGTATTGGTCAAAAACAAATTCACTTTTGAGGATGCGGGATTTCTGTTATTGTCTTCGATATATGTGGGGCTTGGTTTTTATTACTTTATGGAAACAAGAGCAGTAGAGAGTGGTCTTGTCTATATTTTTTATGCTATTCTAATCATACTGGCAACAGATACAGGTGCATATTTCTTTGGCAGGGCAATTGGGAAACATAAACTTTGGCCTCAAATCAGTCCGAATAAGACAATAGAAGGAGCTGTTGGAGGCATTGCAGTTGCTTGTATTGTAGCAATTGTTTATCAAATCTTTTACCCCGTTCATGAATCATTAGTTGTAGTGATTATTGTCACAGTGTTAGCTTCCATTTTTGGTCAAATTGGAGATCTGGTGGAATCTGCAATTAAAAGGCATTACGATGTAAAAGATTCAGGAAAAATTCTTCCAGGTCATGGCGGAATATTAGACCGTTTTGACAGCTGGCTATTTGTTTTTCCCTTATTGCATTTTATTCAATTTATCTCATAGACTACTTATATTGGGGCGTTTGATTAATGAAAAATATAACACTATTAGGTGCTACAGGTTCAATCGGGGTTCAGACATTAGATGTAATAGAGGCGCATCCTGAACAGTTTCGTTTATTTGCGATTTCTTTTGGAGAAAATGTTGAAAAAGCTTTGCCGATTATTAAAAAGTTTCGACCAGAATGGATTGTAGTTAAAAACGATCAGGTTAAACAACATTTAAACTCCTTCCTTTCAGGTAACCATAATATAATTGCAGGAGAGACAGCTCTAGAGGAAATAAGTACACACCACAAGACCGACGTTGTGGTGAATGCGGTGATGGGGAGTGTTGGCTTAAAAGCGACATTGTCTGCAATTGAACAAAGGAAGCAAGTTGCCATTGCCAATAAAGAGACATTGGTAACTGCAGGTCACTTAGTAATGAATAAGGCTAAAGAACATCAGGTGAATTTACTTCCAATTGACAGTGAACATTCTGCTATTTTTCAAGCATTAAATGGTGAATCCAGACAACAAATCGAAAAAATTATACTAACAGCATCTGGTGGGAGTTTTCGTGATAAATCCAGGGACGAGCTTAAAAACGTTACAGTAGAGGATGCATTAAACCATCCTAACTGGAGTATGGGTGCAAAAATCACAATCGATTCTGCAACAATGATGAATAAAGGGCTGGAAGTAATAGAAGCCCATTGGCTGTTTAATATACCTTATGAGAAGATTGAGGTTATTCAGCATAAGGAGAGTATTATCCATTCAATGGTGGAATTTGTCGATTATAGTGTGATCGCACAGTTAGGAACACCGGATATGCGAGTGCCGATTCAGTATGCTTTAACCTACCCTGAGAGAATGAAATTGCCGCAATCTGAGCATCTGGACTTAGCAAAGATAAGTAAATTACATTTTAAAGAAATGGATTTTAGCAGATTTCCATGTTTAAAGTATGCATATGAGGCAGGGAAAACGGGTGGTACAATGCCTGCAGTCCTGAATGCGGCTAATGAAGTGGCAGTAGAGTTATTTCTAAAAGGAAAAATTAACTTTCTGGAAATTGAGCATCTCGTTGCAAAAATGCTGGAGAACCATGATGTAATTACAAACCCTGATTTAGAAACGATTCAGTCAATTGACAAGGAAACTAGAATGAAAGCTAGGAATATTTCCGGTAGCTTGTGAAGTAAATTTGGGAGGAGTGTGCTTATTTGAATACAATTATCGCTTTTATTTTGATGTTTGGCCTGCTTGTGTTCGTCCATGAGTTTGGTCATTACATTTTTGCAAAAAAAGCTGGGATGTTAGTAAGAGAATTCGCGATAGGTTTCGGGCCGAAGATATTCTCAATAGTTAAAAATGAAACACTTTATACCATCAGACTGCTGCCTATGGGCGGATATGTCAGAGTAGCTGGAGAAGATCCGGAAATTATTGAATTAAAACCAGGACAGCATATTGGTGTTACGTTTAATGAGGATGAGAAGGTTAATCAAATTATCGTAAACAATAAAGATAAACATCCTGATTGCCTAGTAATTGAAGTAGAAAATATTGATTTAGATCATAAACTTATGATTGAAGGTTATGAAGTGGGTGAGGAACGCCCGTACTCCTTCCAGGTTGATGAAAAAGCTCATTTTATAATGGATGAAAAGGCTACGCAAATCGCTCCATATAATCGTCAGTTTGCATCAAAAACACTTGGCCAGCGCGGGATGCAGTTATTTGCCGGTCCAATGATGAATTTTGTTTTATCGATCGTTATATTTCTAATTCTTGGCTTTATTCAAGGTATACCGGCAGATGAGATAAAGATTGGTTCGGTTATTGAGAACAGTCCTGCAGAAGAAGCTGGATTTCAAAAGGATGATACAGTAATTGAAATTAATGGTCAAAGCGTTAGTGAGTGGAATGACTTTGAAAGGTTTGTTCAGTCTAGTCCTGATGAGCAGGTAGATATGGTTGTTTTAAGAAATGGCGAAGAAGTTTCCTTGGAAATTGTTCCAGCAGCGATCGAAACAGAACAAGGGGAGATTGGCCAGGCAGGTGTAACGTTGGCACTGGAAAAATCCTTTCTACGAACATTTCCATATAGCATACAGGAAACATATGAATGGTCAACATTAATCATAACAAATTTAGGTAAGCTTATCACTGGTCAATTTTCCATAGACATGCTTTCAGGGCCTGTTGGTATTTATGATGCTACAGATCAGGTAGTCCAGACCGGCTTTCTGAATTTTATGATGTGGACTGCGATTCTGAGTGTGAACTTAGGAATAATGAATTTAGTTCCATTGCCAGCACTGGATGGCGGAAGGCTGCTCTTTGTGGGGATTGAAGCTGTCAGAGGCAAACCAATTGACCCGCAGAAAGAAGGGGTTGTCCACTTTGTCGGATTTGCCTTACTTATGTTATTAATGATTGTTGTAACATGGAATGATATTCAGCGTCTCTTCTTATAGAAAACAGCAGGACGTTTAATCGGATATGTATAGATGTACAGGAGATATTCCAGGTTGTAATATTTGTATAATATATTGCCATTCAAGGGTTATCTCCAAGAATATTATTTATATAAAAAATTTGAGGTGAATGCAGAAATGAAGCATAGTCAAACATTGATTCCTACTTTAAAAGAAGTACCTGCAGATGCTGAGATAAAAAGTCACCAATTGCTCGTTAGAGCTGGATATATTAGACAAACCGCATCAGGTGTGTACAGTTTTTTGCCATTAGGAAATAAAGTGTTAAAAAATGTTGAAAAAATTGTTCGTGAGGAAATGGAAAAAGCAGGAGCAGTTGAAATGTTAATGCCGGCACTTCAACCGGCAGATTTATGGAAGGAAACAGGTCGCTGGTATAGCTACGGGTCGGAATTGATGCGTTTAAATGACCGCCACGATCGGGAGTTTGCATTAGGAGCAACACATGAAGAGGTTATTACAAGTTTAATTCGGGATGAAGTCAAGAGTTATAAAAAACTGCCGCTAACACTTTATCAAATCCAGACAAAATTCCGTGATGAAAAAAGACCGAGATTCGGTTTGCTCCGCGGTCGTGAATTTGTTATGAAGGATGCTTATTCTTTTCATGACTCACAGGAAAGTTTAAATGAAGCTTATGATAAAATGTTTACAGCTTATTCCAACATCTTTAAGAGATGCGGACTCAATTTCAGGGCGGTTATCGCTGATTCAGGTGCAATTGGAGGGAAGGATACCCATGAATTTATGGTGTTATCTGAGATTGGAGAAGATACAATCTCCTATTCCGATTCTTCAGATTTTGCCGCAAATATTGAGATGGCCCCGGTAAATGTACAATATGAAAAAAGTACGGAGCCTTTAGCAGAAATAGAAAAAGTAGATACACCGAATGCAAAAACGATGCAGGAGGTTTCTGATTTTCTTCAGCAGCCAACAGATAAAGGGATTAAAACATTATTATTTAAAGTTGACGAACAATTTGTATTAGTATTATCCCGTGGTGACCATGAGATAAACGATATTAAATTAAAACATGCATTCAATGCAGCGAATGTCGAGCTGGCTACAGAAGAAGAGGCTAAACAATTGCTAGGCGCAGAGGTTGGTTCCTTAGGACCTGTTAATGTTAAGGACATTGATGTAATAGCAGATCATGCTGTTGCCGCTGTAGTAAATGGATATTGTGGTGCCAATGAAACTGGTAAGCATTATATTAATGTGAATCCGGAGCGGGATTTTAAGATTGACCGTTACGAGGATTTACGTTTTATCCAGGAGGGAGACCCTTCTCCAGATGGTCAGGGTACCATTCAATTTGCAAAAGGGATTGAAGTTGGACATGTTTTTAAATTGGGAAATATTTATGCAGATAAGTTAGGTGCTGCATATTTAAATGAACAAGGCAAACAAGATATAATGATAATGGGTTGCTACGGCATAGGTGTATCCCGGACAATTGCTGCAATTGTTGAACAGTTCCATGATGAAAATGGAATCACTTGGCCGAAAGAGGTAACACCATATGATGTTCACTTAATTGCAGTGAACCCTAAAAATGACGAGCAGTATGCATTATCAGAGTCTATTTATCAAAAATTAAAAGCTAACAATATATCTGTTCTTTTTGATGACCGAAAAGAAAGACCTGGTGTTAAGTTTGCGGACAGCGACCTTATTGGCTTACCTTTAAGAATTACTGTTGGAAAACGGGCAAATGAAGGATATGTAGAATGTAAATTACGCAAATCTGGCGAGCAATTCGACGTACATGAAACAGAATTAATTGATAAAATTAATCAGTTATTAACAGAACAGCTGTAAAATACCAATAATTTATTCCCTTGTCTACTATTAATGTGGCAAGGGAATTACCATTTCGTAAAGGGGTGAAGCGAATGGACAGTACGAACAGAGAGAGATTTAATTTACTGATGCAGCAAATTGGCATACCAGATGACATGAAAAATAAGTATTTACAGAATGGGATGATTGAGAAACTTGAAGTATTCAGACAAACAAAGGTCTGGCAGTTTTCATTTCGGCTGGAAAAGTTACTTCCAGCAGATGTTTATCAGTTATTTGTATTAAAGCTAACAGATGCTTTTTCCTCTATCGCAAAGGTCTCATGGAAGTTCTCTGCAGAAAATACTGCTTTGGAAGAAAATGAATGGTCAAAATACTGGTTCATTTTCTTGTCTGAACTTATTAATGAATCACCAAAATACAGAGTTCTTGAGAATAAGAAACCATTATTTAACGATAATAATATTATGTTAACTACAAGCAATGATATTGAACGCCAATCTTTAATGCAAGATCTTCAGAAAAGGTTTGATGAATTTTCCAGACATGTCGGTTTAACTAAGAGAATGATCCAAATAGATGTAGTTGAACAACAGGATGAAATTGAAAGATTCCAACAGGAAAAAGCATTAGAGGATAAAAAGCGGGTGGAGGAAGCTTTTAAGCAGCAAGCAGAGCGGTCCAAGGATAATAAAGACGAGAAAAGCAGTGGCCCTGTAATGATTGGCTATCCTGTCAAAGAAGAGCCTGTTCAAATGAGAGATATTATTGAGGAAGAGAAAAATGTAGTGTTCCAAGGATATTTGTTTGATGCAGAAATACGTGAACTACGTTCAGGAAGGCATTTATTAATGCTGAAAATGACTGACTACACAGACTCTTTTCAAATTAAAATGTTCTCAAAAGGTGACCAGGATGTTGAAAAGTTTAAGCAGTTAAAACAAGGAATGTGGCTAAAAACAAAAGGTATGATACAAACAGATACGTTTTCCAATGAGCTTACAATGATGGCAAAAGATATTCAGGAAGTAAAAGCCAAATCGCGTGAAGATCATGGAATGGACGGTGAAAAACGTATTGAACTGCACGCACATACCCTTATGAGTCAAATGGATTCTGTTGTTTCTGCATCTAAGCTTGTCGAACAAGCTGCTAAATGGGGACATAAAGCGATAGCTATAACTGATCATGCTGTAGCACAAGCTTTTCCCGAAGCCTATGGTGCAGGGAAAAAGCATGGAGTAAAAGTGATTTACGGTGTCGAGGCAAATATTGTCGATGACGGTGTGCCGATTGCTTATAATGTGCAGGACAGAGAGTTATTTGATGAAACATATGTAGTCTTTGATGTGGAAACAACAGGACTTTCAGCAGTATATGATACGATAATTGAATTAGCTGCAGTAAAGATAAAAAACGGAGAGATTATTGACCGCTTTGAATCATTTGCAAACCCGCACAAGCCACTGACCGAAACGATTATTAATTTAACTAATATAACAGACGATATGCTCCGTGACGCTCCGGAAGTAGAGGAAGTGTTAACAGATTTCCAAAAATGGATGGGGGATCATATTTTAGTTGCACATAATGCTGATTTTGATATGGGTTTTATTAATACAGGTTTCAAGAAAATAGGACTGGAAGAAGCGAGTAACCCTGTAATTGATACACTGGAACTGGCACGCTTTTTATTCCCTGACATGAAAAACCACCGTCTGAATACAATGTGTAAAAAGCTCGATATTGAGTTAACACAACACCACCGAGCTATTTATGATACAGAAGCAACTAGTTATCTCCTATGGAAATTTATCAAATTGTCTCATGAGAAAGGAATAACTAATCATAATCAATTTAATAAGCATATGGGCGAAGGTAACAGTTATCAGAGATCTCGTCCTTTTCACGCTACTTTGCTGGCAAAAAATGAAGTCGGCTTAAAAAACCTTTTTAAACTTATTTCCCTTGCTCACATTGATTATTTTTACCGGGTCCCTAGAATTCCGAGATCCAAATTACAGCAGCTGAGGGAAGGAATTCTTGTAGGTACGGCATGTGATAAAGGTGAAGTGTTTGAAACAATGATGCAGAAATCTGCTGATCAGGCAGAAAAAGTGGCAAAATTTTATGATTATATTGAAGTACAGCCACCTGCCAATTATGTCCATTTAGTTGATAAGGAGCTCGTTCAGAATGAGGCACAGCTGCTCGATATTTTGAGGAAACTAGTTGACATGGCTGAGCGTTTAGGAAAAATATGTGTTGCAACTGGTAATGTCCATCATTTGGATGAAAATGATCAGATCTATCGGAAAATATTAATTGCATCACAAAGCGGTAATCCATTAAATCGACAGAAGTTGCCAAACACTTACTTCAGGACTACCAATGAAATGCTGGATGCCTTCAGCTTCTTAGGGCAAGAAAAAGCGATTGAAGTTGTTATCAAAAATCCACAGTTAATTTCTGATGAAATCGACGATGTGAAACCGATAAAGGATGATTTATATACTCCAAATATTGACGGTGCTGAACAGGAAATCCGTGATTTAAGCTATAATTTTGCTAAGTCTATATATGGTGACCCACTGCCGGAAATTGTCGAAAAGCGAATTGAGAAAGAGCTAAAGAGTATAATTGGCCATGGATTTGCTGTCATTTACTTAATTTCTCATAAATTAGTAAAAAAATCTTTAAATGATGGCTACTTAGTTGGTTCCCGTGGTTCTGTAGGGTCCTCATTAATTGCGACATTTACTGAGATTACAGAAGTTAATCCTTTGCCGCCACATTATGTTTGTCCTAACTGTAAGCATAATGAATTCTTTAACGATGGGTCTGTTGGTAGTGGATTTGATTTACCTGACAAGAACTGTCCTGAATGCCAAACTCCTTATAAGAAAGATGGACAAGATATCCCGTTCGAAACGTTCCTAGGGTTCAAAGGGGATAAGGTACCAGATATTGATTTGAATTTCTCGGGGGAATATCAGCCAAGAGCACATAATTATACGAAAGTGTTATTTGGGGAAGATAATGTTTACCGTGCCGGAACAATTGGGACCGTTGCTGAAAAAACAGCATATGGTTATGTGAAAGGTTATGCGGGTGATCATGACATGGTAATTAAGAATGCGGAAGTTGATCGTCTGGTAAAAGGATGTACTGGTGCAAAACGAACTACCGGCCAGCACCCTGGTGGGATTATTGTTGTACCAGATGATATGGAAATTTATGATTTTACACCAATTCAATACCCTGCTGATGACAGGAATTCCGAATGGCGCACTACCCATTTCGATTTCCATTCAATTCATGATAATTTATTAAAATTAGATATACTGGGACACGATGATCCTACAGTAATAAGAATGTTACAGGATTTAAGTGGAATTGATCCACAGACGATTCCTACGGACGATCAGGAAACGATGAAGATATTCTCCGGACCAGAAGTACTAGGAGTGACTCCTGACCAAATAATGTGCAAGACTGGAACATTAGGTGTTCCCGAATTTGGTACTAGATTTGTTCGGCAAATGCTTGAAGACACGAAACCAAAAACCTTTGGGGAACTTTTAATTATCTCTGGGTTAAGTCATGGTACGGATGTTTGGCTAGGTAATGCTCAGGACCTGATTAATGATGGTATCTGCAAATTACCCGACGTAATCGGATGCCGTGATGATATTATGGTTTATTTAATGCATAAGGGACTGGAACCTTCCCTTGCTTTTAAAATAATGGAGTTTGTCCGAAAAGGAAAAGGATTGCAGGATGAGTGGATTGAAGAGATGAAGAAACATGACGTCCCTGACTGGTATATTGATTCCTGTAAAAAAATAAAGTACATGTTCCCAAAAGCGCACGCCGCAGCGTATGTACTGATGGCAATTCGAATTGCCTATTTTAAAGTTCATTATCCAATTTTCTTCTATGCTGCTTATTTCACAGTAAGGGCGGATGATTTTGACTTGGATACAATGGTGAAAGGTTCTGAAGCCATTCGAAACAGAATTAAAGATATCATTGCCAAAGGAAATGATGCATCACCGAAAGAGAAGAATTTATTAACTGTTTTAGAGCTTGCTCTGGAAATGAATGAAAGAGGATTTCATTTTCAAAAAGTGGATCTTTACAGATCTTCTGCTACAGAATTCATCGTAGAGGGAGATTCACTCATACCTCCTTTCAATGCTGTTGATGGTTTAGGGACAAATGCTGCTATAAATATCGCAAAAGCCAGGGAAGACGGAGAATTTTTATCAAAAGAAGATTTACGTGAAAGAAGCAGAATTTCCAAAACTGTTTTGGAATATTTAGATCAGCACGGATGTCTTGAAGGAATGGAAGAGAAGAATCAGTTATCTCTATTCTAGAAAGCTGCTCAATCAAAACTCTTGCATCTTTTCTCCAATCATGTTATATTTTATACAGATTTTATTTGATTGATCTTTCGAAGAGTGGGAAAACCCCACTCTTTCTTCGTAGGTACATCTACGTCATAGGGTTTAACACAATCCCTTGCCAATTCTGGCAAGGGATTTATATTTCATCTTGGGTTAAACAACTAGGTGTAGGTATAAACCTTTCAGGGAAAAATAAAAACACCAATGAAGAAAACAGTGAAAATGTGGATATAAAAGGAGGCTTAGCAATGAGTCAAAATATAGCAAAACAGACGGAAGAACTGCTCCAACCTATTTTAGATGAACTTTCTTTGGAATTAGTAGATGTAGTATATGAAAAAGAGGGAAAAAACTGGTTTTTACGCGTGTATCTTGATAAAGACGGTGGAATTGATATTGAAGAATGTGGGATTGTTTCTGAAAAGTTAAGTGCCAGACTGGACGAGGAAGATCCAATTGAGGGTGCTTACTTTCTTGAAGTGTCTTCACCGGGAGTAGAACGTCCGTTGAAAAAAGAGGACGATTTTGTAAAATACACTGGTGAGAATGTGTATATTAAGTTATATGAACCGATAAACGGTGAAAAGGAATTTACAGGGAAATTACTTCAATTTGATAACAATATTGCGAAAATTTCGTATAAAGATAAAACAAAAACAAAAGAAGTAGAAATACCATACGAGAAAATTGCTAAAGCGCATTTAGCTGTCATTTTTTAAATAAAAGGGGGAGAAATTGTGAATAAGGAATTGTTTGAGGCAATTAATTTTTTGGAGAAAGAAAAAGGAATAAATAAAGACATACTTATTGAAGCATTAGAAGCTGCACTTATTTCCGCTTATAAGAAAAATTTTAAATCTGCCACAAATGTCAGAGTTGATTTAAATGAAGAAGCAGGTAAGATGGCTGTTTTTGCCCAAAAAGAAATTGTGGAAGAAGTAGATGACCCGCAACAGCAACTGTCGTTAGATGAGGCTCATCAGATCAGTCCAACCTATGAAGTTGGAGATGTAGTGGAGATTGAAGTGACCCCAAGAGACTTCGGCCGTATTGCTGCTCAGGCTGCGAAACAGGTAGTTACACAGCGGGTTCGTGAAGCAGAGAGAGGTATAATTTATAACGAATACATCGATCGTGAAGATGATATTATGAATGGGACGATCCAGCGAATGGACGGTCGCTTTATATATGTGAATTTAGGAAAGATAGAAGCTAAATTACCCGAGTCAGAATGTATTCCATCAGAAACATATAATATTCATGACAGAATTAAGGTATATGTTACAAAAGTAGAAAATACGAGTAAAGGACCAAATATATTTGTTTCAAGAACACATCCAGGACTGTTAAAGCGTTTATTTGAAATGGAGGTACCAGAAATTTATGATGGTACTGTCGAAGTAAAATCAGTTGCAAGGGAAGCTGGTGACCGTTCTAAAATTTCTGTTTTCGCAAGAGACGAGGAAGTAGATCCGGTTGGTTCATGTGTTGGCCAAAAAGGCCAGCGTGTTCAAACAATTGTTGATGAACTAAAAGGTGAAAAAATAGATATTGTGGAATGGTCAGAGGATCCGGTAGTATATGTCTCCAATGCTTTAAGTCCTTCAAAGGTTGTCCGGGTAATTGTAGACGACGAAAATAAAGCAACAACTGTTATTGTTCCAGATTATCAGTTGTCACTGGCAATTGGAAAACGCGGGCAGAATGCCAGGTTAGCTGCCAAGTTAACGGGATGGAAAATTGATATAAAGAGTGAATCAGAAGCAAAAGATGAAGGTCTTTTGACAGAGGAAGACGGAGAAGAAAATATAGATACTCTTGATTACGATGACTCCGCTGACTATGAAGAATCCTTTGAAGAAATGGACGAAGATTTATTTAAATAAGGGGGATTTCATATGTCTAAACAAAGAAAAGTTCCACTAAGAAAATGTGTAGTATCACAGGAAATGGTCCCAAAAAAATCTCTTATAAGAGTAGTGAAAACAAAAGACGGAGAAATATTTGTTGATCCTACTGGCAAAAAGAATGGCAGAGGTGCGTATCTGTCCAGAGATGTGGATATAATCAAGAAAGCAGAGCAGACAAAAGCATTGGACAGACAGCTGGATATCGCGATTCCAAGTGAAATATATCAACAATTAATTGCGGAAGTAGAAGGGAACTAAATGAGCGATTCTAAGAAATATTTAAATATTCTAGGTTTAGCTACAAGGGCTGGCAAGTGTACATTCGGTGAAGAACAAATCATTAAAGAAATACAGTCAAAAAGGTCAAAAGTAGTTCTCATCGCAAACGATATTGGTGACCAGACAAAAAAGAAGTTAACAGATAAATGTAGTTATTATCATATTCCATATTATTTTATTGATGATCGTGACACGTTATCGCAGGCAATTGGTAAGATCGGAAGAGTAGCTGTTTCGGTTAATGAGCATGGTTTTGCAAAGAAATTAATTGAGCTGCTTTCTAACAATAATCGGGGGTGAACGTATGTCAAAAGTACGGGTATACGAATATGCAAAAAAAGTGAACAAATCAAGTAAAGAAGTTATTGAGAAACTTAAGGAATTAAATCAGCCTGTTTCCAATCATATGTCAACGATTTCGGATGATATGATTGGAAAATTAGATGCTGCTTTCCAACCTAAAAATCAGGATAAAAAGCAAAATCAAAATTCAACGAATAAAAAACAGGCAAAACCTAATAACAAACAGAACAACAATAGAAAGAAACAAGGAACCAATAATCAGGCTAATCAGCAGCAATCACCGAAACAGAGTGAATCAGCTCCTGTTACCAAGATTACTTATTCGGGTACTATTAATGTAGGAGAGCTTGCAGAAAAATTAAATAAAGAAACAAATGAGATTATTAAAAAATTAATGTTTTTAGGTGTTATGGCTACTAAAAACCAGGATTTGGATGAGGATGCTGTTGAGTTAATTTGCGGTGAATATGGGGTAGAAGTAGAGCAGGAAGTGGAAATTGACCAAGCAGACCTTTCTGCATATATAGAAGAAGATAATCCTGAAAAATTAAAAGAGCGGCCACCAGTTGTTACAATTATGGGGCACGTTGACCATGGGAAAACTACACTGCTTGACTCTATCCGTAACACAAAAGTTACAGAAGGGGAAGCGGGTGGAATTACCCAGCATATTGGGGCATATCAAATTGAAGCAAATAATAAAAAGATCACATTTCTTGATACTCCCGGACACGCGGCGTTTACAAGCATGCGTTCAAGAGGGGCTCAGATTACGGATATCGCAATCCTTGTTGTCGCAGCGGATGATGGAGTAATGCCTCAAACAGTCGAAGCGATTAACCATGCAAAAGCAGCAGAAGTGCCAATTATTGTAGCGGTTAATAAAATAGATAAAGAAGGTGCAAATCCTGATCGTGTAATGCAGGAATTAACAGAGTATGAATTAATTCCGGAAGATTGGGGTGGCGAAACAATTTTCGTTCAGTTATCTGCACTGAAAGGTGAAGGAATTGATGATCTGTTAGAAATGATTCTGCTTGTTGCTGAGGTAGAAGAATTAAAAGCAAATTCCGACCGCTTAGCTGATGGGACAGTGATTGAAGCACAATTAGATAAAGGACGAGGATCTGTTGCATCATTACTAGTCCAAAATGGAACACTAAAAGTAGGGGACCCGATTGTTGTGGGAAACACCTTTGGCCGTGTACGTGCAATGGTCAATGACCTTGGTAAGCGTGTAAAGCAGGTTGGTCCATCAACACCTGTGGAAATCACTGGTCTAAATGAGGTTCCTCTGGCGGGTGACCGTTTTGTTGTATTTAAAGATGAAAAACAGGCACGACAAATAGGTGAATTGAGACAGCAAAAAGAAATTGAAGAAAAACGTGGTGACAAAGCAAAAGTGAGTCTGGATGACCTGTTTGAAAGAATTAAGCAAGGTGAAATTAAAGATATCAATGTGATTCTCAAAGCCGATGTACAAGGATCTGTGGAAGCATTGGCAGCATCACTGCAGAAAATCGATGTAGAAGGTGTTAAAGTAAATATTATCCACACAGGTGTTGGGGCAATTAAAGAAACAGACATTAATTTAGCATCAGCTTCCAATGCAATTGTAATTGGATTTAATGTGCGCCCAGATACTAACGCTAAGAAAGCAGCAGATTCAGAAAATGTGGAAATCCGCTTACACCGAGTAATATACAAAGCAATTGAAGAAGTGGAAGCAGCAATGAAAGGGATGCTGGACCCAGAGTTTGAAGAAAAAGTAATTGGCCAGGTAGAAGTCCGGGAAATTTTCAAAGTATCAAAAATTGGGACAATTGCCGGAGGTTATGTTACAGATGGTAAAATTACAAGAGATGCCGGTGTTCGATTAATTCGTGACGGTGTAGTTATTTATGAAGGTGAAATTGACACATTAAAACGTTTCAAAGATGATGTCAAAGAAGTAGCGCAAAATTATGAATGTGGGATCACCATCCAGAATTATAATGATATTAAAGAAGGCGATATAATTGAGGCCTATGTAATGGAGGAAATCGAAGTTTAATGATTTACTATGCAGAAGTAGAAGTTTTTCTCTATGAATGCCATTCATTAAAAGATAAACGGTCGATACTTCTAAAATTAAAGAATCGGCTTCGAAAGGAATTAAATATTGCAGTTGCCGAAATAGACTATCAGAACTTGTGGCAACGGGCTAAACTTGCTGTTGTGACAGTATCGGATTCAAAGGTAATAAATGAGAAGGTATTACAGCAATCCCTCTCACTTATCGATTCTTTTCCTGAACTGGAAAGAGCTGCAACCAATTTGGAAGTGCGCTAATTATAAAATGATTTTTTGTTCGACTGGTAGAAAGAGGTGTCTGACATGAATGAATTACGTGCAAGCAGAGTAGCAGAACAAATGAAAAAAGAACTTGGTGATATAATTTCCAGAAAGATTAAAGACCCAAGGGTAGGGTTTGTTACCATAACGGATGTAGAAGTAACAGGTGATTTACAGCAAGCAAAAGTCTTTATTTCTGTTTTAGGTGATGAGAAAAAAAGGCAGGATACACTAATTGGTTTGGCGAAAGCAAAAGGATTTATCCGGTCTGAAATCGGAAAACGGATAAGACTGCGAAAAACACCTGAATTATCATTTGATTTTGATGATGCAATGGAACGTGGAAACAGAATTGAAGATCTTTTGCGTCAAATCAATGATGATAACGAAACACCATAATTTAACGGAGAAAACCCTTGTATATCTCAACAAGGGTTTTCTTTCGATATTTTTAATCATTCAATATATACTAGTAAAAGGAATTCAGGGGGTAATTATGAACGGAATCTTACCATTATGGAAGCCAAAAGGAATGACTTCGCACGATTGTGTCATAAAAGTCCGGAAACTTTTAAAGACTAGAAAAGTAGGACATACTGGTACATTAGATCCTGAAGTTGAAGGAATGTTACCAATTTGCATTGGTGAGGCAACCAAGATTGTTCCATTTCTTACTGATACTTATAAAACTTATGTGGCTACTGCTACTATAGGATTCGCAACAGATACGGAGGATCAGACAGGGGAAATTATTCGTAAGGATTCTCTTACTAAAGAAATAAATGAAAAGGAAATCAAACTGGCACTACAATCATTTGTTGGTGATATTATTCAGCAGGTGCCTTTATATTCAGCAGTGAAAGTAAATGGAAAGAAGCTATATGAATATGCCAGAAATAACGAACATGTAGAAAGACCGAAAAGAACAATCACTATTCGCCGATTGGCGTATATCTCAACAGAATTCTCTGGCGGAAATGGTACTCAGGATATTTCTTTCGAAGTGGAATGCTCCAAGGGGACTTATGTAAGAACACTTTGTGTGGATATTGCAAAACATCTTGGATACCCAGGACATATGTCCAAATTGGTCAGAACTAAAAGCGGGCATTTTTCAAAAAAAGAAAGTATTACATTTACCCAGCTGGAAGCAGAGCTTGAAAACATAGAGTTACTTCCTATCTGTTCAGGGGTGACCCATTTAGATACAATAAAAGTGAATGAAGAAGATAAACAAAAAGTGAAAAACGGGCAAAAGTTACCGAGACCTGATAAATTGCCAAAAACAGCGTATTTCCGAATGGAGTATGAATCTGAATTATTAGCGATCTACCATCTTCATGAAAATAAACAACAAATTAAACCTGCGCGTGTATTTGTGAAGTGATTAAAGAAAGTAGGTGACAACATATGGAAATAATCTCATTGACATACCCGCATGAATTGAATAAAGAAGACTTACCGCAAACTGTTGCAGCAATTGGTTTTTTTGACGGTATACATAAAGGACATCAAAAAGTCATTAATCAAGCTTTGAACATCGCAAAAAACGGACATAAACAATCAGCAGTAATTACATTTGACCCTCATCCTTCTGTTGTTTTACAAGGAAAAATGGAAGATGTTCAATACTTAACCCCATTGGATGAAAAAGCGGCACTTATCGAAAAGATCGGAATTGACAGACTGTACATTATTAGATTTGACCGTAAGTTAGCTCAGCTGTCTCCTGAGGGCTTTTTAGCACACTTTATCACAGGGTTAAATATCGATCACCTCGTCGCAGGCTATGATTTCACATTTGGATTTAAAGGTGCAGGCAATATGAAAAACATTCACCAAATGTTACAAGAACCTGTAGAAGTATCGATGATTGATAAATTAAACTATAAAAGTGAAAAAATCAGTTCAACACGAATTCGCAATGCATTGCTTGCTGGCAACATCACTGAAGCAGAAGAATTGCTTGGCCGATCTGTGCAGATCAACGGGGAAGTGGTACATGGGGATAAAAGAGGCAGAACGATTGGCTATCCTACTGCAAACCTCTCGTTGACTAAACCTCATTTTCTTCCTAAAATCGGTGTATATGCCGTGGAAGTAATCATTGACGGTAATACATATTACGGAATGGCAAATCTAGGGTATAAGCCAACCTTCTCTGATCAGAGATTAGATCCAAAGATTGAAGTACACATTTTCGATTTTGACGAAAATTTGTATGGTCGAGAAATACAAATTATTTGGAAACAATTTATCCGTGAAGAAGTGAAATTCTCAGGTATCGACCAGCTTATTAATCAACTAAAGCAAGACGAACGGAATATTCGTCAATATTTTTCATAAAATACGATAAAACACTTGCAATCTACCTGAAAAAGATGTAATCTTTAATACGGAACCATCCACTTGGCAAATCGATTCTCCGACGTTTGCTAGGGGATTGGGGTTTCAAGCATATTAACAGGAGGTGAATAGGATGGCTATCACACAAGAACGTAAAAATGAAATCATCAATGAATACAAAACACATGATAGTGACACTGGTTCGCCAGAGGTTCAAATTGCTGTCCTTACAGAGGAAATCAATAATTTGAATAACCACTTACGTATTCATAAGAAAGATCACCACTCACGTCGTGGTCTATTGAAAATGGTAGGGAAACGTCGTAACTTGTTAAACTACTTACGTAACAAAGATGTATCACGTTATCGTGATTTAATCAAAAAATTAGGTTTACGTCGATAAGCCACTACAAAAAGCGGGAGTCATCCCGCTTTTTCTGTATGTAAAAAAAGATGATAAAATAACTTGAAATTGTCAATACTAAACCATATAACTAATGAATGATAGAAATAGTTACATATGCAAGCACATCATGGTAAAATAGGTAATAGTTTATGGAAAGCTCAGTTGCTTTTTGAGAGGAGTAAGGATATAAATGGCAGATGAAAAAAAAGTATTTTCAACGGAAATAGCAGGCCAGGTTTTCCGTGTAGAAATAGGTGAGTTAGCAAAACAGGCAAATGGTGCATGTATGGTTCATTATGGCGATACAGCTGTTCTGGCAACAGCAACAGCTTCTAAAGAGCCAAAAGATTTACCATTTTTCCCGTTAACCGTTAATTATGAAGAGCGGCTATATGCAGTGGGTAAGATACCTGGCGGCTTTATTAAGAGAGAAGGCAGACCAAGTGAAAAAGCTATCTTAACATCGAGATTAATTGATCGTCCAATCCGTCCGTTATTTCCAGATGGTTTTAGAAATGAGGTACAAGTAATAAGTACTGTAATGAGTGTCGATCAGAATTTACCTTCAGAAATTGCTGCAATGATCGGTTCTTCCATTGCGCTTGGCATATCCAATATTCCGTTTAGCGGTCCAATTGCTGGTGTTGTAATAGGTCGTGTAGATGGTAAGTTTGTCATTAACCCGACGTTGGAAGAGCGGGAACGGAGTGACATTGATTTAACCGTAGCAGGTACTAAAGATGCTATTAATATGGTTGAAGCAGGTGCAAATGAAGTCCCTGAAGAAGTAATGCTTGAAGCTATTATGTTTGGACATGAAGAGATTAAGCGGTTAGTTGCATTCCAGGAAGAAATAATTTCAGAATTAAATGTGGAAAAAATGGATGTAAAGCTATTTGAATTAGATAAAGAAATTGTGTCTGAAGTAGAAGGAAAAGCAAAGCAATCTCTTATCGAAGCAATTCAGGTACAGGAAAAACATGCCCGTGAGGAAGCAATTAATGCTGTGAAAGAACAGGTAATAACAAGCTATGAAGAAGCTGAGGCAGAAGCTGATGTCCTGAAACAAGTTGCCAATGTTTTGGACAAGATCGTGAAAGAAGAAGTCCGGAGATTAATTACAAAAGAAAAAGTCCGTCCAGACGGAAGGAAAATTGATGAAATCAGGCCATTATCTTCAAGGATTGGAGTATTGCCGAGAACTCACGGTTCAGGATTATTTACCCGTGGTCAGACTCAGGCATTGAGTGTATGTACATTAGGGGCATTAGGAGATGTACAGATACTTGACGGGCTGGATGCAGAAGAATCGAAACGTTTTATGCATCATTATAATTTTCCATCTTTTAGTGTTGGAGAGACAGGACCGATCCGCGGACCAGGACGTCGTGAGATTGGACATGGTGCCCTAGGTGAGCGTGCATTAGAAGTCGTTATTCCAGAAGAAAAAGAATTTCCATATACTATCCGTCTTGTATCGGAAGTATTAGAATCGAATGGTTCTACTTCACAGGCTAGTATTTGTGCAAGTACATTGGCGATGATGGATGCAGGTGTACCGATAAAAGCACCGGTAGCAGGGATTGCAATGGGACTTGTCAAGTCAGGTGACGATTATACAATCTTAACAGACATTCAGGGGATGGAAGACTTCCTTGGTGATATGGACTTTAAAGTCGCTGGTACTGCTAATGGAGTAACAGCTCTGCAGATGGATATTAAAATTGAAGGTCTATCAAGAGAAATTCTGGAGGAAGCGTTAATCCAGGCGAAAAAAGGAAGAATGCATATATTGTCACATATGCTTGAAACAATCAGTGTACCGAAAAATGAACTTTCTAATTATGCGCCGAAGATTTTAACAATGGACATCAATCCAGATAAAATCCGTGATGTTATAGGACCGAGCGGTAAACAGATTAATAAGATTATTGAGGAAACGGGAGTAAAAATTGATATCGAACAAGACGGTCATATTTTTATCTCGTCAACAGATAACGAAATGAATCAAAAAGCAAAACAAATCATTGAAGATATAGTTCGTGAAGTAGAAGTTGGACAAATGTATCTTGGTACAGTTAAACGAATTGAGAAATTTGGAGCATTTGTTGAGCTGTTTAAAGGTAAAGAAGGTTTGGTCCATATTTCGGAACTTGCAGAAGAACGAGTTGGTAAGGTAGAAGATGTTGTAGCAATTGGTGATCAGATTATGGTCAAAGTGAAAGAGATTGATCGTCAAGGCCGAGTTAATCTGTCCCGTAAAGCAGTATTGGCTGAACAAAAAGAAAAGCAATAAATCAAAAAGAAGCTGGAAACCCAGTTTCTTTTTTCAATCCAGTAAATCTTCGATCAGCCCGTAGATAAACTAAGCAGAATTATTCAAAGTAGGAGGAAAACTTTTTGATACATAGAAAAATATTAGGGAACGGACTGAAAATTGTCTTAGAACCGATTACAACAGTGAGATCGGTTGCTGTAGGGATATGGATTAAAACAGGTTCAAGGCATGAAAATAATGAAGAAAACGGCATATCCCACTTTATAGAGCATATGCTGTTTAAAGGAACTAGTAATTATAGTCCAAAACAAATAGCGGAAGCTTTTGACTCTATCGGTGGTGAAATTAATGCATTTACTTCAAAAGAATATACTTGTCTTTATGCAAAAGTGTTGGATAGTCATATAGATTTTGCCTTAAACATTTTAACAGATATGTTATTTGATTCTACTTTTTTGCAGGAAGAATTAGACCGTGAGAAAAAAGTAATTATGGAAGAAATAAATATGACGGAAGATACGCCGGATGATATTATCCATGATTATTTGGCAGAGGTAGCCTACACTTCCCATCCATTAGCCAATCCGATACTAGGTAGTAAAGCCAATATCCAGCTTTTATCGAGAGATAAGCTGATGCAGTACTACCATCATCATTATACCGCAGAAAACATTGTCGTATCAGTTGCAGGAAATGTTTCTGCAGGTTATTTAGATCAATTGTCTGCAAGATTTTCAGACGTTCCATCAGGTAAGGTACAAGATGAGATTAAAAAGCCAGTGTTTCACCCGGGCAATCTGAAAAAAAGCAAAGATACAGAACAGGCGCACTTATGTTTAGGGTTTGAAGGGGTTGGAATAACGGATAAGAACATTTATTCCTTCATGTTAGTAAACAATGTACTTGGGGGTAGTATGAGTTCCCGTCTGTTTCAGGAGATCCGTGAAAAATACGGAATGGCTTATTCGATATATTCCTATCATAGTTCATTTATAGATACAGGTATGTTAACGATTTATGCAGGTACATCCCCGAACCAGCTTGATGATGTTCAGCAGCTAATTAACCAGACATTGCTTGAGTTAAAAAAAGACGGAATAACGGAGAAAGAATTTCAGAATAGTAAAGAACAGTTAAAAGGATTGTATTTATTAAGCCTTGAAAGCACTAATAGCCGTATGAGTCGAAATGCCAGAAATGAATTACTCTTGGAGAAACATCCGACAATGGATGATGTTATAGATGAAATAGATCAGATGAAAATGGACCAGGTTGCTCAAGTCATAGATCAATTTGCTATAGATAAAGGCGCCAGTACGGTGATTACATCTAAATGATTTGGAAATGAGGTGAGTAGATTGCGCTTTCAGGATTTGAGCAATAAAGAGTTGATTGATTTGTCTACAGGCACCCGGCTTGGATTATTAGGTCAAACAGATCTGGAAATTGATGAAAAAACAGGTCAAATTATCAGCTTTACTATCCCTCAATACCGAATGTTCGGTTTGAAGAAATCAGAAACCTATTCACGGATTGACTGGAAACAAATTAAGAAGATTGGTGATGACATGATTATAGTGGAAACAGATAGGTAATAAGGAGAACACCTAATAGATCATTAGGTGTTTTCCTTATTGTTTATTCAAAAATATCGAATCAATTCACTTTACGATACAGTAAACATAAGATGGTTTAGATGACAAATTAATGGGGATTTGTGAGGTGAAAGAATGCATAAAAGGATGAAAATCGCTATTCTAGGTGGAGATGCGAGATATTTACGATTAATCCATGCATTACAGCGAATAGATTGGCTAGATGTTGTATTAGTTGGATTTGATCAAGTCGAACAGAGTTATACAGGGGTTAAGCAATCTTCACTTGAAGAATTAACTCCAGGAGAATTAGATGCTATAATACTGCCTATTCCGGGCATTCAGGATAATGGAAAAATTGAGACTGTTTTCTCAAATAAAGAGTGGAAGATCACAGAAGAATGGTTTAAAGAGTTACCAGATCATTGTATTATTTTCACAGGGATAACTAGTAAGACACTGGACTATTGGGTGAAAAAATATCACTATAAATTAGAAGAATTGATGGAAAGGGACGATACTGCCATTTATAATTCAATCCCAACGGCAGAAGGTGCAATCATGTTAGCAATTCAACATACAGATATTACTATCCACCATGCTAACATATTTATCTATGGTTTTGGCAGGGTCGGACAAACGGCCGCTAATAAGTTCGCAGGTCTCGGCGCAAACATAACCATTGTCTCGAAGAGTGAGGTGGAGCTTTCCAGGGCTTTTGAACAAGGGTACAGGGGTATTTTAATAAAAGACAGTACTAAATACATTGATCAATGTGAAATCCTCATCAATACTATTCCTGCTTTAGTGATCACAAGGCCAGTTCTCAATAATATGGAGAATAATAAACTTATCATTGACTTAGCATCTAAGCCAGGAGGCATTGATTTCGAGTTTGCTAAAGAGCGTGGGATTCAAACAATCCATGCACTTGGGTTACCAGGTCTTGTTGCACCGAAGACCGCAGGGGAAATACTGGCAAATATTATTGTCAACAGATTGCAGGAAAATTAACCTCCACTCAGCGCTTCCAAGTGTGTCACAATAATTACCTCCCAACATATAATGGGCATTAGCACAGAACAAATGATTGTTAATTTGGGAGGTTTTATAATGGATTTAGCTGGTAAAAAAATCGGATTCGGCCTTACAGGGTCCCACTGTACGTATGCTGCTGTATTTCCACAAATTGAAAGATTAATCGAAATGGGTGCAGAAATCGTACCTGTCGTTTCTTATACTTTTCAATCAACCGATTCAAAGTTTGGAAATGCAAGTGAACATATGGATAAATTGAGAGAAATTACCGGAAGAGAGCCGATTACTACTATTGTTGATGCAGAACCGTTGGGACCTGTCGAACCTTTAGATTGTATGGTCTTAGCCCCTCTTACGGGAAATTCAATGAGCAGATTAGCAAATGCAATAACTGATTCCCCTGTTTTAATGGCTTCTAAAGCAACAATCAGAAATGGAAAACCAGTAGTGATTGGTGTGTCAACGAATGACGCATTAGGCTTAAATGGGGTCAATTTAATGCGTTTAATGGCAACCAAACTAATGTATTTTGTTCCATATGGTCAGGATGATCCTGTAAAAAAACCAAATTCATTAGTTTCAGATATGACATTAATCCCTGACACGATAAAATTTGCACTGGAAAATAAACAAATTCAACCTGTTATTATTGCAAGATAGCTGTAAATGTGGTGAAATAATTAAAGTATGCAATAATATATGTTAATATAGAAGAGATAATCAAATTAACTATTGTACAGAATAAGGGAAGGGGACAAAATAACAATGACAACACAAGGATATAATGTAGCGGTAGTAGGTGCTACCGGAGCCGTAGGAGAAAAGATGCTGGAAACGTTAGAGAAAAAGAACTTTCCTATAAATGAACTGCATTTATTATCATCAAAACGTTCTGCAGGTAAAGAAATTAACTTTAAAGGTGTAACCTATACCGTTAAAGAAGCAACTCCTGAAAGTTTTGAAAATATTCAAATTGCATTATTTTCTGCCGGGGGATCTGTTTCAAAGGCATTAGCCCATGAAGCAGTAAAAAGAGGAGCGGTAGTTGTTGATAATACGAGTGCATTCCGTATGGATCCGGATGTTCCGCTAGTGGTACCGGAAGTAAACGAAGAAGATATTGCAGAACATAATGGAATTATCGCTAATCCAAATTGCTCAACAATTCAAATGGTAGCAGCTCTGAAACCAATTCAGGATCAATTCGGATTATCACGAGTAATTGTGTCAACATACCAGGCAGTATCAGGTGCCGGAACAAAAGCTGTTAATGAATTAGAGGCTCAATCTCAAGCATTCTTAGAAGGCAAAGAGCTTGAACCGGAAATTCTGCCAGTCAGTGGAGAAAAACAGCATTATCCGATCGCATTTAATGCGCTGCCACAGATTGATGTTTTTCAGGAAAATGGATATACTTTTGAAGAAATGAAAATGATTAATGAAACAAAGAAAATTATGCACGATTCTGAAATTAAGGTTGCAGCAACTTGTGTAAGACTACCGTTCTTTACATCACATGCAGAGAGTGTGTATGTAGAGGTGGATAAAGACAATATAAGTGTGGAACAAGTACAGGAAGTAATAAAAAATGCGGATGGCGTAGTACTGGAAGACGATGTTACGAACCAAGTATATCCTACACCATTGTCTGCAGCAGGTAAACCTGATGTATTTGTTGGTCGTGTACGAAAAGATTTAGACAACAGTAAAGGTTTCCACTTATGGGTAGTATCTGATAACTTGCTAAAAGGTGCTGCATGGAACTCTGTGCAAATTGCAGAATCACTAATTAAAAATAACTGGCTACAAAAATAATTGAGGTGAGCCTATGAAGGTACTGGTTCAAAAATTTGGCGGAACGTCAGTTAGAGATGAAAAAATCCGTCAGCATGCAGTAGACCATGTAAAAGATGCTCTTAATGATGGATATAAAGTGATTGTCGTAGTATCAGCTATGGGAAGATATCCCGACCCATATGCAACAGATTCATTGTTACATCTGGTTGGTGAAAATACGACAAAGCTATCTGCAAAGGAAAAAGACTTATTGCTATCATGTGGTGAGACCATTTCTTCCGTTGTTTTTTCTCATGAACTATTAAGCCAAAATATTGAATCAATTGCCATTACAGGGGCACAAGCAGGTATTATTACAACAAGCGAATTTACTAATGCGCAAATAAAAACAATGAATATACACCATCTTTCATCTTTATTAAATGAATATCAGGTAGTAGTCGTTGCAGGCTTTCAGGGCAGAAATGATCAATATGAAGTAACAACTATTGGCAGAGGCGGTAGTGACACCTCTGCCACTGCTTTAGCTGCTGCAATTGGGGCAGAATATGTCGATATTTTTACAGATGTCAATGGAATTATGACAGCAGATCCGCGACTTGTGTCGTCTGCACGGAAGCTCGAACAAATCAGTTATAATGAAGTATGTAATCTTGCATACCAGGGTGCAAAAGTTATTCATCCAAGAGCGGTTGAGATTGCCATGCAAGCGAACATACCGATTAGAGTACGCTCTACCCGGGAGAAGGATCCAGGTACGTTAATTACATCTGTTGAAATAGAGAAACATACAAATGCAGTTACAGACCGGCTCGTAACAGGAATAGCCTATGTTGATCACCTTACACAAATTAAAATAGATAATAAAATGGAATCTGAACAATTGCATGTCAGTGTATTTAAAGCTATGGCTGAGGCCGGTATTTCAGTTGATTTTATTAATATCTCACCAGGCAGTATGATGTATACGATTTTTAATAAATATGAGGATAAAGCATTAAATGTTCTAAAGAAACTGGATATAGAGCCAATGCTGAAACGTAACTGTGCGAAAATCTCATTGGTCGGTGCTGGCATGTCAGGTCTTCCCGGAGCAACATCGACTATTGTTCAAACATTGTCAAGTCACCATATTCCGATATTCCAATCAGCAGATAGTCACCGGACTATTTGGGTATTAATAAAGAGTGAACATTTACAGACTGCTATTAATGCTTTACACTTAGCATTTCAATTAGATAATAATGTTAGTATAAATGAGAATTGATGATCAGTATTAGTTGTTCGGAAAGGAGCTGGTTGTAACATGGATTTTGGCCGATTGCTTACTGCCATGGTTACACCGTTTGATGATAATAATCAAATGGATTTGGAAAAAACAACCGAGTTAATTGAATATTTACTTAGAAACGGAACAGATGGGCTAGTAGTTGCCGGGACAACTGGAGAATCTCCCAACTTATCTTTACAGGAAAAGCTAGCTCTCTTTGAGCATGTTATAAAAGTTGTCAATAAAAGGGTGCCAGTTATTGCAGGAACCGGCAGTAATAACACCAATGCATCAATACATCTAACAAAAGAAGCAGAAAAACTCGGTGCTGATGCTGTATTGCTAGTAACTCCATACTATAATAAGCCTAACCAGGATGGATTATTTCAACATTATAAATCAATCGCAGAGGAAACGGATCTGCCGATTATGTTGTATAATATCCCCTCAAGAGCCGTAGTGAAACTGAACGTGGAAACAATAGTTGCGTTATCGCAAATAGAAAATATAGTATCACTTAAAGACTCAACAGGCGATTTAGATGCGATTGCCTCTGTATTGGATCAAACAGACAATGGCTTTACAGTCTACAGTGGGGATGACAGTTTGACATTGCCAATCCAGTCAATTGGCGGTGCTGGGATTGTTTCTGTATCTTCTCATATAATTGGAAACGAAATGAAAGAAATGATGACATTATTTGAAGCAGGCAAAGTAAAACAAGCAGCCAGCCTCCACCGCAAATTATTACCTGTGATGAGAACGTTATTCATGGCGCCATCTCCTTCACCTGTAAAATCTGCACTTAAGTATAAACAAATTGATGTCGGATCAGTCCGGTTACCATTAGTCCCGCTGTCACCTTTTGAGGAACAGAACCTATACCGTGTGTTGGACAGTTTTTAGTGATACCGGCTTTTCCTGCTTGTGTTTTAAACAACTTTGTAATATAGGTGTATGAAACAAATCCCCTTGACCATACTAGAAATAGTTAGGTGAAAGGGGTTTTTATTATGAATACAAACAAGCAGGAAACAGTAAAAGAAAAAGATGGTTCAACCTCTTCTTCTTTAGTTGAGAAAATTCAGCAGCTAGGCCAATCAAACATTCCTCAGGCACCAGATTCTAATATCCATGTTTTATCCATTATTGGCCAGGTAGAAGGGCATATACAACTCCCGCCACAAAACAAGACAACAAAATATGAACATCTAATTCCGCAAATAATTGCAGTAGAACAAAATCCTAAAATTGAGGGGTTAGTAGTTGTTCTCAATACGGTCGGTGGAGATGTAGAAGCAGGGCTGGCGCTTGCTGAAATGATAGCATCATTGTCCAAGCCAACTGTATCAATCGTGTTAGGTGGAGGTCATTCAATTGGAGTTCCGATTGCTGTAGCAACAGATTATTCATTTATTGCTCCTTCAGCAACAATGACGATCCATCCAGTAAGGTTAACTGGATTAGTTATTGGTGTTCCACAAACATTTGAATATATAGATAAAATGCAGGAACGGGTAATACAATTTGTGACAAGTCATTCCAATATAAAAGAATCAAAATTTAAAGAATTAATGTTTGAAAAAGGAAATTTAACCCGTGATATTGGTACAAATGTTGTTGGTCAGGATGCAGTCGAATATGGACTAATTAATGAAGTAGGCGGGATTAGCGGCGCAATGGCCAAGCTGAATGAACTGATTAACCAGTTAAATGGACCAGAGGAGTTGATTCAGTAATGATCTATACTCCGCTAATGCATGACGAAGTATTCCCAGGAAAACAAAACATGTGGGAGAATTACCAGTACATTACCTATAATAATAAGCAATGTATAGTCGAAAAATTAGAAAATGGTGACTGGAGAATTGCTCAGCTGCTTTCAACAAATCCTAATGACTTTTTACTAGAAGAATTTCTGCCAGGTACGGTCATTCAAATGTAAGGTTTTTTATCGATAGAATGTTCGTTCTATCCTGGCGCAATATGTTATAATAGAATATATTACGAAAATTCATTGCTCTCGCCATCAACCAGTGGCGTTGAGCGAATTTTTTACTTGCAGATAATCTATTAAACTAGCTTTAGGAGTGAATGAAATTGGCCCGTAAGAAAAAATCGAGAAAAAAACAGAAATTAAAAAACAACATAAAAGTAGAGTTAATTGGATTGTTAATGATTTTTCTGGCTATTTTTGGAAGTGGCGCTGCGATCATTCAAAATGGGGCTATCTCAAAATTATTAGCTAATTCCTTTCGATTTTTCTTAGGGAACTGGTATTTTGTTGTACCTGCAATGTTACTGTATTTAGGTATTTACCTTATGATAAAGCGGAATTGGCCAAATATTAATACAAGACGGTGGTATAGTACATATATTATCTTATCAGGTCTATTATTAATGACACATATCCAGCTTTTTGAGGCATTATATACTTATCCGGAAGATTATCCCTCTGTAATTGGTAAGACTTTTACTACCTTCTTTGAATACACTGATGGTGAAAAAACTGCAGATTATTTAGGCGGGGGATTAGCAGGAAGTATCCTATTTGCCGTATCATTTTTTCTGTTTTCGAATATTGGCTCCAAAATCGTTGCATTCTTCCTCATCATTGTCGGAATTATTCTGTTTATAAACCTATCAATCGGAGATCTGCTGATTAAGTTGTCAAAGAAAACACGTAGTTATTTTTCAGGCAAGTGGGAAAACTGGTCAGAGAATAAAAATAGTAGAAAACAAAAAAAACAGGAAAGCGAAGAAATAGTGGAAGAAGTTGATGATAAGGAAATTTACCCGTCAATTGCATATGCAACAAATCCGAATTTGGACAATGATCCGATTGAGGAAGTTTCTTTTGTGATGGACCAGGACAAAGAACAAGAGAAAGATCAGGAAGCTGAGGATACGAAGAGAGAGCCTGAAAATGGTGATTCGCCGGAGGAAGTATCAGTTACTGATAAACCTTTAGCAGTATCTAATTTTGAAAACGAAGACTATCAATTACCACCAATTCAAATATTAGAGGCACCCAAACATCAAGGCAAACAACAGGAAAAATCATATATCCAAAGGGTTGTAAGGAAATTGGAAAAAACTTTTCAAAGCTTTGGAGTGAAAGCAAGGGTAACCAAAGTGCACGTTGGACCATCTGTGACTAAATATGAAGTATATCCTGAAGCAGGAGTGAAAGTGAGTAAAATTGTTAATTTACATGATGATCTAGCACTGGCATTAGCAGCAAAAGATATACGGATTGAAGCCCCGATACCAGGGAAATCTGCTGTTGGAATAGAAGTTCCAAATGAAGAAACAGCAATGGTCACATTAAGAGAAGTATTAGAATCCAAAAAGGCTTTATCACAGAATAAGCTTGCTTTTGCCTTGGGTAAAGATATTTCAGGAGAATCAGTTGTTGCAGAACTAAATAAAATGCCACACCTTCTTGTTGCTGGTGCTACAGGGAGTGGAAAAAGTGTCTGTATCAACGGGATTATTACAAGTATCCTCATGTATGCAAAACCTCACGAAGTGAAAATGATGATGATAGATCCTAAAAAAGTAGAGCTGAATGTTTACAATGGAATTCCGCATTTGTTATCACCTGTTGTAACAGATCCTAAAAAGGCTTCCAGAGCATTGAAGAAGATTGTTGCAGAGATGGAAAGAAGATATGACTTGTTTTCAGATACAGGTACAAGGAATATGGAAGGGTACAATGATTATATAATAAGATACAATCAGGACAATGAAAACAAACAGCCGTTACTTCCGTATATTGTTGTCATCGTTGATGAATTGGCAGATTTAATGATGGTTGCATCAAGTGATGTAGAAGACGCGATTACCCGGTTAGCTCAAATGGCAAGAGCTGCAGGAATTCACCTCGTAATTGCTACACAGCGTCCATCTGTTGATGTAATAACAGGGGTAATTAAAGCAAACATTCCTTCCAGAATTGCATTTAGTGTTTCCTCGCAAACAGATTCCAGAACCATCTTAGACTCAGGAGGAGCTGAAAAGCTGTTAGGCAGAGGGGATATGTTATTTATACCTGTCGGTTTATCGAAACCATTGAGAATCCAGGGAGCATTCCTGTCAGATGATGAAGTAGAACGAGTAGTGGATCATTGTATTGAACAGCAAAAAGCTCAGTATCAGGATGAAATGATCCCAGAAGAAGAGAATGAAGTATCAGAAGAGGTTGATGATGATCTTTACCCAGAGGCAGTTTCTCTTGTAGTTGAAATGCAGAGTGCAAGTGTTTCCATGCTGCAAAGGAGGTTTCGTGTAGGGTATACGAGAGCGGCGAGATTAATTGATGCAATGGAACAAAGAGGTATTGTAGGGCCATACGAAGGATCGAAGCCAAGAACAGTCCTGGTTAGTGATACGGAAAGTTCTCAGCCCGCTGCCGACTGACTATATTCCGGAAGAATCAATTCTTTCTGACTAATTTTTTCTTTATTATTCTAATTAAAAGTGTTATATTTGTTTGTAATAACAAATTTTAAGTGGATTTGAAATGGTTGGGGGAAGCTATGCTATCTAATACGAATAATGGATCATCTACTTTAGTTTTGAATCAAATTAAATCATTAATTGAAGAAGGTCATTATAAAGAAAAAGAGAAATTACCATCTGAATATGAGTTAGCTCAACAGTTTGGTGTGTCGAAAAAGGATGTAAAAGAAGCACTCACTATTTTAGAACGGGAGAATATTATCATTCGCCGGCCAGGTGTCGGGGTTTTTGTCCATTCGAAACCTATCTTGTCTTCCGGTATCGAACAACTTGGCAGTGTAACCGAAATGATTAGGCAATCTGGTAAGAAACCGGGTGTCCAGTATATTTCAGCAGAATTAACAGCACCTACTGATGAAGATAGAAAACGTTTCGCTCCATTAGAAATTGATACATTTGCGCAATTAGAAAGACTGAGAACGGCAGATGGTGATCCTGTTGTCTATTGTATTGATCGGGTGGATCATCGATTGCTGCCTTTAGAACTAATTCACTCACAAGAATCCATCTTTGCTGCCTTAAAGGCATATGCAAAAAAAGATATCGACTATGCGGTAGCATATATCGAACCAATCGGCTATCATGAAAGAATCTCACCATTACTGCATTGTGAGCCTGATCAGGCGTTGTTGTTATTAAGACAGATGCACTACACTAAAGATAATGAACCTGTACTTTATTCAGCTAATTTCTTTCGCGCTGATGTATTCAGTTTTTATGTATTAAGAAAAAGAAAATAAAAAATGAAAAGATCCGGTTAACAGCCGGATTTTTTTAAATGGAGAAAATATCTGTACTAACCTTACTTTGTGAAAGAGATGGTTTATTTTAAAGTAACTGTTGCGGTTTGTCAGCTGTAAAAGTGTATTCGTCGCATAAGCATAATATAAATGATAAGATGATACAATATAGGTAAGTTATTTTAAAGATAAATTAAAAAGGAGCATGGTAATGGAAAAGCTTATTCAAAAAAAAGGTTATGACTTACATTTGTTACATACAAAAAAGTTTAAGACAATAAATATATCCTTTAAATTCACAGCAAATTTAAACAGAGATACTGTAACAAAGCGTGCACTGTTACCATATGTATTGCAGCAGGGTACTGAGAATTATCCGACGGCAACCAAGCTGAGACAGAAGTTAGATGAACTGTATGGTGCTATTTTACATATTGATAGCAGCAAAAAAGGAGAAAAAAGTATAACAACAATCCGGATGGAATTAGCAAATGAACGTTATCTTTCCAATAAGACTTCTTTACTGGACGATAGTTTGGCTCTGCTTCAGGAAGTAATCTATTCACCGAAAACGAAAGATGGTGGATTTGATCCTAAGATATTCGACCGGGAGAAGAAGACATTAAAAAGCAAAATGGACGCGTTAACTGAAGATAAAATGAGCCTCGCCAATACCAGATTGATTGAAGAAATGTGTGCAGACGAGCCATACCGATTAAGAGTGCACGGTTTTGAGGAAGATTTAGCTGACATTACACCGGCTGATCTCTATAAGTATTATCAGTATATGTTACAAAATGACCATTTAGATGTTTTTGTCGTAGGGGATATAGAGAATCTGCCAATGGATAGTAAAATTGACAGGATTGTATCACGGGAGAAACAGCCTAATTTGGAAAAGACTATCCCTTATTCAAAAAATAGCCAAGCAGATACGTTGATTGAAACGGATAAAATTCAACAAGCAAAATTACATTTTGGTTATCGGACAAATATCTTATATGATGATACTGATTATGCTGCCTTGCATGTGTTTAATGGCCTTTTTGGAGGTTTCCCAAGTTCCAAACTGTTCATGAATGTCCGTGAGAAGCACAGCCTGGCATATTATGCAGCATCGAGAATTGAAAGCCATAAAGGATTATTATTTGTTTTTAGCGGTATTGCACCCGAACAATATGAGAAGGCAAAAGAGATAATTTTAGAGCAAATGGATCAGATGCAACAAGGTGAATTTACTGATCAGCAAGTTGATGAAACGAAAGAAATGACAATTAACCAGTTAAAAGAAACATTAGACAATCCTCAAGGAATGATCGAATTACATTACCAAAGAGTATTAGCTAAGTCCTCTCTGTTACCTGATCAATTAATTGCAAATGTAAAAAAGGTAACGAAAGAGGATGTATTAAAAGTTGCGGAAAAAATAAAATTAGATATGATCTATTTATTAACAAGTGAGGGGGTATAAGAAAATGAAAGAACTATCTTATGAACAAATTGATGAAAAGATTTTTACAGAGACACTCCCAAATGGATTGCGTGTTTTTATTTTACCAAAGCATGAAATGGCGAAAACATTTGCTATTTTTACCACAAATTATGGTTCGATCGATCAAAGTTTCGTGCCATTAGGAGAAAGTGATTATATTACAGTCCCAGACGGGATCGCTCATTTCCTTGAACATAAGTTATTTGAAAAAGAAGACCGGGATGTTTTTCATGATTTTTCCAAATTAGGTGCATCTGCGAATGCTTTTACTTCTTTTACTAAAACAGCTTATTTATTTTCCGCTACATCACGGATAATGGAGAATTTAAAAATATTAATTGATTTTGTCCAGGATCCTTATTTTTCAGAGCAGTCTGTGGAAAAAGAGAAGGGCATTATTGGACAGGAAATTAAAATGTATGATGACCAGCCGGATTGGCGGGCATTTTTCGGTACAATCAAAAGTATGTTCTCACAGCATCCTGTTCAAATAGATATCGCAGGAACTGTTGAATCAATCAAGGATATTACGAAGGACGATTTATATACATGCTACCATACATTCTATCATCCAAGTAACATGGTGTTATTCGTTGCAGGAAATGTTGATGTGAAGGAAACAATGGAACTGATTAAAGAAAATCAGGCAGCTAAGACATTTGAACAACCTGAACCGATCAAAAGAAACTTTCCTGAAGAACCGACAGAAGTAGCAAAGAAGGAATTACATGTCACAATGCCTGTTAATGTACCAAAAGCACTGGTTGGTGTGAAGGAAACAGACATACCATCAGATCCGAAAGCATTTATGGAAAAAGAATGGTTAATGGATATCTTGATGGATGCATTATTTTCTAGAAGTGGTGTAAGTTATGAAAAGCTTTATGAAGAAGGACTGATTGACCAGTCATTTAGTTGTGAAACACATTTAGAAAAAGGTTTTGGTTTTTCTATTATCGGCGGAAACACAAGTGAACCTGAAAAACTTGCTGAAACTATCAAAGCAGAGTTGCTTGGAATCAATGAGCAAAAAGTGGATCAGGAAACATTTGAGAGAATAAAAAGGAAAAAACTTGGACATTTATTAAGGTCTTTGAATTCCTTGGAGTTTATTGCGAATCAGTATTCCCATTACCAGTTATTAGGGATTGATTTGTTCGAAAGCATACAATGGTTAGAGCAATTAAGGTATGAAGATTTACAGACCTTCCTTTCAACATGGATTGATGAGGAAAGAATTTCTTTTTGCTTTGTGCAGAATGAGGAATAGAACAGGTGATAAAAATTGGGGAATACGTGTTTAATTGTAGGAGCTAGTGGTGAGATTGGTACAGCGATTGCAAAAAAGTTAGCAGGTCAGGGCTGCCAATTAATATTACATTATCACCAAAATGAAGCTTCGATAAGGAATTTGATCAATGAAATAAATGCAGATCAGATTATTAAATTAATACGGGCTGATTTAAGCAAACAAGAAGGATTACAGTTTTTTTTGTCCCAATTGCACATGGATATAAATAAAGTGGTTTTTGCTAGCGGCACCTCTACCATTGGATTAATTCAGGATCTTAGCAATGAGGACATGGATCGTCTTCTACATTTACATGTGAAAGCATTATGGCGGATTACGCAGCATGTCCTTCCTGGAATGATTACCCTTAAGACAGGGCATATTGTATTAATTACTTCCATTTGGGGAGAAGTGGGAGCAAGCTGTGAAGTCGCCTATTCGACAGTAAAAGGTGCCCAGAATACATTTGTCAGAGCGTTAGCCAAAGAGACCGGCCCAAGCGGGATTCATGTAAATGGGGTTAGTCCCGGATTTATTGATACGAAGATGAATCACCATTTATCTGAAATGGAAAAATTAGAGCTTGTTTCCGACATTCCTCTGCAAAAATCCGGACAGCCGGAAGATGTCGCAGATGCTGTTTCCTTTCTATTGAGCGATAGAGCGAAATACATTACCGGGGAGATCTTGCGGGTAAACGGAGGCTGGAGTTAAATGCTGTGATATTTCCTTAAATTAGGCGCATATTTTTCTGTAATTAACGAAAAATATAATTGCATCTAAAAAAGGAGGTATGAACATGTCTGTGATTGATAATTTTGAATCATGGAAAGACTTTTTAGGCGACAGATTACACGAGGCGCAAGGTAATGGAATCAGTAATAAAGCAGTATCCGAATTAGCATATGACATTGGTAACTACTTATCAACAGAGGTTCAGGCAAAGAATGACCAGGAAAGAATTCTCCGGGATCTCTGGAACGCTGCAGATGAGAATGAGCAGCATGCCATTGCCAATATTATGGTGAAGCTTGTTCAAAACGAAGGATCAAAGTAGTAAGAAACAAATGTGAAATAAGCCCTAGATAGCATAGCTTTATTGTTGTGTATTTAGGGCTTTTTCTATATTTATCTTCGGAAGAATAATTTTGAATTTTTATAAAATTCTCATGGGATTTCTCTTTTCATCAAGACCAATTTAAGATATGATTGTCATATGTGATAATTTAACAATTTCAATAAACAATATTAGTCATACATAGACATATGCTAAGTGAATGTCAGTAAAGCTCGAAAATTGTGTATATTGAATTTTGATAACTAAGATAATAGATTGATGGATGGTGTTATAAATGGGAATTGGAGAAAGGCTGAAACAAGAACGTGAAGCGAAAAATCTCACATTGAATGATATCCAGAAACAAACAAAGATTCAGACACGTTATTTAAATGCGATTGAAGAAGAGAAATTTAATGTAATGCCAGGTTCCTTTTATGTTCGTGCTTTTATAAAAGAGTATGCGACAGTACTCGATTTAGACCCGGAAGCATTAATGAGTGAGTATGAAAAAGACTTACCCTTTGATCAAGAGGAAAAAGTAGTACTTTCACGTGTGAATAGCAGCAAAAAGAATAAGGCGATAACAAAAACTCCAGCTGTTTTTTCTTTCCTTCCCTCTATCATTGTTATATTACTTGTGATAGGTATAGGTGTTGTCGTATGGTTATTTCAGCAGGGATTTTTTGATGGTAATGATAATACAGCAGATCGGCCGGCTGAAACAGGAGAGGGACCTGGTGATGAGGTAAGAATGCCTCCGGAAAACTCAGATAATGACCAGCCTGATGAAAGTGATACGGAACAAAATACAGATAGTGAAAGCGATGAGAACAATGAGGATCAGGAGGATGAGGAAGAGCCTGCGACTAATGTTTCCTTGGAGTCTTTTAATAATAATGAGTTAATCTATAATGTGGAATCAACTGACGAGGAGTTAATATTATCTTTTGAAACTACCGGACAAAACTGGCTGGAAGTATACAATGAGAGTGGTGAACGACTTGTATTTGAGATGTTAACTACTTCTAATAGCCCTATTGAAGTAGCTATTACGGAGTTACAGCAAGTTAATGTTGTGTTTGGGGAACCTTTTTCTATCAGTATGAATGTAAACGGAAATCCGATTGAGTTACCGCAGGAACTTAGTGATAGTACAACACCGCAGAATATGACGGTTAATATTAATTAATAGGTGTCATTGCCCTCTTTGTCTGGAGAATAAAGAGGGTATTTTTACTGAAAGAACCGATGAGTGTAGAATGAAATAATTGTTTCTGCATTACAGGCAGTAATATTTAATCTTTTAGGAGTGAAATAGACATGAATGTACCAAATAAGATTACGCTCTCAAGAATTATGTTAATACCTTTTTTTATCCTTATGCTATCATTTCCATTTGATTGGGGGACTGTATCAGCTGGAGCTGCTGAAATCCCTTTGTCACATTTTGTTGCTGTTATTATCTTTGCAGTTGCTTCTGCTACTGACTGGTTAGATGGTTACTATGCAAGAAAGTATAACCTTGTGACAAATCTAGGGAAATTTCTTGATCCAATGGCAGATAAACTATTAGTTTCTGCTGCTTTCATTTTATTAGTTGCATTAGAAATGGCTCCTGCCTGGGTTGTAATTATTATTATCAGCAGGGAGTTTGCAGTAACCGGACTGAGACTTGTGGCAGCAGGTGAAGGCATCGTTCTGGCAGCAGGTAAAATGGGGAAATTAAAAACAGTGATTCAGATTCTTGCTATTATTATCTTATTACTGCACAACTTCCCTTTCAATGGAGCAGGTATTCCTATTGACGATATATTGCTGTATGCTGCATTAATTATTACCGTGATATCAGGAGCAGAATATTTTGCTAAGAACTGGCATGTTATGGAGGATTCAAAATGACACGGCAGTTAAAAGCGGAAATTATTTCAGTTGGAACAGAGTTATTATTAGGGCAAATTTCCAATACAAATGCTGCCTGGATGTCGGAGAAACTGGCTGACAGCGGGATACCTGTATATTATCATAGTGTTGTTGGTGATAATCTAGCACGGTTGACAAGTGTATTTACTCTGGCACACAGCCGGTCAGACATAGTTTTTGTAACAGGCGGGTTAGGGCCCACTGAAGATGATCTTACTCGCGAAGCTTTTCAGAATATGACTGGACTAGAGATAAAAGAAGATCAGAAAACAATTAAAAAAATGGAAGAATATTTTGCAAAGACCAACCGCCTGATGACTCCTAATAATCGGAAACAGGCAAATGTATTTACCGGATCAAAAGTCTTCCAAAATTCAACTGGTATCGCTCCAGGAATAGTTGTGGAGTATGATAATACGATTTACTTGTTTATGCCAGGTGTACCAAGAGAGATGAAATCCTTAATGAGGGAGCACATGCTGCCATTTTTAATGAATAAATTTGCATTAAGTAATGTAATATTTTCGAAGGTTTTAAGATTTATTGGTATTGGGGAATCTCAATTGGAGCATGAATTGCAGGATGTTATATCAAATCAGACAAATCCGACCATCGCTCCTCTTGCTTCCGACGGAGAAGTGGCACTTAGAATTTCGGCTAACGCACCAGTTAAAGAACAGGCGAGCAGGCTAATTGATGAAACAGAAGCGAAAATTACTGCACGAGTCGGTCAATATTTATATGGGTATGATAGCGAGACTATTGAAAATAAAGTATTTAATTTACTAAAAGATAATCAGCTGACAATAGCTAGTGCTGAAAGCTTAACTGGCGGTGCATTTGCATCATCAATTGTTGATATGGAAGGCTCATCAGCCATATTCAAAGGAGCAGCAGTCGTTTATCAGGCAGATGCAAAAACGGACGTACTTCATATTTCAGAGGAATTAATCCGGCAGCATGGTACTGTCAGTAACGAATGTGCGGAGGCTATGGCCAGACAAGTGAAAGTGTTATATAAAAGTAATATAGGAATAAGTTTTACTGGAGTAGCAGGACCAGGTAAGCATGAAGATAATGATGCAGGAACTGTATATATATCAATAAACGACCATTTGCAAAGGGTCCATCAGTACAAGATGCACTTCAGCGGAGACAGAGATATAATCCGTAGAAGGTCAGTTAAGAAAGCCTTTGAGTTATTGTACTATCTTTTAATAAATTTAAAATAAGCAAAAAAAGCACTTTCCTTCTTCAAAATAAGGGAAAGTGCTTTTTTATAAACGGAGTTTAGTAGATTTCAATCAATTTTAATATTAAAAAAAGGGAACATTTATTCGTTTATTGCTTGTTAAATGTGTGAAAACATTGTAAGATAGAACTAGTGATATAAAGGAGGAATAATTGAATGGGTGATAGAAAACAAGCCTTGGATCAGGCGTTAAAACAAATAGAGAAACAATTTGGTAAAGGTTCAATTATGAAACTGGGAGAGTCGGCAGAACAAAAGGTAGCTACTGTTTCCAGTGGATCTGTTACTTTGGATGTTGCATTAGGCGTTGGCGGCTATCCACGTGGTAGAGTAGTAGAAATATATGGTCCGGAATCTTCTGGTAAAACGACTGTTTCACTTCATGCCATTGCAGAAGCACAAAGAGCAGGCGGGCAGGCAGCATTTATTGATGCAGAGCACGCTTTGGATCCCGTGTATGCAAGAAAACTGGGAGTAAATGTTGATGAACTGTTATTATCCCAACCTGATACCGGAGAACAGGCCCTTGAAATTGCGGAAGCATTAGTTCGCAGTGGTGCGATTGATATGGTTGTAATTGATTCGGTTGCAGCATTAGTACCAAAAGCAGAAATTGAAGGAGAAATGGGAGATTCCCATGTTGGTCTTCAAGCGCGGTTAATGTCTCAGGCATTGAGAAAACTGTCAGGTGCGATTAATAAATCAAAAACGACAGCTATTTTTATTAACCAGATTCGTGAGAAGGTAGGAGTAATGTTTGGTAATCCGGAAACTACTCCGGGTGGACGGGCACTGAAGTTCTACTCCTCTGTAAGACTGGAAGTACGTAGAGCAGAAACACTAAAAGTAGGCAATGAAATGGTAGGTAACAGAACAAGAATTAAAGTAGTGAAGAATAAAGTTGCGCCACCATTTAAGCAGGCAGAAGTGGATATTATGTACGGGGAAGGAATTTCAAGAGAAGGTGAGATACTCGATATAGCTTCAGATTTAGATATTGTGCTAAAAAGTGGTGCATGGTACTCCTATAATGAAGAACGTCTTGGTCAGGGACGGGAGAACTCTAAACAATTTTTAAAGGAAAACCCGGAAATGGCTGAAGAGATCTATCTGGCTATTCGAGCACATTATGGTTTAGACGAAGAAGTACCCGTAAATGAGGAATTTGACGAGCAAGGGTCTCTTTTGGATGAAGAAGCGTAAGAAATATTGATTATGATAGCTGGGTCTGGTATCTATAGATATCCATATCCAGCTTTTTTACTAAGTGAAAATAAGGCGCTTACAGTAAGGTTTGCTTGTTTTTGACTGTATTAGAATTCTCCTTTATATATGAATAAGGAATAAAATCTTACAATCCTTGACATCACATGTATTGGAGATTAAAATTATAATGTATAATTTAAAAAATTGTTATACATTATATTTTAAATTTAAGTATTCATTGTACATGCCGACTGAAAAAATTTGTACAAGTTTATAGCAAGAGGAGGTGAAAGTATGGATACATTGTTAACAATTATCATCTCCATTTTGCTTACATTTGTCGGTATTGTTGTTGGTTATCTGATTCGAAAAAGAATTGCAGAGAAGAAGATTTCGAGTGCAGAGGAATTAGCAAAACAAATTGTTGAAGAAGGCTATAGAAATGCGGAAGTAGCGAAGAAAGAGGCGTTACTTGAAGCGAAAGATGAAAACCATAAAATTCGTCAACAAGCAGAACAAGAGCTTCGTGAGAGAAGATTGGAAATTCAGAAGCTTGAAAGTCGTCTCATGCAAAAAGAAGAAAATCTTAACCGAAAAGATCAAACGTTGGATAAGCGTGAGCTGATGTTAGAGAAGAAAGAAAGTTCGCTAACAGAAAAACAACAACAAATTGAAGAAATGGAAAGCAAAGTTGGAGCAATGTTAAGCGAGCAACAAGCAGAATTAGAACGGATATCTGGATATACGACTGACCAGGCTAAGCATGTTATTTTACAACGTGTCGAAGAAGAAGTCACTCATGAAACTGCACTAATTATTAAAGAAGCCGAAAACAGAGCAAAAGAAGAGGCAGATAAGAAAGCCAAAAATATTCTTTCACTTGCCTTACAGCGCTGTGCTGCAGATCATGTCGCTGAAACAACTGTTTCTGTAGTAAATCTTCCAAATGATGAGATGAAAGGGCGCATAATTGGTCGTGAAGGCCGAAACATTCGAACACTTGAAACACTTACAGGGATAGATCTAATCATTGACGATACCCCGGAAGCAGTCATTCTATCTGGTTTTGATCCGATTCGTAGAGAAATAGCACGAATTGCATTAGAGAAACTAGTTCAGGATGGACGAATCCACCCGGCAAGAATCGAAGAAATGGTAGATAAGTCCAGGCGAGAAGTGGATGAATATATTCGAGATTTTGGTGAGCAAACTACTTTTGAAGTTGGTGTCCACGGACTCCATCCGGATTTAGTAAAGATTCTCGGCCGTTTAAAATACAGAACAAGCTATGGTCAAAACGTTCTAAAACACTCAACGGAAGTCGCCTATTTATCCGGACTGTTGGCTGCTGAGCTTGGCGAAGATCAAACACTTGCAAAACGAGCTGGATTACTTCATGATATTGGGAAAGCAATCGACCATGAGGTGGAAGGCAGTCACGTTGAAATTGGTAAGGAGCTTGCAAGTAAATACAAAGAAAATGATGTTGTCGTAAATGCAATAGCGTCACACCATGGTGATGAGGAGCCAACATCAGTTATTTCTGTAATTGTTGCTGCAGCTGATGCTTTATCAGCAGCAAGACCTGGTGCCAGAAGTGAAACACTTGAAAACTACATTAAGCGATTAGAGAAACTTGAAGAAATCTCTGAATCCTATGCTGGTGTAGAGAAGTCTTTTGCTATTCAGGCAGGACGCGAAATTCGAATTATCGTCAAACCTGACGAGATTGATGATCTGGAAGCATCGAAAGTTGCCAGAGATATTAGAAAGCGGATCGAAGATGAACTGGATTACCCGGGTCATATTAAAGTAACAGTTATCAGGGAAACAAGATCTGTCGAATATGCTAAATAAAGTGGCCATTTTTGGTCACTTTATTTATTATCAGATGTTTTTAAATAGAAAGGGTATGTTACATGAGAATTTTGTTTATCGGAGATGTTGTAGGTTCACCAGGCAGGGATATGGTGCAGGAATATTTACCAAAGTTAAAAGCAAAGTATCAGCCCCATATTTCCATAGTGAATGGAGAAAATGCCGCGAGCGGAAAAGGTATCACGGAAAAGATTTATAAAAATCTACTTGAGTGGGGAGCAAATGCCATAACAATGGGCAATCATACTTGGGACAAAAAAGACATATTTCAATTTATTGATGATGCTCCTTATATGGTTCGACCAGGAAATTTGCCTGAAGGGACCCCGGGTAATGAGATAGTTTTTATCAAATCCAATGGAAAAGAGATAGCAGTTATCAATCTTCTTGGCAGGACTTTTATGAACCCTGTAGATGATCCTTTTAGAAAAGTAGAGGAATTAATTGAGATTGCAAAAAGGAGAACAAACATTATTTTTGTAGACTTTCATGCTGAGGCAACCAGTGAGAAACTGGCATTTGGATGGTATATAGACGGAAAAGTAAGTGCAGTAGTCGGCACTCATACACATGTACAAACAGCAGATGACCGAATTTTGCCAAATCAAACAGCGTATATTAGTGATGTAGGAATGACAGGACCCTATGACGAAATATTAGGAACAAGTAAAGATGCAGTTTTGAAGAAATTTTTGACAGGATTACCTGTAAGATTCGAAGTACCGAAAGATGGAAGGAAGCAATTGAGTGCAGTAATTATAGATGTGGATTCCACTACTGGAAATGCAAGCAACATAGAGAGAATCCAAATTAATGACGACCATCCTTTCTTTTCATGAATGTTATTTAGATCATGCTATACTAATGTTAAAAGGAGACTTTTGGTCAGTTTTAGTTTCAGATCCCCGCATGATGATTAGCAGCTTTTCAGAATGCCTCGCACTGTGATAAAATTTGAATTTTTACTAATAATCGTTCATAATAAAAAGGAATATCTTTCATATAGAAGAATATAGTAAAAGTGGGATAACAATAGGAATTGAAGGAGGTACCAGGAATGGACATATTAAAAGTTTCAGCAAAATCAAATCCGAATAAAGTAGCAGGCGCACTTGCAAATGTCGTACGAGAACGTGGCTCAGCAGAAGTTCAGGCAATTGGTGCGGGTGCACTAAATCAGGCAGTGAAAGCAGTTGCTATCGCACGTGGTTTTGTGGCTCCGAGCGGAGATGATCTCATTTGTATTCCAGCTTTTACTGATATTATGATTGATAATGAAGAACGTACAGCGATTAAACTAATTGTCGAACCGAGATAACCTGTTTTTTGTTAAGTAACCTGTTTGTATTGGACAAACAGGTTTTTAATTGGAATAAAAGAGGGGGATCAGATTGATAGATTGCCATTGCGATGCATTATGGAAAATCTGGGAAAATCAATATGACTTTCATAATGACCCGAGACTTGCAGTAAATTATTCAAAGTGGATGGATAGTAATGTGAAAATCCAATGTTTTGCTATTTTTGTTCCGCCAACTGTACCCTCTGAAGCTAAATTTGCAGCTGCCTTGCAGATGACTGATATTTTTTTCGAGAAAATAATAAAGCCTTATCCCAATGTGAAATTGATACTGAATAAAAGGGATATCCATGGTCTGGAGGAAGCGGAAAAGGGAGCGATGCTCACAGTTGAAGGACTTGACTTAATCGGTTATGACCTTTTTAAATTGCGGACACTGATTCGTTTAGGAGTTCGAATGATTGGTCTGTCATGGAATGTGCCTAACCTTGTTGTTGACGGGATTATGGAAAGTCGTGGATCCGGTCTAACAGAGTTTGGCCGGGACGTAATTCAATTGGCAAATCAGGAAAGGATTTGGATAGACCTTGCTCATGCGTCTTATAAAGGTTTTTTTGATGCTCTTGAAATTGCTGAATATCCGATTGTCTCACATGCCAATGTCCATGCTGTTACTCAACATCCACGAAATCTAGATGATCAGCAAATCCTTGCTTTAATCAATAAAGAAGGTTTAATTGGTATAAATTTTGTTCGTGAATTTGTAACAGACAAAAACTATGCAAATTTCGAGGATCTCTTCTTACATATCAACTATTTGATAGAATCAGGATTAGAAGACTATATAATATTTGGATCAGACTTTGATGGAAGCGATGACCTTGTTGATGGGCTTACATCTATCTCTGATTATCCTATATTTATAGACTACCTGAAAAAGAAGCTGCCGCAGGGTGTACTGAATAGGATAACATGTGATAATTTCATTAAAAAATCCCCTTTTAATTAGCGAATGTCTTTGTAATTCGCCGGCATATCCCATATAATAGATGAAGTAGTTTGATTAGGGGTAAGAAAGGAGACATAATATGAACGAAAAACAGAGATTAGAAAGTCAGCAAATTAGACAGGGAAATTCGCCGGACGTAAAATCCGAGACGAATGAAAACCTGAACCGTCTAAAAAAATTATCAAGTGATGAATTGATATCAAAATATTTCCAAACAACATATGAACCGCCAAATTTAAAAAAAGCAAGAAGCCGCAGAAAAAAAGACGTTGATATACATTATGATTTTGATATTCCGCTGGAAATGAAAGCAGCGGGAAAAGGGAAAAAGTTTTTAATCCGTACTTATGGCTGTCAAATGAATGAACATGATACAGAAGTAATGGCAGGTATTCTAACTAATATGGGATATGAATCAACAGATGACACGAATGAAGCGGACATTATTTTATTAAATACGTGTGCAATCCGTGAGAATGCGGAGAATAAAGTATTTGGTGAAATTGGACACTTAAAACCACTTAAACTGGAGAAGCCAGATTTGATTCTGGGTGTCTGTGGCTGTATGTCGCAGGAGGAGTCAGTGGTAAACCGTATTCTGAAAAAACATCCATTTGTTGATTTGATTTTTGGTACACATAACATTCACCGTTTACCAACATTAATCAATGAAGCTATGTTTGGAAAAGAAATGGTTGTAGAAGTATGGTCCAAAGAAGGCGACATCATTGAGAACTTACCAAAAGTAAGAAATGGAAAAATAAAAGCATGGGTAAACATTATGTATGGATGTGATAAATTCTGTACGTATTGCATTGTGCCATATACCCGTGGTAAAGAAAGAAGCAGACGTCCGGAAGATATTATTCAGGAGGTTCGTCATTTAGCAGCACAAGGTTATAAAGAGATCACCCTTCTTGGTCAGAATGTAAATGCATATGGCAAGGATCTGGATATTGACTATGGTCTTGGTGATTTGATGGACGAGATTCATAAAATCGATATTCCTAGAGTTCGATTTACTACATCACACCCTCGTGACTTTGATGATCGCTTGATTGAAGTTCTTGCTCAAGGCGGAAACTTATTAGATCATATTCATTTACCTGTTCAATCCGGAAGTTCAGACATCTTGCGAGTAATGGCAAGACGATATACGAGAGAAGATTATCTCAAATTAGTCCGAAAAATACGTGAGGCGATGCCGAATGCAACATTAACTACAGATATTATTGTCGGTTTTCCAAATGAAACGGATGAGCAATTTGAAGAAACGATGTCACTTGTGGAAGAAGTTGGATTCGAAAGTGCTTATACATTTATTTATTCACCAAGAGAAGGCACCCCTGCTGCAAAATGGGAAGATAATATTCCTATGCAAGTGAAAAAAGCACGGCTGCAGCGTCTTAATGCGCTTGTAAATAAACAATCAGCAGAAGCAATGAAAAAATATGAAGGTCAAATTGTAAAAGTATTAGTTGAAGGTGAAAGTAAGAAAGACCCGGAAGTTTTATCAGGTTATACAGAACGCAATAAGCTGGTAAACTTCAAAGGGCCGAAATCCATTATTGGAGAAATTGTAGAAGTGAAAATTACAAATACAAAGACTTGGACATTAGATGGTGAGTTGGTTGAGTCAGTAGTAGAGGTGAACTAAATGGCAAAGTATACAAGAAATGAAGTAATTGCTGAAGCACATAATTTAGCTAAAATGATGGCAAATATTGAGGAGATAGAACGTTTTAAACAATTAGAAGCAAAATTAAATGATAATAATAAAATTCAAGCAACGATTAAAAAAATTAAAGCATTACAGAAACAGGCAGTCAACTTCCAGGCATACGGAAAAGAAGAAGCGTTAAAACGTGTTGAAAAAGAAATAGATCGACTGCAAGCGGAAATAGATGAGATTCCAGTGGTGCAGGAATTTAAAGAATCACAGGTAGTTATCAATGATTTATTACAACTTGTGTCTAACACCATTGCAAGAGAAATCACCAATGAAGTGATCCGCTCAACAGGCGGAGATGTATTGGCTGGACAAACAGGTTCCAGCAAAGGACATCACTGTTAATCCTTACTCCGCTAATTTTTTATGAGAATATTCATTTAATGGTAAGCTAATCGAATGATATGGAACTTCTCTTTCATTTATGTACACAATTCTAGGCATTTGCATAGGATGGATTAGAATCTATAGCCTGTTAACTTTTAAGAAAGTTTAGGCACTATAGGTGAATATCTCGCATATGATGGATTGAAATGAAAGGGAGGTTAACATTCAATGTCTTTTCTTGACCAGCAATACAGGGAGATTATTACAAAAGCGGTGATAGGTAAAGGGAGAAAGTTCAGCCAGGAAACGAATACCATTACACCATCTCACAGACCATCAAGTATATTAGGATGCTGGATTATTAATCATAACTATCAGGCAAAGTTAGTGAAAAAGGACGTAGTAGAGATTCATGGCAGCTATGAAGCGAATGTATGGTATGCTTTCAGTGATAATACTAAAACAGAAGTAGTATCAGAACGAGTAGAATACTGTGATACAGTTGCGCTCTCTATCCGTGACAAACATCAATTAGGTGACGATTGTGATGTAGTTGCCAAAGTAATTCAGCAGCCAAACTGTTTGGAATGTACAATTGATACAAGAGGAAACAAAATTAAAGTAGATGTTGAACGAGAATTCCTGGTTGAAGTGATTGGTGATACTAAAATTTGCGTAAAAGTAGATCCAAAAGGGAAAGTTTATGAGGATGATGACTGGGATTTGTCAATCTCTGATGAAGAATTAGAGTCATTAGATCCAGATTTCCTGGCAAATAAAGATGAAGAGGAATAATACTTACAGTGTGGAGAAGACCACACTGTATTTTTTTATCGATTTTAGTTATGAAAAGTTCTAGAATGTTAGTCTTTAAATAAGGATCAGTAATTTTAAGAAAATAAATTGAGATTATTACTCGGTGAGTATTAAGTGTGTGGAGCGCTGTGATAAAATAAAGAATAACAGATTGAGATTAGAACAAGGGAGAGTTTCGGGATGCAAATTAATGATCGGAAATATTGACTAGTGAAGATGATGAAAAATATCAATCCAGTGAATGAATGGAAATGCTGTTGGGTACAGCACTGGATGTATCAAATAGTGTAACAAAACAAAAGTCACTGTAGAATATATATCATAACTGATATGTTATAATGGTCGATGAATAGTTATAGATTTTGGAGGAAAGATAATGGGTTATACGCCAATGATGCAACAATACTTAAAGATAAAAGCAGAGTATAAAGACAGCTTTTTATTTTTTCGTTTAGGTGATTTTTATGAAATGTTCTTCGAGGATGCGGTAAAAGCTGCTGAGGAACTGGAAATCACTTTAACAAGCAGAGATGCTGGAAAAGATGATCGTATACCGATGTGTGGTGTTCCTCATCATTCTGCAGAAAACTATATAAAAACACTGATAGAAAAAGGATATAAAGTAGCAATTTGTGAACAAGTAGAGGATCCAAAAACCGCCAAAGGGGTAGTTAAGAGGGAAGTAGTCCAATTAATTACACCTGGAACAATAATGGAAGGCCAAATGCTAGAAGATAAAGAAAACAATTATCTGGCGGTATTGCATGCAAGTGATGAACAAATGTTTGGTTTTGCTTATACGGATATGTCGACAGGAGATACATTTGTTATGAAGATTGAAAATGATTGGTCTTCTGTTTTGAGCGAGATTTATAATCGGCCGATCAAAGAAATAGTGATTGATGACAGTATTAATGAATCATTCAGAGATGATCTGAAAGAAAAAATGCAATTAACAGTGTCGTCTGCGATTCATTCTAAGGAAATTCCTGACCAGATGGATTATTTAAATGAGAGTGTTAATGAACCATTATTACAATATGTTTGTAAATTATTGTTTCAATATATATATCATACGCAGAAGCGTTCGATCGACCATTTAAAGAAAGCGCAAGTGATCGAGTTACAAGAATATATGACATTAGATATGTATTCTAAAAGGAACCTGGAAATTACTCACTCGATGATGAGAAATGAAAAATATGGTAGTCTCCTATGGGTAATTGATCGAACTGTAACAGCAATGGGGGCAAGAAAATTAAAGAAATGGCTGGAGCGGCCACTGCTTTCCCGTCAGTTAATTGACAGAAGGCTAGAGATGGTTACCGGATTGTATGATCAGTTTATGGAAAGAGAAGGTGTTCGTGAATCACTCCGGTCAATCTATGATTTAGAGCGTTTATCAGGCCGTGTTTCCTTTGGTAATGTAAATGCACGGGATCTCTTGCAATTGAGAAATTCATTATCAAAAATTCCTTATGTTAAACAATTACTAAAACAATTTAATCATACAACTTTACAGGAACTCGGTGATAAAATTGATCCATTGGAGGAATTAAGAGAGCTTTTGGATAGGAGTATTGCCGAAGATCCGCCTGTCTCAATAACAGATGGTGGTCTCTTGAAGGATGGTTATGATGAACAACTGGATCAGTACCGTCATACTTCAAGAAATGGGAAGAGCTGGATTGCAGAACTGGAGAGAAAAGAGAAGGAAAATACAAATATTAAATCATTGAAAATAGGTTACAACAAAGTGTTCGGCTATTATATTGAAGTAACAAGAGCAAACCTGCACCTTGTCCCTGATGACCGGTATGAACGTAAACAGACACTAACTAATGCAGAAAGATTTATTACGAGTGAATTAAAAGAAAAAGAAGCACTAATTTTGGAAGCTGATGAAAAAAGTGTTGATTTGGAATACCGATTGTTCCTGTTAATTCGTGACAAGGTAAAAACATACATTCCGGCATTACAAAAACTGGCTGATATAATAAGTGAGATTGATGTGTTGCAAAGTTTCGCTACAGTGAGTGAAGAGAATAATTATGTAAGGCCAACTTTCAGTAAGGCGCATTCAGTCAGATTAGAAGAAAGCCGGCATCCTGTAATAGAGAAAGTAATGAAAAATGAGTCATTTGTACCTAATGATATTCAGCTTGATGAAGATAAATTTATGCTGTTAATAACAGGGCCGAATATGTCCGGTAAGAGCACATATATGCGTCAATTAGCATTGACAATCGTAATGGCACAGGTTGGCTGCTTTGTACCTGCAAAACATGCGGAGCTCGCAATCTTTGATCAGATATTTACCAGAATAGGGGCAGCTGATGACCTTGTGTCAGGGCAAAGTACATTCATGGTTGAAATGTTGGAAGCTAACCACGCTATTCATCATGCAACAAATAATAGCTTGATTCTTTTAGATGAAATAGGACGGGGTACTAGTACCTATGATGGTATGGCCCTTGCCCAGTCAATAATGGAATATATTCATGATCATATCCATGCCAAGACTTTATTCTCTACTCATTATCACGAATTGACCAGTTTAGGAGAAAGATTGGCAGGTTTGAAAAACATCCATGTCAAGGCAGAAGAAATCAATGGAGAAGTTGTATTTCTACACCAAATTCACCAAGGTGCAGCTGATGAGAGTTATGGTATTCATGTAGCTAAACTTGCTGGATTACCTGATGCCCTTATCGATCGGGCGCAGCAAATTCTGACACAACTGGAGACAAAAAATGTTGAACCAACCGAGTCACAACAAAAGAGGGAAACCAACCTTCAGGAGGAGCAGATGACGTTTTTTGTTGAAGAAAAAAACAACACCCGTAAACAATCAAAAGCAGAAGAGAATGTTGTTGCATTAATAAATCAATGGAACATCCTTGAAATGACTCCAATGGAAGCAATGAATAAACTATACGAACTGCAGAAAAAAGTGAAAGGAATGAAGGGGCGAAATTAGATGAATATAATCGAACTGCCTGATTACTTAGCAAATAAAATAGCTGCAGGTGAAGTTGTCGAGCGACCAGCCTCTGTAGTAAAGGAGCTTGTCGAAAATAGTGTTGATGCGAAAAGTGACTGGATTAAAGTCGAAATTGAAGAAGCAGGGCTGCAGTCGATTAAAATAACAGATAATGGGAGCGGCATTCCCCATAGTGAATGTAAAAAGGCTTTTCTGCGTCATGCAACAAGTAAAATAAAGAATGAGTCTGACCTTTTCCATGTAAGAACACTAGGATTTCGCGGGGAAGCATTAGCTAGTATCGCTGCCGTCAGCCGTTTGCGAATACAAACCTCAACAGGAGAAGAAGCTGGAACTGTTTTAGAATTTGAAGGTGGGCATTTACAATCGGAGAGCAGAAGTGATGCGAGAAAAGGGACGGAGATTCATGTTCAGGATATCTTTTTTAATACACCCGCCAGATTGAAATATCTAAAAACAGTGCATACAGAATTAGGCCACATAACTGATATTATTAATCGAATCTCACTTTCTCATCCAAAAATAAGATTTGAATTAATTCATAACGGGAGGAAAATATTCCAAACTACTGGAAAAGGGGATCTAAGACAAATTGCTGCAGCAATCTATGGTATGTCTGTGGCAAAAAAAATGATCCCAGTTTCAGCACAAACAACAGATTACTCGATTCACGGCTTTATAGCCAAACCGGAGATAAACCGTTCTTCCAGGAATTATATAACCACAGTAGTCAATGGGAGAATAATTAGAAATCTTGGACTTGCAAGGGCAATTGCTGATGGTTATCACACATTATTGCCAATTGGACGGCAACCTATTGTTATACTGAATATTGAAATGGACCCGATACTGATTGATGTGAATGTTCATCCGACTAAGCTTGAAGTAAGATTCAGTAAAGAAAAAGAACTATTTTCAGCAATTGAACAAATGATAAAAAAAGCATTTCACAAGGAGACCCTCATACCTTCAGGTAGTCAGCCAAAAGTGGAGAAGCAAAAGTCTGCCCAACACAGCTTTAATTTTGAGCAAACCACCTGGGAGCCGACAGCAGAAAAAAATGCCGTTGAAGATACTAATAAGAAAGAAAACCGGTTTTATGAACAGGATATAGTGTTGGCAAATGTAAATGAGGTTAATGAGCCTACTGGTGAAGGCGCAGTTAATTCTATGAACACTGTTGAAGCACTTAGTAATTCTGAAGAAATAAATATACCAGAACATACTCTCGAAAAAGAACGAATTCCAATTCTCTATCCGATTGGTCAGCATCATGGCACATATATAATTGCCCAAAATGAAGAAGGTCTATATATAATAGACCAGCATGCTGCTCAGGAAAGAATAAAATATGAATATTTCAAAGAGAAAATTGGCGATGTGGATAGTATTTTGCAGGACTTATTAGTGCCAATAACATTTGAATTTACCTCACAGGAAGCATTAATTATCAGCCAGTATGAAGATGAACTGAAAAAGGTAGGATTATTTTTTGAAAACTTTGGCCAAAATGCTTATATTGTAAGAACACACCCTGCATGGTTCCCTAAAGGTGATGAGGAAGAAATCATTCGTATCATGGTTGATCAACTTATAAGAGAACAAAAGATCAATATTCATAAACTGAGGGAAGACGCTGCCATTCTCATGTCATGTAAAAAATCAATTAAAGCGAATCACTATTTAAATAACAACGATATGGAACGATTACTGGATGATTTACGAAAATGTGAAGAACCTTTCACATGTCCTCATGGCAGACCGGTTATCATACAATTTACGAAATATGAAATGGAGAAGATGTTTAAACGCATTATGTGACAGATGAATTTAAACGCTCATTCATGTATACTTAAGGATGAAGCTTCCAACACGTGAAAGGACTTAAGTATGAGAAAAAAGATCATTGTTATTGTTGGACCGACAGCAGTCGGCAAAACAGCATTAAGTATTGAAGCAGCAAAGAAATTTGATGGTGAAGTAATCAGTGGTGACTCGATGCAGGTATACCGTCACCTGAACATTGGGACTGCTAAAGTAACAAAGGAAGAGATGAAAGGAATCCCACATCATTTAATTGATATTTTACATCCGGGAGATAATTTTTCTGTTGCAGATTTTCAGCATCGAGTGCGAGAGTGCATCGATGACATTTACTCACGTAACAAAACGGTCATTATAGCCGGAGGGACAGGGTTATATATTCAGTCAGTTCTCTATGATTATAACTTTAGTGACCAAGCCAGAAGTATGGACTATCAAGAAGAAATAGAAAAGGAAATCAAAGAAAAGGGAATAGAGTCAGCGTATAACAGACTTAAAACGGTTGATCCTGATCAGGCAGCCAAGATTCACCCCAACAATGAAAGAAGACTGATAAGGGCGTTAGAAGTTTACGACCGTACTGGGTTTACAATGACTGAACAGCAACAGCGGCAACATGAGTCACGTTATGATCCTTATATTGTTGGACTTGAAATGGAAAGAACCATACTTTACAACAGAATTAATCGCAGGGTAGAAGCAATGCTGGAACAAGGATTACTTGAGGAAGTAAGGCGGATGGTTGATCAAGGGCTGGAGTACTCCCAGGCAATGCGGGGAATTGGTTATAAGGAACTTTTACCCTATATTAAAGGGGAAATCTCACTTGACCAGGCCGTAGAGTTATTAAAGAGGAATTCCAGGAGATTTGCAAAACGGCAATACACTTGGTTCCGTAATAAAATGTCAGTACACTGGTATGGAATACTGCCAGAGACTAAGGATCAAGTTTTTGAAAATATTTTAAAAGATTTAGAAGGATTCTTAAGAAAAAAATAGAATTAGTATTCTATAGAGAAAAAATGAGGAGGATACATAATGTCTCAATCAGTAAATATTCAAGACCAGTATTTAAACCAGCTTAGAAAAGAAAGAATTCCTGTTACGGTTTTCCTTGTTAATGGATTTCAGGTACGAGGAATTGTGAAAGCATTTGATAATTTCACTGTACTTATTGAAGTGGAAGGAAAACAACAACTCATTTTCAAACATGCGATATCTACATTTGTTCCAGCTAAAAATGTTAATTTAGATAAAGAATAGAACAATGGCGCTATTACCATCTAATAGCGCCATTTTCTTATACTGTAATTATGGATTCATAATCAATGTACTTTTAACAGAAGCTAAACCAAATAAAAAAAGAAGGTGATCCAAATAGAGAGGGTATTAATCATTGCAGTAATGAAAGATAAATCAGATGAAGAAAGATTTCACTACTCTATTAGTGAATTAGAGGCATTGGCTAATACAGCTAATGGAACGATAGTTGAATCGATTATTCAAAAACGACTTACACCTCATAGAGCAACATACCTCGGTGAAGGAAAATTACAGGAAGTTAAAGAGCTGACAGAAGATGAAGATATCGATGTTGTTATCGCCAACGAAGAATTATCGGGCAGTCAAATTAGAAATCTGCAGGAAGAATTACAAGTACGTGTAATAGATCGAAGTCAGCTTATCCTGGATATCTTTGCAAGCAGAGCAAGAACAAAGGAAGGAAAATTACAAGTAGAATTAGCGCAGTATGCCTATATGTTACCAAGACTTCATGGGCAAGGTACTGAATTATCCCGGTTGGGCGGTGGTATAGGAACCAGAGGACCAGGGGAAACGAAGTTGGAAACGGATCGGCGTCATATCCAGCGGAGAATGGATGAAATTAAGCAAAGATTAAAATCTGTCGTTAATCAAAGAGAACAATATAGAGATAACCGAAGAAAAAACCAATTGTTTCAAATTGCAGTGGTAGGTTATACAAATGCAGGTAAATCAACGATGTTTAATAACTTAACAAAAAGTGAATCATTACAGGAAGACAAATTATTTGCGACATTAGACCCGTTAACTCGCAAAATGCACCTGCCGAGTGGGTTAGAGGTAATTATTACAGATACAGTAGGATTTATACAGGATTTACCGACAGCATTAATTGCAGCATTCAGGTCCACATTAGAGGAAGTGAAAGAAGCGGATTTAATATTGCATGTTATTGATGTTGCCGCACCTGACAGAGATAATCATGAATCAACTGTATTGAACTTACTGGATGAATTGGATGCAAGTAGTATTCCAGTAATTACTTTATATAATAAGAAAGATTTAATTAATGGGGAAAATTTTGTGCCGAACAGCCATCCATATATGCTGTTGAGTGCATTGGAGGAAAAGGATCTAATGCAGCTTAAATGCGATATTGAAAAGGTGATCCAGAATTTATGGGAATCTTACCATTGTGTTATTCCTGAAGGTAATGGCAAAGTTTTGTCAAAGCTGAAACAATATACGATTATGGATAAAGAAACATACCAGGATCATTTATTGGGTTATGAGGTTAGCGGCTTTGTTGATCCTAATCATCCGATAATGAAAGAGATAAAGGAGTACCATCAAGAATGATATCAGTAAATAAATTGCGAGAAACAGAAAAGGCGATTTCTCCAATCTTTAGTGAAATCGCTGAAACAGAAATATATAATCAGGAAAAAGTTCTGAAAGCTTTTCGGGAGAACAAGGTAAGTGACAGTGATTTTAATCCAACAACCGGTTACGGATATGATGACTATGGAAGAGATAAGTTAGAAGCAGTATATTCCACAGTATTTAAAGCTGAGGATGCGTTAGTCAGACCCCAGATAGCTTCAGGTACACATGCAATTACTACAGCACTCTTCGGAATACTCCGACCAGGCGACCAGTTATTATATATAACGGGTAAGCCTTATGATACTTTGGAAAGTGTTATCCAGTCAAATGGAGATGATATGGGATCACTGACGGATTTCGGGATAGAATATCAATCAGTTCCTTTAAAGAACGGAAAAGTGGATATGGAGATGGTGAGAGCAACTATGAGTAACAACACCAAGGTTGTTGCATTACAACGTTCAAAGGGTTATGATAACCGCCCGTCCATCTCCATAAATGAAATGCAGACAATTATTTCGGAAGTCCGTGAATTAAGCAGTGATGTCGTAATATTTGTGGATAATTGTTATGGAGAGTTTGTAGAGAAAAGGGAACCAATTGAAATTGGTGCAGACCTTATTGCAGGATCACTAATTAAGAATCCCGGCGGCGGGATCGCCAGAACAGGTGGATATGTTGCAGGGAATAAGCTGCTTGTTGAAAGGGCTGCAAATCGGTTAACCGCGCCCGGGATAGGAAAAGAGATAGGAGCAAGTTTGGGGATGCTTCAGGAAATGTTTCAAGGACTTTTTCTTGCACCGCATATTGTTAGCGAAGCTCTTCGGGGAGCGATATTCACATCTAAATACTTATCAGACCAAGGCTATGAAACTACACCGCATTATAAAGAAAAGAGAACTGATTTAATCCAGTCTGTGACTTTCCCTGCAGCAGATCAAATGATTGCTTTCTGTCAGGCTATTCAGACACAATCTCCGGTTAATGCCCATGTAACACCATATCCTGCACCAATGCCCGGATATAATGATCAGGTCATAATGGCGGCAGGGACATTTATGCAAGGTGCAAGCCTAGAGCTGACAGCAGACGGACCGGTAAGGCCGCCATACACCGTATACGTGCAGGGCGGCTTGACTTATGCGCATGTAAAACTGGCAGTAATGAACGCCTGTGAAGCATTAAATAAATAAATTAGTTTAGATATAAGACCTGATGTAAGTTTTCCTAACATCCCTTGACAACTAAGTTGCATCCCGGTTATAATATAACTATAAGTTAATAGAAAGAGGTGAGGATGTGAGCGACATAGATAGACGTTCAATGCCACTATTCTCTATTGGGGTTGTAAAATCATTAACAGATTTAACTGCAAGACAAATTCGCTATTATGAGCAGCATCAACTCATTCATCCTTCACGTACTGAAGGAAATCAAAGACTTTTTTCCTTTAATGATGTTGATCGACTTCTGGAAATAAAAGAGTTGATCGAAAAAGGTATTAACTTAGCAGGCATAAAACAAGTATTATTAATGAAAGAAATGCCTAAAACAGTAGAGAAAGAAGCAGTAGAAACTCCTGAATTATCTGAAAAGGAATTGCGTAAAATGCTGCATAAGGAATTATTCGATGCTGGCAGGTTAGGTAAAACATCGTTAAGACAGGGAGAATTATCACGATTCTTCCATTAAAATATAAAGGAGAGGTAATGATCATGGGATTTACAAAAGAAGAAATTAAAAAAAGAATTGAAGAAGAAAATGTTAAATTTATACGTCTGCAGTTCACAGATCTTCTGGGAACTATAAAGAACGTCGAGATTCCATTAAGTCAGTTAGATAAAGCGCTGGACAACCAGATGGTTTTTGACGGTTCATCTATTGAAGGTTTTGTGCGTATCGAAGAATCTGATATGAAGTTGTATCCGGATTTAGATACATTCGTAGTATTCCCTTGGACATCTGAAAAAGGGAAGGTTGCTCGTTTCATTTGTGATATCTATAATACAGATGGTACACCTTTTGAAGGTTGCCCGCGTTATAACTTAAAACGCAATTTGAAAAAGGCGGAAGAATTAGGTTTTACTACATTTAATATTGGTACAGAGCCGGAATTTTTCTTATTCAAACTTGATGAAAAAGGTGAGCCAAGTTTAGAGTTGAATGATAAAGGCGGTTATTTTGATCTTGCACCTACCGATTTAGGTGAAAACTGCCGTCGTGATATTGTATTAGAGTTAGAGGAAATGGGATTTGAAATCGAAGCATCGCACCATGAGGTTGCTCCAGGGCAGCATGAGATTGATTTTAAATATTCTGAAGCTGTTAAACACGCAGATGATATTCAAACATTCAAACTGGTTGTTAAAACTATCGCTCGTAAACATGGTCTGCATGCAACATTTATGCCAAAACCATTATTCGGTGTTAACGGCTCTGGAATGCATTGTAATATGTCATTATTCAAAGGGAAGACTAATACATTCTTAGATGAAAATGGACCATTAGAATTAAGTGAGACAGCTTATCAGTTTATTGCAGGTATTATTAAACACGCATTATCATTTACTGCAGTGACAAATCCGACAGTAAACTCTTATAAACGACTTGTACCTGGGTATGAAGCACCATGTTATGTTGCATGGTCTGGTGCTAACCGAAGTCCGTTAATCCGTGTACCGGCTTCACGCGGATTAAGTACTCGTGTTGAGGTGCGTAGTGTTGACCCTGCTGCCAATCCATATTTAGCTTTATCCGTATTGCTTGCATCTGGTTTAGATGGAATTGAAAATAAATTAGAAGCTCCTAAAGCGGTTGACCGTAATATTTATATTATGGATAAAGAAGAGAGAGAAGCAAACGGAATTGTTGATTTACCGGCAACCTTAGCAGATGCACTGGAAGAATTGAAGAAAGACGAAATAGTGATAGAAGCACTTGGTGAACATTTATTTGAACATTTTGTTGAATCAAAAGAAATTGAGTGGGACATGTTTAGAACACAAGTTCACCCATGGGAAAGAGAACAATATATTCAGACATATTAATTGATAAAAACCCCTTCACGAAGTGAGGGGGTTTTTATATTTCAATAGAGTAATAAAATCTATCGCTTTATGAATTTACAAAACTGCTAATATTTTTGTTGAATACAAAAAGGATAACCGTGTAAGTAGAAATAATTTTATAGGAGTAACGGGTTACTGTCTTCCCCACAGAAACTTTTGCATTTAAATTGTGATTTTTCATTTCAAAGAATGTGTTTTATTTGAATGAGGAAATAGTTTACAAATGGCATCCTGTTTCTAAAGCAATGAATGATATTCTCACTACATTCAGTTAAAAAATTCTACATATTTCTATGTAGAATTTCACTATCAATCTATAAATGACGGTATAACCCTACTACTTTTCCTAAAATACTTACATTATCATAAATTAGGGGTTCCATCGTCGCGTTTTCCGGCTGCAGTCTGATATGATCTTTCTCTTTAAAGAAGCGTTTAACAGTAGCCTCACTATCTTCTGTCATTGCCACTACAATATCTCCATTCACTGCAGTATTCTGCTGTTTTACAATAACTTTGTCTCCATCAAAAATGCCTGCTTCTATCATACTGCTTCCTTCAATTACCAGTACGAATAGCTGATCGCCGCTATGTACATCTGTGCTGGGAATAGGTATATATTCTTCAATGTTTTCCACTGCTGTTATTGGCAGTCCTGCAGTAACTTTCCCGATAACAGGTGCAAAAGCAGCTTCAGGCTTAGGGATATCGATTTCATTGTCCTGTGTCAATACTTCAATTGCTCTAGGTTTCGTAGGATCTCTTCGAATGTATCCCTTTTTCTCCAGTCTAGCAAGGTGACCGTGCACTGTCGAACTGGAAGCTAGACCTACTGCTTGCCCAATTTCCCGAACAGAAGGGGGATATCCTTTTAAATCTACTTGTTCTTTAATATAAGCAAGGATCTGTTCCTGTCTTTTTGAAAGATTTGTCATAATCGTTACTCCTTTAACGTATGATTTGTTAGAAATATTATAACATATGTTCGCCAGAATAACAAACACTCGTTCGAAAAACACTTGACAAGAACCTTTGTTCGTATATAATAGAGGTACGAACAAAGGTTCTATGGAGGGGTAATAATGTTAAAAAAAATGTCTAAAATTGATCTATTCTATTTGATTTCTTTTGTAGCTGGTATAATCTTTTTATACAGCTCATTTATTTTTAATGTATAAAATGAAAACAAGGAGTAGTTGATCCATTGAATGCCATCATTTATTGCCGGGTAAGTACAGAGAAAGAGACACAAACAAGTTCATTAAGCAGACAAGCTGAAGAACTTACTCGATTTGCTGAGAACAAAGGCTATCATGTTGTTAAATTAATAAAAGAGAAGCAAAGTGGTTATGAGATTGAGAGAGAAGGTGTCTTTGAACTGCTGGAGCTTTTTCAGGAAAAAAAAGCTGATGTTCTGTTAATCCAGGATGAGACAAGAATAGGGAGAGGGAACGCTAAAATTGCTTTATTGCATCAATTGGGTAAAATGAATATTAATATATTGACAATTACCCATAACGGAAAATTAGAGCTTTCTGAAGGGGATTCCATGGTATTGCAGATCGTCTCTATAGTAGAAGAATATCAGCGAAAATTACATAATGCAAAGATTAAACGCGGTATGCAGAAGGCAGTAAATAATGGGTTTAATCCTGCCAAAAACCTGTCTAATCAGCATCTTGCACAAGGGAGAGAGCGGAAGTCATTTCCAATAGAAGAGGTAGTAAGATTAAGAAAAAACAACTTAACATTTGCAGAAATTGCTTCCATTTTGCGAGGAATGGGATATGATGTTTCGAAAGCAACTGTTCACAGGCGGTACCAGGAACACGAATTGCTTGAAAAAAACAAAATGAGTGATTTACAATAAAGAAAGTATACAAATTAATATGTATACTTTTTTTATTTAGTTAACGTAAAGGAGTATAATAATGCTTTCTAAAGATAAAATAGCAAGGATTAATGAACTGGCAAAAAAGGCGAAAATAGAGGAACTTAGTCAGGAAGAGAAGAAGGAACAGCAGACATTAAGGCAGGAATATTTGAAAAATGTGAGAAAGTCATTTAAAAACCATATGAAAGGAATGACAGTTATTGATCCAAATGGGAATGATGTAACCCCTGATAAATTAAAGCAACTTAAATCGAAGAAATAGTGCACACTATTTCTTCGATTTTCATACATTATTGTGCAATTAATATAAAAAATTAGCTTTTTTTGATAGAGATACTTGTCTAATCTTCATTTTCGTTATAGGATTATAGATGTGCGTACATATATTGTTTTTTGAAAGGGGAACTAAAATGTCAACTCAAATTGAACAAATGTCTATAAATACAATTCGTACATTGTCAATAGACGCAATTGAAAAAGCTAACTCAGGTCATCCGGGTTTACCGATGGGTGCTGCACCTATGGCATACACATTATGGACTGAGCATATGAATCAAAACCCTAAAAACTCTAAGTGGTTTAATCGCGACCGTTTTGTCCTTTCTGCAGGTCATGGTTCCATGTTACTTTACAGTTTATTGCACCTTGCAGGGTACGATCTGTCAATCGATGAACTTAAAAATTTCCGTCAGTGGGGATCTAAAACACCAGGTCACCCAGAAGTACACCACACTGACGGAGTAGAAGCGACAACTGGACCTTTAGGCCAGGGGATCGCTATGAGTGTTGGTATGGCTATGGCTGAAAAACACTTATCAGCAAAATATAATAAAGATGATTTCAATGTTGTCGATCATTATACTTTTGCCCTTGTAAGTGACGGTGATTTAATGGAAGGTGTCTCTCATGAGGCTGCATCTCTTGCTGGCCACTTAAAATTAGGTAAATTAGTTGCGCTTTATGACTCTAATGATATTTCATTAGACGGCGAGTTAAATAAAGCATTTTCTGAAAATGTAGAAAACCGATTCAAAGCCTATGGTTGGCAAGTAATTCGTGTAGAAGATGGAAACGATACAAAAGCAATCTCTAAAGCAATTGCAGAAGCGAAACAAAATACAGATCAGCCGACACTGATTGAAGTGAAAACGGTAATTGGTTATGGTTCACCTAACAAATCTGGTTCTGCAGCATCACATGGTGCACCACTTGGAGCTGACGAAGTTACTTTAACTAAAGAAGCTTATAAATGGGGACATGAGCCATTTGAAGTACCTGAAGATGTATATGCTGATTTTAACACAAAAGTCGTAGAGAGAGGTCAGTCAGCAGAAAAAGAATGGAACGAACTATTTGATGCATATAAAAATGCACATCCTGAACTTGCTAATGAATTATCAGCAGCAATTGATAATAAATTACCAGAAGGATGGGATAAAGACTTACCTGTTTATGAGACAGGTAGCAGTGCGGCGACTCGTGCAACTTCTGGAGAAGTATTGAATGCCATTGCTAAAACTGTTCCTTCTTTATTTGGAGGAAGTGCCGATTTAGCTGGTTCCAACAAAACTAACTTAAAGGATGCAGGAGATTTCTCAGCAGCTGAGCCTGATAAACGTAATATTTGGTTCGGTGTTCGTGAATTTGCTATGGCTGCTGCATTAAACGGAATGGCGCTTCATGGTGGATTGAAAGTATTCGGAGGAACTTTCTTCGTATTTAGTGATTACTTACGTCCTGCTGTGCGTCTGTCTGCTATCCAAAACTTACCAGTAACTTATGTGCTAACACATGATTCTATCGCTGTTGGGGAAGATGGTCCGACACACGAACCTGTTGAACAATTAGCGGCTTTCCGTGCAATGCCGAATCTTTCTGTAATTCGCCCTGCTGACGGTAACGAAGTTCAGGCTGCTTGGCGCTTAGCAATTGAATCAACTAATCAGCCAACAGCACTTGTATTAACTCGTCAAAACCTTCCTACACTTGAAGGAACAGCTGAAAATGCTTATGAAGGTGTTAAAAAAGGTGGTTACGTTGTTAGTCCGTCATCGAAAGAAACCCCTGATGCAATTCTTGTTGCTACTGGTTCTGAAGTACAGTTAGCTGTTAAGGCACAGGAAAAGCTGAAAGAAGAGGGCAAAGATGTAAGTGTAGTAAGTATTCCTTCATGGGACCGTTTTGATAAACAAGATGCGTCATACAAAGAACAAGTGCTGCCAAGTGCTGTTAAGAAACGTGTTGGAATTGAAATGGCTTCATCTCTAGGTTGGGAACGCTATGTTGGTATAGAAGGGAAAATTCTTGCTATCGATACTTTTGGTGCTTCTGCTAATGGAGATAAAGTTATCGAAGAATATGGATTTACAGTGGAGAATGTAGTAAAACACGTAAATGACTTATTTTAATGAAGTAGAAATCCTTAGCAACTATGCTAGGGATTTCTTCTTTTCCTACAAAGATTGCTTGTATTATGATTCGACATTTACTATACTGTATGAGAGAGAATTTGAAGGAGGAACAAACGGATGAGCACTATTCTATGGATTATTTTCATCGTGGTTGCACTTCTGGCCGGAGTCGCTCTCGGCTTTTTTATCGCGAGAAAATATATGATGAACTATTTAAAGAAAAACCCGCCAATTAATGAGCAAATGCTAAGAACATTAATGATGCAAATGGGACAAAAACCATCGCAGAAGAAAATCAAACAAATGATGCGCGCGATGAATAACCAGGTGGATAATAAATAATGTAACATAATTGTTGAAATAGAATCCTTGCTTATTTAAAGCAGGGGTTTTATGGGGCATATTAGGGATTATAAAAACTATGTAAACTTAATAGGCTAATTTTACAAAGCCACTCTTTCTGTTAGAAAAATTAAAGCAGAAAGGGTGGTTTTTTGTTGTTGGAAGATGCATTAAGCGAATATAAGTTCTACTGTCTTGCAAGAAACTATACGGAAAAAACGATGAAGAATAAAGGTCAAGAATACAAGCAATTGAAAAGATACTTGGTAGAGAAGAGAGGAATTCAAGAACTTGAAAGTATTACATATCATGATATGCGTTCCTACCTCTATCAAAAGCAAAAAGCTGGCTTACAACCTCAAAGTATTCAAAGTATGGCGAAACAGATTATTGCTTTTTTTAATTGGTGTATTAAAGAAGAATATTTAACTGAAAATCCAATGGATAAAGTTACTTTACCGAAAATACCGAAGAGGTTAAAAGAAGGTTTTACAAAGGATGAAGTATACAGAATGATACGTTGTTGGAGTGATAAAACTTTTCTGGAAGCAAGGAATAAAACGCTTATTGCAATGATGAGTGATCTTGGCTTGCGAGCAATGGAGACTAGAACATTAACCATCGAAGATATAAAAGACACCACTATACTTATCCATGGTAAGGGTAACAAAGATAGAGTTGTGTTTGCTTCTTATCAGTTAAAAAGAATAATGATGAAATATGAACGATTGAGAAAACAATACCTTGAGGTTAAGGGATACGATGATCCACATTATTTCCTGAATTATAAGGGTGATCCAATTACTCATGCTACTGTTCACAATGTGGTAAAAGAGGCAGCCACGAGAGCAGGAGTTAAGGACGCACATCCTCATAAATTTCGTCATTTCTATGCGGTTGAGGTAATCAGCAACGAAAAGGCAAATATTGATTTATTTAGTGTTAGCAAACTTTTGGGGCATTCTCAAGTATCTACTACCCAGATATATCTACAATCATTAACTAATGAACAATTAAAAATAAAAGCAAATAACTCAAGTCCATTGGCTAAATTCAAATAAAAAATAGAGGGCAGGAGTTAGCGGCTCCAAACCCTCATTGGCACACGTGTAGAAAACGTGTCATCTAAACTAACTATATTATAACAACTCTTTTCCAAAATGTATAGTTAAAAAATTCTGCACGTCTGCCCATTTTATAGAACAAACGTTCTTATATAGGGAGGCGGATCACTATGTATCAATCCAAGATAGAATCGTTTAAATCTTATTCCAATTTTAAGTCTTTAAAAGACTTTAACAATAACGTCGAAATGTTTTTAGCCTGCCATAAGCAAGATTTTACTAAATCAGAATATATCGCTTTTAGAAGATTAACTAAGTTTTGCGCAAAAATATTTGGTGTGTCCAATGCGCGTATAGATACTATTGTACAAGCTACCAAAGACGATAATGGTGGTATTAGCCGATCTACGTTTAAACGTATGGTAAAAAAAGCGAAGAAATTGGGTATCTTATCAGTTCATGAGTTGAAACGTGCTAATCAATCGCAATCATCCAATCTTTATGTATTTGAATCTTTTCGGACTTCAATTGAACCACCGATTGAAAATGCAAAGAACGACCAAAATGCTATTTTATCAATGGCTGTAACAACTCGAATAAATGAGCAATTGAACCGCCATAAAACTAGCAATAATTCTAAAACTAATAATCTATTAATTAATACGTATTATGCAAAGCCATATCAGGCTATCTCAGAGGCTATAAGAATATTTTTAGGTTATGACTCTAAAAAGATAGCAAGTCGGTTGTATGGGGTTTATTTAGGGCAAACAAAGTCACTTAGAGCAACAGAATATTACACCAATGAGGGACAAGCTGAATTAATTGAAGTGGCTATTTCCGCAATACAGACAACATTTCTTGCGAGTAAAAGAAAAAGCATCCAGAACATTGCTGGATACTTTAATGGAGTTTTAAGTAAGATGCTTGATGATTTAATGACATTAGATATGTGTATTATAGGTTCCGATTATCCGTAGGTACAAATTCAATTATGTCTACTGTTTGGCACTTAAATATATGGCATAGATGCTCTAATGTCTCAAACTGTATACCTTTTACTTTATCGTTTAATAAATTACTAATGGTATTACGATGCAATTCATTATTCGATTTTCTGACAAGATCAGAAGTGGTCATATCGTGCTTATCCATTAGTTCTTTTAATTTAACTTTTATCATTTAATCATCTCCCTATATAAAATATACAACATACTGTGCAAAAATAAAATATTTTATTGACGTGCACAACATAGTGTGCAATAATAATACCATGCACAACATGGTGTGCGAATGAAGGGGAGGAAAATAAATGAAAGTATCTGAGAAGTGGATCATATTCACAAGTGATCAAGATTATTTTTTATTTGACATTCATGAAGTATCTAAACAAGAAGATTATTTGCGGCAAGAGAATCAGAAGTATCGCACAATTTTTTATCTAGATAATGTTGCCACTAGCTATAAAGCTGGCAAGGGGTTAATCCCTATGACAAAAGAAGAAGAGCAGGCAATTATACAAAGCATTAAAGGTGATTGCAATGTCTAAGTCGCTAGCTGACTATCTGATGTTGATCTTATTCGTCTCAGCCATATCAATTTGAAAGAAGGTGAAAAAGTGAATGAAGTACATCCGATAATATTAGAAAAGATTGTGCTTGAAATGTTCAAAGTGAAGTTGGAAAGGTAAGTAAGCTAGAGAATTGGAGATAGAATAATATGGTGCTTATATATCATACAATTTAGGCTTATATGATGAAATAGATCAATTATTTAAATCCTTTTCAGGAAAAATATTTTCATAAATTTTAAACTTTACTTGCAGAAGTGGGAAAATTTACTTATAATATAGATATGAGTATCATTTTTTACGAAATAACAAATAGGCTTGCTAAATGTTGAATTTTAAACAAGCCTTACTGTGAGTATTAAATTAGTAACGTGTTTTCTTAGTGATATATGTTTCCGAACAAGTTGTATTGCCGTACATCTTGTTCCACACTATTTGTACCTTGAAAATTTTATATCCAAATAAACAAGGAATTAGGTGATAAATTCAAAAATACGCTTTTTAGTACATTTTCGCTAATTATTATTATACAGACATTTTTTTAATTGTCAACTATTCAACTATTCAAAAATTTAGTAACAGAGGAGAAAATAAAAATGAATACAGAAGGAATGGTGCAAATGACTCAAAAGCAGAAGTTGTTCTATTTATTGAAAAATATCCACACTAAGCAGTTGCAATTATTGGATTATCTCCTACAATCAGAAGAAGATGTGTGGACTTTTAACAATGAATTTCTTCATCATACAAAAAATGTCGTGTCTGACATATACCAATTTAGGTATTATAAACGCACCCATTTTGAGATATCGTTGGAAGAGTTTTTATCTAGCTACAGATTAGATAAAAAAACAGCCCTTGAAATATTATTCTATCATCCGATTACAGGACATGATTTAAGATCCTGTGATGAAAGTGGAAAGTCTCCGGAAGAATTGTACAATCTATCAATAAAAAATCCAATGCACACTATGATTGGGTTGGTGAAAGATTGGGATATATTAGAATCGGAAATAAATATTAAAACCAAGTTAGAATCCTATTTGTAAATTATAATTAGAGTGCCTGTGAGTACCATAATTCCTGTTGAATTCAGGGTTTTATGGTACTATTTTTAATCTTGTAAGATTTATTGTTTAGTTTTTGCTCAATATATAAGTATAGATAAAAAAATAAATTGAATCTCAGCTTGCAGAAAGTTTTGAAACTTGGTTTAATCACTAAAAAGGAGCAATGTAGATGAATAAATTTAATGAAAAAGTAGATCAACTTGAATATACGCAGATGCAGGAAGAGGGGCTGTTCTTACTATTAAATCAATATTTGAAAGATAACAGGAAAAGGAAAGACTTTGTAAATTATTTAAGAGAGAAAAAGGAGTATGGTTTTGACCAATGCGACATTGCTCAAATCATTCTGGATTTTGAATGATGTGATGATTTTGCGGTACATTTGGTGCACCACGAAAATTTAAATATTTGGAGGAATTAACTATTGAAAACAGTATTTGATCAAATTATGAATGATGAAATCTTTAAGAAACTAGTGTTAATTGAGTTCGGATTTAGTGAAATTGAGCCAAGGGAAGTCGAAGAGTGGTTTAAATGTGAATATCCAATGGAATATGAGGAATTTAAGCAAGTTTTCAAAAATGGAAATGTAGTTGGGTTTAATCCTAGATTAGTTGAAGCAACCACACCAGAAGAAAGAAACGAAATATTAGATAAATTTTTTGCTAAATTAGAAGGAGGTGACAAAGAATAAACAAGCTTTTAGTTCATGTTAAAACAGAAGACAACCAATACATTGGAATGAAGGTGTTAGATAATGGTTATAAGCCAATATTAAGCGTTTCTAGTGGTTCATTCAGCTTGGACAATGATCTTATCATCTAAGCTACAAGAACACTCAGAAAACGTCTGAAAGCCGAAATATTAATGCTTGGAACAGTGTACGATTACTTAACGGAAATAAATTAATCGCTTATTTTGGCTAAGTAAGAAAACAAAAATCAAATATTAAAGGAGTGGATCTACGTCAAGTTTCTGGACACAAAAAGATTAAGTTTTTTGCACAACAACCATTCATGGAGTGTCCCAAATTAGATTGTCAAAGTGAAAAGAGCCTTTGACAATCTAATTGGGACGTGGAGAAAGAAACCCATGGATGTTGCGCCAAAAAAATGTGAAGGGAATAACTTCCTCACCCATATATTAAGCTGCTACACGACACATTTTTTCATACTCATCGGGTGTGACATAACCGATGCTGCCATGAATTCGTTTGCGATTATACCAGCCTTCAATGTACTGAAATAGGGCCATTCTCGCAGTCTCAAAGTTTTCATATTGGGTTCGATAGACTTCTTCTTTTTTCAGGGTGGCGTGAAAGGATTCAATGCAAGCATTGTCATAGGGACATCCTTTCCGACTGAATGACGCAATCATTTCGTGGTTTTTTAGTTGTTCTTGAAATGCTTCACTGGTGTATTGCGTACCTAAATCGGTATGAATAATCAGACCTGGTTCTGGCTTTTGGGCTTGCACGGCGTTTTCCAAAGCCTCAAGAACGAGTTCTGTTGTCATCGTGCGAGAAAATTTATAACCAACGATTTTCTTTGTATGCAAATCGAGTACGGATGCTAGGTAGCACCAGCTATCTCGAAGTGTATGGATATACGTAATATCAGCTACCCATTTTTCATTAATCGATGTCGTTGTAAAGTCCTGTTCTAGTACGTTTTCACGCTCTTCTACTGGTGTTTGTGTAGGTGTTGGACGAAACTTTTTCGTGATGTTTGATTGAATACCTGCTTGTTTCATAAGACGTTGAACCCTTTTCAAGCTACATGAATAGCCTTCTTTTAAAAGTTCTCTATGAATTTTTGGTGCGCCATAGCGACCTTTGCTTTCTTTGTGAATGACTTTAATACGTTCTAGTAGTTCTTCGTTGGCTACGTGATAACGATTAGGCTTCTTATGAAATGACTGATAATACGTACTTCTAGGCATCTCTAAAACGCGACACATCACTTGAATGGGATGATGTTCGCTTTCACTTGTAATGTGGTCGATTAGTTCCTGCTCATCTATTTTCTCGCGAATATGGTCATAGCCTTTTTTAAGATTTCAAGCTCCTGTTTTAAACGAAGATTTTCCTTTTGGATAGCCTCCACGTCGGACGCAGTTAACTCCTGTGTCCCCTCAATTGGAGAGTGCTGCTTAATCCATTTATAGATGGTTACTTCTGAAACACCATATTCGCTAGAGAGTTGGCTGACCGGCGTACCTGAGCGATAAAGCTCAACTACAGTTTGTTTGAATTCTTGGTTATAACGTTTTTGACTCATAATACGGACACGACCTTTCGTTAGTTCAATTTTAGTGACTTAACTAAGTTGTGTCCATATATCTATACTACAACCAGAGAATGGCATAAATGGAAAATAGTACGAACGATAAAACAATTAACATAACTGAGGTTGTTGCAAATGGTGCGAAAGATTATATGGACTATATTGATATAGTTTCTTTTGACGATTTTCTTAATTTTGCAGATGACAAAATAATCCATGACATAGTGAAGAATGAATATCCTGAAATTTACAAGCAAATATTACTCGATAATGAAGTTTAATCCAATATAATACTGAAAGGTGGTGATGCCGTTGATTGTCCGATAGCTGTTGTAGGTAGTAAAAAAGAAAAATGAGGGGATAAAATGAAAAAGGAAAATAATTACTTCTTTTGCTATAGCAAAGATTTATCAAACTTTTTAAAAGCAAATGGAATATCTTACATAACAAAATCAATTAATCCTAAGAATAAATTAACTTTTACATTATTTGAAAAGGATAATCAACTAATTTCAACTTTAAAAGATTACAAGGTGCAAAATCAATAATTACAAATAAAAAGGGGCAATTTAATATATGGAAAATACGGAATATCTTAGAATCAATCCATTTGGAGGATGGGAAATAAAAGGGAATAATTATGAAATTCCAATAAAGAGTGAAGTCGTAAAAAGGAAATATCCAGAAGAATACGAAAAGCAAATTGCTAATGGACATAATAAAGATTTTTTATGGGAAACCATATTAACTAAAGAAGATTATCAGAATAAAGATCAAGTATTTCAGCAATATGTTGAAAAATGGAAGCCTAAACTTGAAAAAGAATTACATAATAATATTGAAAAATCAATACATAATGAGAAGGGAACGAAAGAATCTTATGAAATTTCAAACAACAAAAATGAAATAAATTATAAAGGGAATAAATGGGATGTAAAGAATTTTTTTAGTAAGGAAAAGAATAAATTTCTACCATCTAAACTAGGTCAAGCAATAAATGAAGAAAAACATACTTTCTTTGATGGTAGCACCCTTTATTTTTATGAGAATGGTGTTTACTTACCTAATGGTGAACCTAAGATAAATAATGCTATCCAAAGAATATTGAAAGATGAAAGTTCTTCACATAGAAAAAGAGAAGTAATTGATTGGATTAAAACGAATAACGATATTAGAACTTCAAGTATTAAAGTGAATCCTGATGATGGTTGGATTAATGTAAAGAATGGTTTGCTTAATCTAGAAACTAGAGAATTAAAAGCACATACACATAAAAGAGTATCAACTGTTCAATTGCCGATTACATATGATCCTAAAGCTAATAATTCAATTGTAAGTGATTTTATTGGAAGCATCGTACATAATGAAACAATTCCATTAATCTATGAAATGATTGGATATATTTTAACAAATGATACGAAAGCGCAAAAAGCCTTCATATTACATAGTAGTGGTGGAAGTGGTAAATCAGTAGTAGTTAGCATGTTACAAGCATTTGTTGGTAAAGGTAACTATTCTACTGTTCCAGCACAAGATATTGACGGTGACAAATTTAGTGCAATTCGCTTAAAAGATAAAGTGTTGAACATAGTAGATGATATGAAACGTCAACGCTTTGCAGATACAGGTAAGTTTAAATCATCTGTTACAGGTGGCGAAATATTGGTAGAAGAAAAAGGCAAACCACAGGAAATCATTAAACCAATTGCAAAGCACATCTTTTGCATGAATGCTATACCTGATTCTAGTGATATGTCTGTTGCATGGTTAGATAGATGGATAATGATTCCACTTCCATACCGTTTTAGAGGTGGCAAAGGCGAAGATAAAGATTTACCTGAAAAGCTGACAACTGAAAAATCGCTATCCACATTGTTAAATGTAGCGTTGAATGGGTTGGATAGATTGAGGTCAAACAATTATCGATTTTCAGAAAATGAACATACTGAAAAGATGAAAAACGATCATATGAAAGAATCTAATCCTATTGAGTTGTTTGTTGATGAAATTTGCCAATTGAAAGATGATGCGGAGATTATTGGTGACATTTTATTTAAATCCTATAAAACATACTGCGAAGAAAATGGTTATAGACCATTATCGAAAATTAAATTTAATAAACAAATAAGAAATACATATGATTTGGAAAATCCAAGCGATTACAGACCAAGAAAAAATGATAGAAAGCCGACATGGAGAGGAATTTGTTTTATTTAAAGGTGGTACATACTTTTAATAAATGGTACATACTTTTGGGGGATTGGCACATACTTTCAAAAAAATGTGTTCCACCTCTATCCTTGAGCTATAAGGGTTTTAAGGGTATTGGTACATAGTATCATACTTTTTTCTAAGTCAGTGTAGTTTAAGAAATAATAACATACATACATAAAAGATTATATTATATATCGAGTTGTTGAATTTTATGAAACTGTGTACCACTTTTGTCCTATTCATTGGGAGAGTATAGGTATAGGTGACACATACTTTCAAAAAGTGTGTTCCTTCTGTGTACCACTTGAAAAAGCGTGTACCACTAAAACAATACTATTCAACAAATAAAGTAAGTATTACTAAGGTTAGGAGAAATGTAAATGGCAACAAACAATCCTCATTACATATTCAACAAGGAAGATTTTCCGTATATTGAACAGATTTATGAATTTGATCAAAAATATAATAAAGATAAAGATTTAATCTATCACATGACATTTACGGAGTATTGGGATGATGTAAATAAACACGGTATTACTCCTCAAGCAAAATATAGAATTTATCCAATCTCAAAAGGTTTTATGGACTATAACAGAATAGGAGCTTACAACCATGTGCAGGCTTTAATGAAGTATTACATTAAATTTCTGCCTTTTCATTTAGACATCACAAATGAATATGTTCAATTGCTTTTTTCGTTACTAAACAAGTGTGTGCGTCAATATGTACCATATAAACCTAGAACTTATCTAACCGATGATATAAGCTATTACATTGATATTTTTTATCCTTGTTATGAACAACAAGTAAAAGATAATGGAACATTTAAAATAGTTGCTTTTGAAAAGACAGATTTACAACTTGTAAAGATGATACGTGTTAAGCAAGATATTGCTCGTTTTTTTGTTGAAGAGAATTTAAGGGTAAGGAAAAATATGGATATATTATATGAATTTGATGAAAATATGGATGACACTATAAAAGAATTAATATTATCAGTTGGTGAAAAAGTAGAGAATAAGGAATATATTACGTTTAACACAATTCCAATCGATCTAGCAAAATATATCATTCATATTGAAGATGATGTAGTTGTAGAAACAGAAAATAAGAAAATATAAACATATCAGGATATGAGCGGTTGCTTGTATCCTTTTTTATTTATATATAGTCTTATTTCTTTGTTATGAACAAGTGTTCTCTGTGTAGAATGGTGTTATCGAAACGATAGCATTTAGTACTCCTTATAAACGTTGATATGACAATGTTTTACTATTTAATAGTATTTGCCGGAAAGTGGGTGAAAGCATTGATATATAAGGGTTTTAGTCGAGTGTTGTTCGAGTGCATAACGATAGGTGTTTATTATTGATTACGTTGAAGCGGATTGGTTTTTAATAGCGTTTATTTAAGTGTACCTTTACAAACTATCCTAATTATAGTGTTTACTATGTTTTTATAGGTGTATAAAACATTTTACAAACGTTTATAAATTATTGTTGACCTTTATAAACTATTTGTGTATAATTAAGATAACAAATAAAACAAAGGGATTGAACGATATGACAACAAAAACATTTGCTTACATACGTGTATCAAGTAAAGAACAGAATGAGGGTAGACAAATAGCGGAAGTTAAGAAGTTAGGAATTGATGAAAGAGATATTTATATTGACAAGCAAAGCGGAAAAGATTTTAATAGACCCGCTTATCAGTCATTAAAGCATAATTTACGTGAAGGTGATTTGCTTTATATCCATTCGATTGACCGTTTTGGTAGAAACTCAAGAGAGATCATGAACGAGTGGAAAGAAATTACTGAGGATATAAAAGCAGATATTAAAGTTTTGGATATGCCTTTATTAGATACAACACAGTATAAAGATACATTAGGAACATTTGTAAGTGATTTAGTATTACAAGTATTATCGTTTGTAGCGGAACGAGAAAGAGAGAATATAGGAAAGCGACAAGCGGAAGGCATAGCACTAGCAAAGGCACAGGGTAAGCATTTAGGTAGACCGCAATTAAACATAGATACATTAAGCCAGAACCAACAGGAAACATTAAAAGCAAACTATGACAAGTGGAAGGCAAAAGAGATAACAGGTGTAGAGTTTATGAAGCTACTGGAACTAAAGAAGAACAGTTTTTACAAAGTAGTGAAGCAGTATGAACAACAAATAGGGTAGTGGGAGCAAGCGCACAAATAATTAAGGAATTGAATTTAATAGCGGATTAATTAGAAGGGTAGTTTATGACTACTCTTTTTTATTGTCCATGTAAGCCACAAACAAGCCCAGAATAGCCTATTTAGCATATATAAGGGTATATGAAGGGGTATAGATAAAATAATGATTTTATAAGGCTAGGGGGGGATAAAAAACTTATGAATGTTGATTTATCTTAAAATTAAGTTGTAGCACTTCTACTTCCACACGCTGGTAGAAAATTTAATCGATACGGTAATTGTTGGGGAATTTTAGAGATGTCTAAATCGTGATTTACCCTGTCCATACATTGGATGGGGTTTTTTGTTTTATTTCCCTCAATAAAAAGTTTACTACTGTTCAAGACTTTCCTTAATTTTTTAAATTATCCCACTTAAATCCCTATTTATTTTACTCCCCGAAAACCTCAATACTGTCCATCCTTTTCGCTTCAAACACCTATCTCTTTTCCTGTCATGTGCCTTTTGTTCCGGTGAAGAGTGGTAAGCCTCCCCATCACATTCAATTGCAATCATTTTAGAAGGTAATGCTAAATCAATCCTATATTTACCTACAGAATATTGTGGTGTGGGGTGTAGTCCGTATTGTATTAATCCCTTATATACCTGTCTTTCAATGTATGATTCACATTGTGTGATATTAAATTCATAAACAGATATCGGTTTTCCTTTGTCTTTTGGATTAATTCCAATTACAACATAGATGTAAAGTATTATTATTAAGGCAATAATAATGCAATCAAATTCATTTATGACATCCTCACTTTTTAGCTTGAGTATTGCCATTTAACATAATTTTAGTCATTCGTTAAGTAAATTGGTCTACACCCACAATAGATGATAGTAAATCTAATTTAATTTTCAATTGCTTGTTCTAAATAAATTCTATTTGCTTCGCTTTCACTTATACCAAATTCCTCACTTGCCATTTTGTCAATTATGGGATCATGTATTTCTGGTACGTATTCTTCACCCTGATTTGTAATTTCTGAATATTTATTTTCCATAAATCGATAAATATCTTCTCTTCTTTTCTCTTCTTCATTTTTCTTTGTTTCTTGTATAAATTTGTTATTTTGTTCATCTGTTCTGTAAATTTCTACATCATTAATTACTAGACTATATTTGTGTTCATCCCATTCGTCTAGAATATCCATTGAGTAGCTATTACCCTGTGTTTCTAAAGTAATTTTACCAAGTTTAAAAATGTCGGATTTACCTGCATAAGAATAATCATCATTTGCTTTAATATCATCGATCATTGATCTAAGTAAATGAAATTTTTCCTCATTTGATAATGTATCTAACTTCTCTGTGGAATCAATTGTTATATCTAAAAAATACCCTGTTCTTTTAAAACCTTGTGAATAACCCCAGTCTTCTTTTCTTCCACTAAACTCAATATCTGTCACATAGTTCGAGTGTTTTTCATTGTAAAGTACATTTCTAAAATTCTCTAATTCCAGCTCTTTATCATCTGGCAAACCTTTTACTGTTTCGTTATTACTTGTACAACCAATTAAAACGATAGATAGTAATAATGATACTGTGAGTGTTTTAAACATATAAATCCCACCTCTTTATTCAAATTACATATTAATTTATTTCCAATTCTTAATCTAATAGTTGATATTCCTTTAGTAAACAATCTCTCATTTAAATAATTTTCTCATCATTCGACATGTAATTTTCCCTGCCACACGTTTTCCAACCCTTTTACCGACTTTTCTTTTTCTAATTGCGTCCACATCATTCCATATTCTCAATATCTTGTATATTTTTGATTTGAGGCTCAATCATTAAAACCCTCCTTTAATCCTATTTTACCATATTTTTCTGATATATGATTAAAAAAGACTATAATCGCCAAAAATTCTACTATTTCTTGCAAATATATAATATAATTGAACTATGTACAGGACGCTTTATTGTTGAATCGTATTATTAGGAGGCAGATATATGCTAAATTACAGTACTGTTTATCTAGAAGTTGATAAGGATGCAGAAGAAGATACATACAACATAAACCATCTAATAAAAACCTATGCTGAAGACGACTGTCCATTTATTAGCATGACATCGAGAGTGGAAAATGGGGAAACGGTTGGCTACTTTTTAGTATTTGATGTGCACGCAGATGGAAATTATCAATAGTTTTTATTAGTCACTTTGATAAGTGGCTTTTTTTGTATTTCCTTTTTCAATAAGGGAATAATGTTATTAAGTAGTTAGATTACTGAATCCTTTTGTTGATTAAGTGAGGTATGAATATGAGTAAAAAAAGGAAACATTACACATTCAAAACAACCATTATAAAAGATGAATCAAAACTAGAAGACGAAAAAGCCGTAGATCAAGCTTTAAAATTATACATAGATAAAATAATGGAAATTGCTACAAAGAAAAAAGATGAATCAGACTAATCTCAGAGGATGGGGATTAAATTGCCTGTCATTCTTTTTACAATCACCCAAAAATCATTTATTTCTAAATCCTCATTTATCCCCCCTAACAGCATGTATATAATTTCATGCTATAATAGCAAGTAAAAAGGAGTGGGGAAAGTGGAAAATGAAAAGCTACTCATGCAGATATTAGATGAAATTAAAAGTATGAAAAATGAAATTGTAGGGGTCAAAGGTGAAGTTTCAGGGATAAAAGAAGAACAAAAACAGACTAATAGTAGATTAGATAGAATGGAAAAGAAACTAGATATGGTACAAGAACAGACAACAAACCTCACGGAATACCATACAGAAGTAATAAACAGATTAGATAGCATAGCAACAAAAGAAGATATGCCATATATGAACCAGAAGTTAGGAAGGATAAGTCAAAGGTTATTACAGTAAAAATATGTTAATTTAGATAAGGTGACTCTTTCAGAAATATATATAATAAGGTAGAAACTTGATAGAGAAAGATCAACCATTTTAGGAAAAGTAAAATATAAGCAAACTATATCTTTTCTTGATTGGAGGCACTATTTATGGTATATTTTACTCAACAGAAAGAGCGGTTTGCATAGTATTTATAAATCCTATTATATCCATGCTAAGAACATTAATGATGCAAATGGGACAAAAACCATCGCAGAAGAAAATCAAACAAATGATGCGCGCGATGAATAACCAGGTGGATAATAAATAATGTAACATAATTGTTGAAATAGAATCCTTGCTTATTTAAAGCAGGGGTTTTATGCTATTTATAGAACAATTATGATTTGGAGTGACTGTATTGACTGATCTAAATGTATTTATAGCCTTTGGGGCTGGTTTCTTATCATTTATCTCACCATGTGTGCTGCCATTATATCCTGCATTTTTATCCTATATTACAGGAATGAGTGTCAACGATATTAAAGAAGAACAAGGAATGTTTAATTATAAAAGTGTGATTCATACACTATGTTTCCTTATTGGTTTTTCGAGCATTTTTATATTATTAGGATTTGCTACAAGTTTTATTGGAGAATTTTTATTTAGATGGGATGATTTAATTCGACAGGTTGGTGCAATATTAATAATATTCTTCGGTTTAGTAATTGTCGGTATACTTAACTTTTCTTTTTTAATGAAAGAGAAAAAATTTCACTTCAAGAACCGACCAGCAGGCTTTATCGGTTCAATAATTATTGGAATGGCATTTTCTTTAGGCTGGACTCCATGTACAGGGCCGATTTTAATGGCAGTTATCTCACTTGCTGCAACAGATACAGAAGCCGGAATAGCACTAATGACTGCCTATTCACTAGGATTTTCAGTGCCGTTTTTTATATTGGCTTTCTTTATTGGAAAAATGAAATGGATTAAAAAAAATTCTCATAAATTGGTTAAAATCGGAGGATATGTTATGATATTTATGGGGTTCTTTCTATTCTTCGATTTAATGACTAAGTTAACCTCATTTTTAGCAAGTTTCTTCGGTTTTCAAGGGTTTTAAATTATACATAAGTGAATAGTTTAGAGGGGAGTTTCATTATTTATGATGATAAGAACAAATGATTTAATTTTAAGGACAATGACAGTTCTCATTTCGTTTATTCTTTTGGGGTTTTCTGTTTATATTTTTTTAGCTGGTCATAATGCGCCAGGTGGCGGATTTATTGGTGGACTAATGACCTCCGCTGCCATTGTTTTGATGTACATGGCGTATGGATATGAAGCGGTTAATAAAATATTGCCAATAAATTACCGTATATTAATAGGCGTGGGATTACTCATTGCCTTAGCTACAGCTATTGGATCTTTCGTCTTCGGACAGCCGTTTTTAAGTCAGACTTTTGATTATTTTCATATTCCTGTTTTTGGTGAAGTGGAATTAGCCACAGCAACTTTGTTTGATATTGGCGTATATTTAACTGTTATTGGAATTTCACTTACTATTGTACTAACAATTTCAGAGGATCAATAAATAAAAAAACGCAACGACAGCGCAGAATTTCTAGGAATTTCTTTGCCCTTTCGTTGCGTATTTTTTATTCCTGTAGTTTTCAGGAGATAAATCAAACAAGTGAATATATTGTTTTAAATCGATGTTTTTTTCAGCCAGCTTCTTTTTAAGAAATCTATGATCTCTTTTTGGGGTAGCTAGTATATATCCTTCTATGAGAAGTTTCTCTGTTATAGTTTTTTGTTTGCGTTCAAGTGCGAGCTGACCGACTCTTGCTGCTATTTTCTGACGGGCAACATCACGGAATAACTCAGGTACAGGCGAAACAAGGTCTTCGAGGAAGTCTTTCTCTGGCTGTTGCCATAAATGGATGGACCGTTCCATATAATACTTTTCCCAATCAAGATCTGATTTTCCGTCCTGTTTTGGCAAACTTTTTAAAAATTTCCGGAACATAAAAAAACCGCCAATCGCCAGTAAACCAATTAATATAAAGGACCATGCTACGATAAACATGGAGAAACCAAAAGACATACAAATCCCTCACACTTCTTTTTGATAAAATCACTACCAAGAACATTTTCAATTTATACAAATTATAGTAATATAACAATGAATTATAAATAAAAGTCATGTTATTACATTTTTCTCATATTATTTTAGTAGATCATTAAAATTATAGCAAGATATTCAGTTATTTTACACGTTTATTATTAACCGTTCAGAAGGAAATCCAGGGGCAAAATAGCAGAGAGGAGGGGAATTAGTTGATAAATCATGTTGACTTAATTAATAAAAGTACAAAAACAAAGGTTAACAAAGTTAATACATGTATTTCCCAATTACCACCAGAAGTTTTAGAGGTTGTTGAAAGGTCAGGATTTGATTTAATTACCCTGAGTGATTTCTCTGGTCAGATAACATTTGTATCAGAGTCAGTAGAGAAAGTATTAGGTTATTCCAAAGACGACTTGCTTGGAAAATCAGTTTTCCGCTATATCTTGCAGGACGACCAAAAATATGTTGATCAGCATTTTGACCGTCAGTCATATGAACCTCAAAAGTATTATCTACATATAAGACATCAATTAGGTAAGTATATTATCTTTGAGTCAAACATTTCTGTCGTTGATTTCCCGAATGGTGAGAAGCAAATATTGGCTGTATCCAAGGATATCTCAGACAAAAAACAGGCAGAAGAGATATTTATCCGTTCTGAAAAGATGTCAATTGCGGGGCAGCTGGCAGCAGGTATTGCTCATGAAATAAGAAATCCCTTAACTTCTTTAAGAGGATTTATACAATTATTGCAAGCAGGGATGGAAAATAAAGAAGCATACTATAAAATAATGATGGATGAGATAGATAAAATTAATACTATTACATCTGAACTGTTGTTTATTTCTAAACCGATGACTGATGAGAAATCGGAAGAAAGTGTATCAGAAATGGTGTCTGATGTGATTACATTGTTAAAAACACAAGCGAACTTATATAATATCGATTTGTATCTGGATGTACAAGATGAAGTAGTTATTTATTGTGACAGATCTCAACTGAAGCAGGTTTTTATTAATTTGATAAAAAATGCAATTGAAGAAATGACAGCAGGCGGGGAAATTTTGACAACGATTAAAAAGACTGTCGATACTTGTGTGATCTCTATCGTCGATCAGGGGCCGGGCATACCCAAACATCTCATCCATAAACTAAAGGAACCGTTTTTCACTACAAAAAAGAATGGTACCGGGCTGGGATTAATGATCTCTAATCAAATTATAGAGAATCATCACGGTTTTCTTAAAATAGAATCAGAGAAAAATGTTGGTAGTACATTTAGCATTCATTTACCAATTTAATATATTTTTCTGCCAATTAATTACAATAAATTTTCAAAAACAACTAAATTCATTGATTTTTTGCACTTAAACATTTTACTTATAAACCGATTTCATTTAAAATAGTAAGGTGCATACTATAAGAATAGTATCTAGAGATATGAATTAAATAAGATTCGGTCTAACATTTTTGAAGGGGGTAACTTAATCAAAATGACAAGCGAGAATGCATTTCAAGCAAAAAAGCAATTTGAGTTAAATGGGAAGAAGTACAATTACTATGAATTAAAAGCATTAGAAAATGCTGGTCTGGGTAAAATTGACCGTTTACCTTTCTCGATTCGCGTATTACTAGAATCATTAGTTCGTCAACATGATGGACATGTTATTAAAGATGAACATGTTAAAAGTTTAGCAAATTGGGGGAAAGGTAATGCGGAAGACGTTCCTTTCAAACCTTCCCGAGTTATTTTACAAGATTTCACCGGTGTTCCTGCTGTTGTAGACCTGGCTTCTTTAAGAAAAGCAATGGTTGATATGGGCGGTTCACCAGATGATATTAATCCGGAAGTTCCAGTTGATCTGGTTATTGACCACTCTGTTCAAGTAGATGAATATGGAACTAAACAAGCATTACAAGCTAATATGGAGTTAGAGTTTGAACGTAATGCAGAAAGATATGAATTTTTGAACTGGGCGCAAAAAGCATTTGACAATTACCGTGCAGTGCCGCCAGCAACAGGTATTGTTCACCAGGTAAACCTGGAATATCTGGCAAATGTAGTTCATGCAATTGAAAATAATGATGGCGAATTTGATACATTCCCTGATACTTTATTTGGAACTGACTCTCATACTACCATGATAAACGGTTTAGGAGTTCTTGGATGGGGTGTTGGTGGTATTGAAGCAGAAGCTGGTATGCTTGGTCAGCCATCCTACTTCCCGGCACCTGAAGTTATTGGTGTGAAGTTCACAGGAAGTTTCCCTAATGGTACTACTGCAACTGACTTGGCACTTAAAGTTACACAAGTGTTACGTGAGAAGAAAGTTGTAGGCAAGTTTGTAGAATACTTCGGTCCTGGCCTTAAAGATATGCCTCTTGCAGACCGTGCAACAATCTCCAATATGGCACCGGAATATGGGGCAACTTGCGGGTTCTTCCCTGTTGATGCGGAAGCATTAAATTACTTAAGATTAACAGGCAGAAGTGAAGAGCATATTTCACTTGTAGAAAAATACTGCAAAGAAAATAATCTATGGTATTCTCCGGACCAGCCGGATCCTGAGTTTACTGATCTGGTAGAAATAGATCTATCAGAATTAGAACCTAACTTATCTGGTCCTAAACGTCCGCAAGACTTAATACCATTATCAAATATGAAAGATGAATTCAATAAAGCTATTACAGCACCTGCTGGTAACCAGGGATTTGGGTTAGATGCTTCTGAATTTGATAAGGAAGTAGAAATCAAACATCCGAACGGACACCAAACTGTAATGAAAACAGGAGCTGTTGCTATAGCTGCAATTACATCATGTACGAATACATCAAACCCTTATGTCATGCTTGGTGCTGGTTTGCTTGCCAAAAAAGCAGTAGAAAAAGGGCTTGAAGTACCTTCATATGTGAAAACTTCTTTAGCACCGGGTTCAAAAGTTGTGACAAGTTACCTGGAGAATTCTGGATTAATGCCATACCTGGATCAATTAGGATTTAACTTGGTAGGTTATGGTTGTACTACATGTATTGGTAACTCTGGTCCATTACGTGAAGAAATTGAACAGGCGATAGCAGATAATGACTTAACAGTAGCCTCAGTATTATCTGGTAACCGTAACTTTGAGGGACGGATCCATCCATTAGTAAAAGCTAACTATTTGGCATCACCACCATTAGTTGTAGCATATGCTCTTGCAGGTACAGTTGATATCGACCTGAAGAAAGATCCGTTAGGAAAAGATAAAGATGGAAACGACGTATTCTTTGATGACATCTGGCCTTCAATGGATGAAGTTCGTGAACAAGTTGCTAGTGTTGTAACACCAGAAATTTTCCGTAAAGAATATGAAAATGTATTCGAATCAAATGAAAAGTGGAATGCAATTGAGACAACGGATCAGCCATTGTATTCATGGAATGAAAAATCTACTTACATTCAAAACCCTACTTTCTTTGAAGGACTTTCCAAAGAAGCAGGAAAGGTAAACAAATTATCTGGATTACGTGCAGTTGGTAAGTTCGGTGATTCAGTAACAACTGACCATATCTCACCAGCTGGAGCAATTGCAAAGGATATGCCAGCAGGTAAATATTTACAGGAAAATGGTGTGTCACCACGTAACTTTAATTCCTACGGTTCTCGCCGGGGGAATCATGAAGTGATGATGCGTGGAACATTTGCTAACATTCGTATCAAAAACCAGCTAGCTCCAGGTACTGAGGGCGGGTATACTACTTACTGGCCGACTGAGGAAATCATGCCGATTTATGATGCGGCAATGAAATACCAGGAAGATGGTACTGGCCTCGTAGTTCTTGCAGGTAATGATTACGGAATGGGAAGTTCCCGTGACTGGGCAGCTAAAGGTACTAATTTATTAGGTATTAAAACAGTTATTGCACAAAGTTTTGAGCGTATCCACCGTTCAAACCTTGTAATGATGGGTGTTCTTCCTCTTCAATTTAAAGATGGAGAAGGGGCTGATTCCCTCGGACTAACTGGAAGAGAAACTTTTGAAGTTCAAATTGATGAATCAGTTAAACCACGTGATCTAGTTAAAGTTGTTGCTACAAGTGAAGATGGTAAAACAACAGAATTTGAAGCAATTGCTCGTTTTGATAGTGATGTGGAAATCGACTATTACCGTCATGGTGGAATTCTTCAAATGGTATTACGAAATAAATTAGCAAATTAATAGATTAAGAGACAGTTTATTTATTGATAAACTGTCTCTTTTTTTATATTTTAAGACCTGTGATACAGCCCGTTGATCAATATATGTTTATTTGATAGAGGTAATATTAAATGGCAAGTGGAATATTAGACGTAGTATTGTTTATCGCTTATAATAAATGAGATATTGCATGAAATGTTAGACTGCAGTTAATATATCATTAGAGGATGAAAAGTTATGGCGAAGAACATTATTGCAGGGATTATAATAATTGCTTTAATAGGCACAGTTATTTATACTAATTTTCCAACGCTCTTTGACCAGGCTACGAAAACTGGCCCTAATGAGTATGATGTAACAGGAGATACATCTGTGGAAGGCGGATTTATTACACCTCCAAATCAGGAACTATTGAAAGAGGGTATGGAAGCACCTAATCTGCTGTTAAAAAACCTGCAAGGTGAGGAGTATAATTTAACTCAAATCGAGAAAGACTTTGTTTTCGTTAATTTTTGGGCGACATGGTGCAAGCCATGTATAGAAGAGATGCCCGATTTAGAAAGATTAGAACAATCATACCCAGATCTATTGCAGGTGCTGGCAATAAATGCAACGAGTATGGACAACGGGATAAGTGCAGTCGAGAAATTTCTGGATAGTGGACAATATGATTTAGAAATTTTACTGGACACAGAGGGCGAAGCTTATGACAAGTATACGGTAATCAATATTCCAACAACTTTTATTATTAGACAAAGTGACCAGCAAGTAATTAAACGTATAAATGGAATAATGACATATGAACAAATGGAACAACATGTTAATGAATTGAAGAAAATAGATTAGTTCATGCTCCTCTTAGTGTATTTCTAAGAGGTTTTTCCAAATTTACAGAGGAGTGTTGACAGATGAATAATATTCATATGATTAAAGAAAAACTACATAACTGGAGTAATTTTGAGGATCATCCTCCTTTCACAGAAATAGAATTATTAAGGATAATTGATCATTACGAAGAGGAGTTACTAAAAACAGATAAAGATTCAGAAGCCATTCTTTATGCTATGTTAATTTACTACAGGCTAAAAAGGCAAGTTACTGATGACCATTTAAATGAATTATTGGTTCATTCGGATAAAGTGAATCATCCGATGGTAAAAGAAATTCAAACATTAAAGCACTATCTTCATGTATATCAATCATTAGAAGAAAAGGATTTTTCACAGTATTTTATTCGCGAAACAGATTTTGATCCAGTCAAATTGAAAAAAGTAAGAGCTTTAATTAATGAATTAGAAGCGATCGGGGAACTGAAAGGAACTGCAGTCTATTCGAATTCTAAACTAAATAATGCTTACCATTATATATTTGATCAAGTGGAAGCAGTGGAAGATATTGCTGAAGGGCTTGCTTATGCACTGGAACACAAAAAATCTGTCCAGGATATTGCGTTTTACAATGAAGAAGTAGATAAAATAAACAGAGCTATTCATTTGTTTTATCAGGAGCTGCCTTCTTTCCTAAAAGATGAGCAGACAGAAGATCCTTTGGATGAATTAAACAATATGGTTGGTTTAGATCAAGTGAAATCATATATTAACCAATATTACCATTATTTAAAGTATCAGCAAAAACGTAAAGAAGCAGGTTTCCAGATGATCGATGAACAAGGGCTGCATATGGTAATTACAGGGAATCCAGGCACAGGGAAAACAACAATTGCCAGGTTACTTGCGAACATTTATTACAAACTGGGCTTATTAGAATCAAATAAAGTAGTGGAAGTTAACCGGTCTCAGCTTGTTGGTTCATTTATGGGGCAAAGTGAAGAAAATACTTTAAATTACGTGAAAAAAGCATTAGGCGGCGTCTTATTTATTGATGAGGCATATAACCTGAAGCGGGAAGAACAATCAGGTAATGATTATGGACAAGCTGTAATTGATACATTAGTCGCCAGTATGACAAGTCAGGAATATGCAAGTAATTTTGCGGTAATTATCGCAGGATATCCAGAAGAAATGAATCATTTTCTTTGGGCAAATCCCGGAATGAGAAGTAGATTTCCGGAGGGGAATTTTATCCAATTACCTGACTTTGATGAAGAAGAATTACTGGAGATTGCTGAGAGAACTGCTTTGAACAATGATTATTTTTTTACGGAAAATGCGCTATCTTCATTTCGTTCACTTATTGAAAAGGCAAAGGTTGATGAATCATTTGGTAATGCCAGAACTGTAAAAGATCTCGTGTTAAAAGTGATTTTTCATATAGGAGCAACAAGAAGTTTAATTAATAAAAACAGTTGGTTAAACCATATGAGAATTTCCCGATCAGATATTTTATCACTTAATCAGGATAGCGATTCGGACCATCCACTGGAACAATTAGACCAGCTAATTGGCCTGAATAATATAAAAGAAGAAGTGAAAAAACTTTCTGCTTTTGTCAAAGTCCAACAAAAAAGAAAATCAATGAATCTACCTGCTGTACCTATACAATTGCATGCAGTTTTTTCGGGTAACCCGGGAACTGGTAAAACCACTGTTGCAAAAATTTATGCGAAAATTTTAAAAGACTGTGGATTGTTAAAGAGAGGACACCTTATTATTAGTTCAAGAGGTGATCTTGTGGCAGGTTATGTCGGCCAAACAGCAATGAAAACCAAAAATAAAATTCGCGAAGCTTTAGGTGGAGTTCTGTTTATTGATGAAGCATACTCCTTGTACAGGGGGGAAAAGGATTTTGGAAAAGAGGCAATTGATACATTAGTTGATGAAATGACGAGACATAATGAGAATCTTGTAGTAATTTTAGCAGGTTACAAAAATGAGATGGAGCGGTTCATTTCAAGTAACCCGGGGTTGGAATCTAGATTTAAGAAGTACTTCCATTTTGATGATTATACTGACGAAGAGTTATTGGAAATGGTGATATCCCATACGAAGCAATTTCATTATTCATTAAGTGAAGAAGTGGAAACATTTCTACTGGAACAATTCGCTCAGGTGAAAATCAATGGAAATGGGCGATTTGTAGTGAATTTAATAAATGAAGCAATCCAATATCAAGCTTTAAGAGTCGAATTAAATGGCAATACTGAGGATTTAACAGAGCTTCTTAAAGAAGATTTTGAATTAGCATGGAAATCTACTAGGGGGATTAATAAGCAATGATAACTAATACACCGATAAAGGTAAGGTACCAGGAAACAGATCAAATGGGAGTTGTTTATCATGCTAATTATTTAATCTGGTTCGAGATAGGCAGAACAGCTTTTATTGAAGAGTTAGGATTTAAATATCATGAAATGGAAGCAGAAGGCATAGTTTCGCCAGTAATCGATGCAAAGATCCAATTTAAACAGCCAATTCGGTATGGTGAAGAAGCTTATGTGGAAACATGGTTAGAATCATATAATGGTATTCGAACAACTTATGGATATCGAATTTTAAATAATAATAATGAGGTTGCTGTAACAGGAGAAACGCAGCATGTAATTGTCCAGAAGCATTCATTCCGGCCCCAATCATTAAAAAAGAAATTTCCTGACTGGCATCATGCATATGAAAAAGCAATAAGAAAGGATAAGTAATGGCATTTGGAATCGATCGTAAGACATTAACAAACTGGAAAAAAAGTGTGAGAGAGGGCCAGATTTCTTTTCTTACTCACTATTGGATTGATGAACGCTTTCCCGGCTGTAAAACTGTTACGAAAGTTGGGTGCAGTGATATAAATAAACTGATCTGCTGGGGTAAGCAGCATGGATTAAAGGCAGAATGGATTCATTTCGATAAAGAATATCCACATTTCGACCTTTTTGGTGAGCGGCAGAAAGAGATTTTACTGGCCGAAAACCAAATGGAACAGCTCAAGAATTTCAATAATTACTAGAAAAAAACAATGCAAGATCACTTTTCAGGATCATGCATTGTTTTCTTTTTCTGGAACTGGATCAAACCCGCCTTTATGGAAGGGATGACACTTCATTATTCGCTTTATGGTTAAATAACTCGCTTTAAAGAGATTGAACCGACGAAAACACTCTATGCTGTATTGTGAACAAGTTGGCTGGAACCGGCAACTTGGAGGGAAAATTGGACTGATCGCAATTTGATAAAAACGAATAATACCAATAAATATCCATTTCATTTTCTTAAAAAAATCCCTTAATTGTGTAAAGTTTTATCATAGGATATTGTAGCAATTGCATCATGGAGATGAATGGATTCTTCATTTTGACAAGTTACTGAGAACTTCTCCACAAATGGCATTTCGTACAAATCGGCTGCTACAAGTCGTACCATATCCTCTACAAAGCGAGGATTCTCATAAGCTTGTTCTGTTACCATTTTTTCGTCAGGTCTTTTTAAAACGGGATGTATACGAGCACTTGCGTTACTTTCAGCTGCTTCTAATAAAGCTGCTTTCCAATCAACTTGTTCCTCATCGAAATTAGGGGTTAATTGTGCTCCTATTTTCACGATTCCTCTCTGGTTATGCGCACTGTACTCACTTATCTCTTTTGAACATGGACAAAGTGTTGTTACCGTTCCTTCTATTGCTACATCAACCTGATAGCCGTGAATTCTGTCATAAATAACTGTTAAACGGGCTTCTGCATGATTCATTCCCGTAATAGCAGAACTCGGACCGCTTCTCTCAAAAAACCATGGAAATGATACGGTTATCTGTGTATCCTCCTGCTGCAGCTTATCTGTTAATTCCTTGGTGAATCGCTTTAATTCACTGATTGAAACCATTAAAGGTTCCCCGTTACTGTATTCATACATCAGTTCTGTAAACCGGCTCATATTGGTTCCTTTACTGTCTTTGTTAATTGCAGAAGTCAGTTTAAAATTACCAATAGTAGTTTGGTTGTACGGTTTTATATTGCTTGAAATATAAATAGGTTGTTTCACATTTGCAATACCTACTTGATTTATGTCAAAGAGAAAGTCTTTTTTCGTGTTTTGAAGATCAGGCATCTTTTCTTTTTCAGTTGGCTTTGTTTTCTCCCCTGGTTCAACAGAGCCAAACAGCTTGTGCCGCTCTTGCTTATTGGGTAATTGTTTTGGCAGTTTACTGAACATGTCCCAAAACTCCTTTCCTACATTACAATTATTTCAAAGTATACTGAATAACGTAAAAATATTCAATTTTTTCGCTTGTTTAGACAACTTAACATGGAAATGAGAGATCCCTCTGCAGATCCCTCATTATCCCATCCATTTTATTTTTGGCTCTGTTTTATTGATAATTCGTTTTATATTTGCTTTATGCCGGTAAATAACAAAAATAGTTAGAAGGCCGGTAACAATCATTAATCCAATCTCTTGTTGAATAATTGTTACAATAACGGTTATAATTCCAGTTAACATCGACGAAAGTGAAACATATTTTGTTAAGTATAATATAACTAGGAAACTTACCACCATAATAACAAATAACAACCAGTTAACCCCAAGTATGACACCAGCCGAAGTAGCGACCGCCTTACCACCTTTAAATTTTGCGAAAATAGGGTATACGTGTCCGACTACTGCAAATACACCAATAATTAATGGATGAATATGATCGAAGTTAAGCAGTACCGGTAATAATGCTGCTAAGGTTCCTTTCAGGATATCCCCCAGTGTAACAATGATTCCGGCTTTTACCCCTAACACACGAAAGGTATTTGTAGCACCAAGATTTCCGCTGCCATGTTCCCGGATGTCTGTTTTAAAACCTACTTTACCAACAATTAAACCTGTAGGAATGGATCCAAGTAAATAAGCAATAATGATTAATATTATGTAGTCCATTTACAAACTCCTTACATTTCTTGATAAATCTATTGTAGCATGTATTTCAGCAATTGAATATATTCACTGTTTATATTTTGGAAAAACTATGTTACATATTATAAGAGAATGCCGATAAAGAACATGTAATGATAGATGGAGCAATCCGGTCAAAACTGCGGATCTATACTTGCACAAATTAACTGTCCGTGGTTTAATCAACTAAAATGAGGTGTAGAATGATGGGTATTCAAAATGAACAACAATTAATGCTTGAAATGTTAAATAATACAAAAACAATCGCTGTAGTTGGTTTATCTGATAATCCAGGGCGTACATCGTATCTAATTTCACAAGCGATGCAAAATGCTGGATATCGGATTATTCCTGTTAATCCTACTGTAAATGAAGTACTGGGGGAAAAAGCTTATCCTTCGTTACTTGATGTTAAAGAAGATTTTGAATTAGTAAATGTTTTTAGAAGACCAGAATACTTAGAAGAGTTAGCTGTAGAAATTGCTAAAACTAAAGCTCCTTATGTCTGGATGCAGCAAGGTGTAGTAAATACAAAAGCGTATGATTATTTACAAAACCACGGAAAATCAGTAATTATGGACAGGTGTATCAAGGTCGCTCATGCGGTATTAAAAGGCAAATAAACGCTTTACTTCTAGGAACATTTGTTCTATATTTGAAAATATAGATTGACACTTCGTATATATAATGGGTTAGAATGTTAGATGTTAATGTTTTGTTCGGTTAATGGAAGGGGTAAAAATGTAAAATGGCAAAAAATACAACCTATTCAGATGATAGCATACAAGTACTGGAGGGTCTTGATGCAGTCAGAAAAAGGCCTGGAATGTATATTGGCAGTACAGATACGAGAGGGTTACATCACTTAGTGTTTGAAATCGTAGATAACTCTGTAGATGAAGCGCTGTCAGGGTATGGGGATTTTATAAAAGTTGTGATACATGAAGATAATAGTATAACAGTAAAAGACAGAGGGAGAGGTATGCCTACAGGGATGCACCAGACTGGCAGGCCTACTCCCGAAGTAATTCTCACAGTGCTGCATGCTGGAGGGAAATTCGGTCAAGGAGGATATAAGACAAGTGGGGGACTTCATGGTGTGGGTGCCTCTGTTGTGAATGCTCTTTCCGAATGGTTAGAGGTTACCATTGAACGTGATGGACATGTGTATGTACAAAGATTTGAATCGGGTGGAAAGCCTGTTACTACGTTGGAGAAGAAAGGAAAAACAAAGGAGACAGGCACTACGATTTCCTTTAAGCCTGACCGGTCGATATTTTCCACAGACGTATTTCAATTTGAAGTACTATCTGAAAGACTAAGAGAGGCTGCCTTTTTATTAAAAGGTATCACTATTGAATTAATCGATGAGCGAAATGACAATCAGTCAGAGACATATCACTATCCGGACGGCTTAAAAGAATTTGTCAGTTATTTAAATGAAGATAAAGACAGTTTGCATCCTGTCGTAGCTTTCGAAGGAGAACAGCTAGGAATGGAATTGGACTTTGCTTTTCAATTCAATGATGGTTATGCGGAAAGTATATTATCGTTCGTCAATAATGTAAGAACAAAAGATGGTGGAACCCATGAATCAGGGGCAAAAGCTGCTATAACCAGAATTTTCAACGATTATGCAAGAAAAGTTAATTTACTAAAAGAAAAAGATAAAAACTTAGAAGGTAATGATATTCGCGAAGGATTTACTGCAGTAATATCTATAAAGATACCTGAAGAAAAATTACAATTCGAGGGGCAGACGAAAGGGAAACTTGGAACAGCAGAAGCAAGATCTGCTGTTGATGCGGTAGTAGCGGAAAATTTATTATATTTCCTTGAAGAGAACCCGGATATTTCATCAATGTTAATAAGAAAAGCTGTAAGGGCGAAGGAAGCAAGGCTTGCCGCAAGAAAAGCAAGAGAAGAAGCAAGAAGTGGTAAAAAGAAAAAAAGAAAGGATGCCCTTCTAAGTGGAAAATTAACCCCCGCTCAATCAAGAAACCCTGATAAAAATGAATTGTATCTTGTTGAAGGGGACTCTGCAGGCGGCTCCGCGAAACAGGGAAGAGACCGTAAATTCCAGGCAGTTCTGCCGCTTAGAGGGAAAGTCATCAATACGGAAAAGGCCAAATTAGGTGATGTGTTAAAAAATGAAGAAATCTCAACAATTATTCATACTATTGGTGCAGGAGTTGGTGCGGATTTTTCTCTTGAAGATGTTCAGTATAAGAAAATTGTAATTATGACAGATGCAGATACGGACGGTGCCCATATTCAAGTCCTCCTGTTAACATTTTTCTACCGCTATATGAGACCGTTAATTGAAGCGGGAAAGGTTTTTATTGCTTTACCCCCACTTTACCAGATTACAAAAGGCAAAGGAGCAAAAGCCAAAGTAGAATATGCATGGAATGAAGATGATATGAAGAAAATTACGAAGCAGTATAAGACAGGATACCAACTTCAGCGTTATAAAGGTCTAGGTGAAATGAATGCAGATCAGCTTTGGGAAACAACGATGAATCCAGATACGAGAACGCTGATAAGGGTTAAAATTGACGACTTGGCTAGAGCGGAGAAACGTGTGAGTACTCTGATGGGGGATAAAGTCGAGCCCCGACGTAAATGGATTGAGTCACATGTTAAGTTCAGTTTGGATGAAGAAGATAATATCATTGATAATGAGAACATTCAGAAATAGGAGGAGTCCCGTTGGCAATCGAAGAGAATTTTCTCGATCTTCCCTTAGAAGAAGTAATGGGAGATCGGTTTGGACGTTACAGTAAATATATTATTCAGGATCGCGCATTGCCTGATGCAAGAGACGGATTAAAACCGGTTCAGCGACGAATACTCTATGCAATGCACGAAGAGAGAAATACCCATGATAAACCTTTTAGAAAGTCTGCTAAAACTGTTGGTACTGTTATAGGTAACTACCACCCACACGGTGATTCATCTGTTTATGAAGCAATGGTACGATTAAGCCAGACATGGAAAGTGAGAAACGTACTTATTGAGATGCATGGTAACAACGGTAGTGTGGATGGGGATCCACCAGCTGCGATGCGTTACACAGAAGCAAGACTTTCCGCAATAGCTTCTGAACTGATTCGGGATATTGATAAAGAGACGGTTGATTATATACCGAACTTTGATGATACCATAGATGAACCTGTTGTATTACCTGCCAGGATACCTAATTTATTAATTAATGGATCGACAGGTATATCTGCAGGTTATGCAACAGAGATTCCTCCTCATAATTTAAGTGAAGTAATTGATGCTATTATTAAAAAGCTTGAAAAACCTGATGCTACTGTTGATGATCTTCTGGAATATGTAAAAGGGCCGGATTTCCCAACAGGAGGAATTATTCAAGGTAAAGAAGGATTAAAAAAAGCTTATCAGACTGGAAAAGGGAAGATTGTTGTTCGAGGGAAGGCAAAGATTGAACCGTTAAAAGCGAACAGAGAACAGATTGTCATTGACGAAATTCCTTATGAAGTAAATAAAGCTGTTCTGGTGAAACGGATGGACGAACTGCGAATTGACCGAAAAGTCGAGGGGATTGCTGAAGTCAGAGATGAAACGGATCGTACAGGTTTAAGAATAGTGGTGGAACTGAAAAAAGATGCTGACAGCCAGGGCATTCTCAATTATCTGTATAAAAACACGGATCTGCAAATTACGTATAATTTCAATATGGTGGCAATAAAAGACAAGACACCCCAGTTATTAGGCTTAGTCGACTTAGTTGACGCATATATTGGTCATCAAAAGGAAGTTGTTACAAGGCAAACACAATTTGATTTAGCAAAAGCGGAAAAACGTGCCCATATTGTAGAAGGTCTAATTAAAGCTGTTTCCATTTTAGATGAACTGATCCAGACAATTCGAGCATCCAACGATAAACAAGATGCGAAAAACCGGATTAAACAGCAATATCAGTTTACAGAAGAACAAGCTGAAGCTATTGTTACATTGCAATTATATCGTCTTACCAACACAGATATAACCTCACTTGAGAAGGAAGCAGAGGAATTACAAGCTGCAATAAGGGAATATCAACAGATTTTAAATGATGAAAAGAAGTTATATTCTGTTATAAAAAAAGACTTGCGTAAAATGAAAAAGCAGTATGAAGAGCCTAGAAAAACAAGAATAGAAGACAAAATAGAAGAGTTAAAGATTAATGTAGAAGTTCTGGTTGCAAGTGAAGATGTTATCGTATCTGTAACAAATCAGGGTTATGTTAAAAGAACGAGTGTCAGGTCTTATACCGCTTCTTCTGATGAAGATTTTATGATGAAAGAAGAAGATCACTTAATTGGGTTGTATGAATTAAATACGACAGACCATATATTATTATTCACTTCCCTGGGGAGATATATGCCTATTCCTGTTCACCAGTTGCCAGATATACGCTGGAAGGAGCTGGGGCAGCATATTACCAACATTGCATCAACGGAAAAAGAAGAGACAATAGTTAAAGCTATCCCAATCAGGGAATTTGATGCAGCAAAAAATCTTCTCTTCTTCACGAGAAATGGAATGGTGAAAAAAAGTACACTGAATTTATATGCTTCTGCACGATATTCAAGGCCATTAATCGCTCTGAATCTGAAAAAAGAGGATCAACTTGTAAATGTGTACTTAACTGACGGAAATGCGGATATTTTTATCGCTACAAATAAAGGGTATGGCCTCTGGTATGAAGAGAAAGAGGTATTGCCAATTGGCCAGCGTGCTGCAGGGGTTAAGGCCATTCAGTTAAAAGAAGATGAATTTGTGATTAATGGATTGGCTTTTAATCGGTTATCCCCAATGGAATATTTATTTGTGATGACACAGAGAGGGGCATGTAAAAGAATAAGCCTGGAGCAATTTGAAAAGTCATCAAGGGCGAAAAAAGGTTCCGCAATGTTACGGGAACTGAAATCAAAGCCTCACCGAATTGTTGGCTTTGAGCATATCCATGAAAAAGACGATGTTGTTATTCGTACAAAGAAGGGTCATGTTAGAACACTGGCTACTATTGAACTGCCGATTAGTGAAAGGTACAGTAATGGATCCTTTGTGATAGATACTGAACTTGAAGGCGAAGTCGAGAGTATCTGGCTAAAGTCGAACTTGCGAAAGCCTTTTAAAAGTGAAGTACTTTAATGGATAAAGTCTTCTCAGAACAAACCGAGCGACCAGGTGCTGATCGTTCGGTTTTTCTATATACTATTTAGAATTAATTCATCCCCCGATTTATTTTCAAAATAAGGTGGAGATTATGAAGCGTTACCAGTATAATAAATAATTAGATCAAGCTTGAAGGAGTTTTAAGCATGGAGACAACTACATTAAAAGCGGTATCGGTGGAGCAGATAGCTGCCCTGTATAGCAGATTTGGTACTTTTAACGAATTGGATCGACAACAGAAACTGCTGGATTTTTTCCGGAAGAAACAAGAAGAAATGAAGCATATCTGCTTTTGTGGTCATTTTTCTGCAGGGAAATCGACTTTATTAAACCAGTTATTAAATCAGCCATTATTACCGCAAAGTCCAATACCAACAAGTGCAAATATTGTAGAAATAAAGAACGGACCAGATGAATATGTTATACACTTTAAAAAGGGTGAACCTGTAAGGCTGGATGGTAAAACTGCAATCGAAGACATACATGCTTTATGCAGGGATGGAGAAGAAATCAAAAAGGTGGAAATTTTTAAAGAGACAGATGAACTTGTTAAAGGGGTCACTTTAATGGATACACCCGGAATTGATGCAGCTGATGATGCTGACAGATTAATGACAGAGTCCGCTCTTCATGTCGTGGATCTGCTTTTTTATGTGATCGATTACAACCATGTCCAATCTGAAGTGAATGCATCATTTTTAAAAAAATTAGATGAAATGAATAAACCTTATATAGTTATCATAAATCAAATTGATAAACATGATGAATCTGAAATATCTTTTGCAGATTTCAAACAAAGCTTACATACTGTCTTTGACCAGTGGGGAATATCTCCGTTATCAGTATATTATACATCATTAGCAGGGGATAGTAATCCACAGCTGAATCAATGGTTGTCTTTAAAAGAGAGGGTAAGAAGGCAAATTCAGTCGGACAGCGAAATAATGATTGATGAAACGCTCTTTAATGGAATACATCAGCTTGTAAAGGATTTTATCGAAGAGAAACAATCAGATATGGACAGAGCAATCACCAGTCTTGAAGAAAAAATAAATGAGATCAACATCGATCAGTCTGTTGATTTTGAGAGTCTGAAAGTAGAAAAAATTAGTATAGAAAAAGAAAAATCAGAGATTGAAGCAACTTATCAGAAGTTACTTGACCAGACTTTAAAGAACGCTCAATTAATGCCTTTTGAGATCCGCGAAAATGCGAGGGAGTTACTGGAGGCATATGCACCAGGTTTTAAAGTAGGATTCTTTAATTCCAGACAGAAAACAGCGGATGAAAGGAAACAGCGTCTGGAAACCTTTTATCAGGCTCTTCATCAGCAAGTGGAAGTAAATCTGGAATGGAAATTAAAAGATAAGTTAACTGAATTTATCGAAGGATATACCACATTGACTTTTGAAGAAAACCTGTTTGAGAATGAAATTTCCAAAGAAACCATCACCCAGTTAATGAATGATAATGTGAAAGTAACGGGCGATTATGTGTTAGTTTATACAGACCTAGTGGCAAATCACGTAAAAAAATTCTACCGGCAATACTTTAAAGATAAATGGCATTCTGCGAAAACTGAAATCTTTCATTCGCTGGAAAATCAGCTTAAGAAAATCGAGTCACAGCTAGAAAAATTCGAACAGAATTTAAATTATGAACAGCAAATTGATGAACATAAACAATCATTTCTACATTATAAGAATCAACTGGTTTCTGTTTTAGAGGGTGAATGGGAAAATCCGCCATCCATCACTCATCTTCAGGAAAAAATTAACAATCTGCAAAAGATCCCAAAGAGTTCTTTAGATGAATGGAAGAAGAACACTATTGCATTGGAACCGGATCAGTCCGTTAACAGGGAAAAAGAAGTCTTTCGCTATAACATTGACCAGACATTTAATGATGCTACACGTGTTTTATCCCTTGTAGAGAAGATACCAGCACTTAGTAAATTTCATAAAGGCATTGGAGATAAAATGGACCGTCTAAAAAACAGACATTTTACAATTGCATTATTTGGTGCTTTTAGTGCGGGCAAATCTTCTTTTGCTAATGCACTGATCGGTGAGGATATATTACCGGTTTCTCCGAATCCGACAACGGCAGCAATTAACAAAATCAGTCCTCCGACGGACGAATACAAACATGAAGAGATTAAAGTTACCCTTAAACAGGAAAGAGAATTGTTAGATGATTTCCATGCAATAATAGAGAATAAGACTTTCATTTCCCTAAAGGATGCAGTGAAATGGTTACGGAAATTAAATATTCATAAACTTACTGTGCCGGACCAACACAAAACTTTTTTATTTGCACTTTTAAACGGATATGAAAAGATGGCAGACAATATAGGCACAACGTACAAAATTGGAATGGACCAATTTAGTACATATATACAGAATGAACATGTTGCTTGTTTTGTCAGAGAGATGGAATTACACTACCATTGTCCCCTGACAGAACAGAACGTTACCCTTGTTGATACGCCAGGCGCAGATTCTGTCAATGCACGGCATACGGAATTATCCTTTTCCTATATTAAAAATGCGGATGCTGTTCTGTTCGTAACATATTATAATCACCCATTCTCTAGGCCTGATAAAACATTCCTTGAGAAATTAGGAAGTGTAAAAGATGCATTTCAATTAGATAAAATGTTTTTCATAGTAAATGCAGTAGATTTGGCAAAAGATGAGACAGAAGTACAAATGGTTTTAGATTATGTGAAAAGACAGTTACAGACTTTTGATATACAGCAGCCAAGAATGTTTCCTGTTTCCAGTAAGATGGCATTACAAGAAAAACTAACTGGAAGTCAACCGATATTGTCTGGTTTGGACAGTTTTGAGCAATCATTTTATGAATTTATTAAGGAAGACTTAACCCAGTTAAGTATGCAGTCCATTTATACAGATATAAACAGAGCTCATGCATTAGTAAAAAAATGGCTGGAAATTTCCCGCAGTAATCAGACGGAGCGGGATGTAATGATGAAAGAAATAAATCAAAATGAAGAGCAAATGCTTCAGTTAATCGAAAAGCGGGATAATGAGGCTCATATTGCTTCTGTCATACAATTAGTTAATAAACAGAGTTTCCATGTTGTCCAACGATTCTCTATTCAGTTTACGGATGTATTTCGCTCCTGCATTAATCCAGGGGCAATACAGAATAATGGTAAAACAGGGAAAGCTGAATTAGATGCAGCACTCAACAAGTTGCATACTCAAACAAATGAACGAGTGAAGTATGAATTAGAAGCCTTGTACATTCGTGTAGAGACACTATGGAATAAAGAGTGGCAGCAGTACAGAGGGATAATAAATAACCAATTAAAGCTAATTGATCAAACTTTCTCATTGTCAGAATTAGAAGACATTGATCTCCCAACACCCGATGCTGGAATTAGTATAGAAAAAGATGATCAACTAATGAAATCATTTGTGAAGAATTACAAAGATACCGCGTCTTTTTTTGCCAAAGAAGGCAGAGATCAATTGGAAGAAGAGATAAAAGAGTTTTATAATAACAATCTGGAAAAACTTATAGAAGAAGTAAAGCTGTACTTAACAGAATATTACGAACAACAGTGGCACACGGCTGATCAACATCTCTGGAATCAATATAGTAAGGAAGTCTCAGCTTTCAATGAAAATATTAAGAAAGGAATAAATGATAACCTGGAAAATGAAGATATATTAATAGAACTTGATAATTCCATAGAAAAAATTAACGCACAACTAGTCTGAAGACTAGTTGTGTTGTGTTTTAGAATGTGGTGTTGAGAAGGTAATATCTGCTGGCAATTGATTAAACCCTGTTGTAAGTTGTGAGGATACATGGCTGTCAGAGCCGGGAATTAATGGAATCCCTTTGTTATATGCTTTTTGAATGACTGGTTTGCTAGGATAAATCTGTTTACAATCTTCCTTAAATAGTCCTGCAGTATTTATATCAAGAGATAGATTTTGATTGATTATTTCATCAAGAATCAGATCAATTGTTTTGTCATAATTATTTTCCGGAGGGTATTTCTTTATAAATTTTTCAATTAAAGTAATGTGACCGATCCGTTTTGGCTTATACCTGCCTAAGTCTGCTTGAATTGCGAGTTGTAAAGTGCGATAATATTCCTCATAAACTTTATCAACAGAGCCGAACTGATTAATGATTTCCGCGAACATTTCTCTGCTGAAATCTAAACAGACATAGTTATCAGCAGGGTTTTTTAACATATGTACAGAAAGAATGGAATCATCTATTACTGAACCTGTATCATTGAGAAAATAAGTTATTTCATCCTCAAACCCCTCAATATAGTCCAGTTCAAAGCCTAGGTTGATGGCTATTTTGTTGTGATATATTCTTTTATACCGAGTAATTTGCTCAATATACTTAGATAAATCATCCCAGCTCATTGCACTATCTTTTTCAGGAGTAGGATCGGCAAAACTTTGGGGAAGCGGTGCATGTTCTGTAAAGCTTATTTCTTTTAAACCAAGTGATATTGCACTTTCGATATATTGTTCAATAGTGTGCTCTGAACCGTGTGGACAGAAATTAGTATGTACATGATAATCGCCAATTATTGCCATGCTGTCAGTCTCCTTTCTTAGCTACAGTTACTATCATAATCTGTTTTATGATAAATGGAAAGTAATTATTGACAATAGGAAAAAATGTATGGTAAAGTTTAAATACAAATGAACGCTTTACCACGGTAGAGTGGTAAAATAATAAAGTGAATGTAGGATGTGACGAAAATGTTTTTACCAGCAGGAAGTCAGGATGAAACCGGTGTACAGATAGCCAATAGATTAAAAGCTTCTGAAATTTTTCGTAAAGTAACAGAGAAAAGGAATTTTAAAGCAATATCTACCCCTGTAGTGGAATATGCGCATACATTTACCAACAAGATTGCAGGAATGGATTTACAAAGCATGTTAAAATGGTTTAACTCTGAAGGAGAAATTGAAGTGTTACGTCCGGATTGGACAGCTGCAGTGGCACGTGCCATTGCAAAACAACATCCCTCTTTTCAAAAATGGGCCTATCAAGGTTCAGTTTTCCGAATAGATAAAGATGGAACAGAAAGTCGCCAGGCGGGTATCGAAATAGTGCATGCAGATCCTTTTCTTGGCGAAAGTGAATGTCTTTTAACTGCAGTTGATTATCTGAAAAATATTGATATTAATAATTATGTAATTGAATTAGGTCATACTAGGATATTCGAACAAATGATCGCTCCTTTGCAATTAAACCAAAAGGAAGAAGAAGCATTAAGATCAGCTATGTATGATAAGCGAATGGATTTGGTAGAAGATCTATTAATCAATCATTCAAGCGAAATTAAGCAAGACTTAGTAAGTCTGATTGATGCGTATGGCGGGAAAGAGGTTATTTCTCAATATGAAATTGTGTGGGCAGATCAGCCTGAGCTGCTTTCCATACTGGACCATATCCGAAAACTTATTGAATTACTTGAATCAACTGGCTTATCTGAAATAATAGTTGATTTAGGCCGTGTGAAAAACTTGCCATACTATGATGGTATTATGTTTCGCGGATTTATAACAAAAGACGGGTCTACCTGTTTCTCTGGTGGCAGATATGACCGCTTGTACAGACAATTTGAACAGGAAACTTCGGCTGTAGGTTTAGCTTTTGATGTGGATCTGCTTGCACAGCATATGATAACAGAAAATTCCCTGTCGAGAGGGTGTATTATAGCAGCTCCAGAGACTCATGCCATTGCGGAAAAATACCGTAGTGAACTGCCAGAAGATATTGTTGATATTCAGTATAAACTGGAAAATGAAGCAGTGTATCATACGGTTTACGAAGTTATCCGGGAGAACAATCAATATAAGGTGGTCAGAAAATGAAACCAGTAATAGCCCTGACAAAAGGAAGGTTAGAAAAACAATTCTTACAATTTTTTAAGTCATTGGATTATGATGTCGAACCATTACTTGATAAAGGAAGAAAACTGCAAATTGAAACAAGTCAATTTTCTTTCTTTTTTGCGAAAGGTGTCGATGTTACTACATACGTGGAAAACGGGATTGCAGATCTTGGTGTCGTTGGTGGTGATACTTTGATTGAGCATAAACCGGATGTCTATAATCTATTTCCTCTACCATTCGGTCAATGCCGCATGGCTTTAGCGACAAAGGCAAATTACGAATGGCCGAATCGAAAGAAGCGGATTGCAAGTACTTTTACAAATATTACAAAAGATTACTTTAAGGAAAAGGGCGAATCAGTGGATATCATTCGTTTAGAGGGTTCCGTCGAACTTGCCCCGATTCTCGGATTAGCTGATGCCATTGTTGATATTGTGGAAACCGGTACTACTTTAAAAGAAAATGGCCTGGTAATTGAAGATGAGTTTTTATCATTCAGTGCACGGCTGATTGCAAACAGATCGTCTCTTAAAGTGAAGCGAGATCAGTTAGTTCCAGTCATTGAAAGATTTAAAGAAGGGGCGAGAAAAAAATGATAAGAAAATTGAAGGTTGAAGATTTTATAAAAGAAACGCTCCCTAATAATAAAAAAGATAATAATAATGAGCAGTTTCTTCATGCTGCAAGTGAAATTATCAGTGATGTGCGTAACAATGGCGACAAGGCAGTAAGAAAATATATTGCAAAGTTTGATGGGGAAGCTCCGGAATCATTCCGTGTAACTGATGAGGAAAGAAAACAAGCATGGAAAAAGTTAGACGATACAATCATTACATCACTAAAAAGCGCTGCCGAAAATATTCGTTCCTTCCATCAAAAGCAATTAAACAACTCACGAATGATGCAGGCAGACGGTGATATTATTTCCGGTCAACTCTATCGTCCTATTGAAAAAGTTGGTATCTACGTACCCGGAGGAACGGCGTGTTACCCGTCATCAGTATTAATGAACGCCATACCAGCTGTACTTGCTGGTGTGGAGGAAGTTATCATGGTAACTCCTGTGAAGAATGGGGAAGAAATTGCACCAATACTGGCAGTAGCGGCAGATATAGCCGGAGTTACGAAAATATATAGAGTTGGTGGTGCACAGGCAGTAGCTGCTTTGGCATATGGAACCGAGACAATTACGGCTGTTGATAAAATTGTTGGCCCGGGAAATGCTTATGTCGCTGCAGCAAAGCAACTCGTTTATGGTGATGTTGGGATAGATATGATAGCAGGGCCGAGTGAAGTAGCAATTATAGCTGATGACAGTGCTAATCCTATTTTTGTAGCAGCAGATTTAATAGCACAGGCGGAGCATGATACAAATGCGCGCGCATTTTTAATCACTACATCATCCGAGCTGATAGTTGAGGTGGAAGAAGAACTGGTGAAACAATGTAATGTATTACCAAGACAGTCAATTGCCTCTGCCGCTTTAAGTGAAAAAGGAGCAAGTGTTTTGGTTAAAAATCTGGATGCTGCATTTGAAATAGCAAATAGACTGGCTCCTGAACATTTAGAAATCCAAGTGAATGACCCGCTATCCTATTTATCGAAAGTAAAGAATGCTGGGTCTGTCTTTTTAGGTCATTATACTCCGGAGGCATTGGGTGATTATTATGCAGGCCCCAACCATGTTTTACCCACCTCTGGTACAGCACGTTTCTCATCAGGTTTATCTGTCGATGATTTTGTAAAGAAAACAACTTTCTTATATTATTCTGAGGATGCATTAATAAAGGCGAGTGAGCATGTCATTAATATAGCAAAAGAAGAAGATCTGGAAGGACATGGGCGAGCAGTTGCAAAGCGTTTGGAGGGAAAGCAATGAGAACAGCTAGTAAAAACAGAGAAACATTTGAAACGAAAATTAATGTGTCGGTAAACTTAGATGACCCGGAAAATGTGAAGATAAATACGGGGGTTGGCTTCTTTGACCATATGCTGGAGTTATTCGCCCGACATGGCCGAATTGGTTTAGATGTAACAGCAGACGGTGATCTGCATATCGACAGTCACCATACGGTAGAAGATGTCGGAATTGTGCTTGGACAATTGATTAAAGAAGCATTAGGTGATAAAAAATCAATTAATCGTTACGGAAGTGCTTATGTCCCAATGGATGAGTCTCTTGGATTTGTTGCCTTAGATATAAGTGGTAGACCATTTTTAGTTTTTGATGCTGACTTTTCTAATCCGAAACTAGGGAATTTTGACACCGAACTCGTTCAGGAGTTTTTGCAGGCTTTCGCATTTCAGGCGGGAATTACATTACATGTTAAAGTATTATATGGTGACAATACACACCATAAAATAGAGGCAATTTTTAAAGCACTTGGTCGTTCTTTATCGCAAGCTATTACAATTAATCCTGATATTAAAGGGGTTAATTCTACGAAGGGGCTAATCGAATGATCGCAATTGTTGACTATGGAATGGGAAATGTAGCAAATGTTAAAACGGCTTTTCAAAATCTGGGTTATGAAGTGGAGATTACCGATTCTGTTGAAAGATTGAAAATGGCCACACATATTATTTTACCAGGTGTCGGTTCCTTTAAGGCAGCTGTAGAAGAAATTAACGAGCGGGGATTATTAGAACCATTACGGGAGTTAGCTAATGAAAAACCTTTTATCGGTATTTGTTTAGGGATGCAGTTATTATTCGAGAGAGGGTACGAAAATGGTCTCTCCAATGGTTTAGCCTTAATTCCTGGTGAAGTGAACATAATTGAAACAGAGTACATTTTACCGCATATAGGCTGGAATCAGCTGCAAATCGAGAATAACAATCCTTCTTTTGCAACATTTCAAGATAAACATGTATATTTTGTCCATTCCTTTCAGGCGCGGACAAACAAAGAATATCTGGTAGCGACAGCCGATTATGGGACGACCATACCAGCAATTGTACAAAAAGGAAATGTTTATGGGATGCAATTTCATCCTGAAAAGAGTGGAGAAACAGGAATAGAACTATTAAAAGTTTTCCTAGAAGAAACTGCTTCAGTCGGGGGGCAAATGGAATGATTGCAAAACGAATTATCCCTTGTTTGGATGTAAAAGAAGGTAAAGTAGTAAAAGGCACAAACTTTGTTGGCCTAAGAGAATTGGGTGACCCTGTGGAAATGGCTTCCAATTATTCAAGAGCGGGAGCTGATGAAATTATCTTTCTCGATATATCTGCAACGAACGAAGGAAGACAGACAATGATTGAGATCGTACGTCATACTGCAGAGCAAGTCTTTGTGCCATTTACAGTAGGTGGCGGTGTCCGAACAATCGAGGATGTCCATCGCTTATTACAGGCTGGTGCTGATAAGGTTGGGATGAATTCTGCTGCCGTTTCAAATCCTGGTTTAATTACAGAATCATCTGAACGCTTTGGTGCTCAATGTACTGTTGTAGCAATTGATGCAAAGCGAATTGGAGATAAATGGCATGTTATGACACATGGAGGCAGTAAGGATACTGGCATTGATGCGATTGAGTGGGCGAAAGAAGTGGAAGCACGGGGAGCAGGTGAAATCCTACTGACTAGTGTGGATACTGATGGTGTGAAAAGCGGCTTCGACTTAGCCTTAACAAAAGCGGTAGTTTCGACTGTGCGTATTCCGGTTATTGCTTCCGGTGGTGTAGGTAAACCGGAACACTTTCCGGAAGTATTTAAAGAAACAGACGTATCAGCAGGATTGGCTGCATCAATTTTCCATGAGAATACATTTACTGTTAAAGAAGTTAAAGATGCATGTAAACAGCAAGGAGTGAATATTCGTGAAGCCTGATTTTACAAAAGGACTCGTTCCGGCAATCGTGACAGACTTTCATACAAGGGAAGTACTGATGCTGGCATATATGAACGAAGAAGCATACATTAAAACTTTAGAGACAAAACAAACATGGTTTTACTCCAGGTCACGGGATGAATTGTGGAATAAAGGAGCGACCTCTGGAAACATTCAGGAAGTTCAGTCAATTGACCTGGACTGTGACAAGGATACACTTTTAATCCAGGTTATCCCTAAAGGACCTGCATGCCACACCGGTGAAATATCTTGTTTCTTCAACCAAGTTGCTGAAAAAGATTCTAATTATGACTCTTCCATCATCGAACATTTGATGAAAGAAGTGGAAGAGCGTAAGACAGAAGTTTTAGAAGGTTCTTATACGAACTACTTATATGAAAAAGGTGTCGACAAAATTGGCAAAAAGGTAATTGAAGAAGCAGGCGAAGTAGTGATTGCCGCTAAGAACGAGGATAATGAAGAATTAACAAAAGAAGTAAGTGACTTGTTATATCATACATTTGTTATGATGGCAAACCAGGGAGTCACTTTAGAAGATGTCAAACAGGAACTTTCCAACAGGTTTGCGAAGAAAGGCAATAATAAAGGTGACCGGCAGGAAATAAAAAAATGGTAAAATGTGATTATGAGAAGGTGGCTTCATTCTTGATGGTGAGCTGCCTTTTCCTCTATATATATTTTTGTGGAAATTATTAAGGTTTTCCGTTAAGGAGTGCATGAATAATGATTAAAGCAGCACTGTTTGATTTAGATGGCACATTACTTAATCGTGATCTATCCGTTCAGAGGTTTATTGAAACCCAGTATGATAGATTTTCTGGAAAACTATCTCATATATCTAAGCTCCAATATGCCAATAGGTTCATTAGTTTGGATAATAAAGGATATGTATGGAAAGATAAGGTATATCAGCAATTAATAAGAGAATTTCATCTTACAGATATAACCTGGCAGGAATTATTAGAGGACTATGTCGAACAGTTTCATCATTGCTGTGTACCATATCCAAATTTGTTAACGACACTCGAAATCTTAAAAAACAGTAATATAAAAATTGGCATGATTTCCAATGGTAAAACAGATTTTCAGAGGCGCAATATTGAAGCATTGAACATATCCCATTTTTTTGATCAAATAATTATCTCCGAAGAAGCAGGGCTGAAAAAACCCGATCCTATGATTTTTCAGCTTGCATTAGACAAATTGCGAGTTAAATCTTATGAAAGTGTGTTTGTTGGCGATCATCCTTTAAATGATATCGAAGCAGCTCAGAAGTGCGGAATTAAAGGGATATGGATAAAGGATAGTTTTTGGAGTGCTGTTAGAGCTGATTATGAAATAACGGATTTACTTCATATTATAGACATCATCGAAAAGGAGGGAACAAAAACTATAAAATAAGTCTTTTGCCCAGCAGGGTGATAGAGCCAACTGAGCAATAGCTAACCTTTAGCATTGTTAAAAATCTTGTTATCACACTGTCAATTCGCTTCGAGCGGAATTTTTTAGTATACAGTGCAGTCTTTTCACCTCGTTAGCTCCAAGTTTTATGAATGAATTCATCTCTACCTGATTCCCGGCGATCTTCTTCATACTCTTTCATATTCTTTTTGTAAAAATCCTGATGATAATCTTCCGCCGGATAAAAAACAGCTGCAGGGAGAATTTCAGTCACGATCTCTTTTTGGAATCGTTCAGATTTTATTAATGCCTCTTTGGAATCAGTCGCGAGTTTCTTCTGTTCCTCATTATGATAAAAAATAGCTGTCCGGTATTGGGATCCTCTATCATGAAATTGTCCTCCATTATCAGTCGGATCTATTTGAGGCCAATATAAATCTAATAGTAATTGATATGATATTTTATCAGGATCGTATGTTATTTGAACAGCTTCATAATGTCCTGTTTTCCCTGTTTTTACTTGTTCGTATGTTGGATGCTCCTGCTGTCCGCCAGTGTAGCCTGATATTACACTATCTACACCATCCCACTGGTCAAACGGTTTTACCATACACCAGAAACACCCGCCAGCAAAAGTGGCTTTTTCTAGTTTTCCCATAAGTTGCATACCTCTTTTCTGTCACTGTCTACTTAAATATACCTTGAATATGTTATGATGTAAAATAGATAGATTCAAGGAAGGTGAAAAAATATGAGTGATAATAGATTGTTAATTGTTGATGGCATGGCTTTATTATTCAGGGGGTTCTTTGCAACATCTTTTACCGGTAATTTTATGTTAAATAGTAAAGGTGTGCCACGCAACGGATTGTTTGGTTTTCTTAACTACTTTACTGATGCCATTCACACATTCCAGCCCTCTCATGTAATTTGCTGCTGGGATATGGGAAGCAAAACATTTCGCAACGAAATGTATGAAGGTTATAAAGCTAATCGTGGAGAAGCGCCAGTAGAGCTGGTTCCTCAATTTGATTTAGCAAAAGAATTGGTAAGTGCCTTTCAAGTACCGAATGTGGGAGTGGTTGGCTATGAAGCGGATGACTGTATCGGTACATTAGCCAAACAATTGCAGGACGAGTATAAAGTTACAATTGTGAGCGGGGATCAGGACTTACTGCAACTGGTCGACAAACAAATCGAAGTAGCCATTATGAAAAAAGGAACAGGGAACTATGAAGTGTTTTCAAATGAAAACTTTTATGAGAAAAAACAATTATCTCCCAAACAAATTGTCGATTTAAAAGGTTTAATGGGAGATAGTGCAGATAATTACCCAGGGATAAAAGGGGTCGGTGAAAAAACAGCAATCAAATTATTGAAGGAATTTGAAACAATTGATCGAATGCTTGAAGAGAGGTCATCACTAACTAAAGGAATGCAAAAGAAGCTGGAGCAATATGAGGAAGAACTGGAAATTTCCAGAAAACTTGCAGAGATATTAACCGAGGTACCTATTGAATTTTCAGCTGATACAGCTGTCTGGAAAAATGATCTTGAGCAGATTACCCGTTTTCTACAAGAAGAGTTAGAGTTTCATAATACAGACCGGTGGTTGAAGAAACTCACTAAAGAGCTTGCGTAGCTTATTTTTGTTCACAAAACAGCAATTTTAATAGAAGAGGCTTAAGCGGCTGACCATTTGCTTAAGCCTCTTTTTCCTTTATTGAAATCTTTGCAGAATTGTAAAAAAATCTTTAATAAATTCATAGAATACTTGTTCAGATGGTGCAAGCTTCCGGTTTTTAGGTATAATAATTCCTACAGTTCGTCTCAATTCAGGATTTTGTATTGCTACTTTTGCGCTGTAGTAAGGATTCAGATCATTAAAGGCGCTTTCCGGTAATAATGTTATCCCGATACCAGCTGCTACCAGCCCCTTGATCGCATCTAGATCCTCCCCTTGTGATGACACTTTAGGTGTAAAACCTGATTGTTTACATCCATCAATCACTAATTGATGTAATACATAACCTTCCGGGAAAAGAACAAAATCTTCATTATGCAAGTCACGCAGATTAACAATGCTTTGCTCTGCCAGAGGATGAGTATTTGGGACAAGTGCATAAAAGCTCTCCGTAAACAGAATGTCTCCAATAATATCAGGGTGTTCTGTAGGAACAGGCCCTAGAAATGCCACATCAATTTCACGGTTTTCGACTGACTCGATTAAAAAGTTGTAAGATCCTTGTCTTAATTGAAACCCAATTTTCGGATGTTTCTTTTTGAATTCTGACACCACCGTTGGCAGCAAATTACTTGCCAGACTTGTCGGAAAACCGATTTTTATTGAACCACGCTCTGGATCGATATATTCATCAATTTGCTTTTTGGCATGATCAATTGCTTTTAATGCCGTTTTGGTATGAGTTAAAAAAATTCTGCCAATATGAGTTAACCGCACATTTCTTCCTTCTCTTTCAAACAGTTCAACACCTAATTCTGCTTCTAAATTAGCTATTTGCCTACTGATAGCAGATTGTGCTACGTGTAATTCTGCTGCTGCATCTGACACGTGTTCACGTTCCGCAACTTCAACAAAATAGCGCAGTTGCCGTAATTCCATAAATTCCACCGCCTAATATATATATCGAAATTAGAATGATTTCATACTTATTATATATTGTTTAGATCAATAAGAAAACTTACAATAGTATTACACACTTTAAATAGTATTGAACGAATGGGGGCGACATTATATGACATATAAAGATTTGCCAAACGCACAAGGGTTATATGATCCAAGTTTTGAACATGATGCATGTGGTATTGGCCTGTATGCGCATATAAAAGGGAAACAGACACATGACATAGTTACCAAAGGTTTAGATATGTTATGTAAATTAGAACACCGCGGCGGGCAGGGGAGTGACCCGCTTACTGGTGATGGATCTGGATTAATGGTACAGGTCCCTGATAAATATTTTAGAAGAGAATGTAAAGACTTTCAACTGCCAGCTGCAGGAAACTACGGTGTAGGGATGTTATTTTTATCTCAAAATAAGCAGGAACAGCAAACAGCTGTAGAAAAAATAAATCAATTTATTGCAGATGCTGGTCAAAAATTAATAGGTTGGCGGGATGTTCCGGTAAACTCGCAGCCAATTGGTAAAGGTGCAATAGAAACCTTACCAAATATTCGACAAGTTTTTATCGCGAAATCAGATAATAGTATGGATGATTTAGCGTTTGAACGAAAATTATATATTATTCGTAAACAATCAGAGAATTGGGCGAACGAACAGGGAATTCGTTTTTACTTCCCTAGTTTATCCAGTCGCACTATTGTATATAAGGGATTATTAACATCGGATCAAGTCTATAAATTTTATTTGGATTTACAGGACGAGGACTTTGTTTCTGCCTTTTCGCTGGTTCACTCACGGTTTAGTACAAATACATTTCCATCATGGGAGAGGGCGCATCCTAATCGCTACCTGATTCATAATGGCGAGATTAATACAATTCTGGGAAACATTAACTGGATGAAAGCAAGGGAAAAACAGTTTGTTTCAGATGCTTTTGGGGAAGACTTGGACAAAATTTTACCTATTATAAATAGTGGAGGAAGCGACTCTGCGACTTTAGACAATGCTTTGGAGTTTTTTACATTGGCAGGCAGAAAACCAGCTCATGCTGCAATGATGCTAATACCTGAACCATGGGAGAAAAATCCCCATATGGATGAGAAAAAACGAGCATTTTACCAGTACCACAGTATGATGATGGAACCATGGGATGGGCCAACTTCCATTACATTTACAAACGGTAAACAAATTGGGGCAATATTGGACCGGAATGGTTTGCGTCCAGCAAGATATTATGTGACAAAAGATGATTATATTATTTATTCATCTGAAGTAGGAGTAATAGATTACGAGGAAGAGAACATCCTCTTAAAAGAACGTCTAAGTCCAGGAAAAATGCTGCTTATCGATATTGAAGAGGGAAGAATCATTTCAGACCAGGAAATTAAAGAAGAGATTGCTACAGCCTATCCATATGATGAATGGCTGGAAGAACAGACTGTGTGTATGGAGGCTGATTCGGAGGACGATGACTATATTGATCCTCAACTATTACAAAAGCAAAAAGCTTTTGGATATACAACGGAGGATATCGAAAAATATTTAGTTCCATTAGTAAAAGGTGGTAAAGACCCTATAGGAGCGATGGGCACTGATACGCCATTGGCAGTTTTATCTGAGCGCCCGCAAAGTTTATTTAATTATTTTAAACAACTATTTGCACAAGTAACAAATCCTCCAATTGATGCATACCGGGAACAGGTAGTCACTTCCATGTTGACATGGCTTGGAGGAGAAGGAGATCTTCTCCATCCGGAGAAAACTAAAGCAATGCGTATTCGTCTAAACTCTCCTATTCTTTCAAACACACAGATTGACAGAATAACAGAGAATAAAGTGGAAGGTGTCCGGTCTGCGGTTTTTGATACTGTATATAATGAAAATATGGAGGAGACATTAGACCGTATTTTTATGGAAGCAAAGCAAGCGATAGAGAATGGTGCAAACATTATCGTTTTGTCAGATAAAGAGATGGATATGAATAATAAGGCAATTCCTGTATTGCTGGCAGTTAGTGGATTACATCAGTTTCTAATTCGTGAAGGGATTCGTACAAAAGCGAGTATCATTGCTCAGTCAGGGGAAGCGAGAGAAGTTCATCACTTTGCAGCATTATTAGGATATGGTGTCGATGCGATTCATCCTTATCTTGTATATCAGACGCTGTATACAAAAATTCTGGAAAATGAACTTGAAATGAATCTGGCAGAAGCACAAACCCGTTATATTGATGTGGTGACAGAAGGTATTATTAAAGTTATGTCAAAAATCGGTATTTCCACTGTTCAAAGTTACCGTGGGGCGCAAATCTTTGAAGCAGTTGGAATTAGTAAGGAAGTTATTGAAAAATACTTTAATGGTACAGCATCGCAAATTGATGGAATTAATCTGCAAATTATCCAGGAAGAAACTGAGAAACGTCACCATAAAGGATATAAAGAAGCTATTGATAAATCACTGGAATCCGGAAGTGACTTTCAGTGGCGGAAAACAGGCGAATTCCATGCATTCAATCCGACAACAATTCATACACTTCAATGGGCTTGCCGTCGTGGAGATTATGATTTATTTAAGAAATTCTCCTATAAAGCCAATGAAGAACGCATTGGATTTTTGCGGAACTTGTTTGAATTTAAGCAAGGGAATGCTATCCCGATAGAAGAAGTGGAGCCGGTTGAATCGATAGTGAAAAGGTTTAAAACAGGGGCGATGTCATATGGTTCCATCAGCCAGGAAGCACATGAAGCACTCGCTATAGCAATGAATCGTCTAGGTGGCAAAAGCAATAGTGGAGAAGGTGGAGAAGACCCTGCCCGATTTGAAGTAGACGAAAACGGTGATTTACGATCAAGTGCAATTAAGCAGGTGGCTTCCGGAAGATTCGGTGCAAAAAGTCATTATTTAGTAAATGCAAAAGAACTGCAAATTAAAATGGCTCAAGGGGCAAAACCAGGAGAAGGCGGACAGCTTCCTGCAATGAAAGTTTACCCATGGGTAGCCGATGTACGAGGTTCCACACCAGGTGTCGACTTAATTTCACCACCACCACATCATGATATCTATTCAATTGAAGATTTAGCACAACTGATCCATGATCTGAAAAATGCAAACAGGGATGCAAGAGTAAGTGTAAAATTAGTTGCAAAATCAGGCGTTGGGACTATTGCAGCAGGTGTGGCAAAAGGAAACGCAGATGTCATATCAGTAGTAGGTTATGACGGCGGGACAGGAGCTAGTCCTAAAACAAGTATTAAACATGCCGGATTGCCTTGGGAATTAGGTTTAGCAGAAGCACACCAGACTTTAATGCTTAACGGACTAAGAGACCGGGTGATTCTCGAAACAGATGGGAAATTGTTGACTGGTAAAGATGTCATTATGGCAGCACTTCTTGGAGCGGAAGAATACGGATTTGCTACAGCTCCATTAGTTGTCATCGGCTGTGTAATGATGCGAGTCTGTCATATGGATACATGTCCAGTTGGTGTTGCAACACAGAACCCAGAACTACGCAAAAAATTCACAGGTAATCCTGATCATGTGGTTAACTATATGATGTTCCTCGCACAGGAAGTGCGTGAAATAATGGCGGAGTTAGGTTTCCGAACGATCGAAGAAATGGTCGGAAGAACAGACGTATTAAAAGTATCTGATCGTGCTAAATCTCATTGGAAAGCAAAATATCTTGATTTATCCACATTGCTTTACCAGGTAGATGGAGAAAGAGTAAATCGTACGAAACAGGACCATAAAATTGATAAATCACTAGATTTGATAAAAATATTACCTGATGTTGCAGAAGCAATTGAAACAGGAGAAAAAGTAGAAGCTTCTTATCATATCAAAAATACAGATCGAGTTGCAGGTACAATTGTTGGTAGCGAGATTTCTAAAAAATATGGAGAAGAAGGATTGCCAGAGGATACGATCACATTAAACTTTACTGGTTCCGCTGGTCAGAGTTTTGGCGCTTTTATTCCGAAAGGGATGAAAATGGTGGTAACTGGGGATGCGAATGACTATGTAGGAAAAGGATTATCTGGTGGAAAGATAATTGTCCGTGCTTCCAAAAAATCTACCATTGATGCTGGAAATAATGTGATTGCCGGAAATGTATCTTTCTACGGAGCTACAAGCGGTGAAGCATATATAAATGGCTACGCTGGAGAGAGATTTGCTGTTCGTAATTCCGGTGCCCATATTGTTGTTGAAGGTGTTGGTGATCATGGTTGTGAGTATATGACAGGGGGACGCGTAGTCATTTTAGGAAATGTCGGAAAGAACTTTGCTGCAGGTATGTCAGGTGGTACAGCCTATGTAAAACCTGATTGTATTGACCAATTTAAAGCATTAACAAATGATGAATTGATTCAGTTTGAAAAGCTGACAGATCCGGAAGAAATTTCAGAAGTAAAGACATTAGTAATGAAACACTTTGAGTATACCAGCAGCAATAAAGCGGCTATTACTTTGCAAAACTGGGAAGATGAAGTGGAGAAATTCGTAAAAGTTATTCCTACAGATTATAAATTAATGTTAAAGCAGATAGAATGGTTTGAAAACCAAGGTTTATCAGCAGAAGAAGCTCGTTATGAAGCATTTAATGCTAAAAAAGATAACAAAATGACAGTTTCTTTAAATCAAGAAGTAGCAGTAACGAAGTAGAAAGGAGACAGATAAGTATGGGGAAAGCAACTGGTTTTATGGAATTTGAACGACAAACAGCTAATGAACGCAAGCCAATGGAGAGAATTGGTGACTGGAAAGAATATTCTGCTCCTTTCTCTGATGAGGTAGCAACAACGCAAGGGGCACGCTGTATGGACTGTGGAACACCATTCTGTCACATTGGAATGGAAATAGATGGGGCAACTTCAGGTTGTCCTGTTTACAACCTGATTCCTGAGTGGAATGATCTTGTTTATCGTGGAAAATGGAAAGAAGCTTTAAAGAGATTAACAAAGACGAACAATTTTCCTGAATTTACAGGAAGAGTATGTCCGGCACCTTGTGAGGGATCATGTACGGTGGCAATCAACGATCCTGCCGTAACCATTAAAAATATTGAACAGAAAATCATTGATAAAGGTTTTGAGAATGGATGGATTATACCTCGTATACCAAAACAGCGGACTGGAAAAAAAGTTGCAATCATCGGATCAGGACCTGCGGGCTTAGCTGCAGCTGACCAGTTAAATCAGGCGGGACATACTGTAACCGTTTATGAGCGCGAAGATCGCGCAGGAGGTCTGCTGACATATGGTATTCCTAATATGAAACTAGACAAGGAAGTTGTAGCACGCAGAGTTCACTTATTGCAGCAGGAAGGCATTGATTTTATTCTAAATACAGAAGTAGGTAAAGATATATCTGCAGAAAAGATTAAGGATTCCTACGATTCGGTAATTTTATGTACCGGTGCCCAGAAGCACCGCGACTTGCCACTGGAAGGCAGAAATGCAGACGGTGTTCGTTTTGCCATGGATTATTTAACGACTGCTACTAAGTCGGTTCTGGATACGAAGGTACAAGTAGAAGATGAGTTAAATGCAGCAGATAAAGATGTAATTGTAATTGGTGGCGGTGATACTGGGGCAGACTGTATTGCAACTGCATTACGCCAAGGGGCAAGAAGTATTGTACAGTTTGGCAAGCATCCGCAATTACCAATCAAACGTAAGGATGATAATCTGTGGCCTGCGTTTCCTAATGTATTCAGTTTGGAATACGCACATAAAGAAGCGAAGGAAAAATTTGGAGAGGATATCCGGGAATATTCGATCCAGACAAAGAAATTCGTGACAGATGATGAAGGGAAATTGAAAGAACTTCATACAGTTCAAATGAAAAAAACTCGTGATGAAAATGGTATGTTTGTTTTTGAAGAAATCCCTGGCACAGAAAAAGTGTGGCCAGCCCAGCTCGTTCTCATTGCCATTGGATTTGAAGGGACAGAACAACCTGTATTGGAGGCTTTTGGAGTAAATACAGAGCGTAACCGTGTTAAAGCTAAATATGGCGATTTCCAGACAAATATCGGTCATGTATTTGCTGCAGGGGATGCTCGTCGTGGTCAAAGTCTAATTGTTTGGGCGATTAATGAAGGCAGAGAAGTCGCCTATCAAGTCGATCAGTATTTGATGGGAGAAACAACATTACCAACTGTAGTAAATATGTAAATCTGTTTTTAGAACACATGACATGTGGGGCCATTTTTGCTTAAAATGGCCTCAGATGTTTTTTTAATAGAGCAAGCATGTGAGGACATATTGCATATTTTTCTAAACCAGATTTTCCCGCAAATACTGCTATATTCACTTGATGTTTATTATCCAACTGGGTTAAAGCCATTCAATTACAGGCTAATACAAATAATTGGAAGATCATGTGTGATTCAATATCCGATATGTACGTAATTTCAGTTGAACTAAATCCCACGATGAGATAATCCCACTTGGTAAGCGGCTATTATCACCAGTTTCTGTTATGATTATAGCTTCTAATTTTATGTTTTGCTCCATGAAAGACTGAAAGACAGCCTGTGCATCATAAATAGTTGCTTTTTCGTGTATGAAGGCAAAGTTTACTTCCTTTTCAAGTGGTAGAACTTCATTGACTGTTTGATTTACTAGTGAGGTATGCTCGTTTACACTTGATGCTAACCAATGAAGAATGGTTCCTTCTGTTAATAAACTGATACATGTTTGCTTATGATAAATGGGGAACTGTGAATAATTATGTTTACGGATCATTGATAATACTTTTGTGATTTCTGTTTGTTTTTCAAAAAATATAACAGGCTTTGATGCAAAATCCATGGCAAGAGGTGGTTCGGCTAATGTCTCTGCTATGTATTCGAGTTCGAGGACTACCTCCTGATGAGGCTCTGCGATATAAAAATCCTGTTTAATTTTTCGATGCACCATCGCATTGCGAAGTTTACTGCATTGTTTTAATAAATCATAATGATGTTCTATAATTTTATGGTATGGTTTTGCTTTTTCGAGAGCTTCCGTAAAAGAGACATGGCTATTCACTTCATTAGCATACTGGCATAATAAATCATGAATTTGGTTAAACGCTGCTTCAAATTTTTCCGAACGTTCCATCTGTTTTACACCTCACTTTTAATAGAATGAACAATTTCCAATTTTTTATGAATTTGATTTTAACTTTTAAATTTAGGCTTGTTCTTATTTGTTTTGCAGATTTTGATATTTTATGGTTGTGTTTTTGCTTGTTTTAGTAATAAAATATAAGTTAGGAATTCATTCTCGTTAAAGGAATTTACATATTATAAGGAGTCTTGGCAATGTCTGAATATACAATCACAGTAATAAAAAATGAAAACCCTAAACCGAAACCGGCTGCTGACAAATTGAAGTTTGGTAAATATTTTACCGACCATATGTTTATCCAGGATTACAGTGAAGAAAAAGGCTGGCATAACCCTCGTATTGTGCCGTATCAGCCGCTTGTTCTCGATCCTGCAGCAATGATTTTTCATTATGGTCAAACGGTTTTTGAAGGTTTAAAAGCATATCGAACAGAAGATGGAAGTATTAAACTATTCCGTCCAGATAAAAATATGGAACGGTTAAACCGATCGAATGACAGGCTATGTATACCGGCAATTGATGAAGAATTTGGGATAAAGGCCATCAAACATCTTGTTCATATTGATAATGAATGGGTACCTCATGCGGAAGGCACATCTTTATACATTCGTCCATTTATCATCGCAACAGAGCCGTACTTAGGTGTTAATCCTTCTAGTACTTACCAGTTTATTGTTATTCTGTCACCGGTAGGTGCATATTATGAGTCTGGAATTAATCCGGTTAAAATAGCAGTGGAAAATGAATTTGTACGGGCGGTAAAAGGTGGTACAGGTGAAGCGAAAACTGCAGGAAATTATGCTTCAAGCTTAAAAGCACAAGAAATCGTAGCACAGGAAGGATACGCGCAAGTATTATGGCTTGACGGTGTAGAAAAGAAATACATTGAAGAAGTTGGCAGTATGAATGTATTCTTTAAAATTAATGGAGAAATTATTACACCAATGCTGAATGGAAGTATTCTGAAAGGTGTTACACGTAACTCAGTTATTGAACTACTAAAATATTGGGATGTACCTGTTGTGGAGCGCAGGATCACCATTGAAGAAATTTACGAGAGTTATCAAAATGGGGGACTGGAAGAGGCGTTTGGTTCGGGAACAGCAGCTGTTATATCCCCAATTGGAGAATTGGCCTGGGAAGGGAAGAAGATGGAAATTAACGGAGGGAGAACCGGAGAAATTTCCAAGCGTTTATATGATACATTAACAGGAATTCAATACGGCTCCGTAAGGGATCCATTTGGATGGGTAGTTGATGTAAAATAATAATTCTTGAGAAAAGAAAAAAGTTCTTTTATAATGTAATTAGATAAAAGATAAAAAAGTAATGATTAGAATCAGTAATTAGCTAACGGCTACAGAGAGCGGGATTCACAGGCTGGAAAATTCCGCAGTCCTCTTACTAATGAACCTATTCTATGAACTGTTAAGCTTTAAACTTAAACGTTACTCTGCGTTAAAGAGATAAGTGGGCAATATTAAATTGCCAATAAAAGGTGGTACCGCGGAATGACTCTTTTCGTCCTTATTGTGAAGGAAGAAGGGTCATTTTTTACGTTAATTATTGAATATGAAGGCGTGATTAAAATGGCAAAGCAGCGGATCGTTGTGAAAATCGGCAGCAGCTCGCTAACGAATAAAAATGGGGGGCTCAGTTTAGCTAAAATCCATGAGCATACAGCAGCAATTGCAAAGTTAAAACAAAATGATTATGAAGTAATACTTATATCTTCAGGGGCTGTATCAGCTGGATTCAGTGATTTGGGGTACCCCACAAGGCCTGTTACAGTTTCAGGAAAGCAAGCATCAGCAGCGGTTGGTCAGGGGCTGCTTATCCAGGCTTATACGGAAGCTTTTCGGAAATATGACATGGTTACCGCACAACTTCTGTTAACGAAAGATAATTTCAGTAATGAAACACAATACGGCAATGTATATTCCACATTAACTGAATTGGTAAAGCGGGATGTAATACCGATTATAAATGAAAATGACACGGTAGCTATCGATGAACTTACTTTCGGTGACAATGACATGCTCTCTGCTTTGGTTAGTGGCTTAGTTCATGCAGACTTTTTAATCATGCTGACAGATATTAATGGCCTATATGACAAAAATCCAAAAACAGACTCTTCAGCTAAAAGGTATGATCGGCTTGCGACGATTTCTGACCAAATATTAAATCAAACAAAACATGAATCAGGCTCTAAGTTTGGTACAGGTGGAATGAAATCGAAAATCCTTGCAGCTAAAACAGCAATTTCTCTTGGTGTGCGTGTATTTGTTGGAACAGGTTGCGGTGAGGACAAATTAACAGATATATTAGCAAATAATGGTGATGGCACTTATATTGGTGAACATCTTACAAGTAATTTACGCAAGCAAAAGCAATGGATTGCATTTCATTCCGAAATTTCTGGAAAAATACATGTGGATAAAGGGGCTAGTGATGCTATAACTCTTCAGGGAAAGAGTCTGCTTCCTGCCGGGATCAAGTGGATAGACGGTGAATTTGAGGCAGGGGCAGTTGTCGAAGTGTTTTATGAAGACAAAGTGATAGCAAAAGGCCAGGTGAATTACTCGTCAGAGGAAATGATTTTGTCAAAAGGTGAGTCAAGTCAAACAGCGATGGAAATCACAATGGGAAGCAGACCAGAGGTAATTCATCGGGATCGTTTAGTATTATCAATGAGGGAGGCATATGATTATGAGTGATTTACTACAAAAAGCAAAACTGTTGAAAGGAACAACAACAAAACTTGCTGCATCTACAACTGAACAAAAAAATGAGGCTTTAAGATTATTATCGAATGCACTAAGAGAGCAAAAATCCTTTATTATCACAGAAAATAATAAGGATATTGCTCAGGGCCGTTCCAATGGCTTGCATGAATCATTAATTGACAGACTTGTACTAAACGAACAGAGAATAGATGATATGGCAGATGCTTTAATGCAATTAATTGAATTAAATGATCCCATTGGTGATATTATCGAAGAATGGGAACGGCCAAATGGATTAAAGATTCAAAAGGCACGTGTTCCAATTGGTGTCGTTGGTATGATTTATGAAGCTCGCCCAAATGTTACCATTGATGCTGCGAGTCTTTGTTTAAAAACTGGGAATGCCGTCCTTCTGCGGGGAAGTTCTTCTGCCATCCATTCCAATATGGCATTAGTAAAAGTAATACAGGATGCTCTGAAACAATCCGAGCTTCCGAATAATGCGGTTCAGCTTATAGAAGATACAAGCAGGACAACAGCTTCGGAAATGTTTAAATTAAATGACTATTTAGATGTATTGATCCCGAGAGGCGGGAAAAAATTAATTGACACTGTAGTTGCAAATGCGTCTGTACCTGTTTTGGAAACAGGGGCAGGGAACTGCCATTTATTTATCGATGAATCAGCCCAGACAGATATGGCGGTTGAGATTGCAATTAATGCGAAAACACAAAGGCCATCTGTATGCAATTCCATTGAGACAATATTAGTTGAGAAGAATTGGGCAGAGAAAAACATAGACACACTAATTAAGAAACTTCAGGAAGCAAATGTAGAAATTCATGGCGACGATTTTACAATGACTAAAGGTGACAATATTATTCAAGCAACAGATGAGGATTATGAAACAGAATATTTAGATAAAATTGTTGCATTGAAAGTAGTTGGAACAGTAGAAGAAGCCATTAATCATATTAATCATTATGGAACAAATCATTCTGAATCTATTATTACAGAAAATGAAGCGAATGCTGTATCATTTATGAATCAGGTGGATGCAGCTGCTGTATACCATAATGCATCGACGAGATTTACGGATGGATTTGAATTCGGATTTGGGGCAGAAATAGGGATTAGTACACAAAAATTACATGCAAGAGGACCAATGGGGTTAGAGGCTTTGACATCCACTAAATATTTATTACATGGCAATGGTCAGATTAAGTAAATTATTTTTCTTTTGAATCAATTCCTGTATAATGAGGAATGGATATAAATAATTGGTAAATAAAGGAGTAATGAACATGGCACAAACATTAATTTTCGGCCACAAAAATCCGGACACTGATACGATTTGTTCTGCGATTGCATATGCAGAATTAAAGCAGGCGACGGGAGAAGATGCCGAAGCAGTGAGACTAGGTGAAGTAAATAATGAAACACAATATGCATTAGATTACTTTAAAGTTTCTGCGCCACGCATGGTAGAAAACGTAGCAGACGAAGTAGATCAGGTAATTTTAGTAGATCATAATGAACGTCAGCAGAGTGCAGAAGATATTGATATGGTACAAGTGCTTGAAGTAATTGACCACCACCGAATTGCAAATTTTGAAACAAAGGATCCATTGTATTACCGTGCGGAACCAGTTGGTTGTACTGCAACGATCCTGAACAAAATTTTTAAAGAGAAAAATGTTAAAATTAAAAAAGAAACAGCAGGGTTAATGTTATCTGCAATCATTTCAGACTCATTACTATTTAAATCACCTACATGTACAGAAGAAGACGTTCAGGCAGCGAAAGAACTAGCCGAAGTTGCAGGAGTAGATCCGGAACAATATGGATTGGAAATGTTGAAGGCAGGGGCAGACTTAAGTGACAAAACAGCAAGTGAACTCATTTCGATTGACGCAAAAGAATTTGATATGAATGGAAATAAGGTTGAAATTGCCCAAGTAAATACGGTAGATGTTGAAGAAGTATTGGCACTTCGTTCTGAGATCGAGCCAGTAATTGAAAAAACAATTGCCGATAAAAATCTTAAATTATTTGTTTTTGTTATAACAGATATCTTAAACAATGACTCGGTGGTATTAGCCGCTGGTGAAGCGGAACAAAAAGTTGCAGAAGCATTTAATGTCACCTTAGAAAATAAGACGGCAAAACTGAAAGGTGTAGTCTCAAGAAAGAAACAGGTAGTTCCTAATTTGCAAAACGCCTTTTAATCCACTTTAAAGGAATTCTCGTTTTTTAATGAATGAATAACCACTCTTTTTTAGTATGAAAGGGTGGTTGTTTTTTATACTGGAATCTATCAAAAAAAAGACTGGAAAATAGCCATACAGGAGAAAAAAACAGTTGAATATGATAGCGGATTCATTTACAATAAATTTAGTAAAATAGATAAGTTAAATTTTACTGAAGGATGGGATGAAGATGGTTAAATCAATCAAAGAAGTAATGCCGCATATAGCATTTGGAGGAGATTACAATCCTGAACAATGGTCAGAAGAAGTATGGTTAGAAGATGCCAGGTTAATGCAGGAAGCGGGTGTTAATCTTGTTTCCGTAGCAATTTTCAGCTGGTCTGTTATTGAAAAGAAGGAAGGCCAATTTGACTTTGCCTGGTTGGATAAAATACTGGATATATTGCATTCACATGGTATAGGGGTGGCACTTGCTACCGCAACTGCATCACCACCTGCCTGGCTTTCCAGCAAGTACCCTGAAGTCCTTGCGGTCAAACCGGATGGAAGCAGATATCAAGTTGGATCAAGACAGCATTATTCACCAAATAGTAAGCGTTTTCTGGAATCTGTTCGAAAACTAGTAACTGAGATGGCAACAAGATATCAAGATCACCCAGCAGTAAAAATGTGGCATATTAATAATGAATATGCTTGTCATCTTGCCGAGTGTTACAGTGAAGAAAGTTTACAAGCTTTCCGTAAATGGTTAAAAGATAAGTACCAAACAATAGATACACTAAACAGAAAATGGGGTACAGCATTCTGGAGTCAGAGGTATAATAATTGGGATGAGATACACTTTCCAGTTAATTTACCAACATTTTATAATCCTAGCCAGATGCTGGACTACAAACGATTTATGGATCAAGCGATTTTTAACTTGTATAAAACAGAAAAAGAGATCTTACGAGAAATCACACCTGATATTCCTGTTTTTACAAATTTTATGTATGAATTTAAACCTCTTGATTATTTCGAATGGGCGAAAGAGTTGGACTTGGTAACATGGGATTCGTATCCGGATCCGAGAGAAGGAACGCCATTCCGGCATGCAATGCATCACGACTTAATGAGAAGCCTAAAAGACGGAGCACCATTTTATCTGATGGAACAAGTAACTTCACACGTGAATTGGCGTGATATAAACTTAACGAAAAAACCTGGTGAAATGCGTTTGTGGAGCTATTCCACTGTAGCGCGCGGCGGGGATGGCGTAATGTATTTCCAATGGAGACAAGGACGTGCGGGTGCGGAGAAGTTTCACGGTGCAATGGTGCCCCATTCATCAAACCCGGAAAGTCGTGTGTACCAGGAAGTGAAACAGCTGGGAAATGAATTAAAGAAACTCGACAGATTGGTTGGTGCGAAGACAAAAGCAAAAGTGGCAATTATGTTTGATTGGGAAAACTGGTGGGCAGTTGAACTGGAAGGAAAACCTCATAATAAACTATCCTACCTGGATCAAGTTTATCAGTATTATAAAGTATTCTATGAGAAAAATATAGCAGTTGATTTTGTTAAACCAGATATGTCTCTCGATAAATATGATTTAGTTATTGCTCCAATGCTTTATATGATAAAGGATGGAGAATCAGCTCATATAGAAAATTACGTCAAAGACGGAGGAACACTGGTTGTCAGTTTCTTTAGCGGAATTGCTGATGAGCAGGATCATATTCATCTCGGAGGATACCCGGCTCCTCTCCGGAATTTACTTGGACTAACTGTGGATGAATTCGCTCCTATGGCAGATGACGAAGTGAATGAAATATTAACAAATGGTCAGAGAATGAAGGTCAATTTGTGGGCTGATATCATTAAACTGGAAGGTGCAAAACCTATCGCTCATTTTACACAGAACTGGTATAAAGGAAAACCGGCAATCACTTCCTACCGCTATGGTAAAGGAACATCTATTTATATAGGAACAAATCCTGCAGATGATTACTTGACGGAGTTATTTTCCGGACTGTTAACTCAACTGAAGATTACGGCACCATTTAACACCCCGCCTAAAGTAGAGGTAGCAGAACGAGTAACTGGAGAAGAGCGTTTTCTGTTTTTCTTAAATCATAATGATGACCCTGTAACCATAAAGTTGGAAAAGGGTAAGATGTATACAAGCTGTTTAACGGATGAAGAGATTAGCGAAGAGATAGTTCTGGAAGGAAAAGATGTCGCAATTCTCTCCTGCTAGAAGTGAACTCACTCTTTCATAGATGAAGGAGTGAGTTTTGTTTGTTTATTTAACCTTTCAAAATGCAATTAAGCAAAAATTATTTTCTATTTGCTTACTTTATGTTAGTATAAATCTAATAATTGTAGTAGGAAGGGTTCGTATTATGAGTACAAAAGTAAATCCAATCCAGGTAAGAGATATTATTATTGCTAATCAGGTATTAAAAGACGTGGTTGTAAAGACACCTTTGCAACTAGATCCCATTTTGTCAGAAAAGTACCAATGTAATGTGTACTTAAAAAGAGAGGACTTGCAGGTTGTTCGTTCTTTTAAGATAAGAGGGGCATACAACTTAATGCAAGGTTTAACTAAAAAAGAACTAGAAAATGGTGTAGTATGTGCAAGTGCTGGGAACCACGCTCAAGGTGTTGCATATTCATGTAAGGCTTTAGGTGTAAAAGGAGTAATCTTTATGCCAAGTACTACTCCCAGACAAAAAGTTAATCGAGTAGAGTTTTTTGGCGGGCCTTTTGTAGAGATTCGCTTAATTGGGGATACATTCGATGATTCATACGATAAAGCAATGGAATACTGTAATGAACACGATGCCTCGTTTATTCACCCGTTTAATGACACAAGAACGATAACGGGCCAGGGAACGATTGGTCTGGAAATCTTAGATAGTATGGAAGATCCAATTTCCCATGTTTTTATGTCAATCGGTGGCGGAGGGTTAATTTCTGGTGTAGGATCGTATATAAACAGTATCAGTCCTGAAACTAAAATTATCGGTGTGGAACCACAAGGTGCTGCATCAATGAAAGCGGCTATCGAAAAAGATCAGGTAGTTAAATTGGATAAAATAGATAAGTTTGTTGATGGAGCTAGTGTAAAACAAGTTGGTGATATTTCGTTTGACATTGCGAAACAGTTTATTGATGATATTGTTGTTGTTCCAGAAGGAAAACTATGTACTACACTGCTGGATCTATACAATGAGAATGCCATTGTTGCAGAACCGGCAGGAGCTTTACCAATTGCAGCATTAGATTTTTACAAAGACCAGATCAAAGGGAAAAATATCGTTTGTGTGGTAAGTGGCGGAAACAATGATATCGACCGAATGCAGGAATTTAAAGAGCGTTCCTTAATTTATGAAGGATTTAAGCATTATTTTATTGTTAACTTTCCACAGCGTGCCGGGGCATTACGTGAATTTATGGGAGATGTGCTTGGCGAAAATGATGATATTACAAGATTTGAATACACAAAGAAAAATAACCGTGATAAAGGACCGGTTCTTGTTGGTATTGAATTACACAAGTCAGAGGATTACTCCGCACTGTTAGATCGGATGGAGAAAAAAGGCTTTACGTATATTGAAATTAACAAAGATGAACAACTATTTCATCTATTAATTTGACAAGGAAGCAGATTAATCTGCTTCCTTCTTTAAAGGGGAGATGATATGGATAGCCTGTTATTTGAAAAGTTAATGGAAGAAACGGATGAAGAAAGAGCCATTTTAGCAGGCGATCAAGCCATAAATAAAGAAATTTACACAAACTTAACTTCAGATTTTGTAATACAGAGTGAAAAATTTCTAAAAGATGACTTAATTATGATTAGAAAACATCCGAGATATATTGATTTTCCAAAGCATTCACATGATTATATTGAAATGAATTATGTGTATCATGGAGTATTTCAACAGAAAATCGCTGGCGAGCCGCTAACATTAAAAAAAGGGGATATTTTAATTCTCAATCAATACATAGAACACGAATTGACAGCTTGTAAAAAAGAGGATATTGTCATTAACTTTATTATCCACCCGGGATTTTTCGATTATATATTGGCAAATCTTTCAACAGGATTTATTCAAAGTCAAATGCTGCAGTTTTTAATGAATAGTATGTTCCAGTACAGTCAAAAAGGTGAGTTTTTGTATTATCCTGTCGCAAATTCCCCGCATATTCAACATTTAATGCAACAACTATTGAATGAAATGATGGAACCGACTTTACTGTCAAAATCCAAGTTGAAATTTCTAATGGGTCTGCTAATTATTGAACTGATGGAGCAGCAAAACATACAGAATAATTCTTCCGTGCACTCAGAACATCATGAGTTTTTATCAAAAGTATTCGAATATATTGAAGTGCACTATCAAGATGCTAATTTACAAACTCTCGCTGCTAAATTACATCAATCTGATTACTGGGTAAGTAAACAAATAAAAGCGATAACCAAACAGAATTTTAAAGATTTAGTGCAAGAAAAGCGGTTACTCGTTGCTAAAAACTTATTGCTTTATACCGATTTATCCATACAGGCAATCGCGGAAGAAGTAGGTTATGAGAATATCAGCTATTTTTACCGTTTATTTAAGCGGAAATACGGTGATACCCCGAAAGTATATAAAGAGCAGCTAACGGAATAACGTTAACTGCTTTTTTTGTTTTTATAAAGAACTTGTGAAAACTTGATGCAGGTCAAGGAAGGAAACCTAGTTACCCTGTACAATAAAGGCATCACTTAATAAAGGAGAAATTTATATGATAACAACAAAATTTCAATTAGAGCCATTAACTTGTCCATCCTGCATAAAAAAGATTGAAGCGAAACTGGGAAATATGGAAGGGGTAAATGAAGTGAAAGTACTATTTAACTCCAGTAAAGTCAAAGCTACCTATAATGAAGAGGATACTTCGAAAGAGAAATTGCAGGAAATGATTGTTAAGTTGGGTTATTCTGTTATCGGCTGATAAACGAAGTGGACAGTTTCTGAAATAGAGACTGTCTATTTTTTTAACAGTAAAAGCGGATCCCCAGTGGATGATTTTATAGAATACTAGCTAAAATTTGACGAGGATCAATTTATAAAGAGTGAAGTGATCTTATAATAAATATAGAAAGAAAAGCATTCAAGTAACCTAAACTGAACAAACATTACGATTTAAAAGGAGGATAATAATGATCCGGGCAATATACAAATATAAAAATTAAATAACAGCAATATCTGCTTTTTTGCTAATTTTTGCGCTTCTTAGCCACATTTCGGGGTTTTATGGTTTACGGCAGGGCATCCTGCTTGCTGCATCGATTGTTGCTGGTATTCCCATTTTTACAAAGGCATTTCAGGCCCTACATTTGAGAGTATTCAGTATTGAATTGCTTGTGACACTTGCTGTAACAGGGGCTCTTTTTATTGGGGAGTATGTTGAATCAGCGGTTGTCACATTTCTGTTTTTATTCGGTGACTACTTAGAAACACGGACCTTACAAAAAACCAGATCTTCGTTAAAAGAACTGTTTGATATGGCGCCACAGGAAGCGACGGTAGTTAGAGAAGGAATTCAAATGATTCTGCCTGCGGAAAATGTTAACAGAGGTGATCATATTATCATCCGTTCTGGTGGAAAAGTACCTGTGGATGGGGAAATCATTTCAGGTCAAGCTGCTTTATATGAAGCTGCAGTTACTGGGGAATCTGTCCCGGTGCTAAAGAAGAAGGGTGACAAAGTGTTTAGTGGTACTGTTGTCGATAATGGATATATTGAGATGTTCGCAGAAAAAGTGGGAGATGATACGACCTTTTCGAGGATTATGGAACTTGTCGAGGAAGCTCAGGATTCTAAAACTAAGACAGAAAAATTTCTAAACAAGTTTGCCAATGTTTATACACCAGCAGTGGTCATGTTATCTGTCCTTGTTTATATCTTTACAAGAGATCTGCACAAAGCAATTACATTTTTAGTTATCGCATGTCCGGGGGCTCTTGTGATTGGAGCACCTGTCTCGAATGTTGCCGGAATTGGGAATGGTGCTAAAAATGGGGTACTTGTTAAGGGTGGAGAAGTGATCGAGAAATTCGCTAAAGTTGATACACTTGTATTTGATAAAACAGGTACATTAACAAAAGGAAAACCAGAAGTTACAAACATCTACACTATTGGAACACAGAATGAAAATGAATTGTTACGGTTAGTTGCTCAGGCAGAGATGATCTCCGAACACCATCTAGGGCGAACAATTGTTAAAGAAGCAAAGATAAGAAAATTAAAACTTGGTGAGAAACCTGAAGATGGAGTTGTTATTAAAGGAAATGGTCTGCGTGCCAATGTAGAAGGGCATGCTGTGGCGATTGGTAATCGGAAGTTAATGAATGCAGAACATATTCATATACCTAATGAGGCTCAATCAGTTGCAACCGAACGTGAGAAATTTGGAAATATTGCAATCTTCGTCGCTATAGATGGCGAGTTAAGTGGAATCATTTCAGTTGCGGATCAGATTCGTGAAGATGCACTTACAGCACTGAAAGAAATGAGAAGAAATGGTATTAAAAAAATGATTATGCTAACTGGGGATAATCAACATACTGCAGAATTAGTTGCCGACCAATTGGATTTGGATGAATATTATGCAGAGTTATTACCTGAAAACAAAGTAGATTATGTTAAGAAATTAAAGGAGGAAGGTCGTATCGTAGCAATGGCAGGTGATGGAATTAACGATGCTCCTGCTATTGCACTGCTGATGTCGGGCTCGCGATGGGTGAAGGCGGAACAGATGTTTCAATGGAAACAGCAGATGTCGTCTTAATGGCAGATAAGCTGCAGCAATTCTCTCATGCCTTTTCTCTATCTAAAATGACCATTAAGAATATGAAACAGAACACCTACTTTGCTGTTGCGGTCGTCTTCATTTTACTCGCCGGAGTCCTGGGAGGGGCTGTCCATTTGGCCTTAGGGATGTTTATCCATGAAGCAAGTGTTCTGATCGTCATTTTAAATGCAATGCGGCTAATTCACTTCACTCAAAAAAGCAGGGATACAAGCGGAAACTTTCAAATTACAAAGGCTAAGAGAATAAACACCTAGTATGAAAAGTTTATTCATAAGGAGCGCCTAAATGTGATTTGGATTGTTAGATGCTTTAATAGATTGCATGTGCTAAATGGTAAGAAGCAATTTAACGTCTTTGAATCACTCAATAAATAATAACCATAGTGTGAGGGGGCGGGACACTAGCCTCCATTCCGTTATAAAGTGAGACTTTGATCAGTGGGGTTTAGGAGCCCCACTGATCATTAGTGAAACTTATCAGGGTGGTACAGACGGTTAGCACCCTGATAAAAAATAATAGAAAAGGAGTGAGCAGTATGTGTACACATTGCCATACTCACCACCATCATTTGACCGGAATTCAAAAAAACTGTGTTTCTTTAGTGCCAATCTTTAATCATTTGGAAAACCGTCAGTTAAATGAAGTAATGAATAAAATGAACTCCGTTTCATACAAGAAGGGGGAGACAATTTACCATGCAGGGGACCAATCAGATACCCTTTATATTGTAAATAACGGGAAAATAAAAATTTACCGATTAGCTGAATCGGGAAAAGAACAATTTATCCGTTTACTAAACCAGGGGGAATTCACTGGCGAATACGCATTATTTAGTGAATCAATACATGAGTCCTATGCTGAAGCCGTTACAGATACAAATGTATGTCTAATGAAGCGGTCTGACCTGCAGGAGCTTCTCATCAAATATCCTACTATTTCCCTGAAAATCCTGTCCGTATTTTCAGATAGGTTAGAACATTCTGAAAAACAAACGACACTGTTTGCAACAGAGAAAGCGGAGACAAGAATTGCTTTTTTCCTTGTTCAGACTCTTGAAGATACACCTTCAAGTGAAGTCATGTTTCCAATGAACAAGAAAGATTTGGCTTCCTACCTTGGCACTACACCTGAAACGATCAGCAGAAAGCTGACACATTTGGAAAGCCGTGGTTATATTAAACAAAAATCTAATAAAAGAATTGAAGTTTTAGATATAAATGGTCTTTTACTTGTTTAATATTTTTTACTGGAAATGCCCTCTCCCCATTTTGTAGCCTTAGCACTCCATTCTACTCCCTCCATAATCCCCCCTTTCTTTTCCTTTGTTTAAAAATTACTTGCTCAATCAGTTTCAGACCAATCAACCTGTAGCTCAAGGAAATAGCCTCTTCAATCCAAATGCAAAAATGGACAATAGAAAGATAAAAGAAGTCATATTATTCCTGAAAAATATCCCTTAATATAATGATATAAATCGCTTACATTAAGGGGGTTGAAATATTGCAAAAATGTCACCTGGCTGTAGATATTGGTGCATCGGGCGGTCGTGTCATTGCGGGTTACTTAGCGAGCGGAGAACTTATCCTGAAAGAAGTACATCGTTTCGAAAATAAGATGACGACGAAAAATGGCCATCTATCGTGGGATATCGATCAATTATTTGAACAGATAAAAACCGGTATAAAAAAAAGTGTGGAAAAGAACTGCCAGCCGGTTTCTCTCGGTATTGATACATGGGCAGTTGATTTTGTTTTATTGAATAAAGAGAAAGAAAGAATTACAGAGGCAGTAGCTTACAGAGACCACCGAACAGATGGTGTAATGGAAGAAGTATTTAACATTGTTCCGAAAAAAGAGTTGTATAAAGAAACGGGAATACAATTTCAGCCATTTAACACGATCTATCAGTTATATGCCCTTAAAAAGGAATCTCCAGAGATTCTTAAAGATGCTGCGCATTTTTTAATGATTCCTGATTATTTGCATTATTTATTAACGGATAAAATTACAAATGAATACACAAATGCTACGACAACACAGTTACTGAATGCGAAAGGTAAGACATGGAACACTTCTTTTATAGAAAAGTTAGGAATCTCTCAAAGAATTTTCTCAGAACCTAAGAAACCATTACAAGCTATTGGGAAAATAAAGGACGAGTTGAAAGTGGAATTAGGGGTTGACTTTGAGGTAGTTCTGCCTGGAACTCATGATACGGCATCGGCAGTTGTCAGTGTACCTAGTAATGATACGATTTTCATCAGTTCTGGTACATGGTCATTAATCGGCGTGGAGCATCAGGAACCTATAAGTACAGAAAGAGCTTTTTTATATAATTTCACTAATGAGGGTGGAGTGAATCATAACTTTCGATTTTTAAAGAATATTATGGGCTTATGGATGATACAGGAGGTTAAAAGAGCGTTCAATCATCAATATGATTACCCTGATTTTACGAATTTGGCATATGAAAATGCTGATTTTCCATCTATCGTTAATGTAAACGAGGAGCGGTTTTTAAGCCCTGATAATATGTTGACGGTAATTCAGGATTTTTGTAGGGAAACAAAACAAATCATACCGGAAATGCCTGGTGAATTTGCTGCATGCATTTTTAATAGTCTCGCAGTAAGTTATAACGAGGCTGTGGGACAGATTGAGGAATTAACAGGGAAGGAATTTGAGTCCATCCATATTATCGGTGGCGGCAGTAAGAACAATTATTTGAACGAACGATTAGCAGACATTTCAGGGAAAACGATTTATACAGGGCCGACAGAAGCGACCGCCATTGGCAATCTGATTGCCCAGATGGTTGCAACCAATGAAATAGAATCAATCGAAAAATCAAAAGAAATAATCAACCAATCATTTCATATCCAAAAATTTAGTTCGGGAGGAGAATAAACATGTTCGTTAAGGAAAACTTTAACAAAGCAAAACAACAATACGAGAAGTGGGGTGTATCTGTTGAGGAAGCGTTTGACAAACTGAAAAATGTAGCTATTTCCATTCATTGCTGGCAAGGTGATGATATTGGAGGGTTTGAAGTCAATCAGCAGGAGCTGTCAGGTGGAATAGATGTGACAGGAAATTATCCTGGTAAGGCCACAAATCCGGAACAATTACGTGCAGATCTGGAGAAAGCACTTTCGTTAATTCCCGGTAAACATAAAGTCAACCTGCACGCAATTTATGCCGAAACAGATGGTGAAATCGTTGATCGTAATGCAATCGAACCAAAGCATTTCGCTAATTGGGTGAAGTGGGCCAAACAGAATGGGTTAGGATTAGATTTTAATCCAACTTTGTTTTCCCATCCAAAAGCAGAGGATGGATTAACATTGTCCCATCCTGATAAAGACATTCGGGATTTCTGGATTGACCATTGTATTCAGTCACGGAAAATCGGAGAATATTTCGGGAGGGAATTAGGTCAACCGGCATTAACAAATATTTGGATTCCTGATGGCTATAAAGATATTCCCAGTGACAGATTAACTCCCCGAATGAGATTAAAAGATTCATTAGATGAAATTTTTGCAGCAAATGTGGATGAATCACTAAATATTGACGCAGTGGAAAGCAAATTGTTCGGAATTGGCTCGGAAGCGTATGTGGTTGGTTCGCATGAATTTTATATGGGTTATGCTATGCAAAATAACAAGCTCTGTCTGCTGGATACAGGACATTACCATCCAACAGAGATGGTTTCAAATAAAATATCGGCACTGCTTTTATTTAATGATAAATTAGCACTTCACGTTTCCAGACCAGTTCGCTGGGACAGTGATCATGTCGTAATTTTAGATGATGAATTGCGTGAAATCGGTTTAGAAATTGTCAGGAATGATGCAATCGATAAAGTGATGATAGGTCTTGATTTTTTTGATGCGAGCATAAACAGAGTTGCTGCATGGACGATAGGTACTCGTAACATGATTAAATCGTTACTTTATGCATTGTTACTCCCGAATGACTATCTTAAAAAGTTACAGGAAGAAGGAAACTTTACAGACCGTCTGGCATTAATGGAAGAATTCAAAACATACCCATTTGGCGCGGTTTGGGATCAGTATTGTGAAGAAATGGGGGTCCCTGTACAGGAAAGTTGGCTGAATGAAGTCAAAGAATATGAAAAAGAAGTCCTCATAAAACGTCAATAAAATAGGAAATACGTTTGTTTATGTTGATTTATTTTTACTTTAATACTATAATATAAACATTAACACAAATAAACAAAAGGAAAAGCAAAAACTGTCACTTTAGAGGAGGAATCAGTTTGGTACAAAATAAATGGGATAACAGTAAAGTAACAGAGAAAGACGGCTTAGCATCACTTGTATACAGATCTAATCTCTTAGGATCAGACCGCGCAGTTGTTAACTGGGGAGGCGGGAATACTTCTACGAAAACATTGGAAAAGAATTTCAAAGGGGAAGAGATCGAGGTAATGTGGGTAAAAGGGAGTGGATCTGACCTTGCAACAATGAAGGCAGAAAATTTCACTGGCCTGAATCTTGCAGATATTCGTCCGTTATTAGAGCGTGAGAACATGTCTGATGAAGAAATGGTTTCATACTTAGGCCATTGCATGATTGATGCAAAACACCCACGTTCTTCCATTGAAACATTGTTACACGCATTTTTACCTTTTAAACAAGTTGATCATACACACCCTGATGCCATTATCAGTATAGCTTGTGCGGATAATGGAAAAGAAATCGCAAAAGAAATCTATGGTAACCGATTTGTCTGGGTACCATATATTCGCCCGGGATTCAAATTGTCAAAAATGATTGCAGAAGGTGTACAGAATAATCCCCACGCTGAACTTGTTATTATGGAGAAACACGGCCTGGTAACATGGGGAGAAACATCGGAGGAAAGCTATAATAAAACGATTGATATCATTAATGAGGCGGAAAGCTATATTAATAAAAAAGCAGAAGATAAAGCGTTGTTTGGAGGAAAAAAATACGATTCGCTAGATGAGAGTGACAGAAAAGATTTATTTTCAGAGATAATGCCTTTAGTTCGAGGACAGGTAAGTCAGGATAATAAAATGTTAGCAACATATAATGATGACATAAATGTGCTTGAATTTGTCAACAGTAATGATGCAAAGGAACTGTCACAGATAGGTGCCGCATGTCCTGACCACTTAGTTCATACGAAACGCGTTCCGCTTTTTATTGACTGGAATCCGCAATTAGAAGATAGAGATAGTTTAAAAGAAAAAGTAAAGGAAGGGCTTGACCGCTTTAAAGAAGAATATGAGGCATATTTTGAAAGAAACAAGCAGCAGGGTGACAAATTAATCGAAGCGGCGCCACGGATTATTCTAATTCCTGGTCTTGGTATGATTAATACAGGTAAAAGCTGGTCAGCTGCTAATGTCAGTGAGCAATTGTATCATCGTGCAATTTCGGTAATGGCTGGTTCTACTGTCCTGGGGAATTTCGTCTCATTAGATGAATCAGAATCTTATGGAGTAGAATACTGGCCGCTAGAGTTGTATAAACTCAGTTTAGCACCTGCAGAAAAAGAGTTTTCCAGACAAGTAGCATTCGTAACAGGTGGTGCTGGCGGGATTGGTACTGCAACAGCATATCGTCTACTGGAAGATGGTGCGCATCTAGTGATCGCTGACATTAATTTGGAAGGTGCGGAAAACTTAGCAAAAGAAGTGAACGAAAAGTATGGGGAAAACCGTGCATATGCGATTAAAATGGATGTAACGAAAGAAGAGGAAGTACAAAAAGCAATAAAGGAATCAGTATTAAAATATGGCGGTATTGATATTCTCGTAAATAATGCAGGACTTGCAAGTTCTAGTCCATTTGAAGAAACAACAATGGAGCAGTGGAATTTAAATATCAATGTATTAGTTACCGGTTATTTTCTTGTTGCGAGAGAAGTCTTCAAATTAATGAAAGAACAAGCTATCGGTGGGAATATGGTATTTATTGGATCAAAAAACTCCATCTATGCAGGAAAAAATGCAGCTGCCTACAGTACAGCAAAAGCAGCAGAGGTTCATTTGGCAAGAACTATCGCTGCTGACGGTGGTGCATTAGGGATTCGTGTAAATTCAGTCTTGCCAGATGCAGTGATACGCGGTTCAAAAATTTGGGATTCCTCATGGAAAAAAGAACGTGCTTCCTCTTATGGAATAGGCACGGATGATTTAGAAGCACATTACCGCAAGCGAACGATATTAAATGTAAATATCCTACCAGAAGATATAGCAGAGTCAGTCGCATTTCTGGCTAGCTCGAAAGCAGCAAAAACAACAGGGTGTATGGTTACAGTAGATGGCGGGGTAGCAGCAGCTTTTACTCGATAATGATCAAAATGGATAAACTTTCCAACAAGGGGGTTTATCCATTCTACTATCCAGCTGATTAATGATACAATAATAGAAAAAGCATCCTAAAAAGGGGCGTAACCAGATGAGAGTTTCATTTTTTATCACTTGTTTGGGTGATATTTTTTATGCGAATGCAGGAAAGTCTGCCGTAGAATTGCTGGAGAGATTAGGTTGTGAAGTCGATTTCCCCCCTACACAAACATGTTGCGGCCAGCCAGCTTATAATAGTGGTTACCACAAGGAAACACTGGAAGTGGCAAAACATATGGTGGAAGTATTTGAGCATGCTGATTATGTTGTTGGAATTTCCGGTTCCTGTGTCTATATGATACATGAATATGTTCACCTGTTTGAAGACGGTTCAAATTGGCAAAAAAGAGCGAAGGCACTGAAACGAAAAACTTATGAATTGACCCAGTTTATAGTGGATGTGCTGGGAATAGAAGATGTGGGTGCGAGCTATCATGGAACAGCAACATATCATACATCATGTCATATGACTAGATTACTAGGTGTAAAGGAAGCGCCATTTAGGCTATTGGAAAATGTAAAGGGCTTAAGACTGATAGATTTACCAAACCGCAATGACTGCTGCGGATTTGGAGGGACATTTTCTGTTAAAATGGCCAGCATATCGGAACAAATGGTTGATGAAAAAGTCCAACATATTGAAGAAACAGAAGCCGATCTATTACTTGGGGCAGATGGAAGCTGTTTAATGAATATTGGTGGTCGAATTACAAGGCAAGGGAAACCGATAGAAGTGAAGCATATTGCAGAAATCTTAAACAGCAGAGGTGAAGAATAATGCCGATGCACATTGGGGAAAAGGACTTTAGAAAACGTGTGTCAAAGGGAATTAGCGATGATTATATGCGGGGTGCAGTACGTTCAGCGCAGGAAAGGCTGCAAAACAGAAGAGCGGCAGCTGCGGAAGAGTTAGGTGATTGGGAAGAGTGGCGTACACTCGGACAGCAAATCCGCAGTCATACGATCGAGCATCTCGACTATTATTTGCATCAGTTAAGTGATAAGGTTGCTGAACTAGGGGGCCATGTGTTTTTTGCAGAAACAGGGGAAGAAGCAAATGAATACATTAAACAAGTTATACAGAAAAAAAATGCTAAAAAAATTGCAAAATCAAAATCTATGGTAACGGAAGAGATTTCCATGAACGCAGCATTAGAAGAGATTGGCTGTGAAGTGATTGAAACAGATTTAGGTGAATATATCTTGCAAATTGATGATCATGATCCACCATCACATATTGTCGCACCAGCTCTCCATAAGAATAAAGAACAGATTAGAGATGTGTTCAAAGAGCGGTTAAATTATAAAAAAACAGAGCATCCGGAAGAATTAGCATTATTTGCAAGGGAGAAATTAAGGGAAGAATTCTTAGCAGCAGATGTCGGTATTACTGGCTGTAATTTCGCTGTAGCTGAATCAGGGTCTTTTGCCCTTGTAACAAACGAAGGTAATGCAAGAATGGTTACTGCATTACCGAACACACAAATAACCGTAATGGGAATGGAACGGATCGTCCCAGGATGGGAAGAATTAGATATTGTAGTAAGTTTATTAACAAGAGCGGCGGTAGGACAAAAGCTAACTAGCTATATAACCGCATTAACTGGGCCGAAACAAGCTGAAGAAGCAGATGGACCGGAAGAATTTCATTTAGTTATTGTCGATAATGGAAGATCTAAGATACTTGGGACCGAATTTCAAGAGGCATTACATTGCATTCGATGTGCAGCATGTATTAATGTCTGTCCTGTTTACCGGCATGTTGGCGGTCATGCTTATGGTTCAATTTATCCTGGGCCAATTGGGGCGGTGTTGTCTCCGCTTTTATCAGATTATGATGAATACAAAGAATTACCCTATGCATCCTCTTTGTGTGGAGCATGTACAGAAGTTTGTCCGGTAAAAATACCTTTACATGAACAACTTATCATGCATAGAAGAAAGATTGTAGAAGATGAAAAAAAATCAACCCTTGCAGAAAGAGTCGCAATGAGAGGTTTCGAACAAATTGTTCATTCTGCCAATCTGTACAGGACCGCGACGAAAATGGCCCCTTTTTTAACCACACCATTCGCGAAGAACAATCGAATTACCAAAGGACCTGGCCCGCTTAGAAACTGGACAGATATAAGGGATCTCCCACAGCCAGCTAATGAGAGGTTCCGTGATTGGTTTAAAAAGCGGAATAAACAGGGAGGAGCGATTTAATGAAAGGTAGCATTATGAATCGAGACAGGTTTTTGACGAATATACGAACAAAAATCGGCGGCTTAACAGCAAGCCAGCCTGTAGAAAAGCCGGTCTGGACTGTGAGCCCGCAAAAAAAGGTGCTGAAAGATTATACACCAGACCAGTTAGTTGAAGTATTAGAAGAACAATGTCAGCATATCCATACTGATTTTTTCCGTACTTCGTCCAATTCGCTTGAAAAAACATTGGATGAAGTGTTAAATCATTATGGTGCAAAGTCAGTTATTTATTCAAATGATGAACGTTTTGTCAGTTATCAGCTAAATCCGTATTTTGAATCATCTTTGAGTACGGGTAGGGAAATCTACAGGTGGAATGAGAAGGATAAGGAAACATCCATAAGTTTTGCGGAGAAAGCTGATGTCGGGCTTACATTTAGTGATATGACACTCGCTGAATCTGGCACCATCGTTTTATTCAATAAAAAAGGCCAGGGGCGATCTGTTAGCCTTTTGCCACGTGATTACATTGCTATTGTTCCCAAATCAACAATAGTGCCAAGAATGACCCAGGCCACATCATATGTACAGGAGATGGTCGACAACGGTGAAGATATTGCTTCATGTATTAATTTTATTACAGGTCCTAGTAACAGTGCAGATATTGAAATGAAATTAGTAGTCGGTGTTCATGGTCCAATACGGGCTGCCTATATCATTGTGGATGATAAATAGCATGACATTCCTTTAGAAGTTTCTTAAATAATGTTAGTACTGTTGGTTTTTTATGTTCCTTCCTTCAGGTTAATGAATTGATAATTATGGTCATTCCTTGGTATGATAAGGACAGCTGAAGGAAGGTGTAGTTTATGAAAGTTTATCAAAATATAACAGAATTAATTGGGAATACACCAATTGTAAAACTTAATCGGATAGTTCCGGCTAATGCTGCTGACGTTTTTGTTAAACTTGAAATGTTTAATCCGTCCAAGAGTGTAAAGGACCGGGCTGCATTTAACATGATTCATGAGGCGGAAAAAGCCGGATTATTGAATGAAGATTCGACAATTATTGAACCAACCAGCGGAAATACAGGAATTGGTTTAGCTATGAATGCAGCAGCAAAAGGTTATAAAGCGATATTAGTTATGCCGGATAATATGACACAGGAAAGAATCAATATCTTAAAAGCATATGGCGCGGAGGTAGTTTTAACACCGAGCAGTGAGAAAATGCCTGGTGCAATTAAAAAGGCTAAAGAATTGGTTGATCGTATTCCTGGCAGCTTCATGCCACAGCAATTTGAAAATCCTGCTAATCCGGATATTCACCGCCATACAACAGCAGTGGAAATATTAGATCAAATGGATATGCAACTGGATGGATTTATCGCAACAGCTGGAACCGGCGGGACAATAACAGGAACTGGTGAAACACTTAAAGAAAAAATCCCTCATTTACATATTGCTGTAGTAGAACCGAAGGGATCCCCTGTACTATCTGGAGGAAAACCTGGCAAACATAAATTAGTTGGGACGAGCCCTGGTTTTGTCCCTCAAATATTAAATACAACGATTTATGATGAGATTATTCAAATAAGTGATGCAGATGCTGTTAATACTTTTAAAAGGCTGTCAATTGAGGAAGGTATTTTTACAGGACCATCAGCTGGAGCTGCTGTCTTTGCTGCAATACAAGTTGCAAAACAGTTGGGGGAAGGGAAGAAGGTTGTCTGCATAGCCCCTGATACAGGTGAAAGGTATTTAAGCATGCATCTCTTTTAACTCATGTTCTTTTAAATATTTTTGTTAGATAATGAAAGAGGATTTAGATAAATCATCTAAATCCTTTTTCATTATGATTCCATTAATAGTTTTAAAAAGGTCCATAATAAGGCCCAGGTCCGTATGGTGGACGAGGTGGCCCAAATGCTTTTGGTCCTGGCCCATAATAGGGTGAATATGGTCCATATGGTGCGTAAGGGCCGTACGAGTAGGGGTAAGGCCTCGGTGGACCGTCTGCCAATTCTCCTCCAAGAAAGCCTAATCCAAAACCAAGTAATCCAGCTCCCAATGGCCCGATGGGACCGAAGAAGCGTTCATCATGCCCGCGTAATTGCGGTTCGTTGAGGTAATTATAATTCATAGGTGTATACACCATACATACTCCTCTCATAATTAAACAATTAATTCATTTCCTGTTAACAGCCTATGCACGTTTACCCATTATGTAAGGGTATATACCCATATTCCTGAAACAATTATCAGACCCACAATATTATGATAAAATGCTTTCACTTTTATGGTAAAATAGAGAAAAAAAATACAGGGGAGGAAGGAATAATGAAGATTTTAAAACAAAGTGAAATTGATTGGCAAAACGATTCCCTTCACGAGAAATGTCCCAGCTTAACGCCGTTTCTGTTGGAAAATAAAAAGAATGCACCGTTTATTATAGTCATACCAGGGGGTGGATACAGTCACCGTGCATTTCATGAAGGTGAACCTGTTGCAAAATGGCTCAATGAAAATGGATTTCATGCAGCAGTATTACGCTACCAAGTTGCACCAATTTACGAACAGGAAGTAATTTCTAATGGACAAATGGCAGTAAGGGCTGTCCGCTTTCATGCAGACAATTGGGGGATATCCCCGGAAAAGATAGGTGTTTTAGGATTCTCTGCTGGAGGACATCTAGCGGCAATTATTAGTAACCTGTTCGACGATGGTGACAAATCGAGCGAAAATACAATAATGAATTATTCCAGCCGACCGGACTTCCATATTTTGTGCTATCCTGTTATTACAATGGGTGAACATACACATCAAGGTAGTAAAAATAATTTAATAGGTGAGCAGGCTGATGAGAAATTGGTTGCAAGGTTTTCGGCGGATAAGTTAGTTACTGAAAACACTCCACCCGCTTTTATATGGTCAACAGCTAATGATCCATCTGTTTCCAATTTTAATAGTCTGCATTATGCAGAAGCATTACAGCATAAAAATATACCGTATGATTTACATATTTATCAGGAAGGAAGACATGGCCTCGGTCTAGCAGATGAACATCCGCATGTCTATATGTGGCAAAGTGTCTGTCTGAACTGGTTAAACCAGTATATTAGTAAAAAGTAAGGGAGTTATTTATGATTAAAGTAAAAATGTTAGTACAAACAACATATAATGGCCAACTGTTAAGAGAAGGGAAAATTTATGAAGTAACAACAGAAACAGCAGAACGCTGGCATGCTAGTAAAATTGCTGAAATCGTCCCTCATAATACTTAATCCTTTATTAAAAACTTTCGTAAAGTCTTACGGAAGTTTTCTTTTTGGCTGTCTTCCAGTTTCTTTGGTCCTTTCGTTCTATATCCGGCTTTTCTTGCTTTTGCATTGCGATGTCTCTCCTCTAACATTTGGTCAATCCGTTGTTTTGAATAAAAGAACCCCACATGATGGAGAACATAGCATCCTTTTTCAAGACCGAGAGCAGCAAGACCGTAATCTTGGGTGATGATCAGATCGTTTGGTTTTACCATACCGATAATTTTATAGTCCGCAGCATCCGCACCTGTGTCAACATATGTTACTTTCACATGATCGGGATAATTCTGCAGAGAGAAATGGTTATAACTTTTTACCAAAGTGACCTGGATGTTAAAGCTCTTTGCTTCATTTATTATTAAATCAGTTACAGGACAAGCGTCTGCATCTACAAATATACGCATAATCATTTCCTTTCCGTAAATTTTGTCATCCTTAATAAATGGTTAGAGATCCTTGTCAATAAATATAGCATTCTTTCATAAAATATAGTATGATTTTCTTAATCTTAAAAGAAGGTAAGGGAAACATATAATGAACGATTATTTAAAACAGCATCTAGATGAAATGTTGAAACTCTTAGAGCAACTGGTCAACATTGATAGCGGGTCTAATAATAAAGAGGGTGTCAATTTGATTGGTGGTAAGATGAAAGCACTTTATGAGGATTTAGGTTTACATGTCCAAAAACACAACCAATCAAAATATGGTGATCACCTTTCAATCCGTTCAATTAAACATAAAGACAAGACCCCTTCCATTCTCATTATAGCACATATGGATACAGTTTTTGAAAAAGGAACAGCTGCCAGAAGACCGTTTCAAATGAAAAACAACCGTGCTTTTGGACCAGGTGTTATTGATATGAAGGCAAGCTTAGTATCTGTTTATTACGCAATGAAAGCATTGAAGAATATTAATAGCCAAGCATTCCATGAGGCAGAAATACTTTTAACTAGTGATGAAGAAGTTGGTTCGATTAGCTCGCGGCATTTAATTGAAGAAAAAGCAAAAGGGAAAAAGTTTGCGCTGGTTATGGAACCAGCAAGAAAAAACGGTGCAATTGTTTCTGCGAGAAGAGGGAAGGGTCGCTACACATTAGAGGTGATTGGAAAGGCTGCTCATTCAGGAATTGAACCGGAAAGAGGCAGAAGCGCGATAGAAGAATTAGCACATAAAATTATTCAACTGCACGAGATCACAGATGAAGAAGCAGGTATTCATGTAAATGTTGGTTTAATTGAAGGGGGCAGTTCGGTAAATACGATCTCCGATCATGCAACAGCAGAGATTGACGTTCGGTTCAGAAATCAGGAGCAAGCAGAAGATATTGAAAAGAAAATCGAACAAATTTCCGCCACAACAGAGGTAGATGGTACAAAGGTATCCATAGATGGTGAAATTAATCGTCCTCCAATGGAAAAAACAGAAAAAACGGAGCGTTTACTGACAATTATCAAAAGAGTTGGAAGTGAATTGCAGATAAATATAAAGGATACGGAAACGGGCGGCGGATCTGACGCATCTTTTCCTGCTGCATTAGGCATCCCGACAGTCGATGGGCTGGGGCCCGTTGGGGGTAATGCCCACAGGGAAGATGAGTATTTGGAACTCGATTCCTTCATTCCCCGAACATTACTTTTAGCACAGGTAATCGAAAAACTGGCAAATAAAATATTAAACAAAAAAGAGAAGTCAATTAGTTAACGACTTCTCTTTTTTTGCAATTCCTTTAACCTGCATGATATTTATTTTCTGTAAAATACAGTTGCTTTTCCAGTGAATGGATCTCTTCTTCACTGAGTGGGAGAAGCGGCAGTCTAACAGAGCCAACATTTAATCCGATAAGTCCAAGAGCAGCCTTCACCGGGGAAGGGTTAGGTGCTGTAAACAATGCTTGCATTGTTGGTAGCAATTGTTGATGTAAAACGGCAGCATCCGAAACACGGCCTTGTTGAAAGGCACTGATCATTTCATTCATCTCATTACCGACAATGTGGGAGGAAACTGATACTACTCCTTTACCTCCAATAGCAAGTATAGGAAGCGTTAGGCTGTCATCGCCACTGTATAGAGAAAAATCGCTTGATGTATCACGGATAATTTTCGCCATAGCATCCAGATTCCCGCTTGCTTCTTTAACAGCGACAATATTATCCGTTTCAGCTAATTCAATAATTGTCTCTGGTAATAAATTCACTCCGGATCTGCCAGGAATGTTATATAACATGACCGGTAAAGCTGTTGAATTGGCTATAGCTTTAAAATGGGCCGCCATGCCTTGCTGGGAAGGTTTATTGTAGTATGGGGTTACTAGCATAATGGCGTCTGCCCCACATCTTTCCGCCTGCTTAGACAGATCTATAGATGCCTGAGTGCTATTCGAACCCGTTCCTGCAATGACAGGTATCCGTTTATTGACAATCTTGACAACGAATTGAATTAAGTTAATTTTTTCATCCCAGGTTAAGGTTGGTGACTCACCAGTTGTACCGGCAACTACAATTCCTTCCGTCCCATTGGAAATTAAGTAGTTAATTAACTGTTCTGTCATTGGATAATCTACTTTTCCATTTTGATCAAACGGTGTTACCATTGCTGTAATTACACGTCCAAAATTCATGATAATAATCCACCTCTATTCATAGTTTTAAAACAATTCTTCTTATATAAGTATGAATAGAGCATATCCCAACACAGTAAAAGAAAACCTGCCACTACCTGATTAAGGTTAGCAATCTAGTTTTACAGCAAACTTATCCTGTCCCGCAAATCAAAAAGCCACAATGAGAGGGTCTCATTGTGGCATCATTACAAAGGATAAGATGCGTGAGATAGCCCTCCATATAGTTGAAAACTATATGACAGCCCGGCATTTCTTCAATGCAGGACCAGTGATTAAGATGGATGCAAATCTTATCACTTCGGCAAATCCCCCTTTCAATAGTTGTCACAGGTCACATCCCCTCCAACTATATACTAATGGTCTTTGCACCTCTATTCTCACTTCAATATTCATTGAAGCAGTATTTATTTAATTGTTTTAGTATTAGCTAATACTATATCAGATTGATTTTGTGATTGCAATGCCTTTTAAAATAAAACATCACTTGTTCGGTCAACTTTCATCATAATACTTATAACAGGTAACTTATTATAAAAAAATTTAAAATAAAATTGTTTTATGTGCGTATATGTTGTATGATTGAGTTAAGAATAGATAATTTAGCCTAATTATTTTATCTGTTTCTGCTCAAATAGTCATATTTATTGGTTAGAGGTGGTTTAAATGTCATGATTTTCTTTATTGATTAGTACAATCATCTTGTTTTAAGTTTTTGCAAACACGACATCAGGGGGAAATTATTGTGAGAAAGAAATTACTAAAAAAAATCAAGTTACCAAAATTTTATTTTTTCAATCATCTAAGTATAGGCAGAAAGATAGCGTTGTCATTTGCGGCAGTCATTATTTTGTTTTGTTTATCAACTTTATTAACGACGTGGTTAGTAAAAGGGGTGGGTAATAATATTCAGGAATTAGAAAAGAGAAGTGATATAGCACTGGATATTTCCCAAATGAGTAATTTGACAGAATCGATGGGTTTAAGAGTAGCCAATTATGTACATTATTCCACTTCATCATATGTGGCAGAATATGAAGATAGAAAACATCAATTTGATCTATTAACGGAAGATTTGCAAAAATATATGGAAACGCCCGAATCATCCGAATTGTTTAATCAGGTAATTGCAAATATGGGTACAATGGATGAAATTTTTGTAAATGATGTAATTCCTGCTGTGGAAGTAAATGACTTTGTTGCAGCAAAAAGAAATGCCCAGAATTTAAATAATCTTCAATTGGAGACAGTAGCTATTCTTGAGATATTAGTAGATATTATTAATGAAGATAGAGAGATAGCTGTTTCTAATGCAAACTTAGCACAAAATCAAACATTTATCACGCTGATTACATCAATCGGTGTTTCAATCCTGTTAAGTATTCTGGCAGTTTTCTTTATCAGTAGAAACATATCCGGCAATTTGAAAAAAGTCATTGATTACAGTAATCAAATAGCCACAGGAAAGTTAAATATTGAAAATATTAAATATAAAGGCAAAGATGAAATAAGTAAATTGGTCGCATCTATTAATACAATGAGAGAAAATTTAAGAGATATGATTACACATATCATTGATATTTCCAATGTAGTGACACAGCAGAGTACTGCACTGACATCTAGCGCAAAAGAAGTACATACTGGTGCAGAACAAGTGTCTGCAACTATGGAGGAACTGGCAAAAGGTTCAGATAATGAAGCCAACTTCTTAAGTAATTTAACAGAAGAGATGCAGAACTTTACCGCAAAAATCTCGACAACAAATGAAAACGCTGAATCCATCTCTGATTCTACTTCATCTGCTGAAACATTAATCACAGATGGTAAAAATTTAATGGGGCATTCGATTGCACAAATGGAACGGATCGACCGTATCGTTACAGAAGCTGTAGACAAAATGAAAGTCCTTGACAGCAAATCACATGAAATTACGAAATTAATTTCTGTTATTAAAGATATTGCTGAACAAACGAACCTCCTTGCATTAAATGCAGCAATTGAAGCAGCAAGAGCTGGAGAACACGGAAAAGGTTTTGCAGTAGTGGCAGATGAAGTTCGGAAGTTAGCTGAACAAGTAGGTGTGTCTGTTAAAGATATTACAACAATTGTTCATAGTATCCAAGAGGAAACTACTACGGTGTCAGATTCACTTGTAGGTGGCTATACAGAGGTTAAGGAAGGGACCTCACAAATTGAAGAAACTGGGCGGACATTTGAAGAAATTAATCAGGCAGTAAAATTAGTTGTCGAGAATATTCAGAATATCTCCAGCAACTTAACTGATATCACTTCAAGTAGCCAGGAAATGAATGCAGCGCTTCAGGAAGTAGCTTCGATCTCTGAACAGTCAGCTGCCGGAATTGAAGAAACAACGGCAACTTCAGAACAAACGAGTCAGTCTATGAATCAGATTATTACTAATATTAACGAATTAAATGATCTATCTAAAAAACTTCATGGAGTCGTTCAAAAATTTGAAATATAAGTAACACACAGTAAACCAGGGTGGAAGAGAAGATGAGGCAACAGGGGGAAAAGGAACTATTTTGTTTTATTACCAGTTAATGTATTGACAAGTACGCAAAATTTGTTATAGTAAATACGAAATAATTAAATATCACATCATTCCACTAGGGGTGTCTTTTGAAGACTGAGATTAAAGTTGTACTTTAAGACCCTTAGAACCTGATCTGGTTCATACCAGCGTAGGGAAGTGGCGAAGGTATAAGGTGTAATTATACTCTTCTTTATCATAATTCTGTAATTATGACCACTATCTGTACGTTGGTATGGATAGTGGTTTTTTTGTGATCTATAAGAGGAGGAATATTAATGAAATTTTCAGAAATGTTACGTAAAGAAGTGGATCCGATTTGGCAGGCGAGTTTTACTCACCCGTTTGTGCAAGGGATCGGTCAAGGTACTCTGCCGGTTGACAAATTTAAGTATTATGTTCTGCAGGATGCCTATTATTTGTCACATTTTGCCCGTATTCAATCGTTAGGAGCGGCAAAGGCTCCGTCTTTGGAAATGACTAACCGAATGGCTTCCCATGCTCAGGGTACATATGAAGCAGAAATGGAGTTGCATCGCAGTTTTTCAGAAATTCTGGGTATAAGTGAAGCAGAAAAAGCAGCATTTAAGCCATCCCCTACAGCATATGCCTATACTTCCCATATGTACCGTGCCGCATATGAAGGCCATTTAGGTGACATCATTGCAGCTATATTACCATGTTACTGGTTATATTATGAAGTTGGTGAAGTATTAAAAGATTGTCAGCCGGACCATCCCGTTTATAAGAAATGGATCGCTGCATACGGTGGTGATTGGTTCCGATCACTAGTAGAAGAACAGATTAATCGCTTAGATGAAATCGCCGAAATAGTAACGGAAGAAGATAAAGAACGGATGAAGGAACATTTTGTGATAAGCAGTAACTATGAATTGCTATTTTGGGAAATGGCCTATCAATTGGAGTCCTGGGACAGTGTGACAGCGAAAGGAGCGGCTGTTTATGAAAAAAACTAAACTTACATTAACAGATATTTTAGTCACTATCGTTATCGCCATTGGATTTAGTGTGATTTATAAACTGTGGGGTCCCTTATACAGCAGTCTATCTATTCTTGGTTTACACATTGATCAATTGATCTATGGAATGTGGTTTATGGCTGCTACTGTTGCATTCTTAATTATCAGAAAACCGGGAGTCGCTCTTTTGGCAGAATTAGCAGCAGCTCAAGGGGAATTTCTGTTTGGAGGTCATTGGGGAATCAGCCTCCTATTATACGGTCTTGTACAAGGCTTAGGCTGTGAACTTATTTTTGCTATATTTCGCTACAAAAGTTCTCGAATCTTTGTGATGTGTCTTGCGGCTGTAGGAGCAACAATTGGATCACTCTGGCTGGACCTATACTATGGCTATATTACAGAATTAGTCTGGTGGAATTTAACTCTATTAATTGTGATGAGAACTGTTGGAGCCATAATTATTACAGGGTTCTTTGCATTTTATCTTGTAAAAGCTCTTGAAAAGACTGGTGTAACTAACCTGGTAAGACCTGTTAATGAGAAACATTATCAGGCACTGGATGAAGAAATTAGGTGATTTTATGGCTGAAACAGCAGTAAGTGTAGAAGATTTGAAAGTGAAGTTTCCAAATGAGAAGTCCTTTTTATTTAAGGATTTCTCACTGTCAGTAACCCGGGGAGAGAAGGTGTTGCTCGTTGGACCGTCCGGAGCAGGTAAGTCTACATTGTTGAAAATTCTTGCAGGGATTATTCCGAATTCTGTAGAAGTACCTATGAAATGTACCGATTGCAAGCTGCCGAACCGTTATGGTTATGTGTTTCAAGATCCTGATTCGCAATTTTGTATGCCGTATGTAGATGAAGAAATAGCGTTTGTTTTAGAAAACACTCAAATTCCTCCCGATGACATGCCAACATTAATTAAAAAATACCTTGATGATGTTTGTTTATCTCTACCAGATATACATACAAAGATAGACCGGTTATCTGGTGGAATGAAGCAGCGGTTAGCTATTGCTAGTGTACTGGCATTACAGCCTGATGTCCTTTTTTTAGATGAACCGACTGCTATGCTTGACGAGGAAGGGACGAAGCAGGTTTGGGATACCGTTATGAACATAGCATCAGATAAAACAGTCATTATTGTTGAGCATAAAATTGAACAGGTATTTGACTTTGTTGACAGGATTATTATGATTAATTCAGAAGGATCGTTAGTTGCGAGTGGTGAACCAGAAGTGATGGTGCATCAGTGTAAATATCTATTCAGTCAATATGGAGTATGGTATCCGAGTGTCTGGCAAGAAAAACTTAAAAATGATAAACAATGCGTGGAAGTGCTCCTTCCGGAAGTGACGATTCAACAACTCAAAGGTTATAAAAATAAAAAAGAATTAATACGGGTAGAGGAAGTGACGGTTAATAGGGGAGACTGGGTGGTCATTACAGGAGACAATGGGTCTGGCAAGAGTACACTCTTACAAGCTTTAGCGAAATTAATCAAAACAAAAGGTGAAATAAGCTATTCCATGAACAATGATAGCAACTATTACGGCTATATGGGATATGTGTTTCAAAATCCGGAATTGCAATTCATAACAGACACAGTTTATGAAGAACTGGCTTTCTCTTTAAGGAACAGCCAGCTTTCAAATGATGAGTGTGACAGGCGGATTATGGAACAGCTTAATATTTTTCAATTAGACCATGTAAAAGAAAAACATCCTTTTCAATTATCTGTTGGACAAATGAAAAGACTAAGCATTGCAGCCATAGCCATAACAAGACCTCAAATCTTACTTTTAGATGAGCCTACATTTGGCCAGGATGCTGCGAATACTTTTCGCATGCTCGACTACTTTGCTTCTCTTCATCGCAGCGGGATGACAATTCTAATGGTTACACATGACAAAAATATCAGGGAACACTATGCAAACACAGAATGGAAAATCAGAGATGGTATGCTAACAGATGCTCGAAGACTTTATGAAACGGATTATCATAGTGATAGAATGGGGGTAAGGCAGAGTGTCATGGGAACTTAGTTCAAAACAAACTTGGCTTCATCATGTCAATCCCTCAATAAAGCTTATTCTTCTCGTAGTCGTATTTGTTGGTTTATTATTAATTGATTACATTCATTTTCATTTGTATTTTGTTATCGGTTTGTCGTTTATATACTTTTTTATGACAGGTTATTCGTATAAATGGTTATTACTGTTCACTCTACCTTTCATTGTAATTTTTATTTCATCTTTCACGTCAATGGCTTTTTTTGGGGAAGGAGATAAAACGCTCTATCAGTTTGGATTATTCCATATTACGGAAGAGAGTTTGTATAGAGGACTTCATTTAGGCATAAGGAGCATTATTTTCGGTTTGCTTGGTTTGATATTTGCTTTAACAACTAAACCTGTTTCTTTGTTTTATTCAACTATGCAGCAATATAAATTAAAGCCGAAAATAGCTTATAGTTTTATGGCAGCTATCCGGTTATTACCAATGATTGCTGAGGAAGTCAATACATTAAGACAAGCGATGAAAGTGCGTGGAGTAACCTTTTCCCACACTATTTCTGGGATTTATGAAAGAATAAGATATTATGCAGTACCAATTCTTGCACAAAGTATCCGTAGAGCCCATCGAATGTCAATTGCAATGGAAGCGAAACAGTTTAATGGTAACCGTGGAAGAACCTATTACTACCAGATAAAATATGGCCGGGAAGATCTATTCTTTTGTATTTTATTAATATGTGGCATTACTGTTTGTTACTATCTTCAAACCAACTTTTCGTTTCTTCCTGTAGAGAGAGTACTTCATTAGTTTAATTTCCAATTCTAGAAACCACAATAAGCGCAAAGAAATAACCTTTGCGCTTATTATTGTAAAAACAAGTGTATAATTAGAATTCGAAATTGTTTGACTCTGAAACATGTTGGACATTATACCACTTTCTTCCTACATCTGAATATCGTGAATTAATCATAGTGACTTCACTAGTAGAACTGTCTGTCCGGAAAATAGCTTCATTCATATCAGTTATTACAGATCCTTCAATTCTTAACGTCATATGAAATGTACTGCCGCCCAACTGACGAACCATCTTTCCGGCATTTCGTGCAGTAAAATTGATTATTTCAAGCGTTGCTGGTGCATTTACTTGAAACATTTTGTCCGAACCATGTTGAGCCATTCCGCCACGAATAATTACATGGCCGCTTTCTTTAATAGTCAATGCATCTTCACCGATATCTTCCCAAACTACATTTTGGACGCGAGCATTTCCGTAAGTGTGGACACCATCAGCTGCTGGGTGACCAAGTACTGCATTTTTTAGTGTGGCACCTTCTTCTAGGCGAAAGACCGGTTTCTGTCCTTCATCCTGACTTCCGTCACCTAAAGTAGCGGGGTTAGCGACATACCTTTTTCCTTCACCATCAAATGTCTCTCCTGCTTCAACTACAATTGTTTCATTAACAGTAATCGTTTCACTCGGAGGCACTTCAATTATTTTCCACTGCTGATTTTCTCCGCCTAAATCATCCCACTGTACAATATTTGCTCCGTTAGCGGTGGACCATTCATACACTTCCAGTGCTTTTCCGCTATACCGGTTAATAATTTTAACGTAACCATTCCCAAGATCGACAATATCCCATTGCTGGCTACTGATATTTGAGTCATTATATTGAACGACATTTGCTCCGGCATTGGTATCCCAGTTATAAACTTCCATTGCTTTTACGCTATTCATATTGATGAATTTGTGATATCCCTCGCCAGTATCGACAATACGCCATTGCTGATTTAACCCGCCAAGATCATCATATTGAACAATATTGCCACCATCACTTGATGACCATTGGTAAACTTCTAATGCTTTTCCACTGTTGCGATTAATAATTTTATATGACTTACTTGAATCATAGGATGCAGCAAGGGTAGTATCAGAAAAACAAACGAAAAATAATAATAAACTAAAAGCAGCAATAACCATATTTCTTATGTTCATATTGTTAATCCCTCCAGTTTTTTTATTAATTTTGTATCAATTGGCCAATTGATTACAATGCCAATTAAACCACTAGATCGGATAATGCTCAACAGTAAAAATGAAATTCAGCAATTTATGGCAACTCTTTCATATTCTATATGCCTATAATTAAGTAATATTGGACATACGGACAATTTTTATATGATTCTATTGCTGAATTATTTTAATTTCACTATAAAGATTGAATTGCTTGAAAAGATACGTATAAGTTCTAGTGATAATAGACTAGTATTAACAGGTATTATGGGAAGGAAAGCTTTGCTTAATTATGAAACACAGGACTCGATTCAATTTCTATCATTCGGTATCTGCTTTTTAAAATTGACACAAGTTGTATTGTTTTGTAAGCAGTATTGCTTTATCATGAGAAGAATGAAGGTGAAAAAGGAGAGGAAGCATGGAGCAATATTTAACTTTAGAAGAAATAAAAACAAGGTGTATGGAGCTAAGCGAGAGATATGTAATAGAAGAAGATAAATTTTATGACTTAGTGGAACATTATACTATGACAGATTTACCGATAGACCAGAAACTATTAGCAAGTTATAAAGGATTATTGGAATTAATCAACGGAGAGATAAATTCAATGGAAAAATTAATGGATGTAAAGCCAAGCTGTCAGATGGGCTGCGCTTTTTGCTGTTATTTTCCGATTATCATAAATGAACTTGAAGCGAAACTTATGAAAGCATCTATAGAAGAAATGCCGTTAGAGAGACAAGAGGAGATTGATCACCATATCCGCAATTATTATAAAAAATATAAAAGAGTTTTACTTCAGTTGAAAAATATTGAAAAAGAGGATGATAGCTTCAAATTTGAATACAGGAAGAATAATCTGCCATGCGTAATGTTAAATACAGAAACAAATCAATGTCTGGCATATGAAATAAGGCCATTACCATGCAGAACGTATGTTAATTATGCCAATCCAACAGTATGCCAGGATAAGTTAATGCCTGAAGAACCAGTAAGTTTTGAATTTTTATATGAACAATATATGGGAGCGTTAAATGAGTTTCTGCAAAGTTTATATGAGGAAGGGGACAGTGGGTTTGTAAAGTACCCTGACGACATGTACAGGGAAAAATACCTGTTTGAGTGGTTAATAAAGTAATTTCTTTTTTTTTTAAAGGTTTATTTATAAGTAATAGATTACTTTCAAATATCCTTTATAAACAAAACAAAGTCTATTTTACAACAACGAAGATTTATCTGCAAGATTTGTGGTAAAATATTCATATAATGAATGATACCAACTATCAGGAAGTGGTTTAGGATGCCGTATGGTTTTGGTAAATTTTTAGAAGAGCAGGGGAAAAGTCAACAGACAATTAAAGACTACCAGCTTGTAATAAAACTATTCTTTCAATTCATTGATAAAAAGTTTCATAAAGAAAAAGAATTATATGAAATTAATCCGAGGGACGTAAAAGATTTTCTTCAGGATAAATTGGAGAAAGGCAGTAATAGAAGTACAGTAAATAAATACTTATCTATACTCCGTGTTTTTTTTGATTATGCATGGCAGGTTGGCAAAGTATCAATTGATCCTGTTATGAAAATCAAGTCACTTCCAATTCACAAAAAAAGTATACCACCGTCTGCACAGTCTTACGTTGAATTACTTGAATTATTACCAGAAATAAGAAATCATTCAGACTATACGACACAGAGAAAATTAGTCTATTTATTAGCATTAAAAGGATTGCGCAATGTAGACTTTCAATTTAAAAAACAAGATGTACAGATTGAGAGAGAGTGTGTAAACTTACTGTTAAAGAATCGAATTATTACATTTAAAGATAAGGCTGATAGGGAATTATTTATCGAGCAGGAGAAATTCATAAGACATCAGGATACACCGTATTTCTTAATCACTAAAAAACATAACCAATCAATTTTCCCGATTGCATTCACTACTGTTGTTTCTCATTTGGAAATAATCTCAAACGATTATTCTATCGACCCAAAAATCACAGTATCAAGAATTAGAAAAGAATATGCAACGTTTTTATACCAGGAGAAACGCATGACTATTGAGAATATTGCTTATATTCTGGGAATCGAAATAGCAAGCACGACAAAATTAATCAGAAACAGCCTCGAAGAGAAGTATAGAGTAAAAGAGTAAAGAAGCACGCTATTTGCATAATGGGTCTTGTACGGAAGAAAAAACAACAGAAGAGCACAAAAAGAGAGTACAAAGCATGGAGTTTTGTACTCTTTTTAGTGTTATGTCAATCTTTATCTCTTTTTAACAACGTTAAGATTTTTCAAAGGTCTAAAGAATCTAACGAGACCATTATTTATGAATTAAAAGGGTTTTCCAAAAGTAAATTAATATGTTCCAACCTAGAGGTGAGATATGGTGCAATAATTCTTCATTGTAACTGAAAAGCTTACTTTCTCTATTTTTTTGAAGAGAAATCGGGCTTTTTCATTTGGAATTTCCTTATCGTAGTAAATCCGTATTTTCCTGACGCTCCCCCTTTTAAAGAAGATTCGTTAAGTATTTTATGATAAAATATAGTTAGAAAAAAACAGAACGAGCATATTCAACTAGTGTTGCTCTTAGTGGGTAAAGTATTATTTTAACTAAGTATTTGAGGTGGAGCATTTAATGATAAAAAATAGCTTAATCTTAGTTATAACTTTTCTATTGTTATTACTGTTTACAGGTTGCGAGTTAGAAGAACAATTTGAGAAGCAGGAACAGACACAATTGATTACTATAAATGGTGATAGTGAGTATTGGAACCTGACCGGGTATGAGTTAAAAATTGAAGATAACGAAATGTTCGCTGGAGATGGGGAATTACACCATAAAATCAAAAGGGAAATTACTGACTATGTTTCTTTTAAAATGATTGCAATGATCGATGATGAAAAGGTCGAATTACAAGGAATGAAGATTGTTAGTTCTGTGTCAAATTTCAATAATATAGGGACTGGCAGTGCGACACAGAGAATACCAGTAATTAAAGGGGAAGGAATAAAGCTCACAGATATAGATAACTATTATGCAGTGATAGAATGGATTTCACCAGAAGGGGAGCGAAAGAGCGAGAAAATAAAACCCTTTTAGAAGAAACTGTATTTCGCTAGAAGGAGCGTTTAAGAAGAGAATCCGAAACACATGATAAAACATTCAGATAAAATTATTGAACTGCACCCCAATTGTTGGACACAAACAAATGGAGGGTGCAGTTTTTATATGGCAAAATTAAAAGATCTGAAACTTAATTAGCTCTGTAACAGTTAATTACAAAAAGAAATCTAGGAAATAGCAACTATTTTAAGGAGTTTATGTTCCATATTGCACTGGCATATTCATTAATTGTTCGGTCACTGGAAAATTTACCTGAGTGCGCAATATTTATCAAACATTTGGATTGCCATTTTAATTGATCGCGAAAGGTGAGATCAATTAAATGTTGTGCTTCTACATAACTGTCAAAGTCCTTTAAGATAAAGTATGGGTCATTTGTCTGTAATAACTGAAAATATATATCTTTAAAAGAAGATGTATGATAAAGACCATCATGTAGTTGATTTAATATAAACTGGATTCTCTGATCTGTTTGAAAGATTTCATTTGCCTGGTAATCCCCTAGGTTGTAATGCTGATATACTTCTTCGGATCGCAGACCGAATATAAACATGTTATGTTTTCCAACTAATTGCTCCATTTCCAGGTTAGCTCCATCTAATGTACCAATCGTTAACGCACCATTCATCATCATTTTCATATTACCAGTTCCAGAGGCTTCTTTACTCGCTGTTGAAATCTGCTCACTAACATCAGCTGCTGGAATAATTTTTTCAGCAAGGCTAACATTATAGTTTTCAAGAAATACAACCTTTATCTTCCCCTGAATCGATAGATCATTGTTTACGATATCTGCCACTGTATGGATAAGTTTTATTATCTCTTTAGCTAAATGATAACCTGGTGCTGCTTTTGCGGCAAAAATAAATGTCCTTGGCATCACATTCAAATTAGGGTTTTCCTTAACCCGTTCATATAAATAGATGATATGAAATACATTTAACAGTTGCCGCTTGTATTCATGGAGCCTTTTTATCTGAATATCGAATATCGACTGATCATTAACAGTAATGCCGGTCTGCTTGAAAATATACCGGGCTAAATCCTGCTTATTAGCTAACTTTATGGCAGCTAGCTCTTTCAGAAGTTCCCGATCATTTGAATAACGAAGTAATTGGTTTAATTCACATGGCTGGTCGATCCATACTGGACTTATAATTGAGGAAATGAATTCTGCTAATGTAGGATTTGCCATTAGTAACCAGCGTCTATGAGAGATTCCATTTGTTTTATTTTGAAATTTGCCAGGAAAAACAGAATGAAAACTCCGCATTTCTTTAGTTTTAAGTATTTCTGTATGAAGTTTTGCCACACCATTCACTCGGAAACTTGCAACAATTGCTAAACGTGCCATGTGTACGTGATCATCCGCAATAATTGCAAGCTGAGGGATTTTATGACGCAATTCAGGATGATTATAGAATATATATAGACAAAAACGTTCATTCATTTCTTCGATAATCATGTACAGGCGTGGTACAATTTCTTGCACCATCCAGACAGGCCAAGTCTCCAATGCCTCTGACATGATCGTATGATTGGTATAGGCGAATAAATTTTCTACAACGTTCCATGCTTCACTCCAGCTAAATTGTTCTTCATCCATCAAAATCCTCATTAATTCCGGAATAGCAAGAGTAGGGTGGGTATCATTAATTTGAATAACTACTTTTTCATATAGTAAATGATAATTTGACGAATGATTTTCTCGATAATCATTTAATATTTGCCTTAAAGATGCAGCAACTAGGAAATATTGCTGTTTAAGACGTAATTTTTTCCCTGCAATACTTGAATCATCCGGATAAAGATAGCCGGAAATCTGTTCGATTTGTTTTTCATATTCTAAATGATCATAATAATTATCCTTTTTGGCATGATTTAGTTCGAGAACAGGTTCTGCACTCCATAGCCTTAGTGTATTTATAAATTGATTGCGGAAACCGACAATTGGTATATCATAAGGGATAGCTCTGACTTTCTCCGTTCCGGAATATTTACAACTTAGATTTCCAGATTCATTATTATAAAGAGAGGCATTTCCTCCATATTCAATAACAACTGAGTCTTCATCTTTTCTCAATTCCCAAGGATAAATTTCCTTTAACCAATCATCAGGGAATTCTGTCTGGTAACCATTTATAATTTTTTGTTCGAATAAACCATATCGGTATCTTATTCCGCAGCCGATACCCGGATATTTTAATGAGGCCATAGAATCCAGAAAACAGGCAGCCAGCCTGCCTAAGCCACCATTTCCCAAACCTGGATCATGTTCGGCTTCATACACCTTTTCCGGATCAAATCCTAATTCCAACAATGCATCGTTACAAACTGTTAATAAATTGTAGTGTAACAGATTATTTTTTAATAAACTGCCGATTAAGAATTCCATAGAAATGTAATAAACACGCTTAGCCATAGATGACCGGACTTGATCAGATGTTTGTTTCCAATCCTCTGAGATGAATTCGTTAAGAATGGAACAGACTATATAGTATATTTCTTTATAACTAGCAGCATTTGTCTCTTTCAAGGACCGCTGTTCTTCAATTTTATTGATAAACTGCTGGACCGTTAAACTTGCCAAGTTTTATCACTCCTAACATTAGATGGTCCGACTCCAAGTATCTGATCATAAATCTTAACATATTGATCTCTGGATAGCTCCCAGCTAAAGGAAGACTTAGTTACATTTCGGAAGAGAGGGTACCATTTATCCTGGTCTTTAAAAATAGTAAGTGAATAACGTAATACTGCTAAAAGATCATGGGCGTTGTAATGAGAGAAACTAAATCCATTTCCTGCATGTGTATACTCATTATATGGTACTATCGTATCTTTCAACCCTCCGGTTTCTCTGACAATTGGAACTGCATTGTACTGAAGTGCAATTAACTGAGCAAGACCACAAGGTTCAAATTTGGAAGGCATCACAAAAAAATCACCAGCAGCATATAATTGCCGTGCCAGTTTCTCATTAAACTGTAAATATGCAATCATTTTTCCCTTATGCTGTTGTTCCATTTGGTAGAAAAAATGTTCAAAGTGATATTCTCCCGTACCCAATACAATAAATTGGACATCTTCTTCTGATAAAAACTGATCTAATATCCTCTCAATAAGATGTAGACCCTTTTGTTCTACAAAACGAGTAATCATCACATACATCGGCTTATCAGGGTCAATTTCCATTTGAAATTTATGCTGAATATAAAGTTTATTTAATCTTTTTCTTGAGGAAGAGTACTGATACTTGAAACGAATGGATTGATCTGTTTTTGGATGATAGCTTTTTGTATCAATTCCATTTAGTATTCCTGAAAGGTCTTTACTTCGGTCTTGAAGACATTTGAACAACCCCTCGCCATAATATGGAGTCTTAATCTCTTCTGCGTATGTCGGACTAACAGTTGTTATTTTGTCTGCGTGATAAATCCCTGCCTTCAGGCAATTAAGTAATCCATGCCATTCCATTCCGGCAATATGCTCATCATCCAATCGAAACAAATCATGATAGGATTCTCGTAACATAATACCCTGATATTTTAAATTGTGGATGGTGAGGACAGATTTCATCTTTGGCGTATTTGAATAAACTTTATTAAATAACAGTGATAGGGAAGCTTGCCAATCATGGGCATGAATAATATTAGGCTGAAAATTCATGTATGGCAGGGAAGAGATCACCGCTTCGCAAAAATACACAAAACGTTCTCCATCATCTTCATAGCCGTATACATCATCTCTTGAAAAGTAATACTCATTTTCAATAAAATAATATGTCACTTGATCAAATCTCATTATATATAAACTAGTTGGCTGTTTTCTCCAGCCAACAGAGACATCAAATGAAGTCACTTTTACCAGTTGTTTACGCCAGTTAGTTAAAATAGATCGATATAATGGCAGGATGACACGTGTTTCAATATCATCAAGCTGGTTAAGTACAGGAGGAAGAGAACCAATGACATCTGCTAAACCACCGGTTTTCGCAAACGGAGTACATTCCGATGCTACGAATAGTACTTTTTTTTTCATCATTCCGGCACCACGGGTGTTTTATCAATTTTTCCAATTACATGCGGATCATCTGACTTGCCAATAATTATATCCTCTGTAGATAATACGGAATATTTGTCGATAATTGCATTTTCAATATATGCCCCAGATTTGACCCTGCAATGATCCAGGATGATTGAATTCTTTATAGTAGATCCTTCTTCAACAATTACGGCTCTTGACAGCATGCTTTTCTCCACATTACCAGCAACTTGGCAGCCACTGCTGATAATAGACTTATTTACATTGGCCGTTTTTTCAAATTTCGCAGGTTTATAATTACTTATTTTAGTAGAAACATTTTTCCCTGGTTGGAATAGTCGAAAATAATTATTTGGATCCAGTAAAGCAATATTCTCACGGAAATAATCCACTGAAGATTCTATGAAACTGCCATAACCTTCGTGTGCAGCTGTGCGAACATTTAAAGAAGATAAATTTTCCCAAATTGTATCCACAAGGAAATTCCCTCCAACCATCTGCTTGTTAGAGTGAACTAAATCGAACAAACAAGATTTCTTTATAATAAACACCCCTGTAAAAATTGGTTCACCAGATAAATTATCAGCGATATCGGTAACAGAGTGATCAAGATCTAACTGAATAGCTAACTTTTTAGCATTGGAGGATGAGGAATATGCTGATAATAGGGTGACATCTGCCTTCTGTTCAATATGGCGTTCAATCAAGTCAAGATAATCAGTGTTTGCTATAAATGAACTTCCTGTAACTAACAGGTGGTCTGCCATGCTGCGTTCTATATAATCCCAATTATATCCAAAAAACTCTAAATCACCCAAGGAGCCATTTTCCTCCCAGAATGGAGGCAATACATACAAACCACCATGCCGTTTGTTAAGTTCCCAATCTGCTCCATTACCAACATGGGCAATTAATGAACGATAATTTTTTCTGGCAAAGATAGCAATATTGTTAATACCCGAACGAATCAAATTAGTTAAAGAGAAGTCAATTAGCCGGTACCGTGCCGCAAAAGGAACTGCAGCTAAGCAGCGATCTTTCGTTAACTCTGACAGGCAAGCATTATCCCCTGCCAGATTAATAATACCCATCACATTATTCATCGATTCAATCCACCTACTTTTTGTATTTCCTGAAAGTATTCATTCGTTAAAACGACTGGCTCTTCAGATAAAGGAACAGAAACAGTGGTAAAGTCAGGCACATTTACGCCTTCTTGCACAATAACTCTTTCTAATATTACATGATGGCCGACTCTTACACCTGGATGTAAAATTGAATTTTTCACAATAGTGTGAATCCCGATTTGTACATCTTCGAATAATACGGAAGCCTCCACGGAACCAGAAATTACACACCCATTATTAATCAGTGACTGATTGACAGACCCAGTACTTGCAATCAGCTGAGGCGCGAAGTTATTATCATGGGAATATGTTATCCAGTTTTTTTTATTTAATTGCAAAAGAAAGTGATCATCCAACAAATCCATATGTGCTTCCCAATAACTTTGAACCGTTCCGACATCCTTCCAGTACCCGCTGAATGGGTATGCATACAATTTCCTTTTTTTATGTAACATATAAGGCAGGATATCTTTCCCAAAATCATGGGTTGAATCTGGATTGTTATGATCATATTGCAAGAAATCTTTTAATACATCCCACTTAAAAATATAAATCCCCATGGAAGCTAGATTGCTTTTCGCAGAGAGAGGTTTCTCTTCAAAACTCGTAATCTGATAACGGTTGTTCATATTAACTATTCCAAAACGGGACGTTTCCTCCCAAGGTACTTGAATAACAGAAATGGTAACATCCGCATTAACTGACTTATGATGATGAAGTAATTCATTGTAATCCATATGATAAATATGATCACCAGACAAAATAAGTACATAGTCCGGATCGTACCGCTCAATAAAGCGAATGTTCTTAGCTACTGCATCTGCTGTCCCTTCATACCATTTCCCGCCATCATGTTCTGTAAAAGGGGAGAGGATGGTTAAGCCATCATCCATACGATCCAGATCCCACGATTTCCCTATACCAATGTGTTTGTGTAAAGTTAAGGGCTGATATTGCGTAAGCACTCCTACTGTATACATTTTTGATTGAACACAATTACTTAAAGTGAAGTCAATAATCCGGTATCTTCCACCAAAAGGGACTGCTGGTTTAGCTACATTTTTTGTTAATTGTCCTAGCCTTTTGCCAATTCCCCCTGCCAGAAGCATTGTGACACATTCTTTTTTCACTTTGTTTCCTCCTTCACAAACTCTTTCACTAATTGATAAATACTTATTGCGAGTGGAGGGATTTTTACCCGGATATGTTGTTTGTGACAATGCCATTCTTCATTAATTGTAACTTGATTGCCGGTATTAATTTGACCTGATCCTCCATACTTACTATCATCTGAATTAAATATTTCTTTATATGTGCCAGGTAATGGCACACCAACTTTATAATTCTCATAAACATTTGGTGTAAAATGACAGATTATAACTAGAAATTGATCTGGTTGTTTACTTATACGTTGAAACACATATATGCTATGGTCACAATTATCAGCGTCAATCCATTCAAACCCTGACTGATCATAATCTAATTGATATAGAGGAAGGTTTTTTCTGTAAAAATGCAACAGGGATTGCAAGTATTTTTGCATCTGATTATGTAATGGATAATCTAATAGTAACCAGTCCAGTTCGTGGTGGTCCCGCCATTCCATATATTGACCGAATTCACCACCCATGAATAAAAGCTTTTTACCAGGATGACAAAACATATAGCCATATAATACCCGTAAATTTGCAAACTGTTGCCATTGATCACCAGGCATTTTATCTAATAAGGACTTTTTACCGTGTACTACTTCATCATGGGATAAAGGAAGGACAAAGTTCTCACTGTAATGGTACATCATTGAAAATGATACTAAATGGTGATGCCATTTGCGATATACAGGATCATATGACATATATTCTAAAAGATCGTTCATCCATCCCATATTCCATTTATAATTAAAGCCAAGTCCGCCAGTGCTTACCGGGCTTGTGACAAGGGCCATATCCGAACTGTCTTCAGCCATCATAAACGTATGAGGGAAATAGTGAAATATTACTTCATTTAATTTTTTAAGAAAAGCTAAAGCTTCTAAATTTACTTCCGTTCCATAACTGTTTGTTACTTTATTTAAATGTTCGGGCCGGTCAAAGTTTAGGCAAGTCATACTTGCTACAGCATCAACACGTAAACCATCCAGATGGAACTCTTTAAGCCAGTAGAGTGCATTGGATATGAGAAAGCTCTGCACTTCCGGTCGCCCGAAATCAAATGTTAATGTTCCCCAGGTGTGTTTCTCTGCCTTATCCGGATCACAGTATTCATAAATAGGTGATCCATCAAATAACCGTAAACCTTGCTCATCTTTACAGAAATGACCAGGGACCCAATCCAGGATTACTCCGATATTCGCCTGGTGACACTGATCAATGAAGAATCTCAGATCATCAGCTGTTCCATATCTGCTCGTTGGTGCAAAATATCCGGTAATCTGGTAGCCCCAGGATAAATCATAAGGATGTTCAGCGATTGGCATTAATTCAATATGAGTAAAACCCATTTTCTTAACATATGGTATCAGCATTTCAGCCATTTCCCGGTAGCTGTAATACGTACCATCTTTTTTTAGTTTCCACGAACCAAAGTGTATTTCATATATAGAAACAGCAGATTGATAGGAAGATTGTTTTTCTTTGGATTTTTGCCAATTTTGATCATTCCATTTGTAACTGGAAGTGGAAGGGGTTAATGATGCTGTAAGTGGTCGTAACTCCATTTGAAACGCAAAGGGGTCTGCCTTTAATAATTCATGCCCATCTTTGGTTATGATTTTATACTTGTATGGAATGCCCTCAGCCAGTGTAGTAAAAAAACCTTTCCATATACCTGTATCTGGAATGCGTTCTAATTTATAACCAGATCCAGTCCAATGATTAAAGTCACCTGCAACTGTAACTGAAACAGCATTGGGGGCCCACACAGAAAAAAGATATCCTTTCCTGCCGTTTAGTTCATGATAGTGGCAACCAAGTGATTGATAACTAAAGTAATTAGTACCTTGATGAAATAAATATATATCTTTATTTGTTGGTAATGTTATCATGCAAACTCCTTTCCAAACTTTTCCTTTTGACTAACTGTTATTATCCTATGAACGATGAACAGCACTTTATAACCAGTCATTTTATATAAAACGTTTTCAGATGAAGATTTTTATATTTGTTCTATATAACGAATATAATTGTTCGATAAAAAGAGAGAAACTAAGAAAAACCGCGTTTGTTCTTTATTAGGAACGATATTTCCGTTTATTTGTTTGTTTTTCGCCGAATATCGGGTTTTATTTATAAAAACATCTATTATATACTTTATAACGTACAGATATGTACAGAAAAAAATAGGAGGGATATATTTTGAAAAGAAAAAACAAAAAAATCATTAATGTATTAAGCACAAGTTTCATCGTATCATCAATGTTTATTGGAGGGTTATCAGTTAGTGCAGATAGTCACTCAAATTCTCAAGACACCCTTTTTGACAATCGAGTGGACTCATATCAAAACTTTTTTGGTTCCAATTCGCAACAAAACCAGTATAGCAATAACTCAGTAGGCCAGTTCCAGATTGGGGAAAATGCATGGAACAGCCGTCAATATTCAAGTATAAGAAATTCTTCTGGGCACTTTCAGTTTGGTTTTGGAAACAATTCCAGTCAAAGTCAAGGGTCTGTAAATGATACATACCAGGATGCTGAGACTGAAGGTTCTTTCAATAATCAAAACCAAGGTACAAGAAATAATTCATTTGGTTTCCAATTTACTTTTGGAAGTAACAATAATCAGCAGCAAGAATCAATGAATGGCTCAGAACAATTCCAGTCATCTAATGGTGGATTTAACGACCAGGAACAAAACCTTGATAATAATACAGAACAAGTTTCAGGCTCTGTAGGCGGTGCAATTAATCAGGGACAAGGATCTTATAACGGTAATAGTTCATATCAGGATACAGATGGAGCTTTCAATAACCAGGAACAGGAAGCAAATAACACAACTGACCAAAATGCCGGCGCAATTGGTGCTGTAATTGATCAAGGACAAACTAGTTCAAATGAAGTTACTGCAGGTCAGGGTTCAACTGGTGCTGTCAATGATCAGGAGCAGGAAATTGATAACAGCACAGACCAGAATGCTGGTGCAATCGGTGTTGGTATTGGACAAGGACAGGATTCAAATAACGTTTCTAATTCCAACCAGGATACTATTGGCGGATTCAATGATCAAGAGCAGGAATTAGAAAATAACACAGACCAAAATGCCGGCGCAATTGGGGTTGGTACAGATCAGGGCCAAACTTCTTTTAATGGATCGACTTCAGATCAGGGATCTGCAGGATTATTCAATGACCAGGATCAGGAAATTGAAAATAATACTGATCAAAATGCCGGTTCAATTGGCGCAGGAAATGGTCAGTGGCAGGATTCTGCTACAGAAACAGTAACAAACCAGGGATCTGCAGGTGTATCCAATGATCAGGATCAAGAAGTAAGCAATGATACTGACCAAAACACTGGTGCAATTGGTGTGGATATTGGTCAGGGACAAGATGCTCTAAATGGCTCTGAATCAAATCAAGGAACTGTAGGTATAGATAATGATCAGGAACAAGAAGTGAACAATGATACGGAGCAGAACATTGGAGCAATTGGTGCGGATATCGATCAAGGTCAAATTTCTTATAACGGGTCTGTCTCAAACCAGGGATCTGCTGGTGTATCCAATGACCAGGAACAAGAACTGAACAATGACACGGAGCAAAATGCTGGAGCAATTGGTGTGGATATCGGTCAAGGGCAGCATTCTACAAATGAATCTTTATCAAACCAGGGTTCTTTAGGTGTTGCAAACGATCAGGAACAAGAAGTAAACAATGACACGGAGCAAAATGCTGGAGCAATTGGTGCAGATATCGGTCAAAATCAAGATTCTTTTAATGATTCGATCTCAAATCAAGGTTCAGCTGGTGTGAATAACGACCAGGAGCAAGAGGTAAATAACAATACAAATCAGAATGCTGGAGCAGTCGGTGAAGATATTTGCCAAAACCAGGTATCTGATAATGCATCAGAGCAAACTCAAGTTGCTGTGGGCAGCAATAATAACCAGTCACAAAACGTCAGCAACACAACTAATCAAAACTCGAGTGCCCAAGGAACTAACATCAGCCAAAGCCAATCATCAACAACAACTGTTGTTCAGCGTCAACGCGCTAGGTAATTAAATCCAGCCATCTGTGTTCGTTTTTAAGAACGTAGATGGCTTTAAGTAGGTGATCATTTGTTAAAAAGAACCATAATTTCTTTATTTACAGCAATGCTGATATTTCAATCCTCAGTAAGTATGTCGGTTCTTGCAGAAGAAACAACAGCTACCGATCAAAATCAATTTACACAAGGTGATGCAGAACAATCGCAATCTATTGATACAGAGGGTACGCACGAAGGGGAACTAATTCAGGAACAAACAGCAGATGGTGAGAAGACACAGCAACAGGAATATGATGAAGAAAATGATTCAGCTGAACAGAGCCAGAATGTTGAAATTGAATTAAATCAGGAGCAATCAGTTGAGAAGGCTGATGAAATCGTGGCAGGTCAGGAACAAGAGGCAAGTCTTTTAGCATCTCAATCTCAGGAAATTAATGGAAATAATCAGGATCAGAACCAGGTTATCATCTCCGAACAGAAACAGTCGGTTGAAACAGCTGGCGCAATTGCTGATGCTAATCAACAGCAAAAAGCAAATATTTCGACAAAACAGAAAGAAAAGTTATCTGATCAAGTAAACGTGCAGAAACAAAGTACGGATATTTCTTTAGAACAAATCCAGACGGTGAGAACATCTGGAGAAGCTCAAAATGATCAGAATCAAAATCTTTCTGTAAATCGCAAAAGTTCAACAGAAGAGGAAAACAATGTTACTGTAGAAACAGAGAGTGTTGTAACAATTAAAAAAGATGATATTTTTGATGTAAGTCAATCGATTACTCATAATGGCGAAAAAGTAAAAGAATATAATTATTCCGATATCAAATTGGTCAATGGCTATTTCGAGAATTCAGAGGACTTTGTTCGTAACTACAGTTGGGGCAAGGTCTATATTTCGAATAAGTTAGTTGTTCAAAGGGATAGTAACGAGATGATTCATACATTTATGGATAGCCTGATTAGAATGGAAACAAAAGAAGAAAGGCCAAAACCTAAAAGTAAACCGGTTAAGAAACCGGATAAAGATTCTGATAGTGATGGTCTCACTGATAAAGAAGAAAGAAAATCAGGTACTGACCCGTATATAGTTGATACAGATGGTGACGGTTTAACAGATTACGAGGAAGTCAAAGTTTACTTTACGAATCCATTAATGATTGATTCGGATGAAGATGGATTATCAGATTATTTTGAAGTTGCTTATCATAATGATGAGATCGCATTTTTTAACTTCATACAAAAATCCACAGTAAAATAAGAAATGAATACATACATACCAGGAATGGATTTTTCCTGGTGTGTATGTATTTTAATTTGAGGTGAATTATACTTTTCGAACCGTAAAAGGGCGGAAGAATCTGGTGGTTACTTACGGAATTATTTAACCTTTATTCTAGTTTACATAATATTTATTATGAGAAGTTAATAAAATACAAGTCTCACCATCTCAATGCGCAAGTATACTTAAGATAGTGAGACGAAACCTAATTTGAAAAGTCGATTTTATTTAATGGTTCGATTGCTGGTCCTTCAATTACTGCTCCATCATACTGAAACCTTGAACCATGGCATGGACAATCCCAGCTTTTTTCTGTGTCGTTCCAGTTTACTTCACAGCCTAAATGTGTACATGTAGTATCTACTGCATGTATTTTATTTTGACTATCTTTAAATAATCCAATCGTTTGTCCATGATGCTTCATTTTCATTGCAGAATTTTGCTTTAATTGGTCGATTTCATCATTCTTAGTACCGATTTTCCCCATAATATATTCTTTTGCTACATTGGTATTCATTGTTATAAACTTCTTTAAATCGGGATCTGCATGAAATCTCGTTGGCCGGTACAGATCAATATACGGATTATCTTTTTGTAATATCATATCTGTTATTACGTTTGCTGCTACCATACTATTCGTCATGCCCCATTTTCTATAACCTGTTGCAACAAAGATCTCTTCACGGTTTTTATTTAACCTTCCTATATATGGGAGCTTATCCAGTGTTGTATAATCTTGAGCAGACCATTCATACATCCGTTCTTTCACATCAAATTTTGTTTGAGCAAGCTCCTTCAAGTTATCATATGGTGTATTGTTTTCATTGTATTGGCCTGTTTTGTGGTTTTCCCCACCTAAAAGCCAAATTTCCTGATTATTATGTTGCACAGTTCTTAGAGAACGTGCGGGCTGATCTACACTCAAATACATACCACCAGGATATTTACTGTTTGAAGTAAAACCTGTGACATAGGATCTTGAAGGATACATCCTTGCACTGTAAAATGCTTCCCCTTCAAAGAACGGAAAATGTGTTGCAATAATTACCTGATCACACACTATAGTCTGCTGGTTAACAGCTCTTACAACACGATGGTCATTACTATCAATATCATATACCGAAGTATTTTCGTAAATTTTGCCACCATGTTCAATGATCACATCTACCAGTGCCTTCATATACTGCATTGGGTGGAATTGTGCCTGATTTCTCATTTTCAATGCATATTTAATTGGAAAATTTACCGGTATCTCTAATAATCCTTCCCCATCGATATTCAATTTACGGTAAGACTCAAATTCAGCTTCTAATTTTCGTTGATTTTGTTCATTGTTAGTAAACAAATAGGCATCTTGCTTCTCAAATTGGCATTTTATCTCATGTTTCTGGATTATCTCTTCAATTTTGTCCATTGCATCCATCTGGCTTAGAAAATACATACTTGCTTGTTCCATCCCAAAATGAGAAATAAACTCATTGTAAACCATCCCATGTTGTGCTGTAATCTTGGCAGTAGTGTGGCCCGAAGTTCCATTCCCAATTCTATCGCGATCAACTACAACCACGTTTACGCCATTTGTTGCCAGTAAATATGCAGCCGTAAGACCGGTTAATCCTGCTCCTATGATAGTAACTTCTGTTTTTTCGTTTTTATTTAATGTAGGGAATTTTTCAATAACCGATCCTTCCTGCCATAAAGGAATACGTAAATGTTCCATTCTATCTTCCTTTCTCATTCCATCTATACTTAGCATGGCCAATTACTGCAGGATTATGACATCTTTTCAGCAGACTTTGAAGCAGAATAGAACAAGTGTTATGATGAAACGAGGGGTGATAATTATGAGAGAATTCCATCTAATTGTTGAAGGAAAGGTTCAGGGAGTTGGTTTCCGTTATTTTACACAAAGTACAGCAATGGAAAATAACATTACCGGATGGGTGAAAAATCTTGAAGACGGATCTGTGGAGATAGTTGCCCAGGGTGAAGAGAACGATATACACACTTTTATTGATAAAGTCAGGAAAGGACCATCTATGTTTGCTAAAGTAAGTAACATAGGAATAGAAAAGAATCCGATTGACACTACCTTTAAGAAATTTGAAATCAGGCATTAAGAAAGCCCACTATAAAAGTGGGCTTTCAATTAGCTTTCTTCAAAAAATTTCCGATTTAAAGCAATGTATTCATGCTCTTCATCAGGTACTTCATCTTCCATATAGATCGCTTCAACAGGACATACTGCTTCACAGGCACCACAATCTATGCAAATATCTGGATCGATATAAAACATGTCTTTTCCTTCTTCTATACAATCTACAGGGCAAACTTCTACGCATTCGCCTGCTTTCTCTACTTTACAAGGCGATGTAATAACAAATGCCAAGACTGTCCCCTCCTTTAATCAGAATCAAACTATGTATCTTCCTATACATTTTACCATATTTTAAAAAGCCCGAATACAATTATAGCTTAAATATCAATATTTTCAACTGTTTTCATGGGAAGATTACTCCCAGATTCTTTCAATAACCTCTTCACCACCGACCCGCTGTACCAAAAATATGTCGGGATTGGTTAGTGCTTTCCAGCCATGAAAACCAAAATCAACCTGGAATTTTTCTAACATGAGTGCTAATAAATTTCCATGTGTTACAATAATCGTTGAATCATACTGATCGTTTGACAAACACTCTTCCAGGACTGTATTAGCTCTATTAAATGCTTCCTTAGAGGATTCACCACCAGGTAACTTAAATTGATAATTATGAAAAGACTCTTCTAGAATTTCAAACCAGTCATCAATAGGTTCATCACTAAGGGTACGTTCTTTTAACCTATCATCAATTTCTATTTCTATTTCTAATTCACTTGCAAGAGGTCTAATGGTTTCCTTTGCTCTCAAATAAGGACTGGAAATAATTCGATCAACAGGAAAACTTAACTGTTTCACAACTTTCGCTAATTCATATGCCTGTACATTTCCTTCTTTTGATAGCGGAGAATCCTTATGTTGCCCCGTTGCATCACAATGCCGAATTAATAGTATTCTTTTCATAAATATCAGCTCCTAAGGTGAATCTATAAAAAGTTCCACATGATTAAATGTACCTAATATTTATATTTTCCACAATAAATTAAACTTAAACATCAGACCTCTTCAAAATATTCTTTGCGGAATCCGGCAATGCGGTCTGTGTTATCAATAATAAAGTAAAATTCCTCAGTCTCATTTTTCACTTCATACTCTTTACCTTTTGTCAGGACAGAATTCACTTTATATTTTTTAGCATTTGTGTGAATGCACTTAATTGTTTTATTTGTTACATGATTTTCCCACGTTTTGTGTATCATTAGTCTTACCTCCTTCTATAGTATTATGATACCACTATTCAAGATTAATACAAGCAGACATTAGTTTACATAATGTTATTATTGTTTACTCCAAATCCTTGTTAATATATATGGCATGATTAAAATAATCAGTAACATTCTAACTAATTGCAGAGATCCGACGATCGCTGGATCTGCACCTACTTCGTGTGCGGTAATAGCCATTTCCACAAGCCCGCCCGGTGCCATACTAAGCATTCCTGTGGCAAAACTTAAACCTGACATGGAAGAAAAAATGTAACCAAACAGAACGGATATGAGAATAATAGCACAAGTAAAACAAAAATAAAGCATCGTATATTTTCCGGCTTTCTTTATATCCTTCCAATCGATTGATAAACCTAAATGAATACCAATAGAGACTTGAGCGAAATGAAATAGCAAAGGATGCAATGAGATGATTGGAACTCCAAATATATTGAAGATGGCAATGAAAATCATTGGGATTAACACATGTGCTGCAGGTATTTTGTATTGGAGCAGGTGTGCCAGGAAATAAAAAACCCCGTAAAAAAAGACTGTCCAAACAGGTGCAGTATGAACTGCCGTTATATCTTTATAACTATTTGCAACTGGTTCTGAGAAGATATAGGTAGCGATAATCGGCACAATAAATAATACACTTAGTAACCGGATAGTATGGAAGATAGCTACTAGTCCTGTGTTCGATTTCAAAGAATCACTCATTGCTACCATAACGGATAATCCTCCAGGTACACTGCCAAGTACACCGGTAATTTGCTCCATTTTCGCAATTTTTGCAATCAGAACACCGCTCAACATCGAGATTGCAATAAGAGCGATGGTAAAAAATAAGAATGGCAGGAAATACGGCATTACCTGAGAGATGGTCGCAGCAGTAAACGTTGCACCAATTTGTACCCCGGTAATTCCGAAACTGATATGGCGTACTTCCTCATTTAACTGATAGCTCGAATTCCCCCACTGTTTTAAAAGAAAAACGCCAATTAATGGACCTAATATCCAGGGAAGAGGCAGTTTAAATATGAAAAAGACACCAGTTATTATGAGAGCAATACCATACATCTTTATATATTTCATAACAATTGATTTCAATGCGACTCACACCTCTAGAATAAAGTAAAAGAACTTGGTGTTAACAAGTTCTTTTACTAGGGAAATTAGTTAAACAAATGTAGAAATTGTTCTAATCCTTCTTCGGCAAGTTTCTCTTTTGGGATAAAACGAAGTGCTGCAGAGTTAATACAGTAACGCATCCCCCCCTGGTCGATCGGACCATCATCAAAAACATGACCTAAATGGGAATCTGCTTCATCGCTTCTCACTTCAATTCTTCTCATACCATGAGATGTATCAAGGTTTTCTTTAATCCTTTGTCTGTTCAATGGTTTAGTAAAGCTTGGCCATCCGCAGCCGGCGTCGTATTGATCAGTTGTTGAAAACAGAGGTTCCCCGCTCACAATATCTACATATATACCTTCTTTATTGTTGTTCCAATATTCATTCATAAATGGACGTTCAGTACCATTTTCCTGTGTAACATGGTATTGAATCGGATTAAGTATTTTCTTAAGCTCATCTTTAGAAAATTTCTTTTTCCAATGTTTTTTTATAAAGTCAGCTCTTCCTGATCCTTTTTTATAGAGCTGATAATGAAAACTCTGTTTTTTATAATAATCCTGATGTTTTTCTTCTGCAGGATAAAAAGGCTTTGCTGGAAGTATTTCCGTAACAATCGGCTGATCGAATTTACCGCTTTCCGCTAAACTCTTCTTAGAGGATTCTGCTAATTCTTTTTGCTTTTCATTCGTATAATAAATCGCTGTCCGGTAAGAGTCCCCTCTGTCATTGAATTGTCCATCAGGATCTGTGGGATCTATCTGCTGCCAAAATAACTCCAGTAACTTTGTATATGGAAAAACTTCCGGTTCAAAAGTAATTTCAACGGCTTCCCGGTGACCTGTCGTATTTGAACAAACCTCTTCATATGTTGGATGAGGCTTATCTCCACCTGTATACCCAGAAGTAATGCTAATAATTCCTGGCTGCTCATCAAATGGTTCTACCATACACCAGAAACAGCCACCTGCAAAAATAGCTTTTTCAATTGATTGATTACCCATCAATTACCCTCCTAACATCATGTTAGTAATATTGTGCGGCTGATTTAAAAAAAAAGCAAGTGGTCTGTTTCAGGTTTAGTTTATCGTGTTTAGATAAACAGTTTTGGGCGGGACTCTGCTGTCCTTTCTGTATTATACTCTTGCTCTTCTGTATCCCACTGAAATTCTTCTTCAGATTGAACGTCTTTCATATTTAATTCATCAACAGATTCATTGAATTCCTTATCTTCATTATCTCCATCTTCTTTGTTTATTTCATTTAATGCTTTCATCATGTTAAATATTTTAGGTGCATTTTTTATCATCGGACCATATTCTTTAATTAATGGAGTAGCCTGCTGAGCCACCTTCAATACTTGCTGAACATTATTTAATGTCCCCATTAAATTGGACCCGCCGGTACTTCCACTAAAACCTGCAGTAGTCGTTGCAGCTTTTCCAGGTAAAAATCTTTGTAACAAGCCTTGAATACCTTTTTGATTAACGGGTAATTGTTGCGGCAGACCTCCACGCTGTGGCATCATTTGCATAAAGTTACCATGCTGAAACGGCTGCTGCTGAAACATTGGCGGCTGATTTGGAGGCCGAAACATATTCATACACATCTATCCCTTCTTTATCTTCTGAGGATAGTATATGATCCCTGCCTTTTTTCCGTATAGGCATTCCATAACAGGAAATATAAAATAAAGTGGATTATTTCCTGGGCAAGCGCATAATATGACATAGCTGAACGGTTCACTTGTTCCTTTTTGTAACAATATGAAACTTAATGAAGAACAAACTGAGCACTGGATCCTTCATTCGAGCTTTGAATGACCAGTTTCGCCTTTATTGCCTCTTTTAGTTGCGTAACATGGGAAATAACTCCAATCACCCTGTGGTCCTGTTGCAAGTCTTTTAAACAATCTATTGCTTGTTCAAGTGAAACTTCATCAAGAGTACCGAATCCTTCATCAATAAATAATGTATCAAGCTGAACACCCCCGGAATGTGATTGAATAATATCTGCCATACCAAGAGCAAGACTTAAGGCTGCTTTAAAACCTTCTCCGCCTGATAAAGTTTTCACAGACCTTTTTCTGCCTGTATAATGGTCAAGTACTTCCAGATCCAATCCGCTTTGTGCTCCTCTTTTTGCTACCTCTTCACTGCGAATTAACTGAAAGCGGTGATCAGTCATCTTATCAAGCCTGATATTTGCCTGAAGTAAAATTTCATCTAGAAATGTAGATAAAACAAATCGTTCAAACGATAGTCTTTGCGGGTTATCGCCTTTTGCAAGACTAGCTAATTCTCCAATATGGTAGTACTCATCAGACACTGTCTCTAAATCTTTTTCAAGTGTTTTCACTGTCTTTATTGTTTGTTGTAATTGTTTAAGTGTCCATTCAATAGATTGTTCTTCTTTTGATAGTGAAATTTGTTTATCATTTAATTCAACCATTGATTCTTTCAAAGGTTGGAGATCCGGCTGCTCCTCATCTTTTAGAGCAGCGCTAATTTCCTCTATTCTCTGTTCGTTTATCTTTCTTTTCTCTTCATATTTTTCAATAGTTTCCGATAGTTCTTTCTGCTCTTTTTCAGAAATCAGTGCGTTCTTATACGCTTCTATCGAATCGAAGTTCTTCTCTTTTAAAGATTTTTTAAATAAAACTAATTGGTTGTCATAGTTTTTACGGAGCTGTTGTTCAAACTGTTCTGTTTGTTGGGTGATAGTATATATTTCCGTTAACTCTTGTTTCAAACCGTCAAATTGCTGTTGCGATTCTTTCCACTGCTCCATTTTTACCTGATATTCTTTTTCCAGCTGTTCCACTTGTTGTTGATATTCTTCAAGAGAAGTAACATCTTCTGGAAGCTGGTTATCTAGTGTTGCAAGCTTTATTTGTAACTGCTTCAATTGCTCCATTTGCTGATTTACATTGTTGCTAAGCTCATTTCTCTCATCTTTCTTTCGGTCAATTGTTTGTTGGATAACATGGACATCTTTCCTGGATGTTTTTAATGCCGCTAGTGCCTCACGTGATTCCTGTATCTTTTGTTCTCTTTTCATCTGTTGATTTTTATATACATCCATCTTTTTATGCAGGTCATTGAGTTCCATATCCTGAAGAGATTGTTCCAATGATTGATAATATCGGGCTATAATCGATTTTTTCGCTTCACCTTGCTCTTTTATTTCATACTTCTTCCTTTCCAGCCTGATGCAATCCTCTTCCAATTTTTGAAGAACTTGTCGTTCCTCCTCTAATTCATGCTGGCTCGTTACATTTGTCTCATTATTATTTACTTGAGAGTGACTGGTTGATCCGCAAACAGGACATGCTTTTCCATCTTCCAGTGTACTGGCAAGAAGTTGTGCAATATTCCGATGATAACCCTGCTCTATTTGATGGCATTTTTCTTTTTGTTTTTCCACCTGGTCATGCAGTTTACTGATTTCATTATTAATTTGAAGATATTCTTTTCTCATCCCATCCAAAAGATTAGCTTCATTGATAATATCCTCACAAATTAACAGTCTCCGCTCCCAATTTTCTTTATTATAAGTTTCCTCTTGAATGGTTTGCTGAAATTGATGAATCTCTTCATTCAATTGATAGCTTCGTTCTTTCTCAATGGTTAATTGTTCAATCGTTTTTTCCAGTGAATGAATTTTCTGTTGTTTCTCTTTAAGAGTTGAAGACAAATATGCAGACTTTTGGTTGATTTTGAGATATTCTGCAAATTTTTTGAGTCCTTCATTCTTTTTTTCAATTTCTGTTCTCATTTGTTCCCTTGTTTCACTTTCTTTTTCCAGCTGGTGATATCTTTCCTCAACTTGCATAAATTGTTCTTTTTTTCTTAATAGCTGCTCCTGCAACTCTTTGTGGCGTTTTGTTTGTTCCTGCCATTCTTCTTCTCTACTTTTCAACTGGTCTTCCAGTGGCAATAACTGATTCGCTAATTCCCCGAAATGTAAAATCTCTTTCTTTTCGCGAATCAACGGTTCTTGCTTGTTCATTTGTTCCATTTCAGCCCTTTTTTCGTCTAGCTGGCAAAACAAATCGACAATCTGCTTTTTCTCATAGTATTCTTTCTCTAATCTCTCTTGCTGCTCTATTAATTGTTCTCTATTTTGTTTTATACGTTCACGTTCCACTTTTAATTTTTCTATCTTTGATTCGAGTTGTTCAACGAGGGATTGACCTTCCTGCACTTCTAACAACTCTGCTGATATCTTGGAATGCTCCTGTTGCAGCTTCCATTCCAACTTCTCTATTTGCTCTTTTAGTAACTTTGCATCATGTTTCATTTTCTCGGTCATATCACGGTAGAAATAAGTACGGAAAATCTTCTGTAATACTTCTTCACGCTCTTTGCTATTTTCCGAAATGAGTTTGCGAAACTCACCTTGAGGAATCATAATCATCTTACGGAACTGTTCATAATCAAGATTAATCATCTCCTGTAACGATTCATTTACTTCTTTAATTTTTGACTCCAGTAAATCCCAATTTTGGTCATTATTTAACTGATAGAGAGAGGCATTAGCTGGCTCTTCTGTATAACCTTCTCCTCTTGCTTTTGGTTTTTGCTGTTTTGGTGACCTTGTTACACGGTATATCTTCTGATGTAAAGAAAAAGTGAGCGTAACACTCGTTAAATCGTCAATTGTTGCAAAATGACTGCGAAAAGTATCCTGATCCCTGTCAGTCCCGCTTGCTCGACCATAGAGACTGTAACAGATGGCATCAAAGAGGCTAGTTTTCCCCGCTCCTGTTGGACCAGTAATAAGGAAAATAGTTTCTTCTTCTAACTTAGTAAAATCAATCAGCTGCTTGTTCCGATATGGCCCAAATGCCGTAAGTTCTAATGTTAAGATACGCAATTTATTTCCCCCTTTCTTCGATTAATAATGAAGACATCACTTTCCGAATGTATTCTGATCTTTTACTGGATAATTCTTCGCCCTTGATTTCTTGATAAAATGCCTGAAAAAGCTGTTCATGTGACATCTCCTGTTTTTGTTGTATTTTCTCTTTATCTTTTATGGATAGGCCAAGAAGGTATTTCTTTCTTTCTAAGCGCAGAAGGTTGGGAAATATATTTCTTAATTTCGATACCGGATCAAGAATCTGTCCATTGTCCAGTAGTTCAATTTGTAAATAATCATCCGTTCGGGATATTACCTTCTCATTCATTAAATCCTGAAAGTAGCCTTTTACTGATTTCATATCTTTTAAAGGCTTAAGTGGGAGTTGCTCAATGTGACACTTTCCATCCGCTTCCAATTCAACTGAAGTTACCGATTTTTTATGACTAGCTTCCGAAAAGGAATATTTGAGAATGGACCCGCTATATCTAACTGTTTCTCGAAAGACTTTTTGAGGACCATGAAGGTGTCCGAGTGCCACATAATCAAAACTATCAAATAAAGAGGCGTCCACATACGGACTTCCGCCAATCATCGTTAACCGCTCTTCAGAGTCTGATTCCATTCCGCCTGCAACGAAAGTATGAGCAACAATAATATGCCGTTCATTTGGCTGGAATGTTCTTTTTATCTCATTAACAACCCTTTCCATTGCCTGATGATGTGTTTGTATATTGTTATCATCAAAATAATCCCTTACTTCCGCAGGTTCAAAATATGGGACTAAATGAAAATGGACCGCACCCGCTTTATCATTCAACAAAACAGGATGAAAGGCTTGTTCAATAGTTGTATGCAAATACAGCTGCCTTGATTGAAATATTAAGGAACCAAAGCCGAGGCGGTCAGGGCTGTCATGATTACCCGAAATCGCCATAATCGGTATATTTAATTCGGTGCAAATTGTTGTTAATATCCGGTTTAACAACTCTACTGCTTCCCTGGGAGGAACAGAACGGTCATACAAATCTCCTGCAATAATAAGTACGTCAGGCTTCTCCCTCTCCAGAATTTCCAGCAATTGATCTAATATATATGATTGATCTTCAGTCATATGTAAACCATGAACCAGTTTACCCAAATGCCAATCAGCTGTATGAATAATTTTCATCACAATCACCAACCCTGTTAAACTATTTATCTATCATTATAAATGAACTTATATTTCTGGTCTATTAATACAAGAACGAATGTTCCTTTTATAGAAGAATAAAAAAACCATGAGGCCAGGCTCATGGTTAAGAATCACGTTTATATTCCTGCCATAATTTATCGAATAATTGGAGTGACCCGGGAAAAGGGTTGTTCCATTCAAAATAACTGCTAACTTCGTCAAAATCAGTAGAGTGTATAGGGAAATCGTGTGATTCAAACATCCACTCCGCTAATTTGCTCTCATCTCCAGCTGTCCTGGCCCCCCGGTAACGTAACATATACTGATAGAATGATTTCATTGTAAATTTGTCCCCTCATCAAGATTCTTTCATAAATGCTTCATGCCGCTCTTCTTTTTTCCGGTAAACTATCTTTGATAACCCAATACTGATTTCATATAGTACAATAAGCGGTATTGCGACAACAATTTGTAAAATAAAGTCTGGTGGAGAAATCATTGTACCAATAATTATCAGGATAAAGTAGGCGTACTTTCTAGTTCTGTTTAAAAAGTGCGGTGTTACTATACCAAGGCTTGTTAGAAACATAGAAATAACAGGTACCTCGAAGAAAATGGCAAAAGGAATCGTTACCTGGAAAATAAAACGGAAATAACTCTCTACTGAGAACAGTGTTTCGAATATTCCGTCATTGAGTGATAAAACAAATGGTAAGATTAATTTTACAAAAATGTAATAGCCAAAGGCCAAACCAGCTATAAACAGCAGAAAGACTGCCGGTATATACCATGCCGAAACACGTCGTTCATTCCGTGTTAAACCTGGTTTTACAAACAACCATAACTGTAAGCATAAAAACGGCAAAGTCCCTGTTATAGCCACTGTAAAAGCAATCGTGAAAATTACCCATATAATTTCTTCAGGAGAAATTAAGTTCAATGTGATATCTATATCACTTAAAAAGAAGTCGCGGATATCATTTACGAAATAAAGACCTAAAACAAAAAAAAGTACAAAGATCACTGCTGTAACAATTAGCCGATTACGTAACTCCGCAAAATGGTCGAGATAACCCATTTCTTTATCATACGATTTATCTTGCTTCATTCTATTATAACTCCTTCATAGATCAACCATAAACCTCTGCAAAATGGATACCCTTTTTATTGTATAATAAAAAGATGTAAAAGGATCGTAACTTTTACACCTTTAAGAATCATTTTTTCTGGTCTTTTTGTTCATCATTTAATATGTCATTGGTCGCTTTCTTAAACTCTCTTAAAGAGCTGCCAACTGCTTTCCCGATTTCCGGAAGTTTAGATGGCCCAAAAATTACTAATGCAATAATTAAGATTAAAATCAATCCTGGAAAGCCAATATTAGATAACATACTTTCACCTCAGTCCATTGAAAGTGGCATTAGGAATTTTTCTGTTCTTTTTCTTCGTCAGTTAATTCACGTGCAGATTTTTTAAATTCACGCAAAGTTTCACCAGTTGCCTTCCCGATTTCCGGCAGCTTCTTAGGCCCAAAAATTACTAGTGCAATTACTAAGATTAAAATCAACCCTGGAATTCCAATAGAGGATAACATTTGATTTGCCCACCTTTTTTATATCTTTTTGTTTATTATCATACCCATCTTACCACGTTTTGTCTAGCTTGTCTTGAGCAAATAAAAATTATCAGAATTTTTTTCGATCATATTGAATAAATATGTGCGGGTATTTGTTCCTCTTATCTACAATTCCTTCTTTTTTACTTGTCACTACCCATTCTGATTCATCAATTTCCGGAAAAAACGTGTCTCCATCAAATGATTCATCAATAAACGTCATATAGATGCGATCCGCAATCGGAAGTACCTGCCTAAATATATTCTCGCCACCAATGACAAACCACTCTTTATCAGACTGCTTGTCATTCATTACCTGCAGTTCACTAATGGAATGGATAATCATGCAATTCTCTTGATCGTAATGTTTATCCCTTGTTAACACAATGTTCTCTCTGTTTGGTAATGGACCATTCATCGACTCCAGGGTCTTCCTCCCCATAATGATAGATTGATTTGTTGTCAACTCTTTAAAAAACTTTAAATCATTTGGCAAGTGCCACGGAAGATCGTTATCCTTACCAATGACTCTGTTCCTGTCCATAGCAAACAATAATGAAATCATATTCTTCCTCCTTATACAGCGACTGGTGCCTTGATTGAAGGGTGCGCCTCATAATTTTCTAATTCTATATCCTTTATCTGCACCTCAAATACAGATGAAAAATCTTTTAACTTAAGAGTTGGCAATGGTTTCGGTTCCCTGGATAATTGAGTTTGTACTTGTTCCAGGTGATTGGAATAAATATGCGCATCTCCAAGTGTATGAATAAATTCTCCTGGTTCCAAACTGCATTCTTTCGCAATAAGACAGGTCAGAAGAGCATAACTGGCAATGTTAAACGGAACCCCTAGAAAAATATCCCCGCTGCGTTGGTACAACTGGCAGCTTAACTTTCCATCATCCACATAAAATTGAAACATCGTATGACATGGAGGCAGCGCCATGTTGGAAGGAACATCTTCTGGATTCCATGCCGTAACGATATGTCTCCTGGAATATGGATTTTCCTTTATTGATTTTATAACTTGTTTTAGTTGATCAATCGTGTCACCTTTCGAGGTTTTCCATGTACGCCACTGGGAACCATAAACAGAACCAAGATCTCCATATTTCCGAGCAAACGTTTCATCTTCCAGAATCCTTTTAACAAACAGTTTCATTTGTTCCTCATATACTTCTTTAAAGACAGGATCACTCAGTGACCGGCGGCCAAAATCAGTCATGTCAGGACCACGGTAATCCTCACTTTCAATCCATTTCTGAAAAGCCCACTCATTCCAGATATGGTTGTTATGTTCGAGTAAAAAACGGATATTTGTATCTCCATTAATAAACCATAATAACTCACTTACAATTAAGCGGAAAGGAATTTTTTTAGTGGTGAGGAGTGGAAATCCCTCAGCTAAATCAAATCGCATCTGATGGCCAAATACGGATAAAGTACCTGTATTCGTTCTGTCAGCTTTATTACTACCTTCTTTTAATACTCGTTTACATAAATCTAAATATACCTGCTCATTTGTACTCATTATCTTCAGCCTCTCATTAATACATAATATTACAAAAATATAACAAAAAGATCCTCACATCATATTCTAATTATTTAAGCATACATTTTTGTTAAGCATTATTCAAGAGGAGGGCTTATTTATGTTATTACACGATCACTTGTCAACCGTCGTAAAGCACTCCGTTGCATACAGTTTTGTTTTCAGTCAGCCATTTTCTTTTTATATCGATGCCTCATTTTCACAAGTGGAAAATGAAATTTTTGAGCAGGCACCAGTGTTATCATATGGAATGCATCATGATACCGTAAGAGTACTTCAGAAAAAATTGCAGAAACTATCTTATTATGATTCTTCAATAGACGGAAAGTTTGGTACATTGACCGAATACGCCCTGAAAAAATTTCAGAAAGACCAGCAAATGAAAATTAGCGGTGAAGCAGATAAGGAAACGATACAAAGGATCATTCAGCGTGAAGCACAAACTTATGAAAATATCCTGACAGCACATATAAGCAACGATTCTGCTGATGAAACGAATAAAGAAGACGTGGAGAAACTTCAGGAAGCACTTAATTATTATGGTTACTACAAATCTTCTATTGACGGCTTATATGGTCCTGTAACAGATAAGGCTTTACAAGCTTATAAGCAAGACAGAGGTATAGAAACAGTTCACATTGAAAACGAAATTACGATATCTTCTGCGCAAAGCGAAACTGAACATACATATATTCAAACATCTAACTCATCCGATCAGACTGTACCCGAATCCAGTAATGAAAAAAGCATCCCTGCAGCATCCAGTAACCTGCAAGGAATAATTTCCACAGCAAAAGCCTATTACGGGGTTCCTTATGTATGGGGCGGTACCACTTCAGCGGGCTTTGATTGCAGTGGGTACATTCAATTTGTATTCAATCAATATAATGTTCAGTTGCCGAGAACAGTAAATGAAATGTGGAATGCAACAAAACCCATTGCACAACCTGCAGTTGGAGATCTCGTATTTTTTGAAACATATAAGCCAGGTCCATCCCATGCAGGGATATATATTGGCAATGGCCAATTTATTCATGCAGGAGCCTCCAACGGTGTGGAAATAAGTCCATTAGACCAAGCGTATTGGTCAGAACGTTATTTAGGCGCCAAAAGAGTTATCTCAGAATAGTTCATCAAATATATCCATTTGCTTTGGATGCAGATCTTCATACCGGATGTCTAGCAGGTTGATTAACTGTTTAGCATTATCATACGCATCCCCGCCAGAATTATTGTTAAATAGAATGGTAATATGGTCTACCTGCTTTTTTAATATTTGTATACGTTCTACCCATTCCAGGAGTTCTTTTTCATTATATCTGTATAAGAAACGAACTTCACGCCAGTTTTCCTGTCCATGATTATTCCAGCCATGTACGTTCCTGCCGTGGAAACGAATAAGAGCCTGATTATTATTACTCGTTTCAAGAACGATTGGAATAGAGCCTGTTCCCGCTTGTGGTTCATCACAAATGACATGTATCCAGTCTTCTTCCCGGAGAAAATCCATTGTATTATCCCGGTATTCTTCAAACCAGGTCCTGTTACGAAACTCTAATGCTACTGGCAGATCTCCTGCCCATTCACGTAACTTTTGCAATTTAATGATATTTTGTTTTGTCAGACCAAACCACGGGGGAAATTGAAACAAGACCATATTCAGTTTATTAGCCTCAACAACAGGTTCAAACGATTGTTTAAACTGTTCCATTATTAACTTCATTTCTCTATTCGTAATATTTTGACGGTCATGACCTGTTAATGTCTGATATGCTTTTATAACGAAAGAAAATGAATCAGGCGTTTGTTCTGTCCATTTTTGATATCTTTGTTTATCCTGAATAGCATAAAAAGAACTGTCTATTTCAACAGTAGGAAAATGAGAGCTGTATTCTATTAATTTATGCTTGTTTCTTGATTGGGAATAAAGTGCCGGATGATCTCCCCAACCAGTTAATCCAATTTTTATTGACATATTCTCAAATCCTTATACTCATACTTACTACTATAAAATAGCATAATTTAAAACTGTTTCAAACAGATACGCAGAAGGATGAGAGATTCTTGACGCCAACTGCAAAATGAGCTATAGTAAACTCAAGCAAATGAGATGTCTGGGATTCATTTATATAAGACAGCTTCAGTAGAAAAAATGTAAGCGGATCCTAAACTTCTATTGAAGCTGTCTTTTTGCTATTTATCGGTTTTTATTTCATAAAGCATGACTGCATTCCAATACCCAAACATTTCGTTTGTGAAGATGACATAATCTATTACACAAAAGGTTTTAGGGAGGAAGACAAGCATGGAAAATGGTATTGTAAAGTGGTTTAACGCTGAGAAAGGCTACGGATTTATACAACTCGAGGATGGAAATGATGTGTTTGTACACTATTCCGCCATCCAGCAGGAAGGATTTAAAACGTTAGAAGAAGGCCAGGAAGTTACTTTTGAAATTGTCGAAGGTGAAAGAGGTCCCCAAGCTGCAAATGTAGAAAGAAAATAGTACTTAACAAGGCGATGATTCGTTCATCGCCTTTTCTGATGCTCTAAGTTTACATTGGTGAATGGATTATGGTAATTTTGTATGAGAAAAGCAGAAAGGAAGTTATACAATTGCCTAATGAATTATTATGGATAATATTTGCGGTCATTAATTTTACAATTTTAGTTGTCATGTACCGTTTTTTTGGACGTGCCGGACTGTTTGTATGGATCGGGATGGCAACAGTGATTGCGAACATCCAGGTTTTAAAGACAGTAGAAATGTTCGGTCTTATTGCTACTCTTGGTAACATTATGTATGGTACCGTCTTTCTGGCAACAGATATTTTAAATGAAAATCATAGTAAAAACGATGCCCGGAAAGCAGTATGGATGGGCTTCTCCACCTTGTTAATTATGACGGTTGTCATGCAGATTGCTATTCGTTTTTCCCCGCATGAATCGGATACAATGCAACCTGCACTTGAAGCAATATTTGACGTAATTCCGAATATTGCGATCGGAAGTATGCTTGCATATGTAGTAAGTCAATATATCGATGTCTGGATTTATGCTAAATTTAAAAAGATGCTCCCTGATACGAAGTTTCTATGGATAAGAAATAATGTGAGTACAATGCTAAGTCAACTGATTGATACGTTTATTTTTTGCAGTATCGCTTTTTACGGGTTGTATGAACTGGAAGATTGGTTGGAGATATTACTAACAACCTATCTAATTAAGTTTATTGTTTCTATCATAGATACTCCGTTTATATATATTGCAAAGAAATGGAAACTAGGTGATCAGCGTGCTTAAAGTCTATACAGATGCAGCTACGAAAGGATACCCCGGTCCAAGCGGGATTGGAGTATATATAAAAAATGAGACAGAATCATTTACGATCTCTAAATTTATTGGGGAATTCTCTAACCATGAGGCTGAATTTATTGCAGTAATTGAGGCACTTTCCTACTGTCAGGAGTTTTTCCCGAATGAAATTTTATCGTTTCGCTCTGACTCTAAACTAGTTGTGGAAACTGTTGAAAAACAATTTGTGAAAAACAAGGTATTTAAGCCATATCATGAAAAGATTTCAAAAATGTCCGAAGTATTTCCGTATTTTTTTATTAAATGGATACCGGAAAAACAGAATCATCATGCAGATCAGTTAGCACGAAAAGCACTGATTAACCGCACAACTTAGTCCTTATATAATTTGTTTCTCCTTCAGGGCATTTCGTGCTTCCCTCATTGTCCCTATATTATGATTCTGACATAATTCTAATAAACTGATATAAAAGCTTCCATCAAATTGTAATTTCAGTTGCAAGGTGAGGGATAATGCGATTTTCACTTGTTTAGCGGTAGTATTGGTATACTTCATACCAAAATAGATGAATTGTACTTCTTCATCCGTCAATTTAAAACCTTTTGTCCAGAGGTTTTCTAGAAAGTATGCTAATAACTCATTATTTTTCACCATTATCCCTCATTTAAATTCAACTTATTAGCGGGTTCCAAAATATTGGTAATAATCTGTTCGAATAAACCCGTTAAATAATTTGCGTTTTTTGGAAGCTTCCTTACCGAAAAGCTTCTCGAATTCTTCGTTTGCAGTCAGAATATAGACACTCCATGTCGGGTATTGCTGTAATGCTTTACCTAACTCCCGATACATTGATTCTACTTCTTTACGGTCTCCTAACCGTTCCCCATATGGCGGGTTGCTGACAATGTATCCACCTGTTTCTTTAGTATGAAAGTCGGTTGCCTGCATTTGTTTCCATGTAACTAAGTCGCCCAGACCCGCTTCCATTGCATTTTCTTTAGCTATACCGATCAATTTATGACTTATATCAGTCCCGTATATATCTAACGGCTGGTCATAATTCGCCATATCCTCCGCCTCTTCTAATGCCTGTTCATGTACAGTCGAAGGGATAAAGTCCCAGTTTTCAAAAGCAAACTCCCTGTTAAATCCCGGGGCGATATTTTGCCCAATTAGTGCAGCCTCGATCGGTATCGTTCCCGATCCACAGAATATATCATAAAACGTTTTATCAGGTGTCCAATTCGTTAATTGTACAAGTGCAGCTGCCAAAGTTTCTTTTAAAGGAGCCTCCCCCTGCCCTACCCGATAGCCGCGTTTATGCAGTCCACTGCCAGAGGTGTCCAGCGTCAAAGTAACCTTGTCCTTTAATAGAGCAACCTCTATTCTGTGAAGTGCCCCTGTTTCTTTTAGCCATCTTGCCACACCGTGTTTTTGCTTCAGTCGTTCCACAATAGCTTTTTTAACTATCGATTGACAGTCAGGAACACTATATAATGTGGACTTATGTGACTTACCGATAACAGGAAACTCTCCATCTTCAGGAATATACTTCTCCCACGGGAGAGCCTTTGTCTTTTCAAAAAGTTCGTCATAGGTCCGTGCATCGAACTCCCCAACTAGCAACTTCACTCGATCTGCCGTACGTAGCCATAGATTGGACCGTGCAATTCCCAACGAATCTGTCTCATAAATAACTTTTCCATTTTCCACCAGTACATCCTCATAACCTAGTGCTTTTACTTCTTTTGCAACGATGGACTCAAGTCCCATCGCTGCTGTTGCTATCAGAGTGAATTTGTTTTTCATAAAACGGCCCCTTTTATGTATTCTTTTATTGTTTGGAATTCCTTTATATAATATCAAAACCCCTTTCAAAATGAAAAGGGGTCTCTGTTTAAGCATTAATTGACCGAATGAATGTTCATAAGCCATGTTCTGTCCTTCTCGTACTGCCAGCGGTGGTCAGCCTCGTACCAAAGGTGTAATCATCTGTCTACAAGCAGTCAGCTTGTCCTTCGTTCGGTTCTGAAATTCCCTAATAGAAGATGCCCCTACCAATATTTGGGTTGCTCACTCGAGGGGTTTACCGCGTTCCACCTAAACAGTTTCCTGTTTAGCTACGTCACTGTGGCACTTTCAAGATACTGACACCATATTCGAATAAGAACGTAGGTGCTTTCTCTGCCGTTAACCATTATCTGGTTACCTTGACTTATGATTTCGTCAAGCACGAACACTACAAGCATCCCAGCTTGTGTGAGCATGGACTTTCCTCTACATATAAAGTTATATGCAGCGATTACTTCTCCATTCATTCTTCAAATTACTACTATTATTTTAAAGCCAATATTATTGTAACATGCTATCATAAATAGTCAATGGAAAGAATTCCTAAATGCTTACTCTTCTTCAAACTTCCTTCCAAATACAGCTTTTTCTAAGTTGGAAAGTCTTTTTAAAATATCATAATTCACTTGGTGATTCGACGGTGTTGCACGCAGCCTCGTCTCTGTATTTTTCTTTAACCGGTCATTTTCTGTTCGCAGCCGGCTTATTTCCTGCTGAAAGTATTCATAATCCTGAATGATCGTATCTAAAAATTCATCCACTTCTTCCTGATTGTATCCACGCATGGATGTCTTAAAGTTCTTTTCAAGAATATCTTTTCCCAATAATTGATTTGCCATTCCATCCACCTCTTTTTAAAAACTAAACATATATTTGGTCCATTACATTACATGATACTTCTACCAGCCACTAATACCTTATTTCATTTTTTCAAATTAACTTGTGCTTGTCAATAAAATTTAAGTATCTACTCAAATCCTTGAATCTCCTGCTCCTCTTTGACGATCTCTTCAAGGTCAAAAGGAGTAATCCAGTAAATTTGATACTGTTGCACTTCTACCGCCTTTTTTGCTTTATCCAGGAAAAAACCCACAGTGCCAGGATAATCCTCATCTCCAAGAATTAAACATGCATCAGATTTTTGAATGAGCCAATTGTCTTTATTTATAAATTGATAAGGTCCTTTATATGGCTGATTGTACAGCGGCTGTGAAAAATCTGCTTCGAGCATCACTTGTTCAAGTTTCTCTTTGTAAATCTCCGGCCATCTTGATGAATATTCAAGAAATGGCGGAAATATACCTAACTTAATCGAGTATTCTTCTTTTAATTCACAAACCACTTCACTAGCCCATAGTTCAATCCCTAACTGTCCTGTAGTTATCACCCATTCTAATCCATTGTCAATGAACATGATAAGTTTCTTTTTCAATGCTTTTTTTATATAACCAATTCTCTCGTCTTTCTCACCTGTAATTGTAAGTTCGTTCGGTTTGTTCCCGGTAATTGCTAATACTTTTATCAATCTTTTTCCGCTCCCATTTTGGTAACATATCATTTAAATTATAATAGATCAGAGGAAGAGTGGCTAGTTTTTACATGATAAAAAAGCTGCCATTTGACAGCTTTTTTATCATTAGCGTGGAAAGTTACCTGGATTCATCCCCATCTGATTGTACATTGGCGGGACTGGCCCTCCATTTACATTGATTTGATCTACTGTATACTGATTTGAAGTGGTATGCGGATAATAGTGAACATTTTTCACCAGATGATGATTCACACAATTGGTGTGTGATGGATGAATATGATTGACAACACTTTCACTGCACGTGTGTACCTGATTGTACTTTGTTGGATGAACAACCGTATTAGCAGGCATCGTATTCATCGGCATGCATGGTCTTCTTCTCATCATTTATCACCTCACTATATTTGATCTATACTAGCGTATGTCATGATAGTGAAGTTTGTCTAAGACAACTACCTACTTTCCGCATTTTTATCAATTTCTATTCAAACCTTTTAATTCTGGGTACCCATATCACTTGCTTCGAAAGAAAATGGAAGCAATTCTTCCATTGTAACAGTATTTACGTTGCCGTTCAGATTACTCGTATGAATAAGAGAATCTTTCGGAAAGAATTCACTCAATACTTGTCTGCATGATCCACATGGCGGGACTGGCCTTTCGGTATCTGCAACTACTGCCATTTCCTCAAAATCATATTCTCCATCACTAATTGCTTTAAAAATCGCGGTTCTTTCCGCACAAACCGTGACAGGATATGCTGCATTTTCAATATTGCACCCCGAGTATACTTTTCCTGACTTCATCAATAATGCGGCACCAACTCTAAATTTCGAATATGGCGTGTATGCTTTTTCTCTTGCCTTTTTCGCTAAATTAATTAATTCCTGCTTTTCCATTAAATCTTTCACCACCAGCGCATGATTATTTGTTTATATCCTTCTTCAATAAATCAAAAACATATTTGATTGACTGATATAATTCCATATATCTTTTTTTGCGGACATCAATGTAATAACTGTGCAGTAACAATATCTTTAAATTATCCTCTGTTGATTGTAATTGTTGGGGATGGACATGTACTTCCCTATCCTTAATAAACAAAAGAGCATTTTCATACCATTGATCGATCTGATCAAAAACGGGACTGGTAGTTTCCTTAACAAATTGAAAGAACTCGGGATCGCGTTTGTTTTCTGGTCGTTCGTTTGTTAAGTAATGGTGTTTAAGTTGTTCTAGAATCTGTTCCAGTTGAATAATCTGATCAAGTAGCTGCAAAGCGAATCACCTTTTCTCCAGTACAATTGTACTTAAACTATCTTCTTTAACATATTAACACTTTCCTGTTGTTTATTGTAGGAAAATGATACAGCAGCATGATTTTCGATCTCATTCATTAATTCCATTAATTTATCTAACCTGTTAATGAGTTTATCTGTTTTGACTATTTTTTTATTAGCTACCAATTTGTTCACCTCGCATTATTAAATATAATGAAGACTCATTTTCTAACTCATAATTCAATAAAAGAGAGTGAAATCCTTCCAGTATGACAAAACTAGTATTAGTCTGACAAAGCTTTTCTATTTTGGTGAATTTTTTCTTCAAAATGAGTCAAACTATGAATAGTAAGTTTCCTGCTCTTGTGAGGAAACCGATTATGTATAAGGAGGAAGAATTATGCGTGTAAACAAACGAGCTAAAGACAACAAAAAGAAGAAGGATTCAGCAATACCTGTTCAGAATGACAAAAAGTTAAATGGACCAAACCGTCCATCAACTTAAAAAGTTACAGGTAAATTAGTCCGAAAAATCGACAGTGCACATTGCATTGTCGATTTTTTGCCATAGCACGTATGTATTCTTTCTGTTGTTCGAACAATATACTATAACCCTCACAAATTTGTCCTTATTATCGAATTTATACATATAGTATTGCATCAATATGAAGCTTAGCTTTTTTTATTGAACAATTTACCAGCATAGCGTATGATGAATCTAGCTAAATCCAAACTAGTGTACTGAATGCCTAGTTATTTTATGGTTAGGAAAGGAATACAGCGTTCTATTGTACTTTTCTAACATTTAGGGGGGAAACTATGCATTATCCGAACGGAAAAAGAAGCTCGGTAAATGCTGCAAAACCATCTGTTTACAATGAAACTATATACAGTAATCGGGGGATGACATTAGAAGAGGATATTAATGAAACAAATAACTATTACAGAGAAACCAACAGGGCTATCATACACAAAAAACCTACACCATTGCAGATTGTAAAAGTTGATTATCCACGCAGAAGCGCTGCTGTTATTAAGGAAGCTTACTTTAAGCAAACTTCGACAACAGATTATAACGGTGTATTTAAGGGAAGATACATTGATTTTGAAGCTAAAGAAACAAAAAACAAAACATCCTTCCCTATAAGTAACATTCACCAGCATCAAATCGATCATATGAAACAAGTTGTCGAGCATGGAGCGATTTGTTTTCTTATAATCAGATTTAGTATGCTCCAGGAAACTTACTATTATCCTGCTGAAAAATTATTTATAAAATGGGAAGCACAGTTTAATGGCGGCAGGAAATCTATTCCTTTAGATACTGTGAAAAAGGAAGGATATATAATACCAATTCAATTTCACACGAGAGTTGATTACTTAAATGTGATTGAAAAGTATTATATGTAGAACGGAGGAAAAGAATAATGGCTGAAAATAGTCAATCAAGAATGGCAAGAAGAAAACAGAAACAACATAAAGAAAAAAAGAAAAAATCAACTTGGAAACAGTTGATAAGAATAGTCATCATTGGCATCCTGTTAATCGGAATAGGTGTAGCCGGGTTGTTCGGTTACTATGTGGCTACTGCTCCGGATTTGGATGTGTCGGAACTATCAGCCCCAGCGTCTACCAAGTTATATGATATTAATGGAGACATTTTTGCGGATTTAGGAACAGAAAAACGTTCAACCGTCCAATATAGTGACATACCGAAGATTCTTGAAGATGCAATATTAGCTACAGAAGATGTTCGATTCAAGAGCCATATTGGTATTGATTTCAAAAGAATTGGTGCTGCGGTACTTGCAAACTTCAGGGATGGATTCGGTGCACAGGGTGCCAGTACAATTACGCAACAAGTAGTGAAAGGATCTTTCCTGTCGAATGACAAAGAATTAAAGCGTAAAGTTCAGGAGCAATGGCTTGCATTACAACTAGAGCGGAAATATTCAAAAGAAGAAATTTTTGAAATGTATGTCAATAAAATTTATTATGGAGCAGGTGCCTACGGAGTCGCCACTGCTGCGGAAGTTTACTTCGGCAAAACTGATTTAAATGATTTAACATTAGCCGAAGCCGCTATACTAGCAGGACTTCCACAGCGCCCATCCGCATATGACCCTTTCGTTAATCCTGATCTAACAAAGGAAAGAATGAATACCGTACTGAACTTAATGGTACAGCATAATAAGATCAGTGAAGCGGAAGCAAATGAAGTAAGAGATACGGATGTTGCTGCATTACTAGTTGACAGCAAGAAACAGTATGTAAAGTATGAAAGTTTTATCCAACAGGTTAGAAAAGAAGTGGAAGAAAAAACCGGTGCAGATATTTATAAAGACAGTCTGCAGGTGTATACAACACTTGATCCGGAAGCACAGGAATATACAGAATTTCTATTAAGTAATGAAGAAAATAACCCGATTGATTACAGTGCAGACCCTGATATTCAGGTTGGTATAACATTACTCGATACGAAGTCAGGAGCAATCAGAGCAATTGGCGGTGGACGTAACCGTGATAGTGATGGATGGAACTTTGCCATTGATGGAGATGGACTGCAAGGTGGATCTACCATGAAGCCGATTGTTGCTTACGGCCCTGCTATTGAGTATTTGCAATGGTCGACATATCACCAGCTAAATGATGACAAACCATTCCCTATAGAAGGGACAGATAGTGTTATACGAAATTGGAACAGGTCATATCAAGGATGGATGTCTGCAAGATACGCTTTACAGGAATCCTTAAATGTTCCTGCAGTAAAAACGCTTGATGAAGTTGGCTACAGTAATGCACAGACATTTGCAGAAGGCTTAGGCATTGAATTTGCCAATAACCAAGTTACGATTACAGATGCTATTGGTGGAACAGATACTGGTGTACTTCCGATTGAGATAGCTGGGGCTTATGCTGCATTTGGAAACAATGGTACGTATCATGAGCCTTATTCAGTATTAAAAGTAGAATACCCCGACAGACGTACGGAAGAATTAGCTTCAGAGCCTGAAGAAGCCATGTCCGATTTTACTGCATATATGGTAACAGATATGCTGAAATCCGTTGTTCAAAACGGAACTGGAACAAATGCAAATATTAGTGGTTTACCTATCGCTGGTAAAACCGGTACAACGAACTTAAAAGATCAAGATGGAAGTCCTGATTCCTGGTTTACCGGATATACCACAAATTATACAATTTCCATCTGGAGTGGATATAGTAAAGAACGGAAACCAATTAATAATACCCAATTACCTGTACACATTTTCAGGGAATTAATGCAACACGTGTCCAGTGATGTGGAAACAGCTGATTTTCAAAAACCAGATTCTGTTGTGGAAGTAGCAGTAGAAAAAGGATCTAACCCTGCAAAACGACCAAGTGAATATACACCAAGTTCAGAAATTGTAACAGAGTTGTTTGTTAAAGGTCATGAGCCAAGTGCTGTCTCTGAGAAATTTGATCAATTGGATCCAGTTACAAATCTAGCCGCAGTATATGATGAAGAGGAAGAAAGAATAAATGTGGAATGGGAATATGAAGATATGGAAAACACCACTTTTGAAGTTTCTGTTGCGGCAGATGGCTCTGCAGGTAATGTTACGGAAACAGAAAGTACTTCATTAGAAATTAGCAACATTGAGCAAGGTGGAACCTATACGATTGAAGTTGTTGCTAGGAAAGGCGATACAACGAGTGAACCGGCAACTGTTACGGTAGAGGTTTCAGGGGGAGAAAATGAAGACATACCTCCTGTCCAGCAACTGCAGCAAACATTTGATCAAGACAATCTATCTTCATTAATAACCTGGGCTTATGAACCTAATGGCCCAATCGAATTCAGGATCAGTTTAACGGAAGCAGGAAATATCGTGGATGAATTTACAACAAATCAAACTTCCTTAAACCTTACGCAATTACAGGCTGGAAGAATTTATACAGTTACTGTAACACCAGTGCTAAGAAATGAGGGTGGCGTGACAGGTCCTTCTTCTTCTATTCAGATTAACACACAAGGTTTGGAAGAAGACGAACAAAATAATGAACCACCAGATGAGCAGCAAGAAGAACAGCAAGAAGAGCAACAGAATGGGAATACGAACGAAGGCAATTCCAACGAAAATCAGAATGGCAGTCAGAATAACGGAAATCAGGGGCAAAATCAGCAGGAACAACAAAATGACGCGAATGCCGCCTCACAGAATGGTAACAGCGAACAATCACAGGAAAACATTGAAAGTGAAAATGAACAATAGCAAATAAAAAGATAAAAAACACAGCATGTTAATTATGACATGCTGTGTTTCATTCTTTTTTTCCCTTCTCTGCAAATATCAAGCAATGGACAGACATCACATTGTGGACTTTTAGCCTTGCAATGATAACGACCAAAGAAAATCAGGCGGTGATGAGTGTCGCTCCATTCTTCAATAGGTATCTTCTTCATTAATGTTTTTTCAACCTCTAATACGCTGTCTTTCCATCTGCAGATACCAAGTCGTTTGGAGACCCTTTCCACATGGGTATCAACTGCGATAGCGGGTTCATTAAAAGCTACGGATGCCACTACATTTGCAGTTTTACGTCCAACTCCCGCAAGCTTTTCCAACTCTGCTTTTGATTCAGGAACTTCTCCATTGTGTTCCTCAATAAGGGTCCGACATAATTTTTGGATATTTTTTGACTTATTACGATATAGTCCAATTGATTTTATATCCTGCTGCAACTCTTCTAATGATACATCCAGATAGTCTTCCGGCGTATGATATTTCTGAAATAAATCCTTTGTTACTTTGTTCACTAGTGCATCCGTACATTGTGCAGATAAAACGACTGCAATAAGTAAATCAAAAGCATTGCGATGATTCAACTCACATTCTGCATCTGGAAACATTTCGCCTATAGTATCTAATACATGTCTAATTTGTGTTTTAGTTAACAACACTGGCCCCCCCTGTTACTCTTCTAACCAATTATAATAAAGCTTCTTTCTATGCGAATTATCCTGTTTTGGCTCACTTTTCTGGAATTCATGAAAGGACTTACTTGTCTGTTTAGCTTGATCTAAAGATCTTACCCCTTTCTTTTTCCAGTCAATCAGTATCCGGTCAATATAAGTGAAATTAAGTTTACTCATTAATACTGCTTCTCTAAGTGCAGCATACACCAGATCAATAGAGTATTTCTCTTCATCTAACCACTGGTTTATCCGTTCAATCTCAAATGGAGATAACGGTCTCCCAAACTCCTGTTCAAAGCGACGGAACATTTCGCCGATTTGTACTTCTTCCGTTGATGTTTCCTGATTGCCACCAGCATAAATTTTATGCCAGAGAGTTTCCAGTGAGTACATTTCTTTCAACACCCCACCTGTATCATCTTCTTCGATTTCCAGATACCCTAACTGGATAAGTTTACGAAGATGTTTGGAACACTCCTCCGTTGAAATGGACATCTTTTCTGCCAACTGCTCTGGCGTGGGAAATTGGATACCTGCTGTTTGTGATATATGAATAAACAATAGCAATACTAACTGATGTTCATTTATGCCAAGTTTCTGATAATTTAACATAAGGGCTTTGGGAATGAAAATTTGATCTCCGATTATTTCACTATAGTTTCCTGTCATTTTATTCACCACCTTGTGTAAAAACATGATAATCCTTTGCACAAAATATATGCAAAGGATTATTACAATGAATTATTACTTTTCTTTGAAGATTAAGGATACAACCTGTTTAACAGCCTAGGGAAAGGAATAGTTTCCCGAACATGCTCGACTCCACAAATCCAGGCTACAGTCCGTTCTAATCCTAATCCAAATCCCGCATGGGGAACACTGCCATATTTTCTTAATTCGAGATACCATTTATAAGCATCTCCAGCTAAATTATGCTCTATATATCTTTGTTCCATTAATGAAAGATCATCGATTCTGGCAGACCCGCCAATAATTTCGCCATACCCTTCCGGCGCAATTAAGTCAGCGCATAAAACAACATCGTCTCTCTCCGGATCTGGTTTCATATAGAACGCTTTGATATCTTTAGGATAATGTGTGATAAATACAGGTTTTTCAAAACTCTCAGCAATTGCTGTTTCATGAGGTGCTCCAAAGTCTTCCCCCCACTTAATATCATTAAAACCTTTTTCCCTAAGAAGTTCAATAGCTTTGTCATAGGTAATTCTTGGGAAAGGAGCTTTTATTTTCTCTAATTTTTCAACAGATCTTCCTAATGTATTCAATTCTAATTGACAGTTTTGCAGTACAGATTCCACGATATATTGAACATATTGTTCCTGTACCTCTAAACTCTCCTCATGAGTTGTAAAAGCCATCTCTGGTTCAATCATCCAAAATTCTATCAAGTGTCTTCTCGTTTTCGATTTTTCTGCACGGAATGTCGGTCCAAAAGAGAAAACTTTGCCAAGTGCCATTGCTGCTGCTTCCATATACAGCTGTCCACTTTGAGATAAATAGGCTTCTTCTTCAAAGTACTGTGTATGAAATAACTCCGTAGTCCCTTCAGCTGCGGAACCAGTTAATATCGGAGGGTCTATTTTCATAAATCCTTCCTTTGCAAAAAATTGATAGGTTGCCTGGATGATTTGATTACGAATTTTCATAATGGCATGCTGTTTTTTAGAACGAAGCCATAAATGGCGATGATCCATTAAAAATTCCGTACCATGCTCTTTTGGTGTTATCGGATAATCTTTTGCTTCATGGATAACTTCTATCTTCTTCACTTGCATTTCATAACCAAATGGCGACCGTGTATCCTTAACAATTGTACCAGTAACATATAAGGAAGACTCCTGTGTCAATGATTTGGCAGTAGTGAAGATTTCTTCTGGTACATCTGCCTTAGCAATAACACCCTGTATAAACCCGGTACCATCCCGTAACTGCAAAAATGCGATCTTTCCGCTGGATCGTTTATTCGCTAACCAGGCACCGATTGTAACTTCCTGGTCTAAGTACTTACTTACTTGATTAATAGTTGTTTTCATCTGACATCCTCCATCAACAATGATGTATTATTGGTGAGTTTCGACAAAACGTTTAATTCTATTTGCCGCTTCTTCTAGCTGTTCTAAAGAGATTGCATATGATAAACGAACATTATCGGGTGCTCCGAAACCTGAACCTGGTACTAAAGCTACTTTTTCTTCTTCTAATAAAGCCGAAACCCATTCATCAACCGAATTAAATCCATTCATTTTCACAGCTTCTTTGACATTTGGGAACAAATAGAATGCGCCTTTTGGCTTTACACATTCGATTCCAGGTATTTGCACTATCCATTCATACAACTTTTCTAATCGCTCACTAAATGCTGCTTTCATTTCTGCTACTGGCTCCTGTGTACCTGTATATGCAGCTTCAGCAGCTACCTGTGAAATAGATGTCGGATTTGAAGTGGAATGGGATGCTAAATTTGTCATTGCTTTAATAATGCTGCTATTACCAACAGCATATCCAATTCTCCACCCTGTCATGGAGTGAGACTTAGAAACCCCATTAATGATGATTGTTTTTTCTTTTAAAGAATCAGACAGCTCTGCTATGGAAACATGTTCTGTAGCAGTGTAAGTTAGCTTTTCATAAATCTCATCAGAAACAATAAAAATATCATGCTTTAAACAAACTTCGCCTAGTGCTTGCAGTTCTTCTTTCTCATACATTACACCAGTAGGATTGCTTGGTGAATTTATAATCACCGCTTTTGTCTTTTCAGTTATTGCATTTTCTAATTGCTCTGGAGTTAATTTAAATTCATTTTCCTCAAGCGCATCGACAAATACCGGTTTACCTTCAGCTAATTTTATTTGCTCTGGGTAACTTACCCAATAAGGTGAAGGGACGATAACTTCATCTTCCTTGTCTAATAATACCTGAAACAAAGTATATAAGGCATGTTTGGCGCCAATTGTAACGATAATCTGACCAAGGTCATAATCGAGGTTATGGTCAGTGCTCATTTTTTCTTGAATGGCTTTTTTTAGTTCTATTGTTCCACCGGCTGGTGTATATTTAGTGAAACCATCATACATTGCTTTAGATGCAGCGTCTAATATATGGTCTGGTGTATTGAAATCCGGTTCTCCTGCTCCAAGCCCTATAACGTCATGACCTGCTTGTTTTAATTCCTTTGCTTTTGCAGTAATAGCCAATGTGGATGAAGGAGTTAATGTTTGCACTCTATTTGCTAATTCCATGTATATCACCTTTCTCTATTTTAATGATGGGTTAATTGTTAGTGAATACTTCGATTTATCTTCTAATATTACATGATCATATACTAAATTTTCTTCAAACGAGTAGGTTATTTCCAATGCTGGGTACCCATTTAACATTCCAATTTGTGAATCTATCAATTCACAGTTGGTACATGAGTTCTTCCATTCAGAAAGAATTTCTTCTTCAGAATATAATTCATCCTTATTATATATTTCGTGTTGGAATCCATCTTCCTCCGTAATATAAATATAAACAGCCTTTCCTTGTATTTCAGCTTCTGCCACATAATAGAGAAGATCCCCATGATACCGGTCCATACGGCTAATCTGTTCGATTGCTGGTTCCTGTTCCATCAAATAATCTTCCACCGCCTCATAGCGAGCGGTTTTGTCTTCCATAATCTGATTGTAAATATGTAAACAATATAGTAACACACCGCCTAACAGAATAAGAGCGATGGTACTTATGACAATACTTTTCTTAAGTTCGATAAATGGTGAAAACAGCCTTCTCATGATCTTCCTCACTTAATGTTAGTCCGAACATTAAATCATCTTCTTTTAGCGTTCGGTTTAAACTATCAACAATTTTATACAGATCTTCAGAATAATTAATCTTCACTGTGGATAGTGTAATAATTTTTGATTGATTCATTTCTGACACCCCCAACTATTTAGAAACAACTGTCTTTTTCTATTTTGAGTGAGATTTGATTTTTTTTCAACTAAAAAATGCAATTAACACGGGAAATATGAAAATTTTTTAAGATTATCATATTTCCTGTGCATGATTAGATCTTCAGGACATAATTTCATAATCCTCTTTTGTTAATCGAATGTATATACTTCCGGTCTGTTTTAGAAAATAAGCGTCTATCCAAGAGGCAAACAACCTTTCAACAAGGTCTTCATTAATGTCAAAAGAAGGACTGTAAAAAATAATACCAAGATATGGATCAAGATGCCGAAGTAATTGCTGGGAAGGTGATTCGCCACTCCCAAATGCAGCAATTTTTATGATATCAATTTGCTGCATACTCGCATACAATTTCTCCTCAAATGATATCTCTTTATCATTAAGAAAAAGGACAGACTCTTTGCCGTATTGTAATAAAAAAGTTGCTTCGTCATCTGCATTCTCATCAATAAATTTTATTTTTACATTTTCAGATAAAGATGTGTTTTTTATTTTTGGCCAGTAAGCGAAAACCGAATCCTCAGGAAATTCCGTCTGGTCTTTCGGATAGTTACCTGGAAAGAGGAATTTGGAAACATGGAATTTTTCCATAATTGCCTCTGTATTACCCGCATATTCTTTTTTGAAACTCGTCAATATTAACTGATCAATTTTGTTTACCTTCAATCCTTCCAATTGGTGAAGAAGGTTTTGGTAACTTGACGGAGCACCTGTATTGATTAGTACATTTTCTCCAGTTTCCGTCCTTATTAATGTGGCTTCCCCATTCGGTAAATTTAAAAAAATAATATCAATTTCCTGATTGACTGGTTGCTGTTCTGCAGAGAGAATTACTGGTAACAAAATAGACAAACATATCATCAAAAACCCAATGATCAATTTACCTTTCATTTCAGCCATCCTGCTTTCTCGTGTTTATATATAGGATGACACAAGATAAATTAATTATCAGAACCAATCATTTACTTTTTTTATAAGCTTATGAGTTGATTCAAAGTGGATTGGAACATCTGGTATCGATTCTGTAAAATATCTACCGTATTTTTTTGTAATGATACGCTCATCTAAAACAAAAATAACCCCTTTATCTGTCTCTCTCCTGATCAGCCTCCCGAATCCTTGCTTAAATTGAAATACAGCTTTAGGTAAGGACAGTTCCATGAATGGATTTTTGCCTATCTGTTTATAATACACCGATTTCTTCTCAAACACTGGATCATTTGGTGATTGGAACGGTAACTTCACAATGACAACACAAGAAAGATCTTCTCCAGGTATATCAATTCCTTCCCAATAAGTGTTTGTACCTAAAAGGATCGATTGGGAGAATGATTGGAAGTGCTTGATTAATCGATTTCTACTCCCCGAAGAGATACCTTGCCCAATAATAATGTAGTCAGTTAACTCATTAGATTCCTTTAAAACATAGTAAGCTTTCTTCAACATATCATAAGAAGTGAATAGTGCAAGTATTTTACCATTAAGAACAGTTGCAAGGGAAATCAATGTTTCACAGGCGGCATAAATAAAATCTTCATTATTTGGATACTTAATCTCCGGGAAATCCGATGGAATCATTAACTGGACATTCTGATCATATGGGAAATGTGATTCCAGTTGAAAACAACTGACCTCTTCCCTTGCAATACCCAGTCTGTTTCGAAAATGATCAAAGGAATTACCGATTGTCAGTGTTGCGCTAATTAATATTATACTTTGTTTTTTTTCAAACAACTTGGCAACAAGCTTCTCAGTAGCTGAAAAAAGTTCCCGATTAATGTAAACTGCATTTTGAGCCCCATTTTGTTCAATCTCCAACCATGTTACAAACAGTCCTTTATTAACAAGCAATAATTGTTTCATTTTTTCCATATAAGAAACGAGTTCTCCAATGAGTGAGTTAGAGGAGCCCTTACTATCCTTTAATCGGACAGATATTTTATCCATCTCCATTAATGCACGTCGAACCGCATCTTCAATAACTGTTGTGTCATTAGATGGATGCGCCGGATCCCATATTCGCTGCATCCTCCCTTTATCATTAAATGAACGTTCATTTGTACTGGCATTTTTAACATAAAGAAACAATAACCGGAATAATGAATCCACTTCATACTTAATTCCAGTCAGCAGCTCTTTATCGTTCCCTTCTGTTATCTCATTCTTGTCCAGTTCCATCTTTAAACGCTGCAGGAATGCGATCAACTCAAAATAATTTAATGATTCGCCAAGATACTTTGATGCAATCATATCAAAATGATGTGCCTCATCTAAAATCAGTTTCGAATATTCCGGAATCACTGTTTCATTTGTTTTTAGCTCAAGAGATATTAATGAGTGATTTGTAATGATGACATGAGACTGATCAACTTTCTGTTTAATTCTTTCATAGAAACTGTACTGATCCCAGGTTATATCTTCATGCTTGTTATTTACTACAAGCTGCTGTCTTATATACTGGTCTTTTTTAGGAAATTGAATTTCATCTAAGTCACCAGTTTCCGTTTCAGTTAACCAGATTAATATCATCGCTTTAACCAGCTGATGATGATAGGAATTCTGGGCTGGATCATGTAAGAACGCATCGAATTTTGTTAAACTTAAATAATGATTTTTCCCTTTAACCACCGATGCCCGAATGGTACTGTTAAAAAAATGATTGATTTGCTGCAGATCCTCTTTTAATAATTTTGTTTGTAAATTAACGTTCGATGTACTGATAACGATGGGTTTTCCTGTTGTTAATGCCTCATATACAGAGGGAATTAAGTAAGCAATAGTTTTCCCTATTCCTGTACCTGCTTCTATTATTGCATGTTTATGAGATTGGAAATGATCATAGATTGTTTCACTAATAAACAATTGATCCTCCCGTACTTCATAATTCCGATAAAACTTAGCAAGAAAACCATTCTCCCCATATATCTGATCAAGAAATTCCTGATAAGAAGGATACTCAAAATTTACTTCTCTATTCTTTTCCGGTAACTTCCTAAGAAGGATGCCATTCACTGTCAACAAATCGTCTCGGGAAAGCACAGGTTGATTTGGCAAAAGAAGGCTTAAGTCGGACGTTAGCTTACTTGATAATTGTACTAACTGTTCAAGTAAATGGTTTGGTAATGAATGCAGTTTTTGCAAAATTAGTAAAAACAGATCTGCGGTTACCAATGCATCCGATATTGCACGGTGAGGCATATCGTGAGTAATATACAGAAAATGAGCTAACTCATTTAATTTATAGCCAGGCGCTTTTGGAAAAAATATTCTTGACAGCTCAACAGTGTCTATCTTATATGGCTGGAGTTTGGCCGAACCTATCCGTTCTAATTCTGCATTCACAAAATTTAAATCAAAGTTGATGTTATGTGCAACTAATATGGTCCCTGATAGTACTTCCATAATTTCGCCCGCAACCTCTTCGAATACTGGTTGATCCATAACATCTTCGTTTTTAATGGAGGTTAGCTGGGAAATAAATGTAGGGATTTCTTTCATGGGATTAATTAGTTGATTATATTCCTGAATTATCTCTCCATTCTCTACAATAACAATACCTATCTCAATAATTCTGTCATCTTTTGACGGGGCATGTCCTGTTGTTTCTACATCAAGTATTGCATACTTATTCATTCACTTCACCCCATATTTCTGTTATTAACTTTAATGATTTAATGATGTATAGAAAGAAACTCTTATCAAATTGATAAGAGTTTCTCATACATAAAGTGAGACATTTGATCATAAGGGTTTTCCTATGACCATTAGTAAAACTTATCGGGGTGCTTAAGGTTTGTAATCATACTTGCCTACAATGCAGATAATGGCGGTTCCTGATCAATTAGTTGTATTACTGTATTATTCTCATCCATTATAGCAACCCTCGGTTTAAACCCTTCTAGCTCCTCGTCTGAAACAAGAGCATATGAAACAATGATGATAATGTCTCCCGGTTGCACTAGACGAGCTGCTGCCCCATTTAAACAAATAACTTTACTGCCATATTCTCCAGGAATGACATATGTTTCTAACCTTGCTCCATTATTATTATTCACTATTTGAACTTTTTCATGTGGTAATATTCCTGCTTTTTCTAATATCTCTGCATCTATTGTAATGCTGCCAACATAATTCAGATTGGCTTCTGTTACCGTTGCACGATGAATTTTTGATTTCATCATTGTTCGTAACATCTTATTTCCCCCTAGAATGATACCTATTGAAAAGGATTAGTAACCATTTCACCATAATGATTAAGGATTAAATTATCGATTAGCCTCGCATTACTAAAATTCACAGCAATAGCGATAATGACCGGTTGATCAATCGTGGTTACCTCTTTCAGAGCCGGATATGACCACAGCTCAACATAGTCAATTGATCCATTTGTATGTTTTTTAATATATTTTTTCACTTCATTTAATATATTAGCAGGATTTTTCTCACCGTCAATAATTAATTGCTGTCCAGCTTGTAAAGACCTGATTAACTGTGAAGCTTCTATTCTTTCTGTCTCTGTTAAATAAACATTGCGACTGCTCTTAGCTAAGCCGTCATCTTCCCTAATAGTTGGTACAGGCCGAATCATTACAGGATAATTCAGATCATCGACCATTCCTTTTACGACAGCAATCTGCTGTGCATCTTTCAGGCCAAAATATGCCATATCAGCTTTTGTTATATGGAAAAGTTTTGCCAGAACGGTAACTACACCATCAAAGTGACCTGGACGGCTTTTGCCGCACAGTATACTGGTACGGTTAAGTACATGGACAGATACTGACGGATTCCCCGGATACATCTCTTCTACAGCTGGGAGGAATAAATAATCCACACCATGGTTTTCTGCGATCCTGCTATCGCGTTTCTCATCTCTTGGATATCTCTCGAAATCTTCTCCAGGTCCAAATTGCAGTGGATTGACGAATATACTTACGATAACAACATCTGCCTCTTCTCTGCATTCATCAATCAATCTGGCATGTCCTTCATGTAAATATCCCATAGTAGGTACAAATCCGATAGTGTGGCCTCTAGCCTTTTCTTCAGTTGCTACTTCCGTCATTTCATGTAAACTGCGTATCACTTTCATTACCTACTTCACCTCACCTGTGATCTCATTGAGCAAGGAGCTGTCCATTGTAAAACGGTGAGAATTTCCTGGGAACTGCTGTGCCTTCACATCTGCACAATACTTAGCAATCGCATCCTTGGTAATCTTCCCTACTTCCGCATATTTTTTAACAAAAGCAGGAGTAAATTCCACGCCATATTGCAGTATGTCATGGTAGACTAGTACTTGTCCGTCACATTCAGCACCAGCACCAATCCCAATAGTAGGAATAGATAATTGATCTGTTATATGCTTTGCTAATTGATATGGTACGCACTCTAATACAATACTAATTGCACCTGCTTTTTCAAGATTATTCGCATTTGTAATCAGTTGCCTTGCTGAATCTCTATCTTTCCCCTGTACACGGTATCCGCCTAAAACATTAACTGATTGCGGTGTTAAACCTAAATGTCCAATTACAGGTACTCCGGCCATTGTTAATCGCTCAACCAGTTCCAAAATCAGCGGAGAAGCACCTTCCACTTTTAGCGCCTGAGCATTCGTTAGTTGCATTATTTTTTGTGCATGTTCCATCGCTTTTTCTAAAGATAAGTGGCAGGACATAAACGGCATATCTATTACAACAAATGTAGACGGTGCACCGCGTGTCACTGATTTTCCGTGATGGATCATATCTTCCACTGTAACTTCAATGGTAGATTGATAGCCAAGAACGACCATTCCAAGTGAATCTCCAACTAACAGCATATCCACTTCTGCCTGTTCGGCCAATTTCGCCGAAGGAAAATCATAAGCTGTGACCATCGTAATTTTCTCATTATTTCTCTTCATTTCTTTGAGTTGTATTGTTGTTTTCAATTTATTATTGCTCCTTACCAGTGAATTTCTGCACTATAGATCTTTTCTACGATGTTATCTGCTGTGTTTACGAGTAATGCACCATCATCGGTGATTCCCTCTATAGTTGCTTCAAATGATTTCTTCGGCATCTTTATATAAACTCTTTCACCTAACTTATAAGCATTACTGGTCCATTTATCTTTGACGTAAGAGAAGCCACACGCTTGAAATTCTTGATAATTTGTTTCAAAATCTGCTAATAATTGCTGAATGAGCCGAATTCTATCCCATTTATACTGTGTCTGAGCCGCTAATGAAGTCGTTTTATTCTGTATTTCCTCAGGGAATAAGTTTATCTCCTGATTCACATTAAGGCCGATACCAATTATCATATATTCTATATGATCTAATTCTGCCTGCATCTCGGTTAATATTCCGCAAAATTTCTTTCCATCCATAAATAAGTCATTGGGCCATTTTATTTTAATTGGAAGATCTGCAAACTTTCTTATCGTATCAACGAGAGAGGTCGCTGTGAATAATGTCATTTGTGAGGCATGATATGGAGCCATTTCCGGCCTTATTATCATACTCATCCAAATTCCGTCATCGTGATGAGAGACCCACTTTCTATTAAGTCTTCCTCTTCCCTTTAACTGTTTGTTTGCAATGATCGTTGTACCATTCTCTGCACCTTCTCTTGCTAATTGATGGGCTATATCCTGCGTGGAATCCACTTCATCCTTAAAAACAAGCTTTTGTCCTAACCACTTTGTTTGCAGATCCCATTTTAATGTTGTTTCATTAACTGCTAAAGGGTGTGACAGCAGACGATATCCTTTTTTCGGGACAGCCTCAAACTGGTAGCCATCCTTTTTCAGTTCATTTATATGTTTCCAGACAGCAGTTCTTGAAATTTCAAGTTTCCTTGACAGTTCCTGTCCCGATATAAACCCTTCATCACATTGTGCTAATATATCAATTAGTTGGTCCCTCTTTGTCTCTTTCATCCATTACCCACTCACTTATCATTTTTCTATCATTTTTCAGTTGTCCATTTATGACCGATTTTTCCACTTCAGTCAGTAAATCTTTAATCCAATTACCTGGTGTACGTTCAGGAAATATTTCCAGAACATGGTTACCTTTGAATGCCAGTTGGCTTCTATTGCTTATTGGAAGTGCTGCTTTCATTTCATAGATTTCTTTTTCAGAGACTGCGGATTTATATAGTAAATTGTATAGCAAAACAAATTGATTCAACAGATCTTTTGGCAGGTTATAAATCGCCCAATTTTTTTCGCCATTTTTCCACGTATTTATCGCTTCCATTAACTGAATGCTTTCTCTTTTGGTCATATTGGATAATTTCCAGGAGTTTGTCCATTCACTAACTGAAACTTCCGGCTGGGATATTGTTAAATAGGCGATCATTACAGAAAAGGTAGGTAATGGTTCTTTCAATTGTTTAATCTTCTCCTGAATCGTCCTATTTTCTGCAATAACTGGCAAATAATTATATAATCCTGTGTAAAATAAAATATCGATACACTTAGAAAAGAACTTTCCAGACAGAAGTTTTTTCCATTCATCTGCAATTCGTTCCATGGAAATATGAGAAAGCAAGGAGGCGTTTCGTTTTATCGCCTCCATTGTCTTTTTTTCTATCGAGAAACCTAACTGACTGTTAAAACGGATAGCTCTCATCATTCTCAATGGATCTTCACTAAAACGTTCATTTGCATTACCTACAGTTCGGATTATTTGTTTTTGTATATCAGTAGTCCCATCAAATGGGTCAATGATAGAGAAATTGACATCCATCGCTATGGCATTAAAAGTAAAATCTCTCCTTGCCAAATCTTCTTTAATATCCATAACATATTGAACTTGATTGGGATGTCGGTAATCTTCATAATCGCTTTCTTGCCTAAAGGTTGTGACCTCATAAGATTCATCTTCGTATTGAACAAGTACCGTTCCGTGTTTAATACCAGTAGGAATGACTTTTTCAAAAAGATTCATAACTTCTTCTGGACGGGCTGAGGTGGCAATATCAATATCAGAAATATGTCTACCTAGCAAATGGTCTCTAACTGCTCCTCCAATAATATAGGCTTCATATTGCTGTTTTATAAAGACCTGAATTAATGGACGTGCCTTTTGAAATGCACTTTCATTCATTTTCTTCACCCAGTGCTTTATAATAAATCAGCTCATAATCTTTCAGGATCATTTGCGAGGAAAAATTTTGCTTCACATATCTGCTTGCGTTTTCTTTTAGCTTATTCATTTGATTAGGATCTGATAATAACCATATTATTCGATTTGATATACTGTATATATCCCCCAGCTCCTCGATATAACCTGTTTCGCCATTTTTGATTACTTCAGGTATTCCGCCTATGTTTGTACCGATACATACCACACCGCACGACATTGCCTCTAATAAAACAAGACCAAAACTTTCCTTTTCAGACAATAATAATTTGATATCAGCCATAGACAATAATTGCGGTATGTTTTTTTGTTTCCCTAAAAAGTGCACTTTCTCTTCCAAATTTAATCGCTGGACAAGTTCAACAATGTTGTTATATTCCGGTCCGTCCCCAACTAGCAACAGACGGGAAGGAACCTGTTTATTAACAAGGTTAAAAGCTCGGACAACATCGTCTACACGCTTAACTTTTCTAAAATTAGATATATGTATTAGTACTTTTTCATTTGAATCAATGCCATATTGCTGTTTTAAACTTGTTTCATTTTTTTCTACATACTCTTTTTCATTTATAAAATTATATATAACCTTGATATCTTTCGTCACACCAATCATTTCCTTTGTTTGATTGACAAGACTCTTCGAAACAGCAGTAACTGCGTCCGATTCTTCTATCCCGAAACGGATCATTTTTTTCATGCTGGAATCAATACCTAGCACCGTTATATCTGTCCCATGTAATGTCGTAACAATTCTCACCGGGTGTTTTGCCATTTGTTTCGCCAGTAAAGCGCAAATTGCGTGAGGCACTGCATAATGTGCATGTATAATATCCAGCTTATTTGCATCAATTACCTCTGCCATTTTTGTTGCAAGTGCCAAATCATAAGGTGGATATTGAAAGACAGGGTAATGATTCATCTCCACTTCATGATAATATATATTTGAATCAGATAAATCTAATCGAAATGGCACGCTCGATGTAATAAAGTGGACCTCGTGCCCTTGTTTAGCAAGCATCTTTCCTAATTCTGTAGCAATAATCCCAGATCCACCGACTGAAGGATAACAGGTTATACCTATTTTTAACATAAAAAAGTCCTTCCTCTTTTTACTTATTGAACATTTCTCCAATCAAATAAACCTTCGTCTAAAGCACGTATCATGACTTCGGCTCCACCGAGGTTCGTTACTAGTGGAATCTGGTAAACGTCACAAAGACGGATTAATGCGGTAATATCAGGTTCGTGAGGTTGAGCGGTTAATGGATCTCTAAAAAATATAACGAGGTCCATTTCATTATTGGCTATTTTAGCACCAATTTGCTGATCTCCGCCAAGTGGACCTGATTGAAAACGTTCAACAGGTAGTCCTGTTGCTTCATGAATTCTCATTCCTGTTGTTCCTGTTGCATACAGCGTATGTTTTTCTAATATGGAAGAATATGCTGTAGTGAAATTAACCATATCGTTTTTCTTTTTATCATGTGCAATTAATGCTATCTTCATTTCATTCACCTACTCTAAGATATTTTCTAATCCATAAACTAATAAATCCAGTTTCATCACCTGATCAACAGCTAACTTGACTCCTGTCATAAAGGACTCTCTATGAAAAGAATCATGCTTTATTGTTAAATTCTCCCCTTTTGCACCGAAAACTACTTCTTGATGTGCTACTAATCCTGGCAGACGCATACTGTGAATTCTCATACCATCAACGTCTGCTCCACGCGCACCTTCTATTGTTTCCTTCTCCTCCGGATGTCCTTGCTTTTTCGGTTCTCTTACTTCTTTTATCAGTTGAGCTGTCTTAACAGCAGTTCCCGATGGGGCATCTAACTTGTTATCGTGGTGCTTTTCAATAATTTCAACATCAGGAAAATATTTAGCAGCCCATTTAGCAAATTGCATCATTAGAACAGCTCCCAATGCAAAATTTGGAGCAATGATCACACCAATTCCCTTTTCTTCAGATAATTCTGTTAATTCATCTAATTGATCCTCAGTAAAACCAGTCGTTCCAACAACAGGCCTAACTCCATTTTCAATTGCAGTCTTTGTATGTAGATAACCATATTCCGGTGTTGTCAAATCGATTAACACATCCGCTTGCACATTATCCAGACAATCTTGAATATCCGTAAAAATTATTGCATCAAGTGATGTGAAATCAGCTACCTCGTTAATCTTTCTTCCCTCAAATTTATGATCGAGACATGCAACCAGTTCCAAGTCGTCTTGTCTTTCTATCATTTTTAATGCTTCTGACCCCATTTTACCCCGTGGTCCAGCCACAACTACTCTAATTTTATTCATATGAAAATAACCCCCTATTCTTTCTTTGTCCATCTGTTCTTATCTCTTGTTTCAATCTTTTCCATTGTACGGTCAAATGCCTCATCTAAAGAGATATTTTGAGAATTAGCAAAACTGATAAGAACAAACAGTAAATCACCAAGTTCTGCTTCGATGGAATTCTCTTCTTCCGTCGCCTTTTTAGGCTTTTCCCCATACGTATGATTCACTTCCCTGGCCAATTCGCCAACCTCTTCTGTAAATCTTGCTAGCATACTTAATGGAGAGAAATAACCTTCTTCAAATTGAGAGATAAAATCATCTACTCTTTTTTGCATATCCGATACACTGTCTTTATTATACATCGTAAACCCTCCTCGAACAAAGTATAACATTTCAAATTGTAATGTTTCATTTTTTTATTATTGCGACGTAAGAAATTAATGAATATAACAGAAAAAGACAGATGTAGTAACATCTGTCTTTTAATCGTCATTGGATAGAAAGAACATTGCTGCAAAACGGATTAGTTCTGCTAATGCAACCAATGCAGCAGCCACATAGGTAAGTGCGGCAGCATTTAACACTTTCTTAGTTTGACGTTCTTCATTGTTTCTGATAATTCCGGAGGATACTAATTGCGCCATCGCCCTGTTGGATGCATCGAACTCCACTGGCAGGGTCACCAGCTGGAATAAAACAGCAAACGACATAAAGATTACACCAATTAGTACTAAGTTCATTTGACCTAAAATAAAACCCGCAATAATAAAGATGAACGACATCTTATCACCCAGGCCAGCTATTGGCACTAAACTGTGGCGGAAACGCAAAAATGCATAGGATTCAGCGTCCTGGATAGCATGTCCTACTTCATGTGCTGCGATTGCCGCAGCAGCAGCTGAATATCCATGATAGTTATCACTAGATAATCGAACAACTTTCTTTCTCGGATCATAGTGATCAGAGAGTACACCTTTTATTTCTTCTATTCTTACATCGAATAGTCCATTATCATCTAATATTTTTCTTGCAACTTGTGCACCTGTTACCATGTTTGAATTCATTACTTTTGAATACTTTTTATAGGTGCTCTTTACTTTACCTTGTGCCCAAAGTGGAACTAATATTAGTATTACTAAGTAGATTAAATATCCCAACTTTTTTCATACCTCCATATAATATCTTTCTAAGGTCAATTTTAGTCAAAAACAGTCGAATTGTCAATTTGTATGATTAACACTTGATTCAGCTTTATACCGCACCCAGCCAACATACGATAAAGTTAGAAAAATAAAACCTATAACTATAAACATGAGCCACTGTGAATATGATTGAAACTGGCTATTTTGAATGGTTTCTAAATTAATTAAGGACATTTGATTAAAAACACTTTGCAACTCACTGTGCTGCTCCTCAACGTTAATATGCCCAAAATTGATAAACATCAACTCTAACTCATTGTATTCTTCTTCTGGTAAATACATACTTAATACAGGGGAAATAACCTCCCACCTGTAAACTATTTCGTCTGTCTGCTTTTTATCAATGGATTTCTCGGTAAGTATCGTGTGAATATTCGTTTCAAGGTCGCTTTTCCATCGATGCCATAATGGTGCATCTGAGTTGATTAAAGCGTCATACATTACAACGAGCTGCTGGGCCATTTTGGATTTCTCGGTTACCGTTATATTCTCTTTAAGCAGATGCTCCAAATTATTATTAATAAGTACTTCTAAATTTTCCACCCTTGCCGGCTGTGTTTTCTGTACAGATGTAATCAAACTATCTTCGATTTGCTCCAATTTTTGAATTGCTTGTGGATATCTCTGTTCCTGTACATAGCGTTCAAATGTGTAAAGTTCATTCGATGTTGTGTTTGCTTGAACTGCGAGAGGAATAGTTTGATGAAACAAGCAAATAATTATAATGAAGAAAATGATAGAGTTTATACGCACAGATATCCCTTCTTCCATACTTCTTTTAGATAATGTATGAATGAAAGAACAAAGATATTCCACTTGTTAAGGTGTTTCAGCTATATCGTACTTTTGTTTTCTGTAAATTGAAACATAGTAAACGGTAAGAATACAAATAATGCTCAACCAAAAAGTAAAATATCCGATATGATCCGAATATTCAGTTAAACTGCCATAAACAGGCATCATTCCATAAACATAATCGATGATCTCATTATGTAATACAAAAAGAGCCGCAAACGATAAATGCCTTAACTTTATTTTGTATAATGGAGAGTACAGCAATGCCTGAAGTGCCATTGCACCATGAGAAGCCATTAACATATATCCCTGCCAACTAAGTGTCCCACTGACATTAAATGTCAGCAAATTCATGACTACCGCCCATATTCCGTATTTTAAAAGTGATACAAACGCTAACGCCTCAATAACCGGAACATTTTTACCTTTCATATAAAAATACAAAAAGATTGTAAAAAACAGACTCGCTGTGGGACTATCCGGGACAAATAAAGTAAATATCAGCGGGGTATCCATTAACTGTGGCAAATACCAGTAATATCCGTATATGGTCCCAATTAAGTTGATAATAAAAACAATCATGATTATTTGCGGGTGAAACAATAGTCCTTTCATCTTATACGTCCTCTCTTAACATGTGGCATATCAGTCGTTATTCCGGAAACTCTTTTTTATCCGATTTCACTTCTCCTATGTAAAAACCCTCGTCATTTTATGTGACGAGGGTTAAGTATGAACCTACTCTTGTTCATTTACTGAAACTATAAATTCAGCCAGCTGTTGTAATTCTTCTTCAGTACCTTGGAACTGATCTGGCGGCATATTGCCGATACCATTTACTGCAATGTCTTTAATTTCATCAACACTTCTTTCAATACCAATTAGGCTAGGAGCAGCAGGACCACCTTCTAACTCACCACCATGGCATTGTAAACAACTGTTTTCATATGCCGCATAACCAGGATGGCTTGTATCAATCTCCACCGTACTAGGCGGCTCAGGTTTATTGTTTTCTGCCTTTGCTTCCCAGTCAACGTGAGCAGCTGCTTCATATGTTAACCAGAACACAGCAACAAACGATAAGATCATAAGAGAAGTGGCAACTGGTCGTTTATGCGGTCGGCGTTCTTTTCCTTTATCAAGGAATGGAGCAAGAAATAGTGCACCGAAAGCTAAACCAGGTATAACAATCGCACCTAACACAAAGTAAGAAGCACTTGCAAATTTATATTTCAATAATTGATATAAAAATAAGAAATACCAGTCAGGCAATGGCAGATATGCTGTATCAGTCGGATCAGCTAACTTCTCTAAAGGCGCTGGGTGTGCAACAGTTAAACAGAGAAAGCCAACAATAAACACCGCGCCCACCAGCCATTCTTTTAATAAAAAGTTTGGCCAAAATGCTTCCGTTCTGCCTGGATATTCCGAATAGTCTTTTGGAATAAATTTTTGTTTATCAGCGGTAACACGAGAGTCGCCGACAAACTTCATCCCTTTACCTTTTTTCACTGCAATCCCTCCTTTTTACTAAATTCTATAGCGGGCCAGAAATCCCTTGTTTACGGATCATAATAAAGTGAATTCCCATGAGTACAAATAATGCCGCTGGCAAGAAGAAAACATGAATCGCAAAGAAACGAGCCAATGTTTGAGCACCTACGATGGACGGATCACCATTAAGTAAAGTTTTTGCCATTTCACCAATAAATGGTACACCTTCAGCAATTTGAAGGGTAACAACTGTTGCGAAATAAGCCTTATTATCCCATGGCAATAAGTAACCGGTTAAACCAAGTGCAAGCATAACAAAGAATATTAATACACCTACCATCCAGTTTAACTCACGCGGTTTCTTATAGGCACCTTGGAAGAAAACTCGCAATGTATGTAAGAACAACATAACAATAACCACACTAGCTCCCCAGTGGTGCATCCCTCTAACAATTTGTCCATGTGCTACTTCTGTCTGCAAGTAGTAAACAGAGCGCCATGCATTTTCAATATCCGGAACATAGTACATTGTTAAAAACATTCCAGATAATACTTGGATGACCGTAACAAAAAACGTCAAGCCTCCAAAACAGTATACAAAAGCAGAAAAATGATGTGCAGGGTTTACATGCTCAGGTACTTCGTGATCAGCTATATCACGCCAGAGCGGTGTAATGTCCACACGTTCATCAATCCAATCATACATTTTCTGTAGCATTGATTAAACCTCCTCCCGTGGAACTGGTTGTCCAAGATATAAAGTACCGTCCTTTACTTCATATTCAAATAAATCTAATGGCGCATCAGGTGGCGTATTCGGTACATTCGTTCCGTCTTTTAAATAACGGCCATCATGACAAGGACAGTAAAATTGATCTGGATAGTCTTCATTCCCTGCCCAGTTCACCTGACATCCTAAATGTTTACAAACAGGTGATAATGGTACAATTTCATCATTCTCATTTTTATAAACCCAGGCACTATGTGTTACATCAGACGTATACCAAGCATCCACTTGTTCCACTGTCCACTCAAATCTTTGCGGTTCAGTTGTAATTTCTGATACATCAGCTACTGCTTGCATATCACCGCCAGCTGATGCTTTTAGTACCGGATCAATCGCAAAACGAACCATTGGAGCAAGCATGCTTGCTGCCATAAAGCCTCCCACCCCAGTTAAAGTATAATTTAAAAATTGGCGACGGGAAACTTGTTGTTTTTTCTCTGACATCATTTACCCCCCTCTACACATATTCCGACATCATGGTTTTATAATCTCTTATTATACTAGGACATTACTATGATAGCGTAAACTTAAGCTAGGGTCAATAAATTCTCCATTTAATTTATGAATTCTATTTTCCCATCTGTCATATCAGAGTACTCTCTTTAGAAGATATACAGACTTCCCAACATAAAGCTCCATTTACTGAATAACAGTTCATTGCCAAAATGAGCGTATTAATTCACTTACCTGGCTTTTCTGATCCATTATCCATTTTTTGGTCACTTCTGACTGGTAATCTTCAATCATCGAAGCCGGCAGCCACAATAATGTTCCATCCAATCCCTTTTCTTCTTTTTTCCATTTTAAATCAAATGTTAAAAAGAACTTATGCTTAAAATCTTCTCCGAACATTAACTCTGTCCATTGATTAATCCTTTCCTGTTCCGCTTCGTACGATCCCTCGGAAAAATATGTATATACAGGACTTAAAAGTACCCTTCCAGTAAAGTTTCTTTCAACCTCTTTTGCTATAATTTGAATTGTTTGTTGATAATTAGCAAATTTGATTGCATCTGTTTCATTAGATAAGTTTAAAGGAACCAGTGGTATACAAACCGTATCAACGTATTCCTTTGATTTAAAATATGTTTTCAAATCAATTGTATCCCATTTCATAACATTTCTCTCCCTACTATCATTCATTGCAGGACCCCATAAAGAAGGTCCAGAATCTTGTTAAACGGTGACAAAATAGAAAAACCGAATCTCACTGTTTCCATGAAATTCGATCAGTATATTCCTTTTCTAATTATACTTATTTTTATACATAGTTTCCAGTTTGTTTAATCTTGATGCATATTCATTAAATAAACTTTCATTTCTTTCATCAAGTGCCATGTTTATTTTTTCTACTATTTTCTGCTTTCTAAATTCATATAAAGTATAATTGAGCCAGTTGTCAACTTGTTTTTTATCCCGTTTAGAAAGAAAATAATCATCTGGTATGAAAGGGTTGTCTTCCAGTACCTTCATATACTCGACACTTTGGTTTGAATTTTTAAAATTTAACTGAATATAGATCGGCTCTTTGTTATGCAGTCTGATATCATGAAAAGATTTATCTGCATCTGTTGTAACAATATGTTTTTTATAAAAACGAAACGCAATTTCTTTCGAGCAGTGGGTAGAGATAATCATGGCTCTGGGACAAAAACGTGCTTCGAGTACAAAGTGAACATTTGACAGCACTTGTTCATGATTCATCAAGTAATTAAGTATCCATACACTTTCCCGTTTTTTTAATTGAAAGTTACCTAGAAACCAGTGTATAAATGATTTCTTATCCTTCACTTTTATGGATGTTTCCAAAATCCAACTCCCCTCCATTCCTATTAGAGAGTACTATCTTGATTTCTTAACCGCTCGAGATATTGTTCTACTTCAAAATCGGCTGGTTCCATCTTTATATATTGATCAAATACATTGACTGCCTCTGAAATCCTCCCCTCTTCTACAAGGAAATAACCAAAGTCACGAAGAAAGTCTATATCTTTATCCATTTTATTGTATGCATTTTGGTATGCAATTAATGCATCATTATATTGTTCTTCTTCATTATATGCTTTAGCAAGTTCCCAATGAAAAATACCATCCAGCTGGTTAATATCAACTTTATTTACCAGTAAATCAATGAGTCGTTCAAATTCTCCCTCATTCTTGTATAACTCAATTAAAAACAACAGCGCTTCATAATAATCCTGATCAATATGAATCGCTTCTTCGATTAACCGGTATGCGTCATCAGTTCTGCCTGTTTTGTGTAAAATTTTCCCGGCAACATACCACATTTCTTTATTATAAGGATCCATTTCCACACCAGTTTCAGCCATCTCAGCAGCTTCTTTCATTAACCCCTCTTCTTCATAAGCTTCGGCAAGATAACGGTAAACAGATGGGTACTCTAATTCTAATTCCAATAAATTTTCCCATGTTTTTATAGCAATTTCATATCTTTCTGATTTGTATGCAAGGAATCCATATCTAAATAACAATTCAGGATCATCTGTCTTTAGATTTTGAAAATGAGTTAAAGCTTGCTCGAAATCTCCATTCAGCGCATAAGCCTCAGCAAGCCTTGCCTGTATATTTATCCCTGCAAATTCATCTGTTTTGCTGATTAATTTTTCAAAGTATATGACAGACTTATGATATTCTCCGATAGAAAATAAAAATTCGCCTAAAGCAAAATCGATAACCGGTTCCTCCGGAGACATTCTTTTCGCTTCAATTAACTTATTTTCCGCTACTTCGAATAAGCCCTGAGACTGATACAAATCCGCTAACTGTAATAATGCCTGAACATAATTTTCACTCGATGGATCTATCTCATTAAGTAGAGTTATTGCCTTTTCATCTTCGTTATCATTGATAAAGATATCTGCCAGCAATATTTTCGCTTCTGCATTGTCTGGCTCTAGTTGAATGATATCTTCCAGGAGAATCCTTGCCTCTTCCTGTACACCTAATTCAATATAAATTTGGACAACATCAAATTTTTCATTGATATTGCCTTCCTTCGCGGAACTCTGTAATAGTTTTAAAGCTTCTTCCATCTCACCTTGATGGATTAAATCAATTGCTACTTCTATTTGTTTCACAGGCTACCACCTCTCTAACAATCAATTGCCCGTTAATCATGTTACATATTATCGAACTTTTCATTGATAAGCAACTATGAAAATTATCCTCTCTATTGAAAAAGTCATGAGTTCTTTAACTCATGACATATTTCTTTTATTGTAATAATTTATCCAGATCTTCAAAGAATGTCGGATAGGAAACGGCAATACACTGTTCATCATTTAATTCTACTTTTTCATCAATCAATAAAGATGCAACAGATATCATCATACCGATTCGGTGATCTCCGTAGGAATTCGTCTCCGCACCCTTCAACCGGGCATTCCCCTGGATGATCATACCATCACTTGTTGGCTCAATTTCTGCTCCAAGAGCTTTTAATGTTTGGACTACAGACTCGATTCGATCCGTTTCTTTAAATTTTAATTCTTCAGCATCTTTTATAATAGTAGTACCTTCTGCTTGTGTTGCTAAAAGCGCAATCACAGGGATTTCATCAATAATTCTTGGAATAATATCTCCCTCAATTGTTGCAGCTTTGGGCTTAGATGACTTAACCACAATGTCACCAATCGGCTCACCGCCAATTGTCCTTTTTTCTTTAATTGAAATATCTACATCCATTAGTTCTAATACATCAATTATACCTGTTCTGGTTGGATTTAAACCTACATTTTCAATCTTTACTTCACTGTCTTGCGTAATTGCTGCAGCCACTAAAAAGAATGCAGCAGAAGAAATATCGCCTGGAACTTCAATATCACAGGCAGATAATGGCTGATTACCATTAACTGTGACAGCGTTCCCTTCTACTGCGATATCCGCCCCAAATGCTTTTAACATATTTTCAGTATGATCTCTTGTTTTGGTATCTTCAACAACTGTTGTCTTTCCATCTGTTAACAGCCCGGCCAGCAAAACACCAGACTTTACTTGTGCGCTTTTCATTGGTGTATTGTAATGAATAGGCTTTAGGTTGCTTCCTCTTACTGCAATTGGCAAAAACTTACCATTTCCTCGCCCGTCTATTTTTGCCCCCATTTCTCTTAGTGGATTCGTTATACGATCCATAGGACGTTTTGTCAAAGAGGGATCACCGTATAATGTAAAGTGATATGGTAAGGCTGAGAGAATACCCATCAGGAGTCTAGCTGTTGTACCTGAATTACCTAAGTTTATCGGTTCCATCGGCTCTTTTAGCCCTTTAATACCATCTGATTCTACAACAACAGTTTGATTGTTACGTGTGATTTTCACACCCATTGCTTCAAATGCTTCAATTGTAGACAAACAATCCTCCCCAGCTAAAAAGTTAGTAATTGTCGTCTTTCCTTTCGCTAGTGACCCAAACATGACAGCACGGTGTGAAATTGATTTATCTCCTGGAACAGTTATCGTACCTCGTAACTTCTTTTCTTTAAAAGTCAAAGTTTTTGACACTCTAATCCCTCCTACTCCTCTATCATAGTTTCATACTTATTTTTCTTTAAGATAGCGTGACTAAGCTGCTGATCATTTTTGTTTTGAAAACTTAATCTTAAAACACCAGTGATACCTTCTCTTATTTCTAATATTTCGATATTATTGATACTTATGTCATGTTCTGCAAGTATCTCTACAACTTTCAAAAGTGCTCCTGGCTGATCAAATATGTCCACATAGACATCGTAATAGGACAGCATAGCTCCCTTCTTCTTGCTGTCAAGTCCATCCCGGTAGTCTTTAGCTTGTTCCAAATACAATTGGATTTGTTGTTTTTCACCAGTATCAATCATTGTTTTCAACTGTTGCATTTCCTCAATCCAATCAGATAGTAAATGACTCATCTTCTCTTTATTTTGAAAGAAAATATCACGCCACATTAATGGATTACTTGATGCTATCCGTGTTATATCACGGAAACCGCCAGCAGCAAGTTTTGGAATATAGGGATGTTTCGTTTGCCAATTACGGGCTTGATGGACAAGCGAAGATGCAATTAAATGAGGAAAATGTGAAATAACACTTGTCATTTCGTCATGCTCTTCTGAATCAAGTACTAGAAATTTACACTTCGTTGGTGAAAGTAATGCCTTTAATTTTTCTAACTGGGCTGATGTACTCTTTTTTGTAGGGGATAATACATAAATTGCATTTTCAAATAGATGTGCTTTGGCCGCCTGAATGCCTCTTTTATGAGATCCAGCCATCGGATGCCCGCCAATAAAAGTGATTTTATCAGAAGTTAAATCCTCTGCTGCTTTCATAATTTGTGATTTAACAGAACCTACATCGGAAACTAGTAACTCTTTCTCCAAGTCTATTTGATCAAGCTGATAAATAAGATCAACAGTAATGGAAACAGGAGCTGCTAAGATACAAATATCAGCTCGTCTTACTGCCTGGGAAAAATCCTCATATGTTTCATCAACAATACCATTCATCATACTGTAATCCAGTGTACTTTTGTTGGCATCATAACCTATAATATGTACATTTTCTATTTCTTTAATATTTAAAGCAAGCGAGCCTCCAATTAAACCAAGGCCCGCAATTAATACAGTTTCTTCCACTATTTAGTCCCCTTTTCATACCGTTGCTAAATAATTTTTAATCAATGTTTGCAATTCTTCCATGTTTTCACTCGATCCAATAGTAATTCGCACACCTTTTGGATGACCTAATGCTTCACCTGAACGGACAATAAATCCATTTTTAAGCAAATAATCAAATAATTGATCACCCGACGTTGGCAATTTTACAAAAAGGAAATTTGCTTCTGAATCGTAATATTTTAAACCCGCCTCATTGCAGAAATCCATAAATTTGAGTTTGTTTGTCATATTTTCATTATATGTATGTTCGAGAAAATCAGTATCTTTTATTGCTGTCAGTGCAGATAGCTGAGAGATAGTAGTGGTATTAAAAGGACCACGTGTTATATTTAAAAACTTGGTAATCTCTACAGACGCAATTCCGTAACCTACCCTAAGATTAGCTAATCCGTATGCTTTCGAAAATGTTCTCAAAATTACTAAGTTAGGATATTTGTCCAATAATGAAACACTATTAGGGTTTTTGTCTCTGTCAATATATTCATAATATGCTTCATCTAATACAACTAAGACATTTGCAGGACATCCCTCAAGAAAATGAATCAATTCTCCTTTAGGAATTAATGAACCTGTTGGGTTATTGGGTGAGCAAAGCCACACAATTTTTGTTTCCTGATTAACTGCATTTAACATGGAAGGAAGATCATGATAACCATTTATTAAAGGAACTTCAATAATTTCCGCACCTTGTATCAAGGCATTATGCTTGTATTGCGGAAAGGTTGGTGTGGCCATAATCGTATTTGTCCCTTTTTCCAAATAAGTCCGGCACAATATATCTACTACTTCATCCGATCCACTGCCGAATGTCAGCTGTTCTTCTTTTACACCTAAATGTAAGGCTAACTCTTCCCTCAATGCTTTTGCATAACCATCCGGGTAAATTTCTAATCCATCAAGCATGTTAGGGATAGATTCTCTTACTTTTTCTGAATAACCAAAAGGATTTTCATTTGATGCTAGCTTTATAATTTTTGATAATCCTAATTCCTTTTTTACATCTTCAATTTGCTTACCAGGTGTATATGGAGACATATTCTTGAATACTTGTTTCGCTTCCATTATTATTACTTCCTTTCTTCCTTCTGGTTAATCCTTCTCCACCAGATCTGGTCTAAGTTTGACTGCTTCATTCAAATATATGTGTTCCACTTTATCTTGCTTTAAGTGGGTATTAACTGTCATCATTACACGTATACATTGCGGCAAACTGCCTGGTACGCTTATTTCCGGCATACACATTACCGGAACAAATTTCCATCCGTCAATTAATCTCAAAGCTTTTGCAGGGAATGTCGCGTTCAAGTCTGGTGTTACGGAAATTAAAACTGATGCAATGTCATCGGGTGCTACATCGTTTAATTCTACCATTTTCTCTACTAATTTTTTGGTTTCCTGGATCATTTCCTTTTCTTCATTATTATTAACTGTTGTTGCTCCACGTATTCCTCTGATCACCTTAATCCAACTCTCTTATAAATTTTTCTAAATGAGCGCGGAGCTCATGATCTGATAAATTTACTACAGATGGTTTTCCTATCTCTTCAAGCAATACCATTTGCACTATTGAATTTTCCGATTTCTTATCTAACTTCATTTTATCGATTAGCTGGTTAATACCTGGCCATGAAATGGATAATGGATATTGATTTTTTGATAACCAATCATATAAAGCTTTGTAAGGCATTCTGGTGTTAAACTTCTCTTCACTGAGCTTAAGAGCAAATAACATACCAATGGCCACTGCTTCTCCATGGGTTATTTTGCCATAACCCAATTCAGATTCTATAGCATGACCCAAAGTATGCCCAAAATTCAGAAATTTCCGAATATTACTTTCTCTTTCATCCTGCTCTACTATCTTTGCCTTAACTCCAATACCCTTTTGCAACTGGTCTACTGTTACTTCAGTATCCAATGGTGTTGTTAAATCTACATTTAATACTTCTTCGAAAAATGCCTGATCACTAATTAATCCATGTTTCACTACCTCCGCATATCCAGAGCGAATTTCCTTTGCAGGCAAGGACTGTAGCGTATCTACATCATAAATTACTGCCACAGGCGGATAAAAACTGCCAATTAAATTTTTTCCTTTAGGATGGTTAATTGCCACTTTCCCGCCCACACTACTATCATGAGCAAGAATAGTTGTCGGAACCTGGATAAAATCAATACCGCGCATGTAAGTAGAAGCCACAAAACCTGCAAGATCACCAACCATTCCACCACCGAAAGCAATGATTAATGATTTGCGATCTAAATGATGTTCGATGGCTTCAGAGAGCAGGCGGTAATATTGCTCTATACTCTTAGAAGATTCCCCCGCTGGTACAGAGGTTACCGCAACATTTTCTGCACTTTTTAATGTATCAATAACTGTATCCCCGTATATCCCTTTTACAACTTCATCCACAACAATTAATATATTGTTGTATTTTTTTGGCAGATACTGATCAATATTCGATAATAGACCTTTTCCAACTACTACATCGTATTGAATCGTGCTTGTCTGTATCGTTTGTTTATGCATTTTAGAAACTCCTGATTTCTTCGCGGTATTGATCAATGGTTTGCTTCAACTTAGGAAACTGGTCATTCGGAAACTGCTCTAAAATAGCTTTAGCAAGTTCAAATGCCACCACATGTTCCATAACTACAGCTGCTGCAGGTACCGCACAAGAATCTGATCTCTCAATACTGGCACTGAATGGCTCTTTCGTTTCGATATCAACACTTTGAAGTGGCTTATACAATGTCGGTATAGGTTTCATTACACCTTTTACCACAATCGGCATTCCTGTTGTCATTCCACCTTCGAAACCACCTAAGCGATTCGTTTTACGATAATAACCACGTTCTTCTGACCAGAGAATTTCATCATGAACTTCACTTCCGTTTCTGCGGGCAGCTTCAAATCCAATACCAAATTCTACTCCTTTAAACGCGTTTATACTTTGCACTGCTCCTGCAATCCGACCATCTAACTTTCTATCATAATGAACAAATGATCCAATTCCTGCTGGCATTCCTTCAATATATACTTCACAAACTCCACCAATCGAATCTCCGTCTTTTTTCGCTTGATCAATGGCTTCCATCATTTTCTTTCCTGCATTGTCATCAAGCGAGCGAACAGGTGAAGCTTCGGAAATATCTATTTTTTCCTGAATGGAAAGATCATCTCTTTCCTCTGCCTTAATACCAGCTATTTCTTTCACATATCCAATAATATTAATCCCTAAATTTCTAAGTAAAGTTTTTGCTACCGCACCTGCTGCAACTCTTGCTGTTGTCTCTCTGGCTGAAGAACGTTCCAGAATATTACGCATATCGCGGTGACCATATTTCAACGCACCGTTCAGGTCAGCATGGCCTGGTCTTGGTCTTGTAACAACTCTTCGGATGTTTTGGTCTTCAGGTACCGGGTCTTCCCCCATAACATCGATCCAGTGTTTAAAATCATCATTATGAACAACCAATGCGATTGGTGAACCCAGTGTGTATCCATGACGAATACCGCCAACTATATCTACTAAATCCTTTTCAATTTGCATTCTCTTTCCTCTACCGTGACCTTTCTGACGGCGTAAAAGAGAATCGTTGATATCCTCTTTTGTTATCGGCATTTGTGCCGGTAATCCTTCTACAATTGTCGTTTGCTGCTTTCCATGTGATTCGCCCGCTGTTAAATAACGCATATAAATCCCCCCATATTTTATTTTTTGTAATACTATAACATAGCATTGCCACAATGTAAGTATTTTTTTTGTTTAATTATAGTTTTTATTATTTCCTTGTATAAAAAAACGTATCCAATACGTTAAAATTGTACTTTTCCGGATTGAATATCTGTTCAGTACTTCCCACAAAAAACACACCATCTTGCTTTAGAGATTGGCTGAAATTATGGTAAATCGTTTCTTTAGCTTGTTCAGTAAAATAAATTAATACATTTCGGCACACTATCAAATCAAATCCTTTCGGATAAGGATCTGCTAATAAGTTATGTTGTTTAAAAGTAATACACTTTTTTAATTTCTCATTTACTTTGTATGTATATGCTTCCTGACTCAAATATTTGTCTTTTAAGTCTTCCGGCACATCCTGTACAGCTCTATCGTTATATATTCCTTGTTTCGCACGTGCAAGCACATTTAAGTCAATATCAGTTGCTACTATTTCAATATCTTTCAAATGCCAGAACTGATTCGCTAAAATCGCTAGCGTATATGGTTCTTCACCAGTAGAACATGCCGCACTCCAGATTCTGATTTTATTCTGTTTCTGTTTAATTTTCGGAAAAATCTTATCCTCCAGAACTTTCCATCTACCAGGATTTCTAAAAAATTCGGAAACGTTAATTGTAACTTTGTCAAGAAACTCCTGCAGAAGCGGCTGTTCCTTATTTATCGCTACAAAATATTGATCAAAATTTTCAAACCCTCTTTTGTTTCGCAGGGAAGTCAGTCGCCTTTTCATTTGTACTTCTTTATATAAGCTTAGATCCAGGCCAGTCTTTTTGTATACTTTCTGTGCAAATGCTTGATAATCGTCCATTCATGATCTCCCTTTATTCATGTTCCTTTATCAGCTACATCAGCCAATTATCGACATCTTTTTTATAATCTAGCAATTCGTTCTCATGGAAAAATAAAGCTATCTCTCTCTGTGCACTTTCTTCAGAATCAGAACCGTGAATAATATTACGATGAGTAACCACTCCGTAATCTCCTCTGATTGTTCCTGTATCAGCTTCCTGAGGGTTGGTTTTCCCCATCATTTTTCTAGCTGTCGCAATAACTTCTTTTCCTTCCCAAACCATGGCAAAGACTGGCCCTGAAGTAATAAAATCTACTAATTGATTATAAAATGATTTACCCTTATGCTCACTGTAATGCTTTTCTGCTTGCTGTTCAGTTATGTGCATCAGCTTTGCCCCAATTAGCTTAAACCCTTTTTTCTCAAAACGACTTACAATTTCACCAACTAAATTCCTTTGTACGGCATCTGGTTTTATCATTAAAAAAGTTCTCTGCATATCCCTTCACCCCACTCTAAATTTTTCGGTTGCCAATATAATTCGCTATATCTTCCAAAGATTTTTTAGCTTTAATATCCGGTAAATTATGTAGTGATTCATACGCTTTTTGGAGATAGCGGTCACTAAGTATTCTTGCTTCTTCCACAGCATCCGTGTTCAATATTTTATCTATCACCGGTTCTAACATTTCTTTATCGACAGTTTCCGGATATTTAAACATTTCAATTAACTCATTTTTGACCGACGGATTTTTCATTGCGTAAAGTACTGGTAAAGTAATATTCCCTTGTAATAGATCCCCGCCTGCCGGTTTTCCTAGCTCTTTCTCAGTTCCTGTAAAATCAAGAATGTCATCAATAATCTGGTAGGACATCCCCATGTTATATCCATATTTAAATAATGACTTTTCCGTTTCCCGTGAGGTACCTGCAGCAATAGCACCTAATTGACAGCTTGATGATATAAGTAATGCCGTTTTTCGTCGAATCCTTCTTAAATATGTACGTAAATTCTGATTAAGGTTATATTTATCCTTTATCTGTTCAATTTCTCCCAAAGTAAGTTCTATCATCGTCTTTGCAAGGATCTGATGGGCTCTGGGTTCTTCTATTTCAGTGAATTGATCCAAAGCTTTTGCAAAAATGAAATCTCCAGTCAACATTGCTATCTGGTTATCCCAATTTGCTTTGACAGTCGGCTTACCTCTTCTGATATTGGAATCATCGATTACATCATCATGTACTAGTGAAGCCATATGGATCAATTCCAACGCACTTGCAACCTTTTTAACATGGTGAATATTGTAATCTCCAAACATTGCTGCTAACAGAACAAAAACAGGTCTAAGTCTTTTTCCGCCTGCCTTCAGTAGTTGAAGAGAAGCATCACGTAAAACGTCATGATCAGTATAGATCGAGTCTTCAAGCACTGTTTCGATTTGATTTAAATCTTTTTTAATAAATGAGTATGTTTTAGCAAGCTTCATCCTAAGTCACCTTTACTTTTTACTATCTTTTCTCTTTTCCCCCATGTGCATCGCAGCTACCCCGCCAGTATAACTCTTCACCTGAACGTTTACTAAACCTGCTTCTTCAAAAAATTGTTTCAACGCATCTTTACCAGGAAAGTCTTTGGCAGATTCATGCAGCCAGACATATTCTTTATAGCTTTTTGCAAAAATTTTACCGAATAACGGCATAATATGCTTAAAGTAAAAATAATATAATTGCTTATATATGGGCATCGTAGGCTGAGAAGTCTCCAGGCAGACGACGAGCCCTCCCGGTTTCACTACCCGGCGCATTTCTTTTAAGACTTGTAAATAATCCGGAACGTTCCTTAGTCCAAAGCCAATTGTAGCATAGTCAAAAGTATTCTCTTCAAAAGGTAATTCCATAGCATTGCCTTGTATGAATTGCAGATTATTATAATCAAAAGTTTTATTACGTTCTTTTGCGACGGAAAGCATATTCTCACTAAAATCGAGCCCAATCACTTCCCCAGTTTTTCCCACTTGTTCTGAGAGAGCAAATGACCAGTCGCCTGTACCACAGCATACATCTAATGCCCGCATACCTTCTTGTACGTTCATTCGCTTCATGACATCTTTACGCCACGTTTTATGTTTTTGAAAAGAAATAATAGAGTTCATCGTGTCATAGTTACTATATATTTTTTCAAAAACCTGGTGGACTCTTTCTTCCTTTGATTGTTTCATTTAGATAATCCTTCTTCCAATACTGAATTAATGTGCAGAAAATTATTTTTTCTCATCTCTTGCTGAAAATCCTGTTTTAAAACATCGAATTGTGGCGGCAATTCCCCATGGTAGTTTTTTATACTCTTTTTTGTTTGATTTAACATTGTTAAGAGGACGTCTTCTAAACTGATCATAGAGTTGTCACGAATGACATTTTGGAGCAATAATTGATGAAAGAAAGTTGTCTCACTGTTTTGAAATTTCGACCATTCCAATTTTAGCTTTTTATACATTATCCATTTGTCCAGGTAATCAATACCTTGCTCCATTTTGAAGTAGGCTGCTACTTTATTCAGCAGAGCAGTTTCTATCTTTTCATATTCCGCCAGAAATGTTTCTGAATGTTCGAAGTCACGGTAATAAACATATGCTTTCTGCTGAGTAAGTTCGTTTATTCCTTTAGCCAGTATACGGACGAAAGAGATATCCTTGGCTTTCGCGAGAAGGTGATAGTATATACCAGAATAAAAGTCACCCGCTAATACTGTAAGCTGCTGTTTCTTCATAATTTGGTTATCGCTTTTAGGAAAAGTTTTGAAAATCTGATCATGCGTGTTTAACGCCATTTGAACAACCATCGTACTAACAATGTAATTATCCTTTTGTAAGTGCTGGGAAGTTATTGTATCTAATGCGAATAGTTTATATTCCTCAACAACTGGTTTCTCCAGGTTAGCTGATAAATAATCATTTTTAATATTTTTATGTATTAGTTTTTTATAATAATTAAATAATTGTGTCGATTTCAAAAAAACTCACCGCAATTCTTATTAGAATCCAATATCATATTAACATAGTATATCATAACTTTACATATTTCACGCCATATTATCTATGATTTCGGGCAAAAATTCTCATTTCCAGATTCAGGATTGCCGTAAGGTGATCTTGAAATAGACCAGAAGAAAATCTCTTATTAACGTAAAAAAAGAGCGCATTTTAAAATGCACCCTTTTTGCCCGTATGTAATACCATAATTATTTTACGATATCTTTAAGGGCTTTACCTGGTTTAAAAGCAGGAACTTTACTTGCTGGAATTTCAATTTCATCCCCAGTTTGTGGATTACGGCCTTTTCGTGCAGCACGTTCACGTACTTCGAAGTTACCAAAACCGATTAATTGAACTTTGTCTCCATCTTTAAGTGAATCCATGATAGATTCGAAAACCGCATCAACTGCTTTTGTAGCGTCCTTTTTAGAAAGTTCGCTTTTTTCAGCAACGGCATTAATTAGATCTGTTTTATTCATGACATTCACCTCCTCCCAAAATTAAGCTATAACAATTCAATCAACATCTTGGAATTTATAGCTGTTTATCACCAAATAGTTTGATGACAAGGCTTATAATAACTGAGAATCAGATATAATTCAACAAAAATTCATCTTTTCTAACAGTTTTTTTAGAAAATCGAAAAATAATATTAATTGAATTAATCAGAATCTTATCATATGTACCAGAGCTATGCAAGTGATTTCAAATACCGATATATAAGGATTTTACTGATTTTATGAAATCTAGTATTACGGTAATTATTATTGACAGTTTTGTGAGAGTGTATACGAAAAAATAAAAAAGCGTAACGCAAATTGCATAACGCTTTTCAATAGTTATCCAGTTATAAAATAATAGCTATTAATCCCCCGGAGCCCTCGTTGATGATTCGCTCCAATGTTTCTTTCAGTTTAAATCTTGCATTTTCAGGCATCAGTGACAATTTTGCCTGAATACCTTCTCTGACTATAGAACTTAGTGACCTTCCAAAAATGTCTGATTGCCAGATAGATAGGGGATCTTCTTCAAAATCCTGCATTAAGTATCTGACCAGCTCTTCACTTTGTTTCTCAGTACCGATTATCGGAGCAAATTCAGATTCCACATCTACTTTAATCATGTGAATAGATGGTGCAACTGCTTTGAGTCTGACACCAAATCTCGGGCCTTGTCTAATGATTTCTGGTTCTTCTAATGCCATATCCTGCAAAGCAGGTGCAGCAACTCCATAACCTGTTTGTTTCACCATTTTTAACGCATCAGCTATCTGATCATATTCCTTTTTGGCATTGGTAAATTCCTGCATAAGCTGGAGCAGGTGGTCCTTCCCTCTTATTTCCTCTCCAACAATCTCTTTTAACACTTGGTCATACAGCTCGTTAGGTGCATGTAAATCAATGTCGGCAATTCCCTCACCCATTTCAATTCCTGCTAATGCTGCATGTTCAATAAAGTCAAAATGATCAAACTGGCCTATTACATGATCAACATCACGCAATCTTTTTATATCTTTTACTGTTTCCTCAATTGCCTGCTGGTAGTTTTTTCTCAACCAGTGATTATCTTCTAATACAAGTACCCAACTAGGTAAGTTAACATTCACTTCCAGAACAGGGAATTCATAAAGCACTTCTCTTAAAACATTATTGATATCATGCTCTGTCATGCTTTCTACACTCATTGCCAAAACAGGTATATCAAATTTCTCAGTCAATTCCTGTCTGAGTAATTCTGTTTGCTGCTGGTATGGTTGCACAGAGTTAACGATCATTATAAATGGTTTTCCAACTTCTTTTAATTCTTCTACAATTCTGTTTTCTGCTTCCACATAATCCTCTCGGGGGATGTCACCAATACTTCCATCTGTAGTGACAACTATTCCCATTGTGGAATGTTCCTGAATTACTTTTCGTGTACCAATCTCGGCAGCGTCATGAAATGGAATTGGTTCTTCATACCATGGTGTATGAATCATTCTTGGTCCATTTTCATCTTCGAATCCTTGCGCACCCTTAACGGTATAACCAACACAATCAACTAATCTAACATTTACTTCTAGTCCTTCTTCCACGTGTAGTTTTACTGCTTGATTTGGTATAAATTTCGGCTCTGTTGTCATGATTGTCCGGCCTGCTGCACTTTGAGGTAATTCATCCTGTGCTCTTAGTCGATCACTTTCATTCGGGATATTAGGTAAAACTGTTTTTTCCATGAATTTCTTAATAAAAGTAGATTTACCCGTTCGAACAGCACCGACTACTCCTAAATAAATATCCCCGTTTGTGCGTTTTGAAATATCTTTAAAGATATCTACCCTTTCCAAATGATCCCCTCCCGATCTATTCAACTTAAAATTACTCGAATCATTGACAATGTTATTTTATGATGTTGTCCTATTAAAATATGCTAATATTTATCGAATAATTATAAAATCTTTTTTCTCCCTGAATAATATGCTTGTATGATATAAATATATACTAGTAAATGATATGAGGTGAATTGAAAGAATATGCATCTGATAGTATAGAAATAGTAATTTATTTGAGTAACCGAAAATTCCAGAGGAGAAAGGGAATTCCATTTAAACATGAAAACAGCAAATGAGCCTTTCTGTGTACAGGCTCATTTGCTGTTTATGATCATTCAGGTGAAAATACCGGTTCACCGTCTTGCAATGTGTAAGGGATAGAATAAGCTGGTACAATTGGCGAATGATCTGTAATTATTTTCCTGATATCATCGCCCTCTTTATAATTATGTTCCTTGCTCTCTAACAATTGAAACAGTTCTAACCTGTAATCAATTAGTAATTCTCCATTTGTATCAATTAAAACCGGTAATTTATTAGTAGAGTATGGACTGTCGACATAAGGAGGTGTTTCTAAGTTTAATTCTTCATGTTTTAATGTATAAATACCTTCTGCAATCTTTTCGCCAAAGGGTGGATAAGTATTATCACTTAAATATATATTTAACCGTTGCTGAAGCTCGCGTATTTGATCAGACACTCTTAAATCAATTACCTTTACTAAAGGCTCTGTTTCCACATCAATTAACACATATTGATAAACACCGCCATTTTCAAATGCAGTTCCGGGGACAGTCTGTATTAAGTTATTTTGTTTAAGTAAATTAAAATCAATAATATATTTCTGATAAATTGGTGTATCGTTTTCTTTTGTATAAATAGGTATTCTTCCATCATTTTGTGCAACGTATTGATTTACTGCTTGCTGAACCATATTAAGCTGCGCATCATTTGCTACCTGGTTACGACTTAAATTATCTGACGGATACATACACCCGGTAAGCAGCAGCAGGAACAGTATCAGCAATAGATTTTTATGTATCATACTACCTTTGAACCCCCTAATTATGATGTTGGTCCTCTGAGAACGACGAAAGCAATAATTAAGCCACCTGCAACTAAAAAAATGTACGCTAATAAAGCTGTAATAGCTGCGAAGATACCTTTTAATTTATATCGACTTAAAAGAATTAAACCAATGGCTAAAAATAATGCAAACATTCCAGCAAAAGACACCCACATCATTAACATTGAAGCAGACATGAATTATGACATCCTTTCTTACCTGTTTTCCAGCAGATCATTATAAATACATAATTAACAGTATACCACATCCACTTTACTGTGCCACTTGTTTCACTATAAGTTCAGGAAATGTTTAAATTGGCGTTCTTTTTTCCTTACTTTTCCACAAAAAAACCGAAGTAGAAGGGGCAGAATCTACTCCGGTAATGACTAAATAAATACCCATTTGCACCCTGAAAGTGAATGCTTGTGCGATTTATTGTATGCGAAGCAATTTTACATTGCATCCTCAAGTGCCTATAATATCACTTTTTAAATAGTTTAGTTAATGTGTTCATGTCTTTAGGCATGTTATTATTCGTAATGGCACGTACAATTTTGTCTTCTTTTTCCTTTGAAACGGGCTTTCCAGCCATGTTAGCTAATTGTCTCACTAACTTTCTGACTGTGTTTTCATCCGAAAAGTCAGCATTTTGTACGGATTGTGCTACTTTAAGAATTTGATCTGATTGGATATTAGATTTCTTCTGAATTTGATCAAACATATTCTGTTTAAAATCACTCAATGTTTTTCCTCCTTACTATAGATCTCTTTCCATAGTATGCAGAGGAAGTTCAAACAGTTAATCAGAATACCTATCCACTAATACAGAAGCAATATCTTCAATTTCAGTAGTCCTGTTTCTTGTCATTAAATGATCTACTACGTCTTTTGGTGATCTTTGTTCGAAAATCACCTCATAAATTCCCTTTGTTATCGGCATCTCTACTTTTAATTTGTTTGACAATTGATAAACAGCTTCGGTTGTTCTTACTCCTTCAACTGTCATCCCCATTTGATCAAGTACTTCCTTTAGTTTCTGTCCTTTTCCGAATAAATTCCCGGCACGCCAGTTTCGGCTATGGACACTCGTACATGTTACAATTAAGTCGCCTACTCCTGATAATCCTGAAAAAGTTAGAGGATTCGCCCCTAAAACCGCGGCGAGTCTGGATATCTCTGCAAGGCCTCTTGTGATTAAGGCAGCTTTTGCATTATCACCATATCCCAATCCATCAGAAATCCCAGCTCCTAATGCAATTATATTTTTTAATGCACCGCCAAGCTCTACACCTACGATATCTTTACTTGTATAAACACGAAAATACTCGTTAATAAATAAATCCTGTGTATATTTGGCTGCCATATCGTTCTTGGAAGCAGCTGTTACAGTTGTCGGGTGTTTTAAGCTAACTTCTTCAGCATGACTCGGACCCGACAATGCTACGACTCCCCGAAAATTTATATTCGCTAACTCTTCTTCCATCATTTCTGATATACGATAATGGGAATCAGGCTCAATTCCTTTTGAACCATGAATTAAAATAATATCGTCACTTAAAAACGGCAATACTTTTTGACAGGTTTGCCTAATTGCCTTTGCAGGCACTACAAACACAATTGCTTCCACATTATCCACAGCCTTCTCAAGATCCGTGAAAATCTCTATATTAGACGGAAGCTTGATATCAGGCAAATATTTCTCATTCCTTTTTGTTTTCTGCATGGTTTCTTTCTGGTCAGCATTATGTGTCCATAAACGCACCTGATGGTGATTATCGCATAATACCATAGCTAATGCAGTTCCCCAACTTCCTGCACCAAGTACAGCAACTTTTTTCATAATTCACACACCTCTAATTCCTTCTTCGCGCATAAATTTTGATTGGTGTACCTTCAAAACCGAATGCTTCTCTAATTTTATTCTCTAAAAAGCGTTCATAGGAGAAGTGCATTAATTCCGGATCATTTACAAAAACAACAAAAGTTGGAGGCTTTACAGCAACCTGAGTCGCATAAAGTATTTTCAAACGTTTACCATTTTTCGTTGGTGTCGGATTAATTGCCAGTGCATCCATGATAACATCATTTAACACATTGGTTTCCACACGTTTACTATGATTTTCACTCGCTTCAACTACTTTGGGAACAAGGGTATGAATTCTCTTTTTTGTTTTCGCAGACAAATAAACAATCGGTGCATAATCAAGGAACAGAAAATGAGCGCGGATATTCTTTTCAAATTCCTTAATGGCATGATCATGCTGATTAATCGTGTCCCATTTGTTAACAACAATGACTACAGCTTTACCTGCTTCATGGGCATATCCCGCAATTTTTTTATCTTGTTCAATTATTCCTGTCTCAGCATCAATTAAGGTAAGAACAACATCTGACCTTTCGATCGCTTTCAGTGCTCGCAGAATACTGTATTTTTCGGTAGTTTCATAGATTTTTCCTCTTTTTCTCATTCCAGCAGTATCAATTATGACGAAGTCCTGACCATCTCTCGAGAAGGAGGTATCAATTGCATCCCGGGTTGTACCTGCTATATCACTAACAATAACTCTTTCTTCATTTAACATAGCATTTACTAGGGAGGATTTTCCTACATTAGGCCTTCCAATTAAGCTGAAATGAATGACATCTTCATCAACCGGAATATCTTCGCGTTCCGGGAATAATTCCAGGACACGATCTAATAAATCACCAAGACCTAACCCATGTGTTCCTGAAATCGGATATGGTTCTCCGAATCCAAGTGAATAAAATTCATAAATCTGCTCTTTCATTTCGGGATTGTCTATTTTATTAACTGCTAGAACAACAGGCTTATTGGATTTAAAGAGCATTTTTGCTACTTCTTCATCAGCTGCTGTAATGCCCTCACGGCCATTTACTAAGAAAATAATTACATCAGCTTCTCTAATAGCAACTTCTGCTTGTTCTCTCATCTGAATTAACAACGGCTCGTCACCGATTTCAATACCGCCAGTATCTATTAATCGGAATGTATTATTTAACCACTCAGCTTTTGCATAAATACGATCTCTAGTTACTCCGGGTATATCTTCAACAATGGAAATTCTTTCACCAACTAAGCGATTAAAAATAGTTGATTTCCCTACATTAGGCCTTCCAACAATTGCTACAACTGAATTTCTCATGAAGGCACATCCTTCCTTTATATATTTCTCTAATTTTGCCGGTTTTGTTGTTTCACTTAATTAAATTACCATAAACCATTCATTAAATACAAGTTTCACTAAATTCCGGAACATTCGTCATATTTGTTATTAATGTTTTACTATAATATATAATTCGTCGCTTAATGCATGACTGATTCCATCTAATATAGCTTCTAAATTAGCTGCAACTTTATCCATTTCTTCTTTTGTTTCGCAAATAAAAATGGATCCTCCCGCTGTCACTTTATTAGCATTTGTAGTAATTGTAGCCAAAATAGCTTTTTCTAATTGCATTATCATCACTCCTTATGTGCTGCTTTCGATTCTGAAGGCATCCGGATAGCATTTTCCAGTACAGGAACGGAACTAATTACATTCATCGCCTTCTCCACGTCTTTATCTTGAGGTAGAATAAAAACACCGATTCTCCCGTCATCTAAATCTCTTTTGATTAACGGAACCAAAGCCGGGGTACCTGAATCTCTGAACACACCAAGCGAAACGGAAACATCGTGTAATATTGCCTGCCGCTGGCCCAGATTTGCGATTGTCGATCTCACATCAAATGTTTTGGGGGTAAGGATAAACCCCATACCATACTTCATAATTTCCTTCTGCCTAGCAGGGAGACCAATATTCATAATATATATATTATCAACATATAAACCTGCACCCTCAAAAGAGACTTCTGCATGCTCAATATCTACTATATCGCCTAAAGTAGATCCGCTCATAAACTTTCGTATAATAATATAGGCTCCAATTGTAACAATGACAGCGATATAAACATTCCATACTAAATATGCTAATGTTGTTATTAGTGCAGTAAATATGACGAGATAGTTTCTGCTTTCGAAAGCAACAGCAATCCCCTCAATATATGTATTCCCCCTTGGCACTAACTCGTAACTATCCATTTCAGATAATGTATTTCTTTCCATATTCCTCACTTCCCGGAACTGGGATGCAGCAATTGTTAGAAATGTAATTGCAGTAAATTCCTTTTCCATTATTGCTGGAACGGCAACAGATCCCAATCCGGCAGCAATAAAACCTAAAGCGAGATGAATAATTTTTCCATGCAAATAGGTAGGATACTGCCTGTAATCTGTTTTTAACATAATAATTCGCGCTATCGTTCCAATAACTACTCCAAATAATATCGGAAAAGTATATTCATTCAATATGTCCACCTCTTTTTTGCTTCCATATTTTTCACAAACAGTTCTACCCGTCTCGATAATAACGACCATACCCTTTGTAAACTAAGTAAAATCAACACCCCACATAACAACGTGTAGGAATGATGGTAATTTATCGTATATTCAAGGCCATAACTCCAGCAGATAATTGTATAAAGAATTTGTCCGAAAGAAAGACCAGTTATCCATATTAATAATCTCTCATGAAATTCTTTTCCGAAAAACTGTAAAAGTATCACTGCAAGGATTAGGCCAATTACTATGAAATAACTACCGCTTAATATGGGGCTTGTTATGTACCAGACAAAATAAATAACATATAGATAGGATAAAATTAATATATGGAGATATTTTTTCAAAGGTAATGGCGTAATTATTAATAATGCTGAACTGTAAATAATTAGAAAAATAATCCCTGAATTCAATGGGAGCTCTCCAACAATTGAATTCTCAGGCAGAAAGATTATTAATATTAAAATACCTAAGCTGTATATTGTTCTGATTTTTGTCTTTGTTAAAAAGAATGTTGTGAGACACCATAATAACCACAATATCCATAAATAGATAAACTCGTTCATTTTCTTATCACCCTTATCATTATTGGGCATAACATTGTTTTTTATACTATAATTACCAGAAGTTTATTGAAGCTGTATAAATGATGGACTGCCAGTTACAGAGGAAATAAAGGGGGGGACAAACAGGAATATAAAAACCGCCTCCCTAATGTGACGGGAGGCGGTACTCATTTTTATAAACAATTGATAATATTAATTTTTATATTTATCCAGTTTATCTCCAATCATGTCCCCTAATTGGAAACCTGATTGGTCATCATCACTTTCATACTGTTTGATTTCCTGGTCATTTTTCTCTTCTTCAATTTCCTTAATACTTAAGGAAATTCTCTTCTCAGCTTCATTTACTTCCAAAACTTTCACATCAACCTGCTGACCTACTTCCAGTACCTCTGCAGGTGTACCAATATGTTGGGTAGAAATTTGAGAAATATGAACAAGACCTTCAACACCTGGCAATACTTCTACAAAAGCACCAAAGTTAACAAGTCGCTTTACAGTTCCACTTACAACATCATTAACTGATATTTTCTCTGAAATATTGTCCCACGGACCAGGCAATGTCGCTTTATGTGATAAAGAAATTCTTTCTTTTTCTTTATCTACTCCTAATACTTTTACGCGTAAACTGTCCCCTTCAGATACAATATCAGAAGCTTTTTCTACATGGGTATGAGATAATTGCGAAATATGTACCAACCCATCTATACCTCCAATATCTACAAATACACCGAAATCAGTAATGCGCTGTACAGTACCCTCAATTTCTTGTCCTTCTTCAAGGTTCTCTAAAAGACTCTCTTTCTTAGCTTTAGCATCCTCTTCTAAAACAGCACGGTGTGATAAAATAATGCGGTTCTGTTCCTTATCCAGTTCCACTATTTTTAATGTAATTGGCTTATCCTGATAATCCGCAAAATCCTCAACATAATGTGTCTCAACTAAAGATGCAGGGATAAATCCTCTAAGACCTACGTCCACTACGAGGCCGCCTTTCACAACATCTTTAACTACTGCTTCAATTGTTTCATTTGCTTCAAATTTTTGTTGCAGATCTTCCCAAGCTTTTTCAGCAACGACAGCTTTTTTAGACAAGACGATTTCTTCGTCTTCCACTTTCTTAATCTGTAATTCTAGTTCGTCGCCTTCACTCACCACATCACTGGCTGTTTCTACCCGAAGTGCAGACAATTCACTTATAGGTACTATACCTTCTACTTTGTAGCCGATGTCAACCAGCACGTGTTTCTCCTCTACTTTGACTACTTTCCCTTTGACAATATCGCCAACGGAAAGCTCCTTGATTTCGGAAATTTCTTGGTTCATCTCTTCCATGACAAAGACCTCCTTCAAAATACAACACAAAAACATTTATGTGCTTTTTTCTAACTTCTAACATTTAGACCAATTTGTCAAGTTATATAGGTGAAGTTAGTGATTTTCTTTAATCTTTCTAATTTCTTCCATTATAACATCAGTAACCTCTTGAGCGGAAGCTTTTTTCTCTTTTAAACTGGTCATATTAATTGGTTTTCCATAAGATACGGTTAACGGCTTTTTTTTGCTGTAATCGCCAATAATTGCACAGGGAATAATGGCTGCATCAGATCTTAAAGCGAAAAATCCCGCTCCAGCCAATCCTTTTTTTAATTCCCCTGTCTTACTCCTTGTACCCTCAGGAAATAATCCTAAAACATTACCCTCTTTTAAAACTTCTAAACCTCTTCTTAATGCATTTCGATCCTTCATCCCTCTTTTTATTGGGAAAGCATGTACATTTTTTAAGATATACCCAAAAAATTTATTTTTAAACAGTTCTTCTTTTGCAAGGAAATGAATATCTCGCGGGCAGGTTATCCCTACTATCGGCGGATCAAAATTGGATATATGATTGGAACAAATAATTACAGGCCCGCTTTTAGGAATATTCTCCAAACCTATGGCCTGTACTTTGTATTTAGGTTTTAACCAGGTCTTCATCACAAACTTTCCAAATTTATATAAATTCATTCATTACACCTCTTGCTCAACTATTGTCAGGATTTTTTGTAAAACTTCCTCTATGGAAAGGGAAGTTGTGTCAATCTCAATTGCATCGTCCGCTTTTTTCAGAGGAGATGAAGTTCTTTCTGAGTCCATTTTATCCCTGTTCTTAATTTCTGCTTTTAGTTTCTCTAAATCTGATTCGATTCCTTTTTTTATATTTTCTTCGTGTCTTCTTTGTGCTCTTTCTTCCACACTTGCTACGAGAAAAATTTTTATTTCCGCATCTGGGATAACTCTTGTACCAATATCCCTTCCATCCATTACTACGCCCCTGTTCACAGCTAATTCCTGCTGTCTTTTCACCATCTCATCCCGCACTTCCGGAATGGATGCAACCTTAGAGACATTATTTGTCACTTCATTTGATCGGATATTATCTGTAACATTCTCGTTGTTCGCAAATACTTCAAAGTCGGGAGTCAATGTTATATCCAGTTTTTTCAGTATTTCCAGGATTTTTTGATCATCACTAAGGTCTACGTTCTCTTGGATTGCTTTAAAAGTTAAAGTCCGGTACATTGCTCCAGTATCAATATATATGTAATTTAAATGCTGTGCTGCCAGTTTTGCTATCGTGCTTTTGCCCGCGGCAGCAGGTCCATCAATCGCTATTGCAATTTTCTTCATTAATCAATACCTCTTTCTAACATTTATTATTTCATTTCTTTACGCTTTATCCTTAATTGCTCCAAATAACAAAATTTGATTATTTTCTGCTGATTTTGGATCGAAATATCATTAAATTTTACGGAAAGGATTCCTTTTGTTTCTTCTTTTTGGAACCTGACTACAGAACCTTGCAAATGTAAATATTCAAGAGTATTTTCCATCGGAAGTACTAACATGATATCAAGTGACTCCTCTTCGTTAAATTCCAGATTATTGTCCATATATACTGACAACCCGCCGCCGCTGATATCTCTTGTTACTCCCGTCACTGGAGAAAAATTGTCATAAGGACTTCTGATCGAAATATCTAACAAGGAGTCAACTCTGACAAATTCTCTTCTTTGAACTTTTTTCACTCTATCTTTATCATAGGAAAGAATAATCCCCGGAATATTATCAATCCTCTTACCAATAACTTTAGAAGGAAAAACGAAAACAGAATTGTTTTGAATATAGCTTACCTTTAATGCAACTCCCTCAGTAAAAAAAGCTGTCTTATCTGTCAGTTCATTAATAGGCAGATCAATAATTAGTTCTTCTTCCGCAGTTTCAATCACTCTGCAACGAAACGTCACCTTCATGTCTTGCACATTATCATTATTATAATTTTTACTTATTTCTTCAAGTTGTAAAAAAGTGCCGATTTTTATCAATTTGCATCCTCTTCCTACTATCAAATTTTCGTTTTATATTGGAGTATTTATTTAAATTAAAACGCTGCTCATCCTGAAAAGTTTTGCTTTAAATCCTGTAGGGGACCAAAAGTCTCACTTTATAGGACAATTTGTTTGCTAGTTTCTTTTTATTTTATCATAAAAAAAAGTGAGAAGGGAAAGACTTTCCTCCTCACATTCAATATTTTATTTCAGCTTGCTTCAACTTCTCCACACGCTCTTCTTTTCCTGATGCTGCATTGATGTATATTTTGTAAGTATCGTTTCCAAGTGTTCCTAAAAAGACATACACTAATACTTCCTCACCTGTATCGTCTTCAATAATAGCTAAATGGTGTTCCTGAATCTTTAAATTAGGATTTACTTTTGTTCTTGCCTCTTCTTCTGATACTTCTGGTTCCTCGATTGTTCTCTCACGGTGGTTCTCTACATAATCTTTAGCCACGAATCCAAGAATATCACCATCATCCAATGCAACTTTTATTTGAATGGCATCAGGATAAATCCAGACATCTCCCTGATTCGGTACGAAATGAAATACTCCGACATGATCATACTGATTACTTTCTATTAGAGCAAGCTCACCAAAATCCTTTCCGGCTAAATAATCTTTTGCTTTATTAGTTGCCTCATGCAGACTTATCTTAGATTCATTTACTTCCCTGTTAATCATTAAAGTGATAGGATAACCACCATATTGGGTAATATCAGCATAACCTGACCTGTTTTCATCCTGAAAGGAAGCACTTATTAATGGGACATTAGCACCATCACCTGTTTTACTTACATGGATCTCAGCACTTTTGTCTAAGTCAAACAATCTCCTCATTTTTGTGACAGCCTCATCTTCTGTTATTTTGTCACTGCCAAGCATGGAATAACCATCTTTTTTACTAGATGTTCCCATCATGCTCGCATTAATTTTACCTTCACTATAACCTTCCACTGTTTTTTCAACTGTTTTAAATCCATCAATAATCGTATTATCAGCTTGTTCATCATTATTAACAAGAGCAAGCTGAACATCCATCCATCTTAAATTTTCGTTCAAAACCATGTTTTGTACTTTTCTTAACTCTGATTCTATATCACTTGACATTTCATATAGCGCTTCGAATGTTTGCAGCTCATCATTAGTAAGCGGTTTTTTCTCAAGGTCTCTTACAGCTGCTTTATAGCTGAAATCTCCCATTTGTGACAGAAATTCTTCTGTTTTGTTAAATGGTAATAAAGTTAATGGCAGCTGTCCAACATTACTATGTGCCAAAGATGTAATTCTCCAGATCTCTGCCAGTTGCGGAGATAATTGCTCTCTGCTGTTCATCGCTAGTGATGAACCGATTTTATCATGCAGCAAATCCATATAATACGTTAAATCATGAAATGACCTTTGGTAATCATTTTCTGCTTGAATAAGTATCGCATTTTTTTCTTGATGTTCCTGGTAACCCCACACAGATACTCCTACCACTGTTAGACTTAGCAATGAAATTAATATCCATCGAAACATTCAGACACCTCCATATTACATACAGAATATATGTTTTCCAATTTGTTTGATTTGCGGCCTAGACCAGATCCATCCAGATGTAGCTGTATTTGGATTAAAATAATAGGTTGCTTCCCCAGTAGGATCCCATCCATTAATGGCATCCAACACTGCCCTTCTTGCAGTATCATTTGGTGTTAACCATATTTGTCCATCGCTAACCGCAGTAAAAGCTCTTGGTTCAAATATTACACCAGAAACAGTATTAGGGAATGTGGGGCTCTCTACCCGATTCAGGATAACTGCTGCGACAGCAACTTGTCCTTCATAAGGTTCGCCTCTTGCTTCCCCATATACCGCATTAGCCATTAATTTAATATCATTTTGTGAGAATCCTTGCGGTACATTGACAGCAGTGGGTTCTAATTCTGCAACTGTATCATTTTCTGCCGGAGTCTGAGTTTGCTGTTGATTCCCCTGATTCTGCTGATTGTTCTGTTCAGCTGGACGGTTTTGGTTCGTATTCTGTTGTGATTGTTTTTTATTATCAACCCCGCCATAATGAGAGAATCTGTTCCCTGACTGAATCTGCTGTTTCACAAACTGTCTATCATATTCACTGGCAGCCGCTAATTTTTGCTTTGTGCCTTCTCCAGCCAGACCGTCAATTTCCAACCCAAATTCATACTGAAAATTACGTAGAGCCCAATATGTTCCCCAGCCAAAAACACCATCTATTTCTCCATTATAAAACCCTAAATATTGTAGTCTAGCTTGTAATTCGATAACATCCTCTCCAGTTGCTCCATGCTGGATTACCTGATCTGTAAATGCATCTACCTGATTCTTTTCCGCAAAGAAGAATGGTATTGTTAATAAAAGAAAAGCAATTACGCCAATTTTTAAATAATTCATCACCTTAACCTCCAATAAAAATCTCCTGCGTATAAGTTTTTACGAATTAACTGTTTTTTTCCTAAACATAGCTTTTATTGAAACTGAATTAATTATTCATTGGAAAATTGCAACAAAAATAAGAGTTATCCTTTTGACGTTAAGAATAACTCTTATATTTCGTAGTTATGCAATTTGGAATATTCATTTGCTTTTTTAACTTTTCGAAGACTGTATAGCCAGAGCACAATCATGAATGGCACTAAGCAATATACCCATGCCCGGGTAATTGAAACTAAGATAAAATCATAAGTGCCATGCAACAGAAAAGGTATAAAGAGTGCCAGAAAAACATGGAACTTTGAACGGTTACTTTTAAATTTTGCCCGGCCCAAATAATATCCCATAATAACACCAAATAATGCATGTGAGGAGACTGGAAAGATTGCGCGGCTGAATGCATACTCAATACCATGTGCGAACAGATATAATATATTCTCTACGGTGGCAAATCCTAAACTTATGGAAACTCCATAAACAATACCGTCATAAACATTAGAAAATTTCGAATATTTATATGTAGTAAACAGAAAAATAAACCATTTAAAAAATTCTTCGAATAATCCGTACAGAAGATAACTCTTAATAAATGGTGTTTGTGCAACCCCTTCTTCAATAAAAGCATATTGGATGAACATAATGGGAAACACTAATAATGCACCATACACAAATGTCCTGAAGATTGCGTGTACTGGTTCCAGTTCATATTCATCCTTTAAATAAAAAAAAGATAACAGTGCAAACGCAGGTGCCAACCCTGCTGTTAATAACGTAAACAAATATACACCTTCTTTCAGGGATGATAAAATACGTTTAAGAGGTGATTCTATGAAAAAACTGATTGTTATACATACTGGTGGTACCATCTCCATGCAGCAAAATGAGGAAGGAACTATTGAACCATCAAAACAGCATCCATTATCGAACCTGAATGAAACTAAGGATGTCCCTATTCACGAAATAGAGTTCTATAATTTACCATCGCCTCATATTAAACCGGAACATATGTTGAAATTATCCGATTTTATTAATGCACTATTAGCTGAAAATGAGGATATAGCAGGTATCGTTATCACACACGGAACGGATACATTGGAAGAAACAGCATACTTCCTTGAACTAACCTGTAAATCTCCTTTACCGATTGTTTTAACAGGAGCTATGAGACCAAGTAATGAAATCGGCACAGATGCAATATATAATTTTCAATGCGCGGTTCGCGTTGCAACTAGCAAGGAAGCTATCCACTCTGGTGTGCTTGTAGTAATGAATGACGAAATACACTCTGCAAGATATGTTACAAAAACTTCTACAAGTAATGTTGCTACTTTTAAAAGTCCGCCGTTTGGCCCATTAGGATTAATCCACAAAGACAAAATTATATTTTATCAAAAGTACCTCTATTCCGATAAATATACAGAAATACATGAGATTACCAAGGAGGTACATCTATTTAAAGCATACACCGGTATGTCTAATATTTTATTTCAACATTTAAATAAAAACAATACCAATGGAATTGTGATTGAAGCTTTTGGACAAGGAAATCTGCCTCCAGACGTTGTTCCAGTGCTGGAAACACTCCTGCAGCAGGGGATTACCATCGTTATTGTGTCAAGATGTTATAACGGAATTGTACAGCCAATGTATGATTATGAAGGTGGTGGAAAGAATCTCCAAAATTCAGGAATGATATTTACTAACGAAATTAATGGACCAAAAGCAAGGTTGAAGCTTCTGCTGCTGCTTCAAAAAGGAGCAGCAGCAGAAGAGATTCAATCCGCTTTTCAAGAGTAGATAATTAAGATAATTTACGCTTTATGGAGGATGCAATTTGTCCTCCATGGAACCTGCCATTCTCTATAAAGATCTCATTATTATCATAACCTGCAGCAATTACTCCTGCGATGTAGATATTTTCCACATTGGTCTCCATCGTATTTTCATTAAAGTTAGGTCTTCCTGTTTTTGGGTCAACAGTTATCCCCATATTCTTAAGAAACTGCTGATCTGGCTGGTATCCTGTCATTGCAAAAACATAATCATTTGGAATAGACTTAGAAGAACCATCAACTTCATATATAACTGATTCTTTTGTTATCTCTTTAACATTCGCTCTAAATTCCATTAGTATTTTGTTATGTTTGATAAGTGAGACAAATTCAGGTAAAATCCATGGTTTTACACTAGGAGAATAGTCATTTCCTCTGTATAAAACAGTGACATTTGCCCCAGCTTTATGCAATTCAATCGTTGCATCTACCGCTGAGTTCTTTCCGCCTATTACTACTACATTTTTATTATAATAGGGATGTGCTTCCTTAAAATAATGAAATACCTTACTCAGTTCCTCCCCTTTGATATTAAGTAAATTCGGCTGGTCGTAGTACCCTGTTGCAATTACCACAAATTTAGTAGAATACTCTTTATGGTTACCGTTCGAATCAACTGATTTTACTTGAAAAGCCCCTGTTTGCTCCTGGACCGATACTACCTTTTCAAAGTTATTGATTCTCAGATCTTTACGCTGTGCAACAGTACGATAATATGCTAATGCCTGATTCCTGACAGGCTTCTGTTTTTCAGTAACAAATGCCACATCACCAATTTCCAACTTATCACTGGAACTGAAGAAAGTTTGGTGTGTAGGATATCGATAGATGGAATCAACAATATTTCCTTTTTCTATTATAAGTGGTTGTATTCCTAAATTTTGCAATTCAATGGCAGCAGACATTCCACATGGTCCTGCACCTATAATTATCACTGTTTCTTCCTGCATAAATAAAACACTCTCCTTACAATTTAAATCAAAGCCATCCTCTGTACCTTATCGCTTCTGCTTGATTTTTCATTCCGATCATATAACTCGCTAAATACATATTGATATTTTTCTTTAAAGAAGTATACTTGGCCTCTTTAATTGCAAGATGTATAATATCTTTAAAATACTCCTCTATCTCTTTATCTGTAAACTTTTTGCCTTGTTTGTACTCCAACCATTCCAGATAGGCATATACAATTCCTCCATTGGTTGCCAATACTTCCGGAACCATTTCTATGCCTCTACTGTGCAAGTGGTTAATTGCTTCCTGGTCTAACGTATTATTCACCGTTTCTACAATAATTGATGTATTCAACTTTTTAGCAATATTTACATTAACTTGTTCCTGTTTTGTTGTTAAAATAAGTAAATCACTTTCTTTTTCCATAAATTCATCTATCGAAATTGATTCATCAATAAATCGCGTGACAATACCGAAATGGTCTTTCTGTTTTAATATTTCTGGTATATTAAGACCATCCGGATGATAAACTGCATTTTGAGGATCGGAAATTCCCACTACTTTCACACCTGAATCATTTAACATCCGGGCTAAGTAGCTGCCAATGTTACCTGTACCGTGTATCATCACTTTTGTTTCCTTTAGCGGCAGGTTGTATTCATCAATCAATGCATGAATCGTATGATAAACACCTTGTTCTACAGCTGTCTGTTTATTGTTAATACCTCCAAGTACAAAAGGTTTCCCGGCAATAAAATTTGGATTCATTCCTGTATGTAATCTGCTGTATTCATCCATCATCCATGCCATCATTTGCGGATCGACAGCAGCATCTGATGAAGGAATATCTATATTCGGTCCGATAATATGGTGGATGGACCTGATATATCCTCTGCATAGCCTTTCTGATTCTCTGAAAGATAACTCCCTTAAATCACACACTATTCCCCCGCTGCTTCCGCCAAGTGGTATCTGTAAATTACTTGATTTTACACTTCTCAATATAGCCAAGGCAGCAATCTCTTCTTCTGTAATATTTGGTCTAAAATGAACATTTCCCTGGGTAACCCCAAATACATCATGGTGCTGAGCACGGTATCCCGTAAAAATTTTCACCGAATCATCATCCATTCTTACAGGAAAACGGATTCTCATTATTCTCGTTGGTTCTTTCATTAGTTGATATACTTCGTCAGGATATCCTAACTGATCCAGTACATCTTTCATCATTGATTGAAGATGTTCATAACTGCTTCTCAATAAGTTTCACTCCTAATGCAAAAAAATGCCACTTTAATCATTATACTATTTTATATTCTCGTTGTGAAATATCTGACAGTATGGACTATTTTGTTATTTATGTATGGGAGAAACATAATCATTAATTCCGAGAAATAAATAAAGATGATTTTTATCTTTAAAGCATACTACTGTCATTTTACTCTGCACTTTTTTATTTTTCTAGCAATTCGCATCTACATCTGTTTATAGATAAACAGGCATAGGACAATCCCGGTACTACATATGATGTAATGGTATTAAAAGGAAAGGAGCAGATCATCTTGCATTCAACTATGAAGTGTTATACACCATATATCAGTCCATTTGATCCATGTCCCCCTGTATGGAAGAAATGTTATTCTACACCACCTAATTTGTACATTACTTTCCAGCCTATGCATTCTAACCAATTTGCTACTGCTGAAGAAGCTCTGTATCACGGTACATTGTGGCCTTGTCTATATGACCCCTATTATCCCAAAAGGGCAGGTGATGAAAATTGACAATGCCGGAGAATTACTATAAGTTGCTGGAAAAAATACAGGCTGTAGACTTTGTGCTTGTTGATTTAACTCTATACTTGGACACACATCCAGATGATTTAGAAGCAATTAAACAGTTTAACCAGAAGTCATATGAAAGCAGACAGCTTAAGGCGGAGTTCGAAAGGCAGTTCGGTCCTTTACTACAGTATGGTTTAAGTTACTCCAGTTATCCATGGAACTGGAAAGACGCACCATGGCCCTGGCAGGTTTAAAGGAGGTATTAGAAAGTGTGGGTTTATGAGAAGAAATTACAATATCCTGTAAAAGTAAGTACATGCAATCCCCGTTTAGCCAAATACTTAATTGAACAATATGGCGGGGCAGATGGCGAACTTTCGGCGGCATTACGTTATCTCAATCAGCGCTACACTATTCCAGACAAAGTTGTCGGGTTACTAAATGACATTGGAACAGAGGAATTTGCTCACTTAGAGATGATTGCCACAATGATCTATAAATTGACAAAAGATGCGACACCGGCACAGCTTGAGGAGGCAGGACTTGGCGAATACTATGTGAATCATGATCAGGCCCTGTATTATCAAAATGCCGCAGGTTCACCTTGGACTGCAACTTATATTCAGGCAAAAGGTGACCCAATAGCAGATTTATATGAAGATATTGCGGCAGAGGAAAAAGCCCGAGCCACATATCAATGGATAATTGATTTATCGGATGATCCTTTCTTGAATGATTCACTAAAATTTCTAAGGGAAAGAGAAATCGTCCATTCCCAACGATTCCACGAAGCAGTAGAAATTTTAAAAGAAGAACGGGATCGCAAAAAAATATTTTAAACTGCTGGAAGTCTTTCTTTCACATAGAATAGAAGGGCTTCTACTTTTTCGCGACAGGAATAAACAACCTTGTGCCGACGACAATCGTATTATCCTGAATATCATTTGCCAATATTATTAGCTCGACTTTTTCTTTATCATTATAATATTGCTGGGCAATTGAAAATAATGTATCATCTGATGTGACCGTATGATACACCCCCTCTTGAAATTCTACTTTATTATTTTCATTTAAATAAACTTGCTCTATAGGAATGTTCTGTTGCTGATCCGGTAATTTTGAAGTAAGAAGAGAATCGCCCCAGAATGGAAAAAAAAGAATAACTATTACAATAAATAAGAATACTACGAGAAGAACACTGATTAAGTGTATTTTCTTTCTTTTCTCTCTTTTTCTCTTCTTCTGATGGATAGCACTTCTTGGTGGTAAGCCCTTTTCCTTTTGATCCTTGTCTTCTCTGTCTTTCACTAAATCTCGCAAGGAAGAGGCTTGATCGTCTAAGTTTGGTTTCATACACTACCCCTCCGTTATTCTAATAATCATTCTGCATCAGTTTGCTCGCAAGTTTTTCCTCCCATAATTGATAACTTTTTTTATGCTTGATCAACGAGGGCTGCCAATATTCCCATTTAAAATCACAGTAGTCACAACACATCCCTAAAGGCTGCTGGACTCCTGATTGAAAGTGTTCATACAGAGCGACTCTTCTGCAATTTGTTCGGTTTATCCAATCGACCATTTCATACATTTTTTTATGCTTGTAGATTTGTCTTTCCCAAATAGTATCTCTTATTGATTTAACGAAATCGTTTATATTAATTTTTTCTACATTAATTTTATCATTTATAATGATATCGTGCACTTCTAATTGATATTGAAAAAAACGCCACTGTATTTCATTTTCACCTGATACTTTGAGAAAGTAATCTTCCAGACTTGTTTTTTCTGTTAAACGATTATCAATAATGTACTTTACCGCATTTTCAATCAATGATATGTCGGGAAGTTCCGATTCAATTAAATGTCTGGAGATATGCTGATCGGTTTCATGAAAATATAACAGACTAACACTTTCTTTCCCATCTCTACCTGCTCTACCTACTTCCTGGATAAAAGATTCCAGTTGTGATGGAGCATGATAGTGAATGACTAGACGTACATCCATTTTATTGATACCCATTCCGAAGGCACTCGTACAGCAAATAATATCTAACTGATTGGCCATAAATTGCTGCTGGATTAATAAACGGTCTGTTGTATCCATAGCTCCATGATAGTAAGCAGTTTTTAGATCAGCCAATTCATTTTGAAGGTAAGCTGACATATTTTCAGCTTCCTTTCTGCTGGAAAAATATATCATAGTCGGAACAGGATATTTTTCTAATGTCCCAACAATATCTTTCTTTTTCTCTGAAACCTCCGCAACTTTTTTTACCACGAAAGAAAGATTCGGTTTATCCATTGGATAAATGTATTTATTGCAATCTCTCAATTCCAATAAATCAATAATGTCTTCTTGTACTTCAGGTGTTGCTGTTGCTGTTACTGCCAGGACGGGTGGTGAACGTAACTCTTTATGAACATCGGTCAGCCGTAAATAATCAGGCCGAAATTCATAACCCCATTGGGAAATACAGTGAGCCTCATCTATAACAAACAGTGATAAATCGATTTTCTTCAACTGAGTAATGAAGAATGAATTTTGTAACATCTCAGGTGAGGTGAAAACAAGCTTATATTTGTTTAAATTTTTCATAGAATACTGTTTCTCATGTTTTGAAGTCATACTGTTAATCGCCACTACATCTTTCATGCCAAAAGATTTTAGTTCCTTTATTTGATCAGTCATCAGGGAAAGTAATGGTGAGATAACCAGGACAGTTCCCTTCATCAGCAGAGCTGGCAGCTGATAACATATGGACTTACCGGTACCAGTTGGCAAAACAGCAAGTGTATGCTGACGGAACAAAACAGATTGAATTATTTCTTTTTGACCTGTACGAAAAGTATTATAACCGAAAAAACGTTCTAAATAGTCTTCTAAGGAGGTGTCATACATAAATTTACTTCCCTTCTTACAACGGTTTGTGCCATAACGCAATGACCAGTTTAATCTGAAAATAGGATATATGTTCTGGCAAGAGTGATTTTAATATTTTTAACTGCTTAGTATTTGTCTTTTCCATCACTTCGCTAATAGTGTTATATATCTCTGTACCCATATGTCTCGTCCATTCCACTTTTTCTGCATATGCTATTTCAATGATATGGTCCTGGATTGTGCTCTCCTTAAGACTTCTGTATGCAGCAATTTCACCAATAGTGTGACCTCTACTGTATAATTTGTATGTAGCTAAGGCCGACTCTGTTACTGGAAGATCGCTTTGCTGATTAATTATATACGGGAAAACATTATATTTATCTGGATGCTTAGATTCATCCAACATCAAATGGACAACATTCATTAAATAACAATGAACATCTTCCTTAGTCATAATATATTTTGATGCAAGCTGATGCTGACTTAAACCAATTTCCTTAGCAGATGTAATATGATCCGTAAAAATCTCGATACTGGATTGGGGAAGACGATTCACTGTAAAACACTTATACAAATCCCCGTATAGATCCCTTAATAAGATCGAAATGTCGAGGTCTTTTTGCTTTAAAAATTGTTTGACATTACTTTGAGCGGAAGAATTATCAATAACAGGAATAAATCGATAATTATTAACAAAAATATTTGTAGCGGTTTGAATAAGAAGAATTAATGTCGCTAAAAATGGTGGTGCCATTCGCTCGAAAACCATCCCTCTAAAATGCAAATCTTGATATTGCTGTGCCTGTACAGTTAAGTGATACTTTCCTGCATCACTTAACTGCGCAAAACCCTGCTTATTATATACTATATAACTTTTTTGAACCAGATTATCAATTGCATTGTTAAAGTCTACTCTTTTTAATGAACGATAGACCCCAAAATAATCCGTTAGATTATATAAATGACTGTCCTGGATTGTCTGGGTAGACTTTTTCCCTGTTAATAAATAGAATATATTAGCAAGTGAGCGTTCCGCTTTTAAAGCTTTGATACAATGTAACAGAATATATTGAAACATAATAATATCCTCCATCTTCCCTTCATTCTATCAAGGTTAATTGAAAAGATAAACTTATTTTTTTTCTTATTTTCATATGGTATGATTAATGAAACATCTAGGAATATAAAGGAGAATAAATGATGCCCTATTTCACGTGGGTAGACAAAGAAACATGTATTGCCTGTGGACTTTGCGGAGCAATTGCCGAAAATGTCTTTGATTATGATGATGAAGGACTGGCATATGGAAAGCTCGATTGTAATAAAGGCACCTCCCCGATTCCAACAGAGGATGAAGAGGAATTTATGGAGGCGTATGAATCGTGTCCAACAGAATCAATAAAAAAGCAATCTTCTCCCTATAGATAAAAGCAACTAGTACTATCTGCACTAGTTGCTTATTTACACCTTCTCTATTTAATAAACCGGATTTATTATATCAGGAACTTCAAGTGGTTGGTTTAATTGATACATACCAGCCTGCTCAATATTTATGTCGAAATGAACTTGTTTAAAACCAAAACTTTTTGCGGTGAACATAATAGCTTCAATCATTGTTACAGTCCCCTGATTATTCCCAATTAGAGGTGAATGTATGGAGACTGTAATTACATTTTCCTCATTAACAACATCAATTTCAGCATCGCCTGGTATTACTCCCCTTACATGAAATGCTTCTTCATCTTTCTTCATTTCCTCCAATGCACCAATAAATGATTCCACCTCAGAATTGGAAACAGGAACCAGCCAAAACGGCGACCCTTCCTTATATTGGTATATCTTATAGAAGGTATTTGTTCGGTAGTCAGGCGAAAAATGATTATCCTGTTTAGTAAAAGGGTGATTACCAGTTAAAGTAACCTGTTCTATACGTAAAGGTGCAAGAATATCTTCCAGCATATACCGAAACATCTGGTAATTGGCACTACTAGATAAATCTGATTCTATGCTATTCATCTCAATCTCTGCCTGCTGTTCTTCTTCCCTTATAAAAAATTCAAAAGTATCAAACCCGAGAGCAGAAAAGCCGTTCTCTGACAAAGATATATAATTACTGGCATTATTATAAATTGTTTTCAGGTCATTATCCAATTCATCAGTATCCCGAAAAGAAATTGGCACGGTATATTGTGCATCTTCCGTTGCCCATGATGTAAAAACTACCTCGTCAAGTTCCATCTCAGTATCTAACCGGTATACAAAATTATCCTGATCAATATAGTGAAACAGTGAACGGTCATCCTCTGGAGGAGCAAAAATAGTACTGTTCTCTGCCACATTCTCTTCAGTTCCTTTATCTTCTAAGCTTGATTCTTTCATTAGTTGTGAATCCTGGATCTCCGTTTCACTAGATTCCGATGTAGCAGATTCCTGTCTGCTCTCCATATCTGAACTGCTACTGAAAGGAAAATCATCTATGCCGTTTACAATGATCAACAAGAGGAGTAAACAGCCAGCAGCAGCTAATGTCGGAAAAACCCACAGCTTTCTGTTTTTCTGTTTTAGTAATGGTTCATTTACTTCTGTTTGGACTTTTTGATAAATATATTCTTTATCTCGTTTATCCTTGATTGAAGGCAGTTCTACTAACATTTTCTCGACTTTATTTTTTGTATCAGGATGATTTGCTGCCATTTTACACATCCTCCTTCTCATCAGCATTCCCCATCTTCTGCTGCAAAAATTTCACAGCTCGATGTTGCGTTGTTTTTACTTTGCTTGTCGACCAGCCTAATATATCCGAAGTTTCCTGGATGGTAAATTCCTGAAGGTATCTTAAGATAATAACCTGCTTTTGATCGATTGTACAATGATCTAAACAGTTATACAGCCGTTTCATCTCATCATCCAGTAGTGCCACTTCTTCAGGAAGAGGATGATTGGAAGATAATGTTTCGTCAGCTTTTGACCAGTTAAAGAAACTTATTAAGCGATTCCTTTTTCTTTTTAATTTCCTAAAATAATCGTAAGTTACATGTCTCGCAATGGAGAATAACCATGTTTTCTCGCTGCTGTCACCTTTAAAATTATGATATGAACGTATTACGCGTATATAGACCTCTTGAACTATATCCTCGGTTTCCTGTTTGTTTTTAACCATATAAAATACAAATTGGTACAGATCCTGATGATACCGATGGTAAAAATCATCAAAAGTGGCCTTCACGGGTAGACCCCCTTTACTAATTAAGTTGTCGATTTATATGAAAAAAAGTTACAACAATCCTGTAACTTTTTATCTGAAACTATTTCTCTATACGAGCCTTCACTCGCTCCGAAGTTAATATTCTGTTAATTATCGGAAATAACAATATAACGAACATGATATTCCCTAATGCGTGAAAAGTATTAAACGGCAAACTTGATAAGAAATATGGCAGGAAACTGCCACTATAAGTGAAAGTACCAATATCCAGTATGAATCCATATAAATATGCTGCAAAAAAACTGTAAAGCGAAACAGGAATAAGGGGGTTCTTCCATTTGCGAAGTTTCAACATTCCTGAAAATAAACCGACTATCCCCCATCCAATTATCTGCCAGATTGTCCAAATCCCCATTCCCAGTAATAGGTTAGATAGATAAGTCGAGACAACTGCTAGTAAAGTAGCGGAATATGGTCCAAGAAAGAAACCAGTTATTACTACAATGGCAGTGACAGGCTGAATATTAGGCAGGAATTGAAAAAAAAATCTGCCTGTAACTGCCAGTGCAGATAAAAGAGCCAGAATTGTAAACGTATGTATGTTTATACGCATTACTCTACATTACCTAAATTAAAAACTATGTCATCTCCAGGCTTTAACTGGTAATCATTAGCACCCGTTGTAGCCGGCTCCCCATTAATATTGTATAACCAATATTTATTTTCCGTAACATTCTGCTCATAACCTTCAATTGAAGTTATGAATCCCTCGTCGGATTCTATTTCAAAGTTTTCTTCCAACAAATCCATCAAATTCTTTTCTTCATTAATCTCAATATCTTTTTCTGCAATTATTTCTTCCTCAATAGAGATTGTAATTTGGGCTGTTTCGCTTACATCTTTATTTGGAATTTCATCCTGTTCCGCTGCAGAACAGCCTGCTAAAATAAACATACCTAAAAATATTGCGGTTATCATTTTGTACCAGTTTTTCATAAAATTTTACCTCCTTAAAGAATAGGAGGATCTAACATTAGGGTAGATAGTGGATCATTATACTACCTGCAATGCTCAATCCTCGAAGCATTCGCTTTTTATGAATCGGCAGGTCTCCTGACTTGTGCATTTTCCTACTCCGGGTCTTCTCATACATTCGTACAATGACTATTCCGTTTCGTGAACACTTACAGTTGCGAGGACAGTTCTGGATTTTCACCAGTTTCCCTATTAAGTAGAATTACACCAATACATAATAAAATTACTTAATTTCAAACTTGTAACCGACTCCCCACACCGTTACAATCATTTTTGAGGCATCCTCGGATACTTTGCTAAGTTTTTCCCGCAGTCTTTTCACATGGGTATCCACTGTTCGAAGATCACCAAAAAACTCATATTTCCAAACCTCTTTCAGTAATTCCTCCCGATCATAAACTTTGTCAGGAGCTTTAGCCAGAAATAAGAGCAGCTCATATTCCTTTGGTGTTAAACTCACTTCTTTATTGTCTGCCAGAACACGGTGGGCATCATTGTCAATCACTAAGTGCGGAAATTCGATCATATCCTTGGAACGGTTTGACTGGTTGGATACAGATTGACTTCCAGTTCGTCGCAGCAAGGCTTTCACACGTAAAACTACTTCTCTGGGACTAAACGGTTTTACAATATAATCGTCAGTTCCAGCTTCGAAGCCATGTATTCTGCTAATCTCTTCACCCTTTGCTGTTAACATCATAATAGGAGTTGCTTTTTTCTCTCTGATTTCTTTGCAGACTTCTAAGCCGTCTTTGCCTGGCATCATGACATCTAAAAGAATAACTTCGTAATCATTATTCAATGCTTTATGTAAACCTTCTTCACCATCTTCTGCCTCTTCTACTTCATATTCTTCTCTTTCTAAATACATTCTTAATAGTCGTCTAATTCTTTCTTCGTCATCTACTACAAGTACTTTTCTGTTTTCCATTAACAATTCCTACCCCCTGTCCCAATAATAGTATATACGGAAAAAGTACAAGGGACAATTATCTCTTGTACTTTTATGAATAAATTTTACATAATTAGATTATGCGTAAGAGTGAAGGCCTGCAAGCACTAAGTTCACTACAATCAAATTGAACATAATAATAGCGAAACCTACTACAGCGAGCCATGCTGATTTTTCACCATGCCAGCCTCTGGTTAATCTCAAATGGAGGAAAATAGCATAAAAAAACCATGTAATAAGTGCCCAAACTTCTTTAGGGTCCCATCCCCAATACCTATTCCAAGCTTCCTGTGCCCAAATGGCAGCAAAAATTAATCCTCCCAGTGTAAATACCGGGAAACCAATTGCGACAGCTCTGTAACATACTTCATCCAACAGTTCAGGGTTTGCTTTATTTAAGAGTGGCTGGATAGCCTTTGCTACACGTTTTTTTAGTATGAGTAAAGTAATACCATAAAGAACAAGTCCAACTAAAAGTGACCAAACTAATGTATTTAATTTTTTTGATGCTTCTACTCCATGCAGCCATTCGGGAGCAGGAATTATTCCATCCATTTTATTTTCTGTTATTAGTGTACCATTATAAGGCCCGATAATTGCAGGTAATGTGTATTCCATTTCCACTTGTTGCTCATCTACTTCCAGTTCAAAGGTAGCAGAATAATCTGCAAGCGTAAATCCCCATGATATGACAGCAAAACCAATGGCAGAAAAAATAGAATAGATAATTACTTCTAACAGAAAATTACGGCCAGTTAAACGTTCTTGACTAATTTGTTTAATAAGATAAATTATCCCTGCAACAAAACTGACTGCCAGAATAGCTTCACCTAAAGCAACAGTTGTCACATGTATGTATAACCAATGACTTTTCAGAGATGGTACGAGTGGTGAAATTTCCTGAGGGAATACACTGGCATATCCTATAATAACTAATGTGACAGGTAAAGCAAACAATCCAAGCATTTCAATACGGTATATAAAATATAGAATAACAAAGGCCAGGACAAGCATCATACTAAAGAAAGTTACAAATTCAAACATGTTACTTACCGGTGCATGCCCACTCGCAATCCATCTTGTAATAAAATAACTAAGTTGTGTTAAAAATCCAATAATTGTAGTGCTTAGTGCTAATAAATGAAGTTTAGTAAACTTTTTTTCATGTCGCTTATCCTTGATAGTGGCAGCAAATAATACTGTTGAAATAAAGTAAAGGACAAAAGCAGCATATAATAGTACACTGCTCCAAAATAATAAATCCTCCATCGGTGTGACCCTCCTTCGTTTTGCATTCTTTTTATTTATCTTTGGTCACTTTATTTTCCTGGTCTTCTAACATTTCAAAATTTGTGTTTTGCATGATCTTTTCTACTTCTTTATTCATACCAAACCAATTTTTATTTGTATGGCTTGCGATGTATAAAGTCCCATTTTCTGGATGAATCCATATTCTCCGATGCTGCCAATACATGCCTTGAATAACACCTATCATAAATATAAAGGCTCCTAATCCAAGCACTGGCAGTGTAAGGTCTTTTTTAAGATTTAGCCCACTAACATCCCTTACATCAATACCTGTTAATCCTATCCTGTACTGATTGGATTGGGAAGGATCAAGATTCTGCCTTATACCAATAAAACTGACTTCAGGCTCCTCTTCTCCTGGTGGATAAACAAAGAACACAAATGCCGGGTTACGCGGGTAATTTGTTTGTGATCGTGGTGTCCCATCGTCATCCAGCACATAATCAGGATAATATTTGTTTATTTCAATCTTAAATCCGTTATCAAAGGTATAAACCCGCTCTGGATCCGCAAAATCTACAGTAAACTCAAGCAAGGACTGCTCTTCAGGATCATCAGTTTCATGCAGTTTGAATGACATACTTTGAAACTCATTCAGTTGATATTTACTCTGATATAAAGCAAAACCATCAAACTTAATCGGTTCATTTACGATGGCAGATCCCCTTGTAACCTCTTCCAACGTCGGTTCAGATCCTATCACACCTTCTGATGTATCTTTATAAATTATTGCTTTTGTTTCATAATGTTTTGCAACAACGGTACCTTGCCGTTCCAACATTTCGCTAAATTTCGCATCTTCCTCATCATCACCGTAAGTTTCAAAGATAAAATCCTGATTCTCCACATAATATTTTTGTCCTGTACCCGGAATTATTTCTGTTTCTCCTTCTCTCACCCATATAAATTCATCTACATACATATATGGAACAAAGTGAAGCAATGTACCAATTAAAAAAATAATAAGTCCAGTATGATTGACATATGGGCCCCACCTTGAAAATCTACCTTTTTCTGCAAGAATATGTCCATCTTTTTCATAGATTTTGTACCGGTGTTTCTTTAAGTTGGCTTTTAAGGTATCATAATCTTTTGGACTGTATTGAGAATAGTAGCCAAACAGTTTTTGTCTTTTCAGGAAATTAATATGCCTTTTAGGATTCTGATTCTTTAGTGCTTTATACAACGGAATACCCCGGTCTAAACTTACAATAAAGATAGAAATGCCAATAAGAGCAATTAATATCATATACCACCAGGAACTGTACAATTCATGGAAACCCAGTTGATAATATATCTGCCCGAATATTCCATACTGATCGCGATAATGTACTGCAGGTTCTACGGTTGACGGAATATAAGGACTTTGAGGGAAAATTGTTCCAATAGCAGATGCTATTAATGCTATTGCTATCAGTGAAACCCCTACTTTGATGGATGAAAAGAAATTCCATATCTTATCTACAATCGAAGTGTTTCTAGTTTTGGACCGAATCGCTCTTCCGTCATACCTCATGTTTAATAAATTAGTATTATTGTCTTTATCGAGCGGCTTTCCGCAATTATTACAAATCGCAGTGCCACTTGAATTTTCGTATCCGCATGCCTCACACTTAATTACATTCATAGATACCCCTCGTTATTTCGTAAAATTAGCTTGGTTCAATTTTCTGTAAATATCCTTCTAACTTTTCCAAGGTTAATTCACCAATCACACGTTCTACAACTATTCCATTCTCATCAATGAAAAACGTAGTAGGAAGCGGTCTGATCCCGTATGCGTCCATCACCTGGCTGTTTTTGTCATGTAAAACAGGAAAAGTCAAATCAAACTGATCTACAAACTGGTTTATCACTAATTCTGTAGCATCAACACTTACCGCAATGATTTCTACACCCTTATCTTTGTATTCAGGATAGAGAGACTCCATATACGGCATTTCCCGTTCACATGGTTCACAATAGGTTGCCCAGAAGTTTAGCATAACTCCTTTTCCTTTTAAATCAGAAAGCCTCAACACATCTGATTGATCCCCGTTCAAGTGAGGTAATTGAAAATCCGGTGCCTTATCACCAATATCTAAGGTTTTATCATCAGCAAATAAATTGGAAATCACTGCAAATAACAAAGCCCCAAATAAAAGAACTAAAATAGAAGTCCGATAAATTAATCGATTTCTTTTTTTTGTTTGCTTTGATGTATTTGCTTCATCTACTTTACTCAATACACTCACTCCCCCCTGGATATTTTACCATGTATATGACATGAGATTGTGACATTTATTTAACAATTTTATTTGCAGACTTTATTAGCTGATCGACTTCATGTGGTGTTAATTTGCGGTATTCGCCCGGCTGCAGACCTTCTAAAGTTAGAAATCCGAATCTTTCTCGTCTTAATTTCATTACAGGATTTCCAATAGCCTCAAACATTCTCCTAATTTGACGGTTTTTACCCTGGTGCAAAATTATTTTAATGATCGCTGTTTGCTTTTTTTTATCAATTGACATGATTTTTACATGCTTAGCCTTTAAGGTATCACCATCTGAACGTATCCCTTTTTTGAACTTCTCTAAATCTTCTTTGGCAGGTATCCCCTTAGATTTGACAATATATTCTTTATCCATGCGGTATCGGGGATGTAATAGTAAATTCATGAAGTCACCGTCGTTCGTCATGATAATTAAGCCGGAAGTATCATAATCTAATCTTCCCACAGGGAAAATCCTCTCTTCCAGACCTTCAAAAAAATCAGTAACTGTTTTTCGGCCTTTATCGTCAGAAGCACTCGATATTACGCCTCTCGGTTTATATAAAAGATAATAAACAGGCTGCTCCTTTTCTATAGGAACATCGTTTACTTCTATTTCATCCTGATTTGTAACTTTTACCCCGAGTTCTGTAACCACTTTTCCATTAACTTTTACTTGTCCACTTTCAATCAGTTTTTCTGCTTTTCTTCTTGAAGTAATTCCACTTTTCGCAATCACCTTCTGCAGTCGTTCACTCATGTATTCACACTCTTTCTTCAATGTAATTTAAGTTGGTTTGAAATAAATTTTTACCCAATAATGAAAAGGAGCGCTAACACATTTGTTAACGCTTCTAAGCAAAAATCCACGATACTACAATTACCGATATAATTATACCAATAAAATCAGCGATAAGTCCAACTTTAAGTGCATCCCCCATTCTTTTAATTCCTACAGCACCGAAATAAACTGTAAGAATATATAAAGTTGTGTCAGTACTTCCCTGCATCGTTGAAGCAAGTCTTCCCATGAAAGAATCCGGACCAAATGTCTGGATAATTTCTGTTGTTACACTTAATGCTGCAGTACCGGAAATAGGCCGAATAAATGCCAGTGGTGCCATTTCAGCAGGAAAGCCCACTTTCGCCAAAATTGGATCAATTAACTGAATAAATGCATCTAAAGCTCCTGAACTTCTTAAAATTGCTATAGCGACAAGCATGCCCAGTAAAAACGGCAGAAGAGAGATAGCCATTTTCAAACCGTCTTTACCGCCTTCCACAAATAATTCATACGCCGGGAGCTTCTTCGCTGTTGCAACAAGGAGAATAAGCAAAATAATACAGGGAATCAGCCAGATGCTAATCGTTGTGATCCATTGTATCATAGGGAATGTAACTCCCTTCTCTTCCTTAGAAACTGATCAATTAATAAAGCAGAAACAGTAGTTACTACTGTAGCTATTAGAGTAGTTCCAACTATTTCAGTTGGTGCCTGTGATCCATATTGCATCCGGATAGCAATAATTTGTGTAGGAACTAAGGTGATACTTGAAGTATTAATAACTAAAAATGTAATCATCGAATTACTGGCATAGGTAGCAGAATTATTCAACTTTTTCATTTCTTCCATTGCTTTAATTCCCATCGGAGTGGCAGCATTCCCAAGACCGAATAAATTGGCACTGAAATTAGCTAAAATATAGCCCATTGCAGGATGATCCGGGGGAATCTCAGGGAAAATCTTAGATACGACAGGCTTAAATAACCTGCTCAGTCCCCTTAGTATACCCGCTTTTTCAGCAATTCTCATCATCCCTAACCAGAAAACCAGAACACTTGTTAATGCAATCACAAGTGTAATGGCATCATTAGCTCCTTTGAAAACAGCTTCGTTCACTTTATCCATCGTACCATTCAGCATAGCATAAATGATACCAGTACATGCCATCACTGCCCAGATGATATTAACCATCATGATCACCAAATAAATGCGAGATCGCGGATAACATTCCTGACCAGAAATTATAATGATCCTCTTCTTTTTCGGTGTCTGACACCCGGTATATTGAAGTTTCCGCTATCTTCTCATCATTTAAATAATACACTTTTTTCGCAAAATGACTGTCAATAGATGGGTCGTTTTCCGTAAGAAAGGTTTTAGTTTCGATATGCTCAAATTCACCTTCTCTTAATGGATAATAAACGTCTCTGTTAATTTCACCATGAATTACTTCGCCGGCTTTTTTTTCGAATGGGAAAATTCCTTTCGATTGTATCTCTGTTTGTGCAAAGGTCTTAAAACCCCACTCATACATCTGGATGTGGTCATTCCAATCATTCGGCCCATTTAATGTAACGGCAATGAGAGTATGACCATTTTTTTCAGCAGATGTTACTAACGTTCTTCCGGCAGCTTTTGTATAGCCTGTCTTGCCTCCATTACAATAATCGTACAGGGAAGTTAATAGTTTATTTTTATTTGCCCAGGCATAGTCACGCCCATCCGCTTTAAAAGATGTGGTCCCTGATATCTTTGCAAATGTATCATTCTCCATCGCATAACTCATTAAAAGGGCCATATCATAGGCTGTTGAATAATGAGTATCAGAGTCCAGGCCGTGTGGATTATCAAAATGTGTATTTGTCATTCCGATCCAGCTCGCTTTTTCGTTCATCAGATGGACAAAGCCTTCTTCACTGCCACCTACCTGCTCACTTATAGCAACTGCTGCATCATTTCCTGACCTTAACATGAGCCCATATATTAGTTCTTCTAATGTAAATTGATCATCCTTTGTCAAATAGATGGAAGATCCTTCCGTACCTATGGCATGGTTACTGATTTTAACATTATCACTTAAGTCACCTGATTCAATCGCAACTATTGCTGTCATTATTTTAGTAATACTTGCGATCAGCGATTTTTCATCAGCATTTTTTTCAAATAATACTCGTCCAGTTGATTGATCAATTAAAATAGCACTGTCAGCTGATACATTAACATCTGCTTTCACTTCAAGTGCCGAAAAAACTAATGTAAAAAGTAATACAGGTATAATTATTACTTTACGCATCATTTCCCCTCATCTTCTCCCATCCAATGAATACAGTTTTGTACCATTGTATGCAAGAAAGACAAGCATATTCGTCTTAAGAAGTTTAATTCTCTAGTTCCTGAAAACGATCAAAGAATAAATCTGCTTCCTGTTCCACATCCATCTCATCAATTTCATCTGGTAAAGGAGGCAAATCTTCTAATGACTTCAAACCAAAGTATGTAAGAAACTCCAAAGTGGTCCCGAATAATATTGGCCGGCCTATCCCCTCCTTGCGCCCCACTTCCTCGATTAGTGCTCTCGCAATTAAGGTTTGTACCGGACGCTCACTTTTCACTCCTCTAATTTGTTCAATCTCCGTCCTTGTAATTGGTTGCAGATAGGCGATAATCGCCAATGTTTCCAACGCAGCCTGGGAAAGTTTAGATAGTGATTTTGTTTCTTTTAGTGATGTGTAATATTCACTATGTTCAGGTTTTGTTGTTAAAAACAAAGAACCTTTCGACTCTATAAGCATCATTCCTCTGCTGCTGCTTTCATAATCGAATTTTAATTCATTCAGGACATGTTCCAACATGTCTTTATCTAAATCGAGCATTTTCTGCAGTTCTCTTTTCGTTAAACCGTCATCCCCTGAGACGAAAATCAACCCTTCGGTGATTGCTTTTAATTCAGATAAGTCCATAAGAATATCACCTTCCGTTCCGCTATTATTACACTTGCTTAAATATTACTAAATCTTCAAAATGTTCCTCCTGAATACAATATATTTCATTGATTTTCATTAATTCCAATATAGCGATAAATGTAGCAACCAGATATGACTTAGAATGATTCGGTAATAACTGGTTGAATGATACACCTGTCTTTTTATCAGAGAGAAAGTTTACAATCTCAGTCATTCTTTCTTTTATCGGTATTTCCCTTCTTTGAACGGTTGTCTCAATTGGCTGGTTCCATTTCCTTCTTTCCATAATCTTACTCATCGCTTGAATCATGTCCAGTACATCGGCAGCCCCCTCAGGAATATGGTGTGTTTCCTTCCGTTCTATATGCAACGGTGGTCTTGTCAGTACATGACTTTGTTCCATTTCACGTTCCTTTAATTGTTCTGCTGCTTCTTTATATTTCCGATACTCAATTAATCTTCTCATTAATTCCTCACGTGGGTCTTCTTCATAGTCTTCTTCTAATTCTATTGACGGATTCGGTAACAGAACTTTACTTTTCATTTCTAATAAAGTTGCTGCCATTACTAAATATTCACTTGCAACATTCAGTTCTAATTGCTGCATTGTATGAATATATGTCATATACTGAGCCGTTATTTTCGCTACAGGAATATCATAAATATCTATTTCATACTTATTTATTAAATGCAGCAGTAAATCTAAAGGACCCTCAAATTGATCTAACTTAACCTCATACGAAGCATTCAACGCATTAACCTCCCATTAATTAAACTAGCTGCCGGCTTGAATGCCAATGAATTTTACAAAAATATCAATGTTCCTATTACATATGCCCATACTATTTCCCTGTTATTGCATACACTGTTTTCGAGAAATCAATTACAAAATTGATTCAACACTATTAGAGGAGGAATAACTATGGGCTACTCTTACGGTAGTGGGTTTGCTTTGATCGTTGTCTTGTTTATTCTGTTAATAATTGTTGGTGCAGCTTGGTTTTAATATTTGTTTAAATTAACTTTATTAATAATACCCTGTAAGTAAAAGAAAGAAAAGAACCTTTGCGGGAAATTTAGCAAAGGTTCTTTCTCGTTTCTAAGGTAATTTATCAAATAGGTCGATGAGGATCCAAAAAACATGTACGTTGAGCTATGTTAACTGCACAAATCTGTCTTTTGCTATGATTGCTTACATTTATCTAAGAACTTTTCCGTTTGATCATTCGGTTGAACTTGAAATGATGGATAATATTCTTTTACTGCCTGCACCATTTTTTTACCGATACCTAAATTTCTGTGTGACGGGTCAACGGTTATATGTTGCAATGTAACTAGTTTACTTTCAGAATCTACATTCACACCGACAGCCCCAAGAATATCTTCTTCCACTTTCCAAAGAAACAATTGCCAATGATCATTTGTTTCATATTCTTTTATGGTGTCCTGTAACCTTTTTACTTCCTTTTCATCAGGCATAAATGAAAGCAATCCCATTGCTATTTTTTCAAGCCTCTTTTTATAACGTATTAACATTTTTACCCCTCATTATTCATAGCATTCATTTACAGTTATGCTATGTTCTGATCGATGAAGTCGTTACACTGACTAGTACCTTTTATTAATTATGCATTCGGTAATACAATACCAAACCAGTAATAGCATCCCCAAATAATCGCAAGAATTAATATTATAACAAAAAGTATCAGGTTTTTACGCTTTTCATTCATTTCGTCTAACCTCATTTATCATGTGACAAAAAAGTTTCTTTCCTATTGTTAACAATAGTATATCGGTAACTATATGTCAATCTTTTACTAATAGATTAAACTTCTGTCACTCTAACTGTCTTCATTGTATCACCTTGTTTTATACGAAGAACTGTATCCATACCTTCTGTTACTTGTCCAAATACTGTATGAACACCATCTAAATGTGGTTGTGGTTCATGAACAAGAAAGAACTGACTTCCGCCTGTATCTTTTCCAGCATGGGCCATCGAAAGTGAACCGGCAACGTGTTTATGTGGATTACCTTCTGTCTCACATTTGATGGTGTAACCAGGGCCCCCCATACCTGTTCCTGTCGGGTCTCCTCCTTGTGCGACAAAACCCGGAATCACACGATGGAAAATTACCCCATCGTAAAAACCGTCATTTGCAAGCTTTTCAAAATTCGCCACAGTATTTGGAGCGGCATCCTCGTACATCTCTATTACAATCTTTTCACCATTTTCAAATTCTATCGTTGCTTGTTTCATCATTATTCCTCCTCATATGTTAAATCGTTTTGGATTACATCTTCATATGTTTCACGTTTAATAACTAATTTATCTTTTCCATTCTCAACAAAAACTACTGCTGCTTTTGGAAACCTATTATAATGATTTGACATGGAATAACCATACGCCCCTGTACTGAAAACAGCAAGAATATCATTTGCTTCCACTTCCGGCAAATCGATGTCCCAAATCAACATGTCACCAGACTCACAGCATTTTCCAGCAATTGAAACCTTTTCTTCAATGCGCTGATTCACTTTGTTTGCAATGACTGCATCATATTTTGCCTGGTATAATGCTGGTCTGAGATTATCTGTCATTCCACCATCTACTGCAACATACTTCCTGACATTGGGAATGTCCTTTGTTGAACCGACAGTATATAAAGTCGTAGCCGTATCTCCGACAATAGAGCGGCCTGGTTCAATCCATATTTCAGGAAACTCTAAATCATAAACCTCAGCCTGTTTGGAAACCTCACTAATTAATGCTTCCACATATCTGTCCAATGGTAATGGTTTGTCTTCATCCGTATATTTAATACCGAATCCGCCGCCTAAATTAAGGATTTCAGCTTTAAATTGAAAGAGGTCTTTCCACTCGGACATAATTTTAAATAATCGTTCAACAGCCATTGTAAAACCATCAGTCTCAAATATTTGAGAGCCTATATGGCAATGTAAACCTTTCAGATTTATTGAATCATTTGCAGATATTTTTTCCAGCGCTTCAGCTGCCTGACCATTGGATAAGTCAAATCCAAACTTTGAGTCTTCATTTCCAGTTAAAATATAGTCATGTGTATGGGCCTCAATCCCTGGAGTGACACGAATAAGTACATCCATCGTAGTCTGCTTTTCTTCCAGAACAGCTGCCAGCAGATCGATTTCGTAAAAATTATCGATAACAATACATCCGATTTCTGCATTTACTGCCATCTCTAGTTCTTCCAAACTCTTATTATTCCCATGAAAGTGAATTTTGTCAACTGGAAAACCTGCCTGAAGTGCAGTATACAGTTCACCTTGTGAAACAACATCCAGACTTAGTTTTTCTTGTTTTGCGACTTGTACCATTGCCACAGACGAAAATGCCTTGCTAGCATACGCTACCTGGGCTTTTACACCATGTTTAGCAAATGTACTTACAAAAGCTCTCGCATTATTTCTTATTTTTTCTACATCATATACAAATAAAGGTGTACCGTATTTCTCAGCTAGCATAATACTATCAAGCCCGCCAATTGTAAGATGACCTTTATTGTTTACAGTTAACGAATTTGTCATCTATCTATTCAACCCCCAAAAATAGTGTAAATCCTGTTCGGTTTCCAGCATAAAGTAAAATCCCTTTTTCTTTCTCAAAGGCTGTATACGAGAAAGAAAGAGGGATCAATTAATTGTTCCCGAAATTTTATAACCATGATACATAAAAGTTATTATAATATACAACCTTTACTTTTATCAAGCCAGTTAAGCGAGTCGAGTCTGCTTATACTTGCTTCCGGTTATTTTTAGGATGAACAATGCTTGGTCTTGTTTTAGATAAGGGGACAGATACACGAAATAAAATTTGGGATAACGCCTTTCCGTTAAAGGGCAGAAAAGGCCACAAATATGGTGTCTGTAGTGAACGGATATTTGCTAAAAAGAGCAGTAAACATGTCATACCGATAATGAAACCCGGAACGTGAAAAAAGAATGTTAACAATACAAGCAATATCCGTATTATTTTGTTAGCAACACTTAATTCATAACTTGGTGTTGCGAAAGATCCGATAGCACTAATTGCAACATACAAAATAACTTCAGAACTGAATAATCCCACCTTAATTGCAATCTCCCCGATAAGGACAGCAGCAATTAAGCCCATTGCAGTAGACAAAGGGGTAGGTGTATGGATTGCTGCCATTCTGAGAAATTCAATCCCGATATCTGCAAGTAAAATTTGGACAACAATAGGGATATTACCTGTTTCATTCGGTCCGATAAAACTCAAATTCGGTGGCAGCAGTTGAGGTTCCACCACTAGCAACAGCCAAAGCGGCAGCAAGAATATGGAGGCAAAAATCCCTAAAAAGCGGACCCATCTGACAAATGTCCCTACTGCAGGAGATTCTCTGTATTCTTCTGCATGCTGAACGTGATGAAAGAAAGTTGTCGGCATAATTATCATACTAGGTGAAGTATCAACCATAATGAGCACATGACCCTCTAATAAGTGAGTTGAGGCAACGTCAGGTCTCTCCGTATACCTGACTAAAGGATATGGATTCATTCCCTGGTGCACTAAGTACTCTTCAATTGTTTTATCCGCCATGGAGATACCATCCACTTCAATTTGGCTTAATTCATCTTTTATTAGTGCAATCAATCCATCATCTGCTACATCTTGTAAGTAAGAAATACAAACATCCGTTTTGGATCGCTCACCAATTTGCATGATTTCATTTCTAAGTCTTTCATCCCGGATCCTTCGTCTTGTTAATGCTGTATTTTCTATAATATTCTCTGTGTATCCGTCCCTTGCTCCTCTTACTACTTTCTCGGTATCTGGTTCTTCTGGTGACCTGCCCGGATAACTTCTTACATCTACGATAAAGCATTCGCTTTCTCCATCAACAAATACTACAAGCAAACCTGAGAGTAGCTGGTCAATTGCTTTCTCAAAAGTATCCGCCTTCTCTAATTGCTGATGTACAACCCTGTTATCTAAAACCTCATAAATATCAGTTTCTTTTATTTCATCATCGTTTACAGAGATAAATTTTTTTATTATTTCGATAACAACGCCTGTATCAACTAATCCCGTAACATAGTACAATTGTACTTTTTTCTTCAAGATTGTTAACTCGCGGAATCCAACATCAAACGATACGTCCAGTCCTAATTTACTTTTTAAAAATGCTTCATTCTCTTCAATTCGGCGATTGATTAATTTCGGCTTTTTATTTTTTCTCATGACTGACCCCTTAGAAAAAAATTTTTAGTGCATAATATCTACGAATATCGTCCAGTGAAAAACTGATCCGGCTATTTTGCCAATTACTACAGCCATCAGTAACCAAAGTAATTCTCTTTCGATTCCCAACCTTTTCATTAGGATCGGGAATACATTTAGTACTTCTGTTAGTCCTGCAGCCAACATTCCTACAAAAACGCCATGTAATAGTCCCCATATTATAAGGAGAATAACGGGTAAGCTGACAGTTACAGTAGAAAACGATAAAAAAGTACCAAGTAAAGCACCAATAATAACACTTGTCTGGTACGAGGAAAGAAATCTATACGATTTACTAAGTTGGACAAGTCTCGGTATTATTCCTAATACTGTTAAAAAGGCAACAAAGCCAGAACCAACCATTATTCCGGAACCAAAACCAATAAATACTTCCAAGATCCAAACACGGATAGAATCACTTATCATTTTTTGTAATCACATTTTCATGACATATTAAATAGGCATCCAGATCCTGTTGGTAATTAAACATTTCAACCTCAAGCGGACTTGGTTCTTCATTAAAACGTTTTTTAAAAATATGATTAAAAAACAGGACCATTCCCAACCCCAGTCCAAAAGAGTACGGTATTTGCAGCCATAAAGGTTTGTCAACTTTCTCACCAGTTAACATATATGCTAAACTCTGCTGCACTTCCATCATACTTACGTCATAATGAAAGTTCATTATCGCCATTGCGGAACCGATACAGAGCAAAAGCCATATTGAAGTAATCACAAGAATGTTAGCTTTCTTTCTTTGTTTCTTAATGTCTACAATGGTTTGATTAGTTCCGACCAGTTCAAAAGATATAGCTGGATATACTTGAATAAGTTGTTCCAACAGAAGAAAACCATCTATAACAGAAACATTTTTATCCTTATCAGTAATTTGATAAATTTTCAGGTGATATATTTTTGATATATCCGGAATATTTCCGGTTATATATGCAACATCAGACAATTTTAAGAGATGATTTGCATCAACTGTTATTCTTTTTTTTAATCGAAGGTAAATTTTCTCTTCCATTGATTCATACCTCCCAGACTTTCTTTTTTTTAGTATGTTAATAAAAATTCTTTTTATACAGTTGATCCCATTCTAATATATACCGCGCTCCATAAAAAAAGAGCATGAAAGGATATATCCTCTACACGCTCTCTTATCTTTTCCAGTACATAGATTTAATTCAACATTTCTTCTTTCATTTTTTCCAAAATTCTTTTTTCTATCCGGGAAACTTGCACTTGTGAGATGCCTAACCGATTAGCAACCTCTGTCTGTGTCTGGTCTTTATAATACCTAAGATAAACAATTAACCGTTCCCTTTGATCAAGTTCATTAATTAACTGCTCCATCGTCATCTTATCAAACCAATTATTATTGGAATCCGCTATCTGATCAAGCAAGGTGATCGGATCCCCATCATTTTCAAAGACTGTTTCATGAATAGACTGCGGTTTTTTCGTCGCTTCCTGTGCATGAATGATTTCTTCAGGACTTAGCTCGAGCTTGTTAGCGATCTCCTGAACGGTCGGGACTCTACCCAGTTCCTTCGTTAACTCATCTGCAGCCCTTCTAATTTTATTACCCACTTCTTTTAATGAGCGGCTTACCTTTACAGTTCCATCATCCCGAATAAAACGCTGAATCTCCCCAATTATCATTGGGACAGCATATGTGGAGAATTTGACATCATATGAAAGATCAAATTTATCGATTGACTTGAGCAATCCTATACAACCTATTTGAAAAAGATCATCCTGATCATATCCTCTATTAAGAAAACGCTGGACTACTGACCATACCAGACGAATATTTTTCTCTACTAAGATGGTTCTTGCATTCTCATCACCCTGCTGGCTTAATTCAATGTATCGTTTGACATCTTTATCATCCAATGTCTTTGCATTTTGAATTTTTGTCATTGGCATCACCTAATTACAAAGGCTTTTACTTGTTTGGAAATCTTTAATCAAAGTAACTTTGGTACCTATTCCGGGCTTTGAAATGACATTCACTTTATCCATAAAATTTTCCATAATAGTAAAGCCCATACCTGAACGTTCTAATTCCGGTTTGGAGGTAAAGAGAGGTTCTTTGGCTAAATCAACGTTATCAATACCGATACCGTGATCTTCAATTACTATCGATAGTGTACTATCTGTTATTTCACACTCGATAAAAACTGTCTGATTGGGATCTTCTTCGTAACCATGGATAATAGCGTTTGTAACGGCTTCCGAAACTACTGTTTTAATTTCTGTAATTTCATTCATTGTTGGGTCAATTTGTGAAACAAATGCCGCAACAGAAACTCTCGCGAAGGCTTCATTCTCACTAATACTTTTAAATTGCAACTGCATCGAATTATTCATGATGCCACCCCCAGTGTTAATAAAGCAAATGATTCATCCTGTTCTAACCTGACGATTTTAAATAATCCTGACATATCAAATAATCGTTTCACAGTTGGAGAGATGGAGCAGACAACCATTTCACCGCCTAATTGCTGAATTTCTTTATATCTTCCCAGAACTACACCTAATCCGGAACTATCCATAAAATGAAGATTAGCTAAGTTTAAAACAACATGTTTTGTCTGGTGTTTTTGAATGTGTTCCTGCCATTCAATTTTTAATTTTGCAGCAGAGTGATGATCCAATTCTCCATCTAACCGAACAATTAATACATTCTCCATTGCAATAAATTCTGATAATAATTGCAAAGTAATCCCTCCCAAAATTTATAGTATATTCTATATTTCTATTTTTTCACCCTTTACTCCTGCTACTTGACAAAACTAGAATTAAATCGATTTTTTCCTTCAATTATTTACTAAGAAATGAACCAAGAATCCTAGCTGCGAGTTGGAAAGTTCCAGCTTTCTCCATATCATCCTGAATAACCAGCTCTGTTTCGGTTAATATCTCATCATTATTCTTTACCTGCAGCACCCCGACTGCAGTACCTTTCTTAATTGGCAATGTAATATCTTGCTTTATCTTTATATCTGTTTCGATATCCGACAAATCTTCTCCTTTCTTATGTAAAATGGAGATAGAATCATTGGTGATAATGTTCACTTTTTGGTTCTTTGCTTTCAACCAATTAAAACTGGTAACTACCTGGTTTTTATTAAACAACTGCTTTGTGGTGTATTTATTGTAGACATAATCCAGCATTGAACTTACATCACTGTTTCTGTTTTTAGTTGAATCTGCCCCCATCACTACAGCTATGACACGCATTCCATCCTTTTCAGCGGTTGCTGTTAAACAATATTTCGCTTCATTGGTGAAACCTGTTTTTAAGCCATCTACCCCTTCGTAAAACTTCACTAATTTATTTGTATTTACTAACCAGAATTCGTTCTCCTGGCCTTTTCGTAAATAGTCTTCATAAATACTAGTATATTTTGTTATATCTTCGAATTTTAGCAATTCTTTCGCCATAACAGCCATATCCTCTGCGGTGCTGTAATGGTTCTCTGCAGGGAGTCCTGTTGTATTTTGAAACAGTGTATTTTTAAGTCCCAATTCTTTAGCCTTCTGATTCATCATTTTTACAAATTCTTCTTCACTTCCTCCGATTCTTTCAGCTAAAGCTACTGATGCATCATTTCCCGAAGCAACTGCAATACCTTTTAATAAATCATCAACGGTCATTTCTTCCCCTTCTTCCAGGAAGATTTGCGATCCGCCCATGGATGCCGCTTTTTCACTAATTCTTACTTTTTCAGAAAGCGATAAATTCCCACCTTCAAGTTCCTCCATTATCAATAACATTGTCATAATTTTAGTCATACTCGCCGGTGGAAGAACGTTTTGTGCATTCTTTTCAAATATAACTTCTCCTGTATCCCGTTCAATTAATATGGCCGACTTTGAATTAGGTGCTAAGTCCTGCGATTCCGTTTCACTAACAGATTCTGTTTCATGATGATCAGCATACAAATCCATTTCAACACTCACACATAGTACTAATGAAAAACTGATAAAGATTTTTAGCGCATTGATTAACTTATTCAAATTCATACACCTCCGATTATTAACAATATCTATTTTTGCCAAAATAATCTAAATATATAACAAAAAAAGATGATTACCGCTAGATAATCATCTCTTCTCTAAAATGTATCTTATTTAATTACATCATAAATCATTGTGTTCTTCTGAATTACCTGTTCTTTTATTGTATAAGCATTCTGTATCAGTTTGATTATATCATCATTGCTGTTAGTGTCCGTATGCAATGTGGCAAGCGTATCACCTTCTTTAACTATATCTGCAATTTTTTTATGCAAGGTGATGCCAACTCCGTGATTAATTTTATCATCTTTCCTCGCTCTGCCAGCACCTAGATGCATTGCAGCTATGCCGACAGATTCAGCATCCATTTCATGGACATACCCTTCCGCTTCTGCCTTTACACTTATATGATAAGCAGCTGATGGTAATTTGTCTAAATTTTCAATTACAGATATATCACCATTTTGTGCTTCTACAAAGTTTTTAAATGCCTGAAGGGCTTCCCCATTATCGATTAAGCGTGATAATTCGTGAACTGCTTTATCATAATCCGGATAAATTCCTGCTAAGATTGTCATATGTGCAGCTAATTCTAGCGCTAACACTCGTAAATCTTCCACATTTTCTCCCTGCAGTACCTTAACCGCTTCTTTCACTTCATTTGCATTACCAATTTCATAGCCCAGCGGCTGATTCATATCACTAATAATGGCCACTGTATTTCGTTTTAATTGTTTTCCAATAGTTACCATTTCCTCTGCCAGCTTTCTGGAGTCTTCCAGCGTTTTCATGAATGCCCCACTGCCTGTTTTTACATCGAGTACAATACTATCAGCTCCAGAAGCTATTTTCTTACTCATAATAGAACTAGCAATCAGAGGAATCGAATTAACGGTTGCAGTAACATCTCTCAGTGCATATAACTGCTTATCTGCAGGAGCTAAATTTCCTGTCTGGCCCACAACCGCTAACTTATATTTATTGACATTTTCAATAAATTGTTCGTTGGTCAATTCCACTTTAAAACCTGGGATCGACTCTAGTTTATCAATTGTACCACCTGTATGACCTAGTCCCCGTCCTGACATTTTGGCTACTGGGATCCCTGCTGCTGCAACTAATGGTCCAACAATAAATGTAGTCTTATCACCAACGCCGCCTGTGGAATGTTTATCCACTTTGTGACCATTTATTGCAGACAAGTCAATCGTATCACCAGATTCCACCATATACTTTGTAAGGAACGCTGTTTCCTCCTGGTCCATCCCCTGAAAGTATACCGCCATCATTAATGCTGATAATTGATAGTCAGGTATAGTCTCTGCCATATAGTTCTCGATAACAAATTTGATTTCTGCTTCTGACAACTTCATCCCATTTCTTTTCTTGGCTATCAGATCTACCATCCGCATATAATCAATCCTTTTCGCTAATTAAATTAGGTCAGTTCCTGAATAACCTTACGTACCAATTGAATAAAATTCTCTTTTACTTTTTCTGTAGTTTCGATTACTTCCTCATGACTAAGCGGCTGGTCTAAAATACCTGCAGCCATATTGGAAATGCAGGAAATTCCGAGAACACGCATTTTGGCGTGTCTTGCAATAATCACTTCGGGAACTGTAGACATTCCAACTGCATCTCCACCTAATCGGCGGAGCATTCTTACTTCAGCGGGTGTTTCATAAGAAGGTCCGGTATTTGCTACATAAGTCCCTTCCTTTACTGCTATATTTACCTTATCAGCACATTTTTTGGCAATTTCAATCAGATCCCTGTCATAAGCTTGCGACATGTCAGGAAATCTTTCTCCTAATACTTTTTCATTGCGCCCAATTAAGGGATTAGAGCCTAAATTATTAATATGATCGGTTATGATCATTAAATCTCCTGCAGAAAAGCTTTCATTTATACCACCAGCAGCATTTGTAACAATCAGCTGTTCAATTCCAAGCAGCTGGAATACACGGACCGGAAAGGTTACCTGTTCCAGTGAGTACCCTTCATAGTAATGAAAGCGACCTTGCATTACAACAACATTAACACCTTCTAACTTACCGAATACTAACCTGCCACTGTGGCCTTCTACCGTTGATACTGGAAAATGAGGAATTTGCTCATAATCAATAGCAGTGGTCTCAACTAATTCCTCTGCTAATACACCAAGACCTGAACCAAGTATAAGCCCAATATCAGCTTTTCCACTTACTTTCTTTTGTATATACTGAACTGCTTCTTCTATTTGTGCATGATTCATTATTACTCTCCTCCATTTGTTATATCCGGAAGGAAGCTTGTTCCATTACTCGGCAAATTTACATTAAAGTTATCCGCTATAGTTGCACCTATATCTGCAAAAGTGTTTCTAACAGGCAATTCTTTTCCTTTGGTTTCACGGTTATAAACTAATAAGGGTACATATTCTCTTGTATGATCTGTTCCGTGATGGGTAGGATCATTTCCATGATCAGCTGTAATGATAAGTAAATCATCCGCTTTTAATTTATCCAGCATTTCCGGCAGTCGCTGGTCGAACTTCTCCAGTGCCTCAGCGTAACCTTCGGGATCTCTTCTATGTCCATACTTTGCATCAAAATCAACAAGGTTGAGAAAATTTAAGCCCTGAAATTGTTTATCCATAGAATCAATAAATTTCTGCATTCCGTCTTCATTATCCTTCGTGCGGATAGTTTCCGTTACACCTTCGCCATCATATATATCTGTTATTTTCCCTAAGGCAACTACATCCAACCCTGCATCTTTCAGTTCATTCATTACCGTTCTGCCAAAAGGTTTTAATGCATAGTCATGCCTGTTTGAGGTTCTTTCAAATGCTCCCGGCTGCCCTGTAAAAGGTCTTGCTATAACCCGGCCTATCATATATCTTTCGTCAAGCGTTAACTCTCTGGCAATTTCACATATTCGATAAAGCTCATCAATTGGTACAATATCTTCATGTGCAGCAATCTGAAGTACTGAATCTGCTGATGTATACACGATGAGGCTTCCCGTTTCCATATGTTCCTTGCCCAGTTCCTTTATAATTTCCGTACCAGAAGCAGGTTTGTTCCCTATCACTTTTCGGCCTGTCCTCTTCTCCAGCTCATTAATTAATTCGTCAGGAAATTTCTCGAAAGTTCGGAAAGGTGTCTCAATATGTAAGCCCATGATCTCCCAGTGACCTGTCATGGTATCCTTTCCGTTAGAGGCTTCCTTCATTTTTGTAAAATATGCTAACGGTTGTTCACTTTTCGCTATCCCTTTTATTTCCCGAATGTTACTAAGTCCTAATGAAGCTAAATTTGGCATGTTTAACCCATTTCGATATTCCGCAATATGCCCTAAGGTATCAGCACCTGTATCATTAAACTGGCTGGCATCCGGTGCCTCCCCAATCCCCACTGAATCTAATACAATTAGAAAAATACGCTTAAAAGCCATATAAATCCCTCCTGTCCAACTTTACCCTTTATCTTATCCTAATAAGCTTAAATCTTTCACCATTCTAAAAAGAAAAAACCACGCTTTTTTGTCGTGGCCATTTATGCTCTGGGATGGTGAGCTTTATATATATCCTTAAGTCTGGATTTAGAAACATGTGTATAAATTTGTGTTGTAGATATATCGGCATGGCCAAGCATTTCCTGTACTGCCCGCAAATCTGCTCCATTTTCTAACAAATGTGTTGCAAAAGAATGTCGGAGTGTATGTGGAGAAATTTCTTTATTTATCCCTGCGCTTTTTGCTATTTGCTTTATAATTTTCCAAAAACCCTGTCTTGATAAGGCATTCCCGTGGTGGTTAACAAAAACCTGCTCAGTATTTTTATGCTTCACGAATTGCGGTCTGTGCTCAAGGTACTTTTCTAAAGCCTCTCTCGCAACTTCTCCTAATGGTACAATTCTTTCTTTGGACCCTTTTCCAAAGCAGCGGACAAATCCCATTGATAAATGCAAATCGGATAGAGTCAGCTCAATTAATTCTGTCACCCTTAATCCAGTCGCATACATCGTCTCAAGCATCGCCTTGTTTCTAAAAGCAAACTTGTCTTCATCGGTAAAAGTCAGCAGCCTGTCAACTTCTCCAACTGATAGCACTTTAGGCAATTGCCTGTTTGTTTTCGGTGTTTCTATATGTATACTGGGGTCTTCAGAGATCTGATACTCTCGCATTAAGAAAGGATGAAATAACCTTATGGTCGATAACACTCGGGCCAGAGTAGCACTTGATTTCCCCAAATCGTTCAGTTGATATAAGAATTGCAAAATATCATGCCTTGATACATTTTCCCAGCGACTGATTTGCCTGCCTGTTAAAAAGGTGTGATATTGCTTCAGGTCACGCCTGTAAGCCTGTATTGTATTGGATGAAAGACCCCGTTCTATCTGTAAATAATGAAAAAAATCTTCCATTGCATATTGCATCTCATCCATGACTACTCACCCAATCGAAAAAAAATATTTAAACGTTCCCACATGCCGGTGTTCTCTTCTTGCTGAAATACTTTAACAGCACTTCCTTGCGGTGTCTCATACCGGTCTAATTTTTCATATTCCTGGTGCAATGCTTTGATTACATAATAAAACAGGAACGTACATAATACGAACACAATAAATACTTTCAACATCTCATAAAAAACCCGAAAAATTGCCTGCATCATACATTCTCCTAATAGAAAATATTATTCTATTAGAATTTATGCCAGAAAATAGAGAAAATATACCTTTTATTTATCATCATCCGCTTGACATTTTCGACAAACTCCATGAAAGGTTAACCGATGATCTTTTACAAGGAAACCCCAGTCTTTTTGGACAATCTCCTCCACTTCCTCCAGAAGGTCGTCAACGATCTCTTCTACAGAACCGCATTCTGTACAAACCAAATGATGATGGAAGTGTTTCGCTCCTTCTTTTCTAAGATCATACCGAGATACCCCATCACCAAAGTTAATCTTATCGACTACTTTTAATTCTGTTAGAAGCTCCAACGTTCTATATACAGTTGCCAAGCCTATCTCCGGCGCTTTTTCTTTTACTAATAAATAAACGTCTTCTGCGCTTAAATGATCCTCTTCTCTCTCCAAGAGCACCCTCACAGTTGCTTCTCGTTGCGGTGTCAATTTATAGCTTTGCGCATGCAACTCTTTTTTAATCCGGTCTAAGCGGTGTTCCATAAGTAAGACCTCCCTCACATTCCCAATTATAAATATCGGAAGGAAGGGTGTCAATTAAAATAATTATAAAAAGATAAAGAATATTAATTATTTTATTATAATTATTATTATTTAATAAAATAATCGGATATCATTTGCATTGATTTATAGGAAATCACACTTTCCAATCCGGCTGCAGCAGCGGCACCAACAGTTAAAATGAAAAAAACACCTATATAGCGGTAAAATACCTGGATTACAGGTAATTTATATCTTTTTGAAAGAATACTCTGCAATAATGTAAAAGAGAAAATCATCGCAAATGCGCTCGCTATAATGTAGATCGGTATTATCACCATATTTTGGGAAGCTATGGAAGAAAAAGCTAGCATTAATCCTTTCCATCCAAGCTGATTAACAAAATAACCTACAGTAAAGCCAACCGCTACCCCTTTTACAAATAAAAGTATCCATATAATCGGCAAACCAATTACCGCTAATCCTAAGAAAAAAAGTAATGCTAAAAACTGAATATGATAAAGCATTGCATTTTTAAATAAGTCTGTCTGCACGATATTTTCGTCATGTAGAAAATTAAGAAAAAAATTCTCTAAGTAAAAATATAAATCCTGCTTCTGGATAAATGACATACTATTTACAATTATGGCACCAAAGATGATACCTGTTAAAAACAAAATTACGGTAAAAATGTAAATGGTATAGTACTGATTTAAGTGGTTTACAATGACATTTCCTTTTTTCGTCATAACTTTCACATCCTCTATTCATATTATCACTTAAATCTATGAAGAGGATGATAGAAATAGAACAGATTCGTTTGCCATTTGCATCCCCTTAATCTGATCGCAAAAGCAAAGAAACTTTCAACAGCAGGCGTATTACCGTTGTTAGCTCTGTGATTATCTTTTTGAATCAACTTAACCATTTTCCATATTTCCCGCCGCCTCCTTGTTCTATCTCCACAACACCATTTCTTATGTTCATAATAGAGTTTGCAATCCTGTCCCCTACGACATCCTTTAAATGATCATAAGGTACATAGTGAATAATATTCATTTCATTATGGAAGTGATCTAACAGCTTTTCAAAAGTTTTCTTTCCTAAGCCTGGAATATACTCCAAAGGCACCTGATAAATATATGGCGGTCGCTTATTTGGATTGGGTTCATTACTCGCAAGTTCATTTATCCTGTCAGAAACTCCTCTGATAACACTTGATGATCCGCAAACAGGGCAAGGTGACTCATGAGGCACAGGAGATAAACAATTTTTGCATACTGTCGCATAATATTTCCCTAACTTTGGATGCATGCCGTAGTTGGCGACAATCTTCCGGTTTCCCTTATGGTGCAGCACCTTTTTCCATTCTGAAAAAGTAGGTGCCTCCATCTCCAGCAGCTGATACTCTCTTCCGATTTTCCCGAGTGAATGTGCATCAGAATTAGTAAGGAAAGGGTATGCATGAAGTTCCTTTATCTGATCTGCCATATAAGTATCCGAACTTAGACCTAATTCCACGCCATCGACTAACCTGGTATTGAATACCTCCCCCATTGATCGCTTAACACCTTTTCCAAACGTGCTTTTGAACGGTGTGAAAATATGTGCGGGGATAAATATCCCATCCAGCTCTTTTACTTTTTCCTGTAATTCTATCGCCGTTCCATAGTAACGTTGGGAGCTGAGTTCTATATTTTTCATATGATGACTCAGCCAATCAGTAAATTGCTTCATTATCTTGATAGCCGGAAAGTAGCAGAGAACATGAATAGGCCCCTGACATTTGTGATCATATATTTCAATTTCACTACCTAAAAATAAAGTAGTATTTTTATATCTGATTCCTCCATCTACCTCTTCAACTGCTATTCCACTATTGATGCTGTCTTCCAGTTCTTCTAATACGGAAGGAGCATGGCAATCGATTACTCCGACGATATTTATCCCTTTTCGGTCAGAAGCTTCTTTTAGAATATTAGTGATCGTCAAAGACTTTGCTCCTGTAATTTTAACTGGCTTACCATATTTATTTCTGCCCACATGAATATGCAGATCTGCAAAAAACTGTTCCATTCCTATTTCATACCTTTACTTTTTAAATATTGAATTGCAAATGCCGTTTTTGCATCATGAATTTGCTGGTCTCTTACCAGTTCTTCTGCCTCAGTAAGAGAGAGTTCAAGAAGTTCGACAAACTCATCCTCATCCAGTGCTTTCTTTTCCTCCAATAGTTTCAATTGATTTGTTTCATATAAATATATGATTTCATCTGCAAAGCCAGGCGATGTGTAAAATGAAGTGACAAAGCTTAAATGTTCTGTAGTATATCCGGTTTCTTCTTCTAATTCCCGAACCGCTGTCAATTCCGGAGGTTCATCTTTCTCCATTTTACCTGCAGGTATTTCAACCAATGTTTTTTCCAGTGCTTTACGATATTGTTTGACGAAAATAACTTTGTTATTCTCAGTAACCGCAATTACCGCTACCGCACCGGGGTGTTTAACAATTTCCCTGGAAGAAGTTTTCCCATTCGGGAGTGTGACTTCATCGAGTTGAAGATTAATTACTTTCCCATCATAAATCTTTTTACTGTGTACTGTTTTCTCTTCAAAATTCATAGTTCTCCACCCTTTCATCTTCATTCATTGTATTTCTTTTCAGTAATATATACAATGAATATGAAATAACTCATAATAGAAAGGAGATCGCAATGTTATATAACAATTTAGGGAAATCGGACTTAAACGTATCTCAATTATCACTAGGATGTATGTCACTAGGAACAGACCTTAAAAAGGCGCGTAGTATTATTGATGCTGCAGTAGATCAAGGAATAAATTATTTGGACACTGCTGATTTATATGATCAAGGTATGAATGAAGAAATTGTTGGGGAAGCAATTAAGTCTAAACGCAAAGATATTATTCTTGCAACCAAAGTTGGAAATCATTTAAAAGAGGCCGGCAGCTGGTTCTGGGATCCATCAAAAGACTATATAAAAAATCAGGTAAAAAATAGTTTACTAAGATTACAAACTGATTATATCGATCTGTACCAGCTTCATGGGGGAACGATAGATGATCCGATTGAGGAAACAATTGAAGCATTTGAAGAACTCGTTAAAGAAGGAGTAATAAGATACTACGGAATATCATCCATTCGACCAAATGTGATAAGGGAATATGTAAAAAAATCAAATATTGTAAGTGTGATGATGCAATACAGTATTTTTGACAGACGCCCTGAAGAAGAAATACTACGTTTATTAGAACAAAACGAGATTAGTGTTGTTACGAGAGGGTCGCTTGCCAAAGGCATGTTAAGCTCAAAAGCACTGTCCATAATCTCGGAGAAAGCACAAAAAGGTTATTTAAACTTCAGTCAAAATGAGCTTACCGAATCAGTAAAACAATTATCGCACATCTTAGAAGCTGGACAAACCTTAAATGGACTAGCTATAAACTATGTATTAGCAGAACATGCTGTTACGTCTGTTGTAGCAGGAGCAAGCTCAAACGCTCAATTAATGGATAACATTGAGGCAGTTACCCAGCAATTCCGCCCTGAACAGATAGCAGAGGTGAGACAGATTGTGAAATCGTTCCGCTACTCCCAGCATAGATGATTATAAGAGAATATTCTTCTTCATACAATTACCCGCAGTGGATATAAAACCGCTCTGCGGGTAATTTTTTTGCAGATAGATTCTGGGCCATTGCCATTTTATTGGAGAGCATTTAAAGGGATAAACGGATTCAGCATCCCTTCAGTACTGGAAAGACGAAATGTCTGACCATTAAAGTCGAGTTTCATATTTTTAGCAAAGAAAACTTTTTGCTGATAATGTACAATGACCGGTATTTCTTCACATGTAACTGGAATATCAGAATCTTCCTTTTCTTCCTTCCAGCTTATCGTCGGCATGCCATTTACCCCGCAGCCACATCCGTCAATGTCATATGTCAGGAAAAGATAGCGGTCATTTATATCTCTATTTTCCTCTACTTTTTCCAATGCTTGTTTTGTGATCGTAAGTTCCACTAGTAAAACCTCCTTATTTCCTCTCAAACTGTTTGCGTAATACTTTTTCCATTAAGTTAGGACTAAGTTGATACAACTTGGATCCTATGTGCATCCAGTAAGGTAAGTTTATTTCCCGCTTTTTTGTAAATATAATACGGCAAATTCTGCTTGCAACATCTCCAGGGTCCAGCATATAACGTCCCACACTGCTTAGATACTTTCCAGAAGGATCTGCCTGATCAAAAAATGAAGTCTTTACAGGACCTAGGTTTACTGATGTTACTTTCACATCCGTTGCAGCTAATTCCATTCGCAAAGCATTCGTAAAACTTATCACCGCTGCTTTTGATGCACTGTAAACCGCAGCTTTTGGAGTGGATATTCTGCCTGCCTGTGAGGCAATGTTGATTATATGTGCCTGGCTTTTTCGCTTCAACAAAGGAAGAAACCGGTACGTCGTATACATTAAACTATGAGTGTTTAATAAGAGCATTTGTTCTGCTTTTTCCCAATTCATTTGATCAAATAGTTCGAAAATGCCGAAACCTGCATTATTAATAATAATATCTATAGCAGGAAGCGTGATTTGTATTTCGTTAATGGTCCTTTCCCACTCTTTTTCATCTGTTAAATCTACACTGTAATAATAGGAGTTCATATTATAATTCTTATTTATTTCCTGTTGTAATGATTGCATAACTTCTTCTGATCTGGCAATCATTACCGGAGTAACTCCTCTGCTGGCTAATTGTAAAGTGATCTCTTTACCGATACCAGAGGAAGCCCCCGTTATAAGTGCTACCTTCCCTTTTAATGAATTCATTTTACATCACCAATTTTATTCTAACATGAAATCATGGACAATCGAATGAAAAAGATCATTAATACTACGAAGAGAGCTGCATACTATGAATGATAGAAGCATGAGAATTTGACATGTTATTGGAAATGAAGCAAAATAAACAATTATATTCCTAAATGATGATTCGTTTGTAGAGGATGGGGGAAACAATATGTCAACAATCATTTATGCACACAGAGGGGCAAGTAAGCAAGCACCCGAAAACACCATGCCAGCATTTGAATTAGCATATGAACTAGGAGCAGATGGTATCGAGACAGATGTACAATTAACAAAAGATAATATTCCGGTGTTAATTCATGATGAAAATTTGCGAAGAACAACAAATGGAGCTGGGTTTGTGCAGGATCATACGTATGAGGAGCTGAAAATGCTTGATGCCGGCTACTGGCATTCCGACAAATACCGCCACACTGTAATTCCTGCACTCGATGATTTACTAGAATGGAATCAAGATAAGCAATTGAAATTAAATATAGAGTTAAAGAATAACCTGATTGAATATCCCAATTTGGAAAAAATAGTGTGTGAGAAAGTAAAGACCTACAACATGGATAGCAATGTAGTAATCTCTTCATTTAACAGAAAAAGTCTGAAAGAAATAACTAAACTGAAATATGATATCCCAACAGCATTATTAACAAGTAAAAGGTCAAACAGTCTAATTGAGGATGGGAAACAATTGGGTGTAGATGGTTTGCATATACGTTATCGACTGCTTTCAAGGAAACTAGTGGAAAAGGCAGCCGAGAATAAATTATACATCGCCGTTTACACGGTTAATCAGCCATTCTCACTTTCAAGAGTAATAAAAAACAAATGCCATGCCCTGTTTACTGACGTTCCAGATACAGCCATTTCAGTTAGAAACAGACTTACATGAGAAGGGAATTGAAGGAGTGAAGATATGCAAGTCGTTTTTTTAGGGACTGGTGCCGGTTTACCTAGTAAAAGCAGGAATGTTACATCCGTTATACTCGATTTATTACAGGAAAATCAATCAATGTGGATGTTTGACTGCGGGGAAGCAACCCAGCACCAGATTTTACATACAAACATAAAACCCCGTAAAGTAACAAAGATCTTTATTACCCATCTACACGGTGATCATATATACGGACTTCCAGGTTTCTTGAGCAGTCGTTCGTTCCAGGGAGGTTCAGACCCTGTAACTATTTATGGACCAGAAGGTTTGGAGCAATTTGTAAGGACGTGTTTAACAATTAGTCAAACGCATCTTTCTTATTCAATAAAGTTTGTTGAAATTAGTGATGGGATCATTTATGAGGATGATAAGTTTAAGGTGATTGCACAGTCACTAGATCACGGAATTACTAGTTTCGGATATCGAATTGTGGAAAAAGATCTTCCCGGAGCTTTATTAGTGGAAGAACTAAAAAAACAAAACATTCCACCAGGTCCTATCTATCAGCAAATAAAAAACAATCCGACAGTTACACTGCCAAGCGGAGAGGTGATAGATACTTCCCGTTTCATCGGAAAGTCCAAGCAAGGAAAAGTTGTTGTTATATTTGGGGATACGCGCTTTAAGGAAACACATTACTTACTGGCGGAGAATGCGGATCTCCTCATACATGAGGCGACTTTTTCAGGTTCACAGGAGGAGCTTGCAAATGAATATTACCATTCAACAACGATTCAGGCAGCTGCCATTGCAAAAAATGCAAAGGCAAAGAAACTTATATTAACTCATATTTCAGCAAGGTTTCAAGAGCAGGACTATGAAAACCTTGTAAAAGAGGCTAAGAGCATCTTCCCGAATACAGAAATTGCAAAAGACTATACTCGGTTTACTGTTTAATAAGCAAACCGAGTATAGTTTTAGTTAGAAGAAACTAAGCTGGTATGTGACATCTTCTTTTCTCTTCGCATCCTGCATCGTAATACCAAGAAGTCTAATTGCTTCACCATTCCAATGCTGATTTAACAATAATTCACTATAATAAAATATATCCTCCTTGGAAATAATGTATGTTGGCAATTTCATCCTTCTTGTGATCGTTTTTCGATTACCATAACGGATCATTATTTGAATTGCATCACTGACAGCGTTTTTTCTGTCTAACCGAACCGCAACATTGTATGCAATATCATTCAACTGAAGGATTAATTCATCATAATCTAATATATCTTTCGGGAATGTTGCAGAACTTCCAATACTTTTGAAAGCAGCTGCTTGAAGAGGATCAACAGGTCTGGGATCATTTCCTGAAGCTCTAGCTTTTAATTTTTCACCATTAATTCCAAGCAGCATCTTCAGGAGCTGTGGATCAGCATTTGCAATTTCTCCAATATTATTTATATTATGTTTCCTAAGTTTTTCAGCAGATTTTCTTCCAACCCCGTACATTTCCTCCACAGGCAGCGGCCATAGTTTTGACTGAATATCCCTTTTTCTAAGTATAGTGATGCCGTTCGGTTTTTTCATATCTGAGCCCATTTTTGCTAAGAACTTATTCGGGGCAATACCAATACTTGATGGTAAATTTAACTGTACAAGAAGTTCTTTTTGAATAGAATGCGCGATTTCCACAGGACTGCCTAAGTGACTGCATGTGGTAATATCCACGAATGCCTCATCAATAGATACAGGTTCTACATACGGGGTGTATGATTCCAGTAATTTAAATATTTGTTGAGATACTTCCCTGTATCTTGGAAAGTCCGGTCTCAGTACAACCAGCTTTGGACAGAGCTTTCTAGCTTCCCATAATGGCATAGTAGTTTTCACGCCGAAATTTCTCGCCTCATAGCTGCATGTTACTATAATCCCTTTCCGTTCATCAGGATTACCAGCTATCGCTACTGGTTTACCTTTCAGTTCCGGTTTATCAGCTATTTCAACAGAGGCATAGAAACAATTCATATCAACATGCAAAATAACATAACCGTTTTTCGGATACCAACTTTTCATAACACTTCACTTCTTTATTATTTACTGTCTACTTCTTTAATAATTTCCATCATTAATTGCGGGATTTTCACTAATTGTTCTATTGATATTCTTTCACTAGTTGTGTGGATATTCTCATAGCCAATTGCTAAATTAACTGTTGGGATGCCTTTACCTGACAGATGATTTGCATCACTGCCACCACCGCTGGTTGCAAGCACAGGTTCAGTCTCCATATTTTTCACTGCCCGAACGGCTGTTTTTACCACCTCATCTTCCTCCCCGAAACGATAGGATGGATACATGAGTTCAGTTTTTATGTCTACTTTCCCTCCCATCGCTGCTGCAGTCGATTCCAGTGCTTCCACCATTTGTTTTACTTGCACATCTAATTTTTTTTCAGATAACGACCTTGCTTCAGCGACTAATAATACTTGCTCACACACTACATTAGTTGGTCCTTTCCCCTCGAAACTCCCAATATTTGCTGTTGTTTCCTCATCAATCCTCCCAAGCGGCATATTGGTAACAGCTTTGGCTGTTAAACTGATGGCGGAAATTCCCTTTTCCGGACTAACCCCCGCGTGAGCCGCTCTCCCGTAAATTGTTGCATATATTTTCACTTGTGATGGTGCCGCAGTAATAATCTGTCCGACCTCTCCATCACTGTCTAATGCATATCCATATTTAACCGGGAGAGACGTTTCATCAAAATAACGGGAGCCGACAAGACCGGATTCCTCACCACTTGTAATCAGAAAATAGATATCTCCATGTTCAATTGTCCGTTCTTTTAATAGTAAGATAGTTTCGATAATCGCAGCAATGCCAGCTTTATCATCAGCGCCTAGTATGGTGGTACCATCTGAGCAAATATAGTCTTTCTGAACAATTGGACTAATTCCATTACCTGGCGAAACGGTATCCATATGACTCGTAAAGTATATCGCTTCCTTATCAGCATTCCCCGGGTAACGAACTAGTATATTCCCTGCCTCATGGCTGGTGATTTCTGCCGTCTTATCCTCCATTACCTCCAGCCCCATCTCTTTGAAAAAACCTGTAAGATGATTTGCAATCTTTCTTTCGTGTTGAGTAACAGAATCAATTTTTACAAGTTCAAGAAACTGCTCGATGATTCTTTGTCTATTTACCATTACCTGTCCCTCCAGAAATATATTTTCCTTATTATTTACTTGTCCTGCTGATAAATACCATGTAAAATAATAATAGTATTGTTGTTAAAGGAGGCTGTTTACATGGCATCAAAACGAGAAAAACGAACAAAAGTAATTGTATATATTATGATTATTGCAATGGTATTGTCTGCTCTTACAATGGGACTATCTTCATTTATCTAAATCATGAAAAGGAATCAACATCATAGATGTCGATTCCTTTTTTTATTAATGTAGTAATTAATTTTATCACGGTGCTAACCGTCTGCAAGACCCCCACTGATCAAAGTCTCACTATTGATCTAATTCAGCCGTGTGAAAAATTGGAAAAGCTGCCCGTATCACACTTCCTCACAATATTCATCAAATAGTTGCTGTAATCGGTTGACAACTTCTACCGGGCTATGTCCTTCTATTTCATTTCTTTCCACCATTTTGAGAATTTTCCCATCTTTCAGTAATGCAAAAGAAGGTGAGGATGGCGGATATCCTTCAAAGTATTGTCTTGCCGTTTCGGTTGCCTCGCGGTCTTGCCCTGCGAATACTGTAACTAGTTGATCAGGTCGCTTATCATAATGGATAGCACTTGCAGCTGCCGGTCTTGCAACGCCACCGGCACATCCACATGTGGAATTTACCATGACGAGTGTTGTACCATTCTTTTCTAACGCTTCTTTCACCTCTTCAGGTGTTTTCAATTCGCTATAACCCGCGCCTGTAATTTCAGTTCTTGCAGTTTCTACAATATCTCCCATAAATAAATTAAAGTCCATGCCGTCTACTCCTTTTTAATCAATTCGTTAATTATCATCTTATCAACATACTGTACTTTTTTCAAACAGAATAACTTACACCTGTCAAAGCTATCTACACGATTGGGAGGACTATTTCAAAAGTTGTTCCGCTGCTGTCACTCTCATACAGAGATATACTGCCCTGATGACTTTTTATTATATTGCTTACAACATTTAAGCCTAAGCCTGTACCATTGGATTTAGATGTAGAGAACGGTTCAAATAGTGTATGTTTAATTGAGTCAGGCACTCCTGGCCCGCTGTCCTGAATTCTTAATATAATTTCCTTGCGCCTGACAAATGATACTATTTTAATAGATCCTTGCGCCCCTATTGCTTCCAGACTGTTTCTTATTAAATTGAGAAACACTTGCTTCAACTGTTTGGAATCTGCCAGAACTTCCTGGTCAGCTAAATTCATACTGAATCTGATACTCTTTGCATCAAACGTACTCTGCAGTAATGGAATTAATTCATTTAAAATTTCGCTCACTTTTATTGGACGCTTCTCTGGCTCCTTCTGGTGGGACATGAGCAGCATCTGCTCAACTATTTCATAAAGCCGTTCAATTTCTTTCATTATCAGTGTAAAATTAAACCTTTTTAGCTCCTCGGCATTTAATGATTCTTGCATTAAAGTCAAAAATCCGTGAATGACTGTTAATGGATTTCTAATCTCATGTGCCGATGAAGCTGCCATTTCACCGACAAGCGCTAATTTTTCCGATTGAACGATTCGTTTTTCCAGATAAGTTGATTCGGTTATATCAATAAAGTAAAAAATTCTGCCAGTATGCATATCATGGCTGTCTTTAAGATCGGTTTGCGATACGAGAAAAACGTATTCCTCATTTTGTAAAGGGACAGAAATTTTCTTGTTAAAATAGTTTTCTTCCGATAAAAACATCTGGATCAACGGATTCGTTTCTATATTTTCCAGAGAAATAGAGTTGCTCAACTTGTTAATATCCATACCTAACAAATTATTCACAAAGGAATTCGCAGTATATTCCTTTTCATTTTTATCATATGTAATAATTCCGATAGGCAGTGAATTAAGAATTTGTTCGTGCTTCAGTTTATCTCTTATAATTTTTTGGAATGATTGCTGTAAACTTTGTGACATTCGATTTATTGATATAGCTAAGCTGCGAAATTCTATTTGTCTGGGCTGGTTTAATAAGATCCCGTAATCCCCATTAGCCACTTTATCTACTTTCTCTACCATTTCTTCAATTGGTTTTGTCATATTACGACTCATCCGGTATGATAAGTAGACAGATACTATAACCCCTAAAAATGTTAATACTAATAAAATATAAATCGATTTTTCGATGATAACAGGAAAAGCTTTTGTGTTATTATCAAACGAATTTAATTCATTAAGTCTTTTTGTTTCTATTTCAGTGATTATCGAATTAACTTCCGGAAGATATTCATTTTGCAATACACTTTCTGCTGCATCCTTTTCTCTGTACTCCAGCAAGCCTGCAACCTTATTGGTAATTATAAAGTCCAGCAACATTACCCGATTATTTAATTGCTCTATACTATTTGGCAATTCGGTTATCTCTTCAATTGATTCCCGTTCTAATGTTTGAACAATAGACTCATATTCCTCAATAAACTCTTCGTGTGTCTGATAATTCACATGAGCTTCTACGAGATTTTTTTTAATCTTTAATTCTTTTTCCAGGTGGTTATACCAAACTAAATTAGGAAGGTTATCATCCTTAATCTTATTTGTTACTTTACTAATTTCATCGATTGACTGAATCAGGAAAATAGAAAAGCCGCTGAAAATGACTAAAATTATGAGAAGAATCGTGAGAAGCTTATTTCGTAAAGATAACTGCTTAATAAAATTACTCATGAAACTCTCCTAACCAGATGATAATATCTCTTGCTCTTTATTCTCAATAATAACTATCTCTTCTTTTGAAAACATGTTTCCTAAAGGAGCTAAACCATAAACACCATCTGTCGTATTCAGTATATTCTTTTGTGATGGAATACCTTCTTCACTAAAGTAATCATTCACAATTGCTTTGTATACTTGAGACACATCATTCAGTACACTTGTTAACATGTAATCTTCTGCCATGTATGCCTGGTCTTCTAAATAACCTATAACATAAATCCCTTCTGTTTTTGCTAGGTTTATTACTGACTGATTGTAACTGTTTCCCTTCGTGTAGATAATATCCACACCATCGTTAATCATCTTTCTCGCTATCTCCAATGCTTTCTCATGGTCATCCCGGCTATAAACAACGCTATACATCAATTCAATTTCCGGTTTTATCGAATTGATTCCCTCTGAAAAACCCCAATCCTTATGTTCGTTATTTACCGCATCAATTACTCCTATTTTGTTAGAGCTTGTTTTTAAAGCTGCTGCAACACCTGCGACATATTCAATCTCCTGATGATCGAAAGTATAGACAGCTAAATTAGAATTGGTATAATCCCCATGAATCGTGACAAATTGGGTATCCTTATATAAATTTGTCAATTTATAAAAAATTTCCGAGAACTCTCTGCCATGACCGATTATGAGCCCTGTTCCCTCCTGAATCGCCTGCTGAATAATGTTTTCCAGCTCAACATCCAAATTCACTTCACTTTCAAGAGTAACTTCTGCATTGAAGAGATTGTCTATCTTCATTTTACCCTTATACGCCTGACTTCCCCAACTCTGATCTGTTACTTTATCAGTTGTGACAATCAATATCTTTTCAGGTTCCTGTGCTGAAGCATTCATGTCACTCATAATTTGATTAGAGCGAAGCAATAGAAAAATAAAAAAAACAGATGTTACCAATAATGTTATCAGTAATATGTATGTTAATTGTTTCTTAGGTTCCACTGTCATCACCTCGCTCACTAACCTAGCAGATTGTATGCAGGATGAAAAAATTCATCCCTGTAAATAATACACACTTCATGCAAAATGGAAAAGGTAATTCGGATCATTTCCATAGGTTTTCATGTTGTCTCCTATTATACATAAGTTTTTCCAATTTGAACACATATTTTTACACTATTCAATCAATTTCGACAAAATATGCATTTACTCTCTTTCTGATTCAAGCATAAAACACACTAAGGTATGCATACAATGAAGTAGGTTGTCCAACGATATTCGTATTTATAGGAGGGGGATTATGTTTACATTAATGTCCGCGCTTGATCTTGACTGGTTCCGGCTGTTACAAATCATCTCTATTGATATAGTTTTATCTGGAGATAATGCTTTAATCATTGCTTTAGCAACAAAAAATCTGCCAAAAAAATTTCAGAATAAAGCTATATTAATAGGGGTTGGCGGGGCAATAGCTTTACGAATTATTTTTGCCAGTGGAATTGTATACTTACTGAAGTTTCCGTTTATTTATTTAATTGGGGGTATATTACTAGTATGGATCAGTTATAAACTGTTAATAAATAACGAAGAGCAACAGCACATCGCATCTCACGATTCTGTTTATCGGGCTGTGTTAACAATTATTACTGCAGATGTCGTGATGAGCCTGGATAATGTTGTTGCTATTGCCGGCGCTTCTGAGGGGAATATATCCCTTCTTGCTATAGGTGTGCTTATTAGTATTCCGTTAATGATTTATGGAGCGAAATTTATCGTTGTCTTACTTAATAAATACAGTTTCTTGATGTACATAGGTGCAGGCATACTTGTATTTACTGGGGCAGACATGATTATCCATGAACCATTTGTACTCCAGACATTTAAAATCAACCATCATTTACTTACAATTGTCCTTTCTATTATTTTAACGATAGGTGTAATTTGGAGCGGTTATCTTTCTAAACAACAACACAAGGCAGGTTAAGAATTTAATGTCCTTCTGTTTATTTTAGATTTACGATCAACAACAGGAATGTTCCATTTCCATTTAAGTGCGAGCATCCTTATGGTAAAAGTAATAATTAAACATAGATACAAGCTTATCACTGGTGGTACGAAGTCCGAACTGAATATTAATGCAATGGAGCCAGCAATTGATGCTATCCCATAAACTTCTTTCCGAAAAACCTGAGGTATTTCCTGTAAAAACACATCACGAAGCACTCCACCGCCGATTCCTGTAACTAATCCCATCGCAATGATCAGGAATGGTTGGGAATAATCAAAAGATAGTGCAGCATTTGCCCCCACCGCAGTAAATACTCCTAATCCGATTGCATCGAAAAAAGAGATGCTGTGTTTAAACTTTCTCATCTGTTCATAAAATAGAATGGTAGCTAAACTAGCTAGCAGGCTAACTAAAAAATATTGGGGTTCCGCCAGGTTTGTTGGTGGAATTTTCCCAATCATCAGATCTCTGATAACGCCACCAGCCAATGCTGTCGTCAACCCTACCAGTATCACACCAAATATGTCCAATCTTTTTTGAATGGCAAGTAAAGACCCGGATATGGCAAAAGCAACCGTTCCGATAAAAACAAATAGTTCAATAAGTAGCATAGCAACCTCCTGTAGAATAACTAATAAGCGGATTTAAAATCTCTATAAATTGTTTCAAATTTATTTAAAGCCCATTGTAGTGCCAGACCTTGAATAATTACACCTAAAATAGAAGTAATCGTTAAGCAAATAATTGTCGGGAAATGTTCTACTGATTCTAGACTGTTAGCAAACATAAATAAATGCTTAAAAACAACCATAAATGCATCTGGCCATTGATAAAATTTATTATCCATTAGCCAGACTCCAACAGATTCTATTAGCAGAAGAATCGGGACAAGGATACTCAGAATAAATTTTGTCATTGTGTTCATTTTTTTCAAGTATGGTTCGACGTAATATTTAGTAATTGTTTTAATTCTGAATAAATAAATAATCCTGACAATTCTTGCTAACTGAAAGAACTGGTCAAATGGTATGATTGCAATTAAGAGAAAAGGATTTTTTTTAATAAAACTCCACTTACTTTCCACAACTATAAACCGAATGACAAAATCAATAAAGAAAATTAGCCAGACAATCCAGTTTATTGCAGAATTCACTTCATTTTCAGTCCATAAGGTAAGGATTGTAATAACAACCAGCGCGATCATTAGCGAATCATATGCAATTTTTAATTTATCCTGCAATTTAATCACACCATATCAATGAAATAATATCAGGAGCGTAGGAAATTGAAAAGAAACCCTATGTGAAAAACACGGGTTTCTCTTCTTCCTTAAGTATACGAAATTCATTCCTAAAATGGAATACTATTTTAACTATTTAGTAAATTGGTGTTGTGTCACTCGAAATATTTTCCAATATTGCTTTAACGTGTGACATAAAAGCACCACAGATAACCCCATCTAAAACCCTGTGATCAAGTGATAAACATAAATTCACCATATCACGTGCTGCAAACATGTTATCAATGATGACAGGTCTTTTTACAATGGATTCAACTTGAAGAATTGCGGATTGTGGATAATTAATTACCCCCATTGACTCTACCGAACCAAATGAGCCAGTATTATTTACTGTAAATGTGCCACCTTCCATGTCATCTTTCGTTAGATTGCCTGTACGTGCTTTTCTGGAAAGTTGATGGATTTCTTTTGCAATTCCTTTTATACTTTTTTCATCTACATTTTTGATCACTGGTACATACAATTCATGTCCATGCGCAACAGCGATAGATAAATTGATATCTTTCCGCTGAATAATCTTGTCCCCTGCCCAACAGCTGTTGAGTTCCGGGTATTTCTTTAAGGCTTTAGCTACGGCATTTAAAAAGAATGCAAAATAAGATAAATTATATCCTTCATTTTCTTTAAACTTAACTTTTTCTGCATTACGGTATGCAACCAGGTTTGTCACATCTACTTCTATCATCATCCAAGCATGCGGAATTTCCGTTTTGGAACGTACCATATTCTGGGCTATTGTTTTTCGCAGACCTGTGACCGGAATTTCCCTGTCACCTGGATTTACTTTTACAGGCTTTCTTCTAATAATAGGAGGAGTAAATTCTTCCAATTCCGGCTGTTCAGCTTCTGTTGGAGTTTCTACAACAGTATCTACTACATCATCAGGCTCAAAGTTTTTCTCTTCTACTGCCTTTTCAACATCTTTTCTTGTAATACGCCCACCTTTTCCCGAACCAGTAAGCTGTGATAAATCTACATCATTCTCTTGTGCAATACGCATGACAGCAGGAGAGTATCTGTTTTTCATTGATTGCTGATTCTTCTCGGCAGATTTTTCTTTGGAAGTTTCGTTTGATTGATCTGAATCGCCTGAAACCGGTTCCTCTGCTCCTTCTATTTCTATGTAGCACATCAGTTGTCCAACTTCTATTGTTTCCCCCTCTTTAGCAATCAGCTCTTTTATCACACCTGAATAGGAAGAGGGCACCTCGGCATTTACTTTATCTGTCATTACTTCCGCAATGGCATCATATTTGTCAATAGTATCACCCTCTTTAACAAGCCAGGTACTGATGGTACCTTCTGTGACACTCTCTCCTAATTGAGGCATATTAATCCGTTGTAATCCCAATATTTTTCCGCTCCTTTACATTAGAATTCTGCAAGTTCCCTTATTGCTCCTTCAATCTTATCTGCATTCATCATAAATGCTTTCTCTAATGGTGAAGCAAATGGCATTGCAGGCACATCAGGTGCTGCAAGCCGTTTAATAGGTGCATCAAGATCAAATAAACAATGTTCACTAATGATTGCAGCAACTTCACCAATAATGCTGCCTTCTTTATTATCTTCTGTTATAAGTAGTACTTTTCCGGTTTTTGAAGCTGCTTGTATAATTGCTTCCTGATCTAACGGATAAACTGTCCTGAGATCAAGAATTTCTGTACTGATACCTTCCTGTTCCAGTTTTTCTGCAGCTTGTTTTGCAAAATGAACACACAGACCGTAAGTAATTACAGTTACATCATTACCTTCCCGTTTCACACTTGCTTTCCCTATTGGAATAGTATAATCTTCTTCTGGAACTTCTTCTTTTAAAAGTCGGTACGCTCTTTTATGTTCCAGAAACAGGACAGGGTCTTCATCACGGATGGATGATTTCAATAATCCTTTCACATCATATGGACTTGATGGCATAACAACCTTCAAGCCTGGTTGATTGGCAAAGATCGCTTCAATTGATTGTGAATGATAAAGACCGCCGTGAACTCCTCCGCCATATGGTGCTCTAATGGTAATAGGACAACTCCAGTCATTATTTGATCTGTACCGGATTTTGGCTGCTTCAGATATAATCTGGTTCACTGCGGGCATAATAAAATCAGCAAACTGCATTTCTGCAACTGGTCTCATTCCGTACATTGCTGCACCTATTCCTACACCGGCAATTGCTGATTCCGCTAATGGGGTATCAAGTACACGAGCTTCACCAAATTGCTCATACAATCCATCAGTTGCCCGGAAGACTCCGCCTCTTGGGCCAACATCCTCTCCTAAAACAAATACTTTCCCGTCACGTTCCATCTCTTCTTTTAAAGCCTGAGTGATGGCCTGAATGTAATTTAAAACTGCCATTATTGTCCCTCCTTACCATATACATAATCACCTAAAGTGCCCGGATCTGCGCTTGGAGCTTTTTCTGCATATTCAGTTGCTTCATTTATAACTTGCTTTATTTTCTCTTCCATCTCTTTTTCTTTTTCCTGTGTAAGTATGCCATCACTGATTAATTTATCTCTATATTGTAATAAACCATCAATTGATTTTTGCTGATCAACTTCTTCTTTCGTACGGTAGGTCATGTCATCATCGTCACTTGAATGTGGCGTCAGTCGATAGGATACTGCTTCAATCAGTGTCGGTCCATCCCCGTTTAATGCGCGTTCCCTAGCTTCTTTTACTGCTTGATATACTGCATGAGCGTCATTTCCGTCTACTTTAACTCCGTGGATTCCATATCCAATTGCACGATCTGCTATATTTTCACAAGCAACCTGTTTATGAAGGGGTACAGAGATGGCGTATTTATTGTTCTCCACCATAAATATCGCTGGTAACTTATGCACACCGGCAAAATTTAACCCTTCATGAAAGTCCCCCTGATTGGTTGATCCTTCCCCCATCGTTACAAATGATACTAAGGACTTACCTTCCATCTTTGCAGCTAAAGCAATTCCAGCAGCATGAGGAACTTGTGTAGTAACTGGTGAAGAACCTGTGACTATTCTGTTTTTTTTCTGACCAAAGTGACCTGGCATCTGTCTTCCGCCCGAATTAGGGTCTTCCGCTTTTGCGTAGGCTTGCAGGAAAACTTCTTTAACGGTCATTCCAAAGTGTAATACTACACCTAAGTCCCTGTAATATGGCAAGATATAATCCGCATTTTTGTCAAGCGCTGCAGAAGCTGCCACCTGCATCACTTCCTGGCCTTGACATGATACGACAAATGGAATATTGCCTGAACGGTTTAACAGCCACATTCTTTCATCAATTCTTCTTGCAAGTAACATTTCCTCATACATTTCTAATTGCTCTTCATTGCTTAATATTACTTTATCCATGTATTTTCCTCCCCTCAGCTGCTAATGCAGCTTCACTAATAACCTCAGATAAAGATGGATGTGGATTAATTGACTCAGATAACTCCAATCCGGAGCCATCAAAATATTTGGCTAAACTGACTTGTCCGATTAACTCAGTGACACCTTTTCCAATCAAATGAAAACCGATGATATCATCCGTTTTTTCATCAATAATGATCTTTGCAAATCCATCCGTGCTGCCATTAACATGCGCTTTCCCAATTGCTTTCATAGAGGTCCTGTTTATTTTTACCTGTCCAAATTGGTTTCTTGCTTCTTCTTCTGTTAAACCTACCGACGCAATTTCCATTTCACCATAAACACATGACGGGATGTCTGTCTCATTCAGTAATGATGGGCTATTCCCCGTTATATGCGATACAGCGACATTTGCTTCATAAGTAGCTGCATGTGCTAATTGCTTTCCTCCATTTACATCACCGATAGCATATATATGTGATTCTTTTGATTGGCAATATTGGTTCACATGAATAAAATCATTTGTAATTTGAATATCGGTATTCTCAATCCCTATATTGCTAATATTTGCTTTTCGTCCAATGGCAACTAACAGCTGGTCGGCATTGAATGTACTATCATCGAAAGCAGTTACTTTAATTCCGTTATCTATCAGGAAGCTTTCCGAATTAATAGATGTGTTTGTATGTAATTTGACACCATTACGGGTTAGGTATTTGCTCATCTCTTTTGCAATATCCTGGTCAAAACCAGGTAAGATCTGCTCGCCAGCTTCGATTAATGTGACTTCCACTCCAACACTTCGATAAAAAGACGCCCATTCTATCCCAATTACGCCAGCACCAACAATAATGATAGATGACGGCAATTTTTTCATATTTAAAGCATTGTCGGATGTTATGACATACTCTCCGTCAACAGGTATTCCAGGAAGCATTCTGGGTGAAGAACCTGTTGCCAGAATGACATTTTTGGGTACCAATAAGGTATTTTCCCGTCCATCATCATATTCAACGGATATTGATCCTGCCATTGGCGAGAATATGGATGGGCCAAGAATACGTCCAAACCCATCATATATATCAATATCTGCACTTGAAACTAACCCTTTTACACCCTTAAATAAATTGTCCACAATTTTCTCTTTTCGTTCCATAACTTTTTCCAAATTAAATACCGGTTCCTCTACATCAATTCCAAAATACTCAGCATTGCGAATAGTTTTATATACTTCTGAACTTTTTAACAGAGCTTTTGTCGGAATACACCCTTTATGCAGACAGGTACCACCTAATTTCTCTTTTTCTACGATCGCTGTCTTTAAACCATTTTGGGCCGCTCTGACTGCAGCAACATACCCGCCAGTGCCACCACCAAGGATCACTACATCATACTCTATCGCCATTTATATCACCAATCCTTCTAAACAATCTCATATTCCTTTGCCTGCTCTCTCCCTTGTAAGACCCTTAAAGTCCCTCTTGCTAATGCTAAAAGCGTACTTTCTCCAGGGAAGGTGTATACATCTGCAATCCAGCTGACTCTTCTGATAATATGTTCATTAAGAAAGCTGATTTCTGCTAAATTGCCTGTTAAGATAATTCCGTCAACATTACCTTCTAGTACTGCAGCCATTTTACCGATTTCCTTTGCTATCTGATATGCCATCACTTCAATTACTTCCATAGCTTTTTTATCTTTTTGCCGCACAAGTGTTTTCACTTCATCCATTTTCTTCACATCTAAATATGCTTTTAATCCGCTATGATGGATCAGTTTTTGTTTCAATTGATGCTCAGACATAGATGCGTGACTACTAAGGTTAATCAGTTCATTATTCGGCAGACTTCCCGAGCGTTCGAACGAAAAAGGGCCTTCCCCATCAAACCCGTTATTGACGTCAATCACTTCGCCCCGGCGGTGTGCTCCAACTGTCACTCCACCATCTATATGTGCTGAAATCACGTTGATTTCTTCATATGTTTTATTCAACTGCTTTGCTAGTTCCATTGCTGTAAATTTCTGATTTAATGCATGAAAGATACTTTTCCTCTTAATCTCAGGTAGTCCAGTTGATTTCGCAATTGGGGACATCTCATCAACAACAACGGGATCGACAATAAATGAATGGATATTTAGATTATTGGCAATTTGATACGCTAATATTGCTCCGAGATTGGATACATGTTTGCCATTCACCTCATTTTGCAGATCCAGGATCATTTTCTCATTAATAAGGTAAGTCCCTCCGCTTATCGGTCTCAGTAACCCACCTCTACCGCAGACAGCATCTAAAGAGGACAAATTCAAACCTAAATCAATTATCGTATCAACGATGGCATTCTTTCTGCATTCAATCTGGTCATAAATATCAGATTTTTGATCATTGAGCTGGATATTCTGTTCGAAAATGTTCCGGTCATTTTCATAAATCGCTATTTTCGTTGAATGGACCAGCGGATTTATGACTAAAATACGGAAAATTTGTTTATTACTCATGTGCCACCTCGATCAATATTATATTTATCCATTTTATAGTAGAGATTTCTTATAGATATCCCTAATTGTTTAGCCGTTTTTGTTTTATTATAATTATTTCCAATCAACGTATTTTCAATATAGTTTTTCTCAAACAAATCTATTGCAAGCTGCAGTTCCATACCTTCTGTATATGCAGGTGTTTTTCTCTCCATAATATTAAGAAAATAATCTGGCAATAATTCTTTGTTTAATACAGTTTGTGCTGTACTTGCTTTTGTTGCTGCATGTTCCATAACATTTTCTAATTCGCTTATATTTTTAGACCAGTCATACTGTTCAAATAAATCGACTACATCTTCACTAACTTCCTCGAGTTGTGTCTTATACTTCATATTATTTTGATTCATAAATTGGTGGGCCAGCGGTAAAATATCCTGCTTCCGATTCCGTAGTGGCGGGAGTTCAAGCTGGTATCGGCTTATCCATTCATAAAACAGACTTCTTGGCAGTTCCTCATTTAACATACTCGTTGAAACAATTAATTGGAATGATTCCGGACTATTGTACTCCGCCATTTCTTCTGCCATTCTATCAAGAAGATTTGCAGGCACCAAAGTACATTCATCAATAAAAAGCGTACCTTTTTTCACTTCTTTGAGAATCCCGTTTTCAGCAAAAATAAAGTTTTTTAAACTTTCCTCATCCCATTCCGCCGCTCTTAGAAGCTTAAATGGATACTCTTTTCTGTTACTATCAAAGTGAAGGGTTCTGGCAATTAATTCTTTACCAGTTCCTTGTTCACCCCTTAGAAAAATGGGGACATTCATATTTGCATAAAATTTCGCTTGTTTTTTTGCCATTGTTAACTCAAAAGAATCTCCAATAATATCATCAAACAAATAGGTTTTCTCCAAATTTCTTATAACAGATGTTGCCATGTTATATTTTCTTCTGTATTTGTTTAACTCTTTAAAATCTTTAATCATCTGAAAACATCCATATAGTTTACCGCTAATAATGACTGGTTTGGAAGTTACTTCGATTTCCAAGTCATTCCCTATGGTAACAACTTTAATTATTTTGCGTCGCTGTTTAATTGTTTCCTCTACAATTTGAGCTAAAACATTATCCAATTCACTAAGTATACTATCGTCACCTTCGTCACAAAGGCGTTTTACCAGCTGTTCCCATTTGTTATTAAAGTATGTTTCCTCTTGATTGGAGAAAACAAACGAGACCGCATCAGGTGAGTATTCCACGATTAATGGGATCACCTCTGTTAGAGGATAATGACCAGTTTGTTCCTGCACATTTTCTATAAATAAGTCATATTCTTGGAAAGTTACCATCGTACTTATGGTTAATCCTTTATCATCCAATATTGGGCTGTATGTACAAAAGACATCCTGCCCGTTTGCTCTTAGCTTCTCTATCCGGTTCAGCACTTCCCTTTTTTGCCATACTTCATCTACCATATTTTCAGAGAAAAACTCAGCTAAGAATTTCCCTTCCAGTGTGCCGTTTTCATCTGCCGCTAAGCATGAAACTGCATAATTATTGGCATGTACTATCTGTTTTCTATCATCCAAAATAAGCAGCCCAAACGGAAAGTTATTTATAAATTTTTCATTAAAATTAGTTATTATTTGTTTGTTTTTTGCAGACAATTTCACCACACCCTGCATTTTTTTGCATGTCTTTATGATATAATTTTATGCAAAAATTAGCAAGCTAGAACTTACTTTGCGAAAATCAAAGTTCCTGTGCTATACTCATACTATCATTTGTATTGTGGCTTATATATAAATCCTAAATTTTGAATATATGCCATTATTTGCATCATTACTATAGAACGGAGTTATCATATGAGATTAATTGCTCTTTTGTTATTAGTACTACCAGCTGTATTGGCTACTTATGGTATTAAATTAATGAGAGATGCCTTTTTCGGGGAATTGACTGCAATATTCTTCCATATTGTCGTCCAATTTATTATCGGATTAGCATTATTTATTGGCGGACTGGTATTTATCGGTGGGTTTATATTACACAGGGACAAAAAAAGACAACTAATAAAAGGCGGGAAAAACAACAGATATAATCATTAATCTGTTGTTGCCCGCCTTTTTCATTTTATCAGAAAGGATTAACCGAAAAATGTTTTGTATAAGGCTCTTACAGACTCATCGACTTTGGAAGATTTTATTCCGAACATCATCGATACTTCTGAAGACCCCTGATTAATCATCTCTAAATTAACATTTGCTTCTGCAAAAGCGTGGGTTGCCTTATCGGCTAGACCAACTGTACTGTCCATTCCTTCTCCCACAACCATTATCAACGCAAGATCACGGTCTATGTGAACAGTATCTGGATGTAATTCATTCTTAATTCTGGTAATTACTCGTTCTTCTTTTTCTTTTGTCATACGTGATTCTCTTATAATTACTGAAATGTCATCAATACCTGATGGTGTATGCTCGAAAGAGATTCCTTCATCTTCTAAAATAGTTAGTAATTTTCTGCCAAAGCCAATCTCTCTGTTCATTAAATACTTGCTGATATAAATGCTGACAAATCCTGTATCACTTGCAATCCCAACAACCGGATTTGGTTGTGGTTCTTTTTTCGATACAATGATCGTACCCATAGCCTGTGGATTATTTGTATTTTTAATACATACAGGGATATCAGCTTTAAATGCTGGTATCAATGCTTCATCATGAAATACGGAGAATCCCGCATAGGATAATTCACGCATTTCTTTATATGTTAGTGATGTAATCTCTTTAGGACTTGGTACAATGTTCGGGTTCACACAGTATACAGAGTCCACATCAGTGAAGTTTTCATATAAATCTGCCTTCACACCTGCAGCAACAATAGAACCAGTTATGTCAGATCCGCCCCTTGAGAATGTTATCAGTTTCCCATCCTTTGTATAGCCAAAGAAACCTGGAATAATAACAATTTCGTCACGATCACGAAGTTTATACAAATGGTCGTAACTCTCTTCTAGGATTTGCGCACTACCCGGGTTATCGCTCACAAAAATGCCTGCATCTGCAGGATTTAAATATGCTGCTTTTAGTCCAAGTGACTGTAAATAAACACTTAGCACCTTGGCAAGGGAATCTTCACCAGTCGCTTTAATGGCATCCATCTTCAGTTCTGCACTGTTATCGGAAGCAAAAATTTCAACAACACCCTGCTTAATTTCATTAATTACTTCGTCCGAAATGTTCAGCTCGTTTGTGATGTCTTTAAACCGGTTTAATACAGTTTCTAATTTATCTTCATATGGTTTATTATTTAAAAACGCCTCTCCCATTTCAATTAACAGATCAGTGACTTTCGTATCCTCAGAAAAACGTTTTCCCGGTGCTGATACAACAATCACTTTTCTATCCCGATCATCTTGTATAATATTTGCTACTTTACGTAATTGTTCAGCATTTGCTACTGAACTGCCTCCAAATTTAGCTACCTTCATCTTATAACCTCTCCAATAATTATTTTTATACCAATAAAAATATTATCATATTTCTGAACATTTTGTTAAATAAAACTTAGTCTTATTTTTAAAAATATTGGAGAATAGCTACGCTTTTGTCTATAAGATGCCCCTGATGCTAAAATTCAGCAGTATATCATGCTAGAGCTTACGGAATTGTTATTTACTCATAAACATCTGTGTCCAATAGTATCCATCTGGATCATAACCTACTCCTATATGAGTATAATTTCCATTCAATATATTTTGACGATGTCCACTGGAATTCATCCATGCCTGAACGACTTGATAAGGGGTACGCTGACCTTTTGCTATATTTTCTGCTGCCGAGCGATAGGATATGCCGAAATCCTGGATCATATTAAATGGGGATCCGTAAGTAGGACTCTGGTGACTAAAGTAATGATTTTCGCTCATATCTACTGACTTATATCTAGCAACACGGGATAATTGCCAATCAGGTCTTAAAGGAGAGAGTCCATATTCCGCTCTTTCCTGATTAGTTAATTGTATTACCTGATATTCTATTTTTTTAATCTGGTCAATACTTGGGATGGTTATTTTTTGACCTGGATAGATTAAATCAGGGTTTTTTAGCTGAGCATTCGCCTAGATTATTTCCGATAGTCCGATCTTATGCTTTACGGATATTTTCCATAATGTGTCTCCAGGTTGAACATAATAATTAGTTGAAGCTGCCAGTATACCTGGAATAATTAAAAGCAGCATAGTGACAATTCCTAATGATGCAACCAACTTTTTCATCTGTTTCCCTCCAGTTTTTGATAATTCTATATTTTACAACCGGAAGATTTTTATTCATTTTTCTTTTCATAAAAAAACCCCTTCCGAAACAGCTCGGATAGGGGGCAACATATGAAAATATATATCAGGAAGCTCTATGTTCAAGTCTTAACCTGTCAGCAACCATCGCGATAAATTCGGAATTGGTTGGTTTTGCTTTTGAAACACTTACAGTATAACCAAATAAAGAAGAGATCGAATCAATATTCCCTCTGCTCCATGCGACTTCGATTGCGTGGCGAATGGCACGCTCAACTCGGGATGCAGTAGTATTAAATTTAGAAGCAATATCAGGATAAAGTACTTTCGTTATGGAACCGAGCAATTCAATATCATTATAGACCATTGTTATCGCTTCGCGTAAATACATATACCCTTTAATATGGGCAGGGACACCAATTTCATGAATTATATTAGTAATACTTGCTTCCAGATCAAACTTTTTATGATGATGGTTTACAGCTCTTCTGTCATTACTATGGGCAGCTGTCTGAAGTCCTTTTACCTGTCTGATTTGATCTGCAAGATGCTCTAAATCAAATGGCTTTAAAATGAAATAGGAAGCTCCTAAATTCACTGCCTTTTTCGTCACATCTTCCTGGCCAAATGCTGTCAGCATAATTACATGAATTCCTTTTGTCCGTTCTGACTGCTTAATTTTACTAAGCACAGCCAATCCATCAATATGCGGCATAATAATGTCCAATATAATAACCTCTGGTTCAACTTCTTCAACCATATCGAGGCATTCTTTACCATTATAAGCTTTCCCCACTACTTCCATATCACTCTGATCTTCTAAGTATTCCTCCATAAGCTGCACAAGTTCCCTATTGTCATCAACTAACAAGACTTTCGACTTTTCCACTAAAGTTCCTCCTTCATTTGGTCATACATTTTTTGGTATAGATAATATTTTCGACAAAAGGATAATAATTCCTTCTTTTCTTCAGAAAAACTTTTATTATTTTCGAATTACTTGAGTTTTCTTTAATTTTCGACTTAATTCTTTATTTTATATGTTCTTTCTTACAATTGTCGAAAAATCTTTAAGCTTTAGTAAATTATAACAACTAAATAGATATGTAACAAGTAAAAGGTTACCATATTTTATGGCAACCTTAAGATTAACTGGCTTTATCTGATTGTTTGTATATATCTATACCTGCCTCATTTAACATCCACTCGATATGGACACCATAACCGCTTGTTGGATCATTTACAAAGACGTGAGTAACCGCACCAATTAAACGTCCATTCTGAATAATTGGGCTTCCGCTCATCCCCTGGACAATACCGCCAGTTGCATCTAAAAGTCTCTTGTCTGTTATCTTTACAATCATACCTTTTGTTGCCGGCGCTTCCTGTACGACATTATTCACAATTTCTACGTCAAAAGCCTCTACTTCCTCACCTTCAATAACGGTTAATATTTGAGCTTTACCTTCTTTCACCTGACTGGGTAAGGCGATGGGAAGTGGTTCCGACCATTTATTTTTCTCCGGAGTACTGTCTAATGCTCCAAAGATTCCAAAAGGGGTATTTTTTGTTATATTCCCAAGCTTTGAATCATTCACATCAAATTCTGCCCGCTTCTCACCAGGGATACCATTCTCACCTTTTTTTATTTCTTTAACTGTTGAATTCACAATGGAACCATTATGGATCTCTACAGGTTTCCTTGTATCCATATCGGAAATAATATGTCCTAATGCACCATATTTTTTTGATTGTGGATCATAGAATGTCATTGTTCCAATACCTGCTGCAGAATCACGGATATATAAACCGATACGATAATCATTGTCGTTTTTATCTAACTGAGGTTTTAGACTAGTTTCTATAGTTTTATTCCCTCGTTTCAGCTTTATTTCCAATGGACTGTTATTTTTTCCTGCCTGTTTGACAAGAGGGGCGACTTCTTCCATTTTCCTGATCGATTGGTCATTAATTTGAATAATACTGTCACCTACTTTAATATTTGCATCTTCACCAGGTGATTTATCGCCATCTTCTGTTGGAACAATATGATGGCCAACAACAAGAACACCCTCCGTGTGTAAATTAATACCGATTGATTGCCCACCCGGAACGACATAATAATCATCATATACGGAAATGTCTACTTTCTTTAAAGGAATATTGGAAAATGTGTAAATTACTTCCGTATCGCCACTTTCTTCAGCGTACGGCATAATATCTGCAGCGGTTCTTGCATGAGAATTTTCTGTTGTTGTCACGGTAACAGCATCTCCTAAGTTGGGTAACTGAATCTGATCGATGCTGTTAAATACTTTCATTTGGCTGGGGATCGAAAGATATATTTGAAATGGTGTAACCAAAGGTAGTGTCAATAAAGAGACAAGGAGTATTAATCCTATAATTTTTCTAATCCAGTCATTTTTCATTACATCACCCTCCTTGTTATACAGATCATGATATCTGTATAACTAATTTGGCCTTTGAAACGGTTTTTTAAACCCGTTAAACATAGCAATTTCTTGTGATGTTTTCCACTTTTCTTAGAAAAACCTGGCTTGGTATAATGATGAATAAAGTATTACAAGCCTGATTTTTCAATGGGTGTTTTCGTATGAAAAAATCATGGATTATTCTAATTATTTGTTCTTTAATTGTTTATTCCCTTCAATTAATTCTTTTGCGTGTAATTTTGAGGCATCAGTTAACTCAGTACCTGTCATCATCTTACCTATCTCAGCAATACGTCCATCAAGATCCAGTTCTTTAACAATTGTATGAGTGCGGTCGTTTTTAACTTTTTTCTCTATTTTTAAATGGGTGTCTGCGATGGACGCTACTTGTGGCAGATGAGATATACATAATACTTGCGAACCGATGGAAATGTTATATATTTTCTCAGCCATTGCTTGAGCAACTCTTCCGCTAACTCCTGTATCAACTTCATCAAAAATGACACTTGTAAGCCCTTGGTGTTTAGCGAAAATGTTTTTAAGTGCTAACATAATACGAGACATCTCTCCACCTGATGCAATCTTATGCAATGGTTTAGGTGGTTCCCCGGGATTAGTGGATATAGAGAATTGAACATGGTCTATTCCTTTCTCCGTTGCTCTTACAGAAACACCATCTAAATTTAAATGCTCGGATCCGCCGTTATTTATTATATTAACATCCACTTTAAACTGGGATTTTTCCAAATATAATTCTTTTAGTTCACTTAAAACAGCTTTCTCTAACTGATTCGCAGCTCTTAGGCGCAGGTCATGAAGATTTTTCGCCTCCAGCAGTAAATCCTGAGACATTCCTTCGAGCCGCTTTTCCAACATTTGAATATGTTGGTCATTGTTCTCTATTTCATTTAATTCTTCTTCCACTTTAGCACTATACTCCAATATTTCTTCAACATTTGAGCCATATTTTCGCTTTAACTGGTTTATTTCATTTAATCTTGACTCAATAATCTGTAAGCGCTCAGGATCAAACTCCATCCCGTCAATCTGTTGTCTCATTTTATAAGATAATTCCTCAATAATATAATAATGGTCAATAAACTGATCATAAATTTCTTTTATATCCTGATTATTTTCCCCAGCTATCTCAAGATGATTCGAAGTAAGGGACAGCCAGTCCAAGGCACGCTGCTCACCATGCAAACCATTATATGCATCCGTAATGTTCTGGTATATTTTTTCAAAATTTTGCAATGTATTTCTTTCTTCAAGTAAAGATTCATCTTCATTTGGTATTAAGTTAGCTGATTGTATTTCAGTTAGCTGAAATTGCAGTAAATCGAGACGCTGTGCTAATTCTTTTTCATTTTTATTTTGACTTTGATATTTTTTTAGTAAAGTCTTCCACTTGGTATAAATTGTCTTGTATTCATTCATAAAACCAGGTTGGGTTGTTTGAAAATAATAATCCAGTAATTCAATGTGTTTTTCCGGGTCTAATAATGCCTGTGTCTCGTGTTGACTGTGAATGTCCAGGAGTAATTGACCAATTTCCTTTAATATGCCTAGTGTTGTCAGTTTACCATTAATACGGCAAATACTCTTTCCTGACTGGGAAATTGTCCGGTGGAGAACTACCATCTGGTCCTCCCTTATCTCAATACCTAATTGTTCAGCTTTTTCGTATACCGGATGATCCACTTCTTCAATGATAAAGAGTCCCTCTAAAACGGCTTTTTTCTCACCATGCCGGATATATTCTACAGACCCTCTGCCACCTGTTAACAAACTAAGAGCATCAATGATGATTGATTTCCCCGCACCCGTTTCCCCTGTCAGGACTGTAAGCCCTTTTTGGAAAGTAATCGATAAACGATCGATAATTGCAAAATTTTCAATCGACAGTTCTGTTAACATTTTAACACCCCTATAACTAAAGCATTTCTAGAAACTGATTCTTTATTTTTTCCGCATCGTCTACTGTTTTGCATATAATAAGAATGGTATCATCTCCGCAAATGGTTCCAATAATTTCTTCCCAGCTTAAATTATCAATTAATGCACCCATTGCCTGTGCATTCCCCGGCAGGGTTTTCATTACTATAAAATGCGTTGCTGTGTCAATACTAACAAAGGCATCCATAATAAATCTTCTTAACTTATTTAATGGGTTGAATTTCTGGTCAGCAGGCAAGCTGTATTTATACTTACCCTCAGAAGTGGGAACTTTAACTAAATGAAGTTCTTTAATATCACGGGATATTGTTGCCTGTGTAATGGTATATCCTAGATCTTTGAAATGGACAACCAAGTCATCCTGTGTTTCTACTTCATTTTCGGTTATAATTTCTCTTATTTTAATATGTCTTTGCGCCTTATTCATCAACATATCCTCCAAGTTAAAGATTGTCATACGAAAATGGACTACCTTATCCGTAGTCCAATTACTTATTCGTCAATTCCTGATGTGCTTCCGTAACTACACGATCTACTTCTTCAGGTAAATTTTCATGTTTATTACTGTGGCTTCCTTTTTTTAACCATGCAAGAAATTCAATATTCCCGTCCCCACCTGTTATGGGCGAGAAGGTTAAACCCGAAATCGAAAAACCAATGTTTTTAGCAAATGTTAAGATGTTTACACCTACTTGTTTGTGTACATCAGGATCTCTCACTATTCCTTTTTTTCCAACTTGATCTCTTCCAGCTTCAAATTGGGGTTTGATTAAGATAATGCAATCACTTTGTTCACTTAAAATATTATACAATGGCTCTAATATTAATCGTAAGGAAATGAAAGAGACATCCACCGTTGCAAAATCAGGCGTCTCATACTTTAACATATCGGGGGTTACATGCCTGAAGTTAGTTCTCTCCATAACCACTACCCTTGGATCATTTCTCAGTTTCCAATCCAGTTGATTATAGCCAACATCTATTGCATAACTAAGTTTGACACCATTTTGTAAACCACAATCAGTAAACCCGCCTGTTGAAGAACCTACATCTACCATAATTCGATTATCAAGTGAAATGTTAAAAAATTTTAGTGCTTTCTCCAATTTCAGACCACCACGGCCCACATATGGTATTAATTTTCCTTTAACTTCTAGCGGGATATCATCATCGACCTTGGTACCCGGCTTTTCCAGCCTGATTCCTTTAGAAAAAACCAAGCCAGCCATAATTGTTCTTTTCGCTTTTTCTCTGGTTTCAATCAGACCTCGATCGACGATTAACTGGTCCAGACGAATTTTTTTACTCATCTACTTATCATGCCCTTTTTTTATTATTCTTTTGTGGTTGCATTAAATAGTTCATTTCTTTTATAACATTATCCTCTGTCAAACCGATTTCTTCCAGTAATTTATCAACATTTCCATGTTCAATAAATCGATCAGGTATTCCCATCCGTTTCATTTTTGGATAATAATTATGCTCTTCCGCAAATTCTAATACCGCACTTCCGAATCCACCTTGAAGTATTGATTCTTCAATCGTTAAAACAGGAATATTCCGTTTCATAATTTCGTGCAGCATTTCTGTATCCATTGGTTTTATAAAACGAGCATTTACTACTTCCACATTTACACCATTTTTCTTCAACTTTTTACTAGCCGAAAGTGCCATTTCAACGGTTGTCCCGAAAGTCAATATGACAGCATCCGTCCCTTTCTCCAATACTTCCCATTTCCCAATCGGTATAGAGTGAAATTCTTCTTCCATCGGTACTCCAAGTCCGTTACCACGTGGAAAACGAAGAGCAATTGGACCATCATTATAATTCATGGCAGTATAGACCATGTGTTGACATTCATTTTCGTCCTTTGGCATCATTAATACTAAATTAGGTAAATGACGCAAGAAGGAGATATCAAAAACGCCCTGATGCGTTTCCCCATCTGCTCCAACAAGCCCGGACCGATCAATTCCGAATGCCACATTCAGATTTTGCCTGCACACATCATGGACCATCTGGTCGTAGGCACGTTGGAGAAATGTTGAATATATTGCTACAAAAGGTTTCATCCCCTGTGTCGCCATACCAGCTGCCATTGTGACAGCGTGCTGTTCTGCAATCCCAACATCAAATAGACGATCTGGATAACGTTTCTGAAATTTCTCTAACTTTGACCCAAGGATCATCGCAGGGGTGATTACAGCAACTCTGTTATCTAATTCAGCTACTTTCTCAACCGCATCACTAACCACCTGACTCCAAGCCGGTTTATTGTCAACGGGTTTAATTTTTTCACCAGAATCAATTTTATATGGACCGACACCATGCCATTTATCTTTTTTGTCCGTCTCAGCAGGTTGATAACCTTTCCCCTTCTTGGTAATTACATGAATTAATACCGGACCATCCGTTTTAGCAGCGTACTGCAGATTTTCTTCCAGATCTTTAAAATCGTGTCCATCAACTGGACCAAAATAAGTAAAGCCAAATTCCTCAAAAAGCATACCAGGAACCATAAAATATTTCATACTATCTTTTACGCGCTCAGCAGTTTGCGCAATTTTACCACCGACTGCCGGAATGCGTTTCATTAAGTATTCAATTTCATCTTTTACACGATTGTATTTACCCGCACTGCGCATTCTCCCTAGCGCTTTGTGCAGTGCCCCTACATTTCCAGCAATAGACATTTCATTATCATTGAGGATTACAGTTAATTTCTTTTTTTCATGGCCGATATGATTTAGTGCTTCTAAAGCCATACCACCTGTTAGAGCGCCGTCCCCAATTATCGGTACAACGGCGTTCTTTTCATTCTTCAAGTCTCTTGCAGCAGCCATACCCATGGCTGCAGATAAAGAGGTGGAACTATGACCAGTTTCCCAAACATCATGTTCACTCTCAGACATTTTCGGAAAACCGCAAAGACCTTTGTATTGACGCAATGTGTCAAATTGGTCTGTTCTGCCTGTTAACATTTTATGAATATAGGATTGATGACCTACATCAAAAATAAGCTTATCATACGGACTATTAAAGTGTTTGTGTAAAGCTAAAGTTAACTCCACGACACCAAGGTTCGCTCCTAAGTGTCCACCTGTTACAGATAGTTTCTCAATTAAAAACTGGCGAATATGCATCGCAAGTTCCTCTAATTCTTCCACCGACAATTGTTTTAAAAATTTGGGATCTTTCATTTTGGTAAGGTCCACAAGCGGTGTCCTCCCTACTTCATTCATTTTAGTTACTTATCATCTGAATTATTAAATTCCTCATTCCCGAATCTAACAGCAAAAAAACGGAAACACGAAACTTGTCTATTATTTTGACAATACTTTTATTTTAAGCTTATTCTCCAGGAATGCAATGATTTTACCAACAGTATAAATAATCCTGGTGGATGAATGTATTGCCAGATACTTCCCTAAAGCTTTTCCTCCAACCGTTAGTGCAGCCACTAAGCTTGTTAAAAATACACTTAACGACAAATGTAACGTGGTACCTTCACTATAACCGAAATTATTCGAAATTTGCAAGATAACAATAGCAGAGGCAGTTCCGCTAATTATACCAGAAATATCCCCAATTACATCATTACAGAAGCTTGCAAATCGATCTGCATTCCTGACAATGGCAATTGCCTGCCTGGCACCGCTTACCTTCTCTGCTGCCATTGCATGAAATGGCACCTCATCTGCTGCTGTTGCAGCGATACCGAGCATATCAAAGAAAACACCTATTAATACGATAACTAAAACAATTAATAAGCCAACAATTGACATGACACCGCTTAAGACAGATGATGAAACAATTGAAAAAATAGCCGCTAGCACAAATGTGATAACGGCAATACTCAAACTAAATTTTATCGACTTTTGCAATTGAGTCTTATTCATAAACTTACCTCATTTAAGTAAATCATTCTATTTTATATAAGCCACCATTATGTATTAATAATGGAATGGTCATTTATGCAGTAAAAACTGCGGCTTAGGTCCAGTAGGTTTTCCCAGACAGATACCGAATGTTGCCATTCTGGCGGTTCCCCTTTAAATCTGTCTTAGCGTTGTCACCAACAGCTAGACTGGATTACCACTTAGTCCACACTATAATCCCGCATAAATGTCTTGAACAGAACAGCCTAGGAGATTTCCTCAACAACCTTTAACCATTTCCTAGCCTCTTTTGCAGTACGAATTTCATACAGAAAAACATGTCCTGATTAGTGGCCACCTAATCAGAACACTTTATTGCCTGTAATCCCCTTCGTACCACTCAAGGCAGGCTACGCTGCTCACAAAGATCCCGATCCTTGTTAAAGCAGGTTCATACCCCATTCCATTCTCGCCCCTTGGCTAAGTGACAAAAACAGAGATGGGCCTCCGCGGAAGAAGGGTCTTCGCCCACATGCCTTTGTGGATCGCCCTTCAACCTTAACTCCCAGCATCGACCCAAGGCTGGGCGCCTCAAGCCAACACAAGGAACTTCATCGATGTGCCCTTTGGCGGATTTTTAGGCCCGCCTTCAGAAATGGAGGATTGACTAGGATACTGCACCATTCCGTATTTATATTTATATTATACCATTAAATTAAGTTTTACTCAATCCTTATTGATTTCGACTGCCTAAATAATCAACTAACTTTTCCAGCAAAGTCCCGTTTAGTTCCATTTCTTCTAGTAAGTTTTTTGCCTGTTTAACATATCTGTTTTTATGCTCAATTGCCCCGTTTAAACCTAAAAGGGATGGATAAGTTGATTTCTGATTATCCTCATCACTGCCGGAGGCTTTTCCCATTATTTCCGAATCACCTATAACATCGAGTATATCATCCTGAATCTGAAATATTAACCCGATTAGATTACCGAATCGCTCCATCTTTTGTAGAATCATGCTGTCTGCTCCGGCTAAATAGGCCCCTGTAACGATTGAAAAAGTTAGCAGTCTGCCTGTTTTTAACTGATGTATTTCCTCTAATTGTTCAACAGATATGCTTTCCTTTTCAGCCTGCATATCCATTAGCTGACCTGCAACCATTCCTTCTAAACCACTTGCCGATGCCAATTTAGAGATAAGAAATACTTTCTCAGTGTCCGAATAGCAAGCTGCATTTGAAATCACGTGAAAACTGTTGGTCAGTAATCCGTCCCCAGCTAAAATCGCTGTCGCCTCATCAAATTTCTTATGATTTGTTAACATTCCCCGTCGATATGTATCATTATCCATTGCCGGCAGATCATCATGAATCAGAGAATATGTATGGATCATTTCCAGTGCCATGGCTGCCGGATAAACTTTTTCTGAGTCACCGTTTAAACCTTCACAGGTTAATTTCATGAGAATTGGGCGCAGCCTCTTCCCACCCGCCTCGATGGAGTACTTTGTAGAATGATTTAGCAGCGGTGGCATGGAAAGCTTACTAAGATAAGCAGATAACAACTCGTTAAGCTTATCCTGCTCTTTTTTTAAATAATTCGATAAATTTGTATCCACCTAACTTTCCTCCTGTATCGTAAATAACGATAACTCGCCATTCTCATCCATTATTTCTTTTAACTGTTTATCAGCTTGCACTAATTTGTCATGACAGATCTTGGATAACTTTGATCCTTCTGCATAATATTCCATTGCCTTCTCTAATGGAATGTCTCCTGCTTCCATTTTTCCAACTATTTCTTCTAACTTTTTGAGTGCTTCCTCAAAGGATAACGATTGGTCATTAGCCATTATTATTCCCCTCCACATTCTTTACTTTTCCAAATACTTTACCATCTGCTAATTGGACGGTGAAATTATCGCCAACTTTTACTTCAGAAGCTTTAGTAATTAAATCTTCATTCTCATTATAAGCGATGGAATAACCCCTTAACATAATATTCATTGGATTAAGAAGCTCTAATTGAGACAACTGATGGCTGAATTTTGATTTGTTTTTCTCGATAAGATGGTTCCCCTGCTGAACCAATTGATTATGTACGCTTTTTAATTTTTCTTCTTTTAAATGAATGATTTTTTCCGGATTAATATATTCCAGTTGTTTATCCGCATACTTCCACTTGTCCCATTTTTCTTTGGCGTACCTGTTTATTGATAATTGTTTTCTTTCGATTAAACGATCCAGTATCTGTTCTTTCTCAGTTATAAATCGTTTCGGATATTTAAACGCATAAGATTCCTGCAATCTCTTTAAGTCTTGCTTCTGATGATGAATGTATCTGTTATGATTGTTTGTTAACATCCGGTTTAACTGCTGCACATACTCCATTATTTCCTTCCTTGATGGTACGGCAATCTCTGCCGCCGCAGTAGGTGTTGCCGCACGAACATCTGCTGCAAAATCACTAATAGTAAAGTCTGTTTCATGACCGACAGCAGAAATAATCGGAATGGAGGATTGAAAAATAGCACGAGCGACTTTTTCCTCATTAAAAGCCCATAATTCCTCGATTGATCCGCCACCTCTGCCCAAAATAATCAGATCTATTCCTTTTAGGCTGTTTGTCTTATTAATCGCTTCAGCAATCGAATCTTTTGCATATTTTCCTTGTACAAGAATAGGAACAACCAATACATTAACAAGAGGATACCGTCTTTCTAATGTTGTCAGTATATCTCTTACAGCAGCCCCTGTCGGTGAAGTTAAAACAGCAATTTTCTCCGGATATTCAGGTATCTCTTTTTTGTGCTGCTGGTCGAATATCCCTTCTTTTTCAAGCTTTTCTTTTAATTGTTCAAAAGCCAGATGCAATGCTCCAATTCCGTCTGGCTGCATCTCCTGAATGTAAAGCTGATATTGCCCGCTTGATTCAAAGACGCTTACATTCCCCAGCAGCAGTACTTTCATTCCGTCTTCTGGCTTAAAGTCCATATTCATATTCTGGCTCTGAAACATGACAGCTCTTATACTGGCATTATCATCTTTTATTGTCATATACATATGGCCTCTGCTGTGGTGTTTAAAATTAGAAATTTCCCCTCTTAGCCAGATATTACTTAAATGCTTGTCTACATCAAATTTCTTTTTAATATATCTGGTTAAAGCCGTTACCGAAAGATATTTATCCTCCATTAACAACACTCATTTCCTGCAAATATTAACTTCTTACTATTTTAGGTAAGCTCCGCAAAATAAATCTTAATAGAAAAGGCCATTAGCAATAATTGCAATGACCTTATGTTGTTTAAAAACATTTCATAAATTAACTATTTACACCATTATGTATTTTTGCTGATTTGATTGTATTATGCAATAGCATGGTAATTGTCATTGGTCCAACACCTTTTGGAACAGGTGTGATGAAACTTGCTTTTTCTTTTGCACTCTCAAATTCAACATCCCCAGTTAATGTACCTTCCTTTGTCCGATTCACACCGACATCTATTACTACTGCACCGTCTTTAATATAGTCGCCATTGATAAAATGCTCCATCCCAACTGCTACTATTAGAATATCTGCCTGATTGATATATTTTTCCATATCATTAGTCCTGGAATGACAATAGGTTACTGTTGCATTTTCGTTTAATAGCAATTGACCTACCGGTTTACCGACGATATTACTTCTGCCTATGATAACAGCATGCTTTCCTTCGATCTTAATATCCTTCGATTTCAGCATTTGAATAATGCCATAAGGTGTACAAGGAAAGAATGTATCTTTACCTGTCATCATTCTTCCGATATTAATTGGATGGAAGCCGTCAACATCTTTCTCTGGTGTTATTGTTTCAATTACTTTTTGTTCATTGATATGCGCAGGTAATGGCAGCTGAACGAGAATACCATGTACCTCTTCTTTATTATTTAATTCGTTGATTAGTGATAATAACTCCTCTTCTGATGTGGAATCTGGTAATGTAATTAAGTCTGATTCTACACCCACATATTCCGATGCTCTTTGCTTCCCAAGCACATAGGATTTAGAAGCAGGATCGTCCCCGATTAAAATAACGGTTAAGCCAGGAATAATTCCTTTCTCTCTCAAGTCCAGTACTTCATTTTTCATTTCGTCTCTCATTGACTGAGCTAATTCACTTCCATAGATAACTTCTGCTGCCATGATTTCTTCCCCCTATATTATAACATTTTTGATAAAACACCATTTATAAATTTACCTGATTTATCGTCACCAAATATATGAGCAATTTCGATTGCTTCATTTATCACAACACTGGGAGGTGCATCTTTTTCATAAAAAAGTTCATATGTTGCAATCCTCAGCAATGTTCGTTCAACTGTTGCTAAACGATTCAATGACCATTTCTCCAGGTGTGCGGATATTTTAGTATCAATTTCTTCTTTATTCTCTACAACACCATTTACTAAATTAATTAAAAAGGAATCCTGTTCTGTCTCATCGATTAAATAATTTCTTGCTTCTTCTACATTATATTCTTCTCTGTCCAGCGGAAAAAGAATTTGCAAAGCTTTTTCTCGTGCAGTTCGTCGTTTCATTGTTCTATACTCCTTATCACGATCAAATTCATGGTACATTTCATTTACAAATGATATCATGTTCTGAATTTGATTACCAATATCTAAAGAAAAAAATTAAGACAACGGTTGTTAAAGGTTATTATTAGTAAACAAAGCCCACAAGTTGATTGTGGGCTTTCTTCTTTATTCTTCATTTTCTTGATTGTCCTGGTTAGGATTCTGTTCCATATGGACACCAACTATGTGAATGTTAATCTCTTTAATGGTTATTGCTGTCATATTTTCGATAGTTTGTCTCACGTTTGTCTGAATACTTTCAGCTACTTTAGGAATAGAGAATCCGTAATCAACGACAGTGTATACATCGATCAATACACCATTCTCGGTCAAATCTACTTTAACACCTTTTCCATGTGTTTTCTTTCCTAATTTCTCTGCCACCCCTGAAGCAAAGTTCCCGCGCATACTTGAAACTCCGTTAACTTCTGTTGTAGCAATACCGGCAATGACTTCAAGGACATCTGGGGCAATTTCCACTTTACCAAGCTGGGAAGGTTCTCCTACATGCAATAAATTCGCATTCGTCATATTTCCCCTCCTTTTCTCCTAATAAAAGTTTCTACTCTTCATCCTTCATTATACTATACTTTTCTAAAAATCTTGTATTAAAATCACCTTCAACAAATACTGGATGAACCATCATTTTCCTGTGAAAAGGAATCGTTGTGTGTACCCCTTCAATAACAAATTCATCTAAAGCACGCTTCATTTTATGAACAGCTTCATCCCTTGATTTCCCGTAAGTGATCAATTTGGCAATCATGGAATCATAATATGGAGGTATCCGGTAACCGGGATATGCCGCAGAATCAATACGAACACCAAGCCCGCCTGGGGCAAGGTACATAGTTATCTCACCTGGTGAAGGCATAAAGTCCTTTTCCGGGTTTTCTGCATTAATACGGCACTCAATCGCCCAGCCATCAAATGTAATATCTTCTTGTGTATAGGATAATGGTTCATTGTTGGCAATATTGATCTGCTCTCTGATTAAATCAACACCTGTTACCATTTCTGTAACGGGATGCTCCACCTGAATCCTTGTATTCATTTCCATAAAATAGAACTTATTTTCCTTATTATCAAATATAAATTCAATGGTACCAGCACCGGAATAGTTAACTGCTTTGGCAGCTTTGACAGCAGCATCACCCATTTTCTTACGCATTGATTCACTGATAGCAGGTGACGGAGTCTCCTCAATCAATTTCTGAAGTCTTCTCTGAACCGTACAGTCACGTTCCCCTAAGTGAATAGCATTTCCATGGTTATCTGCTAAAACCTGAATTTCGACATGCCGGAAATCCTCAATGAACTTTTCCAGATAGACACCAGGGTTCCCAAAAGCTTTTTCAGCTTCATTTTGTGTAACACGAATCCCTTTCATTAATTCCTCTTTATCTCGTGCCACACGGATTCCTTTTCCGCCACCACCGGCAGTTGCTTTTATGATCACAGGGAAACCTATCTGGTTTGCAACTTCCAATGCCTGTTCTTCATTTTCAATAATTCCATTTGATCCCGGAACTACCGGAACTCCTGCCTCTTTCATCGTTTCTCTTGCAACATCCTTTGTTCCCATCTTCTGAATTGCATAAGAACTTGGACCAACAAAAGTAACATTGCAAGCCTGACAAATATCAGCGAAATCAGCATTTTCAGATAAAAACCCGTAACCCGGATGGATAGCATCAGATTCTGTTAATGTTGCTACACTCATAATATTTGTAAAATTCAAATAGCTCTCACTACTTAGTTTTGGACCGATACAGTATGCTTCATCTGCTAGCTTCACATGTAAAGCATCACGATCTGCTTCAGAATAAACTGCAACTGTTTCAATCCCCATTTCTTTACATGTGCGAATGATTCTTACAGCAATTTCTCCTCGATTCGCAATTAAGAGTTTCTTAATCACAGCTTCATCCCCTTATACTGACTTAATCCGAAATAATGGCTGGCCATATTCAACTAGCTCACCATTTTCAACTAAAATTTCTGTAATGGTTCCATTTACATCTGCTTCAATTTCATTAAATAATTTCATTGCTTCCACAATACATACGACTGTATCTCCATTTACAGTGTCGCCAACTTGTACAAATGCAGGCTTATCTGGTGAAGGAGAACTGTAAAATGTTCCGACCATTGGTGAAACAATTTCGTGATCATAATCCTTCACGGCATCTTGCTGGGCAGGAACTTCCTGTGATACTTCTTCTGTTTTCACTTCATTATGTTCCACTGGTGATGGCTGGATTTCCACCGGTTTATGTACAGATTCCTTGGCAACTGTTTCCACTACAGCATTATTCTTTTTTAATTTTATTTTTGCTCCATTTGCTTCATAAGTAAATTCATCAATTGATGATTTATCTAGTTTTTCAATTAGTGTTTCCAATTCTTTAATTGATAACATCCCATTGCACCCCTTCATTCTTAGTTACATTTAATAACAGGTACTAATAACTCCTTTTAACATTTTACGCAAACAATAGTAAAACTGCAACAATTTTAAAAAGAAAAACGACAGTAATAAGATGATTACTGTCAAACAATCTATTTATTAATTTGTTTGATAAACAACTTCAATGTCCACTTCACCAAACTCCTGCTTTGTTTGCTGAATGATCTGGTTGGCTTCTTTGCTTGTCAGGGAATCGACTTGAACTGTGACTACCACATTTCCATCTGAAACATTGCGTACAAGTACTTCTTCAAATCCGTTGGAAGATTTAATCATATCCTCAACAATTGTCTCTTTTGACTCCAGTAATTCAATTTCCTTCATTGCCTCATATGCCTGGCTCTTTTCTTCAGAAGTTGCTTCAGCTGATGCCACGATTGTTTCCAGACGTTCTTTCTCCATACTTCTCTGATTAGTAATTTCCATTCGGACAGCAGCAAAATGTTCTTCAGAGGAAATGGATGAGGTGTCTAATTCTTTAGCAAGTTCTTCTTCGTCTTCCAAATCTGTAATACCTTCCTCACCAGAATTATTCAGAGACTGGGAAGTTACCTGATCCTGATTTTCCAGATCTGTATCAAAGTACGCTAAATCTCCTTCATTTGGTGCATTTAAATAATAAACACTTAACACAATCATTAAACTCAACATTGTCAATAACCATACTGTTTGTTTTTTTAACATCATTCTTCCTCCCTTAAATCTATTTATTTTTAGGCATGACAGATATGCGGTGTGCCGGTACATCCAACACTTTCGACACGGCATCTATCACCCATTTTTTCACTTCCAGATTATCAACACCTGTTGCTACAACGAGTACCCCTCTTACCCCCGGTTTCTTAGTCTGTACAAGTAAAGGTACTTCCTGATCACCTTGTCTTAATATCACAACAGTCTGCTCTCTCGTTTCATCATCAATTCTTCTCTCTCCGCCATTTTGATCCGTTTCATTCGTTACCTGTGATCCTATTATTAAGTTTTTCTCATATACCTGTTCATTCGTTGCATCAAGGTTGACCATAACGTCCACATTAGAGACACCAGTTATTTTTTCCAGTAAATTGTTTAAATCATTTTCATACGCCTCCTCCAATCCTTTAATTTTTGTTGTCGCATTAGATGATTCCTTCTGTTTCCAGGTTTCTTCATCTTCTGTACTTTTTAATTCTTCATCTAAAGGTTTAAAGTTCTGTTCCTGATCAGTTGATTCTGACTGGAACATGTTGCTAACTAAAAGAAGAAAGACACCAACTAGTCCGATTAATGCAATATAATGAAGTTTCGTTGGCTTTTTTTCACGAGATTTTAAAGATGATAAAAATTGCTTCAGTTTATCAATCACTTTCTTCCTCCTCCCATTCTATGATGATGTTCTCTTCACTCACCTGCCATTCTTTCGCAAGAAACTCCAGGACTTCTTTATTTTCCGGATGTTGTTCTTCCTGATCAGCTGCTGGTTCACCCACTTCAATCTCAATTGTTTCGACAGTTTTCAGAACACCCTCTTCATATGGAATAACTTGTACGAAAACATTATCTATACTGGCCTGTTCATCATTTGATTCACTATCCAGTGAAACTTCTAAATGTGAAATAGATAATTGAAAAGTTGATTTAAGCTCCTCCTCTACTATATTTTCCATTTGGACAACCACTTCTTCTAATACATATGCTTGATTGACTGATTCTATTTCACTTTTCTTTGTATTTGTTTCATTTTTAATCAGTTGATCCAGTGACTCCATTTGTTGGGATTCAATCATAGGTGAAATAAATTGCTCCAGATCTACCTTAAAGAGAGACAACACTGGCTGAAGAATGATCAAAATTAATAATACTCCGATCACTAATTTGGCGTATTGTTTCATTTTAGAACTGGGAAGAATTAAATCAACGATTAATGCTAAAATCATGTATATAATGATTTGAAGAATCCAGCTTGTCACATACTCCATAGTCACTCCACCTACCTCACCATCATTGTTATATTGCTGGAGACTATGAGAATAACTACAGTGAAGAAAAACATGAAAGAGACGAGCAGTAATGCGGCAAATAAGTACAGAATGTGCTTACCAATAATATCTAAACACTCAATTACCGGTCCGTCCCCGATTGGCTGAAGAATTGCTGTTGTTACCTTATACATTAATGAGATGATGAATATTTTTATTGCCGGAAACATCACAATAATAATCAGAATAACTATACCTATAATCCCTATACCGTTTTTAATTAGTATGGTTGCACTCAAAACCGTATCCGTTGCGTCCGTGAATATCCTTCCAATAACCGGTATAAAATTTCCTGTTACAAATTTAGCTGTCTTCATTGCTATTCCATCCTGAATGGCACTAGCAGCACCCTGAACTGATATAACTCCCAGAAAAACAGTCAGCAAAATCCCCATAATGCTTATAGCAATGTTTTTAATTAAGTTGGCAAGCTTTGTTGCCTTGTATTCTGAATTCAGTGTACTAACAATCTGCAGAATGGCGGATAGTAAAATTAACGGGAGAACTACTTTGGAAACAACAAAGACACTTGTATGGATAAGAAAAATAATGATTGGATGAAAAAATGAAATCGATAAAAGATTTCCCAATGAGGCTAATAACCCTAGAAGTAATGGAATTAGAGCAATTAAAAAGCTTTGCGCCATGTCAATTGTATCGGTAACATAAGTTGCGGCGAGTTGAAAACTTTTCATTGCAATGATGATTAACATTATATACACAACGGCATATGCTACTTTACTGACAACTTTTCTTTCAAATGCATTCTGAATCGTTTGCAATAATAAACAAAACAATGTCAGCAGCATCAATGTAGCAAGTAATTTACCATTCTCAATAATTTCATATAAGAAAAAGCGGATAAAGCCTTTGAACCATGATTTCAAGCTGATTTGATTCTGGTCTCTCACCATTGTCCAAAAATCACTTTTCCTAAGCTCAGGGAATACATTACTGTATTGTTCAGAAAGATGTTCCCAGTAACTTTCCAGTTCACTACCTGTAAGAACTTCCTGATAACTTCTTAAAGCTTCATTCGATTCTTCTGCTGCAATAGTTTCAATTGGTTGTCCAAATATTAATAATAAAATCAAAATGCAGACTGATATATTGCAAAGTTTCATAATAATCCTTCCCACTTACGATATTGGAAAAAGGTGAATAATTGTTTCTATCAGTGACTGAAATATAGGTATGGCTAAAATTAATATAAATATCTTTCCAATGAGTTCTATTTTATAGGCGACAGACTCCAGTCCTGCATCTTTAACTATATTTGATCCTATTTCTGCGATATACGAAATGCCGATTATCTGCAGGATTGTTTTAATATAAAAACTTTGTATTTTTGCTTCCTCTCCGAGATATGTTACTAGTTGCAGGATCTCCTTCACATAGTGGATAGTAAATATCAGAAAATAAAGTACCGTAAGAACGATAATCAGGTAAGCAATGGCAGGCTGACTATCTTTCAGTAAAAGCACAAGCACTGCTGAAACAATACCTATGCTGACAACTTCAAATATTCCCATCCTGATTACCCTCTAAAAAAAAATACAGCCCGAATCTGTTCAAACAGGTCAGAAATGCTGTTGATTACAAATAATAACACGATGATAAAACCAACAAGACTGACAAACTGGGCAAACTCTTCTTTCCCCATCTGTTTTAAAACAGTATGAATCATTGCTACAACAATCCCGATGCCCGCAATTTGAAATAATATACTTGTATCACCAACCATCACTAATCACCTTTCTATAGCAAGAGTAATGCAATAAATACTCCAGATAATAATCCTAAGCTGCCAGATACTTTACCGTAGCGCTGATTCATTTCAATAGATTCTTTATGTTTATTTTCCAGGTGAACGATCGCTAATTGGATATATTTTTTCTGTTGGATAATATCGTGTTGACCTAGGGTTTTGCCAAATTGCTTTATAATTTCTTTGTCTTCTTTACTTAAAGCTGCTCTTGTCCAAAACTGATCCACTTCTTCTTCCCAGATTAGATATAAATCGGTCTTTTCATACTGTAACCTTTTACTTACACTAAGAAAGAATCCTGAAAGTGGATCACCGATTTGCTTTGCAATATTTTCACATGCATTTTGTACAGTTGCATGACTGTATACCATTTCCGCTTCAAGTATTAGTAATGCATTTTTCCATAACCGCAATGCTTTAGGACGTTGCGCTAATCTTCTGGAATAGTCCATCCCGGTAAAAAAACAGGTTAGGATAACTAATAATGCTCCAATCCATTTCAATATACTCCCCTGCCTCGTTGAGCAATTTTGTTACCATCGCAATCAAGAACCTCGATCACTTCTCCGGCCTGACAGGTATTTGACAGTACAAGCATTCGGCTAAAAACCTTTTGATCGATTAACGATGATAATGCCGGTCTCCTCCGTATTTCTTCATAGCTTCTTCCATGAACGGAACACATAATCGTTACACCTGCATTAATTACTTCCAGAATGGCTTGTACATCTTTTTCGCTCCCAATTTCATCAACAATAATGACTTCAGGCGACATTGACCTTACAAACATCATCATACCTTCCGATTTGGGGCAATGGTCTAGCACATCTATACGTAAACCACTGGATTCTTGCGGGATACCATTTAATGAGGCACAAATTTCTGACCTCTCATCAACAACTCCGGTTTTTTGGGCAGGAAGTTCTTTCCATCCACTAGAGGTGAATCTTGCCAAATCTTTTAGTAGTGTCGTTTTTCCTGATTGTGGCGGGCCAATGACTAACGTGTTCATATAACGATTATCGTAAAGTAAAGGAAGGTATTGCTTAGAAATTCCAACTACCTCGTTCGAAATTCGGATATTGAAAGAGGAAATATGTTTTATCGCCTTTACTGAACCATTTTCGACGATAACAGAACCCGATATCCCTATACGGTGACCGCCTTTAATCGTGATATAACCCTGCCGTAATTCTTCTTCCAGCCGGTAGATAGAATGCTCACTAATTCTGTTTAAAATATATTTCGCTTCTTGCTGTGACAATCTCTGGTGGGTAATCCAGTGTATATCACTGCCACTATTTATTTCGATGGGCCTGTTAATTCTGAGGCGTATTTCCTGAGGTGTGAAAGAATGTGAATGAATATAATTCTGTATATCTTTAGCCATTTGATCTGGTAATAAGGAATAAATTACTTCCATAGTACATTGCCTCATTTCCATTAAACCTTTTTTCTCTACCCATTCTATGCATAAAGATATTAGTTATTACAGGAAAAGCCCGTACAAAAGATATTTGCAAATAAAAAAAAGAGAGGAACAAGTGTTTCCACCTGTCCTCTCTTTTGAAAAATCTATCTCCTATGCACGGGAAACATATTTCCCTTCACTTGTACTGATTACAAGCACATCCCCCTCATTGACGAAGAATGGTACCTGTACTACCAGACCTGTTTCTAATGTGGCAGGTTTCGTACCACCGCTAGCAGTGTCACCTTTAATACCAGGTTCCGTTTCTGTTACTGTCAATTCAACATTGTTTGGTAAATCTACTCCAATCGTTTCACCCTGATAGGAAAGAATGTTTACTTCCATATTTTCTTTAATAAATTGAAGTTCTCTTTCGATTTGGCTAGCTGGAAGTTCTGTCTGTTCATAACTATTTGTATCCATAAATGTATGAGTATCCCCGGAAGCATACAAATACTGCATTTTGCGGTTCTCAATATGTGCACGATTTACTTTTTCCCCGCCGCGGAAAGTTTTTTCCTGTATACTGCCATTTCTTAAGTTACGTAATTTGGAACGGACAAAAGCTGCACCTTTACCTGGCTTAACGTGCTGAAACTCCATTACCTGCCATATTCCGCCATCCACTTCAATGGTTAATCCTGTTTTAAAATCGTTTACTGAAATCATGCTATTCCTCCTCTTTGTATGTAAAGAAAACTATGAAACAGGAATTGTAATTAATTCCTTCGGTGCGTGTGTCAACCGTTCGTTTCCGTTTTCTGTAATAAATATGTCATCTTCAATTCTGCATCCACCTGTTTCAGGAACATATATCCCTGGTTCTACTGTTACCACCATACCTTGTCTTAACACTTCATCCGATCGGAATGAAAGGCCTGGGGATTCATGAACTTCTAATCCAAGACCATGACCTGTGGAATGACCGAAGTATTCACCATATCCTTTACTTTTTATATAATCTCTTGTTAATGCATCCGCTTCTTTCGCAGACATACCTGGTTTAATTCCAGCCACACCCCTTTTTTGGGCTTCTAAGACAACATCATAAATTGTATGTAATTCTTCAGAAATTTCTCCAACAGCAACTGTCCGGGTTATATCAGAACAATACCCTTGGTATAAGGCGCCAAAATCCATTGTCACAAGCTCCCCGGCTTTTATTTCTTTTGATGAAGCAACACCGTGAGGTAATGCGGACCGGAAACCTGAGGCAACAATTATGTCAAAGCTTGAAGATTGTGCACCTAGTTTTCTCATATGGAACTCCAGTTCATTTGCAACATCGATTTCTTTCACACCGGGCTTAATATAATTCAGAATGTGTTCAAATGTACGGTCAACAATATTACAAGCTTCCTTTAATATATTAATCTCATCTTCTGTTTTAATCAAGCGGATTTTTTCAATGATTGGCCCTGTCGGAATAAAATCCGTATCAATTTTTGCCTGGAATTGTTCATATCCTTCATAAGATAAAGTTGATTTTTCGAATCCGACAGACTGGATTTGATTTTCTTTAACAATACTACCAACAACATTAGGAATTGGTTCCTTATGCTCGATAATTGTAAAACCTTTTACTTGTTCCTGTGCCTGCTGCGTATACCTGAAGTCTGTAATAAAATAGGCTTTATCCATTGTTATTAATGCAGCACCGGCTGTTCCAGTGAATCCCGTAATATACCGTCTGTTAACAGAACTCGTTACAAGCATTGCCTCTATTTTTTCTTCTATTAACAACTCACGCAACTGGTCAATTCTATTCACACTTTTCCTCTCCCTTCAGCGGATAGCTGCAAAAAGTAAGCAGCGGCTAATTGATAACCTTTTATTCCTAGACCCACAATTTGCCCTGCACAGACAGGGGCAAGTATGGATGTATGACGGAATTCCTCTCTTGCATGAACATTCGATATATGTACTTCAACTACTGGAATATTAATAGAACTGATAGCATCCCTCAATGCTATACTTGTATGGGTATAAGCACCAGGGTTAAAAATGATTCCGTCGACTACACCCTCTGCTTCATGTATCCATTCAATGAGTTGACCTTCATGGTTGGATTGATGTGCAGTTAAAGAATGGCCTGCTCTGTTAAGTGTTTCCTCAACACTTTTCACAACATCTTCCAGAGTTTCATGGCCATACACATCAGGTTCCCGTTTACCGAGTCGGTTTAAATTCGGTCCATTTAACAATAAAATATTCCCCATATTTTCACCATCCTTACCAAAACAAATTCAGTACTATTATCATAACATAATTTATCCGGTGTTATCATCTTTCAGTTGCTGGTCATATGCAAATGAAATAGAATAACTAATAAAAACGCTATAAATAATAAGTAAGCAAATGGTTGTTACGATGGTATCACTGTCCAACATATAAAATACAGGAATATTTGGAAAGATGGGCTCAAACAGCCAGAAAATAAGAAACCATAAAACAAAGCCTATTATTACACCGACCCATATACCCTGTACTTTCTTTAAAGTTATATAGTACAGTAATGCCAGTAAGATAGAGAGCAAACTTAATACAAGAATGGAAATAAGTTGTCCTAACCACTGATCCGTCCAGCTGGTTTGCAGCCATGACCTTAAAACAAATGTTTTTGGGGAAACAGCAGTAAAATTAAAATAGGCCGTAATACTAGCGACCAGACTCCAAATCAATCCCCCAAAAAACCCAATACTTATAACTTTAGGGATCATAACTTGTCCAATCGGCCCTTTATTTTTTCTTCGGTATCTCATCATCATCACCTCTTTCTGTAGAGTAACCAAAAAAAATAAAAATCATGCTATTTTGGAAACAAATCTAGCCAATTTCAATAAAATTTATTAAAATAGTGTTAAGAAATTGTAAGGTTAACCAATTTAAAGCGGTTTCATAAATGATGTCCACTTAATTTTTCATGAATTTACTATTTCCTGTATAATTACCTTTTAGTTTCGGGTATAACTATGTAACAAGATCAATGTTCGTTGCATCATTGAAAGGAGGAAAACAAATGTCAAGAAATTTCATGACTTGGCTGGTTTACGGGTTAATTGGCTTAGCGGTTATTGGTTTTACCGCTTCTCTGTTTACTGATACAATTGGTTTATTAAAGAACCTGTTTATCGCTGTTCTGACAGGTGCTCTGATTTTTGCTTTAGTATACTTTCTGTTTATGAGAAAAAGGACGACAAATGAATTAAAAAAATATCGAAAAGCTGTCAAACAATCGAAGCAAAAATATAAAACAAATCAGCATATAACACCTATCTCTAAAACAACGAAGGCAACGAAACCAATCCAAAAAATTAAAACGAAGCATAAAGAAAGAAAAGATATTCCCCATTTACGCGTAATTGAAGGGAATAATAATAAAAAACGAAAAAACAGAGCATCCCTTTAAGCTCTGTTTTTCCATTTTGTCAGAAACTTTTTTGTTCTTTTATATCCATAGACAATTAAATCTGCCCGCTTATTTGTTGGTATATCAAAATCCGTAGCTTCTACTTCATCCACAGGGAAAAATAAAATCTGATCAGCAATATTCTTATGAATATACCTTTGATCTGTTGCTCTTCTCATTGTCGAAATCATTGCTTTTAACAAATCAACTGAATTATTAATTTGCTTCATATTGGAAAATGGAGTTGGACTGGTAAGCTGCATTCCCAGGATTGGCCGCTCTTTCCTGCCACTGGTGTTTTCAAATATCCATATAGGAAAATTGCTCAATATCATCCCGTCTACTATAAGACTTTTTTGTTTTGTTAACGGATTTAATATATTGGAAGGGCGAAAAAAGTAAGGAATGGAAATACTGCTTCTAAGTGCTTTACTGATCGAGTAAGAGGAAGGATTAATATGGTATGCTGTCATTAGATCATCAGGAAAGACAATCACGCGGTTCAAAGTTATGTCTGCCGCCACAATTTTCAATCGTTCTAACCCTATATCTGAAAATGTATAAATTCCTTTATCTTTTAACAGCCTTTCTATCCATTGTTCAAACTTCCCGCCGCGGTATAACCCCATTGTTTTATAGAGAGTTACCCATTTTAGAAATGGCAAGGCAGAACTAAGTCGCGACTGATCCTGAAATTGAGTAATTTCTATTTCCAAAAACAGTTCTTTTATTTCTTTTGCCCGGTAACCTGCAGCAATCAAAGCAGCAAGCAGTGCACCTGCTGAAGTTCCTGCCACACGCTCGAAATATATGTTCTCTTCTTCTAATGCCTGCAAAGCACCGATAAAGACAAATGCTTTAACCCCGCCTCCTGAGAAAACTCCATCAACCTTCACATACATCATCCTAACATCAGGCTACTGTTTGTAGATATATATACAAAATAAGCCAAACATAGAACGATTCTATTACTCGTTTTTATCACTGATACGCTGGATTTGTTTTAACTGTTCAATTCTGTCATTGTCTTCCTCTAAAAACTGTACTAAATCACCGATTCGATCAATAGAATTCCAGCTTAAATGGTGTTCAATGCCTTCCACATCTGTATAAATATTCTCTTCATTTACACCAATCAGGCGGAGAAACTGCTCTAGCAATTCATGACGGTAAACAAGCCGTTTACCCATTCTTTTGCCTTTTGGCGTAAGAACAAGCCCCTGGTATTTTTCATAATTCAAATACTCATCTTTATCTAACTTCTGAACCATCTTGGTTACAGACGAGGGTTGTACTTGCAATGCTTCAGCAATTGCTGATACTCTTGCATATCCTTTTGTTTCTATTAGTAAATAAATTTGTTCAATGTAATCTTCCATTGTTGGTGTTGGCATAATTATCCTCCATCCATACTGTTGTCTCTGTCCAATCTGCTCATCTTCGTAAATAAAAGCATACAATAGAAAGCAGAATCAGACAAGTACACTCCAGGAATTTTACTTTTTTTGAAACATCCCTTTTAAAAATTTATACATATTTCTTTATTTAGAGCTGAGAAATGGTATAATCCTCTTTAGTAGTATTTTAAATATAAATGGGGGAAATAAGCATGACAGAATTATATATTTTAATAGGGATATTAGTGGTATTTGTCCTCTTTACACTTTATCGTTATTTTAAACAAAAAAAGATATTAAAACCGTTAAATGAAGAAGAGTTCAGAAATGGTTATCGTAAAGCACAGCTAATTGATGTGAGAGAACCAAAAGAATATGATGGCGGTCATATTCTTGGTGCGAGGAATATCCCGTTAACACAATTGAGCCAGCGTTTAACAGAACTTAGAAAAGACCAGCCAGTATATCTGTATTGCCAAAGCGGATCACGGTCTGCTCGTGCAGCTCTCTTACTAAATAAAAAAGGCTATCATCAGCTGTATCATCTCCAGGGCGGCTTTAAAAAATGGTCAGGTAAGATAAAAAAATCCAAAAAGTTAGACTTTTAATAGCTTTCTTTAAAATAATCAGGTTAATCCTGGTTATTTTTTTTATTTCTGTAGAAACTAATTAGAAAAATGACTAAATTCTACTCAAGGTGGTTGATAAATCATGATACCTGTTGAAAAAGATTTAAATTTCGTAGCAAATTTTACTAACATGACTAACAATCCTAATCAGTTAACCACTTGGGAAATGTTCCAGCAATCTTATCAAATAGCAGAAACATTAAAAATTGAATCATTTCATTCATTAGTTTCTATGAATTTTTTACCACATATGAATTTTTTGCCCCATCAGGTTAAATGTGCGGAAAGAGTAATCCAGGATATGAGTGGCAGAGCTCTGCTGGCTGATGAAGTAGGACTCGGGAAAACGATTGAGGCAGGCTTGATTCTAAAAGAGTATTTAATTCGAGGTGTTGTAAAGAAGGTACTAATTTTAGCACCAGCTTCACTGGTCAACCAGTGGGCGATGGAATTAAATCAGAAATTTTATATACCTGCAGTAACTGCAGGCAAAAGAGTTGATTGGGCACATTCCAATATTATTATCGCAACAATGGACCTGGCGAAGCGTGAGCCTCACAGATCCGCTATTTTGGGCCAGGTTTATGATATGGTGATCATTGATGAAGCCCATAAATTAAAAAACCATCAGACAAAGAATTATCAATTTGTTCAGGCCCTGCAGAAAAAATACTTTTTATTGCTGACAGCCACCCCTGTTCAAAATAAACTGACAGACATTTTTAATCTTATCAGTTTATTAAAACCGGGTTATTTGGGAACTTACGAGAATTTTAATAAGAAACATCGTGCTGACCCATACTTGAAACAACTAATTCAGCAGGTAATGATTAGAAACAGACGGGAAGAAACGGGTGTCAATTGGACTGACAGGCATGTTTCTACTATCTGGGTTGATTTTACTGATCAGGAACTTCAGACATATGAGAGAATTGAGGAAAGCTGCCGGGACATTCAAGTTGTCTCATCTATCACTTACAAACGGGAATTCTGCAGCTCCAGAGAAGCATGCTACTTATCGTTGAAAAAATGGATAGAAACAAAAGAAGAACTAAATAATCAGACTACTCTGCTACACCATTTGCTCCGTGATATTGAGCAGCTCCCCCATCACGCTAAAGCGCTAAAACTGATAGAGTTAATAAAGAACCATACTGATGAAAAATTCATAGTCTTTACAGAATACAGAGCAACACAGATTTACCTTCAATGGCTGCTGCAGCAAGAAGGTATTCGAGCAGTTATTTTCCGTGGCGGATTTAAAAAAGGAAAAAGAGACTGGATGCGGCAACTGTTCCATGATCATGCACAGGTAATGATCGCTACGGAAGCAGCTGGGGAAGGTATAAACCTGCAATTTTGCCATAACCTGGTTAATTATGATTTACCATGGAATCCGATGCGTTTAGAACAACGAATTGGCAGGATTCATCGTTACGGCCAGGAAAATGATGTAAAAATATATAATTTAGCCATTCGACATACGATGGAAGAACATGTAATGGAACTGCTTTATAATAAAATACATTTGTTCGAGAACGTTATTGGCCAACTGGATCAGATTCTCGCAAAGCTTGAAATGGATAACCTTGAGTCTGAAATCAGTCAAATATTTAATGAGTCCAGAACATTCGGTGAAACGAAGATTAAACTGGATAATCTTGTCTCAGTGATATCATCTGCAGCAGAAGTTGAAGTTGGTGAATCTATATGAAAATAGAGAATCTGCATCAATTTCTATATCAATTTTTTCAAAGTACCGGCTGCCAACTATCAGAACCTGCTGAAAATGAATTACTAATACAGCTGACAAAAGACCTGGATATCGCTTTAATGAATCGCCCCTTTTACTGGCACTATATGGATAAGATTGGCCAGCAAGGGAATCCAATGTCATTGCATCTTTATACAGGTGAAAGCCAGAATGATCCGGGGAAGGAGTGGATACATTATGGCAGTCCCAGACTTCATCAAATTTTTCAGTATATACAATCACATGCAAAAGTTACCGTACTCTATGAAAAATTGAACAGTCAGGAAAAGACGGCTCTCTATCCATGGCTCGTCGTTAACTTAAAAGTGGAGTATATTGGCAAACAAAAGAAAGAAGAAATTCATTCATTTGGACTTCAGTTAATTAATGGTACGATGATTAGTAATATGATGACCCTGTTACAAGACACAGATTTAGGAGAAATAGTATCTGACTATACTTATACGATCACACCACTTATCAGCCCTTCCAGCGGATTTCAGCGGATTTTCCGGTATTTGGAGGATGGCTTAGCTAAAATGGATCAATCGTGGGTCACTCAGGCAAAGAAAGCACTGGATGAGGAATTAAGTTTACTCGAACATTTTTTTTCTGATAAGGAATCTGATGAAGAACTCTATCAAAACGAGATCATGCGCCTAAAAGAAAGACTAGAGCCAAAGATCAACATGCATATTATCAACGCTGGACTTTTTTATTTAAGTGATCAGGTAATGAACAAAATACTTCATTAAATGGTAAGGAATTAAATAAGGCTAAAACCTGATGGATATCGGTTTTAGCCTTTTCTTTTCTGCCAAAACAGTCTGACAGCAAATGGCAGTACTCCAAACCAGCGATTCGAATAAAATTGTACATCTTTTTCCCTGTCGCTCCGGTCTCTTCTTCGTTCATGTTTAGGAGTATCCATATATTTGACGATCCGCTGGGTAACATATTTTACATAATCATCATTTGCCAATATACTCACATCCTTTTATGAATATAGTTGACCTTTCTGATTGTGGTTATACATAAAGTTACAATTTAATCTGACTAAGTATCTCATTTACGATCATCTCAAGTTCTTTGCCATCAGTAGTGACAACAATATCTGCTACTTCTTTATATTTCGGTGTGCGGTCATTAAGCAGCTTTTGTTTATCTCTTGACTGGTTATTCCAGATAGGTCTTGATTGATCATCGATTAAGCGGCGATTTATTTCATCCCATGATGTTTGCAGGAAAATGACTTTTCCGTTTTCTTTTAACCATTTCCGGTTTTCCTCTTTCTCGATAATGCCGCCGCCTGTTGCGATAATAGCATCATGTACCGGGGTATTTTTAAGAATCGATGACTCGTATTCCCTGAACACCGCTTCCCCTTTTTGCTCAAAAATTTCAGGAATAGTTAATCCGTATTCCTCAACAATTAGTTGATCTGTATCCAGTACTATCTTATTTGTTTCTTCTTTCAACTTTTCAGCGACACTCGTTTTGCCACTCCCCATAAAGCCTACTAAATAGATACTTTGCATAAATTTAAGCCTCCGATATTTTTTTCATTATTTTGCAGGAATTACTAAATGCATGTCGAATAATAATTATTGTAGCACGTTTAAAAAAGGAGGTGAATAATAAATTGAAAGAGCCTGCTCATCATATTATTCTGGATGCAATTAGCCAATCCGCATCAGACATCCATTTCCACCCCACACCTAATGAAGTGGAAATCCACTTCAGAATTAATGGCCAGCGGCACCTATACAAAAAAATTGCGCTCACTAAATATAAAGTTATCTTAGCATATTTCAAGTATACCGGGAAACTGGATATTGGTGAATCACGTCTCCCTCAGCAAGGTTCCTTATCCTTTGAAGAAAATAAGTTAAGTTACTCATTAAGAATCTCCACATTACCTGCCAATTCTCTTGAGAGCCTTGCTATTCGAATTCTTCCGCAAAAAGACATTCAATCCCTTCATGAGTTATTTTTATTTCCCAATCAGTTTAAACAAGTCAGGAAATGTCTCAAAAATAAATCTGGAATTATTCTGCTTACAGGGCCAACAGGATCTGGTAAAACAACAACACTTTATGCCATTCTAAAAAGTTTCATGGAGGATAATAACTATCAGACCATAACATTAGAGGATCCTGTTGAAAAAAGTTTTGCACAGGCCGTGCAAGTACAGATCAATCCGGAATCCGGACTCACTTATGATGAAGGATTAAAAGCTGCATTAAGACATGACCCTGATATTATCATGGTTGGTGAGATTAGAGATCAATCTACTGCCGAGTTTGTATTTCGTGCGGCATATACCGGACACCTCGTTTTATCAACCCTCCATGCAAAAGACACTTTTGGTACCATTCTCCGGCTTTTGGACATGGGAATAAAGAAACTGGAATTAGAGCAAAGCCTCCTTGCTGTTGCTTCCCTCGAATTACTGCCATTACAATTACGGAAATTCAAAAACCAGCGTGCTGCGATAATTGAATTATTAGAAGGAGAAATACTTTCAGAGGCGATTAACAAACAACTATCACCCTTAACAGCCATTGATTTTCAGAAATTAAGGAGGAAAGCTTTTGCATATGGGTATATTAGCGAGGAAAACTGTTTTTAAAAGGAATGCCGGAAAACTTTCCATCCAGAAACAATATAAATTTATGTACAGACTAATACAATTATTAGAACGAAAATACAATCTCCGAGAAGCATTGGAAGTTATTAGCTGGGACAAGGAATTAATCAACATGACGGAAGCAATCAGCCATTCCATGTTTATCGGAAATACTTTTGACAAATCATTAAAAGATGCAGGTTTCCAATCAAATGTTATTAATTTTTTAGCTATATCTGCTCAATATGGCAACCTTTCATATGGTGTAAAACACTGTTGTTATATTCTCAGGCAGCAGATAGATTTAATAAAACGCTTTAAACAACTATCTACGTACCCAATTCTGCTTTTTATCTTCTTTCTCATTATTTTATATGTATTGCGAACATTTATATTCCCTTCATTTCAGTCATTATTAACAGCAGAGGCCTCAACCACATCGGTTTTCTATACCACCTCCCTCATAGTAGATGGTATATTTTACGGGCTGATCACTCTCTTCACTGTTATAACACTTATCTATATTCTTTACCCATACTTAAAAAAACACCTAACTATTGAACAGAAAATTAATATTACTGTAAAACTACCTTTCTGGTGTAAGTACAAAAAAATGCAACTTACTTTCCTTTTCACCACTCATCTTGCTTCTCTTCTTCACTCAGGGCTTAATATTAAAGAATGTCTGCAAGTACTGCGTGAGAGTAATATTGATCCTGTCATCACCCACTATGTAAAAATGATGGACCTTCATTTAAATAAAGGGTTTTCAGCTAACTCCATCCTCCCCATCTTCCAATTATTCGAAAAAGATTTACAAAGTATTATGCAGAAAGATCATAATGTAATACAACTTACAGAAGAATTACACCTTTTCTCAGACCATTTATTAAGAATGATGGAAGAACTACTGCAGAAATGGTTAAAAATACTTCAGCCAGCTCTTTTAATTTTTCTGGCTGTTTTAATCGTATTTGTTTACTTAACAATGATGTTCCCGATGTTTGATTATATACAGACAATATAAGAAATGAGGAAAAACTATGTTAAAAAATGAATCAGGTTTTACATTAATAGAAATGCTAATTGTTCTAGCTGTGATTAGTTTACTGCTCATCTTATTCATTCCTAATCTGGCAGACAAAAATAATTCCATTCAGGACAAGGGGTGTGAAGCGTTGATTGCTTTAGCTGAAAACCAGTTACTGGCATATCACCTTGATGAGAAGGACTCCATTACAACAGCAAAAGATTTAGTTGATGCTGGTTATTTGAAATCTACGGAGTGTGCCAATGGGTCAAAAAAGATTGTCTATCAGAAGGATAGTGATATTCATTTTACACTTGAAGAAACGAATTAATGGATCGGAGAAAGGATTTACAATGATCGAGATAATTATTGTATTGTCAATCGCTGGAACCTTGTTTTTATTGGGAAGAAGCTTTACTGTCAGTACAATTGACCATCAGCAGTTCCGCCATTTCCTTAATCAGTTCAATCAGGATCTGCTTTATTTACAGCAATTGAATCTCACTTCAGCTTCCAGCTACTCTTTAAATTTTGAGCTGGATAAAAATAAGTATCATATCAGATCGACCGGCAGAGGAAAAATTATCTTATCAAGAGATTACCCGGAAGACTGGATAGTTGATCCTAACACATTGAAGCTACCCATTAACTTTTCTCATGAGGGTACCCTTAAACAGCCAGGTACTTTAAAAGTAAAAACCAGTTACTCCACTCACTTTATCACATGTCCTTTTGGAAAAGGGAGGTGTTATTCTGCCAAGTAATAGAGAAGGTGGTTACTTTATGTTAGAAGCGGTGTTAGCAATATTTATTTTCTTTAGTATCCTGTTCACACTGCTTCCACTTATTTATCAATTAAAGCTGGAAAACCAGAAACTATTGGACAGATCGATTGTAACACACCAGTTATACCAAACTCTTATAACAGAAGATATTTCACCTGCCGGTACATATCACGACTGGATTGGTGCCTCTGTTATCCTGACAATTGATTCTGTGCCACCATACAGGAAAGGATGTGCCACATGGACAAATGTTAAAACAAATCCCGAAACAATTTGTCTTTACAGTTACTAATAGGAAAGATGCTGGTTTTACTTTAATCTCATTAATTGTGACTATGGCAATTATAATGACAGTCCTCCTGTTTTCCGCCCAATTGCTCCATACTGCACTCCTGCAAGACAGATCCAGTGACTTTAAAACACTTCAATTTTTTCACTTTTTAGAGGAGGAACTTTTTATGGCCAGTCAATATTATATAGACAATAATAAATTAGTGTTTATTACTGACAGTGATGAGAAAGTTACCTATTCACAATACAATGATGTAATCAGAAGACAAGTGAACGGCAGAGGACATGAAATTATCCTAAGGAACGTAGAAAAGGTGTTAATGAACCGTCTGGAAGGTGAAAAATTACTTCTTATTGTGGAAACAGAAGGTGGGCAGCGGTTTGAGAAAATTCTTGCAGCAATATAAAAAAGAACATGGCTACATCTTTCCGTATATCCTTTTTATCATTACATTACTGTTTTTAATAATAATGCATACAATTAACCAATATGAAGTAAATCAGCAGATATCTTCTCTGGACATTGAACAATACCGCCTTCACACATTGTACCGTATGGCTAATCGGCATTTTGATTTAGAAGAAATAAAGCCAGTAGAAACGACTTATAATTTCCCTGGTGGTAATGTGAAGATTACTTACCAGAACAATATTGGTAAAATAGTATATTATCTGGTAGAAATTACTACATTAGAAGGAAATACTCAGCAAAGGATTATGAGAAAAAAAGCGTTAGAAATAGATGAATTAATTGAAGAGTAAAAGGAAAAGTTATCATCAGGAATAAAAGAGTACCGGAGATCCGGAAAGATGGCCAACAATAATTTACTTTTTTCATTTTGTCGTTTATAATAGTTTTGATACATAGCAGAAAGAAGGAGGGGGAACAATGGATCGTGTTTTTCGTATGCTTTCCTTTTGGACAGGGATTTTTGCAGTAATGTTTTATGTTGGTCATATGGAATCTATGGCATATTTATTCTTAGCTCAAACGATCTTTTTCTTGGGTGTTGGCTTTTTAAAATTGTCTGAAAGAATGTATATTTATTTGTTCGCAGCATATTGTACCGTATTTTTTGTAGGCTTCACGTTCTACTCAAACTTTATTCTTGTTCCTGGATTCGGACATTAATCAATAAAAACGCTCTGATTGTTGATCAGAGCGTTTTTATTGATTTAAAAATCAGATATGTTTAATCCATTGTAATAAACGGGTTATTATGTTTTTCATGATATATGGTGGTAGATGGTCCATGGCCAGGGTAGACTGTAAATGAGTCTGGCAATGAGAACAGTTTTAACCTGATACTTTCCTGAATATCCGAATAGCTTCCCCCAGGCAAATCTGTTCTTCCTATCCCTTCCCGGAATAAACAATCTCCCCCAATGACCATAGAAGACTGTGGAAAAACAAATGCAATACTTCCAGGTGAGTGACCAGGTACATGCAAAACATCTATGGAAAAATTGCCAATCTTTAAATTCCCATCATGTACTTCATGATCTGCTCTTTCACAGATCAGTGGATCCATTCCAAAACGAGCGGACCCATTTAGTTGTGGATCAGTAAGCCAGTCACTTTCAGCTAGATGGATATAAACCGGAATGCTGAATTGGTTTCTTACAGCTTCTAGTGCACCGATATGATCAAAATGAGCATGGGTAAGCAAGATGGCTTTTACTTTCACTCCGAGATTATCTATCATCCCCACTATCTGTGGAGCATCTCCAGAAGGGTCAATAATAATTGCTTCCATGTGATTATGTATAATATAACAATTGGTGTGCAGTGGACCTAATGTCAGTTTTTCTATTTCCATACTTTTATTTATCTCTCCTTTGCGCATAAATACTATCACTTGTAATTATCGATTTTTAATAGACAAAACTTCACTTTTGTTTTAGAATGTAAAGGTGAATAATAATACATATTATAACGTGAATTAGTTGTATTGAAAAGTAAAGTAAGGAGGATTAACTTATGGTACTGGGACTAATTTTATTAGCTGTAGCCATTATTTGTTTGATAGCAATTTTCCGTGAGTTTAAAAGACAAAATATGTTTGGTGCTGCTTTCTCTGCAATCTCTGCATTAGTGTTTGGTTTTTTCTCTATCGCAACACTATACTGGGAACTTATTCGACCACTTATTACAGGTGAATAAAGATAAAAAAGAAAAGACACTGGAATTCCAGTGTCTTTTCTTTATGAAAATTATTCTTCTTCTTCTGGTAAATTCATTGTATTATCCTTAAAATCGTAGAACCTGAACAAGTCTCCAAAAATAATCTGGTCCGAATAAGACAATTCTTTCTGTACTTGTTCAATATACGGCTGACATGCTGATGTTTCTTCATCTAAATCAGTAGCAGTGTCAATTAACTCCCCTGTTTCTCTGTTATAACACTGATCTTTTGTATAAAGATATTCATCTGTTACAAAACTTCCATCACGAAATGCGATAAAATCTTTTCTTTCCTCTGCAAATAAATTGGTACCAAAAGAAAGATCGTTCGAATCGTCTATTCCTAGTAAATGAAGAAGCGTTGGCTTCACATCTATCTGGCCCGCAATTTTGGAGATAGTCTCTCCTTCTTGGCCCGGAATATGAATATAGAACGGTACTCTTTGCAGCTGAAGGTGAAGATAGTCTGTATACTCTTCCTCTAAATAGGTGCTCATTGCCTTTTTATGAAAGTCACTAATACCATAGTGGTCTCCCATTAATACAATGATAGAATCCTCATATAATCCTGTTTCTTTAAGATAAACAAAAAACTCTTCAATTGATTCATCCATATATCTTGCAGTCTGGAAGTAACTGTTTAACGTATTAGAGTTCGAATCATACTTTTCAATTGTTGCATCCTCTTCATCCAGTTCAAACGGATAGTGATTTGTCAGTGTAATAAACTTTGCGTAAAACGGTTGTTCCATTGATTGCATATATTTCATTGATTGACGGAAAAAGTCTTTATCTTTCAATCCCCAGCCAATCGAATTTTCTTCTGTCACTTCATATGCATCTACATCAAAAAATCTGTCATAACCGATATTATCATACATTACATCACGGTTCCAGAAACTTTTGTTATTTGCATGGAAAACTGAACTGTAGTACCCTTCATTGCCAATAATCTCAGGTAGTGAATGATAATCGTTCTGAGCATGGGTAAAGTATACAGCCCCTCTTGGCGATGGATACAGTGAATTTTCAATAATAAATTCTGAATCCGATGTTTTTCCCTGTTCTGTCTGATGATAGAAATTTTCAAAATAATAACTGTCATCAATCAGATCATTAAGGAATGGAGTTACTTCTTCTCCATTCATCGTGTTATTTATCACAAACGTCTGCAATGATTCTAGTGAAATGAAAATCACATTTTTATCTTTCGCGATGCCGTATAATTCTGTTTCCTGCTGTATCGATGTCTCATCTTTCATATACTCTTCTATTTCTGTCAGTTCATTGCCATCAGCAAAAACCCTTTGTGCTTTTGATTTAGAATGCATAACAGCATCGTAAATGTGATAACTGAACAATCCCAGGTTCTTAACAAGATACTCCCTGTCAAATGTTCTCTGCAACAATTGCGGGCGTTCTATTTCCGCTAACACATAATTACCAACAAGAAAGGCAATTGACATTGTCAGTACAGCTGTTTTGTATCTGTGTTTAAATGAAGCCATTAATTGGTCACCATGTTTAATTGTCAGGAACCATACGATAACTACATCTAAAAACAGCAGAATATCCCATACTTTAATCAGACTTAGAACACTTGATCCAAGGTCTGCTGCATTACTTCCCTGAAACAGCAGCGGAATTGTAATAAAATCAGTGAAATTACGGTAAAACACAATATTAAAATAGATAATTAATGAACCTATTAAAATCATATATTTAATATATTTCTTTTGTCTTCTCTCTTTAAACCATATACCAATTGCAAATAAAAAGAATGACACAGCAAAAGCATTAATTAATAAGATCAGCTCCTGCATCGTATTATCAAGTGAAATATTAAACACAAATCGATAAACAATATATGTCTTTAAACCAAAAAGTAATGCTGCAATTAAAAAGAGCGGCATGTGCAGCTTTTTGTTAAACATTTGATTTCCTCCTCAAAAGATTGCCCCAAATTCAGTTTTATTTGTTTTCTCTCTATTATAGACGTAGAATATCTCAATAAAGTTTCATATTTCTTAAAAAAAGTTACATTTTTTTTACAAACTTAATAATTCAGTTACTATTAACTTGCTGTAATACTAGATAGGCTCCCCCATAAACACCTGCATCATTACCAAGTTGAGCTATTACAATATCACAAGCTTCATTAATCCTTGGAAGGGCATATCTATCAAAAGCTTTCTTTAATGGTGTAAGTAATTGCTCCCCAGCTTTGGAAACACCGCCACCAATTACAATTTTAGCAGGATTAATGGTTACGGCTATGTTTGCTAAAGCTAAACCAAGCTGATCTGTAATACTCTGGATAAGCTTATTGGCAGGTTGATCACCTTCTCTAGCTAAATCAAAAATATCTTTTGTAGTAATCGATCCGGATTCCTGTTTTATTTGTTTTAAACCTGGTGCATTCCCTGCATCAATCCATTCATTGGCTTGTCTGACGATCCCTGTAGCTGAGGCTACCGTTTCCAGACAACCTGTTCTTCCACAATTACAAGGTGCACCGCCTTCTGTCACTACTGTCATATGGCCAATTTCCGCACCAGTTCCATTAGTCCCTGTTACAATATGACTGTTAGCAATAATGCCTCCCCCAACACCTGTTCCTAATGTTACGGCAAGCATATTCTCCACCTGATTACCGGAACCCTTCCAATTCTCTCCTAAAGCTGCAATATTAGCATCATTATCAACAAATACAGGAATCCCAGATAATTTTTCAAGAATTTCTTTTAGCTCAAAATCTCGCCATCCAATGTTTACAGCAATTGCCACTACTCCGGTATCTGGTTCAATAAATCCTGGGGCTCCTACACCCATACCTACTATTCTATCTTTCCCTATTTTCAATTCTTCTAACCTATCTCTTATTGATTGCCAAATATCATTAGGTACACTGGCACCTTGGTTATTTATATTGGTTTCAATTTCCCACTTCGCAATCATTTTTCCTTCCACACCAATTATGGCATTTTTCACGGTTGTTCCGCCGATATCAATTCCAATTAATAAATCCTTAGTCACAATTGTCACCTAACTCTCTTTTCGTTTTTTCCATTTCCCTTTTTAATAATAACTTTGATTGGATATATTGCTCTTTTGTGATCATCTTCACTTGATAAAGCTCTACAATTTCTTCTTCCATTAATTCCAAATCTGCAAGACGATCACCTGTATAGATGATCGTCCCAAAGTTTAATAATAATTTTCTGATATCATAAATACTGTTCAATGTTAATCACCTTACATATTATATCAAAACAAATTTTAAAAGGGAACAAAAAACTTTACCAACATTTAACGATCAGGGTCCTGAGGGTTTAAGAAAGATGGCCTTGAGTTAGCTGTTGGCAATGGCTGCCTTATTAATACATTTAACATTGCTTTAAAATCAAATGGAATAAATGGCCAGAAATACCCAATATAAAATGTCTTTAATTGAATTAAATACAGTAAATAAACTGTGGCAGAAATCATAAATCCTTTCACACCAAATATCGCAGTAAGGATTAATAATATCATACGAATAATCCGGTTGGCCAGACTTAATTCATAACTTGGGGTTGCAAACGTTCCTAATACTACGGCAGCCAGATAAAGAATGACCTCATTAGAAAACAAGCCAACTTCTACAGCGATTTGTCCAATTAAGATGGCAGAGACAAGACCTAATGCAGTCGTTAAGGCAGAAGGCGTATGAATAGCAGCCATTCGTAAAACATCCACACCTACCTCTGCAATCAGAAATTGGAATACTAACGGAATGAGACCAACCTCTTTTGGACCGATGAAATGGAGTGCCTCCGGCAGTAATTCCAATTCTGTTGACAATAAATAATATAGCGGCAGAAGGAAAATGGAAGCAAAAATAGCGATAAACCTTACAAATCTTAAGTAAACACCGACAAATGGTTTCTGGCGATATTCCTCCGCATGCTGCATATGATGCCAAAAAGTTGCTGGAGTAATCATTACACTAGGTGACCCGTCAATGATAATGAGGATATGTCCTTCATATAAATGAGAAGCTGCAGTGTCCGGCCTCTCTGTATAACGAATAGTAGGGTAAGGATTCCATGCCTTTCCACTTAAAAATTCTTCAATCGTTTTTTCGGCCATTGGCAAACCGTCAGTATCAATCTGCTCCAGACTATCTTTTAATTGCTTTACTTTCTTCTGATCAGCAATATCATCAAGATAACATACACAAATATCAGTCTTCGATCTTCTTCCAATCGACATATACTCCATTCTTAAAGACCTGTCACGGACTTTCCTTCTAGTTAAAGCCGTATTGAATACGATTGTTTCCACATATCCATCACGCGAACCCCTGACTACTTTTTCCAGATCTGGTTCTGCAGGACTGCGCACAGGGTATGTTCGTGCGTCGATAAGAATGATTCGGTCTATCCCTTCTACCACTAATGCCGTTGGTCCTGCCAGCACTAAATCTGCGGCTTTCTCTAAATCTTGTTCCACATCAATTTCTACGTAAGGAATATACCTTTTTAACAGTAATTGCAGCGTGTCACCCGCTAAGTCTTCTTCTTCTAACTCTGCAAGAAACCGCATTAAATAATGCAGAATATCATCCTTGACAAATCCGTCAACTAAAAATAAGGACATTTTCCGTTTGGCATATTCCAGATCTAAATGTACTAGATCGAAACTTTTCTCAACATCTAAATAATCGCGTATATATTGGACATTTTGTTCATAATTATCTGATAAATACTTTTGTCCAACCATTTAATCAACACCTGCTTTGTTATATTTTTGACTAGTTTATACGTAATTAAATGATTCATGCAGATAAGTTGGACATGCCGATAATTTTTTTATGAGGAGAATTTAATATGCGCGTATTATATACAGCTACTGCATTTTTTACCATTATTGCTCTTACGTTAATGATAAACAGTAATAAGAGCACTGAAATTATGAAATACTTTCCTATTGATGAAGAGATTCAATTCTCTGAAGCTTCCACCAGTCTGTCTCTTTTACAGCAATTAAGCAATGACAGATATCAAATCAGGTGGATTTCTTCAAGTAAAACAACTGTCCCTGTTTACTTAAGACAGGATATCTCCCTTTTATATATGGATGGCAAATTAAAGGGTATCAAAGGATTGTGGAAAGAAAATGAACAGGATATATATTTGCAGGCAGACTTTGAAGAAACAGACAGCAGCCATTTTCAGACAATAAGCTTCCACCACGGCGAAGTTCATTATCCGAACGATGTGATTAAAAGTGTACAAACGATGTCTCATAATAACTTATATGTGATAGATTCCCCATACTCACCATTGGAAGCATTTCATACCGCTGAGTCGCAACTAGAAAAAAACTGGCAGGAAACATTGAATCATGCTACGAGTCAGCAATTAAATTTTCGCTGGAAAGAGTGGATAGATCGTCTGAAGATCGATTCACAGAAATATGACTTAGTACCGCTGACTTCATTATATGTGTATAATAAAAAGCCAATCCAGGGTCTGAGTCAGGAAGAAACAGACCGGGTTGTTGGCCAGTTATGGGAAGGTTTGTACAGGGAATACATTTTACCAATCTCTGATACTAATCGAATCTCTCAACAAATTATCCCAATTATTCTTATTGATAAAAACAGAGAACATCTCTATGTATTATTTAATGATCAAAGAGATGAACTGAAACTGTTAAAACAGAATATAAAAGCAGCCGATCAGACCTGATCTTGTTTTATCAGATCATACAACATTTGAATGTCCTGATTATCCGGATTTAGTTTTAATGCTTTTTCAATTAACGGCAGAGCATCACTATTACGGTTATTCTTTCTGTATAATTGTGCTAAATTAAATAATGCCTCTTCAAAGTCAGGTTTTAATTCTAAGCATGCTTCCAGATCATCGATAGCTTCCGGATCGTTTTTTAAATGTATATGGGCAAATGACCGGTAAAAATATAACTCAGCCTTCCATTCTTCGGCATATGGAATAATTTCGGATGCTGAATGAATAATAGCGTCGTAATTCTCCTCCTTAATAAGCTGCTGAATCACCTGTAACCGCACACTTTCATTATAATGATTCGCTTCATTATAATACCCATATGTGCCTAGTATAGATAGAAGGAGAACCAGACATACTGTCGCAGTGATCTGGATCAACTTGCGTCTATACTGCCGGAACATCACGATTCCAGAGGCAGCAAAACCACCAATTAATCCACCAATATGTGCATCATTATCAATCTGATCAACAGTAAAGCCAAACACAACATTCAAGCATACAACAAAAATGACATTCCAACCAATTGTTCTGAAGAAGTCTTTAGGAAATTGGGTTCCAAAAAACAGTAATGCTCCAAACAAACCAAAGATTGCTCCGGATGCACCTGCAGCAATACTGTCATTCAATGCAAAACTTGCAATCCCGCCAGCAATACCGGAAAGAAAATAGATTAAAATAAAACGCAAGTTTCCGTAAATTCTTTCTACAAGCGAACCTATAAAATATAATGCCATCATGTTTAAAACAATGTGGGGAATTCCGATATGAAGAAACATAGATGTAAGGATTCTCCACCATTCACCTTCTACAATTGCTAAGTTGTATTTAGCACCGAATGTGAGTAAGGTATCGGTAGATGTAGAGCCGCCGAAGAATTCCAGTAACCCGAACATGATAACATTCATTGCCAGAAGAATGTATGTAAAAAAAGGCTTCCCCTGTTCAAACAACTTTTTTCTTTTATCCATTTCTGCTGTATGCATCAGAATGATCTTTTGTTTAAGTGTATAAACTGACTGTTCCAGATCCAGCAAGTTATCCGGTACACTTGTATCAAGCTGATTAAGCTGGAGCCGTTCGTTTATATCAATCCAGGTACTCGATTCATCTACCATAAAAACGGAAATACCCTTATTTGCAGAGTAAACACTCATCCAATCATCTACAGGCGGATAATCCACAATATATATATGAAAGAACTGCGTCTTTTTCCTTGAAAGGAAGTTAGGTTTCGCTTCTTTGTATTTTCGTTCAACCTGAATAATATGCTGTTCCATATCCCTCTTCCAATCGTGTTGCAACAGCGAAACATGGACAACATCCACAATTGAGTTACTGTTTCTCAGAAGTAGATATTCATCTTGTGAGCGGTTCGTTGAAATTAATTCAAAGCCTTCCTTCATTAAATTTAAGACAAACTGATTTTGCAAATATTGTTTTCTTATATACAAAATAAAACACCAGCCTTCTAATAACATCATATCATTACAGCAAGTTTTTGCGAATCAATATGATTAGACTGGTTTAAATCTCGTATATGCTATTTCCCTGAAAAAATCGACTGCATAAATCTATTCCTCAGGAAAGGAATTTTCATCGCTATTCTTATCGATACTTTTCGCAAAATTGGGACAGATGCTAAGATATTAATTATTCTGTTTCTATACTGATAGATGACTGTGGCTATTGTAAATAAACTAACGATAATTTTCCATAAACGCATATCCAACACTCCTGTTCACTCGTGGAATATGCTTAATTTTCCCCTGAGGACTTCTTTTTATGTATATTACAATCGATAATTGCTGTTTCTGTTACAATATAATCTACAGGGATATCATGAGCTTCGCTATGAATGTGATCAATGACTTGAAATTCAGCTGCCAAAGCAATTTTTATACCTTGAAATTTTGTCAAATACCTGTCATAATACCCCCCACCATAGCCAATTCTATGACCAGAAAGGTCAAACACTAATCCAGGTACTATCATAACATCTATTTTACAATGTTCCATTTCCGGACATTTTTGAGGATCTGGTTCGAATAGATCCAGATAAACATTCTCCAGTTGATCAAAGGAAGTGACTTGATAAAATACCATTTCTGCGGTCCTGGGAGTACACCTCGGTATCCCTACCTTCTTTCCTGTATCCCATGCTAATTCAATGATTGAGGATGTATTCCACTCGGTTTTCCGTGCTATCGTTATTCCAACAGCTTTTGCATTCTTCCATATGTTGAAGTTAATTAAGTTACTGATTATACGATATTCTGTTTGATTTTTGTTTTCATGCTTTTGAAGAAGCTGTTTCATTTCATCCCTTATCATGCCTTTTTCGTTCATAAACGTCCCCTTCTCTTCCATGTAAAATAAATATGAAAAGACTCTTACTTTTAATAAGTAAGAGTCCTTCATTCAATTATTTAGTTTCACGGTGTAACGTATGTTTTTTCAAACGCGGGCTGTATTTTTTCAGCTCCAAACGCTCTGGGTGTTTACGTTTATTTTTAGTCGTAATATAATTACGGTCACCTGTTTCAGTACAAGCTAATGTAATGTTAACGCGCATGTTTATCCCTCCAAACTATCACAATCATCATAATAATTTCAAAATCGAATCTTTACCTACAATATAATAGCAAAAACTGATGATAATTTCAAGTACATGTTTTCACTGATTGCCCAGATGTGGTATAACTATATTTACAGAACATTTTAAATTACAGCAGGGGGGAAAGAATAATGATATTAGTTGCAGTTTGTTCTATTCTATCAGTAGCCGTTATACTATGGATCCTATCCTTTTTTATGCAAGACAGATTCAAGCAGCTGGAAGACCAGTTTGAGCAATTTTCTATTTCTACATTGCAAGAGACGTATCAGTTAAAGAAAAAAGTAAATATTCTTGAAGAAGAATTGTTAATTAATGAAAATTTCATTGATGAAAATTCATATAATCAATCAAAGCAGAATTAATAAATAATTACTGCCATAACTGAATGAGGGATATAAATGAAACAAATTGTTAGAGCTTTTGCCCTGGGGTTGTTCACATCGTCCTTAATTATTGGAGCTGTCTATTTTTTCACTGGTAATAATGGTAACCAAAATAATAATGCCGCCCAACCATCAGATACTGAAATAGACGTTGTAGCAGAAGCAAGAAAACAGGGATATTTTGTGTATAACGAAGATATGGATGCTAAAATTACAGAGCTGGAAAATGAAGTTGCTCGCATTACCAGTGAAGCAGAGAATGAGACCAGTGAAAGTACGAATGACGAAACAGGAAATATAACCCAATGGATCTTCACGATTGATCAAGGGACACAGTTGAGTGAGATTGCAGAAAGACTTGAACAGTACGGATTTATTTCCAACCAGACGAAATTAATTCAATATTTAGAAGAAAACCAGCTTACGAGACAAGTTCAGCCTGGTGAGTATTTGTTAAATGACCAAATGACAATCGGAGAAATTGCTTCTATTATTACTAAAAGCCCAAATGAGGAATAAATTAAATTCCTCATTTGGGCTTTTTACTAGTAATCTATTAAACTTATTCTGTAACAGCAGTTTCCCCACTATCTTCTGATTCATTTCCGTTATTCTCTTTTAATTCATAGTACTTGCTGACAATTCTCTTCCCAATCTCATGGTGGACAGGATGCTGTGTGGCACTTGTGCCGCCATTGTTTGGTACTACTACAGCAAATGCGATTTCCGGATTCTCTTCAGGACTGTATCCGACAAGTGTCAGGTTTTCCGTATATGCCACTTGCTGTCCATCTTTATATTTCGGATTTTCTGCTGTTCCCGTCTTCCCTACTACTTCATATGGAAAACCGGACCATCTTCCACTTGCTGTTCCTTGTGTAAATACACGCTTAAACCCTTCTTGAACTCTATCAATATATTGCGAGTCCATTTCCACCCTGTTTAACACTTCCGGTTCTTTTACTTCTAGTACAGGACCTAGCGCTTCCCCATTGGAACCAGGTTCACGGATTTCTTTTAGCAAGTGCGGTTTCACACGATACCCTTCATTTGCGATTGTTGACACATATTGTGCTAACTGTAATGTAGTATACGTATCAAACTGCCCAAATGAAAAGTCGAGCAGGTTACCTGCATTTGATGGAACACCGACTACACCAATCGATTCAAATGGCATATCAATTCCTGTTTCTACACCTAATCCAAATTGATTGTAATAGTATCTCAATTCATCAAAGGTATCCCAATCAAAATTATATAGAGGTTCATTATAACTATAAGTTGCACCACTCATCATGATTGCAATCCGCATCATATAGATGTTCGAAGATTCCTGAAGTGCCTGCAGATCATTTAGTGCTGAACCGAGATTTCTATGCGATTTTTTTTCTTCTGATCCCTTAATTTTAATCGGGCTTTCACTTAACACATTATTGTTAAGTGTTATCACTCCTGACTGATATCCAGCCAAAACAGTTGCCCCTTTAATAGAAGAGCCAGGTGCATGTGCATCATAAATCACCCGATATGAGTTATTAAGGAATTCGTTATTTTCACGGTCATAACGAATAGCAGACATACCGAGAATTTCGCCGGTTTGCGGGTTCATCATTACAGCCATCGCATCTTCCAGATAGCCGTTATTATTCGATGAAGCCAGTGCGTTTCTTAGCTCTTCCTCCACAATCTGATCCATTGCCTCCTGAAGGTCCATATCAATTGTTAATACTAAGTCTTTCCCCCGCTGCCCTTCGACTACAACTTCTGAGCTGATCACATTCCCGTTAGAATCTGTTGTATACTGTACCTGTTCTTTTCTTCCCCGCAATACATGTTCGTAGTACTGCTCAAGGCCACTCGTACCAACTCTGTCATTCCGAGTATAGCCATTTGCCAAATAAAATTCTTCATTCTCTCGTGGAATTCCTTCATCAGCACTGGTGATATTCCCGAGAAAAGAAGATAATGTTTCACCATACACTTTGTTTCTTTCCCAGTCAATTGCTGCATCAATTCCAGGCAGGTCATAAAGGTGTTCTGCAACTTTTGCATATTCCTCATCCGTTATCCCTTCATTTACAATTACATGTGGGGAAAGTTCATATGCCGAATCTAGTTCCTTTTTAATTGCAAGGATATTCAGCAATTCATTAGACCATTCCATTGTATTTAAATCTGCTTCTGTTATCTTCTCCAGTTCAGCCTGATATCTCTCACCAGCCTCCAACTCTTTCTCCTCATCAGATAGTCTGTCGGCTACCTCTTGAGAATTTAGCAGATAGAAGTATTCTTTTTTGTCTCTTTCTTTAATTACTTTCTCCAGCTCTGCAGGATCTTTTATAATCGTTACGTACTTAGCTAATTTTTCAGCCAGTTTTAACCTGTCTAAAGCTTTATCACCATTCTTGGGAGGTGTATAAGTGATCGACTTTACGGCAACATTATCTAAAACCAGTTCATGATCTCTGTCATACATTTTTCCCCTTGGCACTGGTTTCTCTGATGGTGTATTTTCAGTCTGGTCAATCTGACGCTGCGCTTCTTCCCCATTTATAATTTGAACAACACCTAACTGGACAATTAATAAGGAAAAAACTAAAAATACCGCAACAAACAGAATGTTCAACCTGAAAGGTAATTGGGCTTTTTTCTTTCTTTTTTTTCTTTTATTTAATAATTTATTTTGATTTACCATAACTTCTCCTCCCCGACCATACATTCCTATTGTATTATATCATGAGGAGGTATCTAATTTACAGTTTTTCTTACAATTAGGGCTGCAATTAAATTGCCGCAACCCAGACTTAAAATTAATACCGGAATAATGAAGGAAGGTGCAGTTGTCATCACACCTAAAATAAAGATGGTAATTGCTGTAATTCTGCCGATGTTGATATAGATCTCCCTGACAATAATATACTCTATTCTTAAGTCACGGGCTTTATAGGATTTCCCAATAATATCATAAGTTAGTGAAACAAATGCCACATTAAAAACTGGATAACTTACACCAACGATTACCCCATAGGTGAGAAGCATGATATAGTTTGTCTGAAAAACAAACACCGCTACTGCAACATAAAGAAGAATTCCTCCTGCAAGAATCATTCTCTTTCTGTGAATGCTTTTAGTTAATCTTGAAATCAGTATGTAGCAGATAAGAGAACTGAAAGAGAAAAGTAAGTTATAAACACCTAATGCGAATTCACTCCCTGTTTCAATATAAACCCATATAGCAATGATAAAAATAAACAAGCCTTCCCTTAAACCCTGTGCAATATGTGCAAGTAATATACTGTTCCAATTTTTATTCCTCTTTTTTTCCGCAAGAACGTCCCGAAACATAAATTTGCCTGTTGCTTTCCTTTTTTGCAAGTATAGCGAACAAACTACCGCAATTCCGAACAGAAAAAAAGATAATAAGAAAATAACCGTATAACCTGTGAAATTATTCATCCTTGAAATAATGTATCCTGCAAATAAAGGTCCAATCATCCCGCCAAATGACTGAAAAGTACCAAGCAGTCCATTAAAAAAGTCTCGGGTTTCCGGTTCTGTTATCTCAAAGGTTAATACATTGAAGGAAAGCCAGTAGAAACCGTATCCCATACCGAGTAAACTTCCCAACAGATATGGATAGGTAGTAGCTTTATCACCGGACAATAAGACTAAAATGTAAAATAAGGACAGGACAATAACACCAATCCGGAGAATTAATGCTCTATCCACCCTCTTGGCACATTTACCGGCAACAAAGAATGCGATTGGCTGTACAAGATAAATAAACAAGTTATATGTAGCAATGTCAAGATACTCTCCTGACTTTTTCCATAAAAAGATATTAACAAATGTATTGGATAAAAAAGTAGCCAGCGCGTACAATCCACCAATTATTAATAGAAGCTTCAAGTCCCGACTGACCGGAATGTCACTATTCTGCTTCGGTAAAAACAACATCTCCAAACACCTCATTTTCCATCTAAATTATATTGTTAACCAGATGTGATGAGATATGCAGGAGAATGACTGTGAGCATAAAATAAAAGGATACCTCTTTAAAAAGGTATCCTCAACATTCATTATTTCGCTTCTTTATACAAGCTTGCTACTTTATCCCAATCCACTACATTCCAGAATGCTGCAATGTAATCAGGACGTTTGTTTTGATATTTTAAATAGTATGCATGTTCCCATACATCAAGTCCTAAAATTGGAGTCTTGCCTTCAGAAATAGGAGTATCCTGATTTGGTGTACTTGTGATTGCTAATTCTCCATTATCTACAACCAGCCAAGCCCAACCGGATCCAAAGCGGTTTGCACCTGCATTAGCAAATTCTTCTTTGAATGAATCAAAGCTGCCAAACTTGCTGTTAATCGCATCAGCTAATTCGCCAGACGGTTCTCCTCCGCCATTAGCTGATAAAAGCGTCCAGAATAAACTGTGGTTAGCATGACCCCCACCATTATTCCGTACGGCTGTACGAATATTTTCAGGTACAGCATCAAGGTTTGCCAAAATCTCTTCAATAGATTTGCTTGCAAGATCATCATGACCTTCTAATGCCGCATTCAGCTTTGTTACATAAGTATTGTGATGTTTAGTATGATGGATGTTCATTGTTTCCTTATCAATATGCGGCTCAAGTGCATCATATGCATAAGGTAAATCTGGTAAAGTAAAGTTTGCCATGTTTATTCCTCCTATTTTATAAAATGAAAGTATTAATTCTTTCCATAACAAATCTTATCAAATATTCAGAATAAATTGCAAATGATACGAATTTTACCAAATAAAAAACAAGCTCTTCATTCAGCTTGTTAAAATGGTGGCTCGGGACGGAATCGAACCGCCGACACACGGATTTTCAGTCCGTTGCTCTACCGACTGAGCTACCGAGCCAAAGTATAATTTTGTTTTTAATATGTATGGAGGAGGAAGAGGGATTCGAACCCCCGCGGGCTTTGACACCCCTGTCGGTTTTCAAGACCGATCCCTTCAGCCAGACTTGGGTATTCCTCCGTATATATAATGGTGGACCCTGCAGGACTCGAACCTGCGACCGATCGGTTATGAGCCGATAGCTCTAACCAACTGAGCTAAGGGTCCTTCTCATTAAACATGGGGCGACCGGTGGGGATCGAACCCACGCATGTCGGAACCACAATCCGATGTGTTAACCACTTCACCACGACCGCCATTGATTTTAGTATGTTATATGGTAGCGGCGGAGGGGATCGAACCCCCGACCTCACGGGTATGAACCGTACGCTCTAGCCAGCTGAGCTACACCGCCATTGGCTCCACAGGTAGGATTCGAACCTACGACCGATCGGTTAACAGCCGATTGCTCTACCACTGAGCTACTGTGGAATGTTTATTATGTAATCACCGAAGCGACATTTAATAATTTATCATATATATGAAACACCGTCAATAGTTTTATTAAGTTTTTTTAATATTTTTATTACTATCCATAATAAAGGTAAGAAATGACTAGTATTTACACTAGCCATTCCCTACTTTAACATGTTTAATGTTTTTCACCAAGTACTTCGTCTGCTATATTTACTGCATGGTCTCCTATTCTTTCTAAATTACTAATAATATCTGCAAAAACAATTCCGGCTGCCCCTGTACATACCCCTTCGTTTAGACGAATAATATGCTTCTTTCGATAAGCTCTCTCCATGTTATCTATCTCGTTTTCCTTCTGCACAACAGACAATGCTGCTTCTCGGTCCATTTGGTCCAATGCGCGAATAGCTTCTTTTACAGTAATTATCGTTAAATCAAACATCTCATTCAGATCAATCATTCCTTGCTCTGTAATGTCTACTTTATTGGAAATTTTATAATTAATCAATTCTACAATATTTTCGAAATGGTCCCCCATTCTTTCGATATCTCTAACCGAATTAATTAACGTAGAGTGATTTAATCTTTCCGCCTCAGAAAAATTAGTACCGGATAATTCTACTAAGTAGGAAGTTATTTCTCTGTCCAGATTGTTTAGCGCGCCTTCTAACTGCATCGCCATCTCTTCATGTTTTGTACTGTTTGTATTAAGAAATGTGCTCGTTTCTTCTAATCCTTTTGCGGCATACTCACCCATTCGTACAATCTCTGCCTTTGCCTGATCAAGGGCAACGGAAGGTGATTGTTTGATAAAGATAGGATCTAGATGCTTCGGTTTATATTCTACGATTGCATCCTCACCAGGTATAATTTTCGTAACAAGCAATGCTAATAGTCCAATAAATGGAAACTGAATAATCGTATTCAGCACATTAAATATCCCATGTGAAAATGCGACCGTCATTGCCGGATTCAGCTCAAGAGCTGCCTGAATATTCTCCATTAAAATCGTGTAAAAGTTTATAAAAATAATGACTACAGTAGCACCAATTACATTAAAGATTACATGTGTAAGGGCTGCTCTTTTTGCTGCAACACTTGCGCCAATGGCTGCTAATACTGCAGTAATGGTTGTTCCGATATTATCCCCGAATAATACTGGTAACGCTGCTTTCAGTTCAATAGCACCTTCCAACATGAGACTCTGCAATATTCCGATTGTTGCACTTGAACTTTGAACAAGAATTGTAAAGACAGTACCAATTACCACACCTAAAATAGGGTTTTGGGACATACTGACAGTTAAGTCATGGAACATTTCAACTTCTCTTAAAGGTTTAAGACCTGAACTCATCAGTTCCAACCCGTAGAATAGCGATCCGAAACCAAAAATCGTTAAACCGATATTCGTCAATTTATTATTTTTGAAGAAGAATAGTAAGAATGCACCTATCCCGATTATTGGCAGAGAGTATGCGCCAAGATCAAACCCGATGATAAACGCCGTAACCGTTGTACCAATATTGGCACCCATTATGACACCGATGGATTGCCTTAATGTCATGAAACCTGCATTCACAAGGCCTACAGTCAGTACAGTGGTCCCTGAACTTGACTGGATAAGGATTGTAACGACTATACCTGCAAGAACCCCTAAAAAAGGATTGCTGGTTGTCTTATCAAGGATGTCTCTTAACCTGTCTCCAGCGGACTTCTGCAGTCCTTCTCCCATGTACTTGATACCTAGAAGGAAAATACCGAGCCCGCCAATAAATTCAAATATCATTGCTTGTACATTTACATCCAAAAGTTTTCATCCCTTCACTTATAGCTTCTATGTATTATGATGTATCTTTGCTCGAAGTTAATGACATTGTCAGACATAATTCGCAAACACACACGATTCTAATATTAATTATATATTAATGTTTTGTAAAGGTGTTTACGGAAAATTTACACTAAATTAACAAAGTGTTAATCACCAGATTTTTACTGTTCCCTTACTACTTTAGCTTTACCTCTTTTCAACAAAAAAAAACATAGAGTTTTCCTCTATGCTCATTACGATCTTTCTTTCACCAGAATTCTTGTTCCATCAACGGATTCAACCTTTATTTCTGTATCTTTTTTTAACCATTTGCCCTGGGTAATAGCGCTGTATTCCTGGTCTTCTATGATAACCGTGCCAATCGGTCTCATGTCCGTTTGCGTCATCCCTGTTTTGCCCACAAGGGACTTGTACGTTTGATTGATGCTGGAATAGCCTGCTTCATCTGTTAACTGGTCGAATAAAGTCATTTTTGTCCACATATTACGCTTTTTAAACACTTTAAGGAAAAACAGTGAAGAAATACCTCCAATCAATACACCTAACACAGCATAAGTTCCTGCAAGCCAGTTAGGTGAAGCAAAACCTACAGAAACAATCATCAGAACAGTACCAATAACTGCTAAAGTTCCGTCATTCAGTACTTTTCCGTCAATCACAATCAGTAGTAATCCAATAAAATAGATTAATATCATTACAAAAAACATACCAACATCCAGGAAGCTTGAAAAATATACGGTTATAAATCCTAAACCGAGTATACTGAATATTCCTTTCGCATTAACTAATATTTCCCCAACAAGGAATAATGTTGCAAAACCTACAATTAATAAACTTATCCACTCTGCTTCAATATTAAACATCTCATCACCTCTTAAGGCATTTTTCCTTATATAACAACATACGATTGGAAAACATAACGGGTTTCACAATTTTAAAAAAAGATGAAAAAAAGTGTTGTTACTTCTCATTTTAGCATTTAAGCATTATAATGGACAGAGATGAGTAATAGCCTATTGATCATTTAGGCCAATATACAAAGGGAGCGATATATTTTATGGCATTAATACATCGAAGGGATACAAGACCTGTTAAAGTGGGGAATGTAATGGTTGGTGGTAAAGATGAAGTAGTTATTCAATCAATGACCACAACAAAAACCCATGATGTGGAAGCAACTGTTAATGAGATTAATCGTCTTGAAGAAGCAGGTTGTCAAATCGTTCGTGTAGCATGTCCTGATGAACGTGCAGCGAATGCCATTCCGGAGATCAAAAAAAGAATTAATATACCATTGGTAGTTGATATACATTTCAATTATAAGCTGGCTTTGAAAGCAATTGAAGGCGGCGCTGATAAAATAAGAATAAATCCTGGTAACATCGGAAAAAGAGATAAAGTGGAAGCTGTTGTAAATGCAGCCAAAGCAAAAGGTATTCCAATCCGTATCGGGGTGAATGCAGGATCACTTGAACGCCATATATTAGAAAAGTATGGTTATCCTACTGCAGATGGTATGGTGGAGAGTGCTCTGCACCATATTAAGATATTAGAAGATCTTAATTTCCATGATATTGTCGTATCATTAAAAGCATCCGATGTCAGATTAGCGATTGAAGCATATGAAAAAGCGGCAGAAGTTATTCCATATCCCCTGCACCTCGGGATTACAGAATCCGGTACATTGTTTGCGGGCAGTATTAAAAGTGCTGCAGGTATGGGTGCCATTCTAAGCAAAGGTATTGGAAATACAATGCGTATTTCTTTAAGTGCAGACCCGGTTGAAGAAGTAAAAGTCGCAAGAGAATTGTTAAAAACTTTTGGCCTTGCGTCAAATGCTGCAACACTCATTTCTTGTCCAACATGTGGCCGGATCGAAATTGATTTAATAAAAATCGCCAATGAAGTAGAAGAATATATTTCCACTATTAAAGCGCCAATAAAAGTAGCCGTTCTTGGATGTGCAGTAAATGGCCCTGGTGAAGCAAGAGAAGCAGATATCGGTATTGCAGGTGCTCGCGGAGAAGGTTTGCTTTTCCGACATGGTGAAATTATAAGAAAAGTACCGGAAGAAACAATGGTAGAAGAGTTGAAAAAAGAAGTTGATAAGATTGCAGAAGAGTATTTAGAAAAACAAAAAGCGGAAACTCAGGAAGTTTAACTAATATTCAAAAAGAAGCAGCATACCAGATAATTCTGGTATGCTGCTTTTCATTTAAAATAGTGGCAATAATATTATTGAAACAATCAGTGATATAACAGATATCACAATTGCTGAATTACCTAATGTGTCTGCACCTTGTTTCTTGGAAACAAAACCAAAAATCAAACCACCTGCTGCCATTAATAACGGCCATACAAAGAAAGAAGCAAGCGCCATTATCAAACCGATCCACCCGAACACGGAGTTTACATTTGTTTGCATTTGCGTTCCCTGTTCCTCGTTTGTTACAGGACGGTTGAATTCATTTGCTGTTAATTCCTGTGAGGCTTCCGCTTCCCTTTTATATGCTTCATCTACCGCATAAAGTTCATCGGTTGGCGCAATCTGATTCATATTCTGGTCATTATTATTAATTTTTGGTGCATCCTCTACTCGATTTTGCTCATGTTCATTTGACATACTGCAACCCTCCTTGTTATTTAGAGGTACATTACTAGTATGTCTATCCACTAATGATAATTTCGTGGTAATATTTCTCTGTCATTCTTATTTCGCTATTGCTAATAAATCATGTTTCTCTGCATTTGTTTGAATCATTAAAGCATATTCACTTTTCGCATGCCCATTCTTTAATTTATACCGTTTCATTCCGGTCATTCCTCTGTGATAAGCCGTTAATGTTTCATCCCAATTCTGGTATTGATCATACAAATAGTCCAGATATACGAGAGAAAGTTTTATTGAATAATATGGGTCATACAGCAACTCATCTTCATAAGGAAGTTTTGCCATATCTGCAACCCAAGGCGCCGTATTTTTCATAAATTGTGCTAATCCGTGTGCATGGCCATACCTTGTTTTTGGCCCAATTAATGTTGGATTAAAAGTGGCACCACTCTCCACTTTAAGCAGTTCATAAACCAGGAAAGGATCAATATCATATTTTTCTGCTTCTTTAACTAAAAAAGTGGCCCACGGCCTTAGAAAATTACCTCCACTGTCCTTTACCATAATTTCAGCAGTTTCAAAATAATTTGACCATGATTCAAAATTAGATGAGTCCAGTTTCGTTGGATTATTATTTAATAAATATGCCGTCTGTGTTTCCATTTGACTGATTTTGTTGGTCAATTCCACTTTATCGACTTTTAAATTGTCAATTTGTGCTTTGTATTGTGTTATTTTATACATAGAGAAACCGGCAATCAAAAACACAAAACAAGTCATGACCCATAGCAGTTTTTTCACCAAATCCTTGCACTCCTTTACTGTTTAGTTCCCTTCCGATAATTGACTTCTTTTACGAGAAAATTATGTAAGACACTATCGAAAACTGTCGATTTGAGCAAAATCATACATTTTAATATATAACCAAATAACCAAACATCTAAACATATTTTTCATATAATATAAATAAAATGTATTATCGGGATTTGATCGTCATTATGGATAGTAAAGGAGTTATAAATAATATGAATGGTTTTAAGAAGATGATTCTTTTACGTAAATTGCAATCAATTGAGGCGGAGACGCTATATAATTATGCCCAGCAATATAATATTTCCATCACAAAAAATCAGGCAGCTGAAATCAGCCAGCACCTGAAAAACCATCAATACGATCCCACTAAGGCGAACGATCGTACGAAAATGCTGAAAAAGTTAGCTCAAATTACTGACCTGAAAACAGCACAAAAATGCCATCATCTTTTTCAAAAATTAATTAAAGACTACGGACTGGAAGATATGTTTGAATAACTGCTTCCTATAGGAAAAGCTTGACATATGTCAAGCTCTTCTTATTGCGCCATAATTTTATTTTTTAAATCCTCATCAAATGTTCCTGTTTTGATCATGTCTATCTCAAATCTGTATGGTGCTTTTTTGTTTTTCTTATCCTCACCTACATACGGAGTTTCTAATATTTTCGGTAAATTCTCCAATTGTGGATGATGAATGACTTTGTGTAATGCTTCAAATCCTATATGGCCGAATCCAATATTTTCATGTCTATCTTTCCCTGCACCCTGAATATTCTTGCTGTCATTCACGTGGACAACTTTAATACGGTCGATGCCTATTATTTTATCAAATTGATTAAGGACACCATCAAAGTCCTCCATAACATTATAACCGGCATCATGAACGTGACAGGTATCCATACAAACTGATAATTTTTCATTATGGGTAACACCATCAATTATTTGTGCCAGTTCTTCAAATGAACGTCCGATTTCTGAACCCTTTCCAGCCATTGTTTCCAAAGCAATCTGAACATCCTGTTCTGGATCCAGCACTTCATTTAATCCTTCAATGATCTTCTTAATGCCAGTTTCTGCCCCTTCCCCAACGTGCGCTCCTGGATGAAGGACAATTTGTTTGGCACCAAGGGCTTCTGTTCTGTCGATTTCATTCTTTAAAAAGTTTACACCTAACTCAAAGGTTTCCTTTTTCACTGCGTTTCCGATATTTATTATATATGGGGCATGGACGACGATATCATTGATGTCATTTGCCTCCATAAATTTTGTTCCTGCTTCAATATTTAATTCTTCAATTGGTTTTCTTCTCGTATTTTGTGGTGCCCCTGTATAGATCATAAACGTATTTGCACCATAAGAAATTGCTTCCTCAGCTGATGCAAGTAACATTTTTTTCCCGCTCATAGATACGTGTGACCCTATTTTCAACATATATCAATCTCTCCCTGAACTATTTCTTTTTAAATGTATTTCTTTGGATTTTCTTTTTTGCTTTCAATTGCTGCTGCTTCATTTTCTTTTTATAGCCTGGTTTAACACTTTTTGGTTTTCTAACTTGTTTCCATGCTTGTTTCTCTGTTTCATTTTCATGCTTAGCTCTCTTCTGTCTTGCATTAAATGCTTTTGATTCCTGCCACTCGCCCTTTACGATATCGTAAAATGTGTAGGTAATCCCTTTTTTCTCAAGCTTTTTAACCAGCTCTATATCCTGATCTGTATATAAGTTAATTGCAGTTCCTTCCATACCCGCTCTCGCTGTCCTGCCAACTCTGTGAATATAAAAGCTTTCTTCTTTTGGTAACTCTGCATTAATTACATGACTTACTCCCTTAATATCGATTCCCCGTGCTGCAAGGTCTGTTGCCACTATATACTGATATTTCAATTGCTGTATTTCTTTTAATACTCTTTTCCGCTCTCTTTGAGAAAGTCCTCCGTGGATTAGTCCAACATTCAGTCCTTTTTCCTGCAGCTGGTCTGCTAACTCATTTGCTTTCTCTTTCCCATTGGTAAAAATAATTGCTAAATATGGGTGGATTACTGTAGATATTTGATATATTACATTGGCCGGCTCACGGTGTTTTAAATGAATCATCCGGTGTTCCATGTTTTCAGGTGCCAGACGGTCATCCATTTTAATATACTTTGGTGCGTGCAAATATTTTTTTAAAAACGGCTGTAGTTTCTCTGGAATGGTTGCAGAGAATACCATTACTTGTATTTTAGGATCTGCTTTAGATAAAATACGGTCAATTTCGTCAATTAAACCTAATTCAAGCATTAAATCAGTTTCATCCATAACAAAAGCTTTCGCTGCATAAATATCTAAAACATCTTCATTTAACAAATCAAGAAGCCTTCCTGGTGTTGCCACAATAATATGTGGAGGCTCTTTTATTTTTTCAATCATCCGCTTTTTATCAGTTCCGCCAATAATCAGCTTTGCACGCCAGGTATCTTCCTTATCAGCAAATTGCATAATTTTTTTTACTTCATCATATATCTGAATAGCTAATTCCCTTGTCGGTGCGGTTAATATCACCTGTGTCTGCTGTAATTTTTCGTCAAGGTTGTTTAACAATGGTATAAGAAAAGCGTGTGTTTTTCCAGAACCAGTTTCAGATTGTCCGATGATATTTTTACCATGTAATGCTTCAGGGATGACTTTGGACTGAATCGGTGTCGGTTCATAAAATCCTAGTTCGCCTATTACGTCATACATCCACTCTTCTAATGCATACTGTTTGAATAAATGTTTTTTCATTATGATCTCCTTCTTACTTACAAATATCTTTGTCAATTGGTGAAAATACCTTTATAATAAAAGTATTGGACAAAAGCGTGTCCATTATTTAATATTCTACTTTATCTGAGATAGAAAGTACAGAGGGGGAAGCCGAATGGAAGTAATCAAAATCGCTCCACGTGGTTATTGTTATGGAGTTGTTGATGCAATGGTTATTGCACAGAATGCTGTTAAGGATCCCAATCTACCTCGACCTATTTATATACTTGGTATGATTGTTCATAATTCACATGTTACAAAAGCCTTTGAAGAACAGGGCGTATTTACATTAGACGGAAAAAACCGCTCTGAGTTATTAGATGATATTAATGAGGGTACAGTTATTTTCACCGCACATGGTGTGTCACCAGAAGTGAAACAGAAAGCAAAGGATAAAGGATTAACCGTCCTTGACGCAACATGTCCCGATGTAACGAGAACACATGATTTGATCAGAGAAAAAGTCAAAGAGGGTTATCAGATTGTCTATATTGGCAAAAAAGGGCATCCTGAGCCGGAAGGTGCGATAGGAGTTGCGCCTGGTTATGTCCATCTGATCCAGACTGAAGACGATGTGGAACATCTGGAAATAGACCCATCAGCTAAAATTCTTGTTACAAATCAAACTACAATGAGTCAATGGGATGTCTATGATGTGATGCAGAGAGTAAAGGAAAAATACCCGCAAACGGAAATGGAACAGGAGATCTGTATGGCTACACAAGTTAGACAGGAAGCTGTCGCAGAACAGGCTAAGGAAGCTGATCTGACTTTAGTTGTAGGTGATCCCCGCAGTAACAACTCAAATCGCCTTGCACAGGTCTCTATCGAGCATGCAGGTACACAGGCGTACCGAATTGCTGATGTAACAGAAATTGATTTAAACTGGCTGGATGGTGTGAAAAAAGTGGCAATTACAGCCGGAGCTTCTACACCTACGCCAATAACGAAGGAAGTTATTACTTTTATTGAAAATTATGAAGCAGCAAATCCGGATACATGGGATTTAACTTCAAAAGTAAAAAAAGAAAAAATATTACCAAAAGTAAAAGCGAAATAACAAAAAAGCCGGAGTCACCGGCTTTTTGTTATTTCCATTGAAATGGTTCTGTTGATATCTCTGAACTGATCACTTCAATTTTGTTCGGAAGTTTGCTGATATTGTTTTCAAAAAACTCTTTGACTCCAACTTTCATTACCTGTTCAATATGATGTCCCGGGTCTATTAATCCAATTCCTTGTTCCTTGGCATCAAGGGCTTCGTGGAATGTTAAATCACCTGTTATATAGACATCTGCGCCATGCCTGATAGCATCCTCTATGTATCCTTTTCCACTGCCGCCAAGCACGGCCACTCTTCTAACTACCTTGTAAGGATCTCCAACAAATCGGACAAACGGAAGTTGAAATACCTTTTTCACATGCTCGGCATAATCAGCAAGGTTTCTTTCTTCCTCAATTTCACCAATCCTGCCTAATCCCAATACCTCTCCACTATTTTTCATTGGTAAGATATCGTAAGCCATTTCTTCATACGGGTGAGCTTTCTTTGCTGTTTCAATAATGTGATTCAGTTGTATTTCTTTTACTATCGTCTCCACTCGATCTTCTTCCACTTGTTCTAATTTCCCTTGTTCACCGATATAAGGATTAGTACCTTCCAGTGGTTTAAAAGCTCCTGTTCCAGCTGTCCGGAAAGTACAGTGGCTGTAGTTGCCGATATGTCCCGCACCAGCTTGTCCAATTGCCTCAATAAAACTTTCTGTATGGGTTTGTGGAACATATGCTGCAAATTTATATAACTTTTCAGTGAATGACGGAACAAGTAGTTCCCTGTTCTTTATTTGCAATAGGTCTGCAAGCAGGTCATTCACTCCTCCATTGACAATATCCAGGTTGGTATGTGCTGCATAAACAGAAATATCATGCTTAATTAATTTATGAATCACTTTACCTTTAAAGTCATTTTCTTCAATCTGCTTTACACCTTGGAATAATAAAGGATGATGAGCCAAAATGAAATCTGCCTTCTTCTCTATTGCCTCATCAGCAATTTGCTCCGTGACATCTAATGTTGTCATTACTTTCGTTACCTGATTATTAAGATTGCCAATTTGAAGACCGACGTTATCCCAAGATTCTGCATAACCTGTTGGAACCCACTGTTCAAATAATTCAATGATATCTCTTACTTTAGTCATAGGGGCTGATTACCTCCTCTATCATTTGTATTTCTTTTTCCCAGTGTGCTATTTTGTCGCTCGGAACTTGTTTTGCTTTTTTCATAGATTCCAGTAATTTTATTCTTTTTTCTCGCTCTGATTTCCACTTTTTCAGGAACACTTTATTTCTTTCCATTAATAATTTGGGTCCAAATAAACGCTCTTTTTCTGTCAGCACAGCTTTTTCATTTACCTTGTCTGCGACCAGAATCTCATAAATATACCCGTCTTCTTCTAGTATTTCTTCTGCAGCAATGTGATAATAATTATTCACCAGCCATCCTCTTAGAAGATCTGCATCAATATTTGGCTGTAATATCAATCTGGTTACATTCATTAATTTTTCTTTGTCTTTATCAAGAATACTCCTGATTAGCTTACCACCCATCCCAGCAATGGTAATCTGGTTAAGCAGATCTTTTGGTGAGATAATCTCCAATCCATTTCCTTTTCTAACCTGAATTCTATCTGTTAACTCATTTTCTTCCACTGTTTTCTTAGCTCTATTATAAGGACCATCATTTACTTCCCCTGCAATCGCTTTTGCTTCAGGATCCTCTCTGCAAATATAGCAAGGTAAGTATGCATGATCTGATCCGATATCAGCGAAATATACCGGATGCTGCAAATAATCTGCCACTCTTTTTAACCGTTTGGATAACATCCTTCCTATCCCTTCCTAACATGTATTATTGAGCTCATGGTAATAAAAAGCTTCCTGTTAAATATAACAGAAAGCTTTTTATTTTACATATAATTAGTGACCTTCTTCTTCTGCAGCTTCCTCTGATTCACCAGCAGCTTCGCCTGTTTCACCAGTTACCAGCCATTCAGCCAGTATTGCCGCTTCTTCAGATGGTACTATACCTCCCTGCATTGCAGTCCCTTCAATACCATTATTAATGATATCTTCTACTTCCTCAACAGAATATTTACTTTCCAGATTCTGTAAGCTCGGGGCTGAAGCACCTTCTAAATCACCGCCATGACAGCCTATACAACTTTGTGCAATTGCTTCTGGATCGGTATTAACGGTTTCTCCCTCTTCTCCACCATTTGCAATCCTATCTTGTTCATCCAAACCTATAACTGACAAAACAATCATTGCCACAATACCTAATACTGCAATTAATGCAAATGGTATGACCGGATTCTTTTTCATGATCATTCCTCCTTCAGTTCACCGAATCTTCTTCATTCCCTCATTATGTATAGGAAAACATAATACAAAACCATCTCTATTTTACTTTAAATTTAGCAAATAGAAAAGCAAAACAAAAAAATTTCATCAAATTGTCTAAAAATAATAAAAACCTGTGAGAATACATGCAATAATAAATACAAATACACCCGCTACCTGTAAAAAGAAATGATTTTTCCATTTTCCAAAAACTATCCATGATATACTGTTAATAAAAATCCAAGCATATGTGATAAGTACTTCCTTAAATAAATCATTTAAGTAAAGCGATGTTGATATTAGGAAATTAACGAGCAATGTCATTACAGCATAACCTTCGTTTAATTGTTCATTTTTCTTAAAAATACCAATCATCCACATATTTGAAAGCAGTACAAGTAATATTCCGATTATTTGCCATGTAACAGATTCAACAAGTAAATAAATTAACATTGGCATGATTAACAAAAGTGTATTAAAAAAGTAAAATAGTAAATAATATGGTGTCTTTTTAGATTTTGTCTGGCTTTCCTCGGTGCCTTCGCCTTCTGTATACAAAGCAATTAAAAAATCACAATATTGTTCAGGCAAAAGATGATGGGACTTCCAGTAATTAATTTCTTTTACAATAACATCTTTTCTTTCAGCATCCATAAGACCATCCCTAATCGAATATTTTCCTACATATCTATATATCGGTTTATCTTGGCGATTATTTAGGGAAGAAAGTCGATAGATAGAAAACAACCTTCCATGAAAAGACACGGAAGGCAGATTTTATTTTATTCCAAAAAGTCTTTTAGTCGTTTGCTCCGGCTAGGATGACGAAGTTTTCTTAATGCTTTTGCCTCAATCTGACGAATCCGTTCTCTCGTTACTCCGAATACTTTCCCTACTTCTTCCAGTGTTCTCGTTCTGCCATCATCTAATCCGAACCTTAATCTTAGTACATTTTCTTCTCTGTCTGTTAACGTGTCTAAGACATCTTCCAGTTGTTCCTTTAACAGTTCATATGCTGCATGATCTGAAGGAGAGGTAGCTTCCTGGTCTTCAATGAAATCACCTAAGTGGGAATCATCTTCTTCACCAATTGGTGTTTCCAGGGAGACTGGCTCTTGAGCGATTTTAAGAATCTCTCTTACTTTATCTGGTGTTAACTCCATTTCTTTTGCAATTTCTTCAGGAGATGGTTCCCTGCCTAGATCCTGTAGTAACTGTCTTTGGACACGGATCAATTTATTAATTGTTTCAACCATATGAACAGGGATACGAATTGTACGAGCCTGGTCTGCAATCGCTCTTGTAATCGCCTGACGGATCCACCATGTTGCATACGTACTAAATTTGAACCCTTTTCTGAAATCAAATTTTTCGACGGCTTTAATCAGACCCATGTTCCCTTCCTGAATAAGATCCAGGAATAACATACCCCTTCCGACATATCGTTTGGCAATACTGACAACAAGACGAAGGTTTGCTTCAGCGAGACGTTTTTTTGAATACTCGTCGCCTTCTTCAATCTTCTTTGCCAGTTCGATTTCTTCTGATGCAGATAACAAGTCTACCCGTCCGATTTCTTTTAAGTACATACGTACAGGATCATTTATTTTAATTCCGAGCGGAACACTTAAATCGTTTAAGTCAAACTCTTCCTCTTTTGATAATTGCTGTAATGTAGGGTCCTCTTCAGCATCACCTACTATTTCAACACCTTGTTCACCTAACTGTTCATAAAATTCATCCATCTGATCAGATTCTAATTCAAAATTTGACAATCTTTCTGCAACTTCCTCATATGCTAATACACCACGTTTCTTACCGATCTCAACTAATTGCTCTTTTGCCTGCTCCAGTGTTAAATCAGATTCTTTAGAACGTGACGGTTTATTATTTGCCATGAGTGCCCCTCCTTCCAAAAGCTAACTTCTACTTCCTCTTTTTGATTGTTGCCTTATCTTTATGATTTCCATTGCAATTTGGGCTGCCTTTACCGGGTCGTTTTTCTCCATTGCTTTTTGTTCTCTCTCTAGCTGTTTGATTTTGCTGTGGTCGTCTTGCTCAGCTAAAATCGTCTGAATGTAATCTTCTAACTCTCTATCTGATATTTCCCAATTACAGTCGAGCATAGATAGTTCTACAACTAGCTTCTGTATTGGCTCATCCTCTATAAATGTAAGAAAATGGCTTGGATTTGGTTGGTTCCCAGCCTCATAAAAGCCATATAGATAGGTTACAATAATTTGATGCTGTTCCATATTAAATTTCGAACCTAATGATTCCTGCACTCTTTCCGCGATTTGAGCATTCTGAAGCATAAATGCAATAAGGCGTCTTTCCGCATTTTGATAGGCAGGTAAAACTTTTTGCTTATTTTGGTAATTGTTTCGAATTCCTTCATTAGTATTACCAAAGTTTTTGCGGTTATCATCATTTTTTTTGCTATTTTGCAATTTTACTGCCAGATCCTGCTGTAATGCTTCATATGATATGGAAAATTGTTCGGAAAGTTCCCTTAAATAATGATCCCTTTGTATGGAACTTTCAAGTAGTGCTATTTCACTAATAATATTTTCGACGTATTGCAGTCGATCTCCTTCTGAATTTAAATTATAATCTTTCTTCAAATGGCTAATTAAAAAAGTCATTTCAGAAGCAGGTGTGTCCAGTATAGATTGATGAAAGGCCTCTGCGCCAAATTCCTGAATATATTGATCAGGGTCATAACCATTAGGCAGCATCGCAACTTTCACATAGCAGCCTGCTTTTTTTAACAGCTTTAATGTTTTGTATGTCGCATTCTGGCCTGCAGTATCCCCATCAAAACAAATGATAACAGTATCAACATATCTTCTCAGTATACTGGCATGTGAATCAGTAAATGAAGTACCTAAGGAAGCGACTACGTTCGCAGCTCCAGCCTGGTGAAGGGCGAGAACATCAGCATATCCTTCTAACAGAATTACTTCACTTTTTCGTCTGATTTCACTTCTGGCATTGTCAAAATTATAAAGAAGCTTACTCTTTTGGAAAAGGTCCGATTCTGGACTGTTTAAGTATTTGGGTTCCTGCCCATCCATAGACCGACCGCCAAATCCAACTGTTTTGCCTATCGCATTTCTGATGGGAAAGATAATTCTGCCACGAAAACGATCATAGTAATTTGTCTGATCGTTTGTTGTTAAAAACCCTGCTTTCACCATTAGCTGGCGATGATATCCTTTCTTCTCCAGAAATTTAACGATAAAATCTTTGGAAGGCGGGGAGTAACCTATTTGGAACTTTTCAATCGTCTCATCAGAAAAACCTCTCTGATGTAGATATTCCAGACCTTTTTTCCCATCTTTTGTATGATACAGCAAATGATGATATAATTTAGCTAACCATTGATAAGCTTCCAAAATCGTCTGGTCTTCAGACTTAGGCCGGTCTTCCATTTCACTTAAATGCTGCGGCAAATCCAGCTGATGGCCGGATTTTTCAGCTAAATGATGGACAGATTGTGGAAAAGTAAACCCCTCCACTTCCATCAAAAAGGTGAAAACATTTCCACCTTTTCCGCAACCAAAACAGTTAAATATTTGCTTTTCCTGATTAACTGAGAAAGATGGTGTATTTTCTGAATGAAATGGGCATAATCCGAAGTAGTTTCTTCCTTGTTTCTTTAATTGTACATAGTCACCAACAATATCTACGATATCATTCGAAGTCTGGATCTCAGCAATCGTCTGATCATCCAAGTGATAGTGATTAGCCATAATATTCACCATTTTCCATCAATTCTGTTTCATTCTTTTTGTTTCGACATTTTTCTCACCTGATGCTAAATGAAGCTAAATAAAACAATGAATTAATGTTCTCTATACTTCTATAGCCTTTGTAATAGAAATTAAACTTTTAAGTATAACATCCATGGATTTTTGTCGAAAAAAATAAATAACTTATGATAACAATTCTACAAAAATGAATAAATTCCTTCTTTTACTGAAAATTTTATAGAAAAATTAGAACATTTGCTTTAAAAAATGTAAGTATAAGAAAATATATTCTATGATATCCTTATTTCACAAATTCTAATTATAAAACAAAACATGTTAATTTTCCAATTATAAGCTTTTAAGAAGAACAGAAAGGGGGACTTCCCCCTTCAAAAGCTGCGGAATATCCTTTACTGTTCTCTAGTATCCATATTCCAGTAAGGTTGATTGATCATATTAAGAATAATATTAGCGGTCTCTTCAACTGCTTTGTTGGAAACATCTATTACAGGACAGCCAATTCGCTGGATCAGTTGATCAAAGTAATTCAGTTCTTCCTGGATTCGCTCCATATTTGCATAGCTGGCAGTATCATCAAGTCCCAGGCTTTTTAATCTTTCTTTTCGTATACTGTTTAGTTTTTCAGAACTGATTCTTAGCCCAATGCATTTTTGCGATGGGATTTTAAATAAAGTTTCCGGCGGATCAACTTCAGGGACAATAGGTATGTTCGCTACTTTTAAACGTTTATGTGCTAGATATTGTGATAAAGGTGTTTTCGAAGTTCTCGAAACTCCAATTAAAACAATATCCGCCTGCATTACTCCCCTGGGATCGCGGCCATCGTCATATCTGACTGCAAACTCAATGGCTTCCACCCTTCTGAAATAATCTTCATCCAACCGGTGGATTAATCCTGGTTCTTCCTTAGCTTTTCTGTGGAATTTTCTTTCCATCGCCTCAAGCATTGGTCCAAGAATATCGACACATTCTACTTGTTTATTCCTTGCTTCCTGAATCAGAAATTCACGCAGGACAGGATTAACTAAAGTAAAACCTATCATTGCCCCTAATTGTTTTGCATGGTACACGGCACCACGCAAAACTTCTATATTTTCTACATATGGAATGCGATATAAGTCATACGCATTCTCATCCATAAATTGACTCAATGCTGCTTTTGTCACAAATTCTGCTGTTTCTCCTACTGAATCAGAAACAACATAAATGATTGCTTTTTCCATATGTTCATGCTTCCTCCTGCATTCTACTTATGCTTGCGATTGTTTCCAATTAATTTCAGCAAGGTCAGCAAACTTAATTATTTCTTGTGCAATGGCTAAGAGCAGAGCCAGTCGATTTTCCCGTATTTGTAAATTCTCATCCATAACCATCGTATTGTCAAAAAACTGATGGATCGGATTAACAAGACGGCCCAACACTTCGAGTGCTTCTTCGGCTGCTTGTGACTGAAGAGTGGCTGCGTAGTCCTCTTTCATCTGATTATACGCCTTGTAAAGATTATGCTCTTCCTCATTAACGAAAAGCTCCTGGTTAACAAGATAATGCGGCTCAGCCTTTTTCGCTAAGTTTAATACTCTGACAAACGCTTCCTGCTTATCCTTAAATGCTGTATCATTCCGTTTTGCACTTAATAAGGACGCTTTTGCGAAAAGGAAGGAAACACCTTTCAATTCAGTCGCAAGAACTGCATCAATAATATCTGATTCAATTTTTTCCTCTTTCATAATATATGCTGTTCTCTGCTTGAAAAATGTTTCTAATTGATGATGAACCTGTTTTTTTTCAGCTTCTTCCTTAACATGTGATTCAAATAAGACTTGAATCTGTTCCAGAATGTCACTTATATTCAGCTTCCATTTTCTATCACTGACAATTTGAACGACACCAAGTGCTTGTCTTCTTAATGCATAAGGGTCCTGTGAACCACTTGGAATCAAGCCAACAGTGAAACACCCAACGATGGTATCCAGTTTATCGGCAATACTTACTACCGCTCCTGTAACCGATTCCGGTAACTTTGCATTAGCGTTTTTTGGCATATAATGCTCTTCAATTGCTTGGGCCACATCTTTATCTTCTCCAAATATTTCGGCATATTTACGGCCCATGACACCTTGCAGTTCTGTAAACTCTGTTACCATGTTTGTCACAAGGTCAAATTTACAAATTTCCGCTGCTCTTTTGACTTTACGCAACTCCTGGTCATCAAGGCCTAATTTACTTGAGATCATTGCAGCTATTTCAGTGACACGGCTGACTTTATCTGCAATTGTTCCAAGTTTTTCCTGAAATACCATGCGGGATAATTGTTCGATATTTCTGTCGATGGATAGTTTCTGATCCTCTTCATAGAAAAACTGTGCATCTTGCAGCCTTGCTCTCAATACTTTCTCATTACCGCGTGAAACTGTTTCGATATGTTCATCCGTTCCATTCCGGACTGCAACGAAAAATGGCAGCAAATCACCATTATTATTTGTCACAGGAAAATATCGCTGGTGTTCTTTCATTGATGTAATCAGCACTTCTTTCGGAATTTCCAGAAATGATTCATGATAGGTACCGGAGAAAACAGTCGGATATTCTACCAGATGTTTTACTTCGTTTAGTAACTCATAATCAATGGGAATAGTCCATCCTTTATCTTTTTCTAATTGTTTAATACCATTCACAATTAACTGTTCTCGCTTAGCGGCATCTGCTATGACATATTCCTGTTCCAATAGCTGTTCATATTGCAAAGGATCACTCAATACAGTTTTGCCGCCGAGAAACCTGTGCCCATATGTAACTTGTCCTGTTTTCACTCCTGTGATATCAAATGGAATGACATTTTCATTATTTAATGCAACAAGCCACTTAATCGGGCGGATGAAACGCAGATTCTGGTCAGCCCAGCGCATATTTTTCGGGAAATGAAGATCGAGAATGATATCTTTAAATGCAGGCAGTAATTCATCGACACTTTTTCCTTCGATAAATTTCTTCACAAAAATATAATTCGTGCCATCGATGTCTTTTATGTAGATATCTTCTACATTTTTTCCTTGTCCTTTGGAGAAACCGACAGCTGCCTTGGACCAGTCACCATTTTCATCTTTTGCAATTTTCTCTGCAGGCCCTTTTACCTCTTCTTCCTGATCGTCCTGTTTTGACTGCAATTGTTTTATCACAACAGCAAACCTTCTCGGTGTAATATACGTCGTAATTGAATCATAATTTAACCGAAGATCATTTAACCATGCTTCCGTTTTCTCTTTTAACTGTGCTTCCGTATCATTCATAAAACGAGCAGGCATCTCTTCTAAACCAACTTCAAATAAAACATTAGTTGTTGTCATTTGTCACACTCTCTCCTTTCAACATCGGGAATCCAAGTCTTTCACGTTCAGCCACATACAGTTTGGCAATTTCTCTTGCCAGATTTCTCACTCTGCCAATATATCCCGTACGTTCGGTTACTGAAATTACCCCTTTCGCGTCAAGCAGATTAAAGGTATGAGAACATTTTAGTACATAATCATATGCAGGAAAAACGAGCCCTTTCTCCATTGTTCTTTTCGCTTCTTCTTCATATGTGGTAAACAGGGTAAACAGCATGTCTGTATTGGATTCTTCGAATGTATATGTGGAATGTTCAAATTCCGGCTGGTAAAAAATATCTCCAACTGTAACGCCACTTGTCCATTCTAATTCGAATACATTTTCCTTATCCTGAATATAAGAAGCCAGCCGTTCAATACCATATGTAATTTCCACAGCGACTGGTTTTGCTTCAAGCCCGCCGATTTGCTGGAAATAAGTGAACTGAGTGATTTCCATCCCATCAAGCCATACTTCCCATCCCAAACCTGCTGCACCAAGTGTTGGATTTTCCCAATTGTCTTCAACAAAACGGATATCATGTTCTTTTGGATCAATCCCTAATTTCTCCAGTGATTGTAAATAAAGATCCTGAATATTATCAGGTGACGGCTTCATAATCACCTGAAACTGATGGTGCTGATACAGGCGGTTTGGATTTTGACCATAACGGCCATCCGCAGGTCTTCTGGATGGCTCCACATAAGCGACATTCCATGGTTCAGGTCCCAAACTGCGAAGCAATGTCATTGGTGACATTGTTCCTGCACCTTTTTCGACATCATATGCCTGCATTAAGATACAGTTTTGATCAGACCAGTGCTTTTGTAATGTTAATATCATTTCTTGTATATTCATGATTAAATCCCTCCAATTTACGATAATTTGTTTTTTCCACATTGAAAACCCGTCCCTATGCTTTATCAGTATTATTGATAAAGCATAGGGACGGGTTCTCCGCGGTTCCACCCTATTTGTTGTCTCTTCTATAAAAAAAGAAACAACCACTTTTAGAATTAACTGCTCCAGAGCGCCTTCCTAATGATTCCAATACCCGGCTTCCACCACTCCGGACTCGCTTAAAATGGAAAACAATCAGTACTATTCTCTTTCAATACAGACAATGTTTAATTTATTACTAAATCATACGAAATATCTTTTTTATTGTCAACTAGTTTCTATCCTGCAACTGATCCATTTGCTTTAAGAACCGCTTTGATTTCAGAAAATATCCGCCATATCTTTCATAGTATTGGTCCATAAGCTGTTTTAATATACGCTTATTTTCTTCTTTTACTGATATATTGCCAATCCGCTCCAATTCGACCCATGAGAAAATTTTGAGCAATTTATACAGATTTTCATTCAGAAAGAAGGCGTAAGCATCCTTCTGCTGACAGCTGCTGCAAAGGACTCCGCCTTCCTGAATGGAAAAATGCGACAAATTCTCTTTTCTTCCGCAATTCACACAATGGTCTATTACCGGAGCTATCCCTGCAGCCTGAAACATTTTCCATTCATAAATCATGGAAAGAATCTCAGGGTCTTTGTCCTGTTCAAGCCATTTTAATGTTTGCAAAAGCTGGGTATAATAAATGGGATTATATTTTTTCGGGTCAAGTACTTTGTCTGTTAACTCTGCTATAAAACTAGCATATGCTGTGAGAAATATATCCTCACGTATTTTGCGGAAAGAATGAATGACTTCCCCTTGCTGAATTGTAGCAAGGTTCGACCCTGGCTGAATTAAAAAAGAACCATGAATAAATGGCTGCGTAATCGCAGCCATTCTGCTTTTTGTTTTTTTTGCACCTCTGGCAATTGCTCCGATTTTCCCCATGGTCGGTGTAAGAAGTGTTACAATTTTATGCGTCTCCCCATAATCTTGTGTTCTTAAAACAAAAGCTTCCATTTTTTCAAACACAAGCTTCACCATTCCCTTTCTTTATTTAAAAATGTGTATCTTCTAATAATGGATCGTCTATTGATTGCTGTTCAACCTCGGATGTTTCTTCTAGTTCGATTTGTTTCATCCATAAGTATGCTTCTATATTCCCTGTTTGACTGAAAATTTTCCATGGTACATCGATCACAATAAACCTCACCTTTCCTTTTGGTTGTCTTTCATTGTGCTCACTAATAGAATTACCTAAAAACAGACTTTCAATTAGTAATAATATTTACCATGTATGATCATTGCTGGACAGAAAACAACCTAGTATTCATCTTGTTTAAATCCAAATTCATATAAATGATGGGGTTTGTTACGCCAGTTTTCCTGTACTTTCACCCATAATTCAAGAAATACCTTGGAGCCAAGCAGACCCTCTATATCTTTTCTCGCTCTTTGTCCGATTTCTTTTAACATCTGTCCCTGTTTTCCGATAATAATTCCTTTTTGGGATTTACGCTCAACGATAATACTTGCCTGTACAAGCAATTTATCGTTACTATCTCTGTTTTTAATCTGGTCAATAACAACCGCAACAGAGTGAGGGATTTCTTCTCGCGTTAAATGAAGAACCTTCTCCCTAATTAACTCTGCGATTATAAATCTCTCCGGATGGTCTGTAACCTGGTCTTCCGGATAGAACTGCGGACCTTCGGGCAGAAAATCTGCAAAAACGTCCATTAAATGTTCTACATTATTCCCTTCCAGAGCAGAGATCGGAATTATTTCCTGAAAAGGGTACTTGTCCTTATATTGCTCTATAAGAGGCAATAATTCATCTGGCTGTACAAGGTCAATTTTATTAATCACTAAAAATACGGGCGTCTTATTTGATTGCAGCCTGTCAATGATATACTGATCACCACGACCGTAACCTTCATCAGCATTGATCATAAACATGATCGCATCCACTTCATTTAACGTATTTTCAGCTATCTTTACCATAAAATCCCCAAGTTTATGTTTTGGTTTATGAATACCAGGTGTATCGATAAACACAATTTGTTTATCCTGATCCGTATAAACACCCTGTATTTTATTTCTTGTAGTCTGTGCTTTGTCACTCATAATTGCAATTTTTTGTCCGATTACCCGATTCATAAAAGTAGATTTTCCTACATTCGGTCTGCCAATAATTGCTACAAATCCTGATTTAAAAGTTTTTTCCATTAAGTTTCCTCCGTTATTCATGTTGCCTTGTATATGTATATCATACAATAAATTTCACTTCATTTCATACTTTCGACAAAACTAGTGGTAATGTTTTCACAACTGTTATTATTTGCAAATCAGTTTATCCAATGCGGCAAAAAGATACAGCAACCAATGATAATTGCAAAGATTGCTGTCACTAAAACTGCCCCTGCCGCCAGGTCTTTCGCGAGACCAACAGCTATTCTCTTATTTGGCTCCAGATAATTTAATGCGGTCTCCACCGCAGTATTCATAACCTCCATACCTATCACTGTACCGCATGTCAGACTAAGCACAGCCCATTCAATAAAGGATAGTTTTGTCCAGATACCGAGAATAAAAACCACTGCCGTTGCGAGAAGATGTATCTTTACATTGCGTTCTTTTTTAATGGCATACATTAAACCGTTTAATGCATACTTGAATCCAAAGTGAAAGCACTTTTTACCTTGATAATCCGAAGCCATTTAAGATCTCCTCTTGTCTACCGAACATCTTTTTCTCTTCTTCCTCTTCCATATGATCGTACCCTAACAAATGCAAAAAGCCATGCAATGCTAAAAAACCTAGTTCTCTGGATAATGTGTGGTTATAATCATTTGCCTGTTCCTCTGCTTTATCAAGCGAAATAATGATATCACCAAGCATAACAGGCATATCTTCTCCCACAATTTCTATTTCTTCCTCTGTTTCTTCTTCTAATGCAAAAGACAAAACATCTGTAGGTTTATCTAAATCCCGATACTGCTTATTCAAACGCTGAATTTCATTATTATCCACAAAAGTAACAGAAAGCTCTGCTAAACTGGATACCTCTTCTTCTTTTGCCGCATATACTAACAGGTCCTCTATTAGCTCCATATGATCTTTAGCTACTTTTCCTGTATCGTCTATAAAATCAATTTCCATCATTACCTGGCCTCCTTCATTTTCTCTTCCTTAGGGTATTGAATTCTCGAATGGTATATCCCTTTTAATGTTTCACATATCACGTTTTTCATCTGCTCTAGTTCCATAAAAGTCAATGAACTGTCACTTAACTGCCCATCAAGCATACGATCCTGAAAAATAGCAGAAACGATCTTTTCAATCTCTTTCTGATCGGGATTTGATAATGACCGGACTGCTGCCTCAATCGAATCACATATGGAAACAACGGCTGCTTCTTTCGTGGCAGGCTTCGGACCATCATACCTGAAATCTTCTTCTTTCACTTTTTCATTTTTTTCTTTTGCTTTATAGTAAAAAAACTTAAGCAGTGTTGTACCATGATGCTGCAAAGCGATATCAATAATCTCCTGTGGCAGCTTTTCTTTCCTAAGTAAATTAGCCCCATCGGCAGGATGCTGTAAAATGATTTCAGCACTCTGGTATGGATCAAGGTATTCGTGCGGATTCTTCATACCCATCTGGTTTTCGATAAAATAATGCGGCCGGACGGTTTTCCCCAGGTCATGGTAATATGCTGCTACCCTTGCTAATAAGCCATTTGCGCCAATCGCCTCACAGGATGCTTCACTTAAATTAGCAACCATAATACTATGATGGTAGGTTCCTGGTGCTTCAATCAACAGCTTTCGTAATAATGGCTGATTAGGACTGGAAAGTGTTAATAACTTTGCATCAGATAATATACCTAAACCTGATTCGAAAAACGGCAGCATACCTACTGTTAATATTGTTGCAATAATTGCTGATAAAAAACCGTAACTTCCAAACAATAAATAATCAGACCAGTCATATTTTTCGAAAGATAATAATAAAAATAGAAATACAGTGATAGCATTCATTAATGCAACCCCAACTCCTGTTTTTACAACAGCAGCCTTATCTTTCACAATTGCCAGAAAATAAATACTTACCAGTTGTGTGATTAGAAAATAAATGCCTACTTCCATATTAAGCAGCCCAGGCAAATTCGCATTAAACACCACACTGCCGACAATCGCATAAATAATCGAAAAAACGATTGCTATACGTTCTCTTATTAGTATTTTCAATAACATGGATACCGTTGCGATCGGTGTAATAAAGTACAGGGGATTATCTGTTGTCACATATAAACTGATGACTTTCATTACGCTTACAATCACACCACTCATAATAATAATTGCTACTAGCTTTCTTAATGAATAGGTTGTTTTTTTCGCATGGTTCAGTTCAAGGAAAATCAACATACCTAAAAGCAGCATGAGGATTAAAAGTCCAATCAGTGGAAAGACGTTTCTTTCTTCATTAAGCAATCCTGTAATTTCCAATTCCTCATATATCTCATTTGTAATTAACTGTCCCTCTTCCACGATCAGTTCTCCCGCCCGAATGAGGACAGGCTCTACCCCTTCTCTCGCCTGTTTTTGGGCCTCGTTTGTCTCATCTGCAGAAAAGAATGAGTTTGGCTCAACTCCAAATACAATCAGTGGCTGTAATGATTGAACCAGTGAGTAATCCAGTGTGGAATAGCTTAATTTCTGTTCAATTCTTCTAATTACCTGTTGTTCTTCCCCTACTTTTATTCCAGTATGGAATGCGTCGTATAAAGAAGAGTTAAGTAGCTCTTTAGCAAGTAAACGATCTGCCGGTTCTGCTCTGAATAAGGCTGTAAAAACAGCGGAATCCATTTCCCTGACCGATTCTTCTTCCACCAGCTGTTTTAAGTAAGAAACTTTATCACTAATGGAAATGGTCGGTTTGGATAATTCTTTTTTCAAATCTTCTGATTCAATCTTTTCTATCACTTCAAAAATTTCATTAACGGAAGCTACCTGTTCTTCTGTTACATCTGAAGAAATCTCGTAATGATCTTCTACAGACTGAACAGCATCCCTGATTCTTCTTTCCGTTTCCTTTGTATGTTCAATGGTAATCGGAGATCGTATCGTTTCTTTTGCGGTCGAAAACTTCTCAATATCATATGTTTCCATATAAACATTTGTATAAGTTAAAGAAAAGAAAATGACAGTACAGACTATGGCTGTCATTAGATAACGAAGCCAGTCATGACGAAAAAAATGTGTTAGTAACTGTATGATACGATCTTTGTTCATATCCATCCCTCATTTATTTTACAAAGACTTGGATCCAAATACTATCCCCTCTGCATGATCCAAGTCTTCTGATATTTATATATTATTTTCATATGCTTCGATAATTTTCTGGACAATCGGGTGTCTGACAACATCCGCCTGAGACAAGTAAACAAAACTGATCCCTTTCATGCTGGTCAGTTTATCCTTCGCTTCCACTAAACCGGAATAAACACCTTTCGGTAAGTCAACTTGTGTAATATCCCCTGTTATTACCATCTTTGAACCAAAACCTAGGCGTGTGAGAAACATCTTCATTTGGGCAGCTGTTGTATTCTGGGCTTCATCTAAAATGACAAAAGCATCATCCAGTGTACGGCCTCTCATATAAGCTAACGGAGCGATTTCAATTGTTCCTCTTTCGATTAATCGCATCGTATGCTCCGTACCAAGAACGTCGTGTAAAGCGTCGTATAGTGGCCGCAAATAAGGGTCAACTTTCTCTTTTAAATCACCTGGCAGAAACCCTAAGCTCTCTCCTGCTTCTACTGCTGGTCTTGTCAAAATTATCCGTTTAACTTTACCGCTTTTTAACGCCTGTACCGCCATCACTACAGCTAAATACGTTTTACCTGTCCCAGCAGGTCCAATACCAAACACGAGATCATTCTGCTTCATTGCCTGTAAATAATTTCGTTGACCTAACGTTTTTACCCGTATGGATTTTCCTTTTGCTGTTTTTGTAATTTCATCTTCAAACAATGTGGCAAGCTGATCAATTTTTCCCCTTTTCGCCAGCTCAACCGCATAGATTACATCACGTTCAGAAACAGAAATTCCCTTCCGGATGATAGTTAATAACCCATTTAATACTTCTTCGATGATTGTAATGTCAGCATCGCTTCCTGAAACACTAATCTGTTCTCCTCTCGAAACAATAGACACAGCCAATTGCTCTTCTAATTGTTTCAGATGTCTATCCTCTGTTCCAAATAAGTCCAATGCTTCATTTGCATTTTCTAATTGCAGATCAATTACTCTTAAATCTTCTGGCATAATCAGTCTCCTTGAGTTAATGGTTGTCGCTTCGTAATATCTTCTAGTACAGTATAATATATGGTTAATTTTACTTTACCATTCTCTACCCTTTCGTGCAAAACTTTTTCATCTTCTATTTTTGCATCAAGTGGAATCATTTGTTTTAACCGTCGTAATGCTTGCTCTTTTGCCAATGCCATTGCAGCTTCTTCTGTTCTCTTTTCGTGAGTTTCTTCTTTCTCCAGAATCGTCCGTTTAACATAGCTTACAGGTATTTTCCAGTTGAGGAAATAAAACTCTTTTTCATCTGCCTCTACCTGTGTTTTCTCAAATTCCGGATTACGGAAATTCCATACAGGAACTAATAAATCAAATACATTCACATAATGTCTGACGGACGTTTCCCCTGTCAACACGTCATATTTATCTTCCAATGGTACAGAGATGGTACTCTTGTACCATACTTTTGCAATTACTTCCCCTTCGGCGATAAGAGGAGGTGATTTAAGTTCTTCATCATCGTCTTCCTCTGGTTTTTCCGCTTGGGTGTTATCATTCAGATAAGCAGATATAAGGATATCATTCTTTTTTACCACATCATTCACTTTCACTAAAGGTTGTCCTTTTTCAGCATAAATATCGACAATGACCCCTTCCTTTGTCGCAACAAGGTGACCGGGTACTCCTTCTTCATCTTTTTCCACCCTTGTTTTCTCCACACCTTCCAGGTGATAGGCTGTCCCATTCTTTGTTACACCAATCCATAGCAATTCAGGTATATCTTTAATAAGCTGATCCTGTATATCTCCAGGCGATCCGATATTCCACTGGAAATTTCCTCTTGTAACACCATAGCTTTGCAGCTGTTTCATTACTTTGTTTTCTAATTCTTCGTCCAACCCGGAAACATCCACTCTCCAGACCATATTAGATAATAAAAAAATAAAACACACAGCTATCATAAATCCAATGAGAAGTGGTTTTTGATATAACGTATGTTTTAATAAAAAAGGAAGCCCCTGTTTGTCTTTAAAATATACTTTGTGGATGGTTTTCCTTTTTACTTTTCTCAATTTTGGTATGTCACGAAGATCGATATCTCCTAAACATGTTGTCCGGTCCGTTTTTACAATGTCCCATACTTTAATCCCGTTTCTTGTACATAAATCAAAGAATAATTCTGGATATTCCCCAATTACTTTAATTGTGATTGTACCAGAGTACCAGTTCTTCTTTTTATAAAACATTTAACCTTTCCCTCCGATTTCGGGCTTAACACTTTCATCTTGAAAGGTTATATCCTTTATTTTTCCTTCTAATAAGATTTCCTGTCCCACCATCATTTTTAAAACGAAGTCGGTACCAATGATGCGAACATAACCCTGATGTACTTTTAACAGCAGCTCGTCGGTCTGGAAAATGACTAATCCCTGATGGTTTTCGATATAAAAATGAATGGAGCCTATCATGGTAATGCGAGGGAGCTCCAGCATAACTTCGGAAGGAAGATCAAATGTTTTGGTTATCATTCTGGTTAGTTTTTCTTTCCATTGTGCCAACAGACTTCGCCCCCTTCTCCAACATTGTATGACCAAGACAAAGGGTATATGCCAGAAAAACACGACAAGCTAAATAACCGGTGAAAATAAAATTTGGAGCGTAATTGAGGGTGACTTTACGGGAATAGAAAAAGACCGCAGATAGAGTTTCTGCGGTCTTTTGGTTAATAAGGTCTTTTTTTATAGGCGCGTGGTTTCCCGAGGACTTCTGCCATTATAATCCCCTGGGCCACACCTTTTCTTGTTAAATTGTTTTTAATCGATAACTTTGCCTGTTCCTTGCTTACTTTCTTGTTTACATGTTTAATTGGTGAATTATCTAACATTTCCTGCTGTTTCTTCGTAAGTGACTGAGACTTGTTCAAACCTTGCTTCAAACGGTCCATTTGCTTTTGTTTCTGATCAAGAAAACTTGTCTCGTCAATATCCTGCATATTGTAATGGTGGTCTTCTTCGATTGAAGCAGGTTCAGTCCTTATCGTTGTCGATTCATTATTATTCGTATTAGGAACTCTCTTAACTGGTTTAGACTGGTCTTCATCTTGATTTTTATTAAAAAGTCCTGCCAGCCAGATAATTGCACCAATTATTGGAACTAAGTAACCAAATAATTCTTCCATCAATCTCTTCCTTTCTAGCAAACATAATAGAGTTGCTGACAGGATTTATGATCAATCAACTTACCATTACTTGTCTTCTTCTTCATCTGTATCACTCAGTTTGCCAATTGCATCACGCATATCTGTATCTGCATCAATATTCTTATAGTTCATATAATCCATTACACCCATTTTACCTGAACGCAAGGCTTCTGCCAGTGCTTGAGGTACCTCTGCTTCTGCTTCCACAACTTTCGCGCGCATTTCCTGAACTTTGGCAACCATTTCCTGCTCTTGGGCAACCGCCATTGCACGACGTTCTTCTGCTTTAGCCTGGGCAATGTTCTTGTCTGCTTCAGCTTGATCTGTCTGAAGAATTGCTCCAATGTTTTTGCCGATATCCACATCCGCGATATCAATCGATAAAATTTCAAATGCAGTTCCTGCATCAAGTCCACGATCTAAGACATTATGAGAGATCGAATCAGGATTTTCCAATACTTCCGTATGAGCTTTTGCACTACCAATCGTACTGACAACCCCTTCACCAACACGGGCAATAATGGTATCTTCACCCGCACCACCGACTAATCTGTCGATATTGGCACGAACGGTAATTCTTGCTTTCGCTTTTACTTCGATCCCGTCCATGGAAATACCTGCGATAAATGGTGTTTCAATTACTTTCGGATTAACACTCATCTGTACAGCTTCTAACACGTCCCGGCCTGCTAAATCAATCGCAGCACACCGTTCAAAACTTAATTCAATATTCGCTCTCTGTGCAGCAATAAGAGCATTTACTACACGATCTACGTTACCACCTGCTAAAAAGTGGCTCTCCAATTGATTTGTTGTTACATCAATACCTGCTTTATGCGCCTTAATTAATGGATTAATTACTCGTGATGGCACTACCCTTCTCAAACGCATCCCGATTAATGTAAAGATACTGACTTTTACACCTGCAGCTAAGGCACTAATCCAGAGCATCACCGGAATAAATGTAAATAAGACAGCAACTGCAATTACGATTAGACCAATAATGATAATAGGGAAAAGCATTTCAAATTCTGTTGACATATTATATCCTCCTATATACTTTTAATTTCTCTTACTACTATACGTGAACCTTCTACCTTAATGATTGTTACCGGTTGATTTACACCAATAAATCCACCTTCTGATACGACATCCAACCTTTCCGAACCGAACTCCGCTGTGCCTGATGGCCTCAAAGGAGTTACCGTAACCCCTTTCTGATGAAGCAGCTCCGTCCGGTTCACTGTTGACACATAACCCTTGTCAGTTGATGTCGCATCATTCAGGATGATATGTCTTAAAAATCCTTTTTCCAGTCCAATTGTCCGAAACAGAATAATCGAGACAACAATGGCTGATATAAGAGCAATGGCGATACTCATAGACATATGGCCAACATCATTTGTTGACATGAATAGAGCGGCAACCATTGCTCCTATACCAATGAATCCGATAATACCGCCAGGGGCAAATATCTCAATAATTATGAGTACGAAACCTAACACTAATAAGACAATCGCTTCATAACCAGCCAGTCCTGCAACGATATGACCGTAAAAATAAAGTATTAATGAAACAATGCCGATGGAACCAGGAATACCAAAACCAGGTGAGTATAATTCAACAACCAATCCTATACTTGCAAGTGAAAGCAAAATAGGGACAACAACTGGATGTGTTAAAAAACGCGCAATCCCTTCTGCAACAGTCGGTTCCAGTTCCACCACTTCCGCATTCGAAAGTGATAGTTCATTTAACAGTTCTGTTCGATGGTCGACAATACCCTCGGCATATCCTACTTCGACCGCTGAGTCTGGCCCTAATGTCAGAAAATCTCCTTCAGGTGCCCCGTATTCCGGTAAGTCTATACCAGGGTCTGCCATCGCTTCAGCATAGAGAGGATCTCTGCCCTTTGAACTTGCCGCACTTTTTATACTCGCAATCCAGGCAGATTGAGCTTTCTTGTCAGCAGCCGTTCCGTCAGAATTAATTACACCGCTGGCCCCCATGCTCGCTTGCGGTTTCATGTAAATATTATCCGTATTTAAGGCAATATAGGAACCGGCAGATAATGCTTCAACCGTAATAAATGAGGTTGTTTCTATCTCCAGGTCCTGGAGTATCTGGCCAATATTCTTGGCAGCATCTACCCGTCCGCCTGGTGTATTGATTTCAAATATGATGTGATTCGCATCCGCTTCTGCCGCCTCATCCGTCGTCCGACGTATAAAAGCTTCCAATCCCCGCTCCACTGTATTTTCAATTGGGATAACATAAACAAGTTTCCCTTCCCCGTCCTCTGCTTGAAGCGTATGATTTACTGAAAAAAACAACAGGACAGACATAAGAAGAAGACCTGTTAAAATAAGTGATTTTTTGACCACCATTTGCACCTAACCCCTCCTCTCTGTTTTTATTTTATGTACTATAAATTTACGATTAACTATGTGAAAGGTTTCATTTTTTTCTGCTGAAAATAGTTTACCATAAGAATTGTTAGAAAGAAAACAATTGCAGAGCAGGAGCAGCTTGAAAAATTCACAGGATAATTTCCCGCATAAATAGGTATAATAAAAACCCCCAGCTAATGCTGAGAGTTTTTATACTATATAGTGAGAGCAAATGACTCAATTTATTCGATTCAGTTACTGTAAGTGCTGTTGAACAAACTGATTCACTCTTGCTCCTTCTGCCTTTCCTTTTACCTTTGGCATTAGAGCGCTCATCACTTTTCCCATATCTTTTTTTGATTCTGCTTGAACTTCTTCGATCGTCTGAACAACTATTTGTTCCAATTCATCATCAGATAATTGTTCAGGCATATAAGCCTGTATGATTTTAATTTCTTCTTCTAACTTGCTTACAAGATCTTCGCGTCCAGCTTCTTTAAATTCGTGGAGGGAATCTTTTCTTTGTTTCAGCTCTCTGGCTAAAACAGTTAGTTCTTCTTCTTCAGACAATGCATCTTTCTTCTGTTTAATGGCTTCATTTTGTATCGATGCTTTGACCATTCTAATTACACTAAGTTTTACTTTATCTTTGTCCTTCATCGCCTGCTTCATGTCCTGGTTCAAAAGTTCAATGATTGCCATTATTTATTACACCCTCTTTAAAATTTACGCTTTCTAGCTGCCTCAGATTTCTTCTTACGGCGAACACTAGGTTTCTCATAAAATTCACGCTTGCGATATTCAGATAATGTACCAGACTTCGATACACTACGTTTAAAGCGACGAAGAGCATCTTCAAGTGACTCGTTTTTACGAACGCGAGTTGTGTTAGACATGCTAATTTCCCTCCCTCCGAAGCATACAACAAAATTAATCTGACATATGTAACCATACATATGTCTCCATGCAATTATAATATACGAATTATTCTAGGTCAACTGTTTTATGCATACTTTAATAATCCGTGTCAGATTTTAATCCATTGAGGATTGCAACACCTGCACTTGCACCGATTCTTGTCGCACCTGCAGCCATCATCTTTTCCATCGTTTCCAGGTCTTTTACCCCACCTGAAGCTTTTACTTCCATGGTATCTCCTACTGTGTCTGACATTAATTGAACATCAGCTGCAGTGGCACCACCACCTGCAAATCCCGTAGAAGTTTTTACAAAGTGGGCACCTGCGTTTTTAGCCAGACGACAAGCACGGACTTTTTCTTCATCTGTCAGCAGAGTCGTTTCAATGATTACTTTGACAATTGCCTTGTTACCAGCAGCGTTGACAACACTTCTGATGTCATTTTCTACATAATCATCTTCACCACTTTTCAGTGAACCAACAGCAATAACCATATCAACCTCTGTGGCCCCATCCTGTATTGCCTGCTTTGTTTCAAACGCTTTCGCTTCTGAAGAGGTGGCACCTAAAGGAAACCCAATAACTGTACAAACTTTTACCTTTGTGTCTTTTAACACACTATATGCATGTTTCACCCACTGTGGATTGATACATACTGATGCAAATTCATACTCTTTTGCTTCAGCTAAGAGCTGATCGATTTGCTCCTTAGTTGCCTCAGGTTTTAATAAAGTATGGTCAATCGCTTTTGCTATATCCTGTTTATCCATCACTTGCACTCCTTTTGATTAATAATTATTACAAGAATAGCATGATTGAAAACAGATATGAAATAATTAAAATTCTCATGAACGATCAAGGAACTTAATGTTCATGAGAATTGTTTAAGTCATGCATTCTGTTATTTACTGAAAAATTTTAGGATCAGACACTGGTATGCCGGCATCGCCCTTTATCACACCTGCAATGCCATGTCGTCCATAACCCGGACAAATTTACCCTGATTATAAGGATAGCCAGCTTTCGTAACTTTTACACGAACGATTTCGCCAATCATATCCTGTGTTCCCTCGAATTTCACTTTCAAATAATTATCTGAATATCCGACTAACATGTTCGGATTCTCTTCATCCGCAGTTTCTTCAGGAATCACTTCAATTACCTGATCTTCAAATTGTTTTGCATAGGTTAATGCTTGTTCATTGGAAAGATCAATTAATTGCTGTACTCGTTTGTTTTTTACATCTTCGTCGACCTGATTCTCCATTCTCGCAGCTGGTGTTCCTGTTCTTCTTGAGAATGGGAACACATGTAATTCAGAGTAGCCGATCTCTTTAATAAACTGTACCGTTTCCTTGAATTCTTCCTCTGTCTCACCAGGGAAGCCGACAATTACGTCAGAAGTAATCGCAAGGTTAGGCAAAGCGCGTTGAATTTTTTCCACACGTTTACGGTAAAAGTCTGTTGAATACTTGCGGCGCATCCGTTCCAGAACCGTATCAGACCCAGCTTGCAGCGGGATATGGAGGTGGGGAACTACTTTCCTGGACTGGTCCAGTACTTCAATTACCTCATCCGTAATCTGGCTTGCTTCAATGGATGAGATACGGATTCGTTTTAATCCGTCTATCTTTGATTCCAGATCTCTCAGTAATTGAGCAAAATTATAATCTTTCATGTCTTCTCCGTATCCTGCAGTGTGAATTCCTGTCAGGACGATTTCCTTATAACCTGCATCAACTAATTGCTGTGCCTGTTTCAGTACATTTTCGGGTTCTCTTGAACGCAATAAGCCTCTCGACCATGGAATAATACAGAATGTGCAGAAATTATTACATCCTTCCTGTATTTTCAGCGAAGCACGTGTACGGTCGGTAAATGCAGGGACATCCATTTCTTCAAATACACGGTTTTTCATAATATTGGAAACACCATTAATCGGCTGACGGTGTTCCTGATGTTCTTCAATATATTGAATCATTTTGCCGCGGTCCTGTGTACCGACAACAATATCCACACCAGGGATCTCCATGATTTCTCCAGGCGATGTCTGGGCATAGCACCCTGTAACACAAACTATACCTTCCGGATTACTTCTAATCGCACGGCGTATAACCTGGCGGCTTTTTTTATCACCAGTATTTGTAACGGTACAAGTATTAACAACATACACATCTGCATGGTGATCGAAATCTACCCGGTCATAACCTTCATTTTTAAATTTCTGCCAAATACCTTCTGTTTCATAATGATTTACTTTACAGCCTAATGTATGAAATGCAACTGTAGGCATTTGATCACCTCATTTCTTCAAAATAATAAGATAAGCTTGACAGGACATATAGCGGTGCTGTTTCTGTCCGTAGAATTCTCGGTCCCAGTCTCACCGGATGAAAGGAGGCAGCTTTTAGTTGCCCGGCTTCCTTTTCAGAAAATCCACCTTCAGGTCCAATACAGAAAAACACACGATCTCCTTCCCTGATCTGGGAGAAATAATCATGTAATTTATTACTTTTCTGATCTCTCGCTTCCTCTTCATACGCAAAAAACTTCCAGTCATATGTTTGGCTCTCTTCTAAGAGAGCAGAAAAGGAAAGCACTCCGTCTACTGATGGAATTTGATTACGATGCGCCTGTTCACTCGCTTCTTTCACAATCTTTTCCCATCTGCCAATTTTTTTATTTACTTTTTTTGCGTCCCATTTTACAACAGACCTCTCTGCCTGATAAGTAATGATACGGGAAGCGCCTAATTCTGTTGATTTTTGTAAAATAAATTCCCACTTGTCACCTTTCGGCAAACCTTGGGCAATTGTCACACTAATTGGCGATTCAGTTTTGCTGTCAAGCCATTCTGCTACTTCTGCAGTAACCTGCCCATCTTCTACATTCAGGATGGTACAATGTGCGACATTGCCATTCGGATGATTACAGAGGATTTCCTCACCTGCATCCATACGCATAACGTTCACAATATGATGAAAATCGTCCCCTGTGATTACTAACTGGTCACCATGCCAATTACCTTCCTCTATAAAATACCGCTGCATTGCCTACCTACTTTCTCCTGGCTTTTTCGCAATAATCGATATCCAATCTTCCATTTGATTGACTTCCAGAATGTCAAAACCAGCCTCTTCCAGACGGTCTTTCACAAGCTGTTTCTTTGCCTGGATTATTCCTGATGTGATAAATAGTCCTCCAGGTTTCAACAGCCGGTATGCATCCTTCTCAAAGCGCAAAATAATCTCTGCAAGAATATTTGCAACAATGACATCTGGAGATGTATCTACATTATTCAACAAATTATTCTGTTTGACAACTACTTGTTTATCAACCTTGTTTACCTTTGTATTCAGCTTAGTGCTTTGAACTGCCACTTCATCAAGGTCGTAAGCATATACTTTACTTGCACCCAGCATTACTGAAGCAATACTGAGGACACCTGATCCGCAGCCTACATCAATTACCAGATCATCCTGTTCTAGCAATCTTTCTAATGCCTGCATACTGAGTACAGTAGTAGGATGTGTTCCTGTACCAAAAGCCATTCCCGGATCTAATTCTATGATGAGTTCATCTGTGGAAACAGGCTTGTAATCCTCCCAAGTTGGTGTGATGGTGATTTTTTCGGAAATTTTTACTGGCTTATAATACTTCTTCCATGCGGTAGCCCACTCTTCTTCATTAACTTCACTAAGTGTTATCTTATTCAAACCGAGATCAATATCGTACAGCAATAAATTATTGATCGCCTGTTTGATCTCTGAAACCGTCTCTCCTAGAAAACTATTAACAGGAAGGTATGCTTTCAGCCGCACACCTTCCTCCGGATAGTCTTCCGGGTTTAGTTCATAGATTTCTCCAAATGGTGCCTCCCGTTCTGCAAACAGATCTTGCTGGTCTTCAATAACGACACCACTTGCACCAGCCTCATGGATGATATTAGAGATCGGTTCAATTGCCTCATTGGTTGTATAAATACAAAGCTCTGTCCACTTCAACCAGATCAACTCACTTTTTTAATATTTTATCAGTTACTCGCCTTTAAACGCCCGTTTCACACGCTGAAAAAATGAATCCTCATGTTCATCTGTTGGCTGATTTCCGCTAATATCATTAAATTCACGTAATAATTCTTTCTGTCTTTCTGTAAGATTCTGCGGGGTGATAACACGTATCTTAATGTGCTGATCTCCCTGACCGTATCCTCTAACATTTGGTGCACCTTTCCCTTTCAAACGGAAAGTTTTACCTGTTTGAGTACCTGCAGGTATTTTTAATTTCACTTTACCATGCAATGTAGGGACTTCTATTTCATCACCGAGTGCAGCCTGTGCAAATGTTATTGGCATTTCACAGTAAATATTGTCTCCATCTCTTTGATAGAATTCGTGTGTTCTCACCTGGATTACGACATATAAATCACCAGCTGGTCCACCATTCACCCCTGGCTCTCCCTGACCTGATACACGAATTTGCTGTCCATCATCTATCCCTGCCGGAATGCTAACATGTATTTTCTTTCTCTTGGTGACTTTTCCGTCGCCTCCACATGTCGAACATTTATCTGTTATAATCTTTCCAGTTCCTTGACAGTGATGGCAGACTCTCCGGTTTACTACACGACCGAATGGTGTATTTTGTTCCACATTTAATTGACCTGAGCCATTACAGTGACTGCATGTTTTTGGTGTGGTACCAGGTTTGGCACCATCTCCATGACATGTGGAGCACGTTTCCTCTTTCGGTATATGAATATCTGTTTCCTTACCAAAAATTGCTTCCTCAAAATTCAATGTCATCGTGTATTGTAAATCATTTCCCTGTCTCGGGGCATTAGGGTCCCTGCGGCCGCCACCGCCGAAGAACATGTCAAAAATGTCACCAAAACCACCAAAGTCCTGAGCACCGCCACCAAAACCTTGGCTTTGCGGGCCTGCATGGCCAAATTGATCATATTGCTGTCTCTTTTGGTCATTGCTTAATACTTCATAAGCTTCTTTGACTTCTTTAAACTTCTGGTCAGTACCCTCTTCTTTATTTACGTCGGGATGATATTTTCTTGCTAGCTTACGGTATGCTTTTTTTATCTCGTCTTTCGAAGCACCTTTTGACACTCCAAGCACTTCATAATAATCTCGTTTACTCACTGACAAATCACGCTCCCGGTCATTTATTGCATAAGACTAATAATAACACTCCATCACGACACTTAGCAAACATATAATCAATATTTCCGTACAGTATTTCTCATACATGGAAAGAGTCAAAGTCAGTGTATCGACTTTGACTCTTGTGAAATAAAACGAAAGCTGGTGTGATTATTTTTTATCTTCGTCATCTACTTCTTCATAATCGGCGTCTACTACATCATCATTAGTATCTGCAGCTTGATCACCTTGTTGCTGCTGAGCTTGCTGTTGTGCCTGCTCATAAAGTTTTACAGTTAATGCCTGCACTTGTTCTTCTAAAGCTTCTTTTTTCGCTTTAATTTCATCCAGGTCATTTCCTTCTAACGCCTTTTTCAATTCGTCTTTGGCAGATTCTGCTTTTTGTTTTTCCTCATCAGAAACTTTGTCACCAAGATCTTTTATCGTTTTGTCTGTCTGGAACACTAACTGGTCTGCTTCGTTGCGCAGTTCGATTTCTTCACGGCGTTTTTTATCTGCTTCCGCATTTTCTTCCGCATCTTTTACCATTTTCTCTACTTCTTCATCAGAAAGACCTGAAGAAGATTTAATGGTAATGGATTGTTCTTTATTTGTTCCCAAGTCTTTGGCGCGGACATTTACAATCCCGTTTGCATCAATATCAAATGATACTTCAATTTGCGGTACTCCGCGTGGTGCCGGCGGAATATCTGTTAATTGGAAGCGGCCAAGTGTTTTATTGTCTGCAGCCATCTCACGTTCCCCTTGCAATACGTGAATATCAACCGCTGTCTGATTATCTGCAGCTGTTGAGAATACTTGAGAATGACTTGTCGGGATTGTTGTATTGCGTTCAATTAACTTCGTTGTTACGCCACCCATTGTTTCGATACCTAAAGATAATGGAGTTACGTCTAAAAGCACAACGTCTTTCACGTCACCCTGAAGTACCCCGCCTTGGATTGCAGCACCAAGCGCTACTACTTCATCCGGATTAACCCCTTTAGAAGGATCCTGACCGACTTCTTTCTTAATCGCTTCCTGAACTGCCGGTATTCGAGTAGAACCACCGACTAAGATAACTTTATCAATATCGCTAGCAGAAAGATCTGCATCACGTAAAGCCTGGCGAGTTGGTCCCATTGTACGCTCAACAAGATCTGAGGAAAGCTCATCAAATTTAGCACGGCTGATGTTCATTTCCAAGTGGAGCGGGCCTGCATCTCCAGCTGTAATAAATGGTAAAGATACTTGTGTTTGAGTAACACCGGAAAGATCTTTTTTCGCTTTTTCTGCAGCATCTTTTAGTCGTTGAAGAGCCATGTTATCCTGAGATAAATCAATACCATTCTCTTTCTTGAATTCTGCAACCATATAATCGATTAGTACCTGGTCAAAGTCATCTCCACCTAAACGGTTATCACCAGCTGTTGAGACTACTTCAAACGTTCCTTCTCCGATATCAAGGATGGAAACATCAAATGTACCACCTCCAAGATCATAAACAAGTACTGTTTGATCCTGATCTGCCTTATCAATACCATATGCAAGTGCAGCTGCAGTTGGTTCATTAATAATACGTTCTACTTCAAGTCCTGCGATTTTACCTGCATCTTTTGTTGCCTGGCGTTCTGCATCATTAAAATAAGCAGGAACTGTAATTACTGCTTTATCTACCGTATCACCTAAATAATCTTCTGCATATGATTTAAGATGCTGTAAAATGATGGCAGAGATCTCCTGAGGAGTGTATTCTTTCCCTTCGATCTCTACTTTATAATCTGTACCCATGTGACGTTTAATTGATTGGATTGTATTCGGGTTTGTAATTGCCTGCCGTTTTGCTACTTCTCCAATTTGACGTTCACCATTTTTAAAAGAAACAACTGATGGTGTTGTGCGATTACCTTCCGGATTCGGGATTACTTTCGCTTCTCCACCTTCCATTACAGCAACACATGAATTCGTTGTACCTAAATCAATACCGATAATTTTTCCCATTTGAACATCCTCCTTCACATACTCTTATGTAATTATTGATTTACTTTCACCATTGCCGGTCTGATTACTCTGTCTTTTAACTGGTAACCTTTTTGCAATGTTTCTACAATCTGATTCGATTCATAACCTTCTTCTTCCACTTGCATTACAGCCTGGTGAAGATTCGGATCAAACATTTCCTTATCTGTTGCAATTTCTGTGACACCTTCATTTTCCATTACTGTCTTCAATTGACGGTAAACCATTTCAAGGCCTTCTACAACACTTTTTGCCTGTTTATCTTCAATTTCCACTTGTAATGCACGTTCAAAATTATCCAGAACAGGAAGTAATTCAGTAACAATTACCTGTGATTTATATTTCAAATCAGCTTCTTTTTCTTTTCTTGTACGTTTTCTGAAGTTATCATATTCTGCCTGTACTCTGAGAAGACGATCCTGAAGCTGGTCTCTTTCCTCTTGAAGCTTGTTAACAGTTTCGTTATCTTTATTGTTTTCCTGATCTTCATTAACGATTTCTTCCTCTGTTACAAGTTCTTGCTCAGCATCTGTCACTGTCTCTTCTTCGGTATTATTCATTTCATCCTTGTTTACATCTTTCTCTTCCATTTCTGTCACCTCCTAATTAGAAACCATTCAATAGCTAAACATAATCCTGAAAAAATAGCAACCAAAAACACCAGGGCAAAATGAGAGAAGAGTACAGTGAAACCATACCCTTTCCCCTCATTAATACCACGTATTAAATGTTCTTGATAATTGTTTTGATAAGACATTTAATAAAGATATTACTCTGGAATATTCCATTCTCGTCGGTCCCAGAAGTGCAATTGTGCCCATCTGCTCCCCGCCAAGGGTATAAGTAGCAGTGATCAGGCTGCAGTCCTGCATTTCATCCAGTTCATTTTCCTGACCGATCGAGACTTTTATTCCTTTGCCAGAGGTTCGCAATACATTTGCCATCTCATCCTCTTTTTCCATGACAGAATACAAGGATTGAATCTTCTCAACGTCGTTAAACTCTGGTTGCAATAATATATTGGTTTTTCCATCCATATACAGTTTTACAGGTTTATGCTCCATTAATGCTGCTTTTAAATATGCATAAGTTTTCTCAAAATCATTACTGTACTGCTGAAGTAACTGAGCCACTTCACCATACAGTTTCTCCTGCAAGTGAATAATCGGTACACCGACAAGGCGTCTGTTTAATATATTCACAAGCTTTTCCAGATCACCTGTCTGCATAGTGTTCGGTATTGTAAAATAACGGTGCTCTACATGGCCCGTATTTGTTACAAGAATTGCCACTGCAGCCTGATCGGAAAGACTAATGATCTGAATCTGCTTTAACGTTGTTTTGAATACTTCTGGTCCCAGAATGATCGAAGTATAGTTTGTCATGTCTGACAATATTCTCGCAGATTTCTGGACAACTTTTTCAAATTCAATCAGTTCTTTCTCGAAAGCCTTGGCAATTACAGACATTTCTTTATTTGATAAATGAAACGGGGACAGCAGATGATCTACATAAAACCGGTACCCTTTCTCTGAAGGAACACGGCCAGAAGATGTATGTGTCTTTTCAATGAAGCCCAAATCTTCCAAGTCTGCCATTTCATTCCGGATAGTCGCAGGACTAAAACTAATTTGCTCTTTTTTAGCAATCGCCCTTGACCCTATTGGCTGTGCAGTTTGGATGAATTCATCAATAATAACCTGTAAAACCTGAATTTGCCTATCTGTAAGCATCGATGATCACCTCTGTTAGCACTCTTAAACATTGAGTGCTAAATCTAATTATAAATTATCAAATCCTTATAAAAATGTCAATCGAGAAACTTCAATTGTTTTTCATCAATTAAAAACGCCTGGAAAACTTCATTTCCAAACGGTTTCCCTTCTTCTGTAAGTCGGATAAACCCTTCATCCCATTCAATCCATCCTTTTTGACTTAATGATTCAAGATCTTCTTTATAGAGTCGTTCGATGGAAAGGTTATATTTACGCTCAAACTGGCTCAGGGAGACACCTTCACTTTTTCTTAACCCGAGGAAAAGTTCTTCTTCTATCTGCTCCTTCTTGCCGATCTCCTCAACATGCAATACAGGTTTCCCGGTCTGTACAGCTTTTTCCACATATGCCGGATGTGGCCGGACATTAACGACCCGTTTTCCTGGCAGGTATGCATGCGATCCTGCTCCAAAGCCATAATAATAGTCATTATTCCAGTATGTTAAGTTATGCTTACTTTCATATCCGGGTTTAGCAAAATTGCTGATTTCATATTGTAAGATACCTTGCTTGTTCATCTCTTTGCGCAAATACTCATACATATCTGCTTCCACTTCTTCAGGCGGTTTCGTTATTGTACCCTTTTTATAGCGCTGATAGAATATTGTTTTCGGTTCGATCTGCAGAGAATATGCCGAATAATGCGGCAAATCAAACTGCAGAGCTTCTTCAAGTGTTTTGCTGAACTGCTCAAATGTCTGACTCGGCAGACTGTACATCAGGTCAATACTTATGTTAGTCAATCCAATCTGAGTAAGATCATTAATGTTTTGATAGACATCTTTGACACGGTGTAATCTCCCAAGACGCTCTAGCATGTCGTCATTAAAATCTTGTACACCCATAGAAATTCTATTCACACCATGGTCTTTTAAGATTTTAATTTTTTCTTTTGACAAGTCTCCCGGATTTGCTTCAAACGTATATTCATCAACATAATTGGTATCAAAATATTGAGCAATCATTGAGACAAGCTGCAATAATTGCCGTTCATTTAAAGCGGTCGGTGTTCCGCCGCCAACAAAGATAGTTTTCATTTTTTGTTTCGGTTCTGTAATAGTTGTTTTTATCTCGTTTTCCAATGCTGCTAAATAATCATCTGCCATTTTTTCTTCATAAAAAAATTTAGTGAAGTCGCAGTAGTGACAGATTTTCTCACAAAAAGGTATGTGAATATATGCAGATGTTATCATTTTCTTCCCCCTTCACTCTATGGCAAAACCCTTGCCAAATGACAAGGGTTGAGAGTTTATTCATCATCCATTTTAAGCACTGCCATAAATGCTTCCTGCGGGACTTCGACAGAGCCGACCATTTTCATTCTCTTCTTACCTTCTTTTTGCTTCTCGAGCAATTTCCGTTTACGGGAAATGTCCCCGCCGTAACACTTGCTTAATACGTTTTTACGCATTGCTTTAATATTCGTTCTTGCTACAATTTTATTACCGATAGCTGCCTGGATTGGCACTTCAAATTGCTGTCTCGGAATTAATGTTTTTAATTTATCTGCTATTTGCTTTCCACGTTCGAAGGCAAAATCGCGGTGAACGATAAATGACAGGGCATCAATTGTATCACCATTTAGCAGAATATCCATTTTGACAAGGTTCGATGCTTTATAGCCAATCATTTCATAGTCGAAAGAAGCATAACCTTTTGTTTGTGATTTTAACTGGTCAAAGAAGTCATAAACAATTTCGGATAACGGGATTTCGTATACGACATTCACACGATTCTCATCAAGATAATCCATGTTAATAAATTCGCCGCGTTTTTTCTGACAAATTTCCATAACTGGACCGACGAAATCATTAGGGACCATAACAGATGCCTTCACATATGGTTCCTGCACTTCTTTAATTGACTGGTTATCCGGCATAAAGGACGGATTATCAATTGTCAGTTCTTCCTCATCTGTTTTGACTACTTTGTAAATAACACTTGGTGCAGTTGTGATAAGATCAATACCAAACTCACGCTCAATTCGTTCCTGAATAATTTCCATGTGAAGCAGTCCCAAGAACCCGCAGCGGAAGCCGAAGCCTAATGCCTGGGAAGTCTCCGCTTCATATTGCAGGGAGGAATCATTCAGTTCCAGCCGCTCCAACGCCTCTCTCAAGTCATTATATTTGTCGGCATCCACTGGATACAAACCACAGAATACCATTGGATTTAGTTTACGGTAACCAGGCAGTGCCTCTTCAGCAGGCCTGTTAGCCAATGTGATGGTATCCCCTACCCTAGTATCGCCCACATTTTTTATCGAAGCTGTTAAGTATCCTACATCACCAACCGTTAGCATATCCTGCTTGACCGGCTTTGGATTAAATACACCAACTTCGTTTACTTCAAATTCTTTTCCTGTCGCCATCATGCGGATTTTATCGCCGACTTTAACTGAACCTTCTTTTATACAAACATATGCCACAACCCCGCGATATGGGTCATATAAAGAGTCAAAAATGAGAGCTTTTAACGGATCATCCGCGTTCCCTGCAGGGGCAGGAATCCGCTCCACGATCTGTTCTAAAATATCTTCAATCCCGATTCCGGATTTGGCGCTTGCTAAAATCGCCTCATCGCCATCAATGCCGATAACATCAGTAATTTCCTTTTTCACACGTTCGGGGTCTGCACTTGGCAAGTCGATTTTATTAATAACTGGTATGATTTCCAAATCGTTATCAAGTGCGAGATAGACATTCGCAAGTGTTTGTGCTTCAATTCCCTGGGCTGCATCCACTACCAGTATTGCGCCTTCACATGCTGCAAGGCTTCGTGACACTTCATATGTAAAATCGACGTGTCCCGGCGTATCAATTAAATGGAATAAATATTCGTCATCCTCTTCCCGCTCGTATTTTAACTGAACAGCGTTAAGTTTAATTGTTATGCCGCGCTCACGTTCCAGATCCATTGCATCTAAAAATTGCTCTTTCATTTCACGAGCTGTCAGTGCTTTCGTTTTTTCTAATATACGGTCAGCTAATGTAGACTTTCCATGATCAATATGTGCTATAATTGAAAAGTTTCGTACCTTACTTTGATTTCTTATGTTCGTCAATGTCATTCAACTCCTATGTGCGAGCACAATATACTAGGATTGATTATAGCAGTGAAAAGGAGGATGTTCAACAGAAATCGTTGAGAAATGCACCCTCATGATATCTATCCCAGCTAAAATCATTCTATTTACTAAGTAGAGCGCCTCTCTTTATTTACAATGAAATGAGCATAAGAATCATCATGCGAACTAAGAAATAAACTGACTCAGAACAGACCATCAACAACGGTATGGGTAATGGAGACGAGGTTATCACACACTGTCTGGACAATTTGCTCTCCGCCATTTGCAACATGGGAAAGGAAAGGTCGGTCATCCGGCAAGGCAGCTTCTGATGGTTCGCTGTCCAATTCTTCGATTATGTCCTCTCTGTTCACCATGTTCTCTGTATTCTCCAGCACTATTTCTCCCGGGATCTCGTCAGCCGTCCCATACCCTTCCTTATCAGAGGAAACCGGGGATGTACGGTCCATCCCCATATATAATCCGATAGAAAAAATTATACTCATTATTAACAAATAGAAAACGTACTTCATAACTTTTCCTCCTATTGTGCAGAAACTTTCTCTGCATCCCAATAATATTCACTGAATACTTCTGCAAATACTTCTGAGGTGTTATAAAGCTCTTCCATTGTATTATCGACACCACCGAATTCAATTGTCAGTGCATTTCCGGATACATCCTGATTATAAACCCCATTCCGGCCCGCTCCATCATACATCTGTACACCACGGCTTAACCCTGGATATTTCTGTTCAAATAATTGATGAAGAGCAGATGCTAAGGCGAGATTTTGCTCATAATTCGGATTATTTCCACCGATGACAAACATAATTTTTGCATATTTCTTGCCGTTTAATTCTTTTGTTGTCACATCTGCTCTCATGCTGTCCCGGTGTAAATCGAATACAAAATTTAAATCTTTGTTATTGGTTAAAGCCGTTTCCACTACACTTTTGGATGCTTTATAAGAATGAGCGGAATAATCCCAGCCATTCTCCACCAGAATGGAACCGATGTCCGTACGATCTACTGTTGTTCCTATCCCTTCCTTCTCAAGGTCTTTTGCCAGTTGATCACTAACTTTTGTTATATTAACTTCATGATGGAATGCTCCATTTGGATCTGTTACATCTGGCAGGTGTGGCAAGAAAGACTCCCGGTTATGTGTGTTATAAATAAAGACAACTTCCTTTTCCCCTGTTGTTTGCTCAGATTTCGGTTCCTCAGGAGGTGCATCAGGGGCTGGTTCTTCTTCGGGCATTGTAGCTTCCCTTTCTTCCAGGACTACATCTAATGGCGGATTGGATTCCACCGTTAAGTTTGTATAATCCGTTCCTTCCCCTGCGATTAATATTTGGTTATCATATGTGCTGAAACCGGGAATTTCTCTGCTTAATAAGCTTCTCACATCATGCAAACGGATATTTGCACCAACCTCAAATAACACTTTCCATACTTCCAGTTCCGGTTCGTCTTTTGGCAGTGCTTCTTTAAAAATTCTGTTTTCCAAAGCTAACAGTGATAAAAAATGCGTTTCTTCCACATTGCTTGTCCATTTTTTTATCGTTGCGGATGAGACACGGTAACTTGGTTCAAGACTTGTCATCACCCCAACGATAATACAAATGGTGAAAAATGAAAAAATAAAAGCAGATATACCAACAAGTACCTTATGCTTGGAAAAAAGCAAAACTCTTTTTTTTCTTGAAAAAGGTCGATTCATTTTGTTCCCCTCTCTATCAACTCTACTACATTTACTAGAAATGTATGCCAGGTGATAGAAGAGTAGAACAATAAAAGTGACACATTTGATAACTGGAGTTGTTAGCGCTCTGGGAAAACCATTATCTGGAATAGGATGAAGCTTCTTCTACCTTTACATTTTCATGGAGTGCTGCATTGATTCCTTTTGCCAGTAAATGGGCCATATCTTCAATATATCCATCAATTTCTTTTGGTGTTACCATAAGGTTATGACCGAGTGGTGTCAGCACTTCCTGCATTAACGCTCTTTTTTCCTGTTCGTCAAGAGAACCGATCATACCGAAGATCTTTTCCCGCTTTTCCGGTGACGGAAGATCTTCATTCGATAACTTTCTTGTGCCAAAATTCATCCCTGCAGGTGTTAAAGATTTAGAAGGTTTATCCACTTCCTTCATTTCCTTACCAATATGTTTCAGTACATAATCTATGGCATCACTGGTAATAGTCACAGCATCCACAACAGTAGGCACTCCGATTGCAATCACCGGCAGGCCGAGTGTTTCTTTGCTCAATTCCTTCCTTTTGTTGCCAACCCCTGAACCTGGATGAATTCCTGCATCAGAAAGCTGTATTGTTGCATTAACTCTCTCAATCGATCTTGATGCCAGTGCATCAATCGCAATCACAAAGTCTGGTTTCAGCTTTTCTATTACACCTTTAATAATGTCACTAGTTTCAATCCCTGTTACTCCCATTACACCGGGGTTAATTGTTGCTACTCTCCGGTAGCCTTCTGCCACATATTCCGGCTGATGAACGAATAAATGGTTGGTTACCAATACTTTTTCAATGGCTAAAGGGCCGAGCGCATCCGGAGTAACATGCCTGTTTCCAAGTCCTACAATTAATCCTGTTGCGTCTTTTTTCACCTGGTTTTTATCAAGCAGTTCTATTAACTGGTTACAAACTGCCTTGGCTGTTTCGTGCTGCAAACTGGTATCCTGCCTCTTAATGGCATCAGAGTAAATCGTCCGGTAGGATCCTGGGCTTTTTCCTATTTGCTCACTGCCTTCCCTGTCCACATTGACAAAGGATATCCGGATATTGCCTTCCTGTTTTTCGGATATTTCCACACCTTTTATTTGTCCTTTTTTCTGCTTTCCTTTTTCCACATACATTTCCTTTGCTTCGACTGCCAGATCTGTTCGTACCTCATAATCCTGACCACTCATCGAGCTCACTCCCATCATCATGTTTCACATAGTTTTTTCCGTTCTGATTCGTTTGATACATGGAGAGATTGAATAATTTATATTGAAAAGTCGGCAAAGCTTTGGTAAAATGTCTTTTGACCCAATTAAAGTTATGGTACGAAGTAAAGTGGAGGTGAATAGAATGGCAAATATTAAATCAGCTATCAAACGTGTACGTACGAATGAAGATCATCGTGTACACAACCAAGCGATCAAAACAGACATGCGTTCACATATTAAAAAAGTGGAAACATTAGTAGCGTCGAATGATGTTGAGAATGCTAAATCAGCTCTTCAAACAGCTGTTAAGAAAATCGACAAAGCGGTACAAAAAGGTTTAGTCCATAAAAACAAAGGTAATCGCCAAAAAGCAAGATTATCTAAAAAAGTGAACGAACTAAGCGCATAATTAAAAATGCCGCAACCTGATAAAAGGTGCGGCTATTTTTATGCAGTAATATTCTTTTTTCTTAGCATGATAAGCTGATATAGCAGCAGTTCAATTCCCAATGTCTTTTCGACCTTGCCTGTTTTCATATTGGCATCCGCTTCTGCAAGGAGCTCGATCGCTTTTGTTAATTCATCTTTTGTAAATTTAGCCTGCCTTGTTACGGACAGCTTGGCAACATATGGATGAATTTTCAATTGTGATGCCATCTGTTTCTGATTATACCCTTTCTGGTGCAAAGTTTTAATATGAAGCAGTGTACGGAATTGCGAGGCTAACAATGCAATTAATTTTATCGGTTCCTCTCCAAGTTTTTCAAGGTCTTTCATTATATTAATTGCTTTTACTAAATCATTCGCAATGATGGCATCGACCAATTTTAATGCAGAATTACTTTCATGATGTGACAGCAACAGTTCTGCCTCTTCCATCCGTATCGTATTACCCTCACCTATGTATAATGCCATCTTCTCCAATTCTGACTGGAGAATCATCAGGTCTGTACCAATCTCATTAATCATATATGTGACAACATCGGGTTCCACCTTTACGTGATGATTATCTGCAATTCGTTCGAGCGCTTCATTCATATTCCATTCTTTTAAAGGTTCGCAAGCTATAGTAGTTGCATGTTTTTTTAGTTGTTTTACCACTTTTTTCCGTTCATCTAATTTTTCAAATGGTGCAATAATTACTAATATCGAATACGGAGCAGGATTGATCAGATAATCCGTTAACACATCCGGCTGGTGATCAAGATCTGTTGCTGGAGGCTTTGCTTTCAGAAAACTGGCATTTCCTGCAACAATCAGTTTTTTTTCGCCAAAAAACGGATAAGTATTGGCATCATTGACCACTTCCTGGATTGGTACCTCTTCCAAATCGAAGATGGATACATTTGTATCCCGGTCCGCTTCACTCATGCTATTGTGATATAACGATTGTTTTATTTCCTCTATCATGTAGATTTCTGTTCCATATATGTAATAAACAGGTGAAATTTTTCCTTTTTTTATTTGTTCTATCGTTTGTAAATAATCCATTTTTTCATCCCCACTATGTTAAACAATTGATCATTGAATAGAAAATGTTGAAAATTTCTTCAATATGTTTTATTGTATAATAAGATTACTATTTAGAAAAGCTTCTGACGTTCCGAATCCTTAATTTACATAATTTCTCCGGAATGAAAAAGAAGGGAAAGTTCTTTTCACCTTCCCTCCACAATCTATATTAACGCAACTTCATTAGCCCTAGGTATCTAATGAAGCTGCGGCATTTTCTTTACATATAGATTGACCGAATCACTTAAATATATAGGTGTAAACTCTTGCTAAGTGAGGGAATACTGTAGAAAAAAAGAACTATAAATTACATAAGGAGGTATTTTTTATGAATGAATTTGAAAAGGATGTGCAATCCAAACGTCATGACCTTTTTGATGCCGGAGCCGGTTTTATCTTTTCTTTTGCATTTTTTATGATCATTTTCTTTATTGCCGTAATTTTTGATGCGATTAATTCATAATTAATAACAAAACGAGGCTTATTGTTGAGTCTCGTTTTTATTTATTCACGCTGCTTTAATGTATTTACTGCATCATATGGAATAACTGTTGAAAACGTTCCACTTTGCTCATTAAAAAAATAAGTTACTGCCCCATGGATATCTGTTCTGAGAATAATTCCTCCTGTTTCTCTCAACCGCTCTACTACGGTCATATCGGGATGACCATATCTATTGTCCCTGCCTACAGAAATTATACTCATCTGTGGCATGCTTTTTTCCAGAAAGGACTGGGAAGTGGACGTATTACTGCCATGATGAGCCACTTTCAGTACATCTACCGACAATGCTTTATTACGATTCATTAATTCCTGTTCACTTTCCTCACCGATATCACCAGTAAACAGCCAGGAGATATCGCCAAATGTTGTATGAATTACTAAAGAGTTTTCATTCGTATCTCCTTTGTCTTTTTCAGGGTGGATCACTGATAACACCTGACTGTCAATGTGAATCTCCGTCCCGCTATTTGCTACTTTATGAATAAATTCACTATTTAGCCTGGTATACTCTGCTATTATTTGCTTATCAAAAAAAGGGGATGTAATTAAATAATCTACAGTGTAGTCATTTAAAATAAAGGAAACACTGCCAATATGATCAATATCGTCATGTGACAGCATAATGGCATCAAGTTTACGAATTCCCCTTGATTGAAGGTATGGATGAATGACCTGATCATAGACAGTACTTGTCGGGGCTGAATAATCCCTGTTCATCTTTCCGCCTGCATCGATAAGAAATACTCCTTTCCGATAAGGTAATTCAACGACAATAGCATCACCTTGTCCAATATCCAGCACTGTCACTCGTCCGTCTGGGTCAAAGTAAGGAATCGCACTTATGACAATTAAGCCTGCAACAAGTAATGCTCCATACAGAAATGCATAGCGATGCTGCTTTTTTTCCAGGAAAATAAAAAAACTTAAAAGAAGGGAATAATAAATGATATAGAAATAGTCCGGCACTGATCCAATTGTCCAATTAAATGAAATCAGTTGGTCCAGACCGTTCAACAGATCCAGAAAATTCCCATGAACAAATTGAAAAAAATCACTAAAAAGCGGAAGAAGAAATGGCAGGAAAACAGTGCAGCACATAATTAGAATAAAAGGAAGCACAAACAGTGAAAAATATGGAATAACCATAACATTTAACAGAACAGAGAGTGGCTGAAACTGATAAAATGCATCCAGCTGAAGCGGCAAAATAACCAGCATACTGATCAGACTTATGCGTAATATAACCCAGCCGTTTCCCATGTTATCTGCAATGATTTTCCTCGACAACAAGATCGAATATGTCACTATAAAACTAAACTGGAAACCAAGGGAATGGACAATATACGGATCAACCCATACCATTACGAAAAAGACAATACTAAGCACACTGGAAACAGGAAGTGATATTCTCCATTTTTTTAAGAGGATCAGTAATAATGCCAAAATACTTGCACGCCAGACAGACGGAGCTGATCCTGATATAACAGGGTATAATGGTAACATGGTGATAATTACCCATTGTAATTGTTCCTTTGTCATTCTGAGAAAATATAAGCCAAAGAAATAGAAGCATGTAAGCAGTAATCCTACATGAAGACCGGAAATTGCTAATATGTGGGACAGACCCCAGCTTTGGAATAGTGTTACAGTTTCTTCAGTAAGATCATTACGGTCACCAAACAGTAATGCTTTCACCCATGAAATGGTAAACTCATTGACATTATCTTCTAACCGGTTCAGGAGAAGTGTCCGGTATATAAACAACTGCTGAAAGAGAGATTGTCCTTCACAGCTGGTCTGCTCAATGCTTGTTATAACAAATTGGCCGGTATAACCTTGTTTCTTGAGAAAATTCTGGTAATCGAACTGTCCCGGATTGGTTGCAGCTAAATTTGTCTCGTAGGATCCGTACAAGTTGCAGGACCTTCCATAAAGGAACACTTCTGATTGCTTTTCCTCTTCATTTAAAAAATAATACACTTTGACTGGCTGATTTTCATTCGTTTCAAAATCAAACGAGTAATAATTGGCTGTCTGGATAACATCTGAAATGATTTTTCCCTGGAGAATAACCGGAGAGGAACTGGTGGCAGAATGCTGCCAATCTGGAGGGACAGCGGAATGAATCGAACTAATGATAAAAACAGCAATTACACTGAAACTAAAGCTGATTGACCACCGTTTTGTGTGGATGAGGTATAATAGAAGACACACTAATAATAAAAAGATCCATTGAAATTGTTCGAAATTTATGAATAATGCAGCTACATATGTAATAACATACCAGTGAAAATGTCTGCCAATTATTTTCACCTCCTTTCGCTCACCAGAGTATTTTTAATTTGGTATTAAATGGATTGTAGTCTGATCCAGCTCTACCTTTTCAGCATGAACACCAGCTTCTTGAAAAAGCTCTACAGCATATGGATGGTTTTTATAATCTGCTGCATAATAAACTGTTTTGATTCCGCTTTGGATAATTGCTTTGCAACAGTTTAAACAAGGAAAATGAGTGACATAAATTTCAGCATCCTCTGTCGATGCTCCAAATTTGGCACATTGCAAAATCGCATTCATTTCCGCATGAATGGTGCGTACACAGTGTCCATCGATGACATAACACCCTTCATCAATACAATGGACGCTTCCGGATACACTGCCATTATATCCACCCGCTATTATTCTTTTATCGCGAACAATGGTAGCGCCAACCATTAATCGTTCACACGTACTCCTCAAAGCCAGCAAATGGCTCTGAGCCATAAAATATTGATGCCAAGAAATTCTCTCCATAAATGAACGCTCCTCACATTGTAATTGTACAACTCTTCCTAAAAGTTTAGCGATACATGTCGGACGAGTCAATAGAGTTATGGAATTTGAATAAATTCTTCTATGGTCTCGATCGTTTTCCCGCCTATACCGCTCACATTGGATAAATCGTCCAGCTTTTTAAATTTCCCATATGTTTCACGATAGTTGAGAATTGCTTCTGCTTTTACTTCCCCAATCCCTGAAATTGTCATTAATTCTTCTTTAGTCGCCTGGTTAATTCTTATTTTTCCATTTGCAGCAGTCCCGGATTGTCCGCCAGACCCTCCTTCTCCTTTAGCAGTAATATAAATGACCATCTCATCATACACTCTTTCCGCCATATTAATCGATTCCACCGCGGCATACTCTGTTAATCCGCCTGCCCTGTCAATGACATCAATTACCCGCTCTTCGGCACGAATCTCGTAAACTCCTGGAAAATTCACCTCACCTTTTATATCAACCATTTTTATTTCGAAAGCTTCCGTATCTGTCACTTGTTCCATTTCCGGCTCACGACTAAGAGAAATCTGATTCTGCTCATCCGGTTCAAACCCTTGCCCGAACGGATTGATCAGAAATAAAAGAATGATTACTACTCCTATTAAGGCAATATGCCAATATTTTTGTAAAACGGTCATAAATTCATCCCTTTCACATAGAATGATATAGTTATTTATTCGTAAAGTTAATCAGCTTTTCTTATCGGAAAATAAAAGGAGGCGAATAGAATGAAATGGGGAATAATTGGTACTGGTAACATGGGGCAAGTACTTACACATGCATTTGTACAATCACAACTGCTTAACCAGAATGACTTGCACATTACGAACAGGACCATCGACAAAGCCTTGCAGCTCAGGGAAACTTATCCGAATATCCATGTTGAGGAAAGTGTAGAGAGCTTAATTGATGCGGTTGATACTATCTTCGTTTGTGTAAAACCAAATCAAATGATTCCGCTTTTTAATGAAATAAAACATATAGTAACAGACCAGCAGCTTGTTGTTTCCATTACTAGTGCATTGTCCGTTGAAGAAATTGAGTCACTCGTTAACTGCAATGTAGCAAGAATGATCCCGAGTATTACGAATCAGTCATTAGCAGGAGTATCATTAGTAACATTTAGTGACAGGGTCGATATTACAAGAAAAGAACTATTTTTGAAAAGATGTAAAAGTTTTTCTGAACCAGTAGAAATAGAGGAGAATATTGTACGGATTGCATCAGATATTGTCTCATGCGGACCTGCCTTTTTTGCATATTTAGCTCAGAAATTTATTCATGCGGCAAGTGAGTCTACCGAAATAACACAGGAAAAGGCAACAATACTAATGGAAAAAATGTTTGAAGGTTTCGGGACACTGCTCGCAGACAAACATTTCAGCTTAGAAGAGTTAATTGATAAGGTTTGTGTGACGGGAGGCATTACCGGTGTAGGTATATCCAGTCTGGAGAAGAATGGTGATGACCTGTTCACCCATTTAATCAGGGAAACCCATCACAAGTTTGATGAGGAAAAGAAAAACATCGCAAAAGAAATCAATCATTTCACTTGATAACATTATACTTTACAAGTTAACAGATTACCAGTCATATCTGGCGTTTTCCTATGATAAAAAGGATGGAGCTGGGCAATATGCCAGCACCTTCCTTTTTTAATGGAGAGATCAGTATACTTCTACTTCGTCCCTGCCTCCATTTTTTGCTCTGTACAATGCCTGATCAGCTTCATTGTATGCTCTTTCGAATGTAAATAAATCGTTGTGGCTGTTTGTTGCTATTCCAATACTTACACTTATCACTTCTTCCTCCAATTCAGTGACACGAATTGGCTGGTCTGCCAGGAGTTGCTGAAATTCTTTAGCTATTCTGATCGTATCGTCCACACCTTTATCGATTAACACAGCAAATTCTTCCCCGCCAATCCTGCCGACAGTCGATTGTTCACTCTGTCCTGAGAAGAAACTGTCAAGCAGTAACGCTAATTTCTGTAATACCTGATCACCTACTATATGACCATAATTATCGTTAAATTGCTTGAAATAATCTACATCAAGGAGCAAAAAAGAAAAATCGCTATTGGAGTTCACCAGCTCATTGAATTTTTCAATAAACGATCTTCTGTTTGAGATACATGTTAATTCATCATGATGTGCTAACTGGTATAACTTTTGTTCAATTAATTTCATTTCTGTCAGGTCTGTAATAACGACAAGCAGCATTCCATTTTGTTCATTACCTAGTGGCACAATATTAAGCTGGAAATACGATGTATGGGATTTCCATTCAAATCGTATGTCTTCCCGGTTTACAACAGGCATAATTACTTCCTGATCTTGCTGGAAGATTTCCGAGACATGCCTGCCTAACAGCTGATCAGAACTGGCGTCCCATTGGAAAGTTTGCTGTAAAATCCGGCTGCCCGAATGGTTTATTTCGATCAGTCTGTTGCTGTAATCAAATAAAAGAATACCCTCATCCAAAGATTCCAGTATTTTATGTCTGGAAACAGGCCAGATCGAATTTAAATCATATCTTTTGTTAACAATAACAAGCAATATCGCCATGAACGTAAACGATAATGCCATTTTCCCTGGTACATTGTATGGAATAAAGGAGAATAACATAGTAAAAACAAGCGGGATGCATATGGCAACAGCAGAAAAAATATGACTCCATCGGTAATTGACCGGTAAGTCACCCATGTTCCGCAATAATAAAACAACGGTGAAAAATGTTAAAAAAGTGGGATATACCGAAAGAACCATCCCTAGTCTTGTTGGCATAACTGCTATTTCCGTGAGGTTCCATATTTCCTGGATTCCAACACTCTCTCTCATCCATCCATGCCACTGGTTAGTAAATATAAGAAGAACGGACAAAACGGAGGGAATCGCAAGGATGTAAACATACTTCATTGTTATTTTATGATTTTGTTTATACAATTCTCTTGCATAACCAAACAAAATAACAGGACACAAATATAAGGAAACCTGCTGAAGGTTGCGGAGCCATAACATTAGCTGATAATGTTCAAATAATAACTCTAAAGCAGTAAAAATAATAAAAAGACTGATTAACAATAACGAAGTGGATAATAAAATGCGGCTAAGTGTTCTTGGTTTCTTTAATAAAATAATACCAACAAAAAAAAGCAACAAGCCAAAAATTGACAAATAATATGTATATGGCTCCATCCAATCCAAATTTCACGCCTCCAAGGTAACCCTTTTTCCAAGTGGATAAGGGCATATTTATTTAATCCCGATCGTGAGGTCTTTTCGTTTTAAGCAGGAGTTATCCTTAATTTTATAGCAATTAATCATACTTTGCCATATTTTTTTCACTAAAATTTGGTCAACTATTCATTTTTTTCCTTTCCGTCTTACTAAGTTAACGGAGAATCACAGCAGTCTGCTTGTGCGTTTACTCTGTTTACTTTCATTGTCACCATTGTGATATCATCTTTTTGAGGCAGCCCTCTGGTAAATTCAATAACCGATTGTTCCACCGCTTCCTCCAGTGTTTTCACGTCGAGATGAGCATTTTCCAACAATACTTGCTGCAGACGTGTTAATCGATACATATCCCCTGATTGATTTTGGGCTTCTGTAATTCCGTCTGTATAAAAGAACAATACATCTTCCCCATCTAAATATACGGCGCTTTGCTTATACACAACATCAGGTATACCGCCAAGCATTACTCCGCCTGCATGAGGGATGTTCAAGAAACACTCTTCCGACCGGATGACTAGTGGTAAACAATGGCCGGCACTCGCATAGCTCAATTCTTTCCGCTCCGGATCCCAGTCTGCACAAAGTACGGTAACAAAAGAACCAAGTGACCGTAAGTCATCATATATGGCATGATTCATTATTGTTAATATTTCTGCAGGACCGCTTGCTTTTTCAGCAGCACTCCGGAATGCACCTCTTGTTAAAATCATTAGCATCGCTGCGGGTATACCTTTTCCCATCACGTCACCTATAATGATTCGTAACTTACCGTCAGGAAGCTGATAAAAGTCAAAATAATCTCCGCCTATTCTTCTGGCTGGAATAGAAATTCCGGAAACTGTCCCATTTTTCAGCTGGGGTTTATCACCATTTAATAATTTCATCTGGATATTGCGGGCAAGTTTAATTTCTCTGACCAGTGTTTTGTCAAGCTCTGTATTCTCATTTGTATGGCCCTTTTCATGATGGAACAATTTAATCACCTGCCTCAAGTAATGACTCTATAATCTGATAAACACCTAATGTAACAAATAATTTATGAAAATCCTCATGAAGTCCCTCCAGTTTAATATGAAACTTTTGAGCTTTTGCTGTATGAATTAGATTAATAATATTGCCGGTTCCTGTGGAATCAATAAAAACCATTCTGTTAAAATTTAATATTACCAGCTTTGTATTCTTCCCTATTTTCTCTAATTCTTTTAAAAAAATATCCGTTGTGGTGTAATCCAGCACTCCATGTAAATAAATGGTACATACCGAACCATTCTGCTCTAATTCTATCTCTAATTCTTCATCCATTCCTTTACCTCCCCTGTCCCTATCTTATTCCTATTTGAATAATGTACGATACAGCTGAAATGGAGTTGAGTAATGATCGGGATGCATGATACGGGTCATATCTGTGTTCGTTTTCTCTGTGATTTCGATAAGTAAGTTAACCATTTGCAGTGAATCAATTCCTATATCATCTTTAAAAGATGAATCGGGTTCAATGCTTTCTGATGGAATGTTACTAATCCGGGAAATGTGCTCAATAAACTCTTCCATTGTCATTATTTTACACCCTCTTTACACCACTCCGCTGATATGGAGCGAATCTCATCCAGTTTATAATTACAGCAATGACCTTCATTCGGGTATATTTTCCACTCACTTTTCTGAGGAAGACGGGAAATCAACCGGTTAATATCCTCCTGTTTAACCAGCACATCTTTTGCGCCGTGAAATAATAGTACAGGTTTATGTATTGTCAGTTTATCGACAATTGGGAGGACAGCTTTAACGTCCTCTGTCACCGCATTTACCCGTTCATTAAAATAATCAGGCATTTTCAAGTCAGAGGAGATGGATGGACTAACAGAAATTACCTTTTTCACCACTTCATATTTGGCCGCTTCAATTGCCCACAATGCACCTGAACTAGTTCCAAAAAGATAAACGGACATGCCGGGAAAGGTGGATTTTACCATTTTCATCAGTTCATCTAAAAAGAGCCGATAACTTCCTGTACTCAATTTCCATCCATTCAGCAAGGTTTTTCCTTGTCCAGGTCCATCAAAACATACGGTAGAGAAACCGAGGCGAAAAAAATGATCCTCATAAGAAAAAAGCTCTTCAGCCGTTGAATCAATTGGTGTAAGAATGATCATCACTTTAGATGTGTTGCTGTTCCTTCTTATTCGACCATAACTGCTCTGGTTACCGCTTTTTATTTCCGTATAGATGAGAGTATTATCAAGCAATTGATCAGCCAATTGGGAGGTTTCTGACATTTTGCTGTACCAGTATTTCTTTTCATCACAAATGCTAGGAAAAATCCATTGACATAAATTATAGCAAAGACTTGCCTGATAATAGTTCCGCAATGCATTGCCACGCGTGCTGCCACTAGCTGAAACTGCCAATTCATTGTATGTAATGGCCTTTGCTTCAAAATAATTCAGCCAATCTTCCAGATGGTTAATCTGCTTCATTGCTTCCATCATTGTGGACCGCGACAGTCCATGCACAATCCATCTGTCCCAGAATCCGGAAAAAAGCCTGGCTGTCATTATTGTCTTCTCAATGGTTTGAACAGATCTGCTTGTTATCCTCATTCTATCTAGTCCTTTTCCGCTAAAAGTAAAATAAGTGAAGAGCCCTGATCAGATGTTTCCAAGAGAATTTGCCTGGACATTTTCATCATTAAGGTAAATCCCTGACCAAGAGAGTCCTTCGTTGAAAAACCTGCCAGCAAAGTCGTTTTCGGTAAAATGTCTAAAGGAAAGCCGGGTCCGTTATCTTCAACGACTACCCTGAATTCACCCTGATCATAATAAATATACATTTTCCCGTTGCCGGCATGTTTGATCACATTTGTGACAGCTTCAGAAATGATCAAATGATAACTCATAATTTTGGCGGAATCCAGACCAAATTGTTCGAAGGCCTGTTTCGCTGTATTCCTGGCGACCGAAATATCCTGCTTAGTCTTAATCACTTTTTCGCATAAAAGCAGCCCATTTTTATATTGATTAATCTGCTCAGATGTTGTGAGAAGCAGTTTTCCCTGTGTTGCTGAATAAATAACATCCCTGTATATCTTCCAGTCACTATCTCTGTTTTCTTTTGTTCTTGCTTTTTCATTTATCTGTACTTGTTGTAACACCCTGCTAAAATGGCCGGCAAATGGCTTGGATAGAGCTGATTTCTCCACTTCATTCTCAATGATCTGGTCGTTTTTTATCCAATTCAGTCCCTCTTCCGCCAACTCATACCATTGATAAATTTGCGGATTATTTATTTCTTTTTTTGACCGGATTTGTTGCAACTGAAGGAATAAACCGTTTTGTATATCCGCTTCCAAATCTTCAGCTAGTTGACTGACGATCCATGCAATGGTAAATCTTTCTTTCATATGCTCATAAGAATGTTCCAGTAAATGAGAGGAAGAAACAGCGGTATCGATGTCAGGTCTATGTATGTTTTTTTCTTTATCTCTTCGTCTCTGAAAAAATTTTCTCATCACCATTTATCCTTTTTTATAGAATTCCTCTAGGCGGCATGATAGTAATTTCGTCGATGGTTACGTTTTTAGGCTGATTTATGAGAAATAATAATTGGGATGCAACAGTTTCTACCGGAATCATTGAAGATTTATCCATTTCCAGCGGGATATTATCCCAAAACGAACTGTCAACGGCACCTGGTAATACAGAGGTAACCTTAACACCTTTCCTTCTTAACTCAAGCTGCAGCACTTTCGTTAACCCGTGCACACCAAATTTTGAGGCGGTATACCCTCCATTTCCCTGTAATGGAGTAATTCCAGCAATGGAAGAAAGATTCAAAATTTGACCATCTTCCTGTTCTACCATAACTTTACCATAATATTTGCAAGTTAAGTACGTTCCGCGCAAATTTACTTGCAACATTTGGTCAAAGTCTTCTGTGGAAGATTCGATCAACTCCCCAAATGTTCCCACACCTGCTGAGTTCAGCAAAACATCTATTTTACCGAAAGCTGCCAGGCTTTTTTCAGTGAATTTTTGGACAGATGCTTCATCGGTTACATCAATATAAAAGCAGACATGTTTCTGGTGGTCGTTGAATTCCTGCTCTATTGTTTCGATATTTCTCGCACCAAGCATTAACTTCGCACCATGTTCTTTTAAAAGACGGGCAGTTGCTAAGCCGATTCCTCTGCTTGCACCAATGATTACAACGACTTTATCCTGCAAACTCATCCGTGAACTGTCTCCTCTTCATTTATATACTCAAAATAGTTCTTCTCCGTTTCCCAAACACCAATACGGTATAATTTGGGGATATACGGTTTTAACATATCATAGACAACCTTTGCCATCACTTCTGATGTAGGATTCAGTCCTTTGAACACCGCTGTATCGAGATTCAGATGTTTATGGTCAAATTCCTCTAGTACAATTTTTTCCACAATTTCGTCCAAATCCGCCATGTTAATCACCATCCCTGTTATGTTGTCAGGTATCCCCTTCACCGCCACATCTAAATAATAGTTGTGTCCGTGACCATACGGGTTGTTGCATTTACCGAAAATTCTCTCGTTTTCTTTATCAGACAATTGATCACTATGCAGACGATGGGCAGAACTGAAATGATATCTTCTCGTAAATGTGACCATATCACCTTCCTCCTTTTCAGAAAATAAATAATGATTTTCGTACAGTTTAAGGCGGTTTAGAGAGCAATTTTCGAGAACTTGTGAAATCGCTTCCCAAAGATATGCAACAATATTCTCAGCTGTAGGAATATTCTGCTTAAAATAAGGGTGCTCCTCATTTAAAAATTTTCCATCCAGTTCCTTGTCGATCAGGTTCCCGACTGCCAGCTTTATATCTCCCGTATTGACAACCATTCCTGTATGATTGTTTAATTTCCCTTTTACCATAACTTCCAGTTTATAGTCATGACCATGACCATTTCTGTTACTGCATGGTCCAAACACCTGGCGATTCTTTTCCTCAGTCCATGAATCAACTCTGTAACGATGCATTGCGGAAAAATCAATTCTTCTGGATATATACAGCAAGGTTGCTACCTCCCCGTGTGTTTTTTTTAATAAGTTTGGATTCGTCAGTTTCAAGTATGAAAGTATAAAAATGAATCCACCAAAAAACTTGGCGGATTCTGAATGGACAATGATGTGAACAGGATACAGCTGACTGTACTTGATGATAATCCTATCCCAATTATCGATTATGTAGGTAAAATCAACTAATGAGATTGCGATTTTAGGCATATATACTTATATTTAATTTTAAACGAAAGCACCCTTGCTGTCAATACAAAATACCGCCACCCGCGCTTTCGCTAAGCTTTCTGCAAACTTTTATTCCCCGTTAATTTGAATCAAGCTGATCTGTGCCTGATTCAAAAAGCGAACAGGTAATCTTGTCGTACCTGCGCCACTGTCGATATATAGTAACTTCCCCTTATCCCACTCAAATAAACCTTTGTCGAATTTTGGGAAAACCCCTTGATCTGGAACGATTACAGAGCCGATAAATGGAAATCTGATTTGACCGCCATGTGTATGACCGCTTAACACTAAATCTATGTTCGTACCTGACAGTTCCCTGACGGCATTTGGTATATGGGAAAGCAGTATAGTGAAAGTACAATTATCTTTCTTAATCATTTGTTTTACATGAGTATTGTTTCCGTAATTTTTGCCAAGACCAATTATCTGAACTTCATCCCCATTAAAAGGTATCGTAATATGACTGTTATCCAAAATCTTTACATGATGTTTCTCCAGCAGATTGATCAGCTCACTTAAATATGGATTATCCCACTCATGGTTACCTGTAATAAAAAAAACCTGGTTATTAATGTTCTTCAGTTCTTTAACCAGACAGAAAATGGAATGAAAATCTGTTGTCTTTCTGTCAATTAAATCACCTGTTAAAACAATCACATCTGCCTTTACCTTTTTGATTTGCTTAAGCAGTCCTTTATGATCTTTACCAAATGTCCTGTTGTGAAGGTCACTAATCTGCAAGATCGACAACTGGCTTCCTTTTCGCAGTTTATTTGTCATTAATGTGACGGGATTTATTTTTACCACATTCGTGTCATAGTATATCTTCCCCACTACAGCTGCAGCAGATAAAATCCCTGTCACCCACATCATCTTCTTAAACATGACCACACCACCTAATCTACCGGATCGAACTCATTTTTCTTCCCATAATATCACCGGTTTATTTTAACAATTTTTGTTTTTAAAAAAATTTTGAGAATTATGTAGTAATTTTAATGTTTTTTTCGTCTATTGTACAGAGAGAACAGGAAGGGGGGAGAGAGCTATTCACGATGACGTATTGATAAGCAAAGTAAGATCAGGCAACAAGCAGGCATTACGGATGTTAATAGAAAACTATAAACATCATATCTACAAGATCGCCTATAGTGTGGTACATAATGAAAAAGATGCGGAAGACATCGCACAGGAAACCTTTATTAAAATGATTGACGCTCTCCCTTCCTATCAAAATCAGGGATTTAAAACATGGATTAGTAAGATAGCTTTACATAAAGCAATTGATGCAAAAAGGAAGAAACAACGCAAACAGGAAGAACTGACGAGTTTTGAAGAAGATTATTTATTTCCTGATGAAGGTCGTGTGGATGAAATGATAGTAGAAAAAGAAAAGACCCAGCTTGTACAATCAGCAATTAACCGAATGCCGGTCAAATTCCAGCAAGTGGTCAGGCTGTATCACCTTGAAGGACATTCCTATAAAGCAATTGCTGACAGGCTTGATTTAAAGGAAACCACCGTTAAAATGAGACTTTACCGCGCAAGAGTCTGGATGAAGGAAAATTGGAAGGAGGAGGATTTTTGATGGATCATATACCTAAAGAAATATTAAACAAATATTGTACGCATCAACTATCTGAAGATGACCAGTCCAGGATTGATCACCATTTAACAGAATGTGAACAATGCTTCTCCCTTTATCTTGAAGTGATCGATAACTTTACTGTGGAACATTCAGTTACAGACACATTTACTGATCTGACGATAACAAAGATAGAAACATCCCATATATTTGATCAGGATAAACTGCAAAAAAACAAAAAGCGTCGTATCATGGGACATTATTTCCTTGCTGCAGGCCTTACCTTGTTATTCACCTTCAGCGGATTGTTTGAAGAAGTGATACAGATAACCAGCGAAACAGGAAAGCAAAAGCGGATTTCTGTTTCTGAACAGTTAATGAACAAAACGAATGACATACTTGACCAAATGAAGGAGGAGAACAACAAATGAACAAATCACCGGTTTTAGCTTTATTTCTCGCATTGTTTCCGGGATTCGGACATATTTATTTAGGCTATAAAATTCGGGGAGGTCTATATCCGCTATTCTTTTTAGGAGGAATAGGATTAGCCTTTGCAGCTGGTATAATTACTGGTGACAGCTTCATTGCCTTAGCCTTATTAGCATGTGCAGGAGCGGTATGGTTAGTTAATATGATGGATATTATTATCACAATGATTAGCATCAAGTCGATATCTCAGCCTAGAATTCTCAATGAGAATGACACTTCTGAGCCAAACATGATTCAAAATGAAAGGTTCATCACCATTCTGCTATCATTTATGCCAGGTGTCGGTCATTTTTATTTAGGGCTGACACATAGAGGTTTAACATTACTGGCAGCTTTTATCGGCATTATCACAATGGTTCTGTTTATTTCATTTTTAACAAGCGGTGTGTTCCTGATATTTCTGTTAGCACTGCCAATCATCTGGATTTACGGTCTGTTTGATGTCATTCAGCTCTTAAATAAAAAACAGGCTGGTGAGATGCTTAGTGACCGTACAATTATGGATGACTTTGATAAGCTTCGGGAAGAAAACAAAAAAAGCAAAATGCTCGCAACAGCTTTGTCGATCTTCCCTGGTGCCGGCCATATGTATTTAGGTCTGCAAAAAAGAGGGTTGCAATTAATGGCTGCATTTTTATTATCAATCTATATTCTGGATGTTCTGCATTTGACTTTTTTCCTTTTCATCATACCGATTATCTGGTTTTTCAGCTTCTTTGACGCACTACAGTCAGCCAATAAGTTTGAAGAAGGCCCTGTAGAAGATATACCTATCTTTAAACAGCTGGCAATCCATCAGAACTGGTTAGGTTTAGGGCTAATATTACTTGGCTGTTTCTATTTGTTTGATTCCATCCTAATACCTGTGATTGCAGAACAGATCAGGGAAATTTACGACATTTCCATCTGGCATTTTTACCATCAATACTTCCAGGTGACCATCGTATGTCTTTTATTAATAGGCATAGGAATAAAATTAATACTTGGTCCTGGTAAAAGAAAGCAGGTCGATACCAAATGAGACAATGGCGAGTAGGCTCTATCTCTATGGGAATTACACTGATAGGACTTGGAGTAATATTGTTTATCTCTCAATTTACTAATTGGGAGATAAACAAAATAGCGTTATTGTGGGTTCCTGTTCTATTAATCGTGTTAGGTGTTGAGATTTTAGTCTATCTCTATTTAGCGAAAAGTGAACAGCCTGTCATCAAATATGATGTCTTTTCTATTCTTTTTATCACTTTCATCAGTTGTGTTTCGATTGGTTTTTATGTTGGAGCAAGCTCTGGAGTACTGGCGGCAATCGATGGCTATATCAACGAAGAAGAGCGGACTGGAGCCTTACCTTTAATGGAAGAGACAGTTGGTGAGAATGTAGAGAAGATTGTGATTGATTCCTCCAATCACTTTAGCAAAATTACAGCAAACAATACGAAGCAAGTATCTATTTTTGGAACATATCAGACGAATACCGATCAGCAAGTAACAGAAGCAGAGGTTGCTTCATTTCATCAAATAGGAGAAACACTTTATGTCAGCCTTTTCCTGCCTCCTGCCCGGAATGGATGGAATTATCAATATACGAATTTTTACCCGACCATATCCTTACCTGCTGATATAGATGTAGAAGTGATCGGTCACACCAGTCAATTAAACGTCAATCTAGCTGATATAAAGGCAAACTGGTATGTGGAAGCAGCAGATGCTGCTCACTTAAAAAACAAACAGGCGAGTGATATCAATTTATCGATTGAACATGTAAATACACCGGGAAATAAGGAAGTTCAGACATTTGGCAATGGTACTTATTCCCTTCAGGTCGGCAATGTTCATACAGTGAAAGAATATGAATAACTAACCCTCCTGCCAGGGTGCTGATCTAGTAAGTCTTTTGCTCAGTGAAGGTTAACGGTATTCTATGTTTTAGCAGTCAGGAGGAGTGAGCTGCAATGAAAGGTTTTGCCGCTTATGTGCTTGCACCGCCTGCTGCTGCACCATTGCTTTTTTCAATAGCGTTTACACCCATTACGACAGCAATTAATTCCTCAGTTTCCAGCTTATTCATCAAATTGTTTATTTCATAGGCTGGTGATGAGAAAAACCCGCTGATTTTTTTAAATTCCGCTACGGTGTTGTTGTTGTGATCCTTCATTGTAAAATCCCTGGAGAAGGCGGGCTTATTAATCTCCCATACTTCCTGATTCGCTGTTGTATAATAATATGTTCTGCTAAAGCTGAACAACTTCTGCTTTAAGATTCCTCTCTCACAAACAGGATCAGATACTACCCATTTGGTGGAAAATGGACGAAACTTTGCTGAAATCAACACATTGCCTTCCAGGTCGTAAACGGAAATACTTGACCCAAATGCACTTTTTAAATCGAGTAACCCTATTTCCTCATTATTCCTGTTTTTTATCATCGTCTTGCCTGCTGAAAAAAAGTTATCTGCAATATAAATCGTCTGCTCCATTTTTACATCCCCCTTTCGTTCTCATAATTTGTATACGAAAAGAGCATAGAAAACGTTTCAAATTACACGTAATATTCAACCGTGAGCGTCTCCCTTTCCTTTCAGCATGGTTTGAGCTATAGTGTAATGCAATAGGAGGTTTATCTGATGAATTCCTTTACAACATTACAAACGGAAACAGAAATACATCAATTTATTGACAATAACCCTCTGTCATTTGTTTACATTTCCAAAAACAATTGCAGTGTCTGCCATAGTTTGTATCCACAGATTCAGTCGGTAATGCAAGAGTTCCCAAATATCAGGCTAGGTTATATTGTGATTGATGAATTGCCATCACTTGCCGGCCAATGGAGCATTTATACCGCACCTGTACTCATCCTTTTTGTCGATGGCAAGGAATACTTGCGTGAGGCAAGGTTTGTACCTGTTGAATCCTTCCGTGAGAAAGTGGAGCGCATTTATCAGAACTATGCCTAAATATTTTCTGCTGGGTAATAATTCAAACTTCCCAGGAGTATACATCTATGCTATAATAGATAAAGTAAAATTATTAATAAACCCACAGCTGGCACTGTGGGTACAGATAAGCGGTTCCCCCAGAGGGTTCGGCTGCAATGATTGCATAGACCTCACCTAATTACTTGCAGGGTAGATAGGGAGGTCTATTTTTTATTGATCAATGCTATGATCAATGCGAGTAATGTAATAATAAAACCGCCAAATCCGAACAGGACCATGAATGTTTCATACATACTCATCATAGGCATCCCCCCTTTCATCCGGGGCTAGCCGACCTCACCTTAAAAGAACATTATCTTATTCGATTATATCATATTTCTACCAAAACACAAGAACAAACGTTCTGTTCATGAGCAAAAATAAAACTCTTCACACATTTGTGGATGAATTCTATTTTCCTGAGAACATTGATTTTTGAAATATGCTGATCCATTTTGCGAAGATGCCTTCTTCATTTACTTCCACTTCCTGCAGGTCAGGAGAGTATAGTTTGTAATTGTTCTTCCCGTTATTTTTAGCAAAATACATTGCCTTATCAGCATTTTTTATCAAGGTTTCCTTGTCATCCCCATCATCGGGATACATACTGACACCGATACTTACAGAGATTCTCGCTTCATTTTCTCCAAGAATATATGGTTTTGTTGCTGACTGAATGATTCTTTTTGCGATTTCTTCTATTTCCTTTTTAGTAGTTTCTTCAAAAACAACGATAAACTCATCCCCGCCAATTCTGGCAATCAAGTCTTCTTCTCTTGTACAATGACCAAGTCTCTCTACTACATCAACGAGTAACTGATCTCCTGCATCATGGCCCAATGTATCGTTTACCTGCTTAAAATCATCGAGATCAACAAACATTAAGGAAAAACTGTGGTGATGCCTCTTAGAACGAGCGAGTGCTTTCTTCACATGGCGGTCAAGCATTTTTCTGTTTGGCAGATCTGTCAGATCATCAAAATATGCCATATACCGCAGTTCATTTTCCAGTTCTTTCTGTGTCGTAATATCCATAAACTGTCCATTAATTTGCGTAATCATACCACGATCATTTGTAATAGGCTTAGACACTTTTGTAACCCACTTTTCCCCTTCTGTCGGATGAATAATCCTGAAGTCAACTTGGACCGCATTCCCGCTATGTAAAAGAGCTTCTGATTCCGCTACCTTTTCTCGATCATCTGGATGGATGATACCTTTCCAAAGTTCCCCATTTGTAATGAACTGATTTTGTGTCAGCCCGAATAATGACTCAACACCTTTTGAGAACCTTGATTTCTGTTGAATAACGTCATACATAAATAAAGTTACCCCGTCAAATGAGTTGAAAAACTGTTCAAATTCCTCGACTTTCCTTGTTAACGAGTCGATATGTCTCACTAAATTTTCCTTTTCTTTTACGGTAACCTGGTATTCCGAAGCCTTCCGATCAAGCCTCTGTCCCATCCAAATAATTGTTATCAGGAACAGAATAAGCGTGCCGTCTATCCAATGAAAATTATGCCCTGTAATGATTTGAAAGAAAATTACTGTTACGGAAAGGATGATTGCGATCAATGTGGTTATCAAACCTGTTTTTTTCATATAGGTCCTCCCTGTATTGTCACTGTTGCCTGCTAATTCTACTATAACAGTAATTAATTGTAAACGATAATAATCGACATAATTCGCGAAAGAATGTAAAAAAGAAAATCTTCAGAAGATTCTCTAAAGATTTTCCGCACAGTAATTATTGTTCCATTAACTGATCAATGGTGACACTGTATTTTTTATTTGGATCATGAAGCGGGTGTACAGTAGCTTGTCCGTTACTTCTGTCTACATGTTCAATATAAATCTTTTCCCCATTATGCGTCACATGAAACATATCCGGTGAATTAAGTATTTCCTGAGCTCTTTCAGCATCCATTTTATATCACCCTCCTGTATTTCTATTTTTTGAAAACCTGCAAAAATTATTCGTCTGTTTAGTTGGCTTTTGCTTGTTTTGCCGCAGCAGTTTTTTTCTTTGCTGCCGGTTTTTTCTTCTTCTTTTTCGTTTTCTGTAATGACTTTTCTAAAGCTTCCATCAAATCTGTGACATTGTCATGTTTCTTCGGTTCTTTCGCTGTGGAGACTTCTTCTCCTTTTCGTTTCTGATCAATTAAATCCAACAGTGCAGTACGGTACTCATCTGTGTATTTCTCTGGCTCAAATTCTGTTGTCAGCTGATCAATCAGCAGTTTCGCTGTATCTAACTCTTTCGCAACAATTTTTGCTTCTTCCGGTACATTCGGCACTTCTTTAAAATCACGCACTTCATCAGGGAAATGGATCGTCTCCATTACTAATGTATTATGATAAATTCTAACTACTGCTAAATGTTCTTTAGAACGTATCGTTATTTTTGCTAACCCTATTTTCCCGGTTTCCTGCAATGCTTCACGGAGCAGGACATATCCTTTCGTTCCTCCATCATTTGGAGACAAATAGTAGCTTTTATCAAAGTATATCGGATCAATTTCTTCTAATTTAACAAAGTCGACAATCTCGACAGCTTTCTCATCATTCTCATCTTTTATCGCCTCTAAATCATCTTCCTCTAATATGACAAATTTATTTTTCGTGTACTCGTATCCTTTAACAATCTCCTCTGTAGCCACCTCTTTATCACAAACAGGGCAAACCTTTTCATACTTTACTGGTGAATGACATTCTTTGTGCAGATTTCTTAAAGGGATATCTTTATTTTCAGTTGCTGAATGTAATTTCACCGGAATATTTACAAGTCCAAAACTGATGGTTCCTTTCCACATTGTATGCATGGTGTTCACCTCTTTTTTTCTTAGTTTTATCTTCAATGGTTATAATCATGCGTTAATTACTAAAAATAGAAATGAAGGAGTTGAACACAATGTGGCAACCAATGTTACCGACAAGGGTGGATCAGGTAAAGGAAAATACTGACTGGATATATGAAATTAAATATGATGGGTTTCGCTGCGGGCTGGAATGGACAGAAACAGAAATCCATTTATGGAGCAGAAATAATCATAATTTAACGAAGCAATTTCCAGAGATTATTTCATGGTGCCAACAGAACCAGAAATATATAAAGGAATTGCTGCCATTATTTCTTGACGGCGAACTTGTTATATTGCGGACGGCATATCATTCTGTTTTTTCCCAAGTTCAGCAGCGAAGCAGAATGAAAAATATGAAAAAAATAAAGATGATCAGTGAGGACAGGCCTGCGACTTATATAGGGTTTGATGTAATCAATTATAAAGGGAAATCCGTAAAGTCAAAGCCATTAACCGAGCGGAAACAACTGCTTCATAATATATTTAGAACCTTCCCGTCAGCTTCCAATCTACTGGCTCAACGTGTAGCTGAGATCCGTTATTTTGACTCATTGAAGGAGATTGAGCAGGTTATTTTTCTGCATCAGTCTGAAGGGATGGTGGCTAAACGGAAACAGTCGAATTATATGCCCGGGAAGCGGACGGATGTATGGTTAAAAGTGAAGAACTATCGCAATATTCAGGGAGTTATCGTTGGCTGGGATGCGGAAAATGACTATTTCCATACAGCAGTCTTTGAAAATCAGCAATGTACAGCCCTGGGCAAAGTGAAGAATGGAATTGGTACAAAGGATCAGAAAACCTTAACGACATTTATTAGGCAAAAAGGTTCCAAACAAGGATCCAGTAAATGGAAAATAGATCCGAGCATTTGTGTGGAGATCAATTGTCTGGATGCGAATAATCAGGAGATCAGAGAACCAAACTTTGGAAAGTTCCGATTCGATCTGGATCCCGAAGAATGTACCGACAAGAGAGTACGCCTCCAGCTCGCACAAATCCCGGAAAAACTGGAATTGACGAAACCGGAAAAATTACTGTTCTCTAATCATACGAAGCAGGATCTGATTATTTACTTTCGGCATGTTGCTCCATTTCTGCTGCCAAGACTAAAGGATAAACATTTAACAGTCATCCGGTATCCTGATGGCATTATAGAAGAATCGTTTTATCAGAAACACCCTTCCCGCCATGAACCCGATTTTATAGAAACAGATGGAAAGTATATTCTGTGTAACAATCTGGAAAGCCTGCTCTGGTTTGCCAACCATGGCGCAATCGAATATCACATTCCTTTTCATAAGAAAGATACCGATTATCCAGATGAACTGGTGTTTGATCTGGATCCACCGTCACTGGATGAATTTCCGCTCGCTGTACTTGCCGCTAAATTAATCAGGGAATTACTCACATATAAAGGTTTTGAGTCTTTTGTTAAAACATCTGGCAAGACAGGTCTTCAGGTTCATGCCCCACTTGATGAGCCAATGAATTTTGAACAGACAAGGGAATTTATGCATGCGATTGCTCACGTGCTTGTAACTAAGTATCCTGATTCATTTACGACAGAACGTATGATCAAAAACCGAGGAAAGAGATTGTATCTGGATTATGTGCAGCATGCGCCTAAGAAAACAATTATTGCGCCATATTCTACAAGGGCGACCAAAGGAGCAACTGTTGCCACCCCGTTATTTTGGGAAGAATTGAATGATGAATTGGATCCAAGAATTTTCACCATTGACACTATTCCACAAAGGTTAAACGAGAAAGGATGCCCATTTTTGATTGGCGGCTGTACAAATACAGAATGAGTTTATTTTAGTTGTGATTAGGCCATCAGAACGAAATCTTCGGTTGCTGGGCTCAAGATTTGGTTGTGATCCGCTTATCAGGACGAAATCTTCGGCCTCTGCTCTGGAGATTTGGTTGTGATCTCATCATCAGGACGAAATCTTTGGGGGCTAGGCTCAAGATTTGGTTGTGATCTTCCCATCAGGACGAAATCTCTGGGGTCTGGGCTCGAGATTTGGGTGTGATCCAGATTAAATTAAAAGTAGACCTCCGGTTTACGAAATGTTCACTCTCGTAGGAGGTCTTTTACAATTATGCGCTATTATTTTTTCTTAAAAGGTAAAATATAATCTTCTCTCTTACTCTACTCAACCACTAGCACCACTCACATTCATCACTCTTCTAACAACAATGGTTCGTCTATTGGCACGTCTAAATCAGCTAAGCCATAATTCTCCTTAGCTAATTCCTTTATGCTCTTCTGGATATGGACTACTTGGTATTTCCACTGAATCAGTTCTTTTTTCAATCTTTCCTGGTATGTTTTATGCTGATTTTCCCATTTGGTCAGGTCTTTGATTTTTTGCTCCCAATCTTTGATTTTTTTTTGCTCTGCTTCTCTATAGGCAACATTGGAGACTAACAAATCTTCTACCATTTCACTCAGATAATAGCTTGCTTTTCTTTCCTGATTTTTCACTTGAACGGAAATGGACACCGATGTCAAACCCGCATTGATTTTGGACCACAATTTCTTGTTATCCGAATGGGAGTGCTTCCGTCTATACAGCTTGCCTATCTTTTGTTGAATTTGCTCATACGCCTGTCTGTTTGCTTCAAATGAATCGTTCACATGTAATTGGTCCAGATCTGCATATTTTAAAATACTTTGCAATGTTTTCTTTTCTAATAAAATTTGTTGATTGGCATGGCGGATTTGCTTTTGTATATCATTAATGATCCTCTGATTTTCGTCATAATCATTTTGCGCCCCGTCACGTTCCGTTTTTAATTCTATCAATTGCTGGTGAAGGTTCATATATTCCTCATAACGATTTTTCCATTCGTTTATAAAATGGTATATGTCCTGTTCCCTTAAAGGTGGCACATCTTTTGAAAGCAATATGGCTGTGATCACTCCCAAAAGCTTCTGACGTGCTGCCTGTTTTGAGACCAACCGGTTATTTGCCATAATTCTTTTTCGTACGTTTTGGTCAGCTAACATTTGGATAGCAGCGTGATCAATATCCTCCAGATCAAACAATTCCCTCAATTTTTGTTGAACTGTTACTATTTCCATTGTATTGATTGATTTTTCATTTTTCGTATATTCCTTGAATGTGTAATTCACTATCTTCCTGGATTGTAGAAAGAGATTGTCCTGCTCCGCATAATCCAATCCTTTCAATTTACAGATTCTGGTCATTTCAAGGAAAATATCAACCTGTAATTTCACTTCATTTTTCTCTGCAAGTAAAGCCATCTGTTCATTAATAAAACTATCCACTTTTTCCTGTCTGCCTGATAAAAGGTTTACCGGCAAGTTTACTAATAATATATAAAGCATCTTTAATTCAGAACCTTCGCACATCATTAAGCTCTTCACAAGATGTCGTTCCATCCCATCACTCCTATGTTGTCATGAACATATTATACTTCATTTAGACAAAAAGTATAGTAAAAAAAAGCAACTACCAGCGAGATAGTTACCAGAAAATGTTACTGTATTAGTTTTTTTTGAAAGGCAGATATTGAGTAGCATTTTAGCTATTTTAGTAAGCAATTAATATATCCGTTTTCTTTCCATACAACTCTAAGGCTGTTTCCATATATAAGTAATCAAAAACATGAACACCTTTGTATTGAGTATTTTGAAAATATTCATCCAATTGCCGCAATTTTTCATGTACTTGTTTCGCTAATGCTTGTTCGTTTGTTTTTAGAAAATAAATCAAACTAAGTGCATCCACAGCTGTAGATTGATAATCGACAACCCGATTTAAGCTGTACCTGTCATATCTTCCATACACCTTTCCATTTGTTTCCCACTCTTCATTTAACCAGCTATCAAAAGTTTCCGGTTTTTGATTGAAGATATCGACATACTGTAGTGCAATCAGTAATTGGTCCACCATATGGACTTCCGTATCATTAGAAGGAAGTAATAATTCACTTTTTAGAGAATAAACTTCATTAAAAAATGGGGAATTTCTTTCAGGATCATATAGTAAACCTTCTAATACTCTCAAGTCCATCCCTTCCAACAGTGAAAGGAAGTCCACATCCAAATAGCTTAAATGCAATGTGTCTGAAAATTTTTCTAATTCCCAATCATAAAAATCGGTCACTAGCCCATTGAAAATTTGGTGTTTCCTAATCGATTCTAACAATTGATTAGATAGTACTTTATAGTCTTTATTTTCAAAAACATCCGCAGCGTACTGTAATGAGCGAATAATTCGAAAATCATCCACCAGAGCATTTGTTGAGTATTCTTCACCGTATTGCCATTTAATCCAGTTATCTTCTCCGTTTGAGAATAAGAAATAATCCTTTAAAATATCTACTTGTTGATCAAATAACGCTTTATTTTCTGTAAGAGCTAAGTAAAACATATATTGACCAATACTCTCAGATAAAAACATTTTCTCTGATGACTCGTTGACAGGGTATGCATGGATTAACCCATTTTCATCCATAAAATACTTTTCTATTGTGTCAACAGTAGGGTCCGGCTTGTCAAGAAACGAGAATAAAATAAGTACAAAAATTAAGGTCAATAAACCAGTTGCCATCCATTTATACATTAACCTGCTCCTTGTCGATGCCGAGTTGTTTTATCCCACTTTATCGTTTTCTTACGCATTCTTGCTGAAACAAATTGAAAAATACTTTTAAACAGCAAGATTAGAAAGAGTTGCGCATAAGTAAAGTACATGATTATACCAACAACTATATTTTTTGGTGTTAAAGTATCTTCCAGGACCATCGCACTAAAAAGTTGACCGGTATAAACGATATAACTCATAAACCATAGTATTAATAATGGTGTATCTACGTTTGGCATCGCAATTCCAAATAGACCAAGGTAAAACCACAGATTAGATATAAACAGAAAAATAACAAAAAGAAAATATGTCATAAGATGGTGCAGACTATGAACAATAGTTCTTCCTTTCCAGAATTTCCACTCCTGGAAAGACTTCTCTAATAAATAAAGATTCCCTGTTAACCACCTTGTCCGCTGACGTATTAAATTTCGCAGCTTCTCTGGTTCCTGTTCCCATGTTCTAGCATGATGCACAACAGGAAGGAGCAAACCTTTAGCAGCAACTCTTATAGTTAACTCCGCATCTTCAGCAAGTGCATATGGATCATAACCACCAAGGTCTTCTAATACAGACCTCCGAAGTAACATATTGGTGCCAGCTAAAGACCCCGTCCTTAATAAACCCCACCTTCCACTTTGCATAAGCAATTGAAAAACTTGGAATTCTAACGCAATCATTCTTGTTAATAGATTGGAATCAGCATTAATAGTTTTCACATAGCCTACAGCTCCTGCCGACTTTTTCGTTGTTTCAGCTGCATGAACGAGCTCCATAACTGCATTCTCTTCTGGTTGATTGTCCCCATCAAAAACAAGAAAATACTCAGAATCTGTAACGCTAAGACCATAGTTTAAAACAGAAGATTTTCCTTTAACGTCACTATTTGGTACTAATAAGTAATGTATTTGGGAGAATGTCCGGCTATACTCTTTTACGATTTCAGCTGTGTCATCTGTTGACTGATCATCGAGGATATAAATATTTAGTTCACCTGAATACTTTAATGCGACCATAGAGTCTAAAGTGTTCTTTATCACAACCCCTTCATTGTATGCCGGCACAAACACCGCTACAGAAGGATATTGATTAAGATGTAATATCGTTTTATGCTTTATTCGCTGGATAACTCCTGCAATGGTTAACAGAGAATAGTAAATCAGCATGGTCCAGAAAAACACCATAATAATTACTAAAATTACCTTCATCATAGTTCACCCGCTTCACGATATGGAGCCATTTTCTCCAGATCGAATGCATTACTTTTATATACATAATAAGCAAATGGCAAATCAACTAGATTAAGCTGTGTACGCATCTGTCCTATAAACCGGTCTATAACGATCTGGGTGCCCTTTTCATCTGTGTTCTGTAAAAAGATAATATATTTATCGTGATCAAATTTTGCCACTAAATCAAACCTATCTCTGATAGTATTTAATAATGTAGCTTCTACAGAGTGGTGAAGCGCCTGATAAGTATTTCCCTGTACCAAAACTTCCAGGATTAATAAATAATTTTGTTCATCTCGGCGTTTCGTCCCCGTTGTAATTATCATTGCTCTGTTTCTAAATTCACTTAATGTTAATAACTGTGAGGACCCTTGGTATTTTTCAAGCTGCTGAACTTTCAATTGTATTTTTTCTAAATCGTCTTCCATTTTGCGAACATACGAGAAAATGATCCAGATTAGTAAGACAGAACCAGATAAAAATATGTGTTCCATTATAAGAATATACTGGTTATAAATTGTAGAATCAGTAAGAAACACTAAAGAAAATCCCGTAATTAATATGATACTTAAAACAATTAAAAACATTCTTCTCCATGATAAGAAAAAGGCTAGAACAGCAGTTGCAACCAATATTGCCAATTCAATGATAAAGTATGCTCCTGTATCATTCTGAAATAAACAAATTAGAAAAATCATGAAACAAGTTACCAAAATGGACAATGTTCGATTCCTATTTTTTTTATTCATCTATTGAAAACGAAAAACTCGCATAATTTTCCGCATCCCCCTATTCGACTAATTGTGATTATCCAAATGATACCATAGACCTAATCAGTCGTCACTATGAAATTTATTATTAGGAATTTGTCGTAAGTTACATAGATCTAAATACACGCTTTCGTCGTAAAAAGAATGCGGCTTCCCAAGATTGGCTGCTTATTACCAATTATATATTTTCCCATATATTCCACGGGTAATCATCCGGCGGGATGGAGTCGCAATTCGTTTCTTCTTTTTTCACTGGATGATCAAATGAAAGACAGTGTGACCATAAGGCAATTTGCTGTCCCGGTTTATTTTCATTGACGCCGTACTTCTGATCCCCGTAAAGCGGATAGCCTCTTGAAGCAAATTGGACACGTATTTGGTGAGGTCGCCCTGTGTGGAGGTTAATTTTCAACAGGCTTAAACCATTGCCTGTTTCTAACACTTTGTAATCAAGCAAAGCTCTTTTTGCTTTTTCTTCATGTTTGGAAGCAGTTCTGACGATATTTTTTCGCTGGTCTTTCACTAAATAGTCTACTAGTTTGCCAGATTTCTTTTCAGGCAGGCCACGGACTACTGCTAAATATTGTTTTGTGATCAAGTTTCTTCGGATCGAATCAGATAAGCGTGATGCCGCTTTTGATGTCTTTGCAAACACCATTGCACCGCCAACCGGCCGGTCCAATCGGTGGACTAATCCTAGATAGACATTGCCTGGTTTATTATAGCGTTCCTTCAGATCTTTTTTTAATAAGTTCACCAGATCCTCATCTTGCGAGCGGTCTGCCTGCACTGGTACGTTGACTGGTTTTTCGACAACGAGCAGGTGATTGTCCTCATGCAGAATCGGGATCTCCATAATATCAAGACTCCTTTTAAAATAGTACCTTATTATAGTAACATAATTATCTCTTTTAATCGAATGAGCCTTTCTGAAAAAGAAAAAACCTTCACTGCCCAAAGGACAACAAAGGTTTTCCTATTTACACTGATACTTATCCCCAAATCTCATTCGCTAAATCAACAATGTATTTCAATTTATTCCATTGATCTTCTTCTGTTAATTTATTTCCATGGTGAGTGGAAGCAAATCCACATTGCGGACTTAGGCACAGCTGATCTAATGGTACATATTGAGAAGCTTCTTCTACGCGGGCTTTAATCACTTCTTTATCCTCTAATTCACCAGTTTTGGATGTGATAAGACCAAGTACAACGTTTGCTCCGCCATTTGGAATGTGATTTAACGGTTTGAAACCGCCTGAACGTTCATCATCATACTCAAGGAAAAATCCGTTCACTTTTTCTTTAGCAAATAATGTTGGTGCGATTAAATCATAGCTTCCCTCAAATGCCCAGTTTGAACGGTAATTTCCACGGCACAAGTGAGTTGTTACCACAAGGTCACTTGGTTTATCTTCAAGTACTCCGTTTACTACCCGCAGTGCTAAATCGATCAAAAACTCTCTGGAGAACTCACCATCATTGAATGGGATGTCTGGTGAAGATAGTCCGGCAATGTACACATCATCAAACTGAAGATAACGAACACCTGCATCATAAAATGCTTTGATTGCATCACGGTAAGCCTGAATAACATCTTTTGCGTAATCTTCGATGTCCGGATAGATAGAAGCATCACGGATTCCTTCATTAAATAATTGGTTTGGACTTGGGATTGTTTGTTTTGCAACCGCACGGCCGCCAACAATTTCGTTAAATTCCTTAAAGTCCTGGATAAATGGATGATCTGGATTAAAGGAAACTTTACCATTATTACGGACATTGTATCGTTCTGTCTCTTCTTCCCCATTGAAAATGTATCCTACTTCCGGAACGTATCCCTCAATTCCATTTAAATGCTCCAAAAAGTCTGTATGCCAGAAACGGCGGCGGAATTCTCCATCTGTTACAAGTTCCAATCCTACTTCGATCTGCTTGTCTACAATATGGGCAATTTCCTTATTTTCCACTTCACGCAATTGTGCTGCTGATATGCTGCCATTCTGAAAATCCTTTCTTGCCTGAAGCAGGTTATCTGGTCTTAGTAAACTCCCTACATGATCTGCTTTAAATGGTGCTGTAATTGTTTTTGTCATTTTTCATTCTCCCTTTTCCTATGTAATAGATTTATTCATTCCTTACTAAGCTACGAAAAAAAGGCCTTCTAAGAAGAAGGCCTTTGGTTAGCAAAAGTCGTTCTTCTTATCTTCTAGACTGTCTGGCAGTCTATTGGAATTAGCACCGGGTCTAACGATTAGACTGGTTGCTGAGACATCACAGGGCCAAATCCCTCCGCCTCTCTTGATAAGAAAGTTGATGAAGTTGTTGTATTAACTGATTGCAAGTTTAATATAGATTCTGAAAAAAAGCAATAGTTTTTTAAAACAAATTCTAAATTTTCTGATATTAATCTCTCATTCTACTGCAGTTAGACTCAACTGATCACAGACGATCTGATTTTTCCCATTACTTTTTGCTTTATAGAGAAGTTCATCCGCTTCATCAAAGAATTCCACTTTTGATAAATGCTTTTCAAGCTGTTTTAAACCGATACTGACGGTAACATGCCCATTTAATTCCTGGTGAAACTGGCTGGCAATGTATGAACGGACTTCCTCAAGAATACGGTAGGATTCCTCTAATGTTTTATTTGTTAATAAAATCGTAAATTCTTCTCCGCCATATCTTGCTGAAATGTCATCCTCTGTAACCTTCTCAGAGATAGCGAAAGCCACCCGCTTCAAGACGAGATCGCCATTACTGTGGCCATATTGGTCATTTACAGACTTAAAATTATCAATATCAATAATAGCCAGTTGCAGCGGCATATCATAGAAAATGCTCTGTTCAAAAAGAAAATCCAGATATTCATGGAATGTCTTGTGATTGTACAACCCTGTCAGCGCATCAATTTTTGTCAGTCTTTCCATCATGGTGCTTTTCACAAGTAAATCCTGTTCTTTTTCATTTGCCCGCTGGAGAATTTCGAGCATTTCATTTGCTCTTGACAAAATAATCAGGAAAACGAAGTAACTGCACAACAGTACAAACAGATAAGAAAAATACTCATATACGGTAACTGCATTTCGAATAGATGGCAAGAGATAGATAGCTGTTAATGCAATTACATTGACAATAAGACTGAATTGAAGAATTTTCCGGTCATAATAAATTAAGATAACGGCCATTGGCAGCATTAATAAAATTTGCAGCCCGGGTACTTCCGGATGATTAATGATAATAGCAAGGGCTGAGATCGTGCCGGTAATAACGAGAAGTTTATCACTGAAGTTCTTTTTCACTTTTACAAGATATGTAGTAATTCCTAATGAAATCAGCTGAATGGAAGTTGGGATTAATAGTTTCAATATTACGAAATCTATCACATAATATGGGAAATAGTATACAGTAATTGTTAAACCGATACATTGACCAATAAATGACATAAGTACCATTATCCAATAAATTGTTAGTATTTTTTCTGTCCAATATCTCTGGTTAATAAGGAGTTGACTGTGATTTGCCATTTATTCCCCCACCTTTGCTGTTTATCTTTTTATTATACACAATCCATTGGGACTATACACCTAAAAACTATCAAATTTTGCTACAATATTACAAAATTCCTATTATCTATTTACATATGTGAAGAAAAGATATTCAGTTTAACCAGCACCGAGTTGTGGTATAGTCTTTTATCAGAAAGGAAGAAATGCCATGATATCGATATTCCTGACAACAAGTGATGGAACAGTAAAAGAAGAGGAAAATTTCATACAGAACAGCTGGATCCGCCTTACAGAACCAACATTGGAGGAAATAAATACGATTTCTGAAAATTGCCGTGTTCCTGTTGAGTTTCTGGAAAACCCGCTTGATGCGGAGGAAACAACAAGGATTGAGCATGATAAAGAAACAGAGTGTACCCTTATTATAAATGACTTTCCTGTCCCTGGTGAAAACAGCAGAGATGTGACTTCCTATATTACTATACCGATAGGAATCATCATTACACCATCCTTTGTGATAACCGTTTGCAGTAAGGATGTGCCGTTTTTAAACCAGTTAAAAGGACCGGTAAATACAAGGATGAAAAGCCGTCTTGCCTTGCAAATCCTGTACTCTATTTCTGCGTTATACTTAGATAGTTTAAATGAACTCAATAAACAGCGGATAGCCATTGAAGAAAAGCTGAAACAAGCACTGACAAATAAACAACTGTACGATTTAATGGAAATTGAAAAAAGCTTAGTATATTTCATGACATCACTTCGTGCAAACGATGATGTACTAAAGAAAATTCTTCGCACACACTCCATCAAAATGTACGAGGAAGATAAAGATTTACTAAATGAAATGCAGATCGAAAACACACAGGGAATGGAAACAACTGAATTGTATTCCCGGATTCTTGACCGGATTACCAGTTCCTATTCATCCCTGATCTCAAATGATATGAATAATGTCATGAAAACTCTCACACTCTTTACGATTTTTCTCACATTGCCCACATTAGTTTTCAGCTTTTTCGGAATGAATGTGGATTTGCCATTTAAAGCCGAAGGGCCATTTGCCTGGTTACTGACAATCATCATTTCCATTATCCTTTGTGTAATTGTCGCTGTTTTTCTATGGAGAAACAGAATTTTTAAAAAGTAGTAAAAAAGCAGGTAGTTTGGTAGATGCTGAACCAAAATGCCTGCATGCTTTCCTTATGATTTGCTGTTTTGAAACCAGTCTGCCTTTTCCATGTGCAGAAATGGGATGTCTGTGTCTATCTCTCCTTCTACTCCAAGCGGAACGTCAGATCCTTTCAGCCAATCCTGAAAAGAAAAAACTGCTGGCTTTCTGTTGCTTCCAAGTACATACCATGCTGATAATTCCGATGGAAAATAGGCGCTTGTATGAATGGTACCTGCCCAATTCCGGTACTGGCTGGAAAAGATTCCTTTATCAGAATCATTTAAAAGGTGGAAGGCTTCCTCACCTGTCAGTTCTTCCCCCATTTTCGATTCCATCAGATCAAGCCGCTTCCGGGAATCTTGAAGAAAATGCCGATTCTCCTTAGGCAGAAGGGTAAAATGGTTCGTGCAGACAGCCCCTTTTCTGCTTTCTACACCTCTCGGTGATGCTTCCACAATAACCGCTTCCCGATTATTGTCATACAGTACATAACTGAATGAGCCCCTGTGCGGGATCTCTTTTAAGAAATCGACCGCTTCTTCCGTATTGGCACACTGTTCCAATACGATCCGTCCAATCATGTTACAGACAAACCCGTTACCAGGCCGTTTCCTGTTGGTAAATGTATAACCTAATATTAAGCCTTTTTCATTCATCCCATCACATCTGCCTGTGATTCTCTGGCTAACTCCGATTGTCGCATATCCTTGATCAGATGGCTGGAATAATGTGAACCTTCCATCATATGTTTTTGGATGATAGTCATAATTCCGGATCATATAATCATTGCCAATTAAAATAGAACAGCCCGACTTCGGTACTTTCACCCGGTATCCGCCAAACTCAAGCAGGACTTTTTCAAGCGGCCATTCAAGTGCATCCTGTAGCCCGATAAATTCTTCCCATATTTGCGGAGCATATTGCTTATATACCTGCTTCGTTTCTTCCACATTTATCTGGAATAAAGGTTTTCTCACCTTCCATTGTTTTTCCCTGTTTCTAACAGTCCACGAGTCGGATATTTCTTTACCCTGAACATAACCGAAGTCATAATGTGATCCTCTAAACGGGATTACGTTCGTCTTGATTCTCTTCATGTCATTCACCTCTCTAGTTCCCACCATTATAATTCTTCTCTTTCTTAAATACAAAAGTTCTAGTTTTATCACATGATTGTCCATATTCTGGTCATGCTATGAAAGAAACAACCTGAAAACGAGCTGCATAAAATATAGAAAAATCATGAGGGGGGACTGGTCATATTTTTCAACCAAAAGAAACTCCGTACAGAAATGAAAGCATTAAAAAAAGCATTAAAAAAACTGCATCCCTTGCCATCTCACCCATCTGCTCTATCCGTTACCGAAAAGGAAATTATTCACTCTATTGAAAAAGAGACAGTGAAGCATAACATAAACAACATAACGAGAACAAATGCTTATTTAGAATTTTACAAACAATGCCCTGAAATTAAATGGGCATTCCTCGCACACATGGTTTCACGAAATGCAGGATGGAATATGACTGATTTGAAGGGAAGTTTTTTAAAAAAGCTGCTGTCACCCGAACAGCAGGAATACTTTTTTTCCTTTCTGGAACGAAGCAACTGGTTAATTTTCCAGGATGCATATCCACAGCTTCTTCTGTATCTGGAATGTAAAAAAAGACAGAATAATTACTTTCATCTCCTTCGAAACTTCGGTATTTCATTATTCATGGAAGCAGTGTGGAACCATTATTATCAAAACGGAAATAACGATCTCATCTCAGTCGCACTGATCATTAATGAACAGCATTATATTGAAAACAGGGTTGTTCACAATCCCGAATATCAGGCGACATTGTTCGAATCAGTTGAATTTATGCTGCAGGAATGGCTTGAGCTTAATCAAATATTGTTTCCATACAGGGAGAATGCGAAGTCAAAGGCAGTCGGTTTGTCTGTTCATCACTTTGCTGCAGTCCAAGAACGAATTTTATTAGGCAAGCGGTTATATCATTTGCTTTTTCATCCGGATTATTATGCAAAAATTACAGATTTCGCTATTAATCAGCCACATACCGGTTCAAGAAAAGATTTTTCTCAAGAATTATTTCATGACATTGATGAGAGTTCCCCATATGAATCCGTTCAGGCGAGACTGGACAATTGCCAGCTGCTGCCCGGGTCTATGAGGATATATAGTCCGAAACTGACAGATGTGTGGGAAAATGTACCCCAGAAACCTGCAGAAAAAGAGGATTGGTATACTGACTGGAGAGTGATCAAATATTTGCAAAAAGAGCATAATGGAAATATTATTGCAGATATTCAGAAAGAATATTGTGAAGGTTTGAAAAAACTGGAATTAGCTGTCCTGGCGAAACAGAAAATAACGAAAGCTCATTAAATGAAAATTCTCATGAACAAACCGTGTTCATGAGAATATATTTATTTTCAAATGTTACTCTTTCCCTGTATTATTCACTGAAATAGTGTAACAGCTCTTCTGCATTGTGCACTTCTATGTCTGGCTGATATGGACTGTTTAGCGGAATTGTCCGGTTCCGGTGGTTCATCCAGATTGCCTGCCATCCCGCCTGTTTGGCTCCAACGATATCTTTCTCGTAGGAATCCCCGATATAAACCGTTTGATCAGGTTGACAGCCAAGTTTCGATGCTACTATATCAAAAATTTCCTTTTTCGGTTTGGCAACAGAATATGTTCCAGAAATAAAGATGTTTTCTTTCGGTATCCATTTTTCTAACTGCAGCTGCTTTATTTTCATTGACTGATGCTTTTCTTCCCCATTTGTTAAGATTGCCAGCTGTTTGTCCTGTTTTTTCAGCCTTGTAAAGAGCTCTTCTATTTCTGGGAAAAGCTCAATTTTGTTCTGTTCCTGTTTGTAAACCTGATCAAACTTCTCTGCTTTCACTACATCCATTGGAATACCGAAATCTTCACAAGCTTTCATTATTCTGCCAGTTAGCCATTCCTTAACAGATATTTCCCCTCTTTCACTCTGATCAAATAAAATCTCGCTGTATTTTCTGCTTGTTCGGTAAATTTGATCAATTTCCTCATATGTATAGGAATCTTCCACTAATTGACGAAATGTGTGGTGGAAGGACAATGCCTGATCATACATTGTATCATCCACATCAAAAATAATCGAATTCATTACATATCCCCCTCGGATAATGTGAGACGATTGCTCCTGCAGTTTGCAGCAAAACTCACTTGGCTTTATGATAAAAACTCGTGCAGCGGCTCTGCAACCCGCTCGACATCCTGATAACCTTGCTCATATAAATGGGTTAATTTCTTTTTGTTTTTTTCGACCCGGCCTACCGTCAACTTTTCTGTTGGACATATAATAAAGACATTCCCTTTCTTCTCTTCCTCAAATAGATAGTTCAGTGTCTCATTATACTCCATATGTCTTTCTGCAATTGCTTTTAACAGTCCAGGGTACTCCCGGTATTTCCTGCGCATGTACCAGTTAACGGTTTGCGGTTTTTTATAGTAACCTCTGTTCCTTGTTAAAATAACTACATTTTTATGATTGCCATCTTTGATTGACTGTTTAATCGGTATAGGGGCAGTGATTCCACCATCCATCAGAACTCGATTGTGAAAGTCCACTGCTGGTGCAACGAATGGCAAGGAACTGGATGCCCGCAAAAGTGTCAGCATATCTTTTGCATAGTCAGATTTATGATAAAATATAGACTCACCTGTATAGCAATCCGTCACCCCGACAACAAATTCTTCCGCAGCCCCATTAAATGTCTCGAAATCAAACGGCACTAAACTGTTCGGAAGTGTATCAAAAATAAAATCCATCCCAAACAGCTGACGCTTTTTAATGAAATTACGTAAAGATAAATACTCAGGATGATCGACATAATCAATTGTTACCTTTTTATTCCGTTCCATCTGCCGCGAAATATAGGAAGAGCCATTGCATGCACCAGCTGATACGCCAACCACATATGGAATGTAAATATTTTTTTCCATAAGAAATTGCAGGATCCCCGCTGTGTAGACGCCTCGGCTGCCTCCTCCTTCAAGCACTAACCCTATATCTTTCATACAAACATGTCTCCTATTACTGAATATTGTTAATAACAGCTCATGGGGCTCTCTTTCATCCCCACAGAGTTATTTTTACCGCTATGGTAAGAATAATGATACAACAGCATTGCGGTCAATACCAGTAATTGACACAAACGGAGATATAGATTAATGGAGCCATCCTTCCAATATTTCTTTTAATCGCGGGTGAATCGGTTTCGAGCGGTTTCTCTGGTATGCTTGCTTGAATCTCAGAATGTTAATATCTTCTGTTTCTTTTTTTAACATATGATCCATATCGTCAATCACATAGGTTTCCAGTTCAGAAGAAATGAGTTCATTCAGCCGGTTTAATTTGCGGTAATCTGATTGAAAATCAACTTTTCCTGTGACAGCAAGGACAGGGCATGTAATCTTTTGAAAATCTGCCAGTAAATCATACATAAAATGTTCGCGCAGCCACTTTGCCGGGAATGGCATCAGTTGAACCCTGATCATATCTTTATCTGTCGCCTTTATTTTTTCAAATAACTTCTCGTTTTTCTTTTCAGTTTTCTCATCAAGCCGAAATGTACGAAAAAGCCATCCGCTAATATTTCTTTTCGCTTTGGTTGCTTCAAAATAGAGCTCACGCTGCCGTTTAGACGCTTCTTCCAATGTTTCACCACCACCTGCTAGTAAAATGACACCATCTGCATCACCACGAGCAGCAACTGCTGTGGCAATCATGGTGCCTTCACTATGACCAAGCAGAATAATTTTCTTCACTACAGGCAAATCTGTTCTAATATACTGAATGGCAGCTTGAACATCTTTGATGGAGTCGTGAAGCCCTGTTTTTAGATGGTCGCCTTCACTTTCCCCAACACCTCTTTTATCATACCTAAAGGTGATGAATCCGAGACTGACAATAAAATCGGAAATATCTTTGTACAAGTTGAAATCCATCCCTTTCTGTTCAATATTTCCATCACGGTCAATTTTTCCTGAACCCGGTATCATGACGACAGCGGTATCTGTATTGTTGTCTTCCGGCAATGATAATGTTCCCGCAAGTGTTACATCACTTTTGATTCTAACCTCATTCATTCATACCCTCTCCTTTATCCGGAATAATGATTGTAGTAAATTTCCTTTTCCGACGATTGCTGTCTGGTTCATATTGCCGGTATTTCTCGTAAACATGTTTCAATTCCGTAATCATCTGGTCAAATTCTTCATTAGACAAATAATACGTACCTTGCCTGTAACTAACCCTGTCTTCCGCTAAATTTATGTTCTTCTTGGTTAAATACTTGCCGTAATCCTGGATCGTGCTCGATATAAATTGTGTAAACATTTCCAGATGTTCTTCCCTCGACATGCTGGCAATCTCCTCATGGCTAGGACTTTCTGCATCTTTTGCCAGACTGTATATCCTTTCTACTGTACCGCGTTTCTTGTTTTCCTCCTTGACGATGATCATCCCGATATGATGCAAATATTTAATATGACGGTAAAGTGTTGCGTGCGGGATATCTGGTAAATAATCGGAAAGCTGGGAGGATGTCAGCTGTTTTCCACCTGCCAAAGTCTGGATGATTTCCAATCTTACCGGATGCAATATTTTCTTCCAGTCTTTCATCAATATCACCTTTTTTTCATTATTAGTATCACTTTTAATATTATTATCATTTTTGATATTATTCAAGTCTTTTTTATAAAAAAAAGAGCAACACCATAACGGTATTACTCTATTTCCTTATTAAAATAAACTGTTTTCCTGTTGTGCTTTCAAATTGACTAACGCCCGCTTCAATTCATGCTGGCACTCTTCTATACGTACTTGTGCATCAAATAATGGTTCCGTTGATGTCCCGCTCCCATTGATGGCTTTGCCTCGGGCATCCTGGATCTGTTCCTGTACTTCACGCAATTTCTGCTGTAATGCTTCAATTTCATTGATGTCTGCATGATTTCTCGCCTGACGGGTTGTATTTTCCAGCTCCTGTGTAAGGATATCGAGCTGCTCAATTTCATGGCCATTTTGTATCGGCATAGTAAATCTTCCTTTCCATTACATTTCTTCACTAGCTTTTGCAAATTGCCAAGTTTTCATCCACATGTTTTACTGGGTTTGTCTGTGAGCAGAACTCTACTAATTGAGAAACTGTATTTTTCATATCCTTATATCCCTGTTGATATAAATGAATCAGCTTGTCTTTATTTTTTTCGATTCGTCCAACATTCACTTTTTCACTGGGACAGATTATAAATACATTCCCTTTCTTCTCTTCATCATACAGGTACTGTAAGCTGTCATTGTAAATATGATGGCGTTTTTCGATGGATTGGATAAGACCGGGATAGTTGCGGTATTTTCTGCGGATCATCCAGTAAAAAGGTTCAGCTTTTCTAATATAGCCTCTGTTTTTCGTCAGAATTACGACATTTTTTCGATTGCCGTCAATCATCGATTGTTCAATCGGAATTGGCGAAGTTATGCCACCATCCAGAAGCACCCGGTCATGGAAATGGATCGCTGGGGCAATCAACGGAAGGGAACTGGAAGCGCGAATTAATGTAATCATCTCCGCAGCATACAGGGATTTATGAAAATATACCGCTTCGCCGGTCATACAGTCTGTTGCTGTAACAACAAATTCCTCCTTAGCCTGATAAAAAGTTTCATAATCAAATGGGTCAAGATGATTCATGATCTTGTCAAAAAGGAAATCCATGCCAAAAAGCTGACGTTTCGTAAACCAGTTTTTTAATGATAAATAGTCCGGATGATCAACATAATCAATATTCACTCTTTTATTACGGTGCAGCTGACGTGATAAGTAGGAAGAACCATTACATGCGCCTGAAGAGACGCCGATGACATACGGAAAGTAAATGTTTTCTTCCATTAAATATTGGAGTACACCTGCTGTATAAACACCCCTGCTTCCACCGCCTTCTAATATTAAACCGACATCATTCATAAAATCTCCCACTCTTCAATCTTTTTTATGGTCTCGTATGATTATACACAATGAAAATGACTAAATTGAATTGTTTTACAAAAATTTATATTGACGAACTCTCTTTTTCATCATATGGTTAATTTAGTAAAATTATCAATAAGAAGGGGTTGTTTTTATGGCATATTTGAATAAAAAAGTATCGGGAATCTTTATCCCTGTTAAAGATCTCAAAAAAGCGCGTGACTGGTATTGTAACTTGCTGGATCTTGAACCAACAGATGATTTTCCTGGCGGGCATTTGTATGTATTGCAGCTTGACGGAATAAATATTGTTCTTGACAGTAAAATTTACCGGGAGAATACCATTTATCAGACACCTCCGTTCCATTTTAATACAGATAATGTGGAAGAAGCTTATGAGACAATGAAAAACAATGGAGTGGAATTAACGACAGAAATTGAGTTTGGTCACTTTTTTAATTTCAAAGATCCTGATGGAAATCATTTGATGGTATGTGAATTGAAGTAACCCTTCCTGCAATTTACTCTGATACATAAAGAAACCGAACTACGAATCAAGAATATTGATCATAGTTCGGTTTACTTTGGTTCTGATTTTTTTATTTATTCATCAAATACAACTCTTGTATTTCCGATCATGTCATGAATGCCTTGTTTCTGTGCAGTAAATGCGACAAACAAGTATAATAACACTGTAAAGAAAAAGACGCGGTGGATAAATCGTCCAACAACTTCCCGAAACAGTAAGTCACTCCATTTTAATGGTTCACGGTCCTCGCGAATGACTTTAAGTCCGAAGATCATTTTCCCCAGCGTCTGGCGGAAATATTTTGTCAGCAGTACAAAATACAGGTAGAAAATTACGGAACCGAGAATGCCCGTTAATGTCCAGTACCCGATATCCACTCCGTCTCCGTCATTCAGAAATTGAAATGGCAGGAGAAGAATGCCGCTAATGCTGGCAACAATGATAATATCCGCCAAGTATGCCCAGAAGCGCATCCAGAAGCCTGCATATCTGACAGGTTTTTCATGAGTTGAACTATATTCTACTTGCTCTTCCATTATCCCGACACTCCTTTACCGTGAATATAGATACAAGGCACGCGGTGCATTACTTTGCTGTACTAATTCCTTAATACCGACTAAATCTGTATCATTTCCAAACATACTTTGAACCGTACTGCCTAAAAATTGTCCAAAAGGTATGCCGTTTTCATACTCAATCACCTGTGAACCTGATAGATCATGATCTTCTTTTAACATTGCAATGGTATCGTCCAGTGATCCAATCTCATCAACTAATCCTTCTTCCACTGCCTGAGAACCTGTATAAACTCTTCCATCTCCAAGTTCACGAACACGAGCCTCGTCCATTCCGCGGCCCTGGACAATTACATCAACGAAATCAGCATACATGTCATCAATCATTGCCTGCAATATTGCCCGCTCTTCTTCTGTCATTTCACGGGAAGATGATAAAATATCTTTGTGTTCTCCACTTTTAATTGTGTTAAAATCAATGCCAATCTCATCAGCCAATTCTGCAAAATTAATGCTTTCCATAATGACACCAATCGAACCTGTCAGTGTCGCTTTATGTGCCACAATTTTATCAGCAGGTGCGGAAACATAATAACCGCCGGAAGCTGCCGTATTACCCATTGAAACATAGACAGGCTTTTCATATTCCTCTTTTATTTCGAGAATTTTATCATGTATTTCTGCACTTTCGACAACACCGCCTCCTGGTGTGTTCACATGTAAGACGATCCCTTTCACACTGTTGTCTTCTCCTGCATTTTCCAGCATGTCAAGGAACCTTTGATGGTTGTATGTACTTGTATTCAGAAGAGAACTAGGTGTCGTATCCTGGATCACTCCATTTAAATGAAGTACAGCAATTTTATTCATTGGGGAACCATCTTCGACTACTTTTTCACTAAATTCCTGATTTAAATCAGCAAAATTGAAAGCTTCCTCCATATTTGATGAAAGAATTGTTGACATAAACTGAAAACCGACAGAAAGCAAAAACAGTCCGATTGCTACTATCAATGCAACCCATCTTTTTGTATTCATCATAATTCCTCCTTTTTCCTGTTTAAACTAACTCTGTTATACCATACGAATCACATGAAAAAAAGTTTCAAAAAAATAAACGGGCATCGATGAGAGATGCCCGTTCTTTTATTTTTATCTGCTTCCTTTAATATAAGGAACCCCATTCGCGCGAGGTGCATCTGCACGGCCGATAAATCCTGCTAATGCCAGAATTGTCAACAAATATGGTGCAATTAACAGAATTACTTGCGGAATATCCGCTAACACTGGAATTCCTGCACTCACGACACTCAGACTCTGGGCCAAACCGAAGAACAAGGCTGCTCCCATTGCACCAAGCGGATGCCACTTACCGAAGATAACGGCAGCTAATGCCATAAATCCCTGTCCGACAATCGTAGCATGGGAAAAGTTGGAGGCGATCGTCAAGGCAAATACTGCACCGCCTAAACCGCCAAGCGCGCCTGACAGCAAGACAGCAATATAACGCATTCTCTCTACTTTAATCCCATTCGTATCTGCCGCCATCGGATGTTCACCAACAGCACGTAACCGCAGACCGAACGGTGTTTTGTAAAGGACATACCATGCAACAAAAGCTAAAATGATCGCAATATAGGAAGTCACATAGATTCCTTCAAAAAATAATGGTCCAAGGAATGGAATGTGCTCCAGGACAGGAATGTCTGTCGTGTAGAAAGGACGTTCGACCATATCTGTCTGCCCTTTTCCATACCATACTTTTGTTAAATAAACACCGATTCCGAGTGCAAGCATGTTGATCGCAACACCGCTGACCACCTGGTTGGCATAAAAAGTTATCGAAGCAACTGCATGAATCAATGAGAAAATTGCCCCAACAGCCATGGCAACAACGATAGAGACCCATGGTGTCCAGGCACCGAATACATCGACAAACGTCAAGTTGAATACAATGCCGACAAATGCTCCAATCACCATCAGTCCTTCTAAACCAATGTTGACAACCCCTGATCTCTCACTAAATACTCCGCCTAATGCTGTTAAAATAAGAGGTGCTGAATAGAATAGTACGGTAGGTATGATTGATTGTAATGCTTCGAACATCTATTTCCCCTCCTTTTTAAAGCGAAGTAACGCCCAGCGGATAATATAACTGGAAGCAACAAAGAAAATAATCAGTGCAATAATTATATCAACAAGCTCTGTTGGTACACCGGCTGCTGTCGGCATTTCACCCGCACCCTCTTTTAGTACACCGAATAAAAGACCTGCCAACACAACACCAAACGCATTGTTAGAGCCTAAGAGTGCAACCGCAATACCGTCAAATCCTAAATTGGTAAAACCGGACATTACTGAAATCGTACCATATGTTCCGAGGCCTTCCATTGCCCCTGCAAGACCAGCAAATGCTCCGCCAATTACCATTGATAAAATAATATTTTTGCTTACATTCATCCCTGCATAATTCGATGCATGAGAGTTGAAACCTACTGATTTCAATTCATAACCGTATGTCGTTCTTTCAATAATAAACCACATAATAAATGCCGCAAATAAAGCAATTAATATTCCGTAGTGCACCCTTGAGTAAAATGTAATACTCTGGAGCCAGTCAGAAGCAAGAGATGCTGTATCAGCTATCGTTCCAGTTGTTGTCTCCTGTTCTGTTAATACATTACGGATAATTTCATTTGTTACAAATAAGGCGATATAGTTCATCATAATAGTAATAATAACTTCGTGGACACCAAGTTTTGCCTTTAACAGGCCTGGCAAAAAGCCCCACAGACCACCTGCAGCAGCACCAGCTAATATTGCCAGAGGCAAATGGATGATCATCGGTGCGTCAATAGCGAGACCGACCCATACAGCAGCAAGCCAGCCGACAATTACCTGTCCTTCTGCACCGATATTAAACAGCCCAGTTTTAAAAGCAAACGCCACAGCTAACCCTGTTAAAATAAGGGGTGTCGTTCTTCTGATTGTTTCACCGATCGTATAGGAATCACCAAAAGCACCTGCCCACAATGCCGCATATCCTTCGACAGGATTGTGGCCAGATAATAACATAATGACCGCACCTGCAAGCAGCCCGATAATTACGGAAATAACCGGGACTAAAACCCCAAATAATTTATTATTAGATGTCATCGACTTGTTTCACCTGCCTTGTTCACTTGACTTCCTGCCATAAGCAGACCAAGTTCCTGCTCTGTTGTTTCCTCCGGTTTTACATTTGCCACAACTTTCCCGTCAAACATGACAGCAATCCTGTCACTTACATTCATAATTTCATCCAGTTCAAAGGAGACGAGAAGAATGGCCCTGCCTTTGTCACGTTCTTCGATCAGTTTTTTATGAATAAATTCAATTGCCCCAACATCCAGCCCTCTTGTCGGCTGTGTTGCTATTAATAACTGTGGTGAACGATCGACTTCCCTGCCAATAATGGCTTTTTGCTGGTTTCCCCCGGACAGTGCCCTCGCTTTCGTATAAACACTTGGTGTCCTGACATCATACTCTTCAATAATTTGTTTTGCTTTATCAAAAATCTCCTTATAACTTAATACTTTCGCCTTGGAGTATGGTTTCTGATAATAGGTTTGCAGTACAATGTTTTCACCAATGGAATAATCCAGTACTAAACCGTATTTATGGCGATCCTGCGGAATATGTCCAACGCCGGACTCTGTAATTTTACGCGGGGAGAGGTTCGTTATATCTTTCCCTGATAGTTTAATAGAACCAGATTTCACTTTTGTCAGACCGGTGATTGCTTCGACTAATTCCGACTGTCCATTTCCGTCGACACCTGCAATTCCGACAATTTCCCCTGAACGGACTTCCAGATTCAGTCCTTTGACTAAGTCTACTTTACGCGCATCTCGAACATATAAATCCTGAATGCTGAGGACCGTATCCTCCGGCATTGCCGCTATTTTTTCTGTTTTAAAGTTAACTTCACGGCCAACCATGAGGGAAGCAAGTTCGTTCGTATTTGTCTCAGAAACATCGACTGTCCCGATCCCTTTCCCTTTTCGGATTACGGTACATCTGTCACAAACTTCCATGATTTCTTTCAATTTGTGTGTAATTAAAATAATCGATTTGCCTTCATTGATTAATGCCCGCATAATTTCAATCAGTTCATTAATTTCCTGTGGTGTTAAAACGGCTGTCGGTTCATCAAAAATCAGCACTTCTGCCCCGCGGTAAAGAGTCTTCAGTATTTCTACCCGCTGCTGCATTCCGACAGATATTTCACTAATTTTCGCATCAGGATTAACTTTTAAACCATAACGGTCAGAAAGTTCCTGAATCTCTTTTCTCGCTGTAGCAATATCAATTTTGCCAAACTTGTTCTTCGGTTCACTGCCTAAAATGATATTCTGTGTAACGGTGAAAGGCTCTACCAGCATAAAGTGCTGATGGACCATTCCAATACCAAGGTCGTTGGCAATATTCGGATTGGTAATTTTCACCGTTTTACCGTTTACACGTATTTCCCCTTTTTCAGGCTGATACAGTCCAAAAAGGACATTCATTAATGTCGATTTACCTGCACCATTTTCCCCTAATAATGCATGTATCTCACCTTTTTTCAACTGAATCGTAATATTATCATTAGCGACAATGCCAGGGAATTCTTTTCTTATATTCAGCATTTCAATTGCATAATCCAACTTATCTCACCCCTAATATAGAAGACTTCATTGCTTTATAAAGAAACATGCAATGAAAAAGACTTTCCGGAAAAAGTCCTTTTCACTGGAAATTTCTTCTGTTACAACATAATAGTAGAGAAGGCTGTGGTGCAGCCTTCTCTATTCAAATCTTATAAGGATTCTTCGTATGCTTCTAATTCTTCAATCGTTTGTGGAACTTCCACTTCACCATTTAGAATTTTTTCCTGCCACTCTTCCACAGTGGAGATAATTTCCTCTGTCATTGCTTCTTCATTTGTTGTAGCAAACGTGATACCATTTTCTTCGATTCCGTATTCAAGAAGTTCTCCGCCAGGGAACTCACCGTTCAACCCGCGGTTTGCCACATCCTGAACAGCTACGTCTACACGTTTAACCATTGAAGTTAATGTAACATTATGGTCATTGATTGCACCTTCTTCATGCTGATCACGGTCCACACCAATTACCCAGATTTCTCTTTCAGGATCATTTTGTTTAATATCTTTCGCCTGGTTAAACACACCATTACCAGTAGCACCTGATGCATGGTAAATAACATCAATGCCGCTGTCATACATGTTTGTCGCAATTAATTTACCTTTTGCCGCATCTGCAAAAGATTCCGCATATTGAACATCTACTTCGATATCCGGGTTCACTGATTTCGCACCAGCAATAAATCCTGACTCGAATTTTTTAATTAACGGAGAGTCAACACCGCCAACGAAACCAATTTTGTTTGTCGTAGTTTTCATTGCTGCTGCAACACCAACTAAAAAGCTTCCCTGATGCTCTTTAAATGTAATACTTACAGCGTTAGGTGCCTCAACTACATCATCAACAATCGCAAAGTTTGTATCTGCATACTGATTAGCAGCTGTCTGAATATCTTCTTTTAATTCAAAACCAATCCCGAAAATTAAGTTGTACTCATCACGCACGAAACGTGTGATGTTCGGCATATAGTCTGCTTTTTCATTCGATTGTGCATAATCAATTCCATTTCCTTGTGACAGGCCTTGTTCCTCGCCCCATGCCTGAATACCTTCCCATGCAGACTGGTTAAATGATTTATCATCTACACCGCCAATATCTGTTACCATAGCTACTTTATAGTCTCCTGCTGCAGCTTCCCCATCTTCTGCTGCTTCTTCAGAGTTTTCCTCTGTACCAGTGTCTGTTGATTCTGTGTCTGTATTTTCTGTGTTCTCTTCTTCTGACTGTGTTCCGCAAGCAGCCAAAAACAGACCTAATGTTAAAACCAAAATAAACAGTAAAAATTTACGGTTTATCATCATGTCGCCTCCTAGTTTTGTGTAATATGTAGATTTTCAGCATTCCAGAAAAGCATAATCTGAAAGGCTGAATATATCTTACCATTATTCGTTTCATTTATAAATAAGATTGTTAAAAAATATTTCAATTTTATTAATTTTTCTTAACAATTGACAGTAAGACTCCGAGCATTCCACCAAGAACAGCTGGCATAATCCAGCCAAGTCCAACCTGATAGAATGGAAGTACTCTTGTAAATAAATTCTCTGCCGCAACGACAATAATCCCTGCAGCTTTCAGTCCATCAAACAGTGCAATAATAAATGTAAACAGAATACTGATCTGGTATACCTCTTTCTTTCCTTTAAACAAAGGGTGCAAAAAGGTTAACACCATTAAACACATCGCTATCGGATATAGCATGGACAAAACTGGTACCGAAAACTCGATAATGGATGTTAAACCAAAGTTTGCCGCCACTGCACTGAACAATGTAAAAATGACTGCCCATAATTGATACGAGATTCTAGGTATTAACTGGTGGAAATAGGAGGAGCATGATGTAATTAAGCCGATACTTGTTGTTAAACATGCCGCCATCACAATCAGCCCGAGCATCACTTTACCAAATGAACCGAAATAAAACTCAGATGCTGATGCCAGAATCCTTCCCCCATTATCCATATGGCCAACACCATCGACACTAACCGCGCCAAGATAAGCAAGTGAAGAATAGACAACTGCTAACAGACTTGCTGCAATTATGGCTGCCTTCATTGTCGAGACAAGTAATTGTCGGTTCGATGTGGTCCCGCCGTCCTTCATTGCATTAATGATAATAATGCCAAAAACAAACCCTGCCAGCATATCCATCGTCAAATACCCTTCCTGGAAACCTTTAAAAAAGCTGTTCGTCAAATAAGCTTCCGTTGGCTCCTGAACTGGTCCGATCGGATTAAGAATGGCAGTCACAATTAAGACAGTTATCACAATTAAAAGCAAAGGTGTGAGAATTTTTCCAATAATATCAATTAATTTCTTTGCTTCCAGCGAAAAATACAAAGATAATCCAAAGAAAATAACTGTGAATCCTAATAATGGCCAATTACTTGTTGAATTTTCAAGAAAAGGCGTTACACCAATTTCGTATGCTACTGTATTAGTCCTCGGTAATGCGAAAAGCGGTCCAATTGTTAAATACAATACTATCGTAAAAATGAGACCAAATAATGGATGTATCTGGCTGGCTAATGATTGCAAATTGCTTTTCCCTGAAAGAGCAAGCGCAAAAACAGCAAGCACAGGAAGCCCCACTCCTGTAAAAATAAAGCCAAGGTTGGCAGAAAGCAGATTTTCTCCCGCTGCTTGTCCTAATTGCGGCGGGAAGATTAAATTTCCTGCTCCAAAAAATAAAGCAAATAACATAAAACCAATGGTTATGGTATTTGTTTTGTTACGTGATGACATAATAAACCTCCATCTTCCTTGTATGTACACTCTGATCAAAATAGTTAAAGAATAGCACGTAATATTAGGAAAATCAATATTCGATTCGGTATTGATCTGATGAAAGCATTGCCATAAAAAAGAAAACCCGCAGCGTTTGCTGCAGGCTTCCTGTACTTATCCCCAAACTTCTTCTGCTACTTCTTTAATCAGACGAAGTTTATTCCATTGCTGGTCTTCTGTTAAAATATTACCTTCTTCTGTTGAAGCAAATCCGCACTGCGGGCTGATACAGAGACGGTCGATATCCACATATTGAGATGCTTCTTCAATCCGTTTTTTGATCGCTGATTTGTCTTCCAGTTCACCTGTTTTGGAAGAAAATAATCCAAGGACCACCAGTTTATTTTCACTAATATGTGCTAACGGTTCAAATCCTCCGGAACGGTCTGTATCAAATTCCAAATAATATGCTGACACATTTTCCTTGGCAAATAAAATCTCCGCAATCGGATCATAACCGCCTGATGACGCCCATTTCGAGTGATAATTCCCGCGGCAGACGTGAGTAGTTACAACCAGATCTGCCGGTGCATTCGCAATAGCCAGGTTATTCACCTTCAAATTCAGTTCGCCAATTTCCTTAACATTTGCTCCATCATGTCTGCTCGCCCAGTATTTCGGATCAACAAGCATACCCCATGTACAGTCATCCAGCTGAAGACTGCGGCAGCCTGCTTCATATAAATCCTCAATCACTGTCTGGTATGCTCTTGCAATATCTTCAACAAGCTCATTTATATCGGGATAAATTTCATTTGTTGAAGCACTGTTTTCGGGACGCTGCAATTCTGCAAGAAATTGTGCCGGTGCAGGAATAGTCTGTCTCGCAACAACTCCCTCTTCTGCAAACTGCTGCAAAAATTTGAAATGCTCGACGAATAAATGGTTCTCTCCATTAATTTTTCCAGTTAACCGCGCAGTTTCCGGACGTGTTTCTTCACCATTAAACTGGTATCCTTTATCAATTACTTCTTTCTGAACACCGTTAAGTTCCCACATAAAATCAAGGTGCCACCATGAACGGCGGAACTCTCCATCAGTAATTGCCTGAAGTCCAACTTCTTTCTGTTTTTCTACAAGGTCTTTGATTGTTTCATCTTCAACCGCCTTTAGTTCCTTGTCCGTAATTTTCCCTTGAGCAAAATCTGTCCTTGCTGCTTTCAATTTCTCCGGACGCAAAAAGCTTCCTACATTATCATAACGAAAAGGCGTTATTGTTCTTTTCCCTGCTGCTATTTCGACTGTCATGTTTCTCTCTCCTTCATATGTATATTTTTATAATTAGTGTAGCATGAAGAAAAGTGTATAAGGTAATGCTAATAATCTATTGTCTGCTATAGTTTTAATCTATACCTGGAGCAATTCATCGGCAATCGTTTCTTTTAAGTACTGAATATAGATGGCTGCCATTGGACTTTGGGTCACATATTTGTGGGTAATATAGCCGACTCTGATCCGTTCGTCTACTTTTAATGGCACTGATATGATATTTTCCCCGTTCAGTTCTTTACTAATCACTCCAGTAGAGATTGTATAGCCGTTCAGACCAATCAGCAGATTAAATAATGTCGCACGATCAGTAACATGTATATTTTTCGGCCGTGTCAATGTGCTAAGAATTTCTTCAGAGAAATAAAACGAATTATATTCTCCCTGTTCATAGGATAAATAAGGATATTTTTCCAAATCAGTTAAAGTCACATATTCTTTTTCTGCGAGCGGGTTGCCTGAACTGATGAACACATGCGGTTTTGCTTCAAACAGCTGATGAAACTGGAGATTCCCCTCACGTAGAAACTTGTGAATTACTTTTTCATTGAATTCATTTACATATAATATGCCAATTTCACTGCGTAAATTCGTTACATCATCAATAATTTCATACGTTTTTGTTTCCCTTAGCGTAAATTCATATTCATTACTGTTATAATCTTTTAACAAGCGTACAAAAGCACTGACAGCAAAAGCATAATGCTGGGAAGACACGGCAAAATGGTGCTGGGAATTTTTGTGGGCATACTGATTTTCCAGCAGCTCTGCCTGCTCGAGTACCTGTCTGGCGTATCCCAGAAATTCCGAACCTTCCGGTGTTATGACTATTCCTTTGTTTGTCCTCGAAAAAATAATAATCCCCATTTCTTTTTCGAGCTCTTTTATTGCATTCGACAAACTCGGCTGACTGATAAACAAATTCTGTGCCGCTTTACTGATCGAGCGGTTCCTCGCAACTTCTATTACATATTTGAGCTGTTTTAATGTCATGTGATCACTTCCTCAAGGGTTGTCTAGGAGTATATTTTAACAAAAAGAACATATTCAGTATAGCTGTTCGTTACCATAGAAAAAGGCACCTTGTAACAAGGCACCTGTGAGAGTACATTTTAGTTATCTGTATTACGTGCGTTTGACTTTCCTTTGCCTCTTCTTTGCTCATCAGGTCTTTTTGGTGTTCCGTTCTTTCTTTCTCTTGGTGCATAGGAATCTTTCACCATGTTATTCCCTCCATTTGCCTGCATATATCAATCAATTGCGGCTATATTATATTAACCGATTCGGATGGAATTATGCTGTACAAAAGATTACCGGAACAACTCAAGTAACCAGGCATTTGCTTCATGGTAAGCGTCATACACCTTTTCATTGTTGAGCGATAATTTATCTGTTAATTGATCGATCTTCATCCAGTTCACACGCTCATAGGCGACAGCCAGCTGATAAATGTCTGTCAAAAGACTTGGCTTTCCTTTCAGAGCTGTCTCAATTAGCTCATCTAATGATAAGGCTTCAATCAATCGTTCCAACGGCTGGCGCAAAATAACCGGCAATTGTGAAAAATAACCGATTAAAAACGCCTCCTGAGACAATTGCGGAGCGATAACTTCTGCAAGGTTTTCACACATTTTCGCCCTGTAATAAGAGCTTTTAACAAGTGCATCAATACCCTGCATTTGTGAGTGTTGCATCGAATCGCGCAAAGCAAGAACATACAGCCATTTTTTTATTTCTGTTTGACCCAGTAAAACTACGGCACGTTCAATGGAGTTGATTCGGTTGTTCCTTCTGTATGCAGGCGAATTGATCAATTTCAGCAGTTTGTATGACAATGATAAATCATTCTGAATTATTTTCGCTATCTTCTGTAAATCAAAATCACGGTGCTCGATTTGCTGGATCAACTGCACATATGTTAAGTAATACGAAGGTATCTCAAACGTTTCCATCACTTTTGGCTTCATGAAAAAATAACCTTGAAATAGATGATAACCTGAATGACGTGCTTCCTGAAATTCCTCTATTGTTTCGACTTTCTCTGCTAATAATAATACATGTGGGTAATGCGCCCGCACCATTTCCGCAATCATTTTTCTTTCCTCTTTGTCTGATGTTGAAAGGAAATCAATTTTTATAAATGTTAAGTATTTAATCATCTCCGCTTCATGCCATTCCCGGAAAAGCTCGGGAGTAACGTCATCAAGTGCGATGCGATAGCCATCACTTGATAGTGAGCAGATTCTTTTCTTCAACTCCTCGGTTAACGGAATATCTTCTAATAATTCTATGACAATGTCTGAAGGTGCAAATCGTGAGATTACATCATGGTGAATCAAGTTTTCGGTAAAATTAATGAATACAGGATTTGACCCTGCCAGCTGGTCAATTCCAATATTTAAGAATGCATTTATCATAACTTCCACTGTTGCTAAGTCGCCATTAAATTTGTCAAATGCTGCTTGACTGCGGTACAACAATTCATATCCATATATCGTTTGGTCCCCGCTTAAAATCGGTTGTTTTGCTAATAAAACGTTACTCACTAAACATCCCACCTGACTGTTCAATCAATACTAAAAGACTACATTATTTTTAAATAACAATAGACCTTTATGTTATATATCGTCAAATTATGGTAAATATTTAGAGAAATTAGATTATTTTTTTACAATTTATCCGATTATCTGGATTATCGAATTACATTGCATGTGCGTTTAATTTTACCAGCACGTGGAATAATGAACATATATGAAAGGAGTGGATATGATGAACAATCAGGAAATACGTAAATCGATTGAGAATATTCTGGAAAACTGTTCACTTGGGACAATGGCGACAATTCAGCAGGACCGCCCCCATTCCAGATATATGATGTACAGCAATGATGGACTTACACTCTATACAGCGACAAGCAGTGAAACACACAAAGTAGATGAAATTCAGAAAAATCCTTATACGCATATTTTACTTGGCTATGAAGGTGATGGTTTTGGGGATGAGTATGTCGAGTATCAAGGAAAAGTAACCATAAATGATTCCAAGGATCTAAAGGAAGAATTATGGAATTCCTATATGAAAAACTGGTTTGACAGCCCGGACGATCCAGATTTTATTGTCCTGGAAATCGAGCCTGTGGAGATTCGCTTAATGAATAAAAAAGGGGAAGCTCCTAAAGAACTGGTACTGGAGTGATGTAGCGATATCTTCCCTTTGTGAAAATGTGCGCTTTTCATTCTTCACAATTTATCACACCATATGCTATAATATGTGTAAGCAAACATACACTAAATACCCCGCAGCAGCAACTGCGGGGCTGGATAAGCGGTTCCTAAAGCTAGGATCGGCTATCATTTCGGGATAGACCTCACCTAATCACTTAGAGGGTAATAGGGAGGTCTATTTTCTATTGATCAAAGTGATGATCAAAGCGAGCAAAGAAAGAATGAACGTGCCAAACGAAAACAACACGACAAAGCTTTCATACATACTCAAAGGCATCACCCCCTTTCAAAAGGGGATTAGCCGACCTGCCCTATAAGAACATTATCCTCTCTCATTATATCACAACAATGACGAACGTACATTCCAAATCACTTCATACAGACTTACCTCTTTTTCCTCGGACTGCTGTCTGTATTTAACCAGCTTATCGGACTCATATTTACTTTATTAGCCCCAGCATGTCTGGAAAGAGTTGAGACAACACTGTCTAATGGGAGGACAGCGTACGCATAAGGTAATTCTTCCTCCTCATTATATTGGAAAGTGAATGGATCTGATGGTGGATTCATTTTATCCATGTTCTCACTTCCGACAATATGGGAAGACCATGCCCAATTCCCGATCGTTGACTTGTCATGCCATGTAAATCCTCTTGTAAAAAGGTTCTCCCCATTATTATCCCAGCTGCTTCCTGCATAGGTTCCATACTTGTTGGAAATATAGGAATTCACAATCAGATTCCTGTTATACGCATGCTGGAATAGCTCTGCCCACTGCTGATCCATGTTTTTTGTATCCATGCCCTGAATTTCCGCACCAATGATTGGTTCATTGATATCGATAAACACAGAAGTATCTGCTGCAATGCTCGCACCGTTTCTCGCGTTCAGTGCACGGGAAAGCGTATCTGTCCCATGCTCCGCAATCGCACTGACGTTTTCCAATATATCCTCGTGCGAAGAGTTGTCAAGATAAAGGTTGTAAGCATGTCCTGTACCCTGGCGTATCATTGGCACCCTCTGTCCAATATTTGTATAACGGTTATATGCAAGTGTTAACCGGATTCTCTGGTTGCCATCCTTATAATTCATTCCACTGCTGTTCACATAATCTACATAATCTTTGTCACCTGATCCAGTTAAATGCACTTTACTGTGGTAGGCAGCATATGCCATGATCTGCTCTTTCGTTGCACCGTCATTGCGCATTTTATAATACACACTATCTTCATCCAATTCGTTCGCTGCATATTTTTCCTCCATATATTGAATCGATTGATAAATATCACTATTCTTAGACGGATTCTCTTCAGCCGGCAAGCCAAATTCAGACCAGGAAATCGTAATATTCGAACCGCCATTCTCTGTGTCAATTAATCCATCTGCCGCTATCGAAAATGTACAATGGTCGATCCAGACATTATTTGCCCCGTTTACTTTAATAAAAGACCAGCCTGCTTCCTTATGTTTTCCGGTATCATCCCACTGCCACATACCATCGAATTTCAAATTTCTTATCACCATATCATTGGTTGAACGCTGCAGGTTAATTTCTGCATGCTTAATTGTCTTCCCTTTTTTTGAAAAAACAGTCAGCCCATTCACATTGTTTATATCTAATTGGGACACGCCGGATTCAGCTAAATTCGGATTAGTAAAACCGTTCATCGGATCCCTGTATTGTCTGATAAAGCGATATTTCTTTTGTTCATCTTCATCCAAGTTTAACGCTTTCCATCCCAAGTCTAAATCTTTAGCCACCTCGATAACTTTCACATTTCCCTCTCCTGCATCTAATACCGCCTGTAAAAATTCTTTGCCTGTCTTCACTTTTCGGTAATAATCGGTTCCTATATATTGACTGCGATCATTTACTCCGAGAGAGGCATATCCTGTTACAGACAGAAAACTTTTGTCATACTCCTTTATCGTTCTTGAACTATTCGGTATCGAGTCAACTTCTGCAGCATGTGCTGTCTCCACCCCACTCAGTAATATGGTGGAAGAAAAAATGTGAGCACTAATAAAATAATAATTAACTTTTTCCAATTCATCCGTTTTCCTCATGATTTCTAAGATTTATCAGGAAAAAAAGTCACCTCCTAACCATTTGTGAAAGCGATTTCATTTTATCATATTTCTTACTAACAGCAATTAGTAAATCTTGCTGTAAAGTATTCACAAATTGGGTTTTTTCATAAAGCTTCTTCTTCTCGGATAAAACAACCGGATTTACCAGCAGGAAAATATAAGATTAAGTAGAATATATAATATAATACCAATTATTAGTACCAGGTAACAAAGGAGTGGACTACATGAATAAGGTTAATTGTATGTATCCTGAATCTTTGGATTGGAAAGCAGTTGATGAGGGGGTTGAAATGGCAATATTACGTTTTGAACCTGGTGAAGTACGGGCATTGCTCCGCTTTGCACAGGGTAAAGGATATCCACGACACCGTCACCCTGAAGGTGAAGAAGTATTCGTAATCGATGGAATATATGAAGACATGGGTGTCTCATATGGCCCCGGCTCTTACTTATACTATCCGCCAAACAGTGACCATGCTCCTACAAGCCCAACAGGATGTACGATATTAGTTATCTCACCTGTCTCACCAATAAAAATATGAACAAACCGCTGATATGGTTAATTAGCCGCTGCAAAGGGTAATGAAATACAAAAGAGGAAAAAGGAGGAACATCATGACAGACTTCACCATTCCGGAGCATCATTCCCTCTGGCAGGAGAACAGGAATGTTAAACAGTATCCTGCCTTGAAACAAGATGATACGGCAGACATACTCATTATTGGCGGCGGGATCGCTGGGATTATTTCGGCATACATGCTAACAAAAGCTGGCAAAAAAGTAACCGTCATCGAACAGCACCGACTGCTTGAAGGTGTGACAGGCTATACGACAGCAAAAGTGACCGCCCAGCATGGCATAATATATTCAAAGATCATGAAAACATTTGATAAAGAAACCGCAAAACTTTATTATGAGGCAAATATGGAAGCATTGAATTTTTTCCGAAAAACTATTACAGAATTAAATATTGACTGTGATTTTGCTGAAAAAGATGCCTATATCTACGCTGAAAGCGACTCTGCCAAAAAACTGCTTGAGAAAGAACTGGAAGCATACCATTCCATCGGCATCGACGGCGGGACGGCAGAAGTGGAAGCATCTTTTCCGATTAAACCAAAGCTCGCTGCAGTGATGCGCAATCAGGCACAATTTCACCCGGTAAAGTTTCTTGCACCCCTCATTACCGAAATCGAAAAGAACGGCGGAAAAATTTACGAGCATACAATGGCAACAGAATTCACTGATCACAAAAATCCGGTGGTAAGGACGGAAAATGGTGCAGTGATATCGGCTAATTATGCGATTGTCGCCACACATTTCCCATTTAACGCTGCAGATGGCACCTATTTTGCCAGGATGAATTTTAATCGTTCCTATGTAATTGGTGCAAAAGCTGCATTCATTCCGGAGGGGATGTATATCAGTGCCGATCAGCCGAAGCGGTCGATCCGCTCTGCGGTGGACATAAACGGGGAACCAATTTTGCTCCTTGGCGGGGACGGGCACAGAGTTGGAATGAGCGAGAGCCATACAATGAAACATTACGAAAATCTTGCGGAATTCGGTGAAAAATACTTTGGATTAGAAAGTATCCCTTACCGCTGGAGTTCCCAGGACATGACAACACTTGACGAAGTGCCCTATATCGGAAAAATGATTTCTGGTAAAGAAAATATTCTTGTGGCTACAGGTTTTCATAAATGGGGCATGACAACAGGTGCCCTTGCCGGTATACTGCTGACAGATCAGATTCTCGGTCATGAGAACCGATATGCATCTGTTTTTGATCCAACTAGAACAAAACTGAAAGGAAAAGATGCTGCAGAATTTTTGAAAGACAATGCAACTGTTGCTAAAGAACTTGTCAGCGGTAAGCTCGAAAATCCGGACAAAACCGTAGATGAACTAAAGGCAGGAGAAGGATCTGTTGTTAAAATTAACGGAGATCGGGCGGGCGCTTACAGAGATAAAAATGGCCAGGTGCATGCAGTAGATACGACATGTACGCATATGGGTTGTGAGACTCACTGGAATGATGCCGAGAAATCATGGGACTGTCCTTGCCACGGTTCGCGGTTCCACTATACAGGTGACGTTATTCACGGACCTGCTAAAAAGCCGCTGAAAAAATTAAAGAGTGAATAAAGTCAGTATCGTAAACAGAACAGGCGGGAAAATCCGCCTGTCTTTTCTTTCCTGACCTCTAGCGGTACCACTCCACAGGCACTGCTTCCTTATCACTGAATAAATCAAGATCCCTTTTCAAAAAGTCCATCGTCAGATCAGCCATTTTGACAGCATCACCAATAAAGCAGCGGGCATCGCCGATCTTCCCTTCTTTAATACAGCCTTTTTCCAGAAAAGGTGCTTCCAATTTAAGATAACAGTCTGATGTACTTCCGACCGCGCTGTAATGACGATAAACAGGACGGTCGATCAGATTGCCTTCAGGTGTTTTCACTTGTAAGCCGACTCTTTTTGCTGTTAAGCGATTGGGAACATCCATCCACTCTTCGACACTATGTATAAACGTATTGCGATCCATCCGGACACCGATAAACAAAATCTTTGCCTTTCTGTCATACAGCTTGCCCCAGCACCCTTCTCTCGGACATGGTGTATCCCAATTCTCCTCCCCAGCAATGTATTCCTCTGCCCCTTTTCCGATCGCAGCGACAGAATGTGTCGGGTGCAATGACCTTAGAACTCCTGGCCGTTTCATAAAAAGATTTGGTAAAATACCGACACACGCACGTTCTGTTAATGGATCAAAAATCGAATGTTGTTCACTCATTTGTGCCCATGTATGTGTCGGCAAAATTAACAGGCCATCTTTCATATATTCCATCAATGCATCAATAACCGTATCTGCACCACCATCCACCGCACCTAAAGATTTCATGGATGAATGGATGAGTAACGTATCCGTTGGTTTAATCCCCATGCTTTTTATACCATTTTTTATATCATTTTTCGTATACATTCCTTTACCTCCAGCAATTTTGAAAAATACCTGTATTCCTCTACATTACCAAATAATCGGCCGAATGCAAGCTGCATTGTTCCTCCTATTAATAGCCTTTTGTCCCATCCACTTTGTTTCGGAGCGGTTTGTTCTGTTCCAGCGATTCCAGTGTTCCGACAAAGCACTCGACTGCCTCTTTCGCTGTAGTAACCGCCGAGATATGCGGTGTCAGCTGAATGTCTGTATGCTGCCAAAAAGGATGATCTTCCGGTAATGGTTCTGTCTGAAAAACATCCAGTACAGCAAATCTCACTTGCTTGCATTCCAGTGCGTTCAGCAAATCTTTTTCATGAACCGATTCTCCCCTGCCAACATTGATAAAGCCCGTATTAGATAAATGATGGAAAATCGCCTCATTAAACATTCCTTCCGTTTTTGTCGTTAATGGCAATGTATTTATAACATAATCCGCTTCTTGTAAGGCTTCCGTATGTCTTGCTATTGAAAGAACCTTATGAAAATATTCCTTCTGTTTACCGCTAAGTGAAACCCCATAGACCTTTACACCAAAAACGGATAAAGCTCTTGCCAATGTCTGGCCGATTTCTCCCGTTCCATAAACGACAACACGTACCTCTTTCAGCATTTTTGGAGTGACTGGTTTCCATTGTCTAATCGATTTTTGAGACTGGAATTGCTGGTGCAATTGCAGATCTTTCAATATATAGCTGAGGCAATATTCACTGATTCTTTCTCCGAATGAGGTAATGGTTCTTGTTAACATGACGCTATCAGACCATTCCTTTTGATAGGTGAAATTGTCTACACCAGCACCAAGTGAATGTACCCATTTCAATTTACTGTAATCATAATCTGCTTTCGTTTGAAAGGTTGCCAATGCATCTGCCCACACAAGGTCCTCATTACGGAGCTCATCTTCTGATAAGAAGCGGAATTCTTTTTTCAACTTGTAATGCTTCAGTAAAACTTTTATCTCCTTATTTAAAGGACTGACAAAAATAATCTTTTCGATATCCATTTTCTCTACCTTCCTTTGCAGGCTTTTTCCAATCAAAAACAGCACCTTATGAAAAGATGCTGTTTTATCTCATATTATTGGAAATCTTCCGGTTTATCAATTGTTGGGTTGTGCTGATCTTTTCTCATTTGCTTTTCTGCTTTAGCAAGCTGGCTTCGGGCAAAATCTCGGCCGCCAATACCGAAGGCAATTGCAAATGCAACCATCAAGCCGCCCAGAATTAAGATAAACGCAATATTGACAATGGATGTAGCAAAATGCAGCTGATCAAGTGTCATAAATACAGCAAAGACGATCACTACATATTTGATAATAGTTGCCGACAGGCTGCTATTTGTATATTTTTTGATAAAACCTTCCAGGAAATTAGCAAGCAGCATTCCTCCACCTAAAATAAGCAGTCCGCTTACCAGATACGGGATATAAGTAATAATTGCCCCGCCGATCATATTTAACACGTCAAGCTGTAATACATGTAATGCCTCAACAACAAAGAATAAAATAATTAACACTTGCACAATCATACCGATTGTTTTTGACAAATTAAACGGCAGTTTATTTCTAGCATATTCAACGCCAAATGTTTCGAGAACCTGATTGATTCCAGTTCCTTCAAGCAGTCCTGACAACAGATGGCCAACGATTCTGCCAATATAGTAACCGGCAATAATTAGTACAATGGCGATAAAGATATTCGGAATCATTTGCAGTACATTATTCAGTACTTGTGTAATCGGATTGGAAATCGATTCAATCGCTAATGCTTCCAGTGCCATCGTGATTACAGGTATTAAAATAACAATGAATAATACATTGGCAAGTATGCTGGATAATTTAGTCGGTGCAGCATGTGGTGTGGATGATGCTGGTTTAACTTTATTAAACCATCTGTCGACATTTACCGTAACGAGAAAACGTTCGGATAATTCCCTAATCAGTTTCGCAATCACATAGCCGATAATTAAAATGACAGCTGCCGCGATAATATTTGGAATAAATCCAAGCAATTTGTTCATCATGTTGGAAATTGGTCCGGAAACAGAATCCATATTCAGTGCATCTAATATGGCTGGCAGGAACAGAATAAACACAAGCAAATAGACAAATTTCGCAATTGATTCAAGAAAACTCTTTGCTTTTGCCTCATCTTTTATTAATTTCGTTCTGCTCATCGCCTTGTGAGCGCCAAGCTTTACCAGTAATTTTTCAATAATATTCTTCGCAACTACCGCCACAATCCATGCAAGAATTAGTAATAATAGTGCTTGGATGACATTTGGTATGGCGTGAACTACCTGGTTCAGCATTTCTCTAAAACTATGTCCTAAATCATTCATACTTTTCCTCTCCTTTAACGATTGTCTATTGTACAAGTATCCTAATAGCCAAGTGAGTAAACATTTTTTTAAGAAAGAGCAACTGTTGCCAGATAGGTACAAATGCCATATAATAAAAAGGGAAAAATAACCAAATAAAAGGTGTGAATATTGTGAGGAGATTTTTTTCCGGAGTATCTGTGATTTGTTTCTTGTTCTCACTCTTCATGTTTATGGCCATATTTCAGAACTGGAATATTGCTTTTGTGGAGTATCTTTATGAAATTAGTCTGTTTATACCACTGTTTGCGGGTGTGTTAGGAGTAATCAGTGCCTGCTTCAGTGTAAAAGGATTGGAGAGAATAGCTCTCCTTTCATTGAATGCTTTAATGGTTATTTATTTAGGTGGTTTTAGTTTTGTTGCTATATATGGTTTTCAGGATCCTTAATATAGCAGGACATATTTTTGAGATGAAAGTATAAAGGAGTAGATTATTGATGCAGTTAAAGATCTTGCCATCCGCTTTTTCAGTTATTAAATTAGATCCGGCAGAAGCGATCCCTTCATGGGCGGTTAGCGATGAATTTGTCTCGATCACGAAAACAGATGAGGAATTATCCATTGTCTGCCCGACAGAAAATATACCAGCAGAAGCTGACATTTCGGCAGCCGAACATGAATGGAGCTGTATAAAAATTGAAGGTGTCCTTGATTTCAGTTTGACGGGAATTCTTGCATCACTCGCAAACCCTCTTGCTGAGAATCATATTAGCATTTTTGCCCTTTCCACCTATAATACGGATTTTCTTATGGTAAAAAGCCATGCGTTAAAAAAAGCGAAAGAAGTGTTAACAGCAGAAGGACACAGCATTTTATCATCATAGGCAGGAATTAATCAGCTGGTGGGGAGTAATTATGTTCTTCACAATTGAGGAATTCTCTGGACTTTGATAATTAAGTGTCTTTTATTCTTCACAAATTAAGGGATTCTCGGCTTTCTGATGATGAAACGTCTTTTATTCTTCACAAAATGAGAAATTCTCGGCTTTCTGATGAGTAACCCCCAATTATTCTTCACAAATTGAGAAATTCTCCAGTTTCTGATGATTAAACGCCTGTTATTCCTCATAACTTACGGAATTTCAATCTTTCTGATGATCAAACAATAAAAAAGCATCCAATGCTCAAAATCCGCATTCGATGCTTCTCATATAAATTACCTCATCACATTCCCACCGGAGATTTTTAATGACTCCCCGACTATGTTCTTCGCTGCGTCTGTCAGTAAAAAGGCGATGCTGTTCGCGACTTCCACAGGTTCTGTCAATCGGCCGGACGGAATCGTGTCCAATGAATTCTGCTTTGCTTCCTCAAAAGAAATATGATGTCTTTCTGCCTTCTTTTCAAAACCGTTTCTCGCCATTTCTGTATTTACATATCCTGGGCAGACGGCATTCACCCGCACTTTATGCTGAATGGCTTCCACTGCCATTGACTGAGTCCAGCCGATCATGGCGAATTTGCTCGCTGCATAGGCGCTGTTGCCATGTGTTCCCCTTAAGCCGGATAATGAAGAGACATTGACAATACTGCCTTTTCCCTGTTCGATCATTTTTTGATAAATGGCCTGTGTCAGACTAAATGTGGCGAAATAATTTACCTCCATCATTTTTTTTACATCTTCTACGTCTAACTGATCGACGGTTGATCCGCCAGATATGCCGGCAACATTCACAAGGCCTGATATAAATCCCAGCTTCTCTTCTGCCGTCTCGATTAATTTCTTACGATCTTCTTCACTGCTTAAATCAGCAGCCACTGCACAGAGGTTTGTTGCATTGGTAATTTCATATAATTCGACTTTCAGCTGGTTCAGTTTTTCCGTATTGCGGCCGGTAATCGTTAATTTCGCTCCCATGCCTGCAAGCACTTTTGCAGTTTTCCAGCCGATACCTCCTGTCGCGCCTGTAATAAGAATATGTCTGTGTTTCAATGCATCTTTTGCAAAAACTGCCATACTAACTCCTCCTTATTTTCTTTTCATTATGTAAAAACTGTCTGATGTTAATTTTTCATTCCCGTATCGGCGGCTTTATAAACCCCGTTCAAATACCCCCGCTTTTTAATAGTTTCCTGCTATCTAATTCAGCTCTGTATTTTTATTAGCAAAAGGTAGCAATTTTTATTTGATTTCTTTTGGAAAACTTAAAAAAGGTAAGTTTTTCGCAGGGAATACATGGTAATATATAAAAAAGATATACTGAGCACAGTGGTAAATAGTCAAGAACAAAATCATAAAGAATTGGAAATTATTCTAACCCCTTAACCTCTTAACCCTAAAAAAGAATACACTAAAGAAACCTCACGACATTTGTAAAAAAATGGATGTGAGAATATCCAATAATGAAAGGTGAGTCTTACTTTAAAACTCTCTCCTTTCAGGTGCAATATATAATTGATTGGTTTTTAGTAGCGAAAAAACCAATCGTACTAATTTTCTTGCGGTTAAGACGAGGGCTCTCTTATGTTGATGCTTGGTTACTTCTTGATATTTCTTTTGGTAAAACGATTTATAGTCACTGTCGCTTCTAC
>NZ_FOGL01000011.1:0-16238 GCF_900111195.1 Gracilibacillus ureilyticus
TATAAAAAAATGACGGAGTCATAAAATGGGGCATCCCCCATCCTCCGCCATTTCACATATTTTATTTTTGGGTATCTTAAATAAGCATATGATCAGAGTCATCTGCGTAAAAGCAATCTATACAACATGTTAGTCACGCTTCCCCACCCACTGGTGAAGCAAAACGAAAAAGATGTGAATGAGGAAGCAATGACTTTCTCATTACTTAAAAACTTACTAATTAATAACATTTCGCGAAATGCGAAGAGGGCCTTCAAGGGGATCCGGATCCAACTGGAAATTCCTCTAAAATGAGCTCTTAAACATATTATACGAGCGAGGTGTGGCATGAAAAAAGAGCAAGGTGAAAAAGATCTTGATATTATCGATGAAGACTTATATGAAGACATCGATCCCGAAGAAATGTATGAACTCGTGCAACAAGAACGGCAAATACTTAAAGAAAAGCAACTTAAGGAAAAAAAAGCAAAAAACCGTTTCCCGAAATGGATTGGTTGGACAATTGCTATCGCTATGATGATCCAAATACTTGCCATTTTACCCCAGACTTTTTCGATCCCAGCAATAGAATTTCTCCAAACTTCTGCAAAATTAATGCAAGATGAGGATGTAGCAGAATTCCGGAAAGCAGTAGTTGTAATTGAAGGAAATAACAGTAAGGGGACAGGATTTACGATTTCAGCTGACGGCTATATACTTACAAACCACCATGTTATTGAGGATGAATACAAGCTAACTGTCGCTTTTCAAGAAGAAGGATTATACAGCGCGGAAGTGATCAAGGAATTTCCCGAAATTGACTTGGCATTATTAAAAGTAGAAGGCGAAGACCTCCCCTATTTATCACTAATGAATGAAAATACCTCTTCAGAGGAAGAAGACGTATTATTTATCGGCAACCCACTCCGTTTTAACGGGATCGCTAATCAGGGTGATTTAATAGGTGAAACGCAACTGGAGAGTTGGAACGTCCCAGTTTATATGTTAGATGCCCCAGTCTACAGGGGAAACAGCGGAAGCCCTGTTATCAATCAGGAAGGTGAAGTAATTGCAGTTATTTTTGCAACCCAGAGAAATGAGCAGCATGGAAAAGTGGGATTAGCTGTACCGATAGATTATTTTGAGAAAGAATATTTAGAAGAAGATATGAAATAGAAAAACAGAAGGGTTTGCCCCTTCTGTTTTTACATTTACTCTTTTTCCCAGGGTATTTCTTTCCGAATAATTTGACTTGAGGACATAGAAGGTATCTCTACCAAATTACCAATTAACTTTTCTCCATTACTACCGTAGTGTTCTTCTATCGGCTTCCATTGAGACATACTGCCAGGTCTGAATTCTATGATAAAGCTTTCACCTTCCGCATATTTATAAGGGATTTTGAGATGAAAGGATCCATCAGGTAATACTCTTGTGGAATCATCATTATAAATATACTCTCCGGTTATATAACTTCCCTCTAATAGGTTACTTCTGCCACTTAAGTAATAATATTCCCCATCTTCCCTAATATCATCAACTTCAATCCAAACTCTTTGGTCACCCATATCTGCAGGAATTTCATTCCAATCAGGCTCGCTCAGTGTTAGTGTTGAAAACTCATCATCATATTCTGCTATCACTTTTGCTTGCTGATACATCTCTCCGCCGTCCTGATATTGATAAATGTATGGGCCTTCTAAATTTTCACCATTTTCACCGTAATGTTCAAATATATTATCATCTTGTACTTCATGAAAACTAAAAGAAATAACAAATTGTGCCGTTCCAAATTGATGGTCCTCTAATTCCATATAAAAAGACCCATCATCCTGAACAAGTTCGGTTGTATTAGAAAAAGCTTCATCTTCCTCTTCATTTTCTAAAAGCAGTTCTCCAACAAGACGAGAACCTGGCAGCAGATTGCTCTTACCTTCAATAATAAACTTGCCATCCTGCCGTGTTATTTCCCCACCAAGAACTACATGATGATCACCTAAATCGGCATTGGTTTCTTCGTTTTTCTCAACCTTGCCGGATTCCTCCTCAGTTTCTTGTTCTGATTCAGTTGTTTTATCGTCTGAGTTTTCAGCTTCTTTTGTAGAGTTGTTACTTCCTTCGGCATTAGTACATGCTGCTAAAAGAAACATACTGATAATACTCACTATAAATAAAATTCTATTACGGGAAAAGCTTGTCATATAATCATCTCCTTAAATCAATACTAATTTCGACCCTTCTGTTTTTCGCTTGTCCTTCCTCTGTATCGTTTGAAGATATTGGCCGGGTTTCACCATAGCCTATGGTAGTAAATGATATTTCTGAACCTATTTTCTCTTGTAAATATTTTTTAACTTCATTTGCTCTATTTTCTGATAATTCCTGATTGTAATCATCATCACCAATATTATCTGTATGACCACTTATTTGTATTTCTACATCATCAAATTGAGATAGTGTTTCACTAATTTCGTTCAAGACCGATTTTGCATTATTTTTTAATTGGTACTTATCAAAGTCAAACAGCAAGTTATCTGGTAATTGCATGAGAACTTCAGAACCATCCATCGTTAGATCCACTTCATCTGGGACTACAACCTCGGTAGATTCTGAATCTATCGTTTTTTGAATAATCTGGTTACTGGAGTAAGGCGGGATGGTAACTAAATTTCCTGTCAGTTTCTGTCCTTTACTTCCATATGTTTCTTCGATTATGTTCCATTGACTCATTCGTGAAGGGTTAAACTCAATGATAAGCTGTTTATCTTCCCTGTACACATATGGAATTTTCAATTGAAACGACCCATCAGGACCAACTCTAGCTGAGTCACTTTCAAAATTATATTCCCCATCAACTATACTCCCCTCTAACAGATTTGAGCGGGCTAAAATATACAAAAATTCCTTATCGTTATTCTTTTCTTCAATTTCGATCCATACGTTAGGATCACCTAAATCCTCAGGAATTGGAAACCAGTCTGGTTCTTGAAAATGTCTAATAGCTAGTTCATTTCCAGTAACAAAAGTGGTTTCAGTATGAGCCATTTTAAATATGTTTTGAGGGGACCCTCCACCACGGTCACCCTGGTGTTTATAAATGTAAGGCCCTTCCAGATTCTGACCCCGATCGCCATAAAGCCGTTCTACGAGATCGGTTTGTTCTGTTAAATCGAATTCAAATGATAAGGAAACAGTGGTTTCTACATTATCCCTATCATGATGAGGAATTTCCAGATGGAATTCCCCCTGATTATCTACTTTTGCTGTAACGTCTGCTGCATATTCATCTTCATTAACGGATACTTTGCCATTTACTTTTGCTCCCTCGATTAAGTTTGACTGGCCTTCTATTATGATCTGATGATCGGTTTCAATCATCGTACCGCCAAGAAAAACCTTCTTATCACCAATTTCATAAGCCAATTTATCATTCACGGGTTGGGTAGTTTCCGTTTCAGCATTCACTGTTTCTTCAGCGTTAGCAGCCTTGTCTAAGATGCTCTGATCTGTTTTTTCTGTCCCTGTATTCTCTACGTTTTGACTAGTGGTGTTTTCTGATACAGATTCAGAGGTTTCTTGTTCCGAAGGTGCTGTATTTGGCTCATTATTACAGCTTGCTATTATAACAAGTGAAATAAGAATAATAGGAGAAAAAAGCATATTTCTTTTTTTGTACATTCATCAAACCCTCCTGCTTATGTATTCAAACAAATTCATTATCCCTAAAATGAAACATTAATGTCAAATTAATCCTTATATTACAAATTAACTACACTTTATTATTTTATTGTAAATATTAGTTCTTTTGACTCGAACGATTTTCAAGGTGAATAGTAAGTTATAGACATAACGGCATATAGTTAGCTAAGGATGAGTCTTTTATTTATCTGCATTTGATATTTTCTAGGATTAATTAACTATTTTAAAAAAATGCTAAATTTAAGTTTACAACAGTAAGATATAGGGTATATGAGGAAAATGATTATTTAAATTTTAATTTTATGTAAATTTGTAATTAAGGAAATTTAATCACATTAGTTAATTGGAACTATAATCTGATAATAAATCTTAATTATTTGTAATCAAACTATGGTAGATAAACAGATTTGTTTCCTTTATTCTGTTTAAGGTGTAAAAGAAAACTGGTGAAAAAGAATGAATTTTAAATTTGTTGAAATGATACTGACAGAAATATTAAATAAACTACGAATAATATTAAGGACTGGTGGTGCAGAAGGTGATGGAAAGCCAGTTAATGGATAGAAACTATACATTAGAAGAGCAAATTGAAATAATACAGCGGGGTGATGAACAACTACAAAATGAAATAATCCTGGCATACCAGCCGTTCATCGCAAAATGTGTATCAGAGGTTTGTAAGAGATACATAGAAAAGGAAAGTGACGAATTCAGTGTTGGCTTAATAGCATTCCATGAAGCAATCCAATTATTTTCAAAAGAAAAGGGAGCTTCTTTCTTGTCATTCGCTCAAATCATTATTAAACGAAGAGTTATTGACTATATACGTAAAGAGCAGCGGCAAAACGTGTTTCAATCATTGGATCATAACGAGAATGATGAACTTGCAGAAAATCCTGTAGAGGTGTCAGAAGCTAAAAAAATCTATCAGTTAAAAGAAGAAGCATGGCATCGCAAACAGGAAATTATCGATCTCGCCCAAAAGTTACAGGAATATAAAATCTCTTTCGAAGAATTAACAGATATTTCTCCAAAACACCGTGATGCGAGAGAATCAGCAGTGTTTGCAGCCAAACAATTGGAGAATGACCCTGATCTGAGGGAGTATGTCATACAAAAGAAAAGAGTCCCGATAAAAAATTTACTGAAGCTTGTGCCGGTAAGTAAGAAAACACTGGAAAGAAACAGAAAATATATTTTAACTATTTTTATTATCCTTACAGGTGATTACACGTACTTAAGAGAATACCTCGAGGGGGCAGATTTGTGAAAAAAGGAATAGTTGTGGAACATAAACGGCGATACATGATCGTAGTGGATCGTCAGGGAATCTTCCATAAGGCTAAATCAATAAAAGAAAGTGAAATTGGGGCAGAGGTAGTCTTTGAAAAAAAAGAAAGTAAGTGGTCATCTTTTTTGGTTCTTAGTAAAAAAAAGAATGTTAGGATAGCCACAATGGGTCTGCTCTGTTTATTAATAGTTATTCCTTCATTTTTTTGGCCGAGTAATAATAAGGCATATGCCATTGTCAGTTTAGACATAAATCCAAGTGTAAATATAGAAATTGACCAGGAACACCGAATTATTGATATCCATCCAATGAATGATGATGCGGAAACATTAGTGAAGAACCTGGAATTTGAGAATAAGACATTGACAGATATAACAGATGAAATTATTGCACAGTCCAGGCAACAATACGAGCTGGAGAATGACTTCCCAATACTTATGGCAGTAAGCTTCTTAGAGGAAGGTAATGACAGCACCTTGTTAGTTCATGAGCTGGAGAACTATTTTACAGATAAACAATATCATATTGCAGTTTATGAAGTTTCCAAAACATTAAGAGCCAGAGCTGAAAAAGAAAATATCTCTTTAAATCAAATGACTGCACAGGAGTTAGAAGATGAAGGCACCATTGTCATTTCTTCTGAGAAAAATTCCGGTGATTCTGAGAACACACAACTGACATTACCTGATTTAGATGAAGATGAAAGAGAACTAATATATAATTTTTATTATGAACCTTCAGCAGATCAGGAAGATACTTCGGATGTGGATGAATCAACGAACGTTGAACCTGCCTCGGAAGCTTATGAATCAATGGGCAAGGACCCTGTTGCAGAACTGGCTGATTCAACAGACAACGATCAGTCGATGGAGACAAATGACAGTGTGAGAGAGGAACAAGCTTCAGACACGGTTAACGCCGCAGGCCTGGAACTAACTGATAAATCTGACAAACATTTGCATCCTGGGAATAATGACGCAAGCGAATCACAGACTCATAGTAGACCACCGCTGCCGGATCAGGCAAATGATACTGCAAAAGAAAACAGAATGCGAAATAATGGAAAATCAAGTGATGTTATGAACAAAGATTCAGCAGAACAAAAGAATAAAGGTAAAAAAGACCGGAAGAATAGTAATAACCATGCAAAACAAAGAGGAAATGGGCCAGATAAATCTCTTGATCATCCCTCGCATAACAGGTTCAAAAAGGATTAATGGTTAGCCATTAAACATGTTGTTATTATATAATCATAGGTAATAACAGAAAGGATGAACAACATGTCGAAGATTGAACTGTCAAATTTTGAAAAGAAAATTATTGTTCGTAATATCACTCATGATGATTTCGACCAAATATTTGCATTGCAAAAGGTATGTTTTCCTAATATGGAGCCATGGAAAAGAGCGCATCTAGAAAGTCATTTAAAATTGTTTCCTGAAGGTCAATTTTGTGTGGAATACGATGGTGAGATTATTGGAAGTTGTTCTTCCTTAGTTATTAATTTTGATGAATATGATGATAAGCATACATGGGATGATATAACAGATGAAGGGTATATTACTAATCATAATCCAGAAGGGTATAACCTTTATGGTATTGAAGTAATGGTACACCCGGAATATCAGGGAATGAAAATTGGTAAGCGTCTTTATGAAGCGAGAAAAGACCTTGCTCGTAAAATGAATTTAAAAAGTATTATTATTGGTGGAAGAATTCCGAATTACCACAAATATGAGAAAGAATTATCTCCACGAGAATATGTGGAAGAAGTCACAAACAAGAATATTTATGATCCTGTCCTGACATTTCAGATAATGAATGGCTTTTCTGTCATGAGAATCAATCCCGGGTATCTGCCTGATGATAAAGCATCGGCTAAATTTGCTACATTAATGGAATGGAATAATATCGATTACCGGCCAACAACGAAACGGCATTTTAAGACATCCTTTCCTGTGCGGATCACTGTCATTCAGTATATGATGAAACAAATTGAATCATTTGAGGAATTTGCAAAACAGGTGGAGTATTATGTTGATGTTGCATATGATTTTGGATCAGATTTTGCTGTTTTCCCTGAGATATTTACAACTCAATTAATGTCATTCCTTGATGAAAAAGTTCCATCAACAGCAATACGCAAATTGGCAGAGTATACGGAAGATTATATCGAGTTATTTACCGATCTTGCAGTAAAATACAATGTCAATATTATCGGTGGATCACATTTTGTGGAAGAAGACGACAATGTTTATAATATTGCGTATTTATTCCGGAGAGATGGAACGATCGAGAAACAATACAAAATCCATGTAACACCAAATGAACGGAAATGGTGGGGAATTCAGCCTGGAAATAAAGTGAATGTCTTTGATACGGATTGCGGAAAGATCGCTATTCAGATTTGTTACGACATACAATTTCCGGAACTTGCCCGTTATGCAGTTGACCAGGGGGCAAACATAATATTTGTTCCATTTTGTACAGATGACCGACAAGGTTACCTGAGGGTCAGATATTGTGCCCAGGCACGTGCAGTTGAGAACCAGGTATATACCGTCATTGCTGGCACAGTAGGGAACCTGACACAAGTTGAAAATATGGATATTCAGTATGCCCAATCAGGTATCTTCACTCCATCTGACTTCGAATTTGCCCGTGACGGGATTATCGGGGAATGTAACCCAAACATTGAAACAGTTGTTGTTGGGGATGTGGATTTAGAGATATTAAGACGTCAGCGAAAATCCGGAACGGTTAGACAGTTAAGGGATCGCAGAAAAGATTTATTTGAAATTAAATATAACAACATTAAATAATGTGAAAAAGCAAGTGGAGCAGGTATCACTTGCTTTTTCTTATGGAATGGATTGTCAATGGATGGAAGGTGCATTGGTCTCGTACATGGAAAATTCATTAATTAGCGCATGATCGATATAATGAAGTAATGCTTCATGCGTATTATGGAGCCATTCCTGTGAAATGGGATAATGGTATGCATGGAGGAAATGTTCGATTTTCTTAGCTAAAAGGTCGTCATTTGTCCTCACCATTAAGACCAGTAAATCATCCCAATGGCCCCATAAAGTAAAGTATAAGGCTTTATCGTAATCAACACTTCTCACCTTTATTTCCCCCTTTTTGTTGGAATAAGTAGTGGAGGGGATTTCTTTACTTTACAATCCTATTTTAAACGAAAATGAAGTTATTACACTAATTGTTTTGTGGTGAATTTGCCAAAAATTTATCCAGGCCAGAAAAGGATAAACTATATGGATTTCCTTATACTAAGTCTGCATCATTAAATTAAGGAGGGAATCCGATTGAATTTAAAACATTCTGCGATTGCACTTTCTTTAGCCACTGCATTGTCGCTGGCCGCATGTGGAAATGAGTATGGCCAGGAAGATCAGAGAAACGGGACAAATAATGTTCGCCCAATTGGATATAATCAGACATCTAACGACCCGATGAATGACAGAACCTACAACCGTAACAATGAAATTGACCGGGATACACGATTAGATGGAAACAATCAATATAGATACGAACGCGGCATGGACAATAATAATACCGCACGTAACATGACAGATAATCAGCGATTTAATAACAATGCACAAAACATGACAGATAATCAGCGAAACAATAACAATGCACAAAACGGGCAAGGGGATTATGAGTATGAGATGGCAGACCGTGCCAGGGAGCAAATAAAAAAGGATATTCCTCAACTTAACAATGTGTATGTTATTACAACAGAAGATAATGCCTATGTTGCTGCATCATGGGATAAAGATGATGATACCACATCAAATGAAGAGGAATTAAGTGATAATGTTAGACAGAAAATCGTTCAATCCGTAAAATCGGTTAATAATGAAATTGATGATGTATATGTCTCCACAAATCCCGACTTTTTTAATTTAATCAACCGCTATTCCGAAGATATGGAGGCAGGCGAACCAGTTGAAGGTTTCTTTGACCAGATGGGTAACATGATCGAAAGAGTATTTCCTAACAATGAATCATAAGGAACATATCCTCGCTAACAAAATGGCGGGGTTTTTTCTACATAGGGAAGATATGTTATAATATGTATGGTTTAACGAAATAATGTAACAACATATATAGAAAAATATAGAAAACAGAGGAGTGAATTCCATGGTGAAAAAAATGAATGTGGAAAGTTTTAATTTAGATCATACGAAAGTGAAAGCACCATATATTCGACTTGTAGGTGTTACAACAGGTCAAAACGGTGATAAAGTATATAAATACGATATTCGGTTCTGTCAGCCAAACAAAGCGCATATGGAAATGGCAGGCCTCCATTCAATTGAACACTTAATGGCAGAAAATATCCGCAATCATATTGATAATGTACTGGATATTAGTCCAATGGGCTGTCAGACAGGATTTTATTTAGCAATCCTGAATAATGACAGCTTTGATGATGTAAGGGAGGCTCTGGAAAAAACACTTAATGACGTATTACTAGCTGAAGAAGTGCCAGCATGTAATGAAGTACAATGTGGCTGGGCAGCTAACCACAGTTTAGAAGGGGCAAAGGAAATTGCTAAGGAAATGTTAGCAGGAAAAGATGAGTGGCATATTGTATTTGCTGATTAATAAAGATTCTATAGTGTAAACGGCATCCATTGTGTTTACGCTATAGTTTTTTTCATATACAGATGCATGCAAACAAAATTGGTGAATATATTGGAGAATCCATGTTAAACTATAAAATGGTTAGAAAAGGAAAGGATCGTGAGCGGATTATGGAACAAGTTTTCCAATATTTATCTGAAAACAACCAGGAACATCTTGAACAATTAAAGCAGTTTTTAAGGATTCCCAGTGTCAGTACGGATTCTACATATAAAGAAGATGTAAAAAAAGCGGCGGGGTTCGTTGCAGAGTATTTGAAAAATGCTGGTTTTAGACATGTGGAAGTGGAAGAAACAAATGGACATCCGCTCGTATTTGCAGAATGGCTGGAAGCTGGAGCGGAAGCACCTACAGTTCTTTTCTACGGGCATTACGATGTCCAGCCGGCAGAACCTCTGGGAGAATGGAAAAGTGAACCATTTGATCCAGATATCCGGGATGGAAGAATATATGCTCGCGGTGCTAGTGATGATAAAGGCCAGGTTTTTATGCATCTAGCAGTGTTTAAAGCATTTTTACAAACCACAGGGAAACTTCCTGTCAATGTAAAGGTATGTATTGAAGGTGAAGAAGAAATCGGAAGTGCAAATCTTTATGACCTTTTGCAGAAAGAGAAAGAAAAATATGAAGCAGATTTCGCAGTGATTTCTGATTCAGGGATGGTAGCAAATGATCAGCCGACAATACTGTATGGTTTGAAAGGGTTTACCGGACTGGAATTTACCGTTAAAGGGCCTGATAATGACCTCCATTCCGGTATGTACGGTGGTGCAATCCGTAATCCTGCTATGGCAATGGCGCATATACTAACTTCGATGAAAAATGAAGATGAAGTTGTATTAGTAGAAGGGTTTTATGATGGTGTGGAAGAGTTAACAGAAGATGAGCGGGATCTTATGCAGAAAGCGCCTGGTGAGGATTTTACCGTATCTACCGGTGCAAAGGAGACTGTTTCAGAAAAAGGTTATACAGCAAAAGAACATACAATGGCAAGACCTACTCTTGAAATTAACGGATTGTACAGCGGCTATCAGGGGGAGGGAACTAAAACCATTATCCCTGCAACTGCTACTGCAAAATTGACATGCCGGTTAGTGCCTGGGCAGGATCCTGCCAAAGTACAGGATTTGCTGGCAGAACATATTGAAAGAAAACTGCCGAAAGGTGTGACAGTATCGATTAAGAGAGAGCCCCTTTCTGCGAAGGCATATCGTGTGGATCCAAATCATCCATTAATCCGGAAAGCTGCAGAGAGTTTCAGCGAAACATTTGGTAAAGAAGCCGTGTATGTGAGAATGGGCGGATCTATCCCTGTAGTGGAGTGGTTAGACTCTATTTATCATATCCCTGTCGTGTTATTAGGTTTTGGCACACCGGAAGATCGTCTGCATTCCCCAAATGAAAGTTTCCCGCTTGACCATTTTGAGAAGGGGATGCAAACTATTGCGAATTACTGGAATAAAGTAAAGAAAATAGACTGATCCTGTTCTTGACTATATACCATTAAGGGTATATGATGTTATGGAACCATCCATCTTTTATAATGGAGGAGAATTCATGTTATTGTTTATTATTATTGGTTTAACATTACTGGCATTAATTATTCAAATCTTTTATGTAAGATATATGCCGATTAAAGGGATACCTTGTCTTGATTCGATAAAAAATAGTGACCGTGAAAAAGTCACATTGGACATACGTGATTATCAGCAATCCTTTCAAGATCAGATTGATCATGCCATTATTCTCCCTGTTCCATATTTACGGAGATATTATCAGGAGATTCCGGCTAAGAAAGTCCATATTGTAGCATCAGATCATCTGGAAAAAAATATCGCTATTCGATTTCTAAAGAGTAAAGGGTTTGAAGTAATCGGATATACACTAACTGATTGCAAGTGCAAGAAAAAAATAGAGCATTTTGCTTAGTAATTTGAGTAGACTTTACAAAAAGTAATTTTTGTAAAGTCTTTTTTTCTATAATTTTTATGGTATATTAGTAAAAAGGAACTAATTTTATATTTTTTACCATTACAGGAGGGTAATTAGTGAGAAAGCTTTTTAAAAAAGAAAAAAAAGAGATGAGAACATTAGCCAGTATTGATGATACAAAGGAAGTCTTTATAAATGTAGACAAAGGCAGTTCATTTGAAAAACAAATTTTTATGGTTAATTTAACGAAAGAGGATCTTGTATATTTAAAAAAAATTAAGCCATATGTCACAGAAAATATTGATGAGATTGTCAGCCGGTTTTATAAAAATCTGGAGCATGAAAGCAGTTTAATGAATATTATAGAACAAAACAGCTCTGTTGAAAGATTGAAGCAAACATTAACAAGACATATTCAGGAGATGTTTGATGGCCAAATTGATCAGGACTTTTATCATAAAAGGTTTAAGATTGCCCATATTCATTTTAAGATTGGTTTAGAACCGAAATGGTATATGTGTGCATTCCAGGACCTGCTCAATTCTTTAATGGGAATTTTAAATAAAACAATTGACGAAAAGGCAGAGTTTTTTGAGGCTGTCTCAGCTACATCCAAAATTTTGAACTTGGAACAACAGTTAGTGTTAGACGCTTATCATCAGGAAGTTCACCGTGTTCATCAGGAACAGGAGGAGATAAAAAATGAGTTACATGATAAAATCACTTCCACATCCGGAGAACTCGCTTCCATCATTCAACAGTCAGCAACTGCTACTCAATCATTAGTAAAACAATTGGATACTATCCTCGGTTATGCACAAAAGGGGACAAAAACATCTGAAGCGGTAGAAAATTCTTCATTAGAAAGAAAAGATGATCTTCAGCAGCAGGAAGCACAAATGATACAAATGGATCAGAAGATGAAAGGAATTAAGGAAGAGAGTCAAAGCCTTGCTGAAATATCGAACCAGATTGAATCAATTGTCAGCATGGTTACAGATATTGCCGAACAAACGAATTTGCTTGCATTAAATGCTGCTATTGAAGCAGCGAGAGCAGGAGAAGATGGCAAAGGTTTTGCAGTAGTTGCCGATGAAGTTCGGAAACTTGCGGAACAAACAAAAAATTCTGTTAGTAATGTAACAGGTCTTATTGAAAAAACTAATTCCCAAGTAGAAAAGGTAACGACATATGTGGATGATGTACAACAGTCTGTTACAAGCAGTACAGATCATATGAAACAAATACATCAATTTTTTGAAGAACTTGTACAGCAAATGAACGATTCCAAAGGACACAGCACGAAGGTGGAAACCGAGATTAGTAATTTCTTTAATAATCTTGATCAGGTGAACCAGTCGATTCAGCAAATCTCCACATCAATTGATGACTTAGTTGGAATGACAACTCGATAAAAATGTTTAGGGCATCTGTATAATCGGATGTCCTTTTTTCGTTAATGTTTCATATACTATACCAATCCGTATGGTGGAGGTGTAGAAGCATTGCGAAGTGCAGACAGAGAGAAACTTGAATATGCAATTAAGGAAATTACCGAAGTTGCAGAGGGATTTGGACTCGATTTTTATCCAATGAGGTATGAGATTTGCCCACCAGAGATCATTTATACATTCGGTGCATACGGAATGCCTACAAGGTTTTCCCATTGGAGTTTTGGTAAACAGTTTCACCGGATGAAGTTACAATATGATTTAGGTCTAAGTAAAATCTATGAATTGGTAATAAACTCCAACCCCTGTTATGCTTTTTTGCTTAATTCCAATTCACTTATCCAAAATAAACTGATTGTGGCACATGTGCTAGCGCATTGTGATTTTTTCAAAAACAATGTCCGGTTTCAAAACACGAAAAGTGACATGGTGGAAAGTATGGCAGCAACTGCGGAACGTGTAGCAAGTTATGAAAAAAAGTACGGGATAAAGGAAGTAGAGCAATTCCTTGATGCAGTTCTTGCAATACAGGAGCATATCGATCCTTCATTATTAAAACCAAAACTAAACTGGAATGTGGAAGAAGAGGAAGAAGAAAATAAGTCACAGAAGAAAAATGAATTCGATGATTTATGGGATCTTGATGAAAGAAATATGGAAAAAGCTAAAAAGGTGAAGCGGAAAAAGTCTTTTCCACCACGACCAGAAAAGGATGTTTTACTATTTATTGAGGAACATAGTAAAGAATTAGAAGACTGGCAGCGAGACATATTAACAATGATGCGGGAAGAAATGTTATACTTCTGGCCACAGCTTGAAACGAAAATCATGAATGAAGGCTGGGCAACATACTGGCATCAGCGAATTATTCGTGAATTAGATCTCACAAGTGATGAAATGATAGAATTTGCATCACTTAATGCGGGAGTTGTACAGCCGGCAAAAACACATATTAATCCATATTATTTAGGTGTAAAAATGTATGAAGATATCGAAGAACGGTATAATCATCCGTCAGAAGAAATGAAACGGTTTGGTGCAATAGAAGGGAAAGGCAGGGAAAAGATTTTCGAAGTAAGAGAACTGGAATCTGATATTTCTTTCATGCGGAATTATTTAACAAAAGATTTAGTTGAACGGGAAGATTTATACATTTTTCAAAAGAAAGGCCATCAATATAAAATAGTAGATAAAAATTGGGAAGAAGTTCGCGACCAGCTTATCTCCAGCCGTCTAAATGGCGGTTTCCCATATCTAACGGTAGATAATGGTGATTACTTACGCAATGGGGAATTATATATTCGCCATCACTTTGAGGGAGAAGAATTAGACTTAAAATATTTAGAAAAAACATTACCCTATATATATCAGCTATGGGGACGTGAGGTGCACTTGGAAACAGTCCTTGAAAATAAACCCTGCCTGTTCTCGTCAAATGGAACAAAAGTGGTAAAAAAATATTTATAAATAATGCAGGAGAATATGGAGATGGATCGAAATAAGTAACGAGGGAATTTGCTCGTTACTTATTTTCGTGTGCTGGAAAAGGAGAATAATGTTTTGTTACTATTCTTGTATGTTTTGTCAGGTTTGTTTTTCGTTTCATTTTTAATAATGGGGTGGATGAGCGGAAGTATATTCATTTTGGTAAGGGATATTATCTTTGGATTGACAGGTGGAGGAATACTAATTGCATTGGCATATATTATTTCAGGACAGGACTGGATTATGTCACAAATGTATAAACTGGAGGAAAGTAATGTGAAAAAAGGTTATATTACATGCCCGGAATGTGAGAAGAAGTATGAAGCTGAAAGAAACAGTTGTCCGTATTGTGCCTATCGGCCTAAAGGAAGGTGAGGAAATGGAAAGGGTAACATTAAATGAATTTACGGTTGCCGGGATTGTTGTTAAGAGTGACTGGAAAGGACTTCATCAGGAAATGCCGAAACAATGGAACATTTTCCGGGAAATGCTGCCTGAGATAATAAATCGAAAGTCAGATAAAATGATCGACATAAGTTTAGACTACAAGGACGGAATATACACCGAATGCATCTGTGTGGAAATATCGGATCCAGCAGATACTCCGTCATTCGCAGAAGTGTTTCGGATACCTTGCGGGCAATATTTACATCATACCCACAATGGTCCTGTAACAAGTATCGCGGATTCTTTTGGTGAAATAATAACATATGCAAAAACAAATCAGATTCCAATCGGTCATATGAAAATAGATAGTGGTTACACACTAGTTGGCAATGAAGAAATTCATGAATTATATATAAGAATTGATGAATGATTATACGTCTGCCCATTTTTAATATGGACAAATTACCCAAATAGCCGCCCATCATATAGTGGTATTGATAGGAGGTTAGAAAATTGGAACACATTTATCCATCAAACACTGAGTATTATGATTACTATGGCAACATGTATGATGAACGCCAATTTCAGTTTCTGCCATTTTTCCCGGGAGGCGGATTCCAGGGGGGAGGCTTTCCACCATCACAGGCACCTGGTCAGGGGCAGCATGGATTCCCTCCATTCGGACCACCAGCACAAGGCCAACAAGGCGGGCCGCCTGTAGGACCGCCGCCACAGCAAATTCCACAACAACAGCAATTGCAGGGACAGGGTCCACAAGTGATGGCGGTAGACCCAGGTTCTATTAGAGGATGTTTGTACAGGTATACGTATGTATGGCTAAGTCGTTTTCAGTCTTTTTGGTTCTATCCGACATTCGTTGGCAGAAGGTCAGTTGCCGGATATCGCTGGACAGGATTTAACTGGGTATACTTCGGTATTGATTTAAATCGTATTCAATCATTTACATGTGTATAAAAAGTAGCTGGGGCGAAGTGCGATATTCTACCGAGAACACGAATCTCATTTGGATGAATTGTCAGTGACATTTTTGGAGCTCCCGCTAATCATTATCCTATTACAGCGGGATCGACGCCGGAAAAGGTGGATGGTAGAAGTTTAACGTTATAGTACCATTTTATGAAAATTCTCATGGACACAATTGTTCATGAGAATTTTTTTAGAAGGTATTCGGAAATTTTTTCACGTCACATGGGGCATAAGTGACCACGGGAAATATTTTGATTATCTGTAGATACTGAATGCCATGGCTCTGAATTTTCCTAACGTGAAGTCGTTCAGCCCTGTTCCGAAAGCCATCGCTCTGAAAATTTCTGAAGCGAAGT
>NZ_FOGL01000011.1:16528-93337 GCF_900111195.1 Gracilibacillus ureilyticus
GCTCTGAAAATTTCTGAAGCGAAGTCGTTCAACCCGGTTCCGAAAACCATCGCTCTATTTATTTTTGATGAGAAGGCATTCAGCATATACTTACTTGGTTAATGATGACAAGCATGATCAATGGATTGCTGAAGGATCTTCATTACATGCTCATCATCTTGTGAATAGTATATCGTTTTTCCTTCACGACGATATTTTACGAGCCTGAGATTTTTTAAAAAACGTAATTGGTGGGAAACATTTGACTGGTTTAAGTCAAGTGTTTCCGCGATATTTGTTACACTCAACTCCCTGTCGAACAGTAAATGAAGGATCCGAATTCGCGTGGGATCTGATAGTGCTTTAAATGTTTGGGAGACTAAAAATAATGTTTCTTCGTCAAGTGCATCGTGTTTTATTTCTGTCACAGTATTCCCTCCTAATTACAACAATCTTCCTGTTTCTCAATGTCTGCATCAATCCCTTCCACCTGGATGGTTGTATGATGAATCGAAAACTCGTCGTGCAGAACTTTAGCCGCCTTTTTGAGGATAAGATCACGATCTGTATTTTCTTCAACAACCATGTGACAACTGAATGAAGGGAAGTTCGACGTAATAGTCCATGCATGCAAATCATGAATACTGATCACTCCATCTATTTGTACCAATCTGTTCTCCATCGCTTCGAAAGACAAATTAGCTGGAATTCCTTCCATTAATATGTGTATGGAGTCCCTAGAAATTCGATAACCGCTTATTAAAATGAGAAGTGCGACTAGAATGCTGGCAATCGGGTCTGCAATATTCCAGCCGAACAATAATATCAATACACCAGCGATAATGGCACCAACAGAGCCAAGCAAATCTCCGAGTACATGCAATAAGGCGCTTCGCATATTTAAGTTATCTTCCGTATCCCCGCTGTACATCAAAATGAATGCAACAATGACATTTACAATAAATCCTATTACAGCGATCCATAACATGGTGCCATTCACATTCGGCGGCTCCAGAAAGCGATGGTAGGCTTCCCAGAAAATATATAATGAAATCCCGACAAGAGTAATACCATTAATAAATGCAGCCAATATTTCAAACCGTTTATAGCCGAATGTTTTTTGCACATTTGCAGCTTTTTCACTAAGCTTAAATGCAAACAGACTTAATCCGAGGGCAAAAGCATCACTGAACATGTGACCGGCATCTGAGAGGAGAGCCAGACTATTAGTTAATAACCCGCCGATTATTTCAACAATCATAAATATAGAAATAAACAGGAAACTGATGAAAAGGGCTTTCTTGTTATTCGTATGATGATGATGATGGTGTCCGTGATCATGATCATGAGAATGTCCCATATGAATACCTCCATAATAAATAATTATATATGAACATATATTCATATTATAATAATTAGTTATTACGTGTGCAAGCAATTCTCAAAATATCAAAAAAACAGTGATTAATCCATAGATCGCTTTTAAAAAGTAATCTGCTAAAAATTAATCACATAAATCATTACAGCCAGAATAATGATAACAATTGATACAAAAATTAAGGCATATGTTTTGGAGGTATTAGCAACCTGTATTTCACTCCAGTTAACCGGTTGTATGCCACTTGTCCAAAATACAATAATAGCAGAGAGCAATATCGCGCTAATATTTACAAGTAACAGTAGAAGTGGTGTGACTGCTTCCTTAAATTCCATTGCACCGATCATCATTCCTAGAACAATTGCTGGAGGTAATAAGGCTACGGAAACCATTACACCAACTAATGCTTCCGAAACCCGTTTGGCAAAAGACATTGCTCCGGCAGTCCCCGCAGCGATTGCAACAACAATATCCATTAATTCAATATTCGTTCTAGCTAAAAATTCATGACTGTTAACTGGTAATGGGAAGAGAACACTGAATATAATTGCAATCGCAATTGGAATTATTAGACCATATATTGATGTTATTACAGATCTTTTCATTAACTTATAATCACCTAATATGGCAGAAAACGATAAGGCTGTAAATGGACCGATTAATGGTGCGATAACCATTGCTCCTATTACGAATGCAGCACTATCCTTTACAATTCCAGCTGTTGCAACAATTGCAGAAAGAATTAACAGCCAAATGAAATTAGGGCTGGCTTGACTGGAAGACTGAACAACATTATATAATTCATGCCTGCTAGCTCTGGTAATTTCTTGTTGCTGCTCTGCTTCATCTCTCTCCTCATCTTTTTTGTCTATTTTTATTCGTGGTAAATATGTCGAGATATTATACAGAATTGCTCTTATTTCTTGTGTATGTTCATCATTCACTTCAAGAAAATCCAGAATTTCCTCCGTGTTTTTTTTATCAATTAATAATTTTACAAGTCGTTCTTCTTCTGAGATCTCTGAGTGCCATTTAGCAAGAATATTATATGCCTCAATTTCCTGTTGAAATGTTGTAAATCTTTCCGCAGGGATATATACTTCGATTAGTTGAAGCTCCATACCTTCTGTTCCCTTCTAAAGATGTCTCATGAATGTTCAATGCTCATAAATCATTTTTCTCGTCATTCCGCCGTCAATAATAAAATTCTCCCCATTAATAAAATTATTCCTCGGATCTGTTAAAAATAAACAAGCTCGTGCAATATCTTCCGGTTTCCCAACTCTTTTCGATGGATGCTGCTGATGGTCAACAGATCGTAACTGCTCATAATCCTTAGTCTCTATCCAGCCTGGGCTTATCGAGTTACTGGTTATTCCATCATCCTGCAAGGTCATCGCAAGAGCATGTGATAATGCATAAATCCCACCTTTACTAGCTGCATAACTTTCTGTGTTTGGTTCAGACATAAAGGCTCGTGTTGAGGAAATGTGGACAAGACTGCCTCCATCCGGGTTGTCCCGCATTCTTCGTGCAGCCGCCTGGGCACATAAAAATGCAGATCTTAAATTAGTATTCAATACATTGTCCCATTCCTCAATACTAAGATCATAGAATGATGAGAACTTCGAAATGCCTGCATTATTAATTAATATATCTATTTGCTTGAAGTGTTGATCAGCTTCTGAAAAAAGTTGGCTGATATCATCAGGGACACTTACATCTGTCTTAATATAATGGAGATGATCATGAATGAGATCGGGTTCTTCTTTGTCCGCAATAATAACAGAGGCACCTTCTTCAAGATACGCCTTTGATACGGCAAGTCCAATCCCATGGGAGCCGCCTGTAACGATCACTGTTTTGTCCTGAAATAACATAATTTATTATTCCTCCTTACTTAATTTTGGAAAAGTAAGTTTAACAGTCGTTCCTTTGTTTATTTCACTGTCAAATTCGATGCTGCCCTCATGCAATTCGACTAAATTTCTGACAATGGACAGTCCGAGTCCTGTACCGCCATTTGCCCTTGATCTAGACTTATCTACACGGTAAAACCGTTCGAAAAGATAGGGAATATCTTCTTTTTTGATCCCTATTCCTGTATCCTGGACAAATACTTCCACATTTGTTTCATTTTCTAAAACTTTTACACTAATTTCCCCTTCTTCGGTATACCTAACCGCATTTTCCACTAAGTTTGTTAAAATTTGTTCCATTCTGCTTTTATCTGCAGTTATTCTAGTTGGCTGCTTTGGAGTAATGGCATATAATTCTAAATCTTTCTGGGCTGCGCGGAAATGGGATCTCCTAACCATCTCCTCAGCCAGACTGTTCATATCGAAGCTTTCTTTGTTCAAATCTATTTTACCTTCTTCTATTTTAGAAAGGTCCATTAAGTCATCCATTAAATTGCTGATATGGTCTGCTTCATTTTCAATAATTTCAAGAAATTCGTTCTTCTCTTCATCAGACTGGTACATTTCATGTCGTACAGCATTAGCATATCCTTTTACATAGGTTAGTGGTGTTTTCAGTTCATGAGTGATATTAGAGAAAAATTCATTCCGGTTCGTTTGATATCTTTCTAAAGTCTGCGATAAGTCATTAATTGCTGTTGCTAAGGAACCGATCTCATCATTTGCTTTATAATTTACCCGTAAAGAGAAGTCCTTCTTCTCCGCTATTTGCTTTGCAACTTTCTCCATAGCAATTAGCGGTGCTCCCAGTTTTTTAGATATAAAAATCGTAAAGCCGATTGCCAGTGCAACTGCTCCGAGACTAGCCAGTATAACAAGAATGACAATATTATGAATCGAGTTACTAATTAAGCCAAATGAAGAAAATAAAACTACACTTGCTCTTTCCCCATCATCATCAGAAATAGGCTGGGCTACTTTCAGATAGGTAGAGCCATTATTCGTATATTCCTCAATTACCGTTTTCCCTTCAGCTAACTGCTGTTTCTGGTCATCGGTTAAAATTTGATCAGTAATACCTTCTTTCCAGTTCGTTTCTATTATCTTCTCACCGTTGTGATCAATGATAACGGCACTCGTATTTGTCATATCTGTTAAATGGTCAAGTAATTGGAAATTCTCCGGGTCCTCCAGGTGATGGACTTGTGTTGCATACTTTTCAGACAGCTGAGCTAGTTGTGTCTCTGTTTGATTGATAGAATAATTTAATAAAAGCTGCAAAATAATGTAGCCTAGCGGAATAAGAATGATTAATTGTAAGAAAAGAATGGTAGCTCCTAATTTAAAAATGACGCTATTTAATTTCATTGGCATCCTCCATTGTGAATTTATATCCAACACCCCAGATTGTTTCAATCGGCTGATGCTTAACTCCTGCTTTTTTTAACTTGTCACGAACATATCGCACATGTGAATCGACTGTCCGGATATCCACTATTTCGTTAATTCCCCAGATTTGGTCTAATAACTGGTCTCTTGTAAACACCCTGTTAGGATTAGAGGCAAATAAATAAAGTAAGTCGAACTCTTTTGGACTGTATTTCAGTTCCTTCCCATTAGCCATCACTGTTCTTGAGTCTGAATCAATAAACCAGTCACCAAAGCTTAGCTTATGTGAAGGTTCTTTGCCCACACTTGAAAAATGACGGAATTGGACACGAATTCTCGCAATTAATTCTTCGGGTTCAAATGGTTTTACGATATAGTCGTCTGCACCAATTGACAATCCTTCCACTTTATCTGAGGTACTATTTAATGCTGTAAGCAGTATGATCGGGATATTCGGATTAATTTCTTTCATTTTCTTGCAAGTTTCAATTCCGTCTAATTCTGGCATCATAATGTCCAGTAATACCAGATCGACTGGTTCCTTTGAAAATCGGTCAATTGCTTCTTTTCCGTTACCAGCTTCCGCTGTGTGAAAATCATTTCGTAAATATAACTTAAGCATTGTACGCATCTGTATTTCATCATCAACAATTAAAACAGTTTTTTCTGGCATTGTATCACTCTCGTTTATCATTATTTGTCCCTAATCAAATAGTATAGAAAATCGCAAGAATAGTAAAGGATAGGCGTTTGTCAATCAATGAGTATCACAAAGAACACCATTTTTGAACTTTTTATGACGTTACCGGTTTCATCATAATTTCATCATATTTACATGCAAAAATGGTAAGTGATGTAGATCACATTGGTTTATTTTTCATAATTAAAAGGTATTTTTTATTATACTAACAAATTGTTGGAGAGGGGTACATGTATGAAGGCGATAAAAAGAGGAGTGTTATTACTCACTTTATTAGCCATCCCACTAATTTTAGCAGGATGTGATTCAAAGCTGATTGTATTCGATCCAAAGGGTCCGATTGCAAGAAGCTTAACAGATTTGATCGTTTATTCGATTATTTTTATGTTAGTAATTGTTGTAGTTGTTTTTGTATTGTTCGGTTATATCGTCTGGAAGTATCGTGCAAAACCAGGTGATGGTAATTTTGAACCAAAAGAAGAAAAAGGAAATCATGTTCTTGAAATTATCTGGTTTGTTATACCGATTATCATCGTTATCGCATTGATGGTTCCGACAGTTAAGACAATATATGAAGTGGAAGATGTTCCCCAAGGTTACGAAGAAGAGGAGCCACTGGTTATTCATGTTACGTCGGCTGACTGGAAATGGATCTTCAGCTATCCTGATCAGGATATAGAAACAGTGAATTATGTTAATATCCCGGCAGATCACCCAGTGCAGTTTAAAATGACTTCTGCAGGAACAATGCAATCATTCTGGGTACCGGAATTAGCTGGTCAAAAGTATACGATGGCAAATATGCAGACGAAGCTCTACATGGTTGCTGATATGCCAGGATCCTATTATGGAAGAAACACAAACTTTAATGGCCAAGGATATGCTCATATGGAGTTTGAGGTTCAGGCAATGACAAACGAAGATTTCAATGAATGGGTTCAGGAAGTGAAAAATACAGCAAACGATTTAACAGAAGAAGAGTATGCCGAATTACTGGAACCAACAATCATTGGTCGGAAAACATATAATCAGACACACTTACAATGGATTGATCATGCTCATGGAGGTTCTGAAAAGTATTTGAATCCGGAAATGTATCGAATTACTCATGGCGATGAAGAGCACAGTGAGGAAGAGAATACAGATAACGAATCAGAAGATGAGCAGGCAGATATTGAGACAGAAGAAGAAGCAACTGATTCTGTTTCACATGAAGAACACGCACATCACTAATATAAAAGGCGGTGAAGAACATGTCATTAGATGAATTTTTTGTTACAGGCGACCCAATGATTCTGGCATCACAGATTGCGATAGGACTCACTATGGTCGGCCTTATAGCATTGATCACATATTTAAAAAAGTGGAAATGGTTATGGACTGAATGGTTTACAACCGTTGATCATAAAAAAATCGGGATTATGTACATCCTTGCAGGTGTATTAATGTTCTTTAGAGGTGGCGTTGACGGACTTCTTATGAAGGCACAGACGTCAAGACCGGAATTGGGGTTCCTTGATGCCCAGCACTATGATGAGATTTTCACAACACATGGTGTAATTATGATCTTGTTTATGGCAATGCCAATGCTCATAGGTATTATGAATGTTGTCGTGCCATTGCAAATTGGGGCAAGGGATGTTGCTTTCCCGAAATTAAATGCATTAAGTTTCTGGCTGTTTTTTGCCGGGGCTATGTTATTTAATGTATCTTTCGTCATTGGAGGCTCGCCAGATGCAGGCTGGACATCTTATTTTCCGCTCGCTGGTAAGGAGTTCACTCCAGGTGTAGGAAATAACTATTACGCAATTGCATTACAAATTGCAGGGATTGGTACATTAGCAACAGGGATTAACTTTGTTGTTACGATTATTAAGATGCGTGCACCAGGAATGTCCTGGATGAAGATGCCTATCTTTACATGGACGTCCCTTGTCACTTCCATTATTATCGTTGCAGCATTCCCTATTTTTACAGTTGCTTTAGCATATATGTCATTAGATCGTTTATTTGGAACACATTTCTTTACAGTTGCCGCTGGCGGGGACCCGATGTTATGGCTTAACTTATTCTGGCTGTGGGGACACCCTGAAGTATATATTGTTGTCCTGCCAGCTTTCGGTATGTTCTCTGAAGTTATTGCAACATTTGCGAGAAAAAATCTTTATGGTTACAAATCAATGGTATTTGCTGTTGCCGGTATTGCGTTCTTAAGTATGCTCGTATGGGTTCACCATTTCTATACAATGGGGAACAGTGCAGCGGTTAACTCCATATTCTCTTTAACTACGATGATGATTGCCATACCTACTGGTGTGAAAATCTTTAACTGGTTATTTACGTTAAGAAAAGGACGAATTGAGTTTTCAACTTCTATGTTATGGGCACTGGCTTTTATCCCGTGTTTTACTATCGGTGGGGTAACAGGTGTAATGCTTGCAATGGCAGCTGCAGATTATCAGTACCATAATACGATGTTCCTTGTGGCACACTTCCACTATGTATTAATTCCAGGTGTAGTATTTGCTGTATTTGCGGCACTGTACTACTGGTGGCCAAAAATGTTTGGTTTTAAATTAAATGAAAAAATTGGTAAATGGCATTTCTGGTTATTCGTTATCGGATTTAACTTTACTTTTATGCCAATGTTCTTTGTTGGTTTAGATGGAATGTCCCGTCGTATGTACACTTATTCAGAAAGTACTGGATGGGGTGCATGGCTTGGATTCTCAGCAGTTGGTTCCTTAATTATGGCAGCAGGTTTTGCAGCACTTTGCTATAACATTTACTGGAGTTTCCGCTATGCATCAAGAGATGTAGGCAGTGACCCGTGGAATGGTCGTACATTGGAGTGGGCAACAGCTTCACCTGCACCTCATTATAACTTCGCGGTTGTCCCTGAAGTCGAAAAACTGGATGACTTCTGGTATAAGAAAAAAGAGGGTAAATTAGGTTTAAAGAAATCTGATTTGAAGTCTGTTCATATGCCAAGTAACAGCTGGACACCTGTATTCCTTGGTGTAGCATTCGGTATTGTAGGTTTCTTCCTCGTATTTGAATGGTTCACATTAGCGATTATTTCTTCTGTTTTAATCGTTATAGGACTTGTTGCTAACAGTTTTGATTATGATGATGGCTACCACATTCCGGTAGATGAATTAGAGAAAGAAGAACGAGAGTGGAGAGGTGAGTTGAAATGACACAAGCGAATACGCCATTAGAATACCGCTCACAGCAGAGTCAAATGAATATACTCGGTTTCTGGATATTTTTAGGTGCTGAAATTGTGCTTTTCTCCACACTGTTTGCTTCTTACTTTGTGTTAGAGCACAATACAGCTGGAGGTCCTGCAGGTCACGACATCTTTATTCTTAAGGATGTCCTGATCGAGACCTTCCTGTTATTAACAAGCAGTTTTACAGCAGGTTTGGCGATTCACTTTATGAGAAACAATGCTAAAAATGACATGATAGTATGGACAATAGTTACTTTGTTATTGGGTGCAGGGTTCCTTTATATGGAGATTAATGAATTTATTCATTATGTACATGAAGGTGCAACAATCCAGACAAGTGGATTTACAGCAGGTTTCTTCACATTACTGGGAACACACGGAGCACACGTTACTTTCGGTATAATCTGGATCAGTTTATTGCTTGTTCAAATTTTCAGACGAGGGATTACAGAAAAGACTTCCAGTAAATTTTTCATTGCAAGTCTTTACTGGCACTTCTTGGATGTTGTATGGATTTTCATTTTTACATTTGTGTATTTGAAAGGAATGGTGGGATAAAATGAGCAGTACACACAGCAGTCGTTTTCCTTGGAATCACTTAATCGGCTTTATCCTTTCTATTGCACTAACGTTATTAGCAGTGTTCGTTAAATTCCAGACCAATTTTTCTGATAGTATTATTATGTGGATTATTGGTACATTAGCAATATTTCAGGCGATGATTCAGTTATTTATGTTTATGCACGTTACGGAAGGTAAAGAAGGTATGATCAATGTAATAAATATGATTTACAGTATTTTCTTAGCATTGGTTATTGTATTTGGTTCAATATGGGTATTAACATCAGGTCATGCTGCAATGCATTAAGAACTGATAAGAAAAAAAGCAGGGGAAACCCTGCTTTTTTCAGTTAGTTCCATTCTTAAGCAGTTTGTCCACTTCATTTATCCATTTCTCATCAGGTGTTGCAAGGATGGTTTTCCATCCAAGCTTTTCTGCCGGCAGTAAATTTTCTTCTTTATTATCAACAAACAGAACCATGCTGTCAGGTATCATCCTTTTCTTACATATATGGTAGATATTTTCATAAGGTTTCGAATATCCAACTTCAGAGGAATTGGTACTACTTGTTAACAGATGTTTAATGGGTTGAAGAATTGGGAAAATCCATTCTGAACGATGATTGCTTAAAAGATGAAGTTCTGCATAGCCCGACCAGTCATTTAGATAGTTTATCCCTTCTATTGGAGTTAAACTAGCTGTTAAGCTCTCTTTTAAATAATCTGCTTTAATTTTGGGAAAAGTATTGGTGAGCCAATACCAGAAATCTTGTTCTGTAATATTCCCATGCTATTTGTAGTTAACACACCGCCTATATCAAGTACAAGTTGTATCTTTTTCATTATTTACTGAATCCTTTCACTTCTTAAATAGTAAATATGATATAGTAACATCAGCTTGAAATTTTAACTTAAAAGGGGTTACGAAATGAAACAAGTGAAAAAAAGCATCCTGTCTTTATTCATAGCTATATTAATTGCAGCACCGGTTACTACATATGCCCATGTAAAGTGGTTCGCTGAAGTGGAGGCAGAGAAAGTTCCTATCGAACAAATACTGAGTCCGTTTTTTATCACATTTTCCCTGGTTGTTGCAATCATATTAGCAATTTTACCACAATTGATGGGATATTTACTGAAAATTCCTTATGCAAATAAGTTAGATAATTTCTTAAATGGATTTCGGAAATATTCCCGTTATATCCTTAAATACGGTACTGCTCTGGCTTTTGTCATTCAATTATTTTCGGGCACAATGTTCGCACCGGAATTTGAAATTACCGAAACATGGCAAACAGTCGTAATGGTCCTTATTATTGCAGGGCTGCTCATCCCGGTTCACTACAGTACAAAAGTAGCAGCAGCATTAATGTTCATATTGTTTATTACAGTCTGGGCTGATTTTGGCTGGTTCTACATGCTGGATTATGGTTTCTACCTTGCAATTATTTTTGTTCTGTTAATTGGGAAAACGAAAGTGGAGAATTGGGGGTTTCCATTTCTTTATTTGGGAACAGGACTCAGTTTGTGTTGGGTAGCTGTAGAAAAATGGGTTTATCCTGGAATGACCCTAGATATAGTGGCAAGTCATAATGTTCCTACTTTCGGGTTTGAGCCGGAGATTTTTATTGTTATGGCAGCGTTTGTGGAATTTGTTGTCGGTTATTTACTGGTTGTTGGTATATTGAACCGGATTTTAGGCTTAGTCGTAACAGTTATATTCATTCTGACAAGTATGCTGTTTGGAATGACAGAAATTGTTGGCCATGCAATGATTCACATTGTTTTATTAATTTTTATTATTGAAGGTGTATCATTCTATGAGCCCCCAATTAAAATTCATAAAACAAAAATTGATCAGTTTATCTTTGTATTTCTAAACTTCATTTTTGTATTGGCAACATTTATTCTTATTTATTACCGCTTTGCATAATTTGTAGAAATGTAATACGCTTAATAAAACTTAAATAAAATCAGAAATAAAGAGAGGCACCAGTGTGCTGGAAATGAGGTGTTGGTCTTTGAAGAAAATAGCTTGGATTACAGACAGCTCTTCGGGTCTGTCTAAAGAATTCGCAGCAAAAAATAATGTTTTCGTTCTTCCATTGAATGTAATTATTGATGGAAAAACATACCGGGAAGATGTGGATATAACTAAGGATGAGTTTTATCAATTGCTCCAATCACATGGAAATAATGCAAAAACAAGCCAGCCGGCGTTTGGTGATTTTGTCTCACTATACGAAAAACTGAAAGAAGAATATGATGCAGGAATAGCAATACATGCTTCCAGTCAGTTAACAGGAACTTACAGCAGTTCTGTTTCTGCTTCTGAAATGGCTGACTTTCCTGTTGAAGTGATCGATTCAAAAATCGGAGATTATGCTTTAGGAAAAATGATTCAAAATGGAATCGATATGGTAAACGAAGGAAAGGAATATGATCAGGTTGTAAGTAAGCTGCGTACATTACCGGAACTTGCCCAGATGTATTTAATGCCGCAAAACTTTGAGCAATTGCGAAAAAGCGGCCGGGTAAGTACTGCCCAGTCCATCTTTGCATCACTGTTAAATATTCATTTAATATTGGGATTTGATGACGGCAAAGTAGTCGTTAAAGATAAAGTGAGAATAAAGAAAAGAGCCAAACAGAAAATGTTTCAAATACTGGATGATGCCATGGAAAAATACCATTTAAAAGAATTGTGTATTCAGCATGCTGGAGTAAAGGAGCACGCCATGCAATGGAAGGAAGAAATTGAAAGAAAACACCAGTCATTAAAAGTTAAAATCCAGACATTAGTCCCCGTTGCAGGAGTTCATACAGGTCATGGTACATTGTGTATCTCCTGGCTTAGAGATTAACATATGAAAAGGTCAGAAATTGCTGGTTCAGACAATTTTCTGGCTTTTTTTCTTTAAAATGCTCTTATATTGCGTTAAAGTATAATTAGAGTATGAGAAAGGGAGATTAAAATGGGACATGGATTTGATACAAAATCTGTACATATAACAATGAAGCGTGATGGCGGTATTCCGACAAAGGTAACACCAATCCATCAATCTTCTGCTTTTACGTTCAAGGACTTAGATGATATTGAAGGTTTTTATACAGGTGAGCGGGAGTATCTCTATACGAGAGTTGGTAACCCGAACACTGATGAATTAGGAAAAGCTGTTGCTGATCTAGAGGAGGCACCGGTGGGCATAGCTACATCCTCCGGCTTATCTGCGATTATGGTAGGTATCCTGTCGGTTGCCAAAGCTGGTGATCATGTACTGGCATCGCATGATTTATATGGCGGCACTTATGAGCTGCTGGCTAATGAATTAACGGCATTTGGAATTAAAGTCAGCTTTGTGTCATTTGAAGAAGATATTGAGCAGCACATTCAATCAAATACCGTTCTTCTCTATACAGAATCTATTACTAACCCTTTGTTACGGGTAGAGGATTTACATAAAGTAGTTCAGATTGCCGAAAAATATAAGATTAAAACAATGGTTGATAATACTTTTGCTACTTCTTATTTAGTAAGACCATACACGCTAGGTATTAATCTTGTTGTTCACAGTGCAACGAAATATATTGGCGGCCATAGCGATATAACGGCAGGGGTGTTAGCAGGCGATGAAGATTTAATTACAAAAGCACGTCAGAAGTGTGTAAACCTTGGGAGCAATTTAAGCCCATTTGAAGCATGGCTTACTGTAAGAGGATTAAAAACTTTAGCAGTCAGAATGGAACGACACATACATAATGCAGAAAAAGTGGCTTCCGCTTTAGCGAATCATCCTGCTGTTGATAAAGTGTATTACCCAGAGTATGTATCTGAAAAAGGGAGAGGCCCGATTGTTACCATTGATATTACCGAAAGGGCGGATATTAAAACATTTCTGAAGTCGCTCGACTGGATTAAAATTGTCGCAACACTAGCTGGTGTGGAAACAACCGTCTCTTATCCGTTAGGAACCTCTCATCGGAATTTACCGAAAAATGTTCAGCAAGACCTTGGCATTACAGAAGGCTTAATTCGTATCTCAATTGGTATAGAAGATGCAGATGATATCATCTCTGCTTTAAATCATGCTTTAGACTCAGCAAAAAGATAGGGAGGATCAGGTATGAAATATGCAGTAGTAACAGGTACTTCTAAAGGTTTAGGGGCATCCATTGCGAAGCTCCTGATGGAAGAATCCTTTCATGTTATCGGCTTAGCCAGGAACATTAATGAAGAACTGGCCGCAATGAAACTACCAGGTGAATATACACATATACAAGTAAATCTGTCTGATCTTGATGCAACCCAGGACACTTTTACATCAATTGTCCAAGATTTAAAGGAAAAAGAGATGGAGTCACTACTGCTCGTACAGAATGCGGCATTAGTAACTCCAATTGAACAGGCGGGAAGGCAGGATACACAGAAGCTGATTGACCATGTCCATGTTAATCTTCTTTCCCCAATGATCGTGACAAATTTGTGGCTGGATTTATTGCGTGATATGGACCTTCCGTTAGTTATCGCAAATGTTACCTCAGGAGCGGCTCAACGATCTGTCTATGGCTGGAATGCATACTGCAGTACAAAAGCAGGTCTTGACCGCTATACAGACACGGTTGCTTTGGAACAAGGCGAATTAGGGACAGGTAATAAAGTATTTTTGTTCGATCCCAGTATTATGGATACAGAAATGCAGGGAGAAATTCGTTCCGCTGATGTGACACAATTTACCGATGTAGAAAAATTTAAAGCATATAAAACAAATAACAGCTTACGTGAGACGGATGTCGTGGCAAAAGTTCTCGTTGATCGCCTCCTTGATCCGGACAATATTCAAAATGGTGAATATTATAGTGTGAAAGATGTCTTTAATAGGTGAGCACCCATTTTTATAAAATTGAATGACCATTTCTCCTCCTGTTACATACGTTATAAGTGTAAGAATTAAAGGAGGGATAAATGATGGGTGCACAACAATATGGATACGGCTCTGGATTTGCATTAATCGTCGTGTTGTTTATTCTATTAATTATTATTGGTGCTTCTTGGGGTTACGGCGGTTACTAAGATCCAAAATAAGCTTCATTGAAACTGGCAAAGGTAATCACCTTTCGCCAGTTTTTCATATTAAGTCAGCTGTTACATAGGATGAATTACGGGAACAGTAAGTTGATAAGCAGTCAGTATCTGTTGCTTTTCTAATGAATAGAAAATGTGATAAAATTGTTAGAAGTGTGAATAGAACCAGTGGTATGAAAGGAAGTTAGGTATGATTACAAGGAAAAGTAAACGTGAAATAGAAATGATGCATGCAGCAGGCAAATTACTCGCTAACTGCCATAAGGAAATCGCAAAAATGATCCAACCGGGAATTACGACAAAAGAAATAGATCAGTTTGTGGAAAAATTTCTTGCCAAACATGGGGCGACACCTGAACAAAAAGGCTATAACGGGTATGAATATGCGACATGTGCATCAATTAATGATGAGATTTGCCACGGATTTCCTCGGGATGAAAAGCTGGTTGATGGTGATATTGTAACAATTGATATGGTGGTCAACTTAAATGGCGGGCTGGCAGATTCCGCCTGGACTTATGTTGTCGGAGAATCTGATGAGAAGACAGACAAATTGCTCGAAGTAACCAAAACGGCATTATATAAAGGAATAGAACAAGCGGTAGCAGGAAATCGAATTGGTGATATTGGACACGCGATTCAACAGTTTGCTGAAGGGGAAGGTTTCTCTGTAGTAAGAGATTTTACCGGTCACGGAATTGGCCGTACGATTCATGAAGATCCTCATATTCCACACTACGGTTTACCTGGTAAAGGACCACGCCTGAAAGAAGGCATGGTTGTGACAATTGAACCAATGATTAATGAAGGTGACTGGAAAAGTAAAATGGATAGCAATGGCTGGACTGCCAGAACAGTTGATGGCGGCAGATCGGCTCAGTTTGAACATACTATAGTTATTACGGAAGAAGGTCCAATGATTTTAACAGATCAGGATGAAGCAGTTAACTAGCGGGGTAGAAAATGGAATTAGATAGTAAACAATTAATAAAAAAACAACTTAGAGACGGGCTGATCGCTGCTTCACCAATCATTGTCGGTTATTTACCAATCGCCCTCGCTTATGGGGTGCTTGCAAAACAGGCAGGATTAACATTAACAGAGTTAACGGGTATGAGTTTATTCGTTTATGCGGGAGCAGCACAGTTTATGGGAGCCAATATGATCGGACTGGGTGTGAGTGCAGCCGAAATCATTGTGGCCACTTTTGTATTAAACTTCCGGCATTTCATTATGAGCTTGTCGTTTATTAATCAGATCAAAGATTATTCAATAAAATGGAAATTACCGCTTGCAGCCGCATTAACAGATGAAACATTCTCGGTTGCTTCCATTTATAATAAACAGGTGGACAGGCAATATGGTTATTATTTTTACGGAACTATTATGCTTACATCCTATATTTCATGGGTATTAGGCTCATTGGCTGGTGGAATATTAGGTGATGTGATCCCGCCAGTATTAAGTCAAAGTATGGGAGTAGCTTTATACGCCATGTTTATTGGTCTGTTAATACCCTCGATAAAAAAATACCGCAGGATAGCAGTAATCAGTATTGCTGCAGCATTGATTAACTACATCGTCAGCCCATTAACCGGACAAGGGTGGGGGATTGTAATTGGAACAGTGTTTGGTGGATTAGCAGGTGTATTCGTTCTTGAGGAGGAAAAAGTATGATCTGGGCAATTATTATCGGGATGGCACTTGTGACGCTTATTCCAAGGATAGTCCCGGCATTCATTGTTGATCTAGTCCGGTTTCCGAAATGGATGAATAAATGGCTCCAGGCAATACCGTATGCTGCGCTTGGTGCTTTGATCTTCCCTGGAATAATGACAGTTGTGCCTGATAAGCCGTATATTGGACTAATTGCTGGTGTGGCAGCTATCATACTTGCATGGTTTAAAGTGCACGTAATTCTTGTAGTATTAGTGGCAATCGGTACGGTTTTCTTTTTATCTTTTTGAGGAAGCTGGAACAGCAAATGAGGCAAAGCAAAAAACGAACGATCATAGAGATTCGTTCGTTTTTTTGTAACATTTTGCTAATATCCCGTTTTTCCAGGCCATTCGATCAATTCTCGTCATATGGTTCGATATGAATATGAGCTCGCGGAATATCATGCTCTTCTTTTAATTTTTCCTCGATATCATCTGTAATATGATGGCTCTCTTCTACAGTCAGCTGCGGATCAACAAATATGGTTGCCTCAATCAATGCCTGGTTTCCATGAATGCGTCCCTTTACATCCTTAATTTCCAAAACATCTGGGTGGGAATGGATACTTTTCTTAATCTTTGTTAATTCTATCGGCTGGAATCCATCTGTTAATGTATGTGTTGCCTCACGGAAAATGTCCCAGGCAGTTTTACATATAATAAAACCGACAATAGCACCTGCAAGCGGATCTAACCAGTATAATTGAAATTGAGCACCAATAATACCGATAAATGCACCGATACTAACAAGGGCATCAGATTTGTTATCCTGAGCAGCTGCATGAAGAGAAGAACTGTTTATCTTTTTACTTAAGTTATAATTGTAAAAATAAACACCAAACATAATGACAGCAGATCCAAGGGCTACCCATGCTGTTAAAAGGTCTGGTTGAGTAAACTCCCTTATAATGATTGATCTGATTGTATCAAACAAGACCTGAATACCGATTGTCATCATAATAAATGCAGCTAATAATGAAGCAATCATCTCAGCTCTCACGTGTCCATAGTGATGATCCTCGTCAGGAGGTTTCCTGGAGATTCTCAGTCCGATTAGAACAGCTACGGATGCAACAATATCTGTTGCGTTATTAAGACCATCTGCCCGTAAAGCGGTTGAGTTACCAATTGCAGCAGCAATTAACTTGACTGCAGCTAAAAGCAAATAGGTAATAATACTAATCCAGGCGCCTTTTTCCCCTTCTTTATACTTCTCATATTGATTCATTTACTGATCCCGCACTTTCTAAAAATACACTAAACTGTTGTAAAGTTAGCTTATCAAACAATTGTTAGAAAAGTCTAGCCATAGTGTGTCCAAGTTATCAAAATACATCTATTACAGCTAACCAAAAAAAACAGAAATCAATCGAGCCATTAACTTCCCAATTTTTGTTTAGACAGGCACCAAAATGGGAATCGCTTAATAAACATATAGTTAAAAGGAGGCGTGCTCCATGAAAAAACAAAAGATTAGTTACCGTCTGATTCCGTTTAAAAGAAATCATAACAAAGAAATACTGGCAAGAAGGGAATTACCTTATGAAATTAAGCTTGCTTCACAGTTAATGCTAGATGATCTTTGTTTTAACTGGAACAAAGCACGCTTAGAAGAGCAAATCAATCTAGCAATAGACCAAAGTGATAAGTCAACATTCGATAAGTTAAGCAAACAATATAAGAATTACATCTGGGAGTCATAGTAATAAACCTCGTCTGAAAATAGGAGACGAGGTTTATTAATTTTTCTTAAATTGTATGTTATAGTATAGTGAGCGATTTAAGGAGAGGATTTTATACATGAGAAAAATGATTTATTTCATATTAATGGGGATAATTTTAGCTGGTTGTCAAAATGATACACAGACTAATGAACAACCGGCAAAAGATACGGGTGTAGAAGAACAAGTTACTGGAGATACCGAGGAAAATAATGATAAAGATTTAAAAGATAAAGATAGTGAACAGACTGAAAATACAGAGGAAAATGAGGAAGAAAGCATTGATAACGAAGAAACCCCAGCAGAAGCTGAAAAGGAAGAAGCACCTAATGCAGATAAACCTGCAAACAACCAAACAGATCAGGAAACAGGTGAACCGGAGAAACAGACAGAACCGGAAAATAGTCCCGCTAATGAAAACAAACTTACCGTTGTCGAGGATCCGAATAGTATAGAACTTGTTGTAAATAAACAAAGAAAATTACCTGATGGATATAAACCGCCTGATCTAGTGGAACCAAATGTTTCCTTCTATGCATCAGAAGGTGACCCGAAACGTCTTATGCGAAAGGAAGCAGCGGCTGCTCTAGAGGAATTATTTGCCGGTGCAAAACAAAGCGGATTGGATTTTGTAGCAGTTTCAGGTTACCGTTCTTATGATAGACAAAAAGTTATTTATGAAAATAATGTAGCAAATAATGGTCAGGCACATGCGGATAAATATTCAGCAAGACCCGGCACAAGTGAACATCAAACCGGTCTTGCCATGGACGTAGCTTCAGCAGCATTAGTATCTGTCCTTGAACCGAGCTTTATTCAGACAGATGAAGGGAAATGGCTTGCAGAAAATGCCCATCAGTATGGATTTGTTATTAGATACTTGGAAGGGAAAGAGCATATAACAGGATATAGTTACGAACCATGGCATATTCGTTTTGTCGGTAAAGAGAATGCAGCGGAGATTTATGAACAGCAATTGACTCTCGAAGAATTCTTTGGTCTTTATCCTTAAAGTTTACGAATCATTTCACCAATTCCTAATCTGGATCATAGCCTAATATGAGGATGTAATTGAAGGTTGGTGATTTGGTGAATAAATTGAATGCAGGGATGCTAGTTACCCGATATTCGCATGAACATGACATAGTTTTCAGGATTAAAAAAGTGGTAGGGGAAACAGTAATTCTACATGGAGAGGATTTAAGATTAGAAGCAGATGCACCGATAGAGGATGTAAGGGTTCTGCCTGATGATTTGCTTCAGGAGAGACAGGAAGACATGAAGGATAAGGAAGAATACTCTTATCGGTTATTTCGTCAAGACTATCAATTGATGAAAGATAAAAAGGAATATGAACATAAAAAAAATGAACCGAGAGATATTCAGCGATTTCAATTACCTGTGAAAGTGCTGCACATTGATGGAGACCGTCTATATTTAAAAAAATGTATTGATTTATATCATCGGCTTGGTTTGCAGGTCCACGGGGTATATGTTCAGGAAAGTGAGCTGCCGTTGGAAATTGACCATATTATTCGTAAGATTCAGCCTGAAATTCTAGTGATAACAGGGCATGACGCATACTCTGAAGCTAAGGGATCAAAAAAAGAATTAGCATCATATCGAAATTCAAAATATTTTGTTGAAACAGTCAGAAAGGCAAGAAATTGGGAACCAAACCTGGACCAGTTAATTATTTTTGCCGGGGCATGTCAATCCCATTTTGAATCACTAATTCGTGCAGGTGCTAACTTCGCAAGCTCCCCTGATCGTGTGAACATCCATGCACTGGATCCTGTCTATGTCGTCGCTAAAGTTGCCTATACGCCATTTATGGAGAAAGTGAATGTATATGAAGTACTGAAAAACACTTTAACTGGAGAAAAAGGCTTAGGCGGAATGGAAACTAAAGGACTTTTTCGCACGGGTTTACCATATGTAGAAACGAAATAGCGGCAATCAGCCGCTATTTTTTATGGAGCTTTATAAATGGGTCAGTTTTTATAATACATTTACCGCTTTTTTTGATACAATATAGAGGAATTCAGAATATAGGGGGAGATTGTGATGGGTTATCGCATAGAACGGGACACAATAGGAGAAATAAAAGTAGCAAACGACAAGTATTGGGGCGCACAAACACAGCGTAGCAAGGAAAACTTTCCAATTGGAAATGAATTAATGCCAAATGAGATTGTCGAAGGATTTGCGATTCTTAAAAGAAGTGCCGCAATTGTAAATAGTGAGCTTGGATTAATGGAAAAAGAAAAGGCTGAAGCAATTACATACGCAGCTGACAAGGTTTTAGCTGGAGAATTATTTGAACATTTTCCGTTAGTAGTTTGGCAAACGGGTAGTGGTACACAGTCTAATATGAACGTCAATGAAGTCATTGCCTTTGTAGGTAATCAGTGGTTAGAAGAAAAAGGAAGTGAATTACGATTACACCCTAATGATGATGTAAATAAATCTCAAAGCTCCAATGATACTTATCCGACAGCTTTACATATAGCTGCAGTTAGAAAGCTGGAAGATGTCGTTATACCTGCACTTCAGACACTTAAGGCAACTTTGAAAGAAAAGATGAAAGCGTTTAATGATATAGTGAAAATTGGCCGTACACATCTTCAGGATGCAACGCCTCTTACATTAGGTCAGGAAATTAGCGGTTGGCATCGCATGCTTGAAAAAACAGAACTAATGATTGAAAACAGCTTACCTCATGTTAAGGAATTAGCAATTGGAGGTACTGCAGTTGGAACTGGTTTAAATGCACATCCGGAATTTTCAGAGCGTGTGACGGAAAAAATCAGCCAATATACGGAAAAGAATTTTGTATCTGCAGCTAACAAATTTCATGCACTTACAAGCCATGATGAGTTAGTATTTGCTCACGGAGCATTAAAAGGACTAGCTGCAGATTTAATGAAAATAGCTAATGATGTAAGATGGTTAGCAAGTGGCCCGCGATGCGGTATTGGAGAGATTACAATACCGGCTAACGAACCGGGCAGTTCGATCATGCCTGGTAAAGTAAATCCAACTCAGAGTGAAGCAATTACAATGGTGGCGACACAAGTAATGGGAAATGATGCTGCAATTGGTTTTGCTGCAAGCCAAGGGAATTTTGAGTTAAATGTTTTTAAACCAGTAATTGCCTATAATTTCCTGCAGTCTGCCCAACTGTTAGCTGACAGCATGATTTCATTTAATGATCGCTGTGTTGTTGGTTTGGAGCCAAATTATGAACAAATTGAAAAGAATTTAAATGACTCGCTAATGCTTGTTACAGCACTTAATCCACATATTGGATATGAAAATGCTGCGAAAATAGCAAAGAAAGCATTTGCAGATAATTCAACATTGAAAGAAGCTGCAGTCGAATTGGATTTACTTACAGAAGAACAATTTGATGAGTGGATCAAACCAGAAGAAATGACATATCCGAAGTAAGTTGATTGGTTTGATTGTTATAAATTACTAGAGAGACTCAAGTATACAAATCATCTTTTTGTCCACAATATGTGTACAGGAGGTGATCAAAGATGGCATCAAACAACTCAAACCAATTATTAGTGCCAGGAATTGAGCAAGCACTTGACCAAATGAAATATGAGATTGCACAAGAATTTGGTGTAAACTTAGGTGCTGATTCAACATCTCGTTCCAACGGATCTGTTGGTGGTGAAATTACTAAACGTTTAGTACAAATGGCTGAACAACAATTCAATAATGGACCACAATCATAATAATTTTAAGTGAAATAAAGGAGAGACGCTCAATTGTCAGCGTCTCTCTTTCAACTTAGACTAAGAGGGGTATTTAATGTATATTTGCTATCTATGTAACGGTTTAGAGAAATTAGAAGCAAAATGTCCGCAATGCCACCATAATATGCATGATGCAGGCAAGGTTGCAGATTATTATGATGATTATGCAGCATATATAGATATACAGGATGCTCAATTAATCGATGGTGTTCCCAAATCTGAAGAAAAGCATCAATGTGTCCATCTCGGTGTTTGCTCTGCCTGTAACTATATGGAGGAGATCATCATTAACGAGAAATTAGCAAAACACTAAAAAAGCGCAAACCCAACATGGCCTGCGCTTTTTTTATATAATTATTTAATTCTTTCTTCCGTATCTTTGTCAAAGAAATGGCACTTATGCATATCAAATGCTAGATCAATTTTCTCACCGCCGTGAATATCTGTACGGGAATCAACACGTGCAACGAATTCCTGTCCATTTACTTCTGAATAAAGGTAAGATTCAGAACCCATTAACTCAGCAACTTCAATTGATGCAGTAATTTTAGCACCTGGGTTAGCATCTAAGAATACCGGCTCATCGTGAATGTCTTCCGGACGTACACCTAATACAACTTCTTTTCCAATATATCCTTGTTCACGAAGAACTTTCATTTTTCCTTCAGGTATAGATACTTTTGTATTTCCTAAAACAATATTTCCTTCTTCTAATGTGCCATTAAAGAAGTTCATTGCAGGGGAGCCGATGAAACCACCAACAAAGATATTATTTGGTTTATCATAAACTTCTTTAGGAGCACCAACCTGTTGGATAAGACCATCTTTTAATACAACAAGTCGAGTAGCCATTGTCATCGCTTCTGTTTGATCGTGTGTTACGTAAATAGTAGTTGTTTGAAGACGATGGTGTAATTTTTGAATTTCTGCACGCATCTGTACACGTAGTTTTGCATCCAAGTTTGATAAAGGCTCATCCATCAAGAATACTTTTGCATCACGTACGATCGCACGGCCTAATGCCACACGCTGACGCTGACCACCGGAAAGTGCTTTTGGTTTACGGTCTAAGTATGCTTCAAGTCCTAAGATACGAGCAGCTTCTTTTACACGACGCTCGATTTCATCTTTTTTAAATTTACGTAATTTTAAACCGAATGCCATATTGTCATATACATTCATGTGTGGGTATAATGCATAGTTCTGGAATACCATCGCGATATCACGGTCTTTAGGTGCAACTTCATTCATCAGTTTACCGTCAATGTAAAATTCCCCACCAGAGATTTCCTCAAGTCCTGCGATCATACGAAGAGTTGTTGATTTACCACAACCTGATGGACCAACGAATACGATAAATTCTTTGTCTGCGATCTCTAAGTTGAAGTTATCTACCGCTTTAGATCCGCCTTTGTCATATATTTTATCAATATTTCTTAATGAAAGTTCTGCCATTGTATTCCCTCCTGTTATTTGAAAGCGTTTCATCTATGTCTATTAGTTTACAAATAAACTGCCCAAACGTAAATAGCTATCGTGCACAAAAAATGTCGAGTCCTTTGTGCACGATTACAGAAAACGCATTCATGCTCATCGTAATTGTGAGAATTGCACAAAAAGTTAGCTTTCCTTCCATTTAGATCGCATAATTAAGCAAAGGTAAACAGTTAATGCCTCATCGAATTGTTTTACATCTATACCTGTTTTCTCGATAAACTTGTCTACTCGGTATTGCAAACTGTTACGGTGCATAAACATCTTTTTTGCGGCCAATGTAGTGTTTGAGTTTGACTCTAAAAATACTTGAACGGTTTTTAATAATTCCTTGTCTTCCTTCACCTTTACCAGGATAGAATCATAAATCATCTGCTGTTCCTTTTCGGTTAAGTCATGAAGAATTAAATAAGGTATAGCATTAGTATAGTGAATAACAGAATGGTTTAAGTTCTTCGCTATTTGATAGCATTTCTTTATCCATTGATAAAAGTCAGCAGCTTTTTTTATCTCATATATAGCAGGGCCTACGAAAAACTGTATATTCATATAAAAATCAGTTGTTAAAACTTCAATTATTTCTGAATAGGAAATCTGGTCATCTCCCATGTCATCTCCTTCGATTATCAATACACCTTCGTGATTATTCTCCCACAGAATTGGTGTTTTCCGTGGGAATAATCCGTAAATTGCTTCCCGAAAGCCGTCAGGATCGACAGTTTCATCAGAAAAAGAAAAATATACGAATTGAAATTTTTCCAGTGGCCCATCCATTAATTCCTTCGAGATCTCCTGGTGAAACAAAACATCCATCCAAAGTTTTTCCCTGTGATTAGTAGGGGGTTCATTGGCGTGATATGGTGTAAGCAGAATATTCAGCAATGCTTCTTCCCGCTGAGAAAGCTCAGACTGGGAAATTCCTATAATATCATTCTCATTGGTTAAAAACCATTTATAATCATTGGACTCTTTCAACATCCCTTCAGTGGCTTTAATAAGGTGTGGAAACATTTCCTGTAATTGTTTTAACATAACATCTAATCCTCTTTCATTCATACTATTACATATAAGTATAACAAATATCAGGGAAAAAGCTGTTACGAAATGATATGAGGGCGAACATAATGATCGCGTTCCGCATAAAGCACGATTATTCGAAAAAAATTAATGCGCATAATATTGATACTGTGCATGAAAGGTGTATTATATGATGTGTGCAAAACCGCCGCTACACCCGATTGCTTCGCTTTCCATGGGGGACGGCTTCAGCTAACTTGCTGAAGAAACCCGCTTCATCAAGTGGATCTTCAGCTCGTCCTGTTCCCATAGGAGTCTCCGCAATCGGCCTACGCTTGAATGTTGCTCTACATTTTTTATGGGATGTTGCAATAAAAGAAACTAAATAAATTCTCATGAACATTTTATAATTGAATGAATGGTTCTTGAGGATTTTTATTTTAACGTATGTTCACCCAATACAGGATATCAAACATCTTCACCAGGTGATTCAAACAGGTTTTTGTCATAAACATTCTGGAATAACACCAAAGCGGAGGCCGGCCATGAAGACCTGTGGGAAAGCGAGATCTGAAGATCCACTTCGAAAAGTGTTCTTCTTTGCAAAGTTAGCTGAAGACGAGCCCACGGTAAAGAAGACACTACGAAAGCGTATTTTGTTTGAGTAGATGTCGCACTTATGAAAGCGAAGTGGTCGGATGGAGCGGCAGTATAGCACATAATAATACCACTTCACTGCACATTATCCATATAATGTACAGTGAAATGAACAATTCATATTATTTACAGAATTCACGTCATCGTTCGGATTTTATTATTACTAATATGTTTTTGTCCCAGACTCTAAACAATCAATCTTCACTTTCAGCAGGAAACGGTTCATTCTCTTTTGGCAATTTTCTTGTTTGCTCAATTTGCATTCTGCCATGAATCGAGCTGGTTGTCCCGCCTGCCATCCCTTCATTAATCATACGGTCAACGTCAAGTTCATATTCTGCACGGGCATCTTTTTCTTTGCCTGAAGACGGTTTAGCCATTAATATCCCTCCTTACCGGAATAGTTTGCGCGCAGCAGGCTGCATTCATACTTTTTTACCTTCAAGATAAAAAGCATATTTGTATAGTAATTGAAATACTTTATTCTTCGTGTGCTGGTAAGCGGGATGATTAAAAACATTCCAGCCGGGTTTTGCATTCACTTCAAGCAGCCAGATTTTCTTTTCATGGTCAATTCCAAAGTCGAATCCAAGCTCACCAAGCTTATAGTGATAATCCTCATCAATAATTTCACTTAAAGAGATGGCTATTTTCTCCACTTTGTTGAGTAGCATTGTTGCATCTTTCTCCGAAAAAAAATCAAATAAACTAGTGATAACAGCACCTCTTGATACATGTGTGGTAATAAGATGTTCTTCCACCTGTCTTGCATAATGGAGAGACATATCCCACTTATTTTCATCATTCTTATTCGTATGAACGCGCAAGTCTATTTTTTTATTTCCTGATGTAAATAAAGGGATCGCCTCCTGGATAACATAGTTTTTAAAACCATTGGGAAAATAATTATCAATTATTGAGTCAACTGTTGAATGAATCGTCTCGTCGGCTTTCTTTTCCGTATAGTATCGGACAATATATTTGTCATTCTTTTTAAACATATGAAAAATGCCGTTTCCTTTACTGCCATAAACCGGTTTTAAATAGATATCCTTTATGTCGATCCACTCAGCAAATGTCTGGAAGGATGGTTGAAAAACAGTATGTGGCAATAAATAATGGACAGAATGGTTTTGCATGAAAATTTTATAAACTTGCCATTTGTTAAAAAAATCAGGATTAAATATAATAGAAGTTGTCTGAAGTATTTGTTTGGTCTGTTTTACGGCAGGGTGAGCTTCTAACTTCCGGTTCGGCAGCCGATTATAAATTACCTTCGGGAACGGGAGGATAGTACTTGTCCACTGGTCTTCATCAAAATAATGGCATTTTATTTTGTTTACGTTAAAGTCGATGTCTTTATAACCAAATAACAAAGTATCAAATCCATAGGATCTGCCGATTTGTGTCATTTCCTCAAATAAATCAGAATGTCTTTCGATTTGCTGCCACCCGGCTGTTAATATCCCTAACTGGTAATAAACCATACAAGAATGATTGATAATACGAAACGGATAAATTTTGTTGCTTTTAAATTGTAATTGTTTCATTAGTTCTGATGATATAAAGATGGTATGGTTATCTTTATTATGACTCAGCCAGTCACAATAAACATAATTAGGACCATTAACCATTCTGCGGACTTTTTTATAGAGAGTATATATAGAGCCAGGGACGATAATTCTGTTTCTGGTATTCGGATACTCTCTTACCTGGAGCTCGTATATCATAAAACATCCATCCTTTAGAATTTATCTCACAATTTAATCCATTCTATGCTTGAAAAAATGTTCCTATACATTGAACAAAGAAAGGGAGGTATTTACTTGAATATCTTTATTACATTATTATCAATGATTTTAATTGGCGGGTTAATTGGCGGGTTAACGAATTCCCTTGCAATCAAAATGCTTTTTCGTCCATATGAGGCGAAATTTATTGGAAAATGGAGAGTTCCATTTACGCCTGGTGTTATTCCGAAAAGAAGAGATCAACTGGCTATCCAATTGGGGCAATTGGTAGTTAATCACCTCGTTACAGCAGAGAGTCTTCAAAACAAATTGAAGGAGAAGGGAGTAAAACAACAGGTAATTCAATTATTAAACAGAGAATTCTATCATTTTCTTGAAAAACAATTCACGATAGAGCAACTTGCTCAGCAATTGGGCTTACCAATAAATAAAGAAGTGATGGAACAGAAAATTGGTGACTTTGTAATAAGTAAATACGATGAATTTATCAGGAATCATAGTAATATATCTATTGGGGAGTTATTAACGGCAGATGCAGAAGACGAGATAAATATTCAATTAGAAAAGTTGTCTTCTTATATTCATGAGCAAATAATTGATCTTATCGGACAGCCTGAGACAAAACGAAAGATTGAACGGATTATTAGTGAGTATGCCCAGACGAAAGGTTTCTTCGGCAATATGTTAATGTCGATGTTCAGTGGAGATGAATTATCAGGGAAGATACAGGAGTTAGTTATTAATTATTTGCGTACGGACGACGGCTATATGCTGTTGAAAAATGTTATTTATAACGAATGGCATCATATTAAGTCAAAAAAATTGGTTGATTTCCAGCATGTTTTGGAAAAGAGATCAGTTAAAAATATGGTTCGGAATTTCATCGTTAAAAACATTCAAGTTTCCGACTGGTTAGGCATGCCTGTCCAGACATTTATCGCTCCAGTAAAAAGTAATATGGAGACACACATCATACCCAAATTAGTTGATCTTCTACTGGATAGATTGACAGAAAAAGTTCCTCTGATGTTAGCGAAACTGGAGGTAGAAAAGATGGTTGAAAAGCAAGTGGCTTCCTTTCCGACAGCGAGAATTGAAGACATTATCTTATCTATTTCACGTAAAGAGTTTAAGCTGATTACATACCTGGGAGCATTGCTTGGTGGTATGATTGGACTAATTCAGGGAATTCTCTTTGTATTGGTTGGATAAGTGAAGAATCTCTGTTATAGTGGGAAAGTAGAGTATATAATAAGCGTCTGACTGATTATGAATGTAGGTTTTACAGTCAGCATGTAACGCGAACATTTTAGGAGGATTTATTTTTATGGCAAATATTCATGACAGTGCCCATGAATTGGAAAAGGCAATCCAGGAAAGTGATGAGTTCAAAGAGTTGAAATCAGCATATGAGAAAGTAATGAACGATCCATCATCAAAGCAGATGTTTGATAACTTTAGAAATACACAATTGGAATTACAACAGAAACAGATGCAAGGATTAGAAATTACAGAAGAAGAAGTTGAAAAAGCGAAAAGTGTTGTAGAGCTTGTTCAACAACATGAAGATATTTCGAATTTAATGGAACAGGAACAACGTGTGAATGTATTAATTAATGACATTAGCCGGATTATTACAAAGCCGCTTGAAGAACTATATGGTGCTCAGGAAGCATAATCAAATGACAGGATCAATAGCAAATAATTGCTATTGATCCTGTTCTTTTTGATGAGATCTGTTTATCACAGCTCTAAATATTTGAAGGTATGGCAGCTCGTTTACTTGTTAAAACAAGCTATTAAGCGTAAAAATTGGCAAAATCTCGTTAAAATTATCTATTTGCGATGAATTCCGTCACAATCGGCTATATACTGGCACAAGGATTGTTATCAGAGTTGTTTAATGAGTGCTAAGGGCTTATACTGATCTCGTAAAATCTAATATCTATATAAGGAGTGATCGAATAATGAAAGATTTGTATCCTTCTAGAATCAAAGGGATGCCATCCATTTTAGAAAGAAAAGATCCGATAATTCATAGCTCCACGAAGGAAGATGGTCCTTTAAAAGAAAAAGAGTTAGATTTTTATGAGGAAAATGGCTATTTATTTATGCCGAATTTCTTCTCCGAAGAAGAAGTAAATGTGCTTCAAAAAGAGTTACGCCGTAACATGGAGGAAAATAAGCAATCCAGTGAACCATTTGTGGTAAGAGAAACAGGCGGGGAAGAAATTCGCTCCGTATTCGATGTGCATAATAATGACGAGTTCTTTCATCAGTTATCTTCTAATGAACGAATTGTTCATATTGCACAACAATTACTTGGCAGTCAGGTTTACATAAACCAATCGAGAATTAATTTTAAGCCTGGCTTTAAAGGAAAGGATTTTTACTGGCATTCTGACTTTGAAACATGGCATATGGAAGATGGGATGCCAAACATGCGTGCAGTGAGCTGCAGTATCATTCTCACTGATAACTATTCATATAATGGCCCGCTATTGTTAATACCCGGTTCTCATCGTTATTTTGTCCAATGTGTTGGTGAGACACCGGAAAACCATTTTGAACAGTCTTTGAAAATGCAAAATATCGGTGTTCCTGATCATGACAGTATTAACTGGCTATTGGAGAAGGGCGGAAGAATTGATAGTGCAACTGGACCAGCCGGTTCTGTTCTCTTCTTTGAATCGAACACAATGCATGGATCTAACAGTAATATATCTCCATTGCCTCGCAGCAATGTATTCTTTGTTTTTAACAGTATCGAAAATAAACTTGTAGATCCGTTCGCCAAAACATCGCCTAGACCGGAATTTATTGCAAATCGCTCTAATATCCGGCCGATTCAGCCAAAGAAAGCAGACTTTGCTAATAAAAAGATAATGATTTAACAGAGAGAACCCTGATACCTCTTTTTATCAAAGGTATTAGGGTTCTTATTGTATATTACAGTACAAAACACTTGGAAGAACCACAACTCAGAATTCCCAGTTATGAGCATAATAGAAAAAGTGAAACTTTCAGAAAGATAAATCGTATATATAAGTAAGGAGTGATCTGAATTGACATTAATATTAGAGAATGTAAGCAAAAAATTTGGTTCGTTTACTGCTGTTGATCAATTGTCACTGGAGATTCAGGAAAACAGCATCTTTGGCTTTCTTGGGGCAAACGGTGCAGGAAAAACTACAACCTTTCGAATGATACTTCATTTAATTGATCCAACGAATGGCTCTATCACTTGGGATAAAGATAAAATTGATTATAGAAAAAGTGATTTGATCGGATATTTACCAGAGGAAAGAGGCTTATATCCAAAACTAAAAGTTCGTGACCAGCTCGTGTATCTAGGCAAGTTAAGAGGGATGACAAAAAAAGACGCACAAAAAGAGTTGAATACATGGTTGGACAGATTAAAAGTTCCTCACTATTTAGATAAAAAGGTAGAAGATTTATCTAAGGGAAATCAGCAGAAAATCCAATTTATTTCTGCAGTAATACATAAGCCGAAGCTGCTCATACTAGATGAACCCTTTTCCGGTCTTGACCCGGTAAATGTAGAAATGTTAAAAAGTGCTGTAGAGGATTTGAAAAATGAAGGTACAACCATTGTCTTTTCTTCACACAGGATGGAACATGTGGAGCAATTGTGTGAGAACTTATGCATGCTTCAGACAGGCAAACGTATTTTACATGGAAATTTACGGGAAATAAAACGGTCATATGGTAAGAAGAACCTTCGTATTGAGACAGATTTTGATATAAATTTTGTGAAACAAATTCCAGGTGTATTGAAAGTGCAGACTTATTCCTGGGGGATTGACTGTCAGATTGAGAATGAAGCAGTGTCCCAAAAAATTCTGGAGCAATTGACAGGTAAAGGCTTTATTCGGAAATTTGAGTTAGAAGAGCCCAGTTTAAATGACATCTTCATTGAGAAGGCTGGTGAATCTTATGAATAAATTTATGACAGTTTTTTTGCATACATTCCTGTCCAAACTTAAGGCAAAGTCCTTTTTGATTACGACAGTTCTATTTCTGCTATTTATTTTCATTGCTGCTAATATATCCTCGATTACAAGTTTATTCGATTCAGAGGGTGAACCAGAGGAACAGACCGTTGCAGTTATTTCGGAAGACCAGACAATATTTGAACAGCTTAGTGAAAGACTGGAGATAGGAGAATCCAACTTCCAGGTGGATGCTGTGGATACCTCCCTTGACATGGCGAAAGAGTCAGTAACAGAGGGGGCATATTTAGGGGTACTTCATATCACCATGAGTAATGAAGGTTTGCCTGAAGCAACTTATTATACTGATGATATGATGTCAATGACAGCAGAAGCGAAACTTTCACAAGAACTGGAACAAATAAAAATAGCTATGGCAACAAATCAGGCGGGTCTTGATCAGGAGATTATTTCCTCTATCTATGAACCGATGGAGTTCAACACAGAGCAGATTGCAGCTGGAGGAACAGACGGAGGCTCTATTAAAACAGAAGAAGAATTAAGTGGTGCCCGAGGGTTAGTTTACGTCATATTATTTTTACTCTATTTTGCTGTCATTAGTTATGGGAATATGATTGCAACAGATATTGCTAATGAGAAGACTTCAAGGGTAATGGAAATTTTAATCTCCAGCTCATCTCCTGTTAATCAGATGTTTGCGAAAATATTAGGAGTAGGATTACTGGGATTAACCCAAATGGCATTATTTTTAGGAGTGGGATATTTAATTCTGGTGCAAAAGCAGGAAGAATTAGTTGGAGGTTTCTTTGAAGTATTCGGTCTATCCGAAATCAGTATATCAACATTTATTTATGCAATCATTTTCTTCCTTTTAGGTTATTTCCTATATGCGACAATGGCTGCCGTGTTAGGCTCCCTTGTTAGTCGCACAGAAGACGTACAGCAGATGATGATGCCAGTTATTTTGTTAATTGTAGCTGCATTTATGATTTCCATGATCGGTTTATCGAATCCTGGGTCCCAATTTGTAACGATTTCATCTTACATACCGTTTTTCTCACCGATGACGATGTTCCTACGTGCAGGTATGTTAGATATTCCAATCTGGGAAATTGGCTTAAGTATTCTAATCTTAATTGTGACGATCATCGGTATGGCCCTTATTGGTGCAAGAATATACCGTGGTGGTGTTCTAATGTACGGATCCTCAACTTCATTAAAGGATATAAAGAAAGCACTTCAGTTATCTAAAAAAGAGTAACGGGAAAACCGGATTTGATTAAAGTAAAGGCAAGCATAGGTCATCAGCATTGATGATGATCCTATGCTTATTTATATTTTTTCACTATACATAATTGAAAAATTATTGATCTTTATATAATCGAACGTGCATTCTTATTTTGCTTTTGATAGAATGGAAGAAAGGCGGTGAAACGGTTGGAACAAAAGATTTCATTTATTCATTGTGCGGATATTCATTTAGACAGTCCTTTTAAAGGAATGAGCCATCTAACAGATCAAATCATAGATCAGGTTAGAAATAGTACGTTTGAAGCATTTGAACAACTGATCGAGCTGGCGATTGAAAAGAAAGTAGACTTCATATTAATCGTAGGAGATTTATTTGACAGGGAAGATCAGTCAATGAAAGCCCATATGACTGTGGTACGGGGCTTTCGACGGTTAAAAGATCATGGGATTCAGGTTTTTCTGTCATTCGGTAATCATGATCATATCAAAAGTCAAACATTTCCACGTAATTATCCAGATAATGTATTCATCTATGAAAAAGAACAGGTAGAAGTTATGGATTATTTAAAGAATGATCAAAGATTAGCTAAAATTTACGGGTTTAGTTATAACAACAGGGCAGTAGAGACAAATATGGTCCCGCAATTTAAACGAGAGGATGACGGTCTGTTTCATATTGCCTGTCTCCATGGGACAGCAGGTAATATGAATTCTGATCATGCCAATTATGCTCCGTTCCAATTAAATGAATTAAAACAGTTAGACTTTCATTATTGGGCACTTGGTCATATCCATAAACGTGAAGTATTGTCATCTAATCCTTTGATTGTGTATCCGGGAAACACACAAGCCAGATCTATAAAAGAAACTGGTGATAAAGGCTGCTATCATGTAGTCTTATCTGAATCTGAGGATCCTGTGATCCAGTTTTGCCGATTAGACCAAATTCAGTTTCACAAATTATCTGTTGATGCTTCCAAATGGACAGACATCACAGATGCAGTGAATGAAATCGAACGATATTTTCACAAGGTGTTACAGAAGCTTGATAAAGTTCTGATAGAGCTTAATTTTTATGGGGCAACAGATAAAGTGATAAAGTGGCAAAAAGAAGGACATCTGAATGACATGATAACATTATGGAATGAACAATACGCTGATCAGACTAATTGGATCCAAGTAATTGGAATCAAAGTAATAGAAACAAAAAAGAAAGGTGAATGGCAAGGTGGAGAACAGTTTTTGCGGCAGCTCCAGACAACCTTCCATCAAACAGCAGATATAGAAGAAATTCTGTCACCGCTCTGGCACCATGTTGATGGTAGAAAGTGGTTAGATCCTCTCGATTTAGAGGAACAGGAAGAATTGCTCTCCTTAGCGAAAGACGAGGCTTTTTACTTATTGCATAGCATGGGGGATAACGAATGAAAATAGAACATGTTCATATTTATGGTTTTGGAAAATGGCTAAACCGGAAATTTTCTTTCACCTCCTCATCTTTTCAGTATATTGTTGGAGTAAATGAAGCAGGTAAGTCCACGTTAAGACAATTTATTTTGTTTGTTTTGTTTGGGCATACATCCAGAAAACTCGAAGCTTATATCCCTAAGCATGGTGTACAGATCGGCGGGAGAATTACTATTTCCGGGATTGTAGAGGAAAATATAACAGTGGAACGGATTCATGGTAAAAGCAAAGGGAATGCAAAGATTTTTCTCGCAAATGGAGAGATAAAAGAAGAAGAATGGCTGAAGGAAAAATGGAGAGGTATTGACCGAACTCACTATGAGGCAATTTATACATTCGATGCAATGGAATTGCAAAAGATTCAGCAGTTAAATAATGAAGCTCTAAATGAAGTATTACTGGCAATTGGAATGACAGGATCTGATCGCATATATTATACCGAAAAGCAACTTGATAAACAAAGGGCTGAATTATTTAAGCCTTATGGGAAAAAACCTGTAATCAATCATTTATTTGATCAGCTTAAAGACTTGAAAGAGAAGCTAGCGGAAGCAAAGCGGGAAGAAGCAACCTATCTGAATAAATTAGAAGATATGGAAGAGTTGGAGAATTACATAAAGGAAGCAGAAACAAAACTAACCGTACTGCAAGATGAATATCAACACTATGAAAAAAAACGAACACAATATCAAATGATAGAGTCTTATTTTCTTATCAATCAGCAGTTAAAGAGACTGCAAGCACCAGAGGTCTTCCCTGTAAACGGGTTATCAAGATATAGTAAATTGAAAGAGGAACTGTTACCAATTCAAAGTGAAGAAAAAGTGCTTCAGCGGACAAAACAGGAATTAATAGAGCAAGCGGAACAAGTCAGGGAAGAATTGTTAGCAGAGGAGAAACTAAACGATCTGAAGGAATGTGCGAAACTATCAAGGGAAGCTGCTAAGCATGTGCCAATTGTTGAACAATTGGAAAAAGAAGTGAAAAAGGCTGAAGAGGAGCTGAAATCAAACCTGCAGCAATTGGGAGTTTCTTTGTCAAGTAATCAATTAGCTGACCTTCCTTTGCCGTTTCATTTAGAAGAATTATGGTCAGGATTAGCGAAACAGCAGGAACAGTTACAAATGGAAAAGCAGTATATAGAACAGGATATTCAAACAAATGAACGTATCTTAATGGAGTTAGAAGAAAGTATTGAACAAGAAAGTAAAAGACGACTTGACGACACGACTTTGACTGAATACAAACAGGATATAGAGTTATCAAATAGATATGTAGAAAAGCAAAACCAAATGCGAGATTATCAAAAACTGTCTGGGCAATTAAAGAAATGGAGCAAACTCTCTTTTTTGTTATTAATGGCAGGGACAGGTCTCACTATTTATTTATATTGGCAAGTCCGGTCACCATGGGCTGGTGTGATTGTTTTTCTGGCGGCTTTGCCATTTGCCGGTTTAAAACTTATTAGCAGTATAACGGAAAAGTGGTTTAAGCCGAAGCGGGCGCCTCATTTTAATCTAACCGAAAAAGAGCTGGAGGACAGGAAAAGGATAATCGAAGATCAGCAGGTGATTAAGGAAAGACTTAGCCAATTAGAGTCTAACAGGAAAAAGCAGACAATGGAACAGTTAAAGATAGAGGAAAGATATCATTTTGCAGAGGTAAGACTCCAGCAATTGAAACAAAAGATAAGAGACCAAATAAGAGAATATCCTTTTTTACAAACCATTCAAATTACTTACTGGCCAAAGCTGTTCCAACAGTTAGTTACATTAAAAGAGCAATGGGTCCATTTGAATCAAAAGAGGGAACGTCTCCTTTCTGAAAGACAAACCCTGGAAGAGATTGAAAATGAACTAAATGAAAAAGAAACAGGTGAACATGATTATTATACATTAATAGATGAAAATCAAAAAAGAGAGGACACCATCCAGCAATTAGAACAGCAGATAGAAAAAATCAACCTCGATATCCAGTCTAATATGGAGAAGCAAAAACCTTATTTGCTTGAGATGGATCATCTTTTCAAACAGGCAAATGTCGCAGATGAAGAGGCATTTTTTGCGAATGGGAAAAACGTGGAAGAGAAGCAGCAGTTAGAGAAAAGAAGAAATGAGATAAAAGACAGCTTATCTGTCTTATTTGATGAAAGGGAACTAGCGTTGTTTGCAGAAGGAAAATATGAAGATGATATTACCTTGAAACAAGAACTTCAGCAATTAGACAAACAAATTGTGATGCAAAAAGAAACATTGGCTGCAAACAGACAGAAATTAAGTGATATAAGAGCATCCCTGCAAGTGCTTGAATCAAAAGAAGATGCTTCCCTTCTGAAGCACCGTTATGACCAGTTGAAAGAACAAGTCAGTCAACTTGCAAAAGAATGGGCGGTAAATCAGATAGCTGCAGAGAAAATAGCGAAAGCAAAAGCTAAATATTATGCGGATTATATTCCTAAAATATTTCAATATGCTAGTGAGTATTTCGCCAAATTAACGAAAAGAAAGTATAAAGAGATTTTTGTACCAGGTCCTGATGAGTGGATTAAGGTAAGGGACACTGATGGAATGATTTATACCGTTGAAGAGCTTTCACAAGGGACGAAAGACCAATTATATATATCATTGCGCTTCGCATTAAGCAAAGTCGTTTCAACAAAAGTTAAATTGCCCTTTCTAATTGACGATGGTTTTGTACATTTTGACACGGAAAGGAAAGAATTAATGGTGCAGCTGCTTGAGGAAATATGTAAAGAACATCAAGTAGTTTATTTTACGACAAATGCGCCTTCAGAAACGGCATTGGTACTATAAAGAAAGAGACTGGGACAAAAGAATTGCCCAGTCTCTTTATGATTATCGCATCATAAGTCTTACACTATTCCTCATTCAGGGATGTGTTACTTGATGCTTGCTTATTCGCATCATCCATATAAACGGTACGGGATGGAAAGGCAACAGATACACCTTCCTCTGCAAGGATATCTAAAATTTTAAAATTGATCTCTTCCTTAATGCGTAAGTATTCTGCCCACACCGTAGTGGAGGTAAAGAAATAGAGCATAATATCTAAACTGCTGCTGTTATAGTCCGTAAAATGTACGAAGATGGTGTCTGGATGAACCTCGGGATGATTTTGCAGATAATCCCTGATCTTGTTGGTCACAGACTCCAGTTTATCTTTAGGTGTACTGTATTCTACCCTTAAATTGAAACTAATCTGCCGTTTTCCCATTTCACTCCAATTTGTTATTGGCTCATTCGATAAAGTGGAGTTGGGAATGGTAATAAGGGCATCTGAGAATGTTCGGATGATCGTACTGCGAAAGTTTATATCTTCCACAATCCCCTCAATACTGGGTGTTTGAATCCAATTCCCGATTGAAAATGGCTTCTCTGTAATAATCACCACACCACCAAAAAGGTTTTTAATTACTTCCTGTGCTGCAAGGGCAAATGCTAAACCGCCAATACCAAGACCTGCAACAAATGTTCCTACATCATAATCAAATTCCTGTGCAATGATACTTATACTAATCGCAATAATAATTACCCGGATCGCTTTTGACAGAAAGGGGATCAGTATCCGGTCAATTTCGATATTGGTGTGGGAATTCAGCTTCATAAATAAAATAGAGCTGTTTGAAGATAAGTTAAATAATCCCCAAGTTACGACAATAATATATCCTACCCTAATCAGGCTCAGCAGTAATGGATTATTCTGCTCGATATATGGAAAAAAATCAATCGCTACATACAAACCGATTAATATGAAAATCCATCTTAAAGGACGTTCAAAGGCTTCTACAATCTGATTTAAAAATTCGGACTTTGCCATTTTTGTTAGTTTCACGATTAAATAGAAAACATACTTCGTAAATAATTTTCTTAAGATTAAGAATAAGAGGACGATTCCTAATGAAATTGCTATGTTTATCCAGTCCTCTGTACTTATTCTGTTCCAGAATTGCCAGTTCAATTTCTCCAGACTCCTTTACTTTTCCTCATCTTTTTCTGTATTTTCATAACGACTATCTAAATAGTCAACAATATGGATAATATATCCTTCTAAATTCAGCGGTTTTCTTACAGCACTTCCCCATTCCGGTAAACCGTGATGACAGAGAATACAGTGTGACATAAGATGAATTGCCTCCATGCTGATTGAAATCTGATGATCCTCAATCACTTTATTTAAGAGTAAAACACCATAAGGGATATGTCCAACCATTAGACCAATCGGATCCATTGCAATCCCGGATTGTTTCCTGTCAGGCTCCTCAAATTGGGCAGTAGGATACAGGTAGTGGAATACCTCCATACTCCGGCCTGCATAATCATATTCAAGTAATTTGCCGATGTCATGGAAGAGTATGCTTGTCATTAGGGCATCATAATTTATTGATTCATATTTGTATTCAGACATACCATGTAACATACTATACAAATGATCAATGGTGCCTTTCCACACAAATCCATTTGCAGATTGATCCTGTTTAAGAGATTCCCAGATTTCCTGTTTATATTGAGTTTCTACTTTGTGAATCAGTTTGATTACTGCCTGAAAAGGATTTTCTTCTATTACAGTAATAAACCTGCAGAATCGCATAAGACCGATTGTATGTTTTAACAGGCCCCCAAGATAGTTATGATGATACCCTTTTGCAGCAGGACTTAATTTAAAGCTGTCCCACAGTCTCTCCATCGCATTAAGCGCAATAGATTGATAGGGCTGTTTCAGATCATAAATATACGCAAATAATTCACATGTGAGCTCATCAAGGTCCTGCCTCGTATATGCAAGTAGTTGAAAGGGGTCTATCTCTTCACTGCATGGTGAAATACTGGACACTGTTAAGCTCTTAAATCCATTGTATTCATCCACCTGCCCCTGTATATCAAATACACCTGACTTCTCGAGCAAAGGTACAGTCATTTCCACTGAGTTATTATTGTCCCACATTTTAGCAGGGATATTTCCTGCCTGATTACTAAAGGTGATTTTTAAAAATGATTTATTGGTTTTTGTTTGCTTTATCTCAAAGTCATTTAGCAGGACCCGAATTTTAACAGACATCCCTCTTGTTGCTGATTGTAAGTTAAATGCAGGTTCAGATGTTGGCAGTGATGGTGGAGAGTATGTAGTGAGAATATCTTTTTTTTGCTGATCTGTTAAAGAATATTCAACAGGGATCATTTCATAAAAATAAGTATGGTTTGCCATTTTTTCACTCCTTTAATGAAAAACCCTATCTCCTGTAAACAAGAGATAGGGAATGGTTTATTCTTCTGTAGACTCGTCTGCTCCTGCATTCTCTTCTGTATCAGCAGGTTCTTCTGTTTGAGCATTTTCTTCTGTATCTGCAGATTCTTCTGTGCCACTCTCTTCCGTTGGCTCTTCTGCTGTATCTTCACCAGCTTCCTGTTCTGTTGCACTTTCAGCTGGTGCAAATAAGTCACTATATTGTTCGATCTTCACATCAATTTCTGCATTGTCAATTAAATCCTGCATTTTCGTTTGAATTGTAGTGTTATCTACTTTAGTCATAGCAATCTGTCTTCTGATTTGATCTTTTATATCTTCCAATGGTTTTACATCTTCCACTTCCACACGATCTGTTACCTTAATAATGTGATAACCGTGTTGTGTCTGAACAGGTTCACTAATTTCATCGATTTCCAGCGCATATGCTGCATCTTCAAACTCAGCTACCATTTTACCAGGTCCAAATTGTCCAAGATCACCGCCGTTTGCTGCACTGCCTGTATCTGTGGAATATTCCTGAGCCAATGTTGCAAAATCTTCGCCAGCATTCAATTTATCAAGTACTTCATTTGCTGTTTCTTCATCTGCTACAAGGATATGGCTTGCAACTAATTCTGTTTGCATTCTTTCATAATGTTTATTGATTTCTTCTTCCGTAACTTCAATGTCTTCAGTTATCGCCTTTTCCTGAAGAATGTTTCTTTTTAAATCTTCTTTAAAGTCATCTTCATCTGCATAACCGCTGCTTTGAAGAATCATTTCCCACTGTTCACCGTACTGAGACTTATATGTTTCAATTTCTGCTTCAACTTCTGCGTCTGACACTTCATATTTATCTTCTAGGATGGTATTAATAACCATATCCTGAATTACCGGTCCACCATTTGCTTCCAACAATTCTTCATAAAGAGCTTCTTTCGTAATGTTACCAGAACCTGTTTCCACTACAGTTTCAGACTCATCTGAAGAACATGCGGAAAGTGCTGCAATACTTGCTGCAACTGTTACTGTCATTAATAATTTTTTCATCTACATACACTCCTACTATTTGCTAATGCTATTTTTTTACTCTTGCAATAATATAACATACTTTTAGAGAAAAAAAACAGCTAAATAAGATATTCCTCTTTTTTTACATATTTTCATTACGTATAAATTACTTCAACATAAGAAGATATTAATAATATTGTTATAAGGACATTGATGGTTCTGAATACATTCGGCTGCTTTTCTTCGCCCATCTCTGTCTGCATACACAATCTATAAGTTAAAGAGTTAAAAATAAATAAAACAAAAATTGAAAAAACTACAAACACCAAAAGCATGAATCTACCTCCTTATATTCATGTATTACTTTAACAAAAAAAAGAAGTTTTGAACAGTATGTCTCATTGGTTTTTGTTTTAACAACAAGAAAAGACAAGGAAATGAGTCCCTTGTCTTTAGCGCTGGATTAAAATGTCGTAGCCTTGGTCATCGTTTGATATAATGCATTTTTTTGGTGCTTTCCATACATGTCTGACATAAATAAAATCCACATATGAAAGGCTTAAATTAACCGCACCAAATAATAGAAAATAAGGATAATAGCCTGAATACATATATCCCGCAATAATACACGGAATAGTAATAAATAGAGTCGGTGATAATAATGCAAAAAGCAAAATTGGTTTCGAGGTTTTCGTATTTGAACAAACTTTAAAGTTTGGAATTAAGTTGAGCACAAAAGACCAAGATAATTTCAACCCCGTATCAGCACATTTTAACGGAATTACATGGAGCGTTTTGTGCAGCAACGGCAACAATGCTAAACCAGCTATTATTGGTAGAAATCCATTATCCTGAATTGCTGCTTCCGGATGAATAAAGGTAAATGGTAAATATAAAGTTATAAATGACAATAATCCAAAAATAAATGATAGTATAATTAATCGGGTAATACCGAGCTTTTTTTTCACGTTTATAGAATCCCAACAATTCATGGAATCACCTCTGTTATCACAATGTTAGTTATTATTTTCAGTGTAGAATATGCTTCATTTAGAAGCCCTTCATGACTATAGTATGATTTATAATAAAAATCAATAGGTTTTTCAGAAAAAATAAAATGAAAGCGATCTCTTTTCAAAATCTTGACTAATACTATAAATAAAGAGTATAAATAAAGAAGAGTAGCATATATTTTAAAATAATAGAAAGGTTGTCTTTCATTATATGGAGATGGAGAGGGAGTTAAAGAAACAGCAATTTCATATTCATTTGTTACTTTCTATTAGTGATATTGATACACATCCATTAGTGCGCTTATTAGTGGAGTCAGGAGTATCAGAAACAGAATATCAGATGCTGCTCAAATTATTAGATGAACTGGAACGTACTTTCTTTGAATGGAAAGAAGAAGGGTACCTGAATTTTGAAGCGTTACTAGTGCGCTTTGCCGGTGGGCTATGTGAAAAACTGGATCCCGAGCGAACGATGCTTGCATTAAGGGAAGAAGGAATGTACATAGAGTTAGTGGAAGAATTCATAAAAATTCATTTTAAATACAAAAAGAACGACTAGCTTCAGTCGTTCTTTGAATAGCTGATCAGGCTTCTTCAGTTTGCTTCTTTGTTTTTTCCTCTAATTCTTTCAAGCTTTTTTCAATTTGATTTAAATACTTTTGAATATTTTTCTGGTGTGGTTCCACAGTTTGCTTCCATGATTCGATTGATTGTTTCACATCTGCTGACAGGTCCTTGATTAAAGCTGCACCTTCTTTAGAAGTTTTTGCAATTTGGTCTTTTAATTCAACACCATCTTCTTTAAAGTGTTTAAACGCCTGAATCGCCTCATCGCCTTTATGTTTTACATCATAGCGAAATTCTCTGCCAGGCTTAGGCGCGTTTAATAACGTCGCAGTTGCACTTATTGCTCCACCAACAACAATTCCAAATAATAGTGATTTTGCATTAATCATATGAAACACTCCCTTTTATAACATATTATTCACTTTTTTCCATGGAATAAAACTACTTTTATTAGGCCTAGCGAATTTGTTTATTTATTGATCCGGCAATTTCTGCTAAGTCGTTTGAAGAATATTCCTTTTCGTGTGTAATCCATTTTGTGCCAAATCCATCTTCTTTACCGTAACGCGGTATAATGTGGAGATGCAGATGAAAAACAGATTGACCTGCCGGCGCTTCATTATTATTCAGTATATTTATGCCGTTGGGCTGAAATGACTCTTTTAGAGCTCTCGCTATCTTTGGAACTCTGCTAAATAGTTTGGCTGCAGTTTCATCGTCTGTTTCATAAATATCTTTTGAATGTGTTTTGGAAATGATTAATGTATGTCCTTTAGTAATCTGGCTTATGTCAAGAAATGCATAAACGTGATCATCTTCATACACTTTCGCTGAAGGAATATCTCCTGCGATAATTTTACAAAAAATGCAATCATTATGTACTGTCATTGGACATGCTCCTTTACAATGTTTTTTTTCGTTCTTTACAGTGTATAAATCTATTGTATAAATATTTGAATCGAAGCGCAACAATGTGTTACTAAGCGTAGGAATTCAGATTATTTTTTGGCAACTCCAACTTAAAATGTTAAGATTTAAAAAATGACACTAATTAGTGGAAAGAGACAGGAAGGAAGAGTGGGATGGAACCATTATTACATATTGATAACTTAGAAGGGGGATATACCCATCGTAATGTACTTCACGGAATCTCTTTTGAGGTATTCCCTGGTGAAATAGTTGGTTTAATTGGATTAAATGGCGCAGGGAAAAGTACAACAATTAAACATGTAATAGGTCTGATGCAGCCAAAGAAAGGAACTGTATCTATCAATGGGAAAACTTTTGATCAGGCAGAGGAAAGCTATCGCGCCCAATTTAGCTACATTCCTGAAATGCCTGTTCTATATGATGAATTAACATTGGAAGAACATCTGCGTCTAACTGCTATGGCTTATGGGTTAACGGAAGAAACCTTTCAGTCACGTGTCGCCCCACTATTAAAAGAATTCCGTCTGGAAAAGAAATTAAAAGCATTTCCCATTCATTTTTCCAAAGGGATGAGACAAAAAGTAATGATTATGGCAGCATTTCTTGTAGAGCCGTCATTGTATATTGTAGATGAGCCTTTTGTCGGTTTGGACCCGCTCGGGATTCAGTCATACTTACAGTGGATGAATCAAATGAAAGAAAATGGAGCAGGTGTTCTAATGTCTACACATATTCTGGCAACTGCTGAACGTTACTGTGACAGGTTTGTTATTCTGCATGAAGGTAGTATCAGAGCAAAAGGGACACTAACTGAACTGAGACAGGAATTCGGACAACCTGAGGCAACCCTGGATGATCTGTATATCCAATTGACAAAGGAAGCAGATAGTTATGCTTAATCCACATACGCTGTTTACAGAACGTTTAAAATCCCATATGAAAGAATTGAATCGTTATCTAAAATATATCCTGACAGGACACCTAGCCATCGCTATGTTCTTTATTTTTTCGGCTTTAGCTGTATATTATCAGAAATGGCTGGAACAATTACCTGCTACGTTTCCTGTAGCACTCATTATTTCCCTTCTTTTAGGATTAGTAGCAACACATAGTCCTATTCAGACAATGCTCAAGAAAGCTGATATTGTTTTCCTTATTCCGGCAGAGTACCGATTGAAAGGGTACTTCAGACGTACACTTATATACAGCTATATTACACAGATTTACTTATTCCTGTTTGTTTATGCAGCATTAGCACCCCTTTATTTAACCGTATATGAAGGGAAAACTTATGGCTTACTTTTCCTGGTGCTTCTTATTATAAAGGGATGGAGCCTTGTTGCTAACTGGTGGATGTTGAAAGTCCGTGATTCTTCTATGAGGGCAGTTGACGTGATTGTACGTTACTTTCTGATAAGCGCAATTATCTACTTTTTCATCAAACAGGAACTGATACTACTGCTAATGGTGACCGTTATGTTGATTGGATTACTTATTTATAATTTCAGTCTGTCAAAAAGACAAAAGGCGATAAATTGGGAAGTACTGATTGAGCGGGATTATGTAAGAATGCGTTCCTTTTACAGGTTAGCAAACATGTTTACCGATGTTCCCCATTTAGAAACGTCTGTAAAGAAACGGGCAGTGATTGCCAGAGTATTAACTGGTGCCATACCATTTCAACAAAACAGCAGCTACACTTATTTATATCGATTGACAACTGCAAGAAGTGGTGAGTATTTCGGGATATATTTACGTTTGCTGGTAATAGGAGCATTGCTTATTCTATTTGTCCCTAATGTATGGCTGAAGCTTATTTTTGCTATTTTGTTTAGTTACATGACATTTATTCAGTTAATGCCATTATGGAAACACCATACGACAATCATATGGCTGGATCTATACCCTGTTGCAAACAACGTGCGGCAAGAGTCCTTTATAAAATGGCTGCAACAGTTAATGTTTGTTCAGATGCTGCTGTTTGCAGTCTTTCTGTTAATAATAGAAAGCTATATAACTGGAGGATTAATGGTAATTGCAGCGGTTACCTTCACATTTTTGTTTGTACCTAGATATGTGAGTGCAAAAATTAGTGGGAAAAAAACGTAACAGGAGAGATATAGAAAAAGTAGACAGAGGGGACATACCCTTTAAATTCTACCCAATGACCGCTTCGGCCGATTGTTCCGCTTTATTTCTAAGTGAAATTATCAAGGCCATTCAATGCGTATATTGAATGGCCTTTCGCAATTTATTTTGAGTCAATAATTTTGTCTATTATTACAGGCTGAGTTGATTAGCATTGATGACCGTACTGATTAATGTCTTGGCAGCAATTTTCATTGCTCTTTCATCGAAATCGAACAATGGATGGTGGTGTGGGACAAACTGATTTTCCTTCTGTGCACCTGTAAAGAAGAATGCGCCAGGTCTTTCTTCTAAATAGTAAGCAAAATCTTCACCTGTCATACTCGGGGAAATCATTTCTGCTTTTTCTACTTCCTTCACCTTTTCTGCTGATTTAATAATTAACTCTGCGTGTGTGGAGTGATTGACAACAGGACGATAGCCTTTCTGATAATCAAATGAATAATCAGCACCATAGCCGTGACACGTCCCTTTAATAATCTTTTCCATTTCCGCTATTATACATTGCTGTAATTCAGGATTGAACGTTCTCACTGTTCCTTCTATGACTGCAGAATCGGGAATAACATTATAGGCATTGCCAGCATGGAACTTGCCAATTGACAAAACAGCGGTTGCCAGTGGATCTATTTTTCTGCTCGATATATGTTGCAGGCTAGAAATCAATTGAGAACCAATTAAGATTGGATCCTTTGTCTGATGGGGGATCCCTCCGTGACCGCCTTTTCCTTTTATATGTATCGTGAATTTATCTGCGGCTGCCATAAAGTTCCCAGGGGCAGTCTGGATGACACCATACGGAGTGTTTGTCCAAAGGTGCGTTCCGTAAACATAATCCACCCCTTCAAGAATACCATCCGCTATCATTGGTTGAGCGCCCCCTGGTGCAACTTCTTCTGCATGTTGGTGAATAAATAAAATGTTTCCGGAAAGTTGTTCTCTGTATGTATGGAACACTTTTGCAACAATTAATAATGTCGCCGTATGGCCATCATGGGCACATGCATGCATCACCCCACGATTTCTTGACCGGTAAGGAACATCTTTTTCGTCTTCTATTGGTAGAGCATCAAAATCAGCTCGTAGTGCGATCGTTTTACCAGGCTTGTCACCTTGAAGTTTGGCCACAACACCATTTCCGCCAACATTCGACTGATATGGAATGCCTAATTTTTTATAATACTCCTGAATAAACTGAGCTGTTTTTTGCTCCTGGAAGGAAAGCTCTGGATTTTGATGTAAATGTCTCCTAATCTCAATCATTTCATTGTAATGATTCTCGACTTCTTCAAACAAATTGTGAAGCATTGTTTTCCCTCCTCTTTATCTGTAATTATAACATAATCACGAAACAAAACAGACTCCCGAAAACGGGAGCCTGTCTCTATCTTATATATTTTAAAGAGAGGGGGTTAATGAATTAATTGGAAAATGATTTATCTGCAAGCAGCCGTGCTGTTTCTTCTTTATGGTGAGTTTCATCTGCGATCATATCTTCCAGTTTTACAACAAGCTCAGTGAAACCTAATTCCTCAGCTTGCTTTTTGCGTTTTTCATATCTTTCAATTGTTTCTGTTTCCGCTTTTAAAGTAGCCTCTAACATGTCTTTTACATCAGTTAGCTGTTCTACTTTTGCAGGAGTAGTTGTAGGGGTACCACCTAATGTTTTAATCTTGTCAGACAAATATAAGGCATGTCCGATTTCGTCATTAATTTCATCTTCGAAAAACGGCTTTAACAGCGAGCGGTACAGTCCTGAAACCACCGATGCATGGTAAGTATACATTATAGCCGCAGCATATTCGTTTGCTAAATCTTCATTTAATCCATCTAATAATTCTTGTAATTTTTCCTGGTCTTTTGCCATAAGTGATAACATCCTTTCCTAATGATCTTCCACTATATGTCTACCCTTATTCTCAAAAAAATAAACATTTCCTTTAATTAAATATTGGCGTAATTTCAAATTTATGTTATTCTTTACATGTGTAAGCGATAATATCAAATTAAATACTTGATTGAACACTAGGGGAGCCTTTACCGGCTGAGACGAATGTTTTCGGACCCTTTGAACCTGATCTGGTTAACACCAGCGGAGGGAAGTGGTGGAATAAGTGTATGTTTACTTAATTCATTCTAAAGCCACTCTTCTTTGCTGGAAGGGTGGCTTTTTGTGTTTTCATTACATATGAATGGAAAGCGGGTTGCTAGAATGAGAGGAATTCACCTAATTACTAATGGTATATCGACAAATGAGGATCTAAAGAAACTGGCAAATATCCATAACTACTTTCATTTTATTCACTTGAGAGAAAAGACAAAAACAGCTGCTGAGCTGTTAGAGATGGTTGAATTCATCCAAATGCTCGGTGTCCCGTTATCGAAAGTAATTATTAATGACAGGGTGGATATAGCGGTATTGAAAAAATGTGGTGGAGTTCAACTTGCCTATCACAGCCTACCTGTAACACTTGTAAGAAGCCAGTTTCCTGATTTGAAGATCGGCAAATCCGTTCATACAGTGAAAGAAGCGATGACAGCAGAAAGTGATGGATCAGATTTTGTTTTATTTGGACATATATACAGAAGCCAATCAAAGCAGGGGTTGCCCCCAAGAGGTATTTCTGCTTTACATAAATTAGCAAAATCGATTTCTATACCAGTTATTGCTGTTGGCGGCATTAAACCAGATCATGTGGAGGAGGTTCTTGAATCAGGTGCGAAAGGAATTGCAATGATCTCTGCCATTTGGGAAGCTTCCGTTCCTGAATACATAGCAAAGGAATATTATGACAGGTTCAATCAATGGGAGGAGGAACATCATGAACGGTCACTATGATCAGATTGTGGTTGGAGGTGGAGTGATTGGATGTTCGGTCGCATATCAATTAAGCAAGAGAGGGTACAGAGTACTTCTTATTGAAGGTGATGCAATAGGCAGCGGAGCATCCAGTGCAGCAGCAGGCATGCTGGGGGCACAGCTTGAGTTTTCTTCAGATAGTATTCTTTTTCAGTTTGCAAGAGAAAGTCGAGCCCTTTTTCCTGAGTTATCGAAAGAGCTGAAGGAAGTAAGCGGAATAGATACAGGGTTCATTCAAAAAGGAGTTATGAAATTAGCCTCAACAGAACAGCAATTGATTAAATTAAGGGAAATCGCAAATTTTCAAAGATCTGCTGGTGAATCAGCTATTATTCTGTCTCAAAAGGCTGTTTCGCTAAAAGAAAGAGAATTAGCAGGTGATTTTCTGGGTGGTCTTTTTTTACCGGATGATGGCCAGGTATCTGCACCGTTGCTCACCAAAGCCTTTGCCAAAGGAGCTCAGGAAAATGGAGCAGTATTGTTGGAAAATACTCCAGTTACTGAATTACTAGAACAGAAAAATGGTTTGAATGGTGTGAAAACAACCGATTCTCTTTTTTATTGTGATCAGCTTGTGATTGCAACAGGAAGTGATTCAAAATGGCTGCCTGTCGATGTGTCAATTACTCCTGTTAAAGGAGAATGTGTCTCTGTCAGACCGGATCAGCCATTGATCGAGAGTACCATTTACGCTGATGGTTGTTACCTTGTGCCAAAATTTGATGGTCGAATTATCATAGGAGCTACATCGCTGCCAGGTATGACTGATAAAAGAGTGCGGGTGAAAGGTGTACATCATTTGTTGACAAGAGCTCAGCAAATTCTCCCTGCTCTAGAATATGCACAACTGGAGCATTTCTGGGCAGGAATTCGTCCCCAAACGGCTGATGGGTTTCCTTATATAGGAAAAGTTCCGGGCAAGCAGGGGATATATGCTGCAACAGGCCATTACCGTAATGGCATCCTGTTATCACCACTAACCGGTATTATGATGGCGGATTTGCTGGAAGGGAAAGCTGACAAAAAATATGTAACAGGTTTTGCTCTCGATAGAAAAAAACATGCATTGGTATGAAGGATGTGTATAGATGAAACTGATTATTAATGGAGAAGACCTGGAATTAAACGAGGATGTAAAGAATATTGAAGAGCTGATCACTGTACTTGGCTTGACTGATAAATCACTGATAGTAGAACACAATCAATCGATTTTAAAGAAGCAGGAGCATTCAGTGACAGCAGTGACAGATGGAGATCAATTAGAAATTGTACATTTTGTTGGAGGAGGATAATGATGTTAAAAATTGGTGATTTTCAATTTCATTCAAGGTTATTGTTAGGTACAGGAAAATACCCGGACTTTGATGTACAGAAGCAGGCAGTAGAGGTGTCAGAGACGGAGGTATTAACATTTGCTGTTAGAAGAATGAATATATTTGATCCGGTGCAGCCAAATTTTCTGGAAAAAATTGATCTGCAGAAATACCGCTTTCTTCCAAATACTGCAGGTGCGAAAAATGCGGAAGAAGCTGTCCGTATTGCTAAGTTAGCAGATGCATCAGGCTTGTGTGACATGATCAAGGTGGAGGTAATTGGCTGTGATAAAACGCTATTACCAGACCCTGTCGAAACATTAAGAGCTACGGAAATGTTACTGGAAGAAGGATTCACCGTATTGCCATATACCTCTGATGACGTCGTATTGGCAAGGAAGCTGGAGGAGCTGGGGGCCCATGCAATTATGCCAGGTGCCTCCCCGATTGGTTCCGGACAGGGAATTATTAATCCATTAAACTTAAAATTTATTATTGAACAGGCAGATGTGCCAGTTATAGTTGATGCAGGAATCGGTTCTCCTTGTGATGCTGCCTATGCTATGGAATTAGGGGCAGATGGCGTGCTATTGAATACAGCAGTTTCCGGTGCAAAGGATCCGGTGAAAATGGCAGAAGCGATGAAGCTGGCAATTGAAGCAGGAAGACTGGGGTATGAAGCTGGACGAATTGGAAGGAAGCAGTATGCTGCAGCAAGCAGTCCTAAGGAAGGGATTAGTGTTGTTGAATAATCGTTACCATAGACAAATATTATTTGAACCAATCGGAAATAAAGGGCAGGCTAGGGTAGAGAATAGTCATGTGTTGATTATCGGAGTCGGGGCTCTTGGATCAAGCAGTGCGGAAATGCTTGCAAGGGCAGGGGTAGGGAAATTAACATTAATTGACCGTGATTATGTGGAAGCAAGTAATCTGCAGCGACAGCAACTGTTTACAGAAAATGATGTGAAACAGAAAACTCCAAAAGCTATTGCAGCGAAACAAAGGCTTAGAGAGGTGAATTCGAGTATTATCATCGAGCCATTAATAAAAGATGCAGGAGCAGAGGAACTGGAAGAGATTGTTCCGCAAGTTGATCTGATTATTGATGCGACAGATAACTTTGATACACGATTAATCATAAATGATATCGCTCAAAAGCATAAAAAACCGTGGATCTATGGAGGATGTGTAGCAAGCTATGGTGTTACTTTTACTGTTATCCCCGGTGTAACGCCATGTTTTCACTGCTTGCTTGATCATATACCGAACGACGGTGCCACATGTGACACTGTAGGAATCATCAGCCCGACTGTACAAATGGTTGTTGCACACCAAATGACAGAAGCACTTAAAATTTTAACTAACCATCCTGAAGCATTATCCGGGAAGTTAATCGGGTTTGATTTATGGAAAAATGAACGGATGGAGATAGAAGTCAGTCGATTGAAAGATGATCAGTGTCCTTCCTGTGTGAAGGAAGAGTATCCATATTTGGCATTTGACGCACAAATGAAAACAGCCGTTTTGTGTGGAAGAAATACTGTCCAGATTAGAGCGAAACATCGAGGAGAAATGGATCTGGAGCAATTGGCAGGCCATATTAAACGGAATCCGCAGATCACTTTATTGAAAAACCCTTTCCTTCTTTCATTCGAACTAGAAAACTACCGGATCGTTATCTTTAAAGATGGCCGTACTTTTATCCATGGTACGAAAGATATCGTGGAGGCGAAAAAGATTTATCATCAGTATGTAGGATAAGAGGAGTCTGGGACAAAAGCATATTAGTTATAATAAAATCCGAACGATAAGATGAATTATGTGTATAGAATTCATTCCACAGAACTCTATTTTCCATTTTTAATACACATAATATGGATAATGTGCAATAATCAGAAGAGAGTAACTTTGAAATATTTAGAGTGAAATACCAGCGCTTCGGCCGATTGCTTCGCTTTCACCCAAGGGCATAAGTGCGACATCTACTCAAGCAAAATGCGCTTTCGCAGTGTCTTCTTTACCATGGGGACGGCTTCAGCTAACTTGGTGAAGAAACCCACTTCACCAAGTGGATCTTCAGCTCGTCCTGTTCCCATAGGAGTCTCCGCAATCGGACTACGCTACCCATGAACATTCTATGCTTGAATTGTTCATGGGAATTTTTATTTTAACGTATGTTCACTCAATACAGGATACCCAACATCTTCACTGGGTGATTCAAACAGTTTTTTTGTCACAAATATTGTGGAATAACACCAAAGCGGAGGTCGGCCACGCAGACTCCTGTGGGACAGCGAGATCTGAAGATCCACTTTGCAAAGTGTTTTTCTTTGCAAAGTTAGCTGAAGACGAGCCCACGGTAAAGAAGACACTTCGAAAGCGTATTTTGCTTGAGTAGATGTCGCACTTATGCCCTTGGGTGAAAGCGAAGCGATCGGCCGAAGCGCTGGTATTTCACTCTAAATATTTCAAAGTTACTCACTTCTGGTTATTGCACAGTATCCCTATTATGTGCATCAATTTTTTTCTAATATCCGAGTTTTTTGTGGAACATGATCGTTATGTCTCATCCTCTATTTTTGTCTGAAGTTATCTCCGTAAATATGAATGCCTGCTAATTTGAAATCTCCCTTTATTTAAATTTTACGAAAATGTGAAACATATAAGTTTAATGTCTCATATGTTTGTTTTTACAATCGATCTATGTATAATAAAATGGTGGAGGAGAGGTGTATAAATGGACAAGAAAAAAGAGACATTACTGTTTATCGCATGGGCCCAGAGCCTTGTGGCGATGTTAGGCAGCTTGTTCTACTCAGAAGTTCAAGGCTATGTACCATGTGAACTATGCTGGTATCAAAGAATATTAATGTATCCACTTGTATTAATTTACGGTTATGCAATTTATAAAAAGGATATTCGTTATGCATTTCCCGGCCTTATCATGAGTGGTATCGGCATCGGTGTATCCACCTATCATTATCTCATACAGCAAGTGCCGAGCATGGCATCAGCCGGTAATGCTTGTGGACTGGTTCCATGTAATGGAATTTACGTGGAGTTCCTTGGTTTTATAACAATACCGTTTCAGGCACTTATCGCATTTATCGTGATTTTTGTTATACACCTTGTCATAATCGTACAACAAAGGAGAGTTTAATTTGAAAAAGATGATCGTCTTTGTACTGGTGCTTGTAGCAATTTTCGGAGCACTATGGTTTGTCGTAAACTATCAGAACCAGAAAGCATCAGAAGGAAATCCATATAATAAATCTTCACTGGAACAGGCAACAATTGATCAATTGGATGATCCATTGTATCAAAATCAAATTTTGCCTGAAGAACTTGAAGAAAAGTTAGAAAACGGAGAAGATGTAACGGTTTATTTCTATAGTCCGACTTGTATCCATTGTCAACGAACATCACCTGTTGTTGTACCTATGGCTGAAGAGTACGGGATAGATTTAGTGAAAATGAATCTTTTGGAGTTTGAAAATCAATGGCAAAAGTACGGTATTCAATCAACTCCAACAATCGTTCACTACGAAGCGGGTGAAGAGTCTGCACGAATAAATGGTGAACGACCACAACAAGATTTTGAAGACTTTTTTGAAACAGAAGTACTAGAATAGAAGAAACCGGCTGAACAGAAGAATTTTTGCTAATGAAGAAACCGAACTGGTCGAATTTCTATTATTCGAAGCAGTTCGGTTTTTCTTATCCCAGATGGTATAATAGAAGATGCGCTGCCTAAAGCTACAGAAACATACTTCCATTTCAACCTCAACTAATCTTCTTCCAATTCACCGACATTATATGTCATTGTATAGCTGTCACCTGCCATATATGGACTTTTCTTTTGTATGACTACTGATTCTTTGTTCGCCTGATAAGCTTCATTGTCCGTCCACTCTGTAAAAATAATGTACTCTCTTCCTTTGAACGGACGCAGCACCCTCACTGCAGTCACTCCTCTTAATTGAGCAATATCTGTTACTTTCTCTTTCCATTCGTGTTCAAATAATGGACGTCCTTCAGACGTGATAGGCAAATGCAAAATGGACGAATAACCTTCTTCAGATAAATTTCCTGCTTCTGCAATAACCTCGTAGTTACGGCTTGTTTGAAAAATAGATGGTCCATTGCTTTCATAGTAGGCAATTGCTTTTTCTCCGTTATGCATGATAAGAAACGGAGTGATTTTATGCTCATCTTTCAATTTTTCTAAAAATGCGTAAGTTCCATTGGTCATAAAAGCTTTCATTATCTTCATTCCTCCATCCTGTTTCTAAAGTATTTGCAAACTAATTATGGTAAAATAGAATTAGTGTGCTTTTTTTCATAGAAAGGTGTGTAATAGTTTGGAACAATATAAACAATGGCTGAATAAAGGCATCCAGTGGATTAAACGTTTTAAATGGATTGTCATTATTATCTGTTCCATGTTTTTTTTAGCAATCGCAGGTTACTTATTCATCATTTTTGGCGGCCGTTTTGTCTTTGACGAGAAATCAGTCATCCTGCCGACAGCCTCCACCGTAGTAGCAGAAGACGGGACTGTGCTTGGTAAGTTATATACAGAAAATCGGGATTATGTGACGATTGAGCAAATTCCGGACCATGTGGAGGATGCATTCCTCGCACTGGAAGATCAGCGTTTTTACGACCATGCTGGTATATCCTTCCCTTCTGTAGCAAGGGCTGTTTACCGTGATATCCTGGCAATGGCCAAAGTAGAGGGTGGCAGTACCATCACCCAGCAACTCGCGAAAAACCTTTTCTTAGTTAATGATAAAACATGGATGCGAAAAACGAAAGAAATAATGGCATCTGTTTATTTAGAGAGAAATTACAGCAAGAAGGATATTTTAGAACTTTACTTAAATGAAGTGTATTTTGCTCATGGAATATACGGCGTAGGAACAGCAGCAACTTATTTCTTTGACAAAAATATAGAAGATTTAACAGTTGAAGAAGGTGCATTGCTCGCTGCAATGGTGAAAGCACCAAATACTTACTCCCCATATATAGATACTGAAAAAGCAAAACAGAGGCGGGATTTAGCATTACAGCAAATGGTTGAATTCGGATCAATCTCTACAGAAGAAATGTTAAGCCTGCAGGCAAAAACTATCAATGTGCAGTCACAGGAAGAAAGAAGTGATCCATGGCTTGACGATTACTTTGCCCACGTATTAGAGGAAATAGAAACCGTTTATGGATTATCAAGGGATGCTTTAAAACGCGGTGGATATACTGTAGAAGTATATATGGATCCGATGATGCAGAAATTAGCATATGAAAGCATGCAGCAGGATCAGTACTTTCCATCTGCTAGCGGGGAAGCAGAGGGTTCATTTGTTTTAATGGAGCAGGATACCGGATACTTAAGAGCATTAATTGCAGGCAGACAGTTTGAACTGAACAATGTCAATCACCTTCATGTCCCTAAGCAGCCGGGATCTCTTATGAAGCCAATAGCTGTCTATGGACCTGCTATGGAATTACAAGCATTCCAGCCATATGACTTTTTGTCTGATCAGGATATTGACTATAATGGCTACAGGGTGAACAATGCAGATGGAGTCTTCTCAGGAGAGACTACGATGTATGAAGCTATTGTGAAGTCCAAAAATGCACCAGCTGTATGGACTTTAAATGAAGTAGGAATACCTTACAGTAAGTCAATGTTAGAGAAAATGAATATTATATTAGAGGATAATGGTCTGGCAATCGCATTAGGAGGACTGGAATATGGGCTTACTCCAATACAAGTAACGGAAGCTTACCGAACTTTTATTCATAATGGGGAATGGGTGGAATCACGAAGTATTCAATCTATTACGGATAGACATGGAGAAAAAGTGCCCAGTGTGAAATCCAAAACAAATCAAGTGTTTCGTCCACAGGTGGCATGGGATATGCTAAGAATGCTTGAAGCAACTGTTGACAATGGTACAGCACAGGCAGGGGAATATCCCGGTGCACTGGCGGGAAAAACAGGGTCAACTGAGCACCCGTTAGTTGCCGGTGGGATAAAAGATGCCTGGTTTGCCGGATTTACACCGGAATATGTGACAGCAGCTTGGATCGGCTTTTCAGAAGTATCTGAGCAGAATTACTTATCAACGGGCAGTGAGGCACCAACTAAATTAACGAAAGCCATTTTATCTGAGATTGATAAACAAAAGCAGTTAGAAGAGAATTTTCAGATACCGGAGGATATAACTGATCTAGAAAATCCAATTGAGCTGCCAACCATTACGGATGTTAGCGGCACATTTAAACTTGGCGGATTTTCTATTTTCCGGGGGAAACTGTCATGGACAGCAGCTGAGGATAAACGGGTGATTTACCGTATTTACCGGCAGCTGGAGGGTGAAGATTTATTGATAGGTGAGGTAGAAGGTAAAGGACAATTCACCATAGATCAAACTAATGTGTTCAACAGCGGCAAATACTATGTGGTGCCATATAACAGGCTGACAGATAAAGAAGGAGAACGTTCGAATATCACCTCTTTATCGTTTGACTTTTAAAAAGAATTTAATTAAAATTGTTTTTTAGTTATAATAATTACAATTTAGTGAACATTGTTTTAAAAAACTATACAGAAACCGCTAAACATTCTATAGTAGAGTGGAATGGACAAAAAGGGTGAAAATAATGAAAAAATTAAATGATACGATTTTAAAAGCATTTAGAGGAGAAGAAACGGATTATACACCAGTATGGTACATGCGCCAGGCTGGACGGTCACAAAAAGAGTATCGGGAATTAAAAAAGAAATACTCTTTATTTGAAATTACTCATCAGCCGGAACTTTGTGCATATGTAACGAGATTACCTGTTGAAATGTATAATGTCGATGCAGCGGTTCTGTATAAAGACATTATGTCACCTCTTCCGGCAATAGGTGTGGATGTAGAGATTAAATCAGGAATCGGACCTGTAATTGATAATCCGATTACTTCACTAAAAGATGTCGAGAAATTAGGATCAATTGACCCGGAGAGCGATGTACCTTATGTACTGGAAACAATCCGCATACTTACTCAGGAACAGTTAAGTGTGCCGCTGATCGGTTTCAGTGGGGCACCTTTCACACTGGCTAGCTATATGATTGAGGGCGGTCCATCAAAGAACTATCATAAAACAAAAGCATTGATGTACAGTGATTCAAAAGCATGGTTTGCCTTAATGGAGAAATTAGCTGATATGACGATTACGTATGTTGAGGCACAAGTAAAAGCAGGAGCACAGGCAATTCAGATCTTTGACTCATGGGTTGGTGCATTAAATGTTGCTGATTATCGTTATTATATAAAGCCAGTTATGGAGCGGATTTTCTTTGAATTAAGGAAAAATAATGTACCGCTAATCATTTTCGGGGTGGGAGCGAGTCATTTAATCAGAGAATGGAATGATCTTCCTGTTGATGTAATCGGGTTGGACTGGCGTATGTCAATTAGCGAGGCTAGACAGTTAGATGTAACAAAGGCACTCCAGGGGAACCTTGATCCAGCATTTTTATTATCGGATTGGAGCATCGTAGAAGAGAAAACAAAACAAATCATTGATGAAGGAAAGCAGCATCCAAGTCATATTTTTAACCTTGGACATGGTGTTACACCGGAAATCAGTCCAGACAGGCTGAAGAAATTAACAGAATTTGTTCACAGTTATTCGGGACGATAAGAGAGAAAGGATGTCTAACAAATGGCAAAGAAAAAAGTAGGATTGCTAGTTATGGCTTACGGGACGCCATATGAAGAAGCAGATATTGAACGTTATTACACACACATCCGACATGGCCGCAAGCCATCTCAGGAAATGCTGGATGATCTGACAGAGAGGTACCGTGCGATTGGCGGAATCTCTCCACTTGCCAGAATTACGAAAGAACAAGCACATGCGCTGGAAAATCGTTTAAATGAAAGACAGGACGAAGTGGAATTTGTTCATTATTTAGGATTAAAACACATTGAACCATTTGTAGAGGATGCAGTGAAGCAAATGGCAGATGACGGGATTAAAGAAGCGATCTCGATCGTACTCGCTCCGCATTACTCTACATTTAGTGTGAAATCATATAATGGACGTGCCAAAGAAGAGGCAGAAAAGTATGGTTTAACCATTCAATCTGTGGAAAGCTGGTATGATGCTGAGGGTTTTATCGACTACTGGAAAGAAGCTGTCTTGGGCGAGTTTAACAAAATGAACGAAGCAGAAAAAGAAAAAGCAGTTCTGATTGTTTCTGCCCACAGCTTGCCAGAGAAAATTTTACAGAATGGAGATCCTTATCCGGAACAGTTGAAAAAAACAGCAGACCTGATTCAGGAAAGAGCAGGTATCCGTAATGTGGAAATAGGCTGGCAAAGTGAAGGGAACACGCCTGATCCATGGTTAGGACCAGATGTGCAGGATTTAACACGTGACCTTTTTGAACATAAAGGGTATCGTTCCTTTGTATACGCACCTGTAGGTTTTGTTGCAGATCATTTAGAAGTGCTTTACGATAATGATTATGAGTGTAAAGTAGTCTGTGATGATATTGGAGCAGATTATTATCGACCTGAGATGCCAAATGTTCATCCAAAGTTTATTGACACATTAGCAACGGTTGTTCTGGAAAAACTCCAAAGTACTGATCAATCATGAAAAGAATAACAATTATAGGTGGCGGTATTTCTGGGCTTACTGCTGCCTATTATTTAAATAAACAGATAAAAGAACAGAACTTACCCTATCAGATCACTTTACTGGAAGCTGGTGAGCGCTTAGGCGGCAAAATTAAAACCGAACGCAGAGAAGGATTTACGATCGAGAGAGGACCTGATTCATTTCTGATAAGGAAGCAATCAGCGGAAAGGCTGGCTCGTGAAGTAGGTCTGGGTGATCAATTAGTAATGAATGGAACAGGGAAATCTTATATCCTCGTTGACGGAAAGTTACATAGCATGCCACAAGGCTCATTTATGGGAATACCGACACAGGTAAAGCCATTTCTGTTTTCAGATCTATTTAGTTTGTCAGGTAAAATCAGAGCAGGATTTGATCTGCTTTTACCTAAAGGCGAACCGAAGAAGGATCAATCATTAGGGAAGTTTTTCAGGAGAAGGTTCGGTGACGAACTTGTAGAAAATTTAATCGAACCACTGCTTTCGGGGATTTATGCGGGTAATATTGATGATTTGAGTTTGATGGCGACATTCCCCAATTTCTATCAACTAGAGCAACATCATCGCAGCCTAGTCAAAGGCTTACAGAAAACAATGCCAAAACCTAAGACTGGTCCAGGTAAAAAAAGAAGTATGTTTTACAGCTTAAAGGATGGTTTACAGTCACTCGTGGAAGCGATAGAAGCGAATCTGGATGCTGAAATCGTCCGGAAAGATACGGCGGTTAATCATATTAAGAAAGGGCCTAAACAATATACATTAACATTATCAGATGGTTCAGTCATCCAGTCTGATGCTGTAATGATAGCAACACCATTCAATACTATGAAAAAAATGCTGGCAGATTATGATTTTGTTACAAGCATAAAGGATATGAAAGCAACGTCTGTAGCGAATGTTGCCTTAGCTTTTGACCAATCTGCTATTAAAGAAGATATTGATGGTACCGGCTTTGTAGTTTCTCGTAACAGTGATTACCGGATTACCGCATGTACATGGACACACAAAAAATGGCCTGAAACTGCAGCACCTGAAGGAATGGCTTTGCTCCGCTGTTATGTCGGCAGGCCTGGAGATGAAGATGTTGTGGAATTATCTGATGAGGCTTTAGAGAAAATTGTATTAGCTGATTTAAATAAAATTATGAAAATTGAAGGTAAACCACATTTCTCAATTGTATCCAGGTGGAAGAATGCGATGCCACAATACAGTGTTGGCCATAAAGAAAAGATTGACCAATTAGAGAAAGACATAGCGGAAAACCTGCCCGGTTTATTTGTAGCAGGCAGCTCGTTCAGAGGAATAGGGATACCTGACTGTATTGATCAGGGAGAAGCAGCAGTTGAACGAATACTAGCTTATTTAGAAAATTGAACAAGAATAGAGTAACCTGGAGTTATTAAATCCGTAAAGCTGACGCTGCGTGTGACTGCATGTTGCTCTCCAATTTTTATAAAGAATTGTAAACATATTAAAATTCTCATGAAAAATTATTATTCATGAGAATTTTTCATTCATAAGACCTAAAGGTAATATTGGCAGCTTTTTTCAATTATCAGGGGCACTAAAGCGGAGGCTGGTCATGAAGACTCCTGGGGGGACAGCGAGATTTGAAGATCCTCATTGCAAAGTGGGCGGTCGGAGCAGCGGTATAGCCCCCACCACATAATACCCATTATATGTTTGGTTCAGTTCACATGTTTAAGGACCATAAAAAAAGCAGCTACTAATTAGCTGCAGGTGTCTTGTCTTTTCCATATATCCGATTAATTGGATGGGAATGTTCATCATCCTTATTCAGCAGGATAAGTAGGATGAAAGGAACGAAAGATATAGGGTAAAAGACTTCAAATAGGTTAAATGGCGGGATAATTGTAATCAACACGTTAGGGAATCGTGTTCTTCTATTACAATATCTTATCCGCACTAATCACACTTATAAAAGCGTGTCTTATTTATATTGTATTATAACAAAATAAAAAAATCAACACTTTGTATTAGTACAATTTCAAAAAATTGTTTTATTCGATTAATTCTTTTATACTAATTGATAATAGTAATCAATATAAAAGGGGTGCGTCATAGTGAAATTTATTGACAATAAAGGGATAACAGATCCTCATATTAATCTTGCAATCGAGGAGTATGTGTTAAAACAGTTTGGAGAAACAGATTCCTATCTGTTATTTTACATAAACGAACCATCGATAATTATTGGGAAGAACCAAAATACGATTGAAGAAATTAACACAGACTATGTTGAATCGAATGGTATTCATGTCGTTCGCAGACTTTCAGGTGGAGGAGCAGTATATCATGATCAGGGCAACCTGAACTTCAGTTTTATTACCAAAGACGATGGGGACAGCTTCCACAATTTCGCAAAATTTACTGAACCTGTTGTGGAAGCATTGCGGACGTTAGGTGTACCTGCTGAATTAAAAGGCCGAAATGACCTTGTCGCAGACGGACGGAAAATATCCGGGAATGCTCAGTTTACGACAAGAGGGCGAATGTTCAGTCACGGGACATTAATGTATGATTCCGAAATTGAGCATGTAGTAAAATCTTTAAATGTAAAAACAGAAAAAATTCAGTCTAAAGGTATTAAATCGATACGCAGCCGTGTAACCAATATTGCAGAATTTATGGAAAATAAATTATCAATGGAGGATTTCAAAGCACATATTCTGCGTCATATATTTGATGTGGAGAAGGTAGAGGATGTTCCACAGTATGTACTGACAGAAGAAGACTGGGATAATATCCGTCAACTATCTGAAGAACGTTACCAGAGATGGGATTGGAATTATGGGAAATCACCGAAATTTAATATTCAGCACTCACACAAGTTTGAAGGTGGATTGGTTGATGTGCGATTAGACGTCAACAAAGGAATGATTGATCAATGTAAGATTTACGGAGATTTCTTCGGAATTGGGGATGTGGCAGAGTTGGAAGAAAAGTTGACTGGAATTCGTTATGAGCGTCAGGCGATAGACCAGGCGCTTCAAGACATCGATGTCTCGCATTACCTTGGGAAAATTACCAAAGAAGATCTTGTAGGGCTTATATATTAATAACAGAGAAAAGACTGTCCCCGCTATGGCGACAGTCTTTGTTTTTATCCGAAAGTAAGTGGTTATCCATGATTCATTTGGCAAAACTAGTAATAACTAATATGTATGTAGATATAATCATAATAGAAACGCTGTGAAAAAGGAGCCGGGAATGAAAAAACTGTTAACTATCTATTTCGTCTATACGGTAGGGCTGTTTCTCTATTTTTATTATTTCTATCCACTGGAATCATTAAGTGGTTCCCGCTATGGTGCATTATCGCATGCGGCTTTTTTCGCGATGTTGCCGATTCAGGTCATAATTATATACATACTGCTGATAAAGAGAAATGCCAGTATCCATGTAGGTAAGAATAATTCCAGGCTGCTCTCCAGTTTAGTATTTACTGGAATGCTTATAGGACTGGAGTTTATTGCACGTCTTCCATTCCAGGCATTTTGGCATGCTCTTTCAATAAGTGAAGGAACACGCACACAAGGATTTCTATCATGGTTTCTGGAACTGATATTATCAACTGGATTATATTTTTTAATCATCTTTTTTCTGCTTTATTTCAGCTTGCTCTTTATGGAAAAATGGCCGCGAAGATGGGGAATCATATTATGGCTGGCTATTTTACCTTTTGCTATTTTTATTGTTTTCATTCAGCCGGTTTGGATTGATCCGCTTTTTGATGATTTTCATCAGTTGAAGTCTGGCAAACTGCGGACAGAGATGGAACAGTTGACTGAAAGTGCAGGGTTATCTGATGTTGACATTCTTGTCGTCAATAAAAGTGAGAAGGTAACTACATATAATGCCTATGTAACAGGTATTTTTGGGCATGCAAGGATCGTCCTGTGGGACACTATGCTAAATGGAATGGAAGAGGCCGAAATCCTGTTTATTACCGCTCATGAAGTAGCCCATTATTTATATAAGCATGTGTACATTGGGATGGGACTGTATCTGCTGCTTTCGTTAATTTTATTACTCTTATTACAATGGCTGTCGATTAAATGGAAAGATGACCAAATCTATACAAGACTATTAAAACTGTTACTTACTGCTTCTATTATCTTAACAATTACTCAACCTGTAAGTTTATTCGTATCCCGACAGATGGAGCGAACTGCCGATATCTTCGCAATGGACCAAACGGAAGATTTAACTCCGGCGTTGCATACCTATTATCTGCTTGCAGAACAATCAAAAACAGACATTTCACCTGCACCATTGATTCGTTTGTTTCGTTCGTCTCATCCCTCTATCCGGGAAAGAATAGAAAAATTGAGAGAAATTATTGAAAATCGTGAAACAAATTCCTGACCTTGTTCGTACTATCTAATAGAGGTGATTAGGAAATGGACGAATTTTACCAGCAATTAATTGATGAACAGGAAAAGAAGCGGAAATTGAAACGCTATTTGGACGAGCGGACACAACTGGTTACACAGTTAGGGCAAGTGCGTTCAAGGGAACGTGAATTATTTCAAAAACTAGAGGCAGAGAAGGTTGATGTAGAAAAACTGGAAAGCTTTAGTATTGCTAATATCTTCTATACATTAACAGGAAGAAAAGACGAAAAGTTAGATCAGGAGAAGCAGGAATTGGTCAGTGCCCAGCTCCATTATGAGGAAGCGAAGTCTTCTGTAGAAGATCTGGAATCAGATGTGAAAGAACTGGACCGCCGTATCGCCGATTTAGGTGATCCTGAAGCTAAATATCATGAAATACTGGAGCAAAAATATGTACATCTTTTAGATTCGAATAATGAAAAAGGTGAGGAAGCACATCGTCTGTTAGAGAAAATTGGCATCATTAAAGATGAACAGACAGAAATCGAAGAAGCTTTAGATGCCGGGCATAAAGTGAATAGAGCCCTCTCTTCTGCAGGTGAATCACTCAAAAAAGCCCAAAATTGGGGAACAGTTGATATGTTTGGCGGTGGGCTTGTTTCTACCTCCTTAAAACATAGCCATATTGATGATGCAAAGCGGGCGACACATGAGGCACAAAGATTACTGCGGAAATTTTCTCATGAACTATCCGATATTGGTAAATCCTTTAATGCGAATATTGAAATTTCCGGCGGATTAACATTTGCTGACTATTTCCTTGACGGTTTAGTGATGGATTGGTTTGTGCAGGATAAAATTAATCAATCTGCACGCGAAGTAGAATCCATGCTTCAGAAAGTTTCCCAGACTATACAGCAGTTGAAAAAGCTGAAGCAGGAAGTTGCCAGTACTGAAAAACAGGCAGAAAGACAATGGGAATCTATCATATTACAAGCTTGAAATAATCATTAGGAGCTGTCTCTGTTTCAGGGAGCTTAGCGTAGTGAAAAACCACATTATTGTGGTTTTTTTCTTGTAATTAAATACTCTTCTCCTGTAATATAAAAATCTATTTCAGGTCGATCTGTAATGAGGTTTAGCTGCTCTAATTTAAAATAACTGACTTTCCGGTATGGATCATAGTCTATGATGGGAAGGTCCTTTTTAAGATCTACATACTGATCAACAGCCTTCTGAACTTTATCTACAGCAAGAGCGAGATGCTTATCTTCCTCTTCAAATATTTCATAGGTTTCTTTGGACATATAGTAGTTCCTGTCAGGGAACGCCTTCAAAAAAGGTGTCAACAGCTCAAAATTAATGGTGGAGTCTTCGTTGATCAAAACCTTCAGCGGAACATTACTGGGCAGCGTTTTGCTGTATGCTCTGACAGCGTTTTTTACTTCTTCACTGGAAACAGCCCGGATTGGATAGCTGATATCTTTCTTCCGAAAAAATTTCTTCCACATTTTATCACCTACTTGATTCAAATTTTACGTTTTTACCCTTATGAAAGCACTTTTTTTTATAGATTTTATCACAACTTTGTAAAATTAAACAAACGGTTAGGTAATAAGAACTATTTATTGGTTAAAATTATATCCTTTTCCTCTATAAATTGGTAATATTTTAAGTGTGAATAAAATACTAGTTTTAAGGAGGAAGGTTGATGATTATGTCGAAAGGCTGTGAAATTAGCCCAGCAACTTTGGCAGTAATTGGTCTGAGAAAAGGAAAAAATTTTGGTACAAGAATTATGGAATATGAAGAGGAAGATGATTATGAAGTTGATATTCATTCCTATAAAGTAATGGATATGACCTGCCGCGAGTTTGGTATCAGCTTACGTGGTTTATTAGAAGGTTCCCGCAGATTAACAGATACTAGCCATAAACCTCCCATAGTTATTGATCGAATGAGTAATATGTATTTCTTCCCTGTTGAATCCCCAACTAAAAAGTCTTGCATCTGGATCTCCCACACACATGTCAATCGAATTGAAAGATTTTCTAATTATCAAACGAAAATTATTTTTAAGAATGGGCGCAGTCTTATTGTAGATGTTTCCTATGCTGTTATTCTCAACCAGATTAATAAAACAGCACAGTACCGCTGTATAATTTCCGATAAGCTTAGTGATGTGCTGCCATTATCACAGTATATAGCAGAGACTAATAAACAAAGACGTTTACATTAAATGCACGCTAATAAGAGATGAAGTCCTTTGGTGCAGCTCCGGGATAATGGCACAGACTCTGTTATTATATAAATAATTTATGGAAAGGAACGGTTATCATAAAGATAGCGGTTCTTTTTTTTCGGATTGAGGGCTTTCTGTTTCATTTAATATCCATTCATTCAGAATAGTTTCGACTTTTTTTCTGATAGCAGGGTTAAAGTAATTTCTTTTTTCTTCCCTGCCTTTACATGTGAACAGATAAGTTGTGAACGAGTCTTTTTTCTCCACTGTCATCACCTGGATTTTTTCTTTGTACATTTGTTGTTGTAAATCTCTTCGTTCAGCTGTCGCCTTCTTCTCTATTTGTTTCAGAAGAGTAATATACGGTTCATTAATCTTAAAGGGCGCATTTTGCTGAAGTTGTGCAAGATCATGTTTTATTACGCGTAACGCCATTGACATAAATAAAAAACGTGAAGCTAAATTCCATTCATGCTCTTCTAAATATCGCATAGCTTTCTCTCCTTTATAGGAACGTGTGTTCTATTATATGCAGTTATGAACAAAAATGCAACAAACATTTTTTTATTAGTAAAAAAAGGCAAGAAGTATTAAAATATATTTAAGTAATTGATAAAAATGATTGTTTTTATGGAAAAAGGGGTTCTTACCAACAATGCTTACATATAATATTAGTAATATTGATAATATCGATGTAGAACAAATTAAGGAATTAATTGAAGCAAATGATTATGATAGCCTTGTCAATTTTTTACTAACAAGTTATGAGAGCTTAGGACCGATTCCGGGCTTACTCTTGCCGTTTTTGGAAGCTTTTTTACCTTTTTTACCGTTAGTAGTGTTCGTCATGACAAATGCTGCAGCTTACGGCTTGCTTGAAGGATTTCTGCTCTCATGGATTGGCGCGAGCACCGGGTCAATAGTAGTATTCCTTATTGTCCGCCATTTTAAAGATGTTCGTCTCTTTCGCTGGGTTCGTAAAAATAAACAGGTAGTAAAGGTGATGAACTGGTTGGAGAGACACGGTTTTGGTCCATTGTTTTTACTTCTTTGTTTTCCGTTTTCGCCATCAGCTGTCATTAATTTAGTTGTTGCCATATCCAAAGTGAATCTGTATCAGTTTATTTTGGCAGTATTCCTTGGGAAGGCAGTGATGATCTTTACAGTTTCTTATATTGGAGACAGTATTTTCTCTTTTGCACAAAATCCAGTAAAGTCTGTGATTGTTGCAATAGGAATTACAATCTTTTGGTTATTAGGTAAATACATGGAAAAGAGACTGCATAAAAGAGTGGAAAAGAAAAATGAAAAATATAAAGGTTAAAAGAGGGAGAATGGGGGTAAATTAGTAATAAAAATGCTGGAGGGAATGCCATGAAAAAGAAAAAGACGTGGTCTATTATCCGCATCATACTATTTTCCCTTTTACTTGCTTTTTTCTTTCGTTCTTATTTATTTGCCAGTTATGTCGTAAACGGCAAATCGATGGAACCGACATTGCATGACGGGAACTTATTAATGGTAAATAAAATGATATATGATTTAAAAGAAATAGACCGTTTTGATGTGATCGTGTTTCATGCTAATGAAGAAGAAGATTATGTAAAACGCGTTATCGGTTTACCTGGTGACCATATAGCTTATAAAAATGACATTTTATATATAAATGGTGAGCCGGTAAAAGAACCGTATTTAGAACCATTTCGCGAAGAGGCGGAAGGACAGTTAACCAATGATTTCACCATAGAAGAAATTACAGAAGAAACGGTTGTACCAGAAGGAAAGTTATTTGTTTTAGGGGATAACCGGCAAAAAAGCTATGATAGCAGAGACATTGGATTCGTAGACGTGGCAACAGTTGTAGGAAAGGTGGATGTATTGTATTGGCCGATGTCTGACATTGACTTTCAATTAATCCGCTGAAAAAAGGAAAGCGCTTACTAGCGGAAGAGATGACTGCGACCGCTCCGGACATGACCAATTGATAGTTAAAAGTTGGAACCTGGAGCGGAAGTCAGCAACCTGCTTCCCTTCTCATTTTCCCATTTTTTTTCGCTAAACAAAAGAACGTAAGTTTGGTATAATGAAAGAAATGAAAAGAAAACGAGGGAAATAACCGAGAGAGAGTAGGTGTATTATTGCTACGCTTAATTACAGGAAGTTCGACTGCTAACAAAAGCGAACAATGTATGACAGAAATCAAAACTAAACTTCAGCAAAATCCTCAAGGTTCTCCAATTATTTATTTAGTACCTGATCAAATGACCTTTCAACAGGAATATGCCCTGTTAAATGATCGGCAACTAAATGGCTCCATACGTGCCCAAGTATATAGTTTCTCCCGTCTGGCATGGCGAGTAATGCAGCAAACCGGGGGTGCAACGAAGGAATTCATAACATCAACAGGCATACAAATGATGCTTAGAAAGATTATTGATCAGCGAACATCTGAATGGAAGGTATTTCAGAAAGCAGTTGAAAAACAAGGGTTCCTTAAACAATTAGAAGAAATGATTACAGAATTCAAACGGTATTGCATAACACCAGATATGATTACAGAACAGATTACAGAAATGGGACGTTTTCAGCACCAGACGGTAACAGAACAGGCCCTTACAAATAAACTGAATGACTTGTATTATATTTATGATCAACTAGTACAAGCTCTAGCAGGAACTTATATGGATAATGAAGACAGATTGCAGCTCTTAATTGAAAAATTAATGGATAGTGACTTTTTACATGATACAGAAGTATATATTGATGGATTTCACCATTTTACTCCACAAGAATTATTGGTAGTTGAAGTAATGCTGCAGAAAGCGAAACATGTTCATATGACACTAACCATTGATCAAATGGATCAACCGGTTATAGATCCGTTAGATTTATTTCATGTAACGAAAGAAACATACATTCAAATGGAGCAATTAGTACAGAAGCATGGTATAGAGATGGAAACTGTAACAGTATCAAATAAACAAAAAACAGCATTTACGCATTTGGACAACCATTTTGACAACAGGCCGGCTGTTCCTTTTAATGGTAAAGCACCGGTTCAGTTAGCAGAAGCCGTTCATCCAAGAGCAGAGGTGGAAGGAGCTGCCCAGGAGATTATTAAATTAATACGGGATCAGGATTATCGTTTCCGTGAGATTGCTGTTTTAATACGTGAGCCTGAAGTCTATCATGATTTAATTACAACCGTTTTTGAAGATTACAAAATTCCGGTCTTTGTTGATGAAAAACGACCGATGCTTCATCATCCGTTGATAGAATGTATTCGTTCATTGCTTGATGTGATTGAGGGGGATTGGCGATATGACGCGATATTTCGTGTTCTGAAAACAGGTTTTATTCCTGAAGGAGATAAGCAATATCCGCTGGATCAGGAAGCGATTGATGAATTAGAAAACTATGTCCTGGAATATGGAATCAGGGGCAGAAACCGGTGGTTAAATGATCAGCCATGGCTTTTTCAGCGGTTCAGGGGTTTTGAACAATCAGCACAAACGGACCGTGAATTAACGATACAAAAAAAAATAAATATGTACCGTGATCAGGCAGCAGAAATTATTGGGCCACTAGACACCAGATTAAGAGAGGCAGATAAGATTAGGGATAAAGCAATTGTATTGTATGAATGGTTAGAGTGGATTGGAGCCCCACAGCAGCTAGAAACAATACGGGAACAATATGATGCGGAAGGCCGAATTGAAAAAGGGCGTGAACAAGATCAGGTATGGGATGCTATTATTCAATTGCTGGAAGAGATAACGGAAATAGCCGGAGAAGAGGCTATTGACTTAAAAGCATTCCGGAATATACTGGAATCCGGTCTTGACTCATTGCAATTTTCTCATGTGCCGCCAAGCATTGACCATGTTGTTGTTGGTTCGATTGACCGTTCGAGAATGCATGGAATAAAATGCGCATTTTTACTAGGTGTGAATGAAGGTACATGGCCAATGAAACAAGGTGGAGATGGGCTTATTTCAGAAGAAGAGCGGAGTTTACTGCAGACACAGGGGATTCAGTTAGCTGAAGGAAGCAAACGTCAACTGCTTGATGATGCTTTTTATGTATACAGTGCGTTTACACTGCCTACCGATTATTTATGGATTAGTTATCCGCTGAGTAATGAGGAAGGTAAGATGAAAGCAGCCTCTCCTCTTGTTAAACGGATCGGGGAAATTTTCCCGGAGCGATTAGAAAAAGTCACCTTGCAGGATCCGGAAGAGATGCTGGATGCAGAAAGATTTGTGGCAACTCCTGTGAAAACAAGAGGAGCATTAACAGCACAATTAGCGAGAAGGTTAAGGGGTTATCCGATCGATTCGATTTGGGATTATGTATTAAATTGGTATATTGAACAGCCTGATAATAAAGCAACAAACCAAATGGTATTGAAGGGATTATTTTATCAGAATAAACCGAAAAACCTGTCTGAAGAGACAGTAGAGCAGCTGTACAGTAAGGAAATTAAAGCAAGTGTATCGAGACTGGAAACATACCACCGCTGTTCTTATCAACATTTTGTCAGATACAACTTAGGATTGGAAGAAAGGCAGACATATAAACTGGACGCGCCAGATATTGGCCAGCTCTTCCATGAAGCATTAAAACAAATAACAGAGTGGATACAAAAAGAAGGAAGAAATTTCGCTGACATCTATGACAAAGAAGCAAAAAACTATGCCAATCGCGCAATTGGACATTTGGGACCTGTGCTTCAGCACCAAATATTACACAGTTCGAAAAGATATCAGTATATTCAACGGAAATTAGAAGAGATCATTGCAAGAGCAACCTTTATTTTAAGTGAACAGGCAAGGAAATCCATGTTCTCACCGGTTGGTTTAGAAGTTGGTTTTGGGTATCCTAATCAACTGGCTCCATTAGAAATCCCTTTAAAAGATGATTATAAGCTGCTGTTAAGAGGAAGAATCGATCGTGTCGACCAGGCTATTGAGCAGGAGCAACTGTTTTTACGGATTATCGATTACAAATCCAGCTCCAGAGGGTTAAATTTATCAGAAGTATACTACGGATTGGCATTACAGATGCTTGCATATCTGGATGTTGTGTTAACGAATGCGGTGCAATGGCTTGGACGGGAAGCATCGCCTGCCGGAGTGTTATATTTTCATGTACACAACCCGATGCTCTCTTTGTCTGATAGCTTATCTGAGGATAAAATTGAAGCAGAGATTTTTAAACAGTTTAAAATGAAGGGCCTGTTGCTCGAACAAGAAGATGTAGTAAAAATGATGGATACGACCCTGGATTCCGGCAGAAGTAACATTGTTCCAGCAGGCTTCAGTAAGACGGGCAGTTTTTATAAAGGCTCACAAGTGGCGGACAGGGAAATTTTTGATCAGTTACAATCATATATTCGTCAGTTAATGACAGGTGCCGGAATAGCAATGCTTGATGGAGAAATAAGCCTCAATCCATTTCAGAAAAAAGATCAAAACGCGTGCACATTCTGTTCCTACCGGTCGGTATGCCAGTTCGACCCGACATTAACTGAAAATAATTATCATAAATTAAAAGATTTAAAAGACGAGGAAGCATTGGAAGCGATGAAAAGAGGTGAGGACTAATGCCATCATGGACAAAAGAACAAGAAGAAGCGATATACCAGTCTGGCAGAAATATATTAGTAGCAGCGGCAGCAGGTTCAGGTAAGACAGCTGTATTAGTTGAGCGGATAATCCAGAAGCTGCTTAACAGAGAAAAACCTGTTGATATCGACCAATTGCTTGTCGTTACTTTTACTAATGCTGCGGCACAGGAAATGCGTAACCGTATTGGAGAAGCGCTGGAAGAGGCATTAGCCAATGATCCTAAATCAAACCATCTGAAAAAGCAATTATCACTCCTGCAACATGCATCTATTTCAACATTGCACTCTTTCTGTATGGATCTTGTCCGCAAATATGCTTACCAGCTGGATATTGACCCAGGATTCCGCATAGCGGATGATGTAGAGGCGGATTTGATCAGACAGGATGTGTTAGAACAGCTTTTTGAAGAGTGGTATGGTCAGGAAGACAGGGAGAGTCAGGAAGCTTTTTTCCAAGTGGTCGATCGCTTTTCGAATGACAGGAATGACTTAGATATGGAGAATCTGATTTTGAAAATGTACGAGTTCTCCATTCAGCATCCGAATCCGGACAGATGGCTGGACCAGTTAGCCGAGACATATGATATAGACGAAGATGTAACAGAAGAGCCACATTGGTTAACTATTTTAAAGCAGGAGATGAAAAGACAGTTAGAGGTAATAGAGTCCCAGTTGAATGAAGCACTCCACATCACAAAAGACAGTGATGGACCATTCCATTATGCAGAAGCACTAGATGAGGATCTTTTGATGGTTCAACAAGCAAAAGGGGCAATTGAAATTTCGTGGGATGAAGCTCAATCTATATTTACTGATGGCAAATTTAAAGCATTGTCACGGAAAAAAGTGGACTGTGATGAAGAAAAGAAAAATGCAGTTAAAGCACTGCGGGATGATATAAAAAAACGCTGGAATAAAATAGGCTCAGAATGGTTTACGAGAAGTTTATCGAGCCATTTAGCAGATATGAGAAAACTTTATCCAACGATATTAGAAGTAACAAAGATGATTAAGTCCTTTCGTACCGCATACCAGGAAGCCAAGAAAGAAAGAGGTTTAGTTGACTTCAGTGATTTAGAACACTTTGCATTGGAGTTATTACTGGAAGATAAACAGTCTCAGCGTCCATCATCACTTGCCAGAGCGTTACAGCAAAAGTATGAAGAAGTAATGGTAGATGAGTACCAGGATACGAATATTGTACAAGAAACGCTATTGATGAGTGTATCGAACCAGGCAGAATACGGTAATATGTTTATGGTTGGAGATGTTAAACAAAGTATCTACCGTTTTAGACATGCAGAACCTGCTCTTTTTATTGAGAAATATAACCGGTTCGGCAAAGCGGAAGATTCAGGATACAGAATTGATTTAGCACGAAATTTCCGCAGTCGCAATGATGTGTTATCAGCAGCAAATTATGTATTTCGCCAGTTATTTGACCCGGAAGTCGGTGACATTGATTATGACGAAGATGCAGAATTAATATACGGTAACAGAAGTTATGATGATGTCCCTCTTACAGAGCCGGAGACAGAGGTTTATATTATAGATCAGGAGCGAAATGAGGCAGAAAAAGAAGAGTTGAATGATGAGATGCTGGAAATGGAAGAGGATTTGGAAAAGGCTCAATTAGAAGCAAGGGCTTATGCGGAAAAAATCCAGACATGGATTGGACATAGAGAGAAAGCTCCCATTGAAATAATGGACAAGCGTACATCCTTACCACGGAAAGCAGAATATAGGGATATTGTGATACTGTTGCGTTCGATGACATGGGCGCCAACGATAATGGAAGAATTTAAAAAACAGGGCATACCGGTATATGCTGAACTGGCATCAGGCTATTTAGCAGCCATCGAAATTCAGGTGATGATCAGTTTATTAAAAGTCATTGATAACCCAAGACAGGACATCCCGCTGGCATCTGTATTAAAATCACCGATCGTTGGGTTAAATGAGGATGAGCTTGCTAAGATCAGGTTAGCAGAAAGAAATGCTTCGTATTATGATGCGTTAAAAACATACAGCAGGGTTGGCGACTCGAAAGTAATTAAAGATACAATCCAGCCATTTCTGACAAGGTTGAAAAAATGGAGAAGAGAGGCAAGACAAGGTGCATTATCCCAACTGATTTGGACTATTTTTCAGGAAACAGGCTATTATGATTTTGTTGGGGGAATTCCAGGTGGACGACAGCGTCAGGCAAACTTAAGGGCATTATATGACAGAGCGAAGGGTTATGAATCTACCTCCTTTCGCGGCTTGTTTCGCTTCCTGCGGTTTATTGAGCGCATGGAAGAAAAAGGGGACGATTTAGGAGCGGCGAAAGCGTTAGGAGAGCAGGAAGATGTTGTCAGAATTATGACCATCCACAAGAGTAAAGGACTTGAGTTCCCGTTAGTAATTGTCGGGGCAATGAATAAACAGTTTAATCAGCAGGACTTGCGTGAGAAGTATTTGCTCCATAAAGAACTTGGCTTTGCTTCCAAATATATTGATCCCGAAAAGCGTATAATGTATCCGACATTAATTTACCATGCAATAAAAAAAGAAATGCACCGGGAGTTACTGGCTGAAGAGATGCGGGTGTTATATGTTGCACTGACACGTGCAAGAGAAAAATTGGTTCTTGTAGGAACAGTACCTTCATTAGAAAAAAAGAAAAAGAAATGGGAATCGATGGTTAACCATGGTGACTGGGTATTACCGAACTATTACCGGCTGGAGTCAGCTTCCTATTTAGATTGGATTGGAGCAGGTCTTGTCAGACATAAACATGGTGAACTGCTGCGTACAGATGACGCAGTAACAGAAATCCCGCAGGAAATACTGGAAGACCAATCAAAATGGTGGCTGGAGCGAGTTCACAGCAGTAAATATCAGGAGATTGAAGAAACAAGTAAACAAGCGATGGATACATTGGAAGAAGCTATTAATAAATGGCACCCTCTCCCTTTGGAAGATACAGAAGAAAAAATATTGGTGGAGCGTCATTTAAGTTATATTTACCCACATCAGGATGCTGTCAAATACCGTGCCAAACAAACGGTAACTGAAATGAAAAGACAGCATGAAGTAAGAGACAGTTATAGTGATCAGTCCATCATTGAACCGTTTCGGGCACCGATCAGAAAAAGACCACGATTTATGCAGCAGGAAAAACGGTTGACAAGGGCGGAGATTGGGACGGCAATGCATACAGTGATGCAGCATATACCGTTAGACAGAGAATGGAATGAATCGTCCCTGGTTGAATTTGTTGCTAAATTAGAGGCGAATGAGATACTAACAAGAGAAGAAGGGCAAGCAATTAATTATAGTGCCATTGCACAATTCTTTGCTACGGATATCGGCAAATTCCTCTTACAGCATGAAGTTGAACGGGAGATCCCTTTCAGCTTAACTCTGCCGGCAAATGAAGTTTACCCTGCATGGACCGGTGAAGAAGAACGGATTTTCCTGCAAGGGGTAATCGACTGCTTAATCAAAACAGAAGACGGATGGATATTGTTAGATTACAAAACAGATCAGATTACCTCTCAGATCGATGAGCAGGCAATAAAGACATTGCGGGATCGCTATAAAATTCAAGTAGAATTATATGCTAAAGCCTTAGAAGATATCTGGAAGCAGCCAATTCAGCAAAAGTTCCTGTATTACTTTGACCAATCATTATTAATAGAAGTATAAATGCCTAAAGGGATTATCCCTTTAGGCATTTGCATTCATAACCTGATCGACAGCATCTGGATCCACCGTATTTGTTATATTAAAACCGGTATTAGTATTAAGGAAATCCCCGGTATTATTCGAACCTGCCCCGGCTGCAGACTTTGATGCGCTCTTAGGAGAAAGATAGAAGCTGTCACCGAAATTAACAATCCCTCCATCAACACTGTTAATCTTTATTGGACCAACGATCGACGGCATACCTACACAACCTTTCATTTTGCGAAATAACAATAAAGTTGGCAAATTTTTTAAATCACATAAAAGGAATTGTTCAAACAAAAATTGAATGATTATACTTCCATTGTGTTTTCCTCATCCTTTAGAATCCTTATATGTTTAATCCTGCTTTTTGACTTTACATTTTTAACATTTCCCAAATTTACAATGGCAGAGGAGGAGATAGCACTAATTTCAATTACAGGGACATCAATTACAGGGCAATGGTGGGTATGATGTTGTTCTATCTGCATATTAATTGGCAAAAAATGGCCCTCTGATTGAAAGATTGGATACTTCTCCAATTCAAAACCTTTATCTGAAGAAATGCCACCTTCTTTTTGAACAGCCAATGCATCGAGTTTCGGTTCCATAAAATTAGTATCCCCGATATTAAAAATCGAGCTGTATGCCAAACTGGTAACTTTGACACCTTTTACTCTAGTCGTTCGCTTGTTCAATTACTTCACCTGTATTTGGCGGGACAGGAATTTGCGCACCAACAATGTATGATTCAGGAGGTGTGTCAAAGCTTGATGCTAACTGGATATTTTCACTGTCCCCTATTAAAAACAAAGACGAGCTGGATACCCCCATCATGGATATACTTCCAACTTCTAATTGCCAATTATTCACATTGTAATACAATATGATCTACTCCTTCTTTATTTGTTGTTGAAACCATTTGTGCAGGCCATGGTGCAGCTCACCAATGACTTGCTGGACAACCCAGCTTTGGTCGTTATCATTTCTGCTTGCATAGTAAGAAATTCGTCCGGGGAGCTGCTTTCTTATATCATCGAGCAGAATTTTCCGGTAATCATCAGTTAATCTGTATTGATATTCCTCTTCCAGTTGTCCTATAAACTGAGGTAATTCTGTTTCTGTGTATTGATTTAATTCCTGAAGATAATTTGGGGAAGGGTGATTTGGAAATGGAAGAGAGAAGTCATCCGTTTGATTTAAATCCTCTGGACTAATTCCGATATGAAGAGTACCATCCAACCGTTCTATTTTTAACTGATCAAAGTGATACTCCAATTTTTCAATAGTTGTCTTAGGAGAACCCTCTTTTTGTTCTAATTGGCTGATACGGGTTTCTAAGGAGTTAATTTCCAACTGGAGTTGCTGAATGTGCTGTTGAAGCTGGTTTACGTAAAAAACTAGTGCAGGATAATCCATGTCAATTCCTCCTTAGTGTCAACGATTAAGGTGGTGATAAAGGTACCAGTGGTTCACTTACGCCACTGGGTGCTGCTTCCTCGGCAATTGTTTCATATCCACCAGTATTGTATAGCTGTGCAAGTGCCTGTAACTGTCCTGTACTCCCAATCTGGAAAACGGAAGAATTAGAAACATTTCCAACCTTAAGAAAATGGATACAGATCGATTGATTCACAGTTAAATTCAACTAACTCACCTACTTAGAAGCTGTAAAGTTCTGATCAACGTAGTCATCGTCCATAATATTTGTCTGGGCGTTCTCTAAGTGAATGCGAATTCCGTCCCCACTGTTAAATGAACCGCCGCCCGCAAAGGTCTTAGCTAGGGTATATGGCTTTATTTTATAAACATCGCCAATGTGAAAAATGCTGGAGGACCCAATGTTTATTACTTTAACAGCTCCGACAATTGCTGGCATATTATTCACCTGGCTTTCTTTGAATAGTAGCAGAACTTATTTCATAGTTAGTGTATGTTTGGAAAGCGAGTTTGTGAAAAGTTGGGCGGAAAAAATTATATATTGCTAGTGCAGGAAGAAATTGTAGGATAGAATAAAGGGAGACTTTTGTTCATTGGGTTTTTTACAGACGATTTGAATAGTTAGTGATATAGAAAAAGTGAGAGGAGTTATAAAATAATGGATCAAACATTAGCTCCACTTCAGGAGAAACAGAGGCTGACATGGATAGATGCAGCAAGGGGATTTGCTATTTTTGGTATTTTTGTTGTAAACCTTCCAGCATTTCATGGACCATACTTTTTATATGGAAATGGAGTCAACTACTGGGGGGGAGAGGAGGCAGGGGTATGGCAGGTACTTATTGATATTTTCTTTCAGGCAAGCTTCTACTCATTGTTTTCTTTCCTGTTTGGATTTGGAATGCAGATTATTTATGAAAATCTTAAAAATAAGAATATTCAACCAATGAAAACAATGGTTCGAAGGTTACTCATATTGCTTATTTTCGGGATTATCCATGCATTTTTGATTTGGCATGGAGATATTCTCATCAGTTACAGTATAATTGGGTTCCTTTTATTATTATTTATGAACCGAAAGAACAAAACTTTATTAATCTGGAGTATTTGTTTATTGTTGATCCCATCTTTAATATTAACAGGGATGCTTTTTTTAGTTAGAAATTATGTCACATTGGTGAATTCAGTGGCTATTGAAGCTTCCTTTCAGAATTTCGGCTCAGGAAGCTGGCAGGATATTCTCAGCCAGAATTTAAATAATTGGCTTTATGCGAACGACCTGTTTAACTTTGTGTTCATTACTGCAAATTTATTACCAATCTTTCTCCTTGGGGTTATTTTTGCAAGAAATAAGTGGCTTCATGATGTACAGAAATATCAAAGGATTTTAAAACGGATATGGGCAATTAGTTTCCTTTTATTTATTATTTTTAAAGCGGGTCCTTATCTGGTCGGCAACCCGTTATGGCTGTCATTGTTACAAGATACAGTCGGCGGGACGAGTTCTGCCGTATTTTATGTTATTAGTATTTCTATCGTATATGAGAAAATTCCCGCCATTCTTAATAAGTTCGCAAATGTAGGGAAGATGGCATTATCTAACTATATTTTTCAATCGATTGTTGGCATATGTTTATTTTATTCAATAGGTCTGGGATGGTACGGTGAATTAAATCCGTTTCAAACAATATTTATTGCCATTATCGTTTTTCCAATTCAACTTTTTTTAAGCTGGTTATGGCTGAAATATTTCCAACGTGGACCATTAGAATGGATCTGGCGCAGTTTTGTTTATAAAAAAATATTAGCGAATAAAAGAAAGATACAGGAGTAGCCGATCGATCATTGCCAGGAACAAAAAAATTGTGACAATAGAGTGACTTGCAATGTTCTGACATGAAAATGTTCACATATAGTGATATGATACTTTCTGTACAGTGATTTAAAATCGAATGGGGGTAATAAAAATGACACACTTACACATTACATCATGGGCGTTAGGTTTAATTTTGCTGATTATTGCATTTGTTATGTACAGAAAAGGAAGTAAAGCGGGTAAAATATTACATATGATTTTAAGATTAGATTATTTATTAATCTTATATTCAGGTGGAGATTTGATCGCGGAGTATGCGAGAATCGGCTTCCCAAGCTTTCCGTTACTAGGTGAGCTGATCGTTAAGATCATTGCAGGTCTGTGGGTCATTGTTGCAATGGAGATGATCCTTGTAAAAACATCCAAATCGAAACCAGCAACAAGTTTCTGGATTCAGTTAATCATTGCATTACTCATCGCTATTATATTAGGTTTCTTCCGTTTACCAATATCCATGTAATAGAATAGAGAGAGGCTGGGACATAACCAGCTAAATAAAAATGGTTCCGGGCAAAAAATGGCTTGGAACCTTTTTTTATTCCCGGAATTCTAGCACTATGGCATTCAGCCACGTTCCGAAAGCTATTGCTCTAAATTTCCTCGACGCGAAGACGTTCAGCCACGTTCCGAAAGTCATCGCTCGAATTTTTTTAGACGCGAGGTCGTTCAGCGCCCCTCCGAAAGTCATCGCTCTAATTTTCTTAGACGCGAAGTCG
>NZ_FOGL01000011.1:93792-142352 GCF_900111195.1 Gracilibacillus ureilyticus
TCAGCGCCCCTCCGAAAGCCATCGCTCTAATTTTCTTAGACGCGAAGACGTTCAGCGCCCCTCTGAAAGTCATCACGCCAAGTTTCCCAGACGCGAAGGTGTTCATCCTCCATATAAGATCCTTAGGCCGCACTTCCTCGCAGCTGTCATCAGTAAGTGCACAATTTCATCCAATTTTTTTCAGCACGTTTATGAATAATCAGCCAAAATTTTCATAAAATCCCTGCCACAAGCCTTGGGACGGAAACTGTATGTATAAATAGCAATCATTTTTATTTTTTTTACGCATAAATTAGTAAGAGCAATCAGGCTATGGAAGGTATGGTGAACAAGTATGTGTGGGATTATTGGCTGGATAGATTTTACAAGAAGATTAGATCAGGACCAGGGACAATTAAGTCGTATGACAGATGAATTAGCTCATCGCGGACCAGATGAATATGGTTATTGGTATGATCAGCATGTAGGTTTCGGACAGCGGCGGCTCGTTGTCGTTGATCCTGCCGGTGGGAAACAACCGATGATTGCAGATAAGAACGATGCAAAATATGTGCTCGTATATAATGGAGAATTGTACAACACGGAAGAAATAAGAATAGAATTAATTAAGAAAGGCTGGAGATTCCATTCTCACTCCGATACCGAAGTTCTATTAAAAAGTTATATGGAATGGGGTGAAGAACATGTAGAAAGGCTTAATGGGATTTTTGCTTATGCTATATGGGATTCATCAAAAGAGCAGTTGTTCCTCTGTCGTGACCGTTTAGGAGTAAAACCACTGTTCTATAAAGAACACCAGCAGGGATTATTGTTCGGATCAGAGATAAAGGCAATCCTCAGTCATGAGGAAGTAGCGCCAGTAATCACTGCAGAAGGCTTATCAGAATTGTTTGCACTTGGCCCATCAAGAACACCGGGAAATGGAGTATTTTCTGAAATAAAAGAATTGCGGGCAGGTCATGCAGGAATTTTTGATAGAAATGGCTGGAAAGTTTCCAGGTACTGGAATGTAAAAAGCGAAAAACATGACCATAGTGTAGAAGAAACTGCTGCCAATGTCAGGAAACTGTTAGTGGATGCTGTGGAACGCCAACTCGTATCAGATGTGCCGCTCGGAACATTTTTATCTGGCGGCGTTGATTCCAGTGCCATTACAGCAATAGCGGCAAACTATTTAAAAAAGTACAATCAGGCTTCATTAAACACGTTTTCCATTGATTACGAAGAGAATGATCGATATTTTAAACAAAGTGATTTCCAGCCAAATCAGGATAAACCATTTATAGAAAAAATGGTCAATACGTTCCATACAGAACATACAGCATATGAGATGGATAATGATACACTTGTACAATTACTGAAAGATGCTGTAACTTACCGGGATTTACCTGGAATGGCTGATGTCGATTCATCCTTGTTATGGTTCTGTAAACAAACCAAAAAGCAAGTAACTGTTGCGTTATCAGGAGAATGTGCGGATGAAATATTTGGTGGTTATCCATGGTTTTACCGGAAAGAAGATTTAGAACGTGAAGGCTTTCCCTGGATCCGTTCCTCTGAAGTCAGGCAACAACTATTACGCAAGGATATACAATCAAAAGTGCATTTGAAAGAATATGCTGTTCAGCGTTATAAAGAGACGGTAGATGAAACTCCCCTTTTGGAAAGTGATAACAAAGAAGAGCAATATCGCAGGCAAATGTTCTACCTTAATATGCAATGGTTTATGCCTACACTGCTTGATCGAAAAGACAGAATGAGTATGGGAGCAAGCTTTGAAGCCCGAGTCCCTTTCAGTGATCACCGGCTTGTCGAATATGTCTGGAACATTCCCTGGGAAATTAAAACACACGGTAACCGTGAAAAAGGGATATTAAGAAAAGCGCTGGAAGGAATTTTACCTGATGAAATTCTCTACCGCAAGAAAAGTCCATACCCGAAAACACATCACCCCGCATATACTAAAGCAGTCGTTCAATGGATGGAGGAAATTATTGAGGACAGTAATTCCCGGATATTTGAGATCTTGGACCGGGCATCTGTAATAGAACTTGTGAAAAATAAAGCGACAAATATTCAGACACCATGGTTTGGACAATTAATGACAGGACCGCAGCTGCTAGCTCATTTAGCTCAAATTGATTATTGGCTGAAGAAATATGAGGTTCAAATAAAAATATAAATTAACATGGGGACGAGAAAGAGAAAGTAGTGACTGTAATGATGAAAAGAATTATTGTTATCATTCTATTTTTATCTAATCCACTTATTATCCAGGCGATTGACAGGGGCTATCCTTTTGTGATTTTTGACGGAAAAATTTATAAAGTGTCAGAAGAGCATGTAAATGAAGAGCAGATTGGGCGAAAAATCGGCCAGGTAACTTCGAATCCAGATAAAAACGGCCATTACTATGGAAACGCCTCTAACTATTATCCAATAGGAACAATATACTATGAGATTAAACAAATGAAAACAAATGAAGGCATATCCGTTTATTACGATGATAAATACATGAAAGCAGTTTTCATAGAAAAAGCACCATTCCATTGGAAGAATTGGTTTATACCTTCTATGCCATATCTGTTTTTATTATCACTAGTTGTATTATATGTTGTAAGGGAAGAATATAGGAAGCAAGTCCTCAAAAAATCAAGTTTCTAAAAATATTCACAAATAGAAAAGATACGGATTCCCCCTTTCATCACAGCAATAAGCAATCTGCTAGTGATCATTGGGGGATTAAAATTTCCTCTGATCAAAGGTCTCCCTTCAACTATTGATTGACAATTTATCTTAGTCTTGGATAATGGAAGATGGATATTGATAGTAAAAGGGGACGTTTTATGAATAAGATAAAAAAAGGCGCAGTTGCTGCCATAGTATGTTTCATTCTGATGATACCTGCAATTCCTTTACATGCCGCTGATCAACTGGATGAAAGAATCTATTACATACTTGTTGACCGTTTTGTAAATGGAAATAATGAAAATGATCACAACATTAATGTGGAAGACCCGGAGGCGTACCATGGCGGAGATATTGCAGGTATTATTGATAAGCTTCCGGAGATTAAACAAAAAGGCTTCAGTGCAATTAATTTAAGTCCAATTATGGTATCAGAGTCATACCATGGTTTTGACACAACTGATCACCAATTAATAGATGAACAATTTGGTACAATGGAAGATTTAAAAGAACTTGTTGAACAAGCCCATGAACAGGATATAAAAGTAATCCTGGACTTTGTTATTTCCCAAGTCAGCTCCAGTCATCCATTTGCTTCAGCAGAACAAGTCGGTGGATACTTTGATCAATCCTTGTCAAAATTGGAGATAACTAGTGAATCAACTAGCTACATAAATGATGCAATAAAGTTATGGGTTGAGGAAGCTGGTGTTGATGGAATTCATGTATATGCGGATGAACCGGAAAATGGAGAATTAATTGATCGGATTACAGAAAACTTACAAGATCAGGCTTTTGTGATTACGGAAGGAACCGATCGATCTGGTATAGCAATGAACCACGATTTTCAACAGGAGGCAGTTAACTTGTTGAGTAATCCCGGTGAGTCGCTCGAACCGCTTTTTGATCAGGAATATGCTTTCACTGCAAATGGTATTAACTATATGGAATCTGTCTTAACTAGCCGTTTTGCTTTTGAAGCGGTAAGGGAAGGCTACCACCCTGTTACGAGATGGAAACTTGCCTCTACATTGCTATACACATTACCAGGTTCTTCACTATTCTATCAGGGTGGAGAAGTACCGATGGATAATGGACAGGCAGAGCCTGATCACAGAATGGCAGAATTGAATAAAGAAGATGAAGAAATCATACAGCATCTTGAAAAGTTATCACAAATTCGTGAATCATCCCAGGCTTTATCAGAAGGTGAGCTGGAATTAGTGGGGCAGGCAGGTGCAATGACTGTATTTAAGCGTACATCTGCTGAGGAAACGATGTATATCGCGGTAAATAATGATACAAAAACACAGGTAGTACCAGTGGAAGATATCGATTCAGATATGCAGCTTACCGGGCTCCTGGAAGATGATATTGTAAGGCGGCAGGATGATGGGACATATCGCATCGCACTGGAACGTGAAACAAGTAATATCTTTATTGTAGAAGAAAATAAAGGAATCAACTGGTTTTTCATCACAATGATGGTCATTATCTTCGGAGGATTTGTCGCTTTTATTACAGCACTTAATATAAAAGTAAAGCATCGAACAAAATAATTGTTCGATGCTTTTTTAAACGAAAGCTTTTCTAACCCAGACTTTTGATCTCCATCTTCGCAGCATCAGCATTCCGCGGAGCCATTCGTCTGCAATAAAGCCGATCCATATACCTGTGAGGCCGAGGCCAAGGAAAATTCCAAAGAACCAGGCGAAAGTAACACTAACTCCCCACATGGAGAGAATACCCATGAAAACAGGGAATTTGACATCGCCTGCAGCCCGCAGCGCACTTATCACTACTAGATTAAAAGCCCGGCCCGGTTCTAAAATAACGGTCACTAATAACAGGAAAGCACCTTGCTCAATAATGGTAGGGTCATCAGTGAAGATACCTAACAAGCTTCTATGAAAAACATAAAAAACAACTGCAGTAATTGTGCTGATTATAATGGAAATCTTTAAACTTTTCATACAGCGCTCATATGCAGAATCTATATTTCCTTCTCCGATCATATAGCCAATTAATATTTGTGTCCCTTGTCCGATTGCATGGGAAAAGAGCAAAATAAACATCATTAAATTCTGAACATACACTTTAGTTGTAATTGCAACAGTTCCTAACTGTGCAACAAAATAAGTGATAATCATCTGACTGGTATTATAGGAGAGCTGTTCACCGGCAGATGGAACACCAATTCTTAACAGGTCAGTTACATGGGTTCGTTCATAGCGGTAAAACGATGTAAATGGCAGCTTTTTTTCACTGCGATATATTAATACGAAAGTAATAACAATAAAACCAATAATACGGCTAATAATCGTTGAATAAGCTACACCTTCCACACCTAATACCGGAAAACCGAATGGACCGAATATAAAAAGATAATTACCGATCACATTCAGAATATTCATGCCTATCGTTACATACATGGTGTCCTTTGTATAACCATAGCTTCTTAAAATAGCTGAAATTGTCATAATTAATGCCTGAATAAACATAAACCCGCCAACAATATTCATATAAATGGATGCTTCTGCCATTAATTCTGCTGGTAAATCCATTAATTCCAGGATAAAATTACTTAGTAAAAATAAAACAAGACTGATAATAAGAGAGAATATCAGATTGAGACTGATAGAAGTCATGGAAATTTTTGCAGCATCCATTTCCTGTTTTGCACCCAGATATTGTGCAACTAAAATAGAAGCACCGGCTGCTACGAAACCAAACATTACAATAACAACAGCTAATATTTGATTTGCTACTCCCACCGCTGCAACAGAATGGTCTGAATATTGACTAAGCATTAATGTATCCGCATTCCCCATTAACATGTGCAAGAGAATTTCGATAAAAATCGGCCATGTTAAGGCAAAAAGAGTCATTTTCTTTGTGTCTGTATTTTTCAAGTTACTTCCTCTTTCCTAAAATCTCATTCAAAAATATAACTTTACACTATTTTTTAAGAAAAATAAATAAAAAACTTGACATAAAGTCAAGTTTTAACATGAATTCAATATATTTTTAAGAAAAAATCCTTAGATTACGGTACCACCGTTTACATGAATGGTTTGTCCTGTGACGTAACTGGAGTCATCACTGGCAAGGTAAACATAGGCAGGTCCAAGTTCAGCAGGTTCACCAGGTCTACCCATTTCAGTGTCAGAACCGAATATGGACACAGTATGTTCATCAAAAGATGCGGGAATTAAAGGTGTCCATATCGGGCCTGGTGCCACACTATTTACACGAATCCCTTTTTTAACCAATGATTTTGCTAAAGACTTGGTGAAAGTGGTGATCGCTCCTTTGGTACTGGAATAGTCAATTAGACTTTCATTGCCTTGGAAAGCCGTAATAGAGGATGTATTAATTATTGTGCTTCCTTTTCCCATATGCGGGAGTGCGGCTCTGGTCAGGTAGAAATAGGAAAAAATATTAGTTCGGAACGTTTTCTCTAATTGTTCATCAGTTATTTGCAGAAAATCCTGCTGTGGATACTGTACTGCAGCATTATTGACAAGTATATCGATATTTTTATATTCATTGATCATATTTTCAATAACTTGATTACAAAAAGCACTGCTTGAAATATCACCGCGGAAAAGGCTGCAACTGACTCCTTCTGATTCGACCTGTTTTTTCGTTTCTGCTGCATCTTTATCTTCATCAAAGTATATAATACCAACATTCGCGCCTTCACGGGCGAAGTGAATAGCGACAGCACGGCCAATGCCACTGTCCCCTCCAGTGATAACAGCAGTTTTTCCTTTCAATTTATCTGCACCTTGATAGTCTGGCTGGATACTGACAGGAAGTGGGTTCATTTCACTTTCCAATCCTGGCTGACGATCCTGATGCTGTTTTGGTAATACTTCTTTTGTTTTATTAGCCATATGATTCACTCTCCAACTAGTTTTTAACTAGTATGGCTAAAAGAAATTAGATCATGTAATATCTTTCGGTGACTGGTTTAGGAAAAATAATGCAATAGTTCCCGGGCCTGCATGGGCACCTATCGAAGATCCGACCATATTTATTTTAATTTTTTTTACATTCCATTTCTCACGGATCATTTCTGCAAGATTATTTGCAGTATCAAGAGCATCTCCATGACTAATAGCAACCATTTGATTATCAAGGTCTGTCCCGCGTTCTTCCATCAGTTCAATCATACGCTTTAATACTTTTTTTGATCCGCGTACCTTTTCGAGTGGGATCAGTTTCCCATCCTCCATATGCAATAGTGGTTTAACTTTTAGCAAAGTCCCCACAAATGCTGCTGTTTTACTAACACGGCCTCCGCGATATAAATACTCTAAATCATCTACTGTAAAAATATGTTCCATACTTTCATAGTAATACTTACTCACTACCAGTATTTCTTCAACAGTTGCGCCATTATTAGCTGCCTCTGCCGCTTTCAGTACTACTAGTCCATATCCTAAAGAAGCACATTTTGTATCAAGCACATGCAATTGGAAGTCAGGATATCTCTGTTTAATTTCTTCTTCCATTAATTTCGCTGCCTGATATGTACCAGATAATTCTGAAGAAAAAGCAAGATAAACAACCTCATTTCCTTCTTTTGCATGCTTCTCAAATGTGTCATGGAAAACCTGTGCACTTACTTGGGATGTCTTTGGTGACTTGCCTTCACGCATGGCATCGTAAACTTTTTTAGAGGAAATCGAGATACCATCTTCATAGTTCTCTCCATCAAGCTGAACTGTCAGCGGAACCATTTCTATATGATATTTTTCATAATCTTCCTTAGATAAATCGGATGCAGAGTCAGCAATTATTTTTACTGTCATTTGAAAGCCTCCTTTATTTCTTAGGTTCATGTATGTATGCCCTAATTTTGTTTATTATAAGTTTAACCATATCTTTAATCTTCGTCAAAGTAAATCACGGTAGAAATCCATTTTAAAAAAACACAAATACTTCTTTTGCTATTATACATAATCTATGATGGATTAAAGCGAAATAATACAGGGTATTTATTTATAAGATGATTACTCAGGTTGGAGGGATTTTATTGTTCTTAATGGAAGCTAAGCGGATTGCGATCGTTATTGTTGGCGCCATGTTTAACGCAATCGCATTAAACTTTTTCTTAATTGGTGCCGATGTTTATGCAAGTGGTTTTACAGGGATGTCTCAGATTTTATCAACCATATTCACTGAATATCTTGGATATGAGAATATAAGTACAGGTATAATTTTATTCATATTAAATATTCCTGTAGCCATTCTTGGCTGGTTTAAAGTTGGTAAAGGGTTTACCATTTACAGTTTTTTGTCTGTAATATTTACTTCTTTATTCTTGGAAATTCTACCTATTATAAAGTTGGCTGATGATATCATACTAAATGCGGTATTCGGTGGAGTTATCGCTGGTATAGGTGTAGGGATCACATTAAAATGGGGGGCATCTACTGGGGGATCTGATATTGTCGCAATGGTACTATCCAGAATGAAAGATAAGCCAATTGGCGGCTACCTCATGATTATTAACGGATTAATCATCCTGGTCGCAGGACTATTGAATGAACCGGAAAATGCCTTATATACACTTGTTGGGTTGTATGTGACAACACGTGTCCTTGATGGTATTCATACACGTCACGAAAAAGTAACGGCAATGATTGTAACGAAAAAAGCAGATGAGCTCCAGAAAGCAATTCATGATACAATGGTAAGAGGAATTACCATTTTGCCAGTAACAGGTGCTTATACCAAAGAAGACAAACACATGTTATACTTGGTAATAACTAGGTATGAGCTGTATGACCTAGAAAAAATTATTAAAGAAGTTGATGAGAATGCTTTTACGAATGTAGTACAAACAGCAGGAGTATATGGTTTCTTCAGAAGAAATGACTGAAACTTTCTTTCTTATCAAGCGACTATTAAAGTAAAAGGGGAGATATAGTGATGAAAAAACTGTTTACACTATTTATTTTGTTAATGTTTGGTTTGCTTGCGGCATGCGGTTCTTCGAATAGCGGTAATGAAAGCGGCCAGGCAAATGCAGAAGAAAATGATCAAGAAAATACAACAGAAACAGAGTCGGCCATAAGAGATAATCTGGAATTTACAGCTGAGGCAGAGCAACAGCAGGATGGTATTACATTTAGTTTTGAATTAGTTAATCATAATGAAGAGGATGTAACGGTCACTTTTCCATCAGGCCAGCAATATGAAATCGTACTGAAAAAAGATGACGAAGTTGTATATCAGTTCTCTGAAGGTAAGATGTTTACGGAAGCACTAGTGGAAGAAACGATAGCAAGCGGTGAATCAAAGACGTGGGAAGAAGAATGGCAGCCTGAGCAGGAATTGGCGCCTGGTGAATATAATGTGGAAATGCAATTACTGCCAACTAAGGCAGGCGATGAAGAATTGGAGGAAGGAGCTTTCACTAGTCAGTTCTCTATCCAGATTTCAGATATGGCGGAAGAAACAAGTGCAGATGGTGAGGAATTAATCCGCAACATTGAAGTAACAGGAGAAAACGGTACTTACAAGGTTACAGGTGAGATGCATCCATCGATTGGAAATGTTTACTATGAAGTTGAAGATGGTCATAATTACTTAGTTGAACAAACAGAGATTCCAATCGAAGGTGAAGACTGGTATTCTTTCACCATAGATATTTCGATTGCTGAAGAAGATCTTCCGTTTAATGGTGTTATCATGATGTCCATATTTAATGAAGATCGCTCATATGTTGTACCGGTCCAGTTAGACCAGATTCAATAAATCAAAAAAAGAGAAGGTGGTATAAACCTTCTCTTTTTTCTATCTAATATCCAAAATTTGTTATAACCTCTTCTACCTGGCTTATTAGGCTATCCCATTCTGCATCCATTTTTTTATTTACTGTGATAAAATGCTGAAAGCCAAACACGTTATCAACACCATCAAGTTTCATTAATTCATTTAATACGTCATGTTCACTTGTTTGTCCTTGCATTACTGAAACACTGCTGTTTCCTTCAAAGATCATTTTGTCACTGGTAAATTTCATTGCATTTGGATTTGGGGTAGCTTCAACATGAATAGCCATAATTATTTCCTCCTATTTCACCGTACTTTCTTTCTATCATATCAGAAATGCGAAGAATTAAAAAGCTTTTCTACCTGTAATACCAACGTCAAATGAGGTTAGGGGTGATGTGGAATGTTTAAATTTTCAATGATTACCGGGTTCTTTTCCGGACTTGTTTTAGGATGTTTCCTGTGGATGATGGAGAAGCTCATGAATGTAAAAGTTTATACCTTATTAATGAATGTAGACTTCCTGCCATTTTTCGAAGGAAGGGTATTTCCGCCAATATTAGAATGGATCTTTCATCTGCTAATTGCCTGGATTATTGCATTTTTTTATTTAGTATTATTAAAACCAAAATACAAAATCAGAAAGTCGCTTTTAGCTTGTTTGTTAAGTTTTATTGCAGCAATGAGTTATTTTCCTTTAACGGTATTAGCGAAAAAAGAAACACCAGCAGTGGATAATGCAACAGCGGTAATCTTCTGGTTTAGCGGTCATGCAATTTATGGATTGGTCCTTTATCGATTTGGTAAAAGAAATATACACCACCATTGACTGGTGGTGTAAAAAGTGCATTATTTCAACTCGTTTTCTTGCTGCAGTTGTTGTTCCAGTTGTTTCAGTTCACGCTGTTCTTCTGCAGTAGCATTTGTGTAAGCAGATTGTATCGCGTTCTGAGCCGCTTGTTTATCCTGTTCACTAAAATTGTTTCTGTTCATTAAGTTGTTTACAGCATTTTTTGCCTGTTCAAACATATTATTACGCATTGGTGGCCCTCCTTATAAAAATAAGTTTAACCATCAATATTGATGATCAAGCTTATTATGAAGAGATTAAGCTATTTTTATTCTGGTAAATGTTTTCTTCCGGAAGTGGCTTGTTCGAGTTGCAGATAATCAGTGAGGAAGTTTCCAATACCATTTTCTTCATTTGTAGCTGTCTCATATTTCGCAACAGCTTTTAATTCGTTGATTGCATTTCCCATCGCAACACCAACACCAGCAAAGTCAATCATTTCCAAATCATTATCTTCATCCCCAAATGCGATAATATTCTCCTGAGGAATATGGTAGTAATGAGCGATCTTATGTAAGCCGACAGCTTTATTAATACCTTTACGGACAATTTCGATCACATTCCATGGAACACCCCATTTGCGGTGTTCAATAACCGATGCATGTTCATCATCCAGGTATTGCCTTAGTTGTTCGATGTGTTCTTCTTTTGGATGAATCAAAATAGAGGTAGGATCATCCTGTAAGTGATTTTTCAGACTGCCGATTGTTATTAAATCACGGTGGTCAGGCTCTGTGAATATATCCAGTATTTCTTCATCATATCTGTCTAAGTATATGTTGTCTTCTATTTCAGCAAAAATATTTTCTACATTAAAGTCATAACATGTCTGAATGATTTTTTTTGCGGTACGGTTTGGTAAAGGAGAGTGTATACTATCCCATTTACTGTCTCCAGGATGATGGATCAGTGCCCCGTTAAAATTAACCATTGGTGTATTTAAACCAAGTTCATGATAATACATAATACTTGATCTGTGCGGTCTTCCTGTTGCTATAACTACGATATGTCCCTCTTTCATTGCAGTCTGCACTACTTCTTTAGTATATGCACTTATAACCTTTTGTTCTGTTAATAATGTCCCATCTAAATCAAGTGCTATCAAATGTTTTTCTTTGCCCATATCATCACCTCACTATGTAGTATAGTCTATAGTTGTAGACAGCAGATGTAAAGTTCTTGTATTGTTTTGTTTCTATATTTTGCAAGTTCGATTAGAAAGAGATATCATTAATATTATGGGAATTCTATGAAGAAAGGAAATTTAAATGATTATTGTAGAGAAAGAATATTGGCAGGAGATACCATTATTACATGTAGTTGATCATGATAAGAAAGAAGAACCTCTCCCAACGCTTACATACATTCATGGCTATACGAGTGCAAAGGAACATAATTTACCAACAGCTTATTTGCTAGCAGAGAAAGGTTACCGGGTCATATTGCCTGACTGTTTGTTACATGGTGAAAGAGATGAAGAAATAACACATATGGAGCGTGAGTTGCGCTTTTTTGATATTATCAAACAAAATTTGGATGATATTGAATTAATTTATGAAGAATTAGTATCACGACATCTGGTAGAAGTGGAACGGTTTGGACTTGCTGGTACCAGCATGGGAGGAATTACGACAGCAGCTGCATTAACTCAGTTTTCCTGGATTAACACGGCAGGTATTTTAATGGGATCACCGAAACTTACGTCATATGCGAATCAATTGATCGAATTTACAAAAACAAAAGTAAAAGATTTTCCGATATCAGACGAACAGCTCACACTTATTATGGAGGAGTTAAAAGAAATTGACTTATCCATTCAAATTGATAAATTATTTGACCGTCCATTATTTTTCTGGCACGGGGAGGATGATCAGGTGGTTCCGTTCCGGCATGCGTATGAGTTTTATGAGGAAGCAATTGAACATTACAAAAATCCGGAAAACATTCACTTTCTTAAAGAAATGAACAGAGGGCACAAGGTAAGCAGATTTGCGATAGTGGAGTTTGTAAACTGGTTAGAAAATAAGCTGTGATAAATATCATTTTAAAAAATTTCAAAATTTGTTTATAATAAAGATAAGCCGTAAAAGTAACAAGGAGGGATATACAAATGGATCAGGCATTGGAAGAGAATTTAATGGGAGCTTTGGAGAATGTTATTGACCCTGAGCTTGGTATAGATATTGTGAATCTGGGACTTGTATATGGTGTGGACCTAGATGATGAAGGTATTGCAACTGTGACAATGACGTTGACTGCAATGGGCTGCCCGTTAGCAGGTCATATTGAGCAAGATGTTAAGCGTGTGATGGAAGACATTCCGGAAGTAAAAGACACGAATGTGAATATTGTATGGAGTCCGCCATGGTCAAAAGACCGCATGTCACGCTATGCTAAAATAGCACTTGGTATTCCGGATTAAGCAGAAAAACGGACAGAGATGTCCGTTTTTCTAATGAAAAAGTTCCTCTTCAATTTTATCAGCATAAATAATCCATTCATGCGTGGACTTTTGTTCAATAAGCTTATCTTTTTTCAATTGACTTAGCGTTCTGCTAATAGTTTCTCTGCTTGTGCCAATCATATTCGCAAGTTCTTTGTTCGAGAATTGTTTAATCAATCTCATTCCGCCATTTTTATCTTCCGTTCCATTCTTCTTTACAAGCCTTAATAAGAGCATCATCAGTTGTTCACGGCTGGAATGCAAAATTTGTTCCTCTAAACGGTGTTGCAAATCAACAATCATATCACCAAGTACACGAAATATTTTAATACTAACTGAGGGGTAACGGATTAAATAGTCTTCAAATTTCTTTTTAGGTATGTAGATGAGTACACAATGCTCAGATGCTTCCGCATGTGCCGGATATCCATCCTGGCGAAAAAATCCCTGATGTGGAAACATCTCTCCCTGATTCAGTATGTTAACGATCTGTTCACGGCCATGAATGTCCATCCGGTAAATTTTTACTTGTCCCTCTAACACAAAGTACACATTTTTAAGCGGATCGTCCTGCATAAATATATGTGTTCCTTTTGGATATTTTCTCGTATGTGCAATTTCTTCTAATGAGTTTATTTCATGAGAAGTTAGTTCTTCAAACAATGGTATCGCCTGTAAAACCTGATTAATCGAATACTGATTCACGCTGCATCCCCCCTTAACTATTCTACAGAATAAATGGAACCCCTGTCATAAAAACAGGGGTTCCATTTGGCAATATTAATTCTCTTCCTTTAAAATACCGTCACCTAAAAGGAATACTATAATACTAAAGATAGCAGCAATTGCAAGAGTTCCTGGTACATCGAGGGCTTGACCTGCCATACTTGCTAAAACATAACCTACGACTAAACTTATGATAAGCGCCCAAAAAATAGTCATCACATATTTCATTGTTTTCACCTCTTTAGTCATTTATGTAAAAAATAAATTCATATACATTCATTTTTCTATTTTATCAAAAACAATACAGAAAATAAAGTCAGACTTTTGATCAGTGGGGGTGTTACAGACGATTAGTGTTGTGCAAATAAATAAATTGTGCTGTTTTTTTCATAACAGATATTAAGTCTGTAATAAGATTGTAATGTTTTCTATGTTTACGAGCAACGTTGAAAGCGATAAAATAGTCCTATAGACCAAATTTTAGGGATATTTCCAAGGAGTGCATAGATTGAAGAAGCGATTTGGAATTTCAATATTGATTTTTTTTATAATGATGCAGTTAGCAGGCTGTATGCAGTCTGGAGAAATAAATGAAATTGAACGGGTCGGTATGTTAATTGAACACTCAATTAATGATCAGACATGGGGCAATAAAGGTTATCGCGGATTACTTGAAATAGAAGAGGAACTTGATGTGGAAGTTTTCTTCCAGGAAGGCGTAAATACCCAGCAGCTGGTTAATCGTGCAGTAGAAGAATTTGCGAACCAGGGTGTTCAGCTGATTATTGGCCACAGCAGTAATTATGGCGAACTATTTCATACTATACAAGGTGCTTATCCTGACATACATTTTCTCTATGTTAATGGTGCATATTCTGATGAAAATTTAACAAGCTTAAATTTTAATTCATTAGCTATGGGTTATTTCGCCGGTATGATTGCAGCGGAGATGACGGAAACTAATCATGTTGGGATTATTGCCGCATATGAGTGGCAACCGGAAGTAGAAGGTTTTTATGAAGGTGTGAAATATCAGAATGAAGATGTTGAGGTAGCCATACAGTATGTATACAATTGGGATGAATCCGACTTAGCTATGGAGTATTATCATCATATGGTGGAAGGCGGAGTGGATGTCATATACCCGGCAGGAGATTCATACAGTGTTCCAGTTGTGGAAGCTGCAAAGGAGGATCAAATTTATTCGATCGGTTTCGTAAATGATCAGCAAGTAATCGGTGGACAATCTGTATTAACAAGCACAATTCAGCATATTGATAAACTGTATGTGCATGCAGTAGAACAATTGATGGAAGGAAATCTTGACGGCGGAATATATAATTTCGGCTTTGCGGAAGAAGTTATTACAATGGGGCCATACAGTGAGAAAGTCCCGCACTATTTGCAAGAAAAAATAAAGAAAAACATTGAGACATATATTGAAACAGGATTATTGCCATACCAGCAGAATGAGAATAAACCATAGTCTTTCCGGGACTATGGTTTTATTTTTTTAGGGAACACTGTATATATGACTTTGATTCGCGAATGGAGAAAAATTAAACACTTGAAAAATTTTGTATAATATTTTAAAATTAGTACCAAGTCTTAATAATTGATATTAAATTAGTTCCTTTGAGAGGAAGGATAGTATGAAAGCAGGCATTTTAGGAACTGGACATTACGCTCCAGAAAAAGTATTAACGAACTTTGATATGGAGAAAATTGTTGACACGAGTGATGAATGGATACGGACAAGAACAGGGATAGAAGAAAGAAGAATAGCTTCTGACAACGAAGATACGTCAGATTTAGCATATAAAGCTGCATTAAATGCGTTAAACGAGGCTGAATTGTCAGCAGAAGATCTTGACTTGATTTTAGTAGCAACAGTGACACCAGACCAGGCTTTTCCAACAGTTTCCTGCATTCTTCAGGACAGATTAGGTGCAAGCAAAGCTGCGGCAATGGATATAAGCGCAGCATGTGCAGGCTTTATGTATGGTGTGATCACTGCTAAACAATTTATTGAAACAGGCGCATATAAACATGTTCTAATTATTGGGGCAGACAAATTATCCAAGATAACAGATTGGACAGACAGGAATACATGTGTGTTGTTTGGTGATGGCGCTGGAGCTGCGGTTATGGGACCGGTAAGCGAAGACAAAGGTATCTTATCTTTTGAATTAGGTTCAGATGGTTCAGGCGGGAAACACCTAGCTCAAGAAAATGAACATATCATCATGAATGGTCGAGAAGTATTTAAGTTTGCTGTTCGGCAAATGCCCGAATCTTCAGTGAATGTTGTGGAAAAGGCAGGCTATGCTAAAGAAGACGTTGATTATTTAATACCACATCAGGCTAATATTCGTATTATGGAAGCTGCAAGACAGCGGTTAGGCATAGACCCGGAGAAATTAGCTGTGAACGTAAATAAATATGGTAACACTTCTGCTGCTTCTATACCGATCGCTTTATCTGAAGGAGTAAAAGAAGGTAAAATAAAAGATAACGATTTAGTCGTTTTAGTAGGCTTTGGTGGCGGTCTAACATGGGGTGCTGTCGCTCTAAAATGGGGGAAATAAATATACTTGAGGACTAAAGGAGGATGTAGTATGGGTAAAAACAGAGTTGTAATTACAGGTCTAGGTGCAATTACACCGCTTGGAAACAATGTTAATGAATTCTGGAGTCATTTAAAATCAGGTCAGTCAGGTATTGACTTTGTAACGAAAGTAAATAAAGACGAGTTTCCTGCAAAGGTCGCAGGAGAAGTCAGGAACTTTGACCCGACAGAATATATGGAAAAAAAGGAATCCAAAAGAATGGACCTTTTTACACAGTACGCAGTTGCTGCAGCAAAAATGGCGGTAGAAGATGCGAATTTGGAAATTACAGATGAAATCGCCCCAAAAGTAGGTGTCTGGATAGGTTCTGGAATAGGCGGTATGGCAACATATGACGAACAGTTCAGAAGATTTGTTGATAAAGGTTACAAACGAGTTAGTCCATTCTTCGTGCCTATGCTGATCCCTGATATGGCTGCAGGCCAGGTATCCATACAGTTAGGCGCGAAAGGTATCAATAACTGTTCTGTTACTGCTTGTGCATCTGGTGCAAATTCCATAGGTGATGCTTATAAAGTAATTGAGCGTGGTGATGCGGAGTTTATGATTACAGGTGGAGCGGAAGCCCCATTGACTCCAATGTCATTTGCCGGTTTTTCTACAGCAAAAGCATTATCATTTAATGATGATCCGAAAACAGCAAGTCGCCCATTTGATAAAAATCGTGATGGATTCGTTATGGGTGAGGGGGCAGGTATTCTGGTAATTGAATCATTAGAATCTGCTCAAAAGCGAGGAGCGAAAATTTATGCGGAAATAGTCGGTTATGGTGCTTCGGGTGATGCCTACCACATTACGTCTCCAGCTCCGGAAGGGGAAGGGGCTGCTCGTGCAATGAAACAGGCTATTGAAGATGCAGGTATCAGTACAGAAGATATAGATTATGTAAATGCACATGGTACAAGTACTGAATACAATGATTCTTTTGAAACACAGGCAATTAAATCAGTATTTGGTGAACATGCCTATAATTTAGACGTGTCTTCAACGAAATCAATGACAGGGCATTTATTAGGAGCAGCTGGTGCGGTAGAAGCCATTGCCTGCGTTAAAGCAATTCAGGACAGTATTGCACCACCTACCATCAATTATGAAACACCAGATCCTGCTTGTGATTTAAATTATGTCCCAAATGAAGCGAAACAAAAAGAGATCAATTTTGCATTAAGCAATTCGTTAGGTTTTGGCGGACATAACGTGACATTAATTTTCAAAAAATACCAGGATTAATATACAGCGAGGCTTTTGAACGAGTGCAGAGAGTATTTGCACTCGTTCTACTTTTTAGGGAAGAAATGAAGGGGTGCTTGATATGTATAAATTCGCAGCAAATATTTTAAAAATTATCCTAAGTCTATTTGGAAAAATAAAGGTCTATCAAAAAGAAAATCTGCCCAAATCAGGCGGATATGTTATTGCATGTACACATACAGGCTGGGTGGATATATTATGGCTGGGAATTGCTACACTTCCAACAGAAATAAATTATATGGCAAAAAAAGAATTGTTTGAATCCAAATTGTTAAAATGGCTGATGAACCGCCTGCATGCATTTCCTGTTGACAGGGATAATCCAGGTCCAAGTACGATAAAAATACCAAAACGTCTGCTGGCAGAAGGAAAGGTTGTAGGAATATTTCCGAGTGGAACGAGAACGAGTGAGGATGTCCCTTTGAAAAGAGGTGCGGTAACCATCGCAGCAAACTCCAAAGTACCGATAATTCCAGCGGCATATATTGGACCCAATAATTTCAGTGACTTACTTAAACGGAAGAAACCAAAGCTGATTTACGGGAAACCAATATATCTTCCGGAAAATGAATCAAGAAAAGCCGGAATGGAAGTAATGATGTCCCGAGTGAATGAAGAGTTTATAAATTTATCAGATAAATTAAGAGCTAAGTAACCGCTGGCTCTTTCCTCTTCACTGAACATAGTAAATACTTCTCCCCCCTCTATTTTCTAAACTCCGATTCTATATTAAAGGCTTGTACATATAATGAATAAAGTAAAACTCTGATCGTACAGCACTTTGAAAAAGATAAGGACAAGCAGGTGAATAAATGATCTATGCATTATTTTTTCTCTTAGGATTTGGGTTCGCTATATCTGGTGGGATGTCGATTATTTTATACTTGAATTTCATTCCGGCTGGTCTTTCATTCATCGATTATTTATCGATTATTCAATCAAAAATGGAGTGCTATTTCTTTATTGTTGGCTTAGTAATGATGGGGATTTCCTTAAATAAATTAACAGTGATGTCTGTAAAATAATAGTAATGCAAGAATAAATTTTCCTCATTTGGTCATACTGTTTGATAAGAAATTAGCGTAAAGTGAGGGTTTATCATATGTTATATTTACATGATGTATGGGTGAATTGGTTTGAAGGTGAAGAGAATGGATATAATATTTGTTCTTTCCATGAATGGCGGACATCTGATGGAATTGAAATTTTAGATCAAGTTCCCGTACTCTATATTGATAAAGAAACCTTTCATACGATTGAGAATGACTTACATGATATTCCGAAAGAAATACTGGAACAGATTTATAAACGGGCTTATATTCGTAAAAACCAGGAACGGAAAGTATTAGAGTATGCATGTGTTGTTACTGATGGACGGTCTATATTGGCATTCGATACAATGGGTTACCAGATTCCCATTAGAAAAAGCCGCCTGATACCAAGACAGGAAAGGCTTGTTTTGGAGTTAATTGAAGGAAGGGAAGTAAAAACCTATCATAACAATGAACCTGGCGAAAAGGAATTCCATATCTTATCACTGCCGCCAGAATCGATGATGGGTTTGACCAGAAGAGAACGACAGTTGAAACAGCTGTTAATGATCGCACTGGATCAATTACAGGTTTCTAAATGTCTGGAAGAAATTCGCTACTGGTTAACAGAGTGGCAGCCTGAAAATTATGCAATGATTAAAAATATGAATTTTAAGGAAGCATGGACCCATTTATACAATGATCTGGTAACAGGATGGTCCCATAAACATGAAGCGTTTTGCCGACAGATTATGAAAGGGCAGGCGTTCTATGAAAACATTTTGGAAGAGGAACAAAACAATAGAACAACTAAATCAGTAAAGTAAATGATAAGGCTGGAAGAAAACGATGAAGTTTCACCTAATATAAAAAATCTCATGAACTAACATGGTTCATGAGATTTTTTATCTGCTTATTTCTTTTTCTTTACACGGCCAAGTCCCATTGCTTTTTTAGCTTTTGCTAGCATTTTATTTGCAACAAAGTTAGCTTTTTCTGCTCCCTTGTCTAGTAACATATCGAGTTCTTCTGATTCCATTAATTCGTGGTATTTCTGCTGAATAGGACGTAAAGTATCAATCACTGCATTGGCAGCATCCTGCTTAAAATCACCATAACCTTTTCCTTCATACTTTGCTTCAAGTTGTTCGATACTTTCACCAGTACAGCTTGCATAAATTGTCATGAGGTTACTGATCCCCGGTTTATTTTCTTTATCAAATTTCACTATTCCATCCGAATCGGTTACAGCACTTTTAATTTTTTTCTCGATTTGTTTTTCTGTATCCAGCATGAGGATGGACGCTTTCTGATTGTCATCAGATTTACTCATTTTCTTTGTCGGTTCCTGTAAAGACATAATCCGTGCACCAACTTTTGGAATGCTGATTTCCGGGATTGTAAATATATCATTATAACGGTTATTAAATCGTTGTGCCAAGTCACGTGTTAATTCTAAATGCTGTTTTTGATCCTCACCAACTGGCACTATGTCTGTTTGATAAAGTAAGATATCTGCTGCCATTAATGGAGGGTATGTAAGCAAGCCGGCAGAAACGGCTTCTTTTCCTTTGGATTTGTCTTTAAATTGGGTCATTCTTTCCAGTTCACCGATATAGCTGACAGTTTGCAGCATCCAGCCAAGCTGTGTGTGTGCCGGAACTTCAGATTGGATGAAAAGAACAGATTTATCTGGATCAATTCCAGAAGCTATGTATAAAGCTGCTAAAGATTTAATATTTTGACGAAGTTCCAGCCTGTCCTGTGGAACAGTGATGGCGTGTTCATCTACTACGCAGAAATAGCATTCATTCTCTTCTTGTAATGTAACAAAGTGTTTCATCGCACCTAAGTAATTGCCTAGTGTTAATGTTCCGCTTGGTTGAATTCCTGAAAATATCTTCTTCATGTTTTCACCTCATATTAATTTGTTTGCATATAAAAAGGTCCATTCTCCCCAAAAAAGAAGGGACGAATGAACCGCGGTACCACCCTTGTTATCACTAAACTTGTGATCACTTGATAAACTGGATAATGTTAGTTAAACAATGAAAATATACGTGAGAAAAGCCCAATTCCTTCCTAATCTTAGTACCTATTCCCACCATCCATAGGCTCTCTGTAACCAGGGGACTAAGAAGTACTCCACTTTTCATTTTCAAAAAAATTATGATTTTTATTGAATTATATAGAATTCCTGCCATTTTTTCAAGTTTAATTATAGTAAATAACGAGAAGTATACCCATAAGAAGAAACATTAGCCCGCCTTGTAACAAGAAGAACAGGATCCAGTCAGGGTTCACTTTATCTGATGGTGCACCATTATCCTGCCAGGTTTCCTCCCATTGCTTCTTTTTATCAGTTCGGGTAAAAACTTTTCTGAAACTATTTACAGTAATATCAAAGAACCCCTTAGAGATAACGAATAATAATAATCCGGAAACTAAATAAATCCCTGAAAGATAAAAGGTAATATTTATAAAATCAATGATTGAAATATCTTTTTTTAGTAAAAGAAGAAAAATTAGACACACTAAACATTGAACAAAAAAGAAAAGAAACTGTTTTTTCATGTGATCCCCCCTCACAGCTTATTATCTACGAAGAAGAAGAAAATAACAATTATTTAAATAGTCTGAATAGATGGAATATTCCCTATATTTGTCGAAATATAGGAAAAAATATTTATTTTTCGTAAGGTAATCGACTCATTTTTAGCGTAAAAAGAGAAAATATGTCGAATATGTAAGGGGTTAAATGTATAATAAATTGTGAAAAGTTTACAAAAACTTTATCTACATTAACAACAGGAGGTTTCACAATAATGAAGAATAGAAATTGGCTATTTTTATTGCTTGGATTATTGTTAGCAATATCATTGGTTGCATGTTCAACCGGTGGCGACAATTCATCACAGGAAGACACTGAAGAAGAAGAAGGCAATACAGATACAGATACAGTTACAGAAGAAGAGAAAATCTTAAGGATTTCTTCCACATCGGATATTCCAACAATGGATCCAATTATGACGGAGGATAATGTTTCGACACAATGGATTGATACAGTTTATGAAGGTCTATACCGTCAGGCACCAGGTGGAGAAATTGTTTCAGGTATTGCGAAAATGGAAGAAACAGAAGTTAGTGAAGATGGTTTAACTTATACATTCCATTTACGCGATGATGCAAAATGGGCAAACGGAGATCCTGTTACCGCACAAGATTTCGTGTACGGTTGGCAGCGTGCAGTTAACCCTGATAATGGATCTTTCTATGGTAACTACTTAATGAGCGGTAAAATCAAAAACGCAGCACAAATATTTGCAGGAGAATTAGCACCAGAAGAACTTGGTGTAAGTGCTCCAGATGAACATACATTTGTAGTGGAGTTAGAAGTACCAGTTCCTTACTTTGATTCTTATGTAATTAATGCAAACTTCTTGCCAGCACATCAGGAATTTGTTGAAGCACAAGGAGATAACTTCTCGTTATCACCTGAAAGTATTTTAGCAAATGGTCCTTATAAAATGACTAGCTGGAAAGCTGAAAACGGTTGGGAATTAGTGAAGAACGAAGAGTATTGGGATGCTGAAAACGTAGCATTAGACGGAATTTCAGTTAAAGTTCTTAAAGAAGCTGACACAAGATTATCTAACTATGAAACAGGAAACCTTGATCGAGTTACATTGTCAGGTTCACAAGTTAAGGATAATCAAACAAGCCCAGAATTCCAGTCACTAAATGAAGCATCAACATTTTACATGAAAATGAACCAGGAATCTGCGGAGAAAAGTGAATATATGCAAAATTATAATTTCCGTATGGCTCTATCAAAAGCATTTGATAAACAAGCATACATTGATGTAGTATATGGTAATGATTCAACACCAGTAAATTACTTTGTTCCTGCCGAATTTGTAGAACATCCGGAAACAGGGGAAGACTTCCAGACAGGCAGTGATCTTCTAGCTTTCGATAAAGAAGCAGCACAGGAATATTGGGCTAAAGCAAAAGAAGAACTGGGCTTTGAGGAAGTAACCTTAAGCTTCTTAAGTGGGGATACGGATGTTGCAAAAGATATTAGTGAGATAATGAAAACAGAATTAGAGAAAAATCTTGAAGGTTTAACAATAGAAACAGTGAACGTACCATGGGCACAACAATTAGACTTAATGCGTACGAAAGAATATGAATTAGCAGTATCAGGCTGGGTGCCAGACTATAAAGATGCCATTTCATTTATCGACATATTTGTAACAGGTGGAGAGAACAATGATGTTGGCTACTCCAACGAAGAATACGATGCACTTGTTAAATCAGCTAAAAATGAACTGGCTTTAGATCCTGTAGCCCGTTTTGAAGCATTACAGGAAGCGGAAAAAATCCTATTGGAAGATGCTGCAATTGCACCAATCCTTCAAAGAAAAACTTCTGTTTTAGCTAAAAATTATGTAAAAGGTTTAGATCAATTAAATCCTTTCTCTAATAATTACAGCTTTAAGTATGTAGATATTGAAAAATAAGGTTTTTAATGGAAAGAGAGTATATGACTTTATACTCTCTTTTATCCTGTTAAGTGAATTTTTAGAATATTCAATCTTTATTATTTAATGTAGGAGGTGGGGGAATTGGCTAAATACCTTATACAAAGGTTAATTTATATGATTATTACGTTATTTATAATCATAACAGCAACTTTTTTCCTTATGAAGATTATGCCAGGATCTCCCTTTAATAACCTCGGAGGGAAAATAACCGAGGAACAGCAGGCGTTATTAGAGGAAAAATACGGGCTGGATGATCCGGTACCTGTTCAATATTTTAAATACTTAACAGGTATAGTTCGCGGAGATTTCGGTGTGTCCTTTCAATACGAAAATCGCCCGGTAACTGACATGCTGCTTGAGCGTATTGGTCCTTCGGCAGAGCTTGGTGCACAGGCATTAATTATTGGAGCAGTACTCGGAATCATTCTTGGGATGATTGCCGCAATTAAACACAACACCTGGATAGATTATACTTCCAATATTGTTGCAGTTATTGGTATTTCAATACCATCCTTTGTTTTTGCAGGTTTATTACAATATTACCTTGCTGTGAAATGGAGACTGTTCCCTGTATCGTTCTGGGAAAGTCCTATTCATACGGTGCTTCCGACCATTGCGCTTATGATTTTTCCAATGGCGATTTGTGCCAGATTTATGCGAACAGAAATGTTAGAAGTGTTAGGTTCTGATTATATTGAATTAGCACGTGCTAAAGGTGTATCAAATGGAAGTATTATGTTTAAACATGCCTTAAGAAATGCATTAATACCGGTAATTACTGTATTAGGCCCTATGACTGTTAGTTTAATGACAGGAACTTTAGTTATTGAGCAGATTTTTGCAGTTCCGGGTATTGGTGAACAATTTGTTTCATCAATAAACACGAATGATTATCCTGTCATCATGGGAACAACGATATTATTCGCAGTACTGTTTGTTGTCGTTATATTAATTGTAGATTTACTATATGGATTAATTGATCCTAGAATTCGTATTACAGGAGGAGGGAAGGACTAATGGACAAAGCGAAAAATGAATATACAAAAGAGAAGTTTCAGCGTGTCCATGTTCGAGAAGAGTTAGGTGAAGAACTTACTCGTCCTCAACTCTCCTACTGGAAAGATGCCTGGCTTCGACTAGCTAAAAATAAAGGAGCAATTGGCGGGCTTGTTGTCATCCTGTTTATTGTCGCGATCGCATTGACAGGCCCTCTTATGAATGATTATTCAATGGATGATGCGAACTATGATGCTGCATATATGCCGCCTAAAGTAAAAGGTTTAAGTTGGCTTGGATTGGATGGAATGCAAACATATGAAGTTCAGGGGACAACTGTGGAAGATGCCATTCAACGTGGATTAGATGGTTATGAAATTGAAGAGAAATATGTACAGAATACCGAAGTTATAGAAGAACCGAATGAAGGTAATGACAATTATTATAAAGTGGCAATGGAAGTAGATATATATGGTGCCAAGGGACTTGATGACACTTATTACTGGTTCGGAACAGACAGTATGGGGCGTGACCTCTGGACAAGGATATGGAAAGGCACTCAAATTTCCCTTTATATCGGAGTTCTGGCCGCTATGATTGATATGGTAATTGGTGTGTTATACGGTGGTATATCAGGTTATTATGGTGGGCGTACTGACAATATTATGCAACGTATTATTGAAGTATTATCAGGGATACCAAACTTAGTCATTGTTATTTTGATGATTATGCTGCTTAGTCCCGGTTTATTAGCTATTACTATTGCCTTAACGATTACTGGATGGATAGGTATGGCAAGGATTGTGCGTGGGCAAGTATTGAAATTGAAGAACCAGGAATTCGTTTTGGCTGCAAGAACGCTTGGAGCGAATGATAAAAGAGTTTTAATGAAACATTTAATTCCAAATGTTCTAAGTGTAATTATTATCAATACTATGTTTACAATACCTAGTGCTATTTTCTTTGAATCATTTTTAAGCTTTATTGGACTTGGACTACAACCGCCAGATGCATCATTAGGGACATTAATTGATACAGCCTTCGATGATTACAGAGTATATCCATACATGTTATTATTCCCGGCTTTAATAATTTCTCTATTGATGATTGGCTTTAATATATTAGCAGATGGATTACGGGATGCCTTAGATCCGAAAATGAGACGATAGAATGGGAGGTGGCAGCTTTGGAAAATATTTTAGACGTAAATAATTTACATGTTACTTTTGATACGTATGGTGGAAAAGTACAAGCCGTTAGAGGTGTTAATTTCTCGTTAAAAAAAGGGGAAACGTTAGCAATTGTTGGGGAATCAGGTTCTGGTAAATCTGTAACAACAAAGGCGTTAATGGGCTTAATCAAAAAACCGGCAGGGAAAATCCCGGAAGGTGAGATTTTGTTTGATGGTAAAGACTTAGCAAAATTAAACGAAAAACAAATGCAGAAAATAAGAGGTAAGGATATTTCAATGATATTCCAGGATCCAATGACTTCATTGAATCCGACAATGAAGATAGGTAAGCAGATTATGGAAGGTTTAATTCTCCATCAAAAGAAATCCAAACAGGAGGCAAAAGCAAGGGCACTTGAATTATTAGACCTTGTAGGAATTCCGAATCCCGAAAAGAGATTAAATCAATACCCTCACCAGTTCTCAGGCGGGATGCGTCAACGTGTAGTGATTGCTATAGCACTTGCATGCAATCCGAAAGTATTGATTGCAGATGAACCAACAACTGCCCTGGATGTTACCATTCAGGCACAGATAATTGAGTTAATGAAGGACATTCAATCAAAAATGGATACTTCTATTATATTTATAACGCATGATCTAGGTGTGGTGGCAAATGTGGCAGACCGGGTTGCTGTAATGTATGCTGGGAAAATAGTGGAAATAGGAACAGTGGATGATGTTTTCTATAATCCCAAACATCCTTATACGTGGGGATTACTAGGTTCTATGCCTACAGTAGACAGTACGGAAGAGAAACTTCTTGCCATTCCAGGTACACCGCCTGATTTAATTAGTCCGCCTAAGGGAGATGCATTTGCGGCAAGAAATGAGTATGCCTTAGCGATTGATTTTGAAGAGGAACCTCCTATGTTTAAGGTATCTGATACCCATTATGCTGCAACATGGCTTTTACACGAAAATGCACCGGAAATCGAGCCGCCTCCAGCAGTAAAAAAACGAATGGCAGGTATTGCTGGTGAGGAGGGAAGTCAATCATGAAGCAGCAAGAGAAGATATTGGAAGTTAAAGATCTTAAGCAACATTTTCACTCAGGGAAAAATGGTGTGATTAAAGCGGTAGATGGTATCAGTTTTGATATTTACCGTGGCGAGACATTTGGACTTGTGGGAGAGTCCGGATGCGGCAAGTCAACTACTGGAAGGACAATCATCAGATTATATAATGCAACAAGTGGAGAAGTGATTTTTAATGGGACAAATGTCCATGGAGGTAAGTCAAAAAAAGATTTAAAAGCATTTAACAGACAAATGCAAATGATCTTCCAGGATCCGTACGCTTCCCTTAATCCAAGAATGACGGTAAAAGATATTATTGCGGAGGGTATGGATATTCACGGATTGGCTAAGAGTGATAAAGAGAAAACAGAAAGAGTTCATGAATTGCTGGAAACTGTCGGGTTAAACAAACAACATGCCTCACGCTATCCGCACGAATTCAGTGGAGGGCAAAGACAGCGGATAGGTATTGCAAGAGCATTGGCAGTTGATCCGGAATTTATTATTGCCGATGAACCGATTTCAGCATTAGATGTTTCTATCCAGGCTCAGGTTGTTAATTTACTGAAAGAGCTGCAACAGGAGAGAGGATTAACTTACCTGTTTATTGCGCACGATTTATCGATGGTAAAATATATCAGTGACAGAATTGCCGTTATGTATGCTGGTAGAATTGTGGAGTTAGCTGAAAGTGATGAACTCTACAATAATCCACTGCATTCCTACACGAAGTCATTGTTGTCAGCAATCCCTGTCCCTGATCCTGACTTTGAGAGAAACAGAAAGCGAGTCGCATTCGATCCAGATAGCTATCGTCCTGAAGACTCCGAATTGAGGGAAGTGAGCCCGGGACATTGGGTATTGTGTACTTCAGAAGAATATAAACAATATCAGGCTTAACGAAAAAGCTCTTATCCTATTTAACAGATAAGGGCTTTTTCCTTCTCTAAATTAATTAATGTGAAAATTCAGGTTTTTTTACAATTAATTGGTGGAATCTTAACAAAAGTAATAGAATTTTCTATATAATGTAGTAGAGAATAAAAAAATGTAGGAGTTTGATAGAAAATGATGAACCTTAGACAGCTAAGAAATAAGCTATTTATATTATGTATTATCGGATGTTTGCTTATTCCGGTCAGTACATACGCAGATGAGGGAGACGAAACGTTAAAAGCTTCTTTACATACAGTTAAGCAGAGTTCGTCAATAATTCTGGAGATTCCTGACAATCTTCCGCTTTTTACATATCAATCTGGTTTGACATTTGAATATCCAGATGCTGTTAGAGGAATTTACGTAACAGGACCATCAGCAGGTGGAAGCCGATTTGAGAGCTTACTGAACCTTGTAGAGACAACCGATTTAAATGCGATGGTGATTGATGTAAAAGAAGACCATGGTAATTTAACTTTTAAACCTGAAGCAGGATCTGAATTTGAAGACATTTCCCTTAACTATATTAAGGATCCAAGAGCTTTGCTTGAGCAATTGGAGGAGAAACAAATATATCCGATAGCAAGAATCGTTGTTTTCAAAGATTCCGTATTAGCAAAGAAACGGCCGGATCTGTCCTTTACTAAAAATGGTGAAGTATGGGTTAATGGAAAAGGGGAAGCGTTCGTTAGTCCATTTCAAAAAGAAGTTTGGAAATATAATGTAGAATTAGCCAAAATGGCAGCAGAACTCGGTTTTAAGGAAATTCAGTTTGATTATGTTCGTTTCCCGGAAGGTTTTGAGAAGCGGGATAAGGAATTGACATATGACCTGGGGGACTATAAAGGTGATGAACTAAGTGATGTGAAGAAGAGGGTAGAAGCTGTGACAGACTTTGTTGCATATGCTAAAGAAGAATTATCTTATTATGACGTGGATGTATCTGTTGATATATTCGGTTATTCAGCGACAATTGAAGAAGCGCCTGGAATCGGCCAAAATTTCTCAAGAATTGCTGATAATGTTGACGTGATATCCTCTATGATCTATCCAAGTCACTGGACGCCATATTTTGGTATAGATAATCCTGATAAAGAGCCATACCGACTGGTTAATGAGTATGCTAAAGTAGAAAATGAAGTTCTTGGTAAGTTAGAGAACCGTCCGGTGTCAAGACCGTGGATCCAGGATTTCGAAGCACCATGGTTATACAGCGGCGCAACTTTCCAGTATGGAATAGAAGAAGTTGAGGCACAGATACGCGCATTAAATGAAAATGGTATTGATGAATTTCTTATCTGGAATGCTGGAAACTCTTATACTGAAGGAGTAGATTATACACCATTTAATTAATATAGAAAAAAAGGTTTAAGTAATAGTAAAACCGGGTATATTACTTTCGATAATCACTAAACAAATGCATTAATAAAGGGTGTTGTTATTGAACTGGTATGAGAAGCTGAATCAGTATTTCCCAGTAGAAGAGATGAAGTCAAAAGAACACATGGAGCTCCTTCTGCAGGAAAAAGGGGATGTTTATTATAAAGATGAAGGGCCACATCATGTCCTGATGTATGCTGAGTTTCCCACATTTATCTTTATTGATTATGTTTATGTCTCAAAAGAGTCACGAGGCCAAGGGATTGGTCATCAGCTGATAGACAAATTAAAAAACAAGCGAAAACCAATTATCCTTGAAGTGGAACCATACGACTATCAGGATACAGATTCAACGAAAAGACTGCGCTTTTATCAGCGGGAGGGATTCAAACACGCACTTTCCATCGGTTATACACGAAAATCTTTGGCTACAAATGAGAATAACACACTGGAAATCCTTTATTGGTCGCCTACAGGTGAGAATGAAGAAGAAATTTATCAGCAAATGAAGCGGATGTATGAAGATATCCATACATACAAAGACGAAGAACTGTACGGGAAATCGTACCAGCCGGTGGATGAGGTGTTAACATATGGCCAGGAGCGGAGAACCGATGATATATTTAAATCGTTAGATGAATATGACAAAAAAAGAAAAAAATAAATAAAAAAGCGTTTAGTAATTGATTGGAAGGGTATACTCTAGTTGAGTAAAGAATATGGAAAAAGTGAAGAAAATCACGTAAGTCTCTATCATTCAAACGAAATATGTAGTATACTTATACATATTGAGTTATTTAAACTTATTTTAATGTAATAAAAGATGTTAAACAAAACATCCATATTATAAATTTAAATCGATATTGAGGAGTGAAGTTACATGGTAACACTTTATACCTCGCCAAGTTGTACATCATGTCGGAAAGCTAAAGCATGGTTAGAGGAGCATGACATTGCATTTCACGAACGTAATATTTTCTCAGAACCATTAACGCTTGATGAAATTAAAGAAATTTTACGAATGACAGAAGATGGTACAGACGAGATCATCTCAACACGTTCCAAAGTTTTTCAAAAACTGAATGTTAATCTGGATCAGTTACCTTTAAAAGATTTATTTCAATTAATTCAAGATAATCCAGGTTTATTGAGAAGACCAATTATCCTGGATGAGAAAAGACTTCAAGTAGGTTATAATGAAGACGAAATTAGACGATTCTTACCACGTACTGTAAGAACATTTCAATTGCGTGAGGCACAAAGAATGGTTAATTAAAAAGCAGATCTCCTAAAAGATCTGTTTTTTTTTCCACCTTTTCAATAAATGGGTGGAAATGAAACGTAAAAATGATGTATTTATCTAATGACAAATTATATATAATAAGCTACAATCTATAGTTAATACCACCTTTATTTAAAGTAATAAAGTAAAAATATGATAAATTTAAGTTTTTATGTTTTCAAATATGCCATCATTGTCATACAATAGAAATAACACCTTTTCATTAAATGGTTTAGCAATGTATTAGGGTATGAGAAAGATAAGGGTTTAGATAGATGAATAGTGATTCCCTTCCAACCCAAACATTCATATAAGAAGGGAGAGTTAATCTATGGAGATAGAAAGAATTAATGAAAATACGATCAAATTCTATATATCCTACATGGACATTGAGGATCGCGGTTTTGATCGTGAAGAAATATGGTACAATCGGGAAAAAAGTGAGCAGCTGTTTTGGCAAGTGATGGATGAAGTAAATTATAATGAAGAAGATTTTCAAATAGACGGACCTTTGTGGATTCAAGTTCAAGCTCTCGAAAAAGGGCTGGAGATTGTGGTAACAAAAGCCCAAATATCGAAAGATGGTCAGAATTTACAATTACCAACAGAGTCAGGTAAAACAATCGATATGCCTGTAGATGATAAGATAGAATCTTTATTAGAGGAGAAGTTTGGACCTTTGAATAGGGAAGACATCGATGTAGAGGAACAGTTTGGCCATGATTTTGTAGTAGTAGTTAGCTTTAGGGATTTAGAAGATATCATCCAGTTAAGTCATGTATTTGAACCTGTTGAAGGAATGGGCGAGGAACTATACTTTTTCAATGGGAAATATATGCTCATCACTAAATTCGATGAAGAATATTTATCAGATGATGAACAGGAAGATTTAATTAGCCAGATTTTAGAATTTGGTAATGAATCTACGGAAACCATGTTTGTTGTGCAGGAATATGGAAAAGTTATCTTCGCGGAAGATGCATTAATCCAAGTGAAAGAACATTTTCAAGCATAACTAGGTATTTCTAAAAAAGAAATGCCTAGTTTCTTTTTTTGTAACTCCTGGTAAACAAATACTTCGTAATACGAAATAAATTATGTTAATATATTTAAGGTGTAAAAAATACTTATTAGTACAGGCTAAAAAAGACCGTGATACAGAAAGAAGGAATTTAAGTTTATGAACGAAGGACCAATAAACCGGACCCCACTTATGATTGTTTTAATATCAGGGGCTTTTGTTGCAATATTAAATCAAACACTGCTAGGTACAGCCTTACCTCATATAATGACAGATTTAGAAATTGATGCAGCGATGGCACAGTGGCTTCAGTCAATCTTTATGCTTGTAAATGGTATTATGATTCCAATTACAGCTTTTTTAATTGGAAAATTCACAACAAGGTCATTATTTTTAACAGCAATGGGAAGCTTCGCTGTTGGTACATTAATTTGCGGAATTGCTCCCGGATTTTATGTTTTACTTATAGGACGCGTGCTGCAGGCAGCGGGTGCAGGTATCATGATGCCGTTAATGCAGACGATTATGTTTTTAGTATTTCCTATTGAAAAAAGAGGCTCAGCTATGGGAATGTTTGGACTAGTGATAGCATTTGCTCCTGCTATCGGTCCCACGTTATCAGGTTATTTAGTGGAGCATTTTGACTGGCGCAGTTTATTTTATGTGATTTTGCCAATCGCGATTATTGATATCATTGTGGCATACAAAATCCTGGTAAATGTTACGAAGCAAATAGATCCGAAAGTGGATATTTCATCAATTGTATTATCAACATTAGGTTTTGGTGGTTTGTTATATGGATTTAGTACAGCTGGTGATGTAAATCATGGATGGACCAGCCCGTTAGTTTATATTCCGTTAATAATTGGTGCCATAACTCTGTCAATTTTTATTTTGCGACAATTAAAGTTACCACAGCCAATTCTGGAATTTAGAATCTTTAAGTATAAAATGTTTACATTAACTACTGCAATCGGTATGATTTCCTTTTTTGCCATGATCGGTGGTGCCATTATTTTACCGATTATGATGCAGGATTATCTGGGATTCTCTGCATTACAATCTGGTTTAATGCTTCTTCCGGGAGCTTTGTTAATGGGTGCGATGAATCCGGTCACTGGCAGGCTATTTGACAAATTTGGCGGAAGATGGTTGGCCATTATCGGTTTAGGTTTACTTGTTATTACCACATTCTTATTTTCCATCTTGACGACAGAAACAAGTTTTCTTTATTTAACGATAGTTAATGCTGTCAGAATGTTTGGTATAGCAATGGTAATGATGCCTGTTACGACGGCAGGTTTAAATCAATTACCAAGCGATATGGTTCCACATGGTACGGCAATGAATAATACAATGAGACAGATGGCTGGAGCAATTGGTACGGCATTATTAGTGTCTATCATGTTGAATCAGGCAGATCCGGCAAATGGGATGGAAGGGATGATCCATGGTGTGAATGTATCCTTCCTGGTAGCTGCTATCATATCAATCGTAGGCTTTGTCTTAGCTTTCTTTATTAAAAACTCCATTCCCGGAAAAGTAGAACAATAAGCAGGAAAAGTCATCTCCATGTCGAATAAATGTCATGGAGGTGATTTTTTTGTTACAAGCAATAGATAGTAAAGGAAGGATTGTGACGCTCTATTCACTTGATGCCGGAATTCTTGCACAAATGAAAGAAGAAGGCCAGTTTTATTGTCCAGATTGTAAGGAAGAACTAATAATCAGAGCAGGAAGAAAGGTTACTGCTCATTTTGCCCACAGGAAAAAATCAGCATGTCTGCATAGTGGCGAAGGATCCTACCATGCGAAAGGCAAATTAGATTTATATCAATGGTTAAAGAAACAAGGCATTGAGGTGTTTTTAGAGCATTATATATCTGAAATTAAACAAAGGCCTGACTTATTGGTAAAACTGGGAACAAGGACATTAGCCATCGAATATCAATGTGCCAGAATATCACTAACTGAACTTCGGAGCCGAACAGAAAAATACCGGCAAATTGGAATGATTCCAGTATGGATTTTAGGTGCAAACAATCTTAATCGCTTATCAAGTCAACTTATTAAAATAACGTCTCATGATGCCGCCTATATTCACCAATTTCATGAGCACTTCCCTCAGATTATCTACTATTATTGCAGTTCCCAGAAACAGCTTATCTTCTTCCAGGATTTTTATTTCCTTACCCAAACAAAAGCTTACGGCAATTTTACTGTCAAACCACTAGAAAAATGTACATTCAAGGAATTTTTCCTCATTAGAAAGCTGCCAACACAACAATTGCTTCAGATATGGAGAAAGGAATTAAAAAACTGGCGAAATCGACCGGTATCTTTTCATCAAAGAAGAGAAACAGAATGGCGAAAATGGTTGTATTTACACAAGTTTAATACACAAACAATCCCTTATTATGTTAATATACCTGTACAAAGTGAATTTATGATGAAAACACCGCCATGGATATGGCAAAGCTGCCTGTATCTTGACTTAATTGTGAAACGGAGAGAATTTTCATTGAAAGATGCAGCAGATTTAGTGCATAATCATCTTTATCCTGCAAGAGATTTTCCTCTTCTTCATGCCCCTTTACACCCCGTAAAAGAATATTTTCAATTACTGGAGCGTATAGGTATTCTTAAGAGCTGTAAACAAAATGTGTATGTTGTAGTACGTACCGCTGTATGATAAGTGCCAATGTAAGTTATAATAATATTATGCATTTATTCTAGAGTTTGGCAAAGGAGGAAATGTTAATGGCAAAAGCAACAAAATCATTACCTGCCCGTAATGAAATACCTGAGAAATTAACATGGCGATTAGAGGACATCTATGCAACTGATGAAGAATGGGAAAAAGAATGGAAAGCGGTGAAAGAACGATTACCTGAGTTCACCTCCTATCAAGGGAAATTAAATGAATCTGCTCAAAAATTATTCGAATTATTCCAGCTGCAGGACGAGGTATCTGATCGGCTGAGCACATTATATACATATGCACATATGCGTTATGATCAGGATACAACGAATTCTGTATATCAGGCGATGAACGCGAAAGCAGAGAATCTGCTGACCCAAACATCAAGTGTAATGAGTTTCATTACACCAGAGATCTTAACATTAGATGAAGAGACTATCGAAAAGTATCTGAAGGAATTTGAGCCACTGCAGTTATATAAACATACACTCGATGAAATTAACCGTAAAAGGCCGCATATTCTATCGGAAAAAGAAGAGGCACTGCTGGCGGAAGCTTCTGAAGTAACAGATAATGCTTCACAAACATTTGGCATGCTAAATAATGCCGATATTAAATTCCCTGCGGTCAAGGATGAGAATGGAGAAGAAGTTGATTTAACACATGGCCGTTATATTAACTTTCTGGAATCAAAAGACGGCAGAGTACGGCGTGATGCTTTCAAAGCGATGTATGAAACTTTCGGAAGTTTAAAAAATACTTTTTCTTCGACATTACAAGGTGTAGTCAAGAAGGATAATTTCTATGCGAAAGTACGCAATTATGACAGTGCGCGGCATGCGGCACTGGATCGGAACAATATTCCGGAAGCTGTATATGATAATTTAATTGAAGCGATTCATGAAGGTCTTCCATTATTGCACCGTTATATCGGTTTACGGAAGAAAGTAATGGGCTTAGACGAATTGCATATGTATGACTTATATACACCGCTAGTTAAAGATGTGGATATGAAGTTTACTTATGAGGATGCACAGCAAACAGTACAGGAAGCACTGAAACCTCTTGGTGAAGAATATTTACAAGTTATGAAAAAAGCGTTTGAGGATCGCTGGATTGATGTCGAAGAAAACAAAGGAAAAAGAAGTGGTGCCTATTCTTCAGGTTCCTACAGCACCAATCCTTATATATTAATGAACTGGCAGGATAATTTAAATAATCTTTTCACACTTGCCCATGAATTGGGTCATTCGATGCACAGCTACTATACACATGAAAATCAGCCATACCGCTATGGAAACTATTCTATTTTTGTAGCAGAGGTTGCTTCTACATGCAATGAAGCATTGTTAAATGATTACCTTGTGAAGAAAACGGATGATGTGAAAGAAAAACTCTACCTGCTGAATCACTTTCTGGAAGGGTTCCGTGGCACAGTTTTTCGTCAAACGATGTTCGCTGAATTTGAGCATAAAATTCATATGCTCGAACAGGAAGGTGAGGCACTTACTGCAGATAAACTGACAGAAGTATATTATGATTTAAATAAAAAATACTTCGGTAATGACTTAGTGATTGATGAGGAAATTGGGCTGGAATGGGCAAGAATCCCACATTTTTATTACAACTACTATGTTTATCAGTATGCGACAGGATATGCAGCAGCACAATCATTAGCAGCCCAGATTCTCGAAGAAAAAGAGCCTGCAGTTAAACGGTATATAGATTATTTAAGTGCAGGAAGCAGTGATTATCCAATTGAGGTATTAAAACATGCTGGAGTTGATATGACAGAAAAGACACCAGTATTGAATGCTTTACAAGTATTTGAAGAGAAACTAAATGAAATGGAAGAATTGCTCGATCAGATAAAATGATTTTTTAGCTCTATGAGAATTTAAACAAAAGGCTGCCCCGCTAATGTGGCAGCCTTTTTCTAAACCCTTTAAATTTCTTTCTGTCAAAATAGAAATAGACGGACATATAGATTGTAATAAATAACAATGGAATGGTTAGATACATTGGTATTAAACGCATTAAGCCGAAAATATTTAAAAATAATGCAAATAACGGTAAGAGGAAAATAAGTATACGCATTAATATCTCACCCTTTACAATTTTTAATTACACAGAGCTAAAATAAGTTATGTAAGCAGGCATATATTGAGTTATTCCAGTATCTACTCTATGCAAAAAGGCGGGGAATTAGAAGTGTGACACTTTTGTGAATTGTTGCACATATGTATTGTCAAAGAAAAAAACAATTGATATAGTATATGTATGAAATGTTTACAAACAAACCCCTTTGTTTGACCTAAACTTTCTCCCATCCCTTATCTAGTAATAGATAAAAGAAAAGGACATGTATTTACCTACATGTCCTTTTCTTCTTACTTGATATATTTCCAGAAACAGCCGTATTTTACTGGAACCTTCTCAACTAATTGCTTTAATTGTAATTTCTTCATCTCTTTTTCCGTTTTTTCAACGGACCAGTCGTACACAACAGCAACTTCTTTTGTTGCAACAAATTCGTATTGTGATAAAAAGTCAATTAACTCTGGTTTCTTTGCAGGTAAAGGGTCCTTCTGAAGCATTTGCTTTAAAACTTTTACATAAATATCATACGGATAAATTCCGGAAATCTTCAGACCCGCTTCTTCATCAGATTCATTGAAGAAAACCATTGTTGGAATATATTCTACTTCCATTTCTCTTGTGATTTTTAAATCGCATTGTAACGCCTTTGCAGCTGAATTTGAATAAAGATCACTCTTAAATTCATCAATATCTAAATGAATCTCTTCAGCACAGTGCAGCAGAATTTCTTCGCTGGAAATATCCTTCTTATCTAAAAAGGCAAACTCCTGAATTTTACGCAGAAATTTCTTTCCGGCTTTTTTTCCTTGTAATTCTGCTGCCTTCACTGCAATGGAAGTCAGCTTTGGATGGTGGATCGGGTTTTCAATCCATAGATCACCATCACAACACATTCCAGTTCGGTTAGCTGTTTTCTCCCAAATGTCCTTAAGTTTTCTCGGCCGTTCAAATTTGTCTTTGTGCAAATTGGTGAGCTGTCCGCTGAGTACAGGTCTTATCGTAAAAAAGCGCCCATATTCAACAGTTAACTTTTTTAAATAAGGTTCTAATGACCAACATTCTGGACATAGAGGATCGACAAAAACGTAAATCTCTATCGGTTTTTTAAGCATATCGATAAAGTGAAATTGAGTCGACTGATTTTGATCCTGGGGCTGCCATGACCCAGCTGAATTCCAATTCACCACAATGATTCTCCTTTCTCTTCGTCAGGTGTGTTCATCATGTGATTGGCTGTAAGTGTTAAACGTTCAAACATGGCACTTCTGAACGGCTCCTGAATTTGAACTTCGCTTAATGCACCTTCCATACACTTCAGCCATGCATCTCTTCTTACTGGAGTGATTGGAAAGCGTAAATGGCGCTTTCTCATCATAGGATGCCCATGTTCTTGTATATATAATGGCGGACCACCAAAAAATTGTGTTAAAAATTGTTTTTGTTTACGAGCAACTTCTGTAAAATCGTCGGGGAAAATCGGGATTAAGTCAGGATGCTTAGCAACACGCGCATAAAATGCTTCCACCAGCTGATCGATTGTCTCCTCGCCACCTATTGCCTCATAAATTGAGCGTACATCATTCATTTCTTCCAAACCTTTCGTTCCACTATTGTCCAATGAATTGTTAAAAAATATTCATAATTGTTACTATATTGTAACAGTGAAGTGCTGCTTCAGGCAAATAAACTGTTTTGCTAATTTCAACCTATTAATATAAAGGCATTGAGCTGTTATTGTACAGTTTAAAAACAAGATAAAGAACTATTACAGTGTATGATAAAATCTCTCAATTTTGTTCCTCGTTTTTCTAACTGGTATCTGGAATTTTTTTAATAACTGGTCAAAAACTGCTTTTCCATATTTTTCTTCTAGGCACTCTAACTCCAGTTCATAATCTTCTCTGCCATTATACATGCTATGGTCCAGCACTACTAATGTTTCTTCATATTTTACTTCCGTTCGATTTGTGAGAAGTTTTCCTCCATAACGCAATTCAGTTATCTTAATACCCATTTGCTTTAAGGCTGAAGAAATCTCGCGACAAGGTATAATTTTATGATGAAACCACTTATCCGCCTCCTCGGGTGAAATTGCCTCATGTGTTTCTAACAGTCCGGCTCCATCTGGATTAGGTTGTTTTAAAGTAACGGTAAATTTATTATTCTTTTCTCGTATTCTAAGTGCTGATCCGTTTTTTTTCAATGAAAACGATGGTGTTTCAAAATAATGGTTAATGTGTACAATTTCTTTTTTAGAAAATGATTGAAAAAAATCATGCAATAAGCGGAATTCTTCCTCTGTTAGTAAATTCTTAAATTCTATTTCAATTTCCTGAGACATCCGATCTGCCACCTTTTCGTCTATTCTACTCATATTGTGCTTCTTCTTGATTAAAAATGCAAAAAATATACACTAAACGTTTTTTAATTAAGTTAAACTGTGTAAGTGTGGTAATATATACTTAGATAAAGGCAGAGGTGGTGCTAGACATGGACTGGAAAACTTTCTTGGCACCTTATTCACAGGTGGTTGAAGAATTAAAAGTGAAGTTAAGGGGGATGCGAGCACAGTTCGAGCATGAAACAAACCATTCACCGATAGAATTTGTAACAGGTCGTGTGAAACCAATCTCCAGTATCAAAGAAAAAATGCACAGAAAAAGCATTCCACTGGATAAAATAGAAACAGATCTGCAGGATATTGCAGGAGTTCGAGTGGTTTGCCAATTTGTTGATGATATATATGACATATTAAATCGATTAAAATCCCGAAATGACTTTAAAGTAATAGAAGAGCGGGACTACATAAAAAATAAAAAAGAGAGCGGGTATCGCTCCTATCATCTAATTATAGAATACCCTGTTGAAACGATCCATGGGGAGAGGAAAATTATTGCTGAAATACAAATAAGGACAATGGCAATGAATTTCTGGGCAACAAATGAGCATTCCTTAAACTATAAATATGAAGGGCAGATCCCTGAAAAAGTGCAGGCACGTCTTAAAAGGGCGGCAGAAGCAGCATTTAGCATGGATGAAGAAATGTCGAAGATTAAAGATGAAATTCAGGAAGCACAGAGAATTTATCATTCAAATAAGCAGAATCATTAATCATGGGGGTAATCAACATGCGTTTTAGTATATTATCAAAAGGGGACCAGAAATCAGATGTTATTAAGGGCCGTATGGAACAGTATTTAATGGATTTTTCTCTTGAATATGATGAGAAAGAACCTGATCTGGCTATTTCCGTTGGAGGAGATGGTACATTCCTTGAAGCTTTTCACAGATACCAGCACAGGCTTGAGGATACCGCATTTATTGGTGTACATACTGGTCATTTGGGTTTTTATGCAGATTGGTTACCAGATGAAATAGAGAAATTAATAATTGAAATCGCAAAGAACCCATTTGAAATTGTGGAATATCCTTTGCTTGATATTATCATTCATCCAGCAAGCAAAGGGGAAACAAAGCGGTTTTTAGCATTGAATGAAGCATCTGTAAAATCAACGGACGGTACAGTTGTTATGGATGTGCTTATTAAAGGCGCACATTTTGAAAGATTTAGAGGTGATGGTCTATGTATTTCTACACCTTCTGGCAGTACGGCATATAATAAAGCACTAGGTGGAGCCATTATCCATCCTGCATTAAATGCTTATCAAATAACGGAAATGGCATCAATCAATAATCGGGTATTCCGTACAATTGGCTCCCCGTTGATTTTACCAAAACATCACGTTTGTGAATTAAAGCCGCTGCATCACCATAAAAGCTTCTTAATTACAATCGATCATAATACGGATTCCTATTCCAACATTGATACAATTGAATGCCGCGTCTCAGAAAAAAAGATTCGTTTTGCAAGATTCCGGGCATTCCCTTTCTGGAAAAGGGTACATGACTCTTTTATCTCTGATGAGCGTTAAAACAGCAAAAGGGGTAAGTAATAAGTGAAATGGATGATAACTGAACAGCATGAAAACATTTTATTAAGGGAATATTTGATTGAAGTAAGGGGATTCTCGAAACGAACGCTTGCGACTGTGAAACACAAGGGTGGAAAGATACTTGTGAATAGTATCCCCAGAACAGTAAGACATATATTAGCAAAAGATGATATTGTTGAAGTTATTTTCCCGCCTGAAAAAAGAAGTGACTATATGATAGCTGAAGCAATTCCACTATCCATTGTTTATGAGGATGATGATGTGCTTGTAATTAATAAGCAGCCTTATATGGCTACAATACCATCCCGGCATCATCCATCTCGTACTTTAGCCAATGCGATTCTTTACCATTATGATCAGCAGAATCTGCCATACACTGTGCATGTTGTCACAAGATTGGACAGGGATACGTCAGGTTTGCTGCTTATCGCTAAGCATCGGTACAGTCATGCAATTATGTTCAGAGAGCAGCAGGCAGGTCATGTGAACAGAAAATATCAGGCTGTAATCGAGGGAAAACTTGAGCCGGAAGAAGGAAGAATCAGTCAGCCTATTGCCCGCGATCCCCATTCTATATTAAAGAGAATAGTGGAACCGGCCGGACAGGATGCTGTAACGAATTATTGTTCATTGGAAACCTGGGGTGACTATTCCCTTGTAGAAATAAAACTGGAAACAGGGAGAACCCACCAGATACGAGTCCATATGGCATATATGGGGCACCCTTTAGCGGGAGATAGCCTGTATGGCGGAAACCAAAAATATATTGACAGACAGGCCCTTCATTGTACGGAGTTATCTTTTTCCCATCCAACGACGCAAGAAACAATGCGTTTCACTATACCGTTGGCAGAAGATATTGCTAAAATAAAAGAAGCAGCACATTAATTGTCTGCTTCTTCATCATATTTCGAGAATTTCTCTTCGACAAAAGGTTGCTTTGAAGGGACTGAAACTGTTTCTTCTTCAGGCAGCCGAAAAGCGGTTAATTTGTTACCGAAGACACACCCTGTGTCAATATTAACTGTTTTGTTAATAAAACGCGGAGCAAGAACAGGTGTATGACCATATACAATCCACCTGTCTCCATTATAATATCTTGCCCAGTCTCTTCTAACAGGCCTTCCATCAGGAAGTGTTTCTCCTGTAATGTCGCCATATAAAACGAATGTCTTTACTTTGTTTCCCTGTTTTCCAATATAGTCTTCTTTTATGCCTGCATGAGCAATAACAGCATTCACTTCAGCAATCTCCATATATAGAGGGGATTTCTCGTATAATTCAATCATCATTTGCTTTGCTTCCTGCTGTTCCTTTTTTGATAACTTTGTATATTCGGCAACCGTTGTTTCAAGCCCGTGCTGTTGTTTGACATTATTCCCCAGGAAATAACGGTACAGTTTGTTACAATGATTTCCTGGTACATAAAAGGCGAATTTTTGTTTAATTACTAATTGGTAAACGTATCTGACAACTTCGAGAGATTGTGGCCCTCTGTCAGTAAGATCCCCTACAAAAGCAAGCCTTCGATCATCAGGATGGGTAAGATTTTCTCCTTCCCTTCTGTATCCAAGTTTCTCGATTAGTGATAAAAGCTCTTTATAGCATCCATGTATGTCACCAATGATATCTAATTTCATGCGTCAAAACCTCACTTTTTAAGATTCATCAAACATATATGTTTTTAGATGGTAATAAATATTGAGCACGATACCAATTGCCAGCATATAGGTCAATGTCGAACTGCCCCCGTAACTAATAAAAGGGAGCGGAAGTCCTGTGATTGGAAGCAATTGAATCGACATCCCAATATTCTGAAAAACCTGAAAGGCAAACATTCCTATAATCCCTGTAATCATGTAACTCCCGAATGGGTCATTACATTTCAGTGCGATATGGATGAGCCGGTATATTAATAAGAAGTAAATGGTAATGACAATACTTGATCCGATAAAACCGAATTGTTCGGCAATCGAGGTAAAGATAAAGTCTGTATGGTATTCCGGTATCTTGTATGCTACCTCGAAATCACTGACACCTTTACCTGACAGCTGCCCTGACCCAATGGCAAGCATTGCCCGTAATAATTGATAAGCATCTCCCTGACTGTTTTCGTCAGGATTAAGCCATGCATTGAACCTGTCACCAACATGCTGTAAATCTTTTTCATAGAGGAATTCATTTACCTGATCTGGAAAAGAAATATAAATAACAACGATGGAAACGACACTTATTAGTAATCCCCCAAGAATGGAAATAATAATTCTCCATTTAATCCCTGAAACAAGAATCATACAGATCGTAATGGAAGTAAGAACAAGAACCCCGCCTAAATCTGGCTGCTGTGTTAAGAAGAAGATTGGTACTAAAGCACTTAACCCGATTTTGGCAAGTAACCATAAATCCATTTTCACTGTATGTTCCGGATATTTTTCATTATGTGCAACTATAATATGTGCAAGGAAAATGATTAAAAATACTTTCATGAATTCCGCAGGCTGCAATGATCCGAACCCGGGTATCTGAAACCAGCCCCAGGCACCATTTACATTGTCCGCTATTCCAGGAGGGAAGTGGAAATACAGCATGAGTAATGCAATGACACCTAAACCGTAAAAGGCCCATGATACCTGTCTTAATCTGTCATAATCAAAGAACATTATAATAACGACTGCAACAGTCCCGACGATGTACCATTTAATTTGTGACATGTAGTAAGTGGATAATGGATATTTTTCTATTAGATATGGATGCAATGTATATAAAGTAAATATACTAATAACTGCAAGAGCAATAATAATTAGGATGAGTGTATAATCAATTTTTGAATTTGTATTTTCTTCTGCCATATAATAATTACCTTTCCTCTAAATATCTTCTTATAATAGTATAGTGTATTATCGGGTTTTTGAAAAACAAAAATATTAACATTGCAAAAATTCGTTTGATTAATTACAATATCTGCACAGATATCCTGAGTGAAGGAGTAACTTTTCTTAAAAAGAATGTAAATTAAGCGTAATTATTTTGATGATATGTTATTCTTTAAATACTAAAAAAGAAAGTTGTTGAGAATTGTTCTATACATACAGAATGTGTTGGGTATTAAAAGACCTAGGCGAATCAGCGAATGTATAATACCGGAAAGATAGCGCATCTGCTAAAGAAGTGCGGATGCGGGTTTTTCTAATGAGATCGGAGGCGTATATGATGGAACACTTAGAAACACATGAAAGGATGCAAATGTGGGAAAATATCCAGCAAGCTTTGGTTAATGAACAAATCGACCAATTCAGAGCTGAATTTTTAGAATTACATCCATATGACCAGGCAAAAATATTCGAGGAACAAGAAGAAGATATACGCTTTCTTATATATACTTATTTATCACCAGAAGAAATGGCAGAGGTTATGGAACATGTCGACAGGGATTTGGTTAGTGAGTTTATTTCAGAAATGGTACCAGCTTTTGCTGCAAAAATATTTGAAGAAATGGCAACAGATGATGCAGTTGATATTTTGAATGAACTGGAAAAAAATAAGGTAGCAAGTTTCTTGACCATTATGGAAAAAGAGGCTTCGGACGAAATTAAGCAGTTACTTCATTATGAAGAGAAAACTGCTGGTAGTATTATGACAACGGAATTTGTCGTCATCCATCATGAAATGACCGTAAAAGAAGCAATGCGTCATTTACGAAAAGCGGCTCCAGATGCAGAAACTATCTATTATATTTATGTTGTTGATTCATATAAGAAATTAGTCGGTGTTATTTCTTTAAGAGACTTGATTATTGCGGAAGGTGACTGGATTATTTATGATGTAATGAATGAGCGGGTTGTATCAGTTCCTGTTGGAGAAGGTCAGGAAGATATTGCTCAAATGATGCGGGATTATGACTTTCTTGCGTTGCCTGTTGTAGATTTTCAGGATCACCTGCTTGGGATTATTACAGTCGATGATATTATGGATGTCATGGAAGAAGAGGCTAGTGATGATTATTCCAAATTGGCGGGTATTTCAGATGTAGAACGGTTCGGGGATACTGCTGTACATGCTGCTAAGAAAAGACTTCCATGGTTAATTGCACTATTGTTTCTCGGGATGTTTACTGCAAGTATAATAAGCAGATTTGAAACAGCATTGGACCAGGTGGCATTACTGGCAGCTTTTATTCCAGTTATTGCAGGGATGGCTGGTAACACCGGAACACAGGCATTAGCAGTTGCAGTAAGAAGTATTTCCACGGGTGATATGGATAAAATCGGGAAGGCATCTGTTATCTGGCAGGAAGCGAAAACAGGTGTAATTACTGGAACGACATGCGGTGTTCTCATTACAATTATTGTAGCATTCTGGTATGGGGAAATTTACTTGGGAATCCTTGTCGGTATATCTATAATGGCTACGCTAATTGTTGCGACAATTGCTGGTGCATTTGTGCCGCTTGTCATGCACCGCTTTAATATTGATCCGGCTGTTGCATCAGGACCGTTTATCACAACATTAAATGACATCATTTCCATGTTGATATATTTTGGTTTAGCTACAGCATTTATGAATTTATTAATTGGGGGAGGTTGAAATAGATGGAACATGGAGAATCAATTAGTTCATTAGTAATTGTCGTTATAGCTGCTTTTTTAACACCAATATTATTGCACCGTTTCCGCCTGAAGATGATTCCGGTGGTAGTTGCAGAAATTATTGTAGGCTTAATTATTGGACAAACTGGTTTTAATTTAGTAGAAGAGAGTAACTGGTTAGAAACATTGTCAACATTAGGTTTTATCTTTTTAATGTTTCTTAGCGGTCTGGAGATAGACTTTTCTTTGTTTTCAAATAAAAAAAGGCGCAATCAAACGGAAAATAAAATGCCTAACCCTGTGAAAATAGCAACATTAATATTTTTAGGAATATTCATATTATCGTTTGGTCTCTCTTATTTGTTCGTATTGTTTGGTTTTATAGATAATGTATTCCTAATGACATTAATTATCTCTACTATCTCACTGGGTGTTGTTGTACCTACATTAAAGGAAGCCCAGGCAATGCAGACAACCGTTGGGCAGACAATACTGCTGATAGCAGTTATTGCGGACTTAGCAACAATGATCCTGCTGGCTGTGTTTGTATCGTTTTATGGAGAAAGTTCAGGGAATATGTGGCTGCTGCTCATATTATTTGCTGTTGGTGTCCTGCTTTATTTTGTCGGGAAACATTTCAGGAATCAGTCATTTATTGAGACAATGTCCAAAGGAACTATTCAGATTGGAACAAGAGCTGTCTTTACTCTAATCATATTTCTTGTTGCACTGTCAGAGTCAGTTGGGGCAGAAAATATACTTGGTGCCTTCCTTGCAGGAGCCTTAGTTTCTCTTCTAGCACCAAATCAGGATCTGGTCCAAAAATTAGATAGCTTTGGTTACGGGTTCCTTATCCCGATTTTCTTCGTAATGGTAGGAGTGGAACTAAATTTATGGGCACTTTTTGATGAGCCGAAAGTGTTAGCATTAATTCCATTGTTATTTATCGCATTGCTGGTATCCAAAGTAATTCCTGTAGCATTACTAAAGAAATGGTATGATACGCATACGGTAATAGCTGCAAGTATGCTGCTTACATCTACATTGTCATTGGTAATAGCTGCAGCAACAATTGGAGAACGACTCGGTGTTATAACAAGTGAAATGAACGGGGCACTGGTACTTGTTGCTGTACTTTCATGTATTATTACTCCGGCATTTTTCAAGAAATTCTTCGTGAATAAGGAAGAGACAGAGTATGTTGAATCGATTGCGTTTATCGGAATCAACCAGGCAACGATACCTGTTGTAAGAGAGCTGGATCCGAATGAATTCGAAGCACATCTCTTCCATACAAGACATGATAAGATTGAAGATAAGCAGACACGATCCATCTTTGATATTAACTTATTGGACAAATATGATATATCAGCATTGCAAGCTGCTGGCGTTTTTGACCATGATATAGTTGTTGTCTCGACAGGTGATGAAGAAAAGAATGAGGAAATTGCAACATATGCAAAAAATAATGGGGTAGAGCGTGTGATAGCAAGAATAGAAATTCCAGCGATTGAAAAGAGGCTGAATGAAATCGGGGTAGATGTATTCTCTGTTCTCTTATCATCCAAAACATTACTGAAAGCATTAATAGAAGCGCCTCATGTTGTAAATATTTTTACACAGCAGGAATCGGCACTTTATGAAATCAACATGAATAATGAACAGTATGATGGGACAATGTTACGTGAATTCCCGTTTACCGGAGATGTAATTATGGTCAGGATTTTCCGTGGCAAAGATTCAATTGTACCACATGGTGATACTGAACTCCTTATTGGAGACAGGTTAATTGTCACAGGCTCCCATGAGTATGTCGGAGATTTGCAGCGATTACTCGAATATGTGTAAATACATCTTCTTTAGAAAATGATTGAGATAACTTTCCAAGTTAGATAAAATAAGTAGCAGGTACTAATAACAAGTTACATATTTATTTAGGAGGTTATGGGATGAATTTTTCTTTGGAAGGCCGCACATATGTTGTAATGGGTGTTGCAAACAAACGAAGCATTGCATGGGGTATCGCACGTTCTTTACATGAGGCAGGAGCTCGGTTAATTTTCACCTATGCAAATGATCGATTCGAACAGCCTGTGAAAGACTTAGTTTCAACATTAGATGGACAGGATGCGTTATTTTATGAATGTGATGTTACGGACGATCAGGCTGTGAGTAATACTTTTACCAAAATCAAAGAGGATGTTGGTACAATTCATGGTTTAGCCCATTGTATTGCTTTTGCAAATAAAGAAGACCTGCAGGGGGAATTTGTTGACACGAGCCGTGATGGGTTCCTTTTGGCACATAATATTAGCGCCTATTCACTTGTAGTCACCGCAAAGGCAGCTGCCCCGCTAATGACAGAAGGTGGCGGTATTGTCACATTAACTTACCTGGGCGGAGAACGTGTTGTGAAGAACTATAATGTGATGGGTGTTGCAAAGGCAAGCTTAGATGCAAGTATGAAATATTTAGCTAATGATTTAGGGAAACATGGAGTACGTGTGAATGCAATCTCTGCCGGACCTATTCGTACCCTTTCCGCGAAAGGAATTGGTGATTTTAATTCCGTCCTAAAGAAAATTGAAGAAGAAGCACCTTTACGCCGTACAATAACACAGGAAGAAGTGGGCGATTCTGCATATTACTTATTAAGTGACCTTTCACGCGGAGTGACTGGTGAAATCATCCATGTTGATGCAGGATATAATATTTTAGGCTTATCCTAATTATCAAAAAGAGCTGATCTGATGATCGGCTCTTTTTTAATTACCTTATGCTTCTGATATAATGTAAAAATAGGGTGGTGATCTATTGAAAAGAATCATTTTATTCGATGGTGTCTGTAACTTATGCAATTCGTCTGTGCAGTTTGTTGTAAAACATGATCCAAAGATGTTTTTTCAATTCACCTCACTTCAAAGTGAAAAAGGACAGCAATTACTCAGAGAGTACCAAATTCCTTCAACCGTTGAAAGTGTTGTATTGATAGAAGGAAGCAAATATTATACAGAATCAACTGCAGCTCTTAAGATTGCTAAAAAATTAAATAATTTGTATCCATTATTGTTTGGGCTTATTATTATTCCGAGACCGGTTAGAAATAAAATTTATCGGTACATTGCTCGTAATCGTTATCGCTGGTTTGGAAAACGTACCAGCTGCATGCTGCCTGGTACAGAAGACAGAAATCGGTTCTTACAATAAAACCCTCTTATTGCAAAATGCAATAAGAGGGTTTTTTTATTATCTTTGTTCTCTTTTCTTACGTTTTAACGTATAAATTCTTGCTTCTTCTCTAAAAGCTTTAATAATGGAGAAGACCATCAGAATCATGATAATCGCAAATGGAAATGCTGCAATGATTGAAGCGGTCTGCAATGCTGTTAACCCGCCTTGCCATAACAATACTGCTGCCGTACCAGATTGAACGAGTCCCCAGGCTACTTTTACTTTCATATCCGGATTCAACTCTCCATTTGTTGTTTGCATACCAAGTACAAATGTAGCTGAGTCAGCAGATGTGATAAAGAAAGTACTAATTAATAAAACGGCTAGACCAGCCATTACTCCTGATAATGGGAAATTTTCCAATACTGTAAATAAAGCTGTTTCCGTACCTAATTCAGCCATAACTCCAGCAATATCAACTCCCTGATTCATCTCAAGGTGAATAGCTGAACCGCCAAAGACACTAAACCATAATGCCCCAAAAATAGTTGGAACAAGTAAAACTCCTGTTACAAATTCACGAACAGTACGTCCTTTGGATACTCGCGCTATGAACATTCCGACAAAAGGTGCCCATGCAATCCACCATGCCCAGTAGAAGATTGTCCAGCCTTGCAGCCAACCGGCATTTTCCTCATTGAACGGTGCCATACGGAAACTCATCTCAGGTAAGTTAGAAATATATCTTCCTAGAGTTGTTGTAAAAAAATTCATAATAAAATTGGTTGGTCCTGTAAATAGCAAAAAGAGCATTAACAGAATAGCCACAACTACATTGGATGTACTCAAAAACTTAATCCCTTTGTTTAGTCCGGTTAGAGCAGACAGCATGTAAAGTACTGTTACAATCACTATAATTATCGGCTCTAAAATATATGTTGGGGTAAAGAGAAAATTCAAACAAATTAAAACACGCAATCTCCTAATTTTGTTACACTTTGTTTAGACCAATAAACAAATCACAAAAAGGAGATGCGTGTAATTGAATTCTAACATTTCTTTACCAGGATTAGAAGGGGTTATCGTTACAAAGTCATTCGAACAAGATGGCAATTACCAACTTCATGTGGAATTGGAGCGTGTCCCTCATCATTGTCCTAGTTGTAACCAAGTAACAGAAAAAGTGCATGATTATCGAATACAAAAAGTGCAACATCACCATATTTTCG
>NZ_FOGL01000007.1:0-15514 GCF_900111195.1 Gracilibacillus ureilyticus
AGCGGATAGTGGATGGGGAATGTTCACTTCTTTCTTACAGTACAAATTAAAAGAACAAGGAAAACAACTGATCAAAATTGACAAATGGTTTCCATCTACTAAAACTTGTTCGTGTTGTGGAAATACCCAACCAATGCCTATGAATGTTAGGATGTATGTTTGTTCTTGCGGACTAAATCTTGATAGAGATTACAATGCTGCGCTAAACATAAAAAAAGAAGGCATTCGCATATTAACAAGTGCCGAATGAAAAGATAAACTCTTGGAACAAGAGGGTTAGCTTGGTCTATTTCGTCAGCTGCCAAAAGGGACGATTACCCAAGAAGCCCCCACTTCAAGCAACCCGTAAGGGTGGTAAGTAGTGGGAGTAGTTCACGTTTCTGGTGAGATAAACTTAATCTAAGAAGGAAAAGTAAAAATACCGGACAATATGCCCGGTATAGGATCAATCATTAAAATTCGTGGGAAGTTCTGTAACTTCTGTGTGACGTAATATTATTATTGAAAATATACTTATGGAAGAAGTATTCTCCTACAGCCATCACTAAAGCAGCTATAATGGCTGCTCCTGCCATTGTTCCTCCAGAAAGACCTGTCAGTGCCATCCCGAGAAGCCAGATAACTACAAATGCCATACCAAGATCAGCCATTGTGGCAACAAGATTCGAAGTTTTCGGAAGGATAAAAAGATCTCCCAGCATGTAGGAAAGTAAGCCAAGAACCAGCGTGATTAACAATACATTCATAAAACTGATGTCAAAACCAAGTCCCAGCACTAAATAGAGAACAACTATTGTCATTACACCCTTTATTGCCAATGCTTTACCATGTCCCATCTTGAAGTTCCTCCTTTGGTATTTTATAGTTTTTTCTGTCTCTTTTGCAGATACATTTGTATCTAGTAAAGCTATTCCCGCCTTTTTGAGAATAAAACATTCCAAGTCTCAGAATGTTTGTTGATGAAAAAATAAGGCAATGTAATGGTAGGAGAAAAAGTTCCGTACACAGGAGGAATGAATGGTGAAAAAAAGATATCAAGAGATACTTAATATGACAGACCATCGTACACACCAGCTTCCTGAAGGGCCGTGGCTGATGACCCAAAGATGGGATCATTTACTCTTTATCCATTTACCTGTAGAAAAAGAAATAATGGAAGCAAACATACCAAATGGATTGGAATTGGATATTTATGAAGGAACAGCATGGATTACTATTTTGCCATTTCGTATTAGGGACATGCATTTTAGAAAAATACCTCCCATTCCTTTTCTTCAATCTTTTCTGGAATTGAATGTCCGTACCTATGTTCAACGCAATGGAGTAAAGGGAATTTACTTTTTTAGTTTAGATGCAAATAAGCTCCCAGCTGTCCTTGGAGCGAGAATGGCTTCCTTACCATATGTTTATTCCAATATGAAAATGGAGAGGGAAAAGGATACTTATTACTATATGTGCAGCCGAAAAGGATCTTCTAAAGAATTTAGAGCAAGTTACCGTCCGTTCTCCAACCCATTTTATCCGGAGAAAAACAGTCTGAGCTACTGGCTTCTGGAAAGGTATTATCTCTGGGCATCCCGGAACAAGTCATTATACAGTGGAGGAATTCATCATATGCCATGGAGAATTCAACAGGCAGAGGTGGCCATAGAAGAAGAAAATATATTGCCGGATATGAAAGGGATTAACTTAACTGGTAATCCGATCTATCAATATTGTTTTTCGAAACGGGTGTTGTTCTGGCCGATAAAAAAAGTGAAATAGGTTAGCCTCTTATAGTAAGTATGAATGAGAGGAGAAATATGTGTTCCTTCTGTTCAAAAGGTAATTTCCTGTTATTATATTATTATCAGCATGTGTTTTCCTTCATCATAGAGTGTTAGGAAATTTAAGAACCGGAGGGAAATATGGATGATTAGTAATTTACCAGAACATATAGCCATTGTGATGGATGGCAACGGGAGATGGGGAAAACAGAGAGGATTAACCAGAAGCCAAGGGCATTATGAGGGTACCAAAACGATGGAAAGAACGATTAAGGATGCGTTAGATATAGGTATCAAGGTTCTGACACTTTATGCATTTTCGACAGAGAATTGGACAAGGCCAGAAAAGGAAGTCCAGTACTTGCTGGATTTACCTGGTAAATTCCTCAATGAAAAACTACCGGAATTTCTCAATAATAATATAAAAGTCTGTTTCTCTGGTGATATTGATCAATTACCTTCACATACTAAAAAAGCGATAAAAACCGCCATGGATAAAACCGCAAATAATAACGCCCTTATTGTGAATTTTGCAATGAATTACGGTGGCAGAAATGAATTAGTATCAGCTGTTAGGAATATGGTAGGAGATATACAAAAAAAGACGATTTCATTAGAGAATATCAGCGAAGAGCTGATGGAAACATACCTTTATACCAGCGGGCTGCCTGAGCCTGACATAATTATTAGAACAGGTGGGGAAAAACGACTCAGCAATTTCCTTTTATGGCAAGCATCCAAAGCGGAATTATGGTTTACTGATATATATTTTCCTGATTTTAATAAAGAACACCTTCTTCGGGCAGTGGAAGAAGTAAACAAGAGGAAGAAGGATGTGGTGTAGGGTAGAATTTAATTAGAGGGCAGAAATATCCTATCATTTCAGATGAAATGATAGGAAAAACTGTTCTTCATTTGACAGGTAACGTTTTTTCTAATAGTTTGGTTGATTTATTATAAAAATTCTTGTTTATATATATTCAATTTCAAAGCCTAAATCTTCTATCATCCGATGATCTTTTAAATCTTCTTGTCCTGCTGTTGTTAAGTAATCACCGATAAAGATCGAATTAGCCGGATAAAGTCCCAGCGGCTGAAGACTTCTTAAATTTACTTCTCTTCCACCGGAAATCCGTATTTCCTTCGATGGATTGATGAAACGAAATAAGCATAGAACTTTTAAGCAATAAGAGGGGGTTAATTCGTTTGTACCTTCTAAGAGTGTTCCATCAATCGCATGAAGGAAATTGACAGGTATGGAATCTGCATCTAACTCCTTAAGTGCCCGGGCCATCTCTATCACATCGGATGTTTTCTCTTTCATACCAACAATCACACCGGAACATGGTGATATTCCAGCAGTTTTTACTGATTGAATTGTATCCACCCTGTCATAATAGCTATGACTCGTTGTAATTTGGTCATGGTGATTCTCAGATGTATTTATATTATGATTATAGCGATCAACGCCTGCGTGCTGCAGCTGATGAGCTTGTTCCTCTTCCAGCAAGCCTAAACATGCACATATCTTTATATCATATTTTTGTTTGATCTCTTTCACTGCAGAGGTTACCGTATCAAGTTCTCGCTTAGAAGGGCCTCGGCCGCTTGCCACAATACAATAGGTCCCTGCTTTTCTTTCATGTGCAGTTTTCGCTCCCTGAATAATAGTTTGTTTATCTAACATTTTATATTTTTTAATTGGAGCAGTTGAATCCCTTGACTGGGCACAATATCCACAATTCTCAGGACATAGACCGGATTTTGTGTTAATAATCATGTTGAGCTTTACCTTATTTCCGTAATAATGTTTGCGAATTTGATAAGCGCTATGTAACAAATCTAACAGTTCGTCATTTGGACATTCTAAAATCGATATTGCTTCTTGATCAGTTAATTCCTCACCTCTTAGTACTTTATCAGCTAAGGGCCTCCATATATTCATAATATCTCCACCTTTTTAAATGATGTTTTGCTGAGTACGAAACATACTCCTGGACAGAAAACTCTTTTCTAATCGATAGGCAAATATTCCGGCACCAATAGAGAGTATAATATCTTTTGGTAAAGGCACTGCCAGCCAAATCCAAACCAATTGATAAGAAAATTCGACAGGCGCATCAAACCAGAACAGATATGCTGCATACATCCAATGGGCACCACAAATATAATTAATAATCATCGCTATTAGTGCTGTGAAGATATAATTTGCCAGGCTGCGTTTTCGCTCTGTTAACTTACCAGAAACATAAGCTATGATAATAAAAGAAAGAAGGAATCCAAATGTAGGGGATAAAATTGCGGACATCCCGCCTTTAAATTGAGCGAACACAGGTAATCCTGTTAGTCCCAATAATAAATATAATGCCATGGAAATGGACCCTAATCGTTTACCAAGGATAAGCCCTGATAATATAGCGAAAAAGGTCTGTAGTGTGATTGGGACACCTCCAATAACCATAAAGGGTACAAGTGATGTGATGTTGGCACCTGCAGCCATTAATGCTATGAAAATACTTCCAATTGTTAGATCGATCGGTCTTAACTGCTTCTCCTTCAAAACTCTCTCTCCTTTCCAAACTAGAATAAGTCAATACGGTTTTATTGTCAACCTATATAACAATAAGGTTAACAATTAGAAGCTGCAAAGAGGAAGTCACTCATTCATTAAATTGACATCATGGTAGATACTGACTTATAATTGCATCAAATTAACATATATAGATAATAAGACTTTCATTCGAGGAGGAGTGGAATGAAATTAGTATCAGGAAATGAAAACGCTTACTATAATCAGAGGGGAAAACTGCGTATTTTCTTCACGATCTTTATCTTTATTATTCTTTTTTATTTGTTATTTCCCTTTCTACTCCATTCTGTTATTTCAGAAGATAACAGTTATTTTCTCATACTATCCTGGGGGTTTATTTTCCTGCTATTTTTGTTAACATGGGGGATTGGTTTTTGGCACTATTATTTTATGAGCAGGGAAGAGAACAGGGAGAAGGGTTAGGCGAAGTATCATGAATTTCACTTATTTTATTTTCTTTGTTGTAATGGTGATCGGTACACTTGTCATAACACATTGGGCTGCACAGCGGAGCAAAACTGCAAGTCAGTTTTTTGTAGCGTCCGGCAGTCTTTCCGGTATGCAGAATGGAATGGCGATTGCTGGTGATTTTATTAGTGCGGCATCATTTCTCGGGATAACTGGATTAATAGCTCTTTACGGGTATGATGGCTTTTTATACGCGGCAGGTTTTTTAATTTCTTATGTCATTCTGTTGCTGTTTATTGTGGAGCCTGTACATCGTATGGGTACATATACTGTGGCGGATGCTGTTATTGCCCGATTTCCGGGTAATAATATGCGAGCTGCAGTAGCTGTTAGCGGAATACTTATTTCCATTTTATATATGATACCACAGCTCGTCGCTTCAGGCGTGCTGATCAGGCTCTTACTTGGAGTGGATTACCGTATATCTGTAGTTATTATTGGTGTATTGATGACCGTTTACGTAGCATTTGGAGGAATGATCGCAACTTCCTGGGTGCAGATCATCAAAACAGTATTGCTGATGAGCGGAACTATACTCCTGGTATTTATACTTCTGTCAAGAATGAACTGGGATTTGAGCAGCTTAGTAGATGAAGCGGTGTCTCAGAGTCCTTTTGAGGGATCTTATTTATATCCAGGAAATATGTTTAAAAATCCATTAGAAAAACTATCCCTTATGCTTACATTAATTCTTGGCACTTCAGGTCTTCCACATATTCTTATCCGTTTTTTGACAGTGAATAATGCAACGCAGGCAAGACTGTCGGCAATGTCTGCTTCATGGATTATCGGATTGTTTTATCTAATGACATTAATATTAGGAATTGGAACGGCTGCGCTTGTTGAAAATGAAATGCTGATTCAATCTGATCCAAGCGGGAATTTGGCTGCATTATTGCTGGCAGAGGCAGTAGGTGGTGACTTTCTAATTGCATTTGTAATGGCAGTTGCGTTTGCTACCATCATTGCTGTTGTAACAGGACTGATCTTCGCGGCGACATCCTCGTTTTCTCACGATCTCTACTATCATGTGTGGAAGAAAGGGAAGGTGAAAGATAAACAGCAGTTGTTTGTTGCTAAAATTGTTGCAGGATTGATCGGAATCATATCGATCCTTTTATCCATCGAAATGGATGGGAGTAATGTTGCTTTTCTGGTTTCGATAACATTCGCTATTGCTGCTTCTACACTTTTTCCATTGCTTTTTCTCACCTTTTATTGGAAACATTTTAATCGAGTTGGAGCATACAGCACACTGCTCAGTGGTTTTTTAGTTTCCAGCATCCTTATCTTCACGGGATCAGAAGGGGCAGGCCTTATCCCACTTAGCAATCCAGGTATTATATCCATCCCAGCAGGGTTTGCTGGAGGTATGATTGGCTCAATAATTAGTTTTAACAGAAAAAAAGTAATAGTTAATAATGGGGGTCTTCCTTAAAGCCGGCGTTTGTCATATGGAATATTTGGTTCGGTAATTTGAAAGCCATGACGTCAGGAATAATTGAAGCGAAGGAGTTCGGCGGGCCCTCTGTTCGCAAACAATGTTGGTATTGAAAACCTCACTTTCATCCATATAAGTTTCGTAAATATATCAGCTCATTAAAAGGAGGGCTGTCTGTCGTGATTGATCTTACTATCGTATTATTTGAGCGGATAAGCCTGCTTCTGCTAGCTGCATTTATGTTAACACAATTACCTGGCTTTCGATCGCTTTTAGATCGGGATATAGCGATTGATACAGTGATTTATCTTTCCTTGGTTTTCGGGTTTATGGGTATATTGGGAACATATACAGGTGTACTGATTGAATTGGAGACAATGGCTCTGGAATCCCGATTTACACTTGTAACACAGGATGGAGTACTGATAGGTTTCAGCATGGTTGTAGTCATGATCGCAGGCCTGCTGGGTGGGCCTTTCGTAGGTCTTGGGTCGGGAATAATTCCAGGAATATTTCTTATGTTATTAGGTGGGGAGGCATGGTTGGCAAACTGTCTGATTAATCCATTAGCTGGCTTAATTACAGGCTGGACCGGACAGTTTTTTTCAGAGGAACGAGTAATTGCCCCAGGGAAGGCAATGTTTATCGGTATGTTTCCGCCTGTTTTACATATGGGATTGCTTTTGATTTTTATAAATGATCAACAAAAAGGGGTGGAACTTGTCAATACAGTTGGAATCCCTTTAGTCATAACTAACGCGATTGCCCTGGCGATATTTACGATGATGATACGTGCAGCCTTGCACGAAACGGAGAGAGAGGCAGCAATTGAAACAAATCGTGCATTGTCGATTGCTGAAAAGGCCCTTCCCATTCTTCAGGATGCTTCTTTAGCTGAAAATGCGGAGAAGATGGCGAAGCTTTTATTTGATGAATTGGATGTGGCAGCCATTGCAATAACAGATAAACAAAAGGTGCTCAGCCATGTTGGCCTGGGGGATGACCACCATCATCTTGGCGAACCGCTCAAAATGAGACTGTCCCAGAAAGCTTTGGATACGGGAAATATTCAGGTCGCTTATGAGAGGGAGGATATTCATTGCAGGATTGACACTTGTCCGCTGAAAACAGCTATAATGGTGCCAATTTATCGTTCAGGAGAAATTATCGGTCTAATAAACTTATATTTCCGGAATTCCCAGCAAATCCGTGCAGTAGAAATTGAACTGGCCAAGGGACTTGGTACCATCATTTCCAACCAGATCAGCGGTTTTGAAGCTGAACGAATGAAAGAATTGTTAAAGGAAGCAGAAATCCGGAATCTTCAGGCACAGATAAATCCCCACTTCTTGTTTAATACGTTTAACCTGCTTCATTCCTTAATGCGAGTAAATCCGGAAAAAGCCCGACATATATTAATCCAGCTAAGTCAGTACATGAGAGCTAATTTATCGATTGCCAGTAAATCCACGATTTTTCTAAAGGACGAATTGGCACATGTAAATGCCTATATAGAAATAGTTACTGCAAGATTTATGGACCAGTTAATTGTAAACAAAACCATCGATAAAGGGATGGAGAATGTGATGATTCCGCCCGCAACTTTGCAGCCTTTAGTAGAAAACAGTATTCAGCATGGACTGAAGCACATAAAGATAAAAGGAAAAATTGAAATAAAGATTACCAGGGAAGGTGACTGGGTCTTCCTAACAGTGGAGGATAATGGCCGAGGCTTTCCAGAACACCAATTTGAACTGTTGGGTAAAGAGCCAATTACTTCTCTAAATGGTAACGGAACAGCTTTATATAACATTAATGAGCGATTGAAAGGGATTATGGGCGAAGAGAGCAGACTACAATTTATAAATCTGCCCAATGAGGGAAGTGCTGTTTTGTTTAAAATAAGAGCATTTACTGGGGAGTGAGAAAAATGATTCACGTAATGATTGCGGAAGATGAAAGGCTGGGGAGGGAAGAATTAATTTATCTGCTTGAACAAGAGGAAGATGTAGTAATTTGTCCAAGTGCAGAAAATGGGGAACAGTTATTGGAGCTGTATGAAGAATACTCTCCCGATGTTCTCTTTCTGGATATTCATATGCCTTGCCTGACTGGTTTAGAAGTAGCATCGATTTTGCGAAAAGAAACTGGAGAGAGACCGGTAATTGTTTTTACAACAGCTTATGATTCCTATGCAGTTCAGGCATTTGATCTAAAAGTTACAGACTATCTTCTGAAGCCTTTTGACAAGGAACGATTTACAAGAACTATGGAACGAGTTCGGGAAGATTTATTGAAGAAAAATAACAAAAGGCCAAAGATTGATAAACTGGTCATTTCCCTTGATAAAAAAATTGTTGTTATTGATCCAAATCAAATCGGTTATGCTGTAAGGGAAGGAAGGCAAGTGAATCTTCACATGCTGAATAATGAAATGATCGAAACAAAAATGAATTTAAAAGAATTGGAAGAAAAACTGTTAAACTTTTCATTTTATCGGCCACACAGGAGTTACCTGGTTAACCTAAATGCAATTGAAGAAATTACGCCATGGTTTAATGGAGCGTATAACATAGTAATTGGTGATAAAGAAAAAACGAAAGTTCCGATGAGCAGAAATACTGCAAGAGATTTCTTTGATTTATTGCAAGGTCTTTCATAACCATTCAGACAGGAGTACCGACATTTCAAACCGGTAGAGATACATTTCAGGTGAAATGAATAATAGAATAATTGATTTTTAATATACTAAATACAATTGTTAGAGTATTTAGTATTTTTTTCGACTTTTCCTGCATGTATTGCTTTAAAGGGGATGGGACTTGAAAGTATACGGACTGGAAATATGTTGATAAAAGATTAATTGAAAGCGTTTTCTAATACTGATACTCTAACTTTTTTAAAAAATTAATGAAAGGATGAATGTTATGAATAAGACACTTAACGAAAAACAGCGGTGGTACTGGAAGAAGAATATCCGGTTAATAGCAAGTCTGTTAGTAGTGTGGGCAATAGTAGGTTTCGGTGGAGCTATTTTATTCGCTGAGCCTCTAAATGATGTTCAATTTCTAAATGTTTCTTTATCATTCTGGCTGGCACATCAGGGTTCCATATTGGTCTTTATCCTTTTAATACTCATTTATGCACTTCGTATGGATAAGCTTGATAAAAAATACAAATCAATGGTAAAAGATGGGGACGTTAATTAATAAATACAGTTTTTTACAGGAGGTTATTAAATGAGTGTTGAAGTCATTACTATTATTCTTGTACTAATTACATTTGCTATATACACGGGGATTGGCTGGTGGTCAAGAGTTCGTGACACTTCTAATTTCTATGTAGCAGGCCAGAATGTACCGACATTGGCAAATGGTGCAGCGATTGCTGCTGACTGGATGTCTGCTGCTTCCTTTATCTCAATGGCGGGATTAGTAGCGTTCCTTGGTTATGATGGAACGATATATCTAATGGGATGGACGGGAGGTTATGTACTGTTAGCATTGCTGCTTGCACCATATCTTCGGAAATTCGGAAAATTTACCGTTCCTGATTTTATTGGTGACCGCTTTTACTCTAATAGTGCCAGGGCAGTGGCTGCGATAGCAACTATTTTCATTTCTTTAACCTATATCTCCGGGCAGATGCGCGGTGTAGGTATTGTATTTAGTCGATACTTACAAGTGGATATAATAGTAGGTGTTCTAATCGGAATGGCGATTGTAGGTTTTTTTGCATTGCTCGGAGGAATGAAAGGGGTAACTTGGACGCAGGCAATTCAGTATTTTGTTATAATAATCGCCTTTTTAATTCCAGCTGTGGCTATTTCACTTCAACTAACGGGTAACCCTGTTCCTCAGCTGGCGTTAACAACGAGCGACATTGTTGATCGTCTGGGGCAAATTCAAATTGATCTTGGAATGACAGAATATATGGCACCATTTACGGATTTATCATTAATTAATGTCTTTATGGTTACTTTAGCATTAATGGCAGGGACGGCAGGTCTTCCACATGTGATCGTTCGTTTTTATACAGTAAAAAGTGTGCGTGCGGCTAGATGGTCAGCAGTTTGGGCTATTATTTTTATTGGGCTGCTTTATTTAACTGCACCAGCAGTAGGTGCTTTTGCCAAATATAATTTAATAGATACCATTGCTGATAAACCGATCGAGGAAGTTCAGAGTATTGATTGGGTAAATAAATGGGAAACAACAGGATTATTACAGTTAGAGGACCGGAATGGTGATGGAATGGTAGATTTCTCAGGCGGGGAGGACAATGAGGTTATTATTGATGGGGATATTATTGTTTTATCAACTCCTGAGGTAGCTAATCTTTCTCCTTTTATTATCGCACTGGTTGCAGCAGGTGGACTTGCAGCAGCATTATCGACAGCTTCCGGATTACTGATAACAATGACAAGTGCTGTTTCACATGACATATACTACAGAATATTTAATAAAGAAGCATCAGAAGCACAACGGTTGCGGGTAGGGCGGATCACATTACTTATTGCCCTTCTTATCGCAGCATATGTCGGTATCAATCCACCAGGGTTTGCCGGGGAAGTAGTGGCATTGGCTTTTGGATTAGGGGCAGCAAGCTTATTTCCGGTAATTCTTTTAGGTATATTTGATAAACGAATGAATAAGGAAGGAGCCATTGCAGGAATCATAACCGGTTTGGCTTTCACATTAATAATGATTGGTGCCATTTTATCCGAATCAATATTTGGCACAGACGGTCCACTGTTAAACAGTTTCTTTGGAATTAATGCACAAGGTGTCGGAGTAATAGGAATGATTTTGAACTTAATTGTAAGTTTTATTGTTTCCCGGTTAACACCAGCACCTCCAGCAGAAATTCAGCAATTGATTGAAAATGTCCGAGCGCCTGAAGACGATGATGCGGAAAAAGCAGTCAGCAATGGCTAGTATGGTGGCTTAAAGGAGGGGAATTATGGACTGGACAGTGATTATGGCGGCAATAACCATATTGTTATATTTATTCCATCCATGGATGAATCTCGGCACATTCCAGAAAGTAATAGGGATTACTTTGTTTCTTGAAATCTTTTATTTAGTAGGTCATTATCTAATGAAATGGCCATTTCCGACACCGGTCGTGCTTATACAAATTTTTATTGTTACAGGTTTGGGAGTTGCCTTAGGAGTGTTATTTTCACGTATTTGGCCGCTGCCTTATGACAAAGGTTTTGAAAGAATTTTAAGAACATTTCTCCTTGTTATACCAGCACTCGGGTTTGGGATGGGGCTTCAAGTACTTATGCAGGGTGCACAGGCTACACAGGCGATATATTTAATATTTGGATGTGCAGCATGGCTGGGTTCCGGCAGATTTGTACGTGAAAAAGAAGCAAACAATATCCGGTCTGTAAGTGCGAGGGAGTCAGTTTAAATCAAAAACAGTACCACTTTTTAGTGGTGCTGTTTTTGTCTTATAAGTATCTCTATTTTAAGGTTCAAATTACGGGATAATAAGGACTATATTGCGGATTCGAGAAATAAGGCGGTCTTCCTCCGATTTTTGGACTGGAAAATGGCACGTTGTTTTCATCATATTTCACATTGTCTTTTCCCACCGGTTCATTAATCAGTAAAAAATATACTTCCGGATTATAATAATATTCCATCATCACACCTCCATCTATTAGATTTATGCAAAAAACAGCATCTTGAGCTAGTTCATTTTTCTCAAATAGACAAACACGGCGAATGCCCAATATACATAAAGTATTTTATACAGAAAAGAGAGGGCGAAGTGACATGGTTGAAAATAGAAAGGGCTCCAACCAGTATCCGATGTATCCTAATTATGGGAAGATAACCCGGTATGAAGAGGTTGCCTTGACCGTGCCTGAACAGCGGCAATATAGACAGCCAGGGGAAGAAAAACTAATGGTACCGAAGCCAATTATTGAGAACCCGAACTATCAGGGTTCAGGCAAGTTGGAGGGAAAAGTAATCCTTATTACAGGAGGAGACAGCGGAATAGGGGCAGCGGCTGCTATTGCCTTTGCAAAAGAAGGAGCAAATGTAGCGATTGCTTATTTAGATGAACACGAGGATGCCACACGCACGAAAAACAGGATTGAGGAATTAGGTAAACAATGTTTGTTATTACCTGGAGATTTACGAGAGAAGCAGCAATGTATAGATATTGTGGAAAATACGGTAAAAACATTCGGAAGGCTGAACGTACTATGCAATCATGTCGGAATCCAATTTCAACAATTAGATATTCAGGATATAACGGATGAACAATTTGATGACACATTTAAAGTGAACATTTATTCTCATTTTTATACAACACGAGCTGCTGTGCAATACTTAACTTCAGGTGCTTCTATTATAAATACTTCTTCTGTCGTTACTTTTGATGGTAATGAACAATTAATTGATTACACGGCTACAAAAGGAGCAAATATTGGCTTTACAAGAGCTCTTGCCAGAAACTTAGTTAAAAAAGGAATCAGGGTCAACGCAGTAGCACCTGGTCGATTTTGGACCCCGCTGATCCCTTCAAGTTTTTCCGCTGACCAGGTAGCTCTTGCAGATAACCCAATGGACCGTCAAGGTCAACCTTTCGAGCTTGCCCCAACCTTTGTTTACCTCGCTTCAGATGACTCCCGCTTTGTAACTGGACAAACACTCCATGTAAACGGTGGTCAGGTTTTTGGCTGATTCGTTATTATGTATAGCGGGATTTTTGTATTACCAAAAGTTATAATATAAACTAATAATTGACAACTAAAAAATTTCTGCTAGGGGAGCATGTAATTGCTGAGAGATATATATCGACCCTTTGAACCTGATCTAGTTAACACTAGCGTAGGGAAGTGGAATTAGCGGTTTATTAAGGAAGTTCTACAATACTTATTTAACCGCTTTACCCATCTCCTTCTTCTGGTGATGGGTTTTTGCTTTTCAGGTATTAAAAGGTTAAGTGGAGGAGAGGAAAATAATGGATTATTTATTTACAGATCGTTTATGGAAGCGAGTAGAACCAATCTGGCAATCTTATTTAGAACATCCTTTTGTTAAAGGTATTGGGGAAGGATCGTTAAATCAGGAAAAATTCAAACACTGGTTAAAACAAGACTACGTTTACTTAATTGACTATTCCAGATTGTTTGCGCTTGGGAGTGCAAAAGCAGAGGACCTTGAGACAATGACTGTTTTTGCGAAATTACTCCATGGCGTTCTTGATACGGAGATGGAACTACACCGTAATTATGCTGCCGAGTTTGGTATAACCGCAGAAGAACTTGAAGCAACTGAGCCGTCTGCAATTACGACAGCTTACACTAGCTATATGTTAAATGTATCCCAACGAGGCGGGGTGGAAAATGTCGCTGCATCAGTACTCGCTTGTGAATGGAGTTATAATTTTATTGGTAGGTCTCTGATTGACAGAACACCAGCTGATAATTTCTATAATAGCTGGATAAACCTTTATGCCTCTGATGAGTTCTCGGACTTGGCGGAGAAATGTAAGAAACTCATGAATAAGTTAACTGCAGGGAAACCGGAAGAGGATTTAAGAAGATTAGAAGATATTGTCGTAAAAACTAGTCAGTTTGAATACTTGTTTTGGGATATGGTTGAGAAAAAAGAAGAATGGCCTGTTAACAGAATAGGAAGATAATATTATTAAAGCCATCAGCGCATATCATACTCTGCTGCAGAATAAGTGATGACTGAAACGGATTATACTCGGCTTGCTTTCCCACTGGTGCTGACATTAGTTGTATCAAAATAATTTTCGTTTTAGAATATAATATGACTATGCCTAGGTGAAAAATGACTAATAGAAGCTGCTGGATGTCGAAGTACACAAATTTAATCCAACAGAGGGAAAAGAGGAAAAAGATGAATAGAGCCAAACAGCATAAAAAGAAAAATATTTTAAAAATGGTACTCCGTGCAATTGTCATTATTATTGGCGGATTTATAACAGCTTACGGGTTAGAGGCCGTATTAATTCCAAACAATGTATCAGATGGTGGTGTAACTGGACTAAGTATTGTCGGATCCCAGCTGCTTGGATTACCATTAGGTGTATTAATTGCTATATTGAATATTCCATTTGTGTTCCTGGGTTATAAACAAATCGGAAAAAGTTTCGCGGTATACTCCATTATCGGTATCATATCACTGGCTGCTGGTACATTGGTTATGCATCATATCCCTGCAATCATAAATGGGGATACACTGTTAGTAACAGTAGTCGGTGGTATTATCATTGGTTTTGGTATGGGGCTTGCCCTTAGAAATGGCGGGGCATTAGATGGAATTGATATGCTGGCTGTTTTACTATCCCGTAAACTTCCATTTGGTACAAGTGATTTGATTTTATTTTTAAACTTGTTTGTATTTATTGTTGTTTCTGCAGTTTTTGGTTTACAAGGAGCATTTTTATCAGGAATTGCATACTTTATAGCTTCAAAAGTAATTCATATCGTAGAAGAAGGGCTTAGCGGATCAAAAACATTTAAGATCATTACGAACGAGCCGGAGTTAATGGTAGAGACCATTCGTGACAGGCTAGGAAGAAGTGCTACATATAATATTGTCCGTGGAGCATACTCTAATGAAGAATTCAAAGAGATAACATGTGTAATTAACCGGCTGGAAGAAAGTAAAATGAAAGAAATTATTCATGAAATCGATCCGGGTTCCTTTGTAACAGTTTACGATGTTGCAGAAGTAAGAGGCGGTAATTTTAGAAAAACCAATATACATTAATTATTATGTTTTAAAGGAATCATTATGGCATAGATGATGATGAATTGGAGCGTTGAGTGCCGTGGCGTCCGGAAAAATCGGAGCGAAGTCGATCGGAGGCGATCTGAAAGCCGTCGCGCCCGGAAAAATTGGAGCGAAGTCGATCGGAGGCGATCTGAAATCCGTGGCGTCCAGAAAAATTCGAGCGAAGTCGTTCGGAAGCGATCTGAAAGCCGTCGCGCCCGGAAAAATTGGAGCGAAGTCGTTCGGGAGCGATCTGAAATCCGTGGCGTCCAGAAAAATTCGAGCGAAGTCGATCGGAGATGGTCTGAAAGCCGTCGCGCCCGGAAAAATACGAGCGAAGACGTTCGGAGGTGGTCTGAAAGCCGTCGCGCCCGGAAAAATACGAGTGAAGTCGTTCAGATGTAGTCTGAAAGCCTTCGCGCCCGGAAAAACACGAGCGAAGTCGATCGGAGGCGATCTGAAATCCGTGGCGTCC
>NZ_FOGL01000007.1:16078-152881 GCF_900111195.1 Gracilibacillus ureilyticus
GAAAAATTTGAGCGAAGTCGATCGGAAGCGGTCTGAAATCCGTGGCGTCCAGAAAAATTCGAGCGAAGGAGTTCAGGTATGGTCTGAAAGCCATCGCGCCCGGAAAAATACGAGTGAAGTCGTTCAGATGTAGTCTGAAAGCCTTCGCGCCCGGAAAAACACGAGCGAAGTCGTTCGAAGATGGTCTGAAAGCCTTCGCGCGCGGGAAATTTGGAGCGAAGTCGTTCGAAGATGGTCTGAAAGCCTTCGCGCGCGGAAAAACACGAGCGAAGTCGTTCGGAGGCGATCTGAAATCCGTGGCGTCCAGAAAAATTCGAGCGAAGGAGTTCAGGTATGGTCTGAAATCCGTCGCGTCCGGAAAAATTGGAGCGAAGTCGATCGGAAGAGGTAAAGCCGTCGCGCCCGGAAAAATACGAGCGAAGTCGTTCGGAGATGGTCTGAAAGCCTTCGCGCGCGAGAAATTTGGAGCGAAGTCGATCGGAAGCGATCTGAAATCCGTCGCGCGCGAGAAATTTGGAGCGAAGTCGATCGGAAGCGGTCTGAAATCCGTCGCGCCCAGAAAAATTGGAGCGAAGTCGATCGGAAGCGGTCTGAAATCCGTCGCGTCCGGAAAAATTGGAGCGAAGTCGATCGGAGGCGGTCTGAAAGCCATGGCGTCAGAAAAATCGAAGCGAAGGCATTCAAACGTAAGCACTGCAAACCGGTGACAGAGAATCGAATATAAATCAACAAAAACTGGTGGTTCCAAGCGAATTTTATTGCTCGGAACCATTTTTTTATACGGTATTTGCTGGTTATTTTCCAGCTTCTTTTTTTGTTTGAAATTTTCTTTGAAGTGGTATCAGTTAACTATGCGAAATACCAATCACAGTAAAGGAGAGATAGAATGAATAAAAGGAGTATATTTGAGAGTTGGAAATTAATTGATTTTCGTATATTCATTCCTGCTATGCTATTTATCATCGCAATCTGTATTCCTTTCTCCTTATATGAATCAGAGTCACTTGAATTATTAAATGCTATATTTGATAAATTAGTTGATGTTTTTAGCTGGGGCTATATCTGGTATACGATTATCCTGTTAGGGGCAGGTTTATATTTGTCCTTTTCAAAGTATGGAAAAGTAGTACTAGGTGATCCGAATGAGAAGCCGAAATTGTCTTTATTTGAATATGCGTCCATCCTGATTGCAATGGGTGTCGGTTCGACTATCATGCGGACAGGTATGGTGCAGTGGACACAGGTTGCTATCGATCCGCCGTTTGGAATTGAAGCAGGTTCGCAGCAATCGCTCTTATGGGGGAATGCTTACAGTATGTTCTTATGGAGCTTTCAAGTATTTGCAATATTTGTTATGGCTGCACCGGCAATGGCTTATGTCATTCATGTGAAAAAGCGTCCGCTTATGAGAATTTCTGAGGCGTGTCGCACCATTTTTGGTGATCGTTTTACAGATGGAATTGGTGGAAAGGTGCTGGATGTATTATTTCTTGTTAGTATCCTGTCAGGGGCTGCGGTAACATTGGGACTAGGTACACCTATTATTACATCAAACGTATCCAGTCTGTTAAATATGGAAGTTACATTTGGTTTAACAATGACAGTGACCATAATCTGGGTTCTGCTTTTTTCTATTAGTGCATATTTAGGTATTGAAAAAGGTATTAAACGATTGAGTACGTTTAATATTTACTTAGCTGGCGGTTTGGCAGTATTTATCTTAATCGCAGGACCGGGAATTTTTATTTTAGACTTTTTCACAGATACAGTCGGTCATTTGTTTTCTAATTATTTCAAGCTTTCATTTTATACAGATTCTGTTGCAATGGAATCAACGACTCATATACAAAGCCATATGATTTTTTGGTTTGCTTACAGTGCGACATGGGCAATGCTTCACAGTATATTTGCCGCAAAGATCTCCAAAGGACGAACGGTAAAAGAAATGATCCTGACATATTTACTGGCACCTACCATGCTGTCATGGGTTGCCACAGGAGTTCTCGGGGGGCTGGGTGTGCATCGATATTTAACAGGAGAAGTGAACGTGCTTGATATAGTACAAAGCACTGAGGCAGTCAATGTTATACCGGAAATATTGATGACCCTGCCATGGTCCGGACTAATTATGTTAGCATTTGTCGTTGTATCAATGGTTTTCTTAACTACAACATTAGATTCAACCACTTATACAATTGCCGCTTATTCAAGTAAAAGAGATATGAGTAAATATGAGCCATCTCGTAATTTAAGAATCATAGTTGCAGCTATTATTACTGTACTTGCACTAATATTAATGCAAATAGGTGGACTCGCCCCATTGGAGGTTATCTCCGGTTTAATGGGTATTCCGATCATAATTATTCAATTTTTGACAATATACGCTGCAAAGAGAATGATGGATGAAGATAAAGCATGGATATACAATGTGAGAAAAAAATAACTCTGATTAGTAAGAAAATATCCTATGATAATAACATCATATAATCTAAACATATAGGAGGAATAAGAGCTCTTAACACATCAATCAGCAGGTTGGTGAGTTAGAGCTCATTTTTTCTTTATGCCTGCCATATTGATAACGCGATTCTCTCCCTTTGATGACCGAACTCATAGATAAATTCCTGAATGTTGTGAAAAAGACCGAAAACGTGCATTTTATTTCCTCTTTGTCGAAAAGAGGCGTAAAATATTATTTAGGGTATCGAAATTTATTTTATTTAGCGCTGAAATAAATAAAAAAAAGAAGGGGTAACCATTTTAAATCAGGAACAGTTAACAAAACGCAATCTTGGGATTATGTGGTTCGCAAATTTTTTTATCGCCTCAAGTATGACAATGGTCATACCTTTTCTGTCCTTATATATTGAAACATTGGGCAATTACTCTGATGACTTTGTCCAAAAGTGGTCAGGCTGGGTGTTTGCTATTACATTCTTCACAGCATTTATTGTTTCACCGATATGGGGTAGATTTGGCGATCGACATGGTCGTAAGAAGTTTTTGATGATAGCAGGGTTTGGTCTTGGAATTTGTGTTTTTCTAATGGGGTTTGTGACAAATGTTTATCAACTGTTTATTTTACGCTTCTTCATGGGGTTTTTCTCAGGATTCATTTCCATGTCTCAAGCATTTATTTCTACACAAACACCGAAACATATTGCAGGTAAAGTATTGGGAACATTGCAGACAGGTAATGTCACAGGGAGTTTACTTGGACCGCTGATCGGTGGAGTACTGGCGGATTCCATAGGATATGCGGCTACTTTTCAGCTGACATCAATTACATTGTTTGCAGCTTCTTGTTTTGTTTTATTAGGTATTAAGGAAATTAGAGTGGAAAAACCGCCCGGGGAAAAGGCGAACTATTCCTCTGCAGCAGTTTTGAAACATATTATTTATCAGCCTGTGCTTGTGATGGTGATGGTCGTATCAATGTTTGTCCAAATCGCTAATTTCAGCATACAGCCAATATTGTCTTTGTATGTTGATCAGATTCATGGTTCCGCAAATATTGCGTTTTTCTCCGGAATCGCCTTTTCAGCAGCAGGGCTAGGAAACCTGTTTATGTCAAGAAGTTGGGGTAAATTAGCAGATCGGGTAGGGTATGAGAAAATTATTATCTTACTCGTAATCTTATCTGCTCTATTCTTCTTTCCGGGAGCTTTAGTAACGGATATATGGCAACTGATCATTGTTCGTTTCCTGCTGGGTATGGCCATTGGTGGTATCATCCCGCTCCGGACCGCTTATATCAGGCAAGTAACACCACTGAATATGCAAGGAGAAGTATTGGGATATAACACAAGCATCCGGTTTTTAGGGAATATTATAGGCCCAATTTTTGGTGGGTGGGTCGCAGGATTATTTTCCATATCAGCAGTATTTTATTTTAGCAGTGCGATCTTACTCTGCAGCGGGGCAGCATTCTGGATAACAGTTAAAAAACAAAATAATGCACAGGATTCTTTATTGCATTCCTGAAATAAATAATATCAGTCCAATAGTTGAAACTAATGGTTAGAAGGAAGTTTAAAAGAGGGGGAAAGCTAGTTGGAGTCAATATGGTTAGAATATGGATGGACTTTACTCGTGTTAATAGGTTTAGAAGGACTGTTATCTGCAGATAATGCACTCGTATTAGCAGTTATTGCAAAACATTTGCCAGTAGAACAAAAGAAACGAGCGATTAATTATGGGATAATGGGGGCATTCGTTTTCCGATTTGCTGCATTATTTGTCATTTCCTTTATAGCAAATGTCTGGCAGGTACAAGCGATAGGGGCTCTCTATCTTATCTACTTAGGTCTTAAACATATATTGCCACGATCAAACAGTGCGGGTGATGAAGAGGAAAAAGAAAAGCTGGCAAGAGGGAAAGGTTTCTGGCCAACAGTGGGACTGATTAGTTTAGCAGACCTGGCATTTGCGGTTGATTCCATTCTCGCAGCCGTAGCACTTGCCTTAGCTCTTCCGGATTCACCATTACCAGATTTCGGCGGGATGGATGGTGGCCAATTTATCATCGTCATACTCGCAGGTATTTCTGGTTTGATCCTCATTAAGTTTGCCGCAACATGGTTTGTAAAATTGCTTGATACAAGACCGAGACTGGAAACTACCGCATATGCGATTGTTGCATGGGTGGGGATTAAGTTAGCGGTTATTACTCTATCCCATCCAAAAGTAGGTATACTGGATGTGCATTTCCCTCATAGTACAATCTGGACAGTGATATTCTGGGGTGTCCTGGCTGTAATTGCTGCAAGTGGCTGGATTTTGTCAGGAAAACATCCTGTGAAAGAAGATGAGGGAATTATCTGATAAAAGCTGTCCTGAGCTGAGGACAGCTTTTATTTATGAATTAATATTCCACATATTAGAATGGACAACTTTTCTCTTGCGTTGAAATACTATGATAAAGGTAGAAGAGATGACAAGGATAATTCCACAAAGTTGGAGCATCGTTAATGTATCTTTAAAAACAAGGACACCGACAAGAACAGCAACAATGGGCTCCATTGCTCCGAGAATTGCGGCCTTACTTGATTCAATATAAACAAGCCCGCACGTATAAAGCAGATAGGCGAAGATCGTTGATACAATAGAAACACCGATGATATTACCTGCTACTTCCATTTTCTGCATCACTTCAAATTTCCCCCATATACCACTGACTGGAAAAATAAAGATGCTTCCCATCATGAGCGCATACACCGTAATTGTAAGGAAGTTATAGTGATGGCTGACAACTTTCCCGATAATACTGTATAAAGCACAGAAAAATGCAGACAAAAGTCCCAGGATAACACTTTGAAAAGGTATTCCTGCATTCCCGCCAGGTATTAGCTGAATGGCTAAGGCACAGCCGAAAAGTGTGAACACAAGGGAGACCGACTTCCTTGTGGTGATTTTTTCGTTAAAAAGAATATGAGACAGAATAGCAACAAACACGGGAGACGTATAGAGTAAGACAACAGCAATCGATAAGGAGGTTTGATCTATCACTGTAAAGTAACACCAATTAAATATGACAATACCCAGAACCCCTAGACCGATAAAATGAGGAAGATGCTTTATATTAATTTTTAAAAACTTCGGTGCGAACAATCCTAATAATAATACAAGGATGAGAGCAGAAGTTGTTAATCGAAGTGCAACTACTTCCCATGCAGAAAATCCATACTGATAAAGTCCCTCTACAAATAACCCTGTTAATCCCCAAAAGCTGGCACCGGCAATTGTCATGAAATAAGCCAAATAGTTTTTCATACGTTCCACCTTCTTTTCTCTCTATTTACAAAAAGGTTTCTGTATTCTCTGTTTCTTAAGTATTGGCATTATAACATATATAACGGTTAAGTAAATGAGATATATAAATAAATTGGATTGTAACCGTTTGTAATGATTTCCTATTCATGACGGAAAAACAATATGTTCAAATCGATTTGCATTCGATTTAAAATATGATTAAGAACAAAATACTACAAAAAATTCAGGAGGAATTATTCATGAAGAATATTTTATTAGCATGTTCATCAGGAATGTCTACAAGTCTATTAGTGTCTAAAATGGAGGAAGCTGCGAAAGAGCAGGGGATCGAAGTGAATATCTGGGCAGTAGGTCAGGATAAGGCCACAACAGAAATGGAGAAAGCAGATGTTTTGTTAATTGGCCCGCAAATGCGTTTTATGAAAAAGAAATTTGCTAAAGTTGCTGATGAAATCGGTTTACCTCTAGATGTTATTGATCCGGTTGCATATGGCAGGGTTGATGGAGAAGCAGTACTAAATAAAGCGTTAGAGCTTATCGGTGACTAAGACCTATAAGGGGGAGAAAAAAATGAATAAATTTATGGAGTTTTTGGAGAACTTTTTACTGCCAATTGCAGATAAATTAAATAATAATAGATATTTATCTGCATTGAGAGATGGCTTCATGGTTGCATTACCGCTTATAATTTTCGGATCAATTTTTGTGGTTATTGCAAACTTTCCATTTCTGGATAAAATTTTAAGTGAAGATGCATTGGCAGCATATCAAAATGCTTTAGGGCCTGCATCTGCTGCAACACTTAGTATTATGGGGATTTTTGTTATTATAGGAATCGGCTATAAATTAGTAGAACAATATGAACTTGATGCAATTTATGGTGGGGTTGTTGCACTTGCAGCTTTCTTAATCCTGACCCCGCAGGTTCTGGAAGGTGTTTCGGGAGTTATTCCTACATCTACATTAGGCGCGCAGGGGATGTTTTTAGGTATCTTTACAGCCTTTATTTCAGCAGAACTGTATCGCTTCTTTGTTCAAAAAAACTGGACAATAAAAATGCCACCAGGTGTCCCGGGGGCAGTATCAAGGTCATTTAGTGCACTAATACCTATCACATTAACATTATCGGTATTCTTAATTATTCGTATTATTTTCAGTTATACGCCATTTGAAACAGTGCAGAATTTCATCTATACCGTTATTCAGGAGCCATTAACAGTTTTAGGAAGTGGTTTGCCAGCAACTATTGTTGCAGTATTGTTAATTCAAATATTCTGGTTTTTCGGATTACATGGCCAGATCATTATTAACTCAGTATTTGATCCAATCTGGTATGCGTTAAATGATGAAAATCTGAAAGCGTTCCAGGCAGGTACGGAATTACCAAACATCGTTACGAAACAATTCATTGATACATTTTTAGTAGGTATGGGCGGGTCTGGTATGACTCTGGCTGTTGTTATACTCATTTTCATGATTGGACGAAGCAGACAATTGAAAGAGTTAGGTAAACTCGGCGGTCCGGCTGGTTTCTTTAATGTAAATGAACCGATTATCTTTGGTTTACCAATTATTATGAATCCAATTATTATCATTCCATGGTTGCTCGCACCTGTGGTGATAACAGTAATCACCTATTTTGCTATGGCAATTGGTTTAGTACCACCACCGGCTGGTATTATTGTTCCATGGACTACACCACCAATCTTAAGCGGCTTTCTTGCAACAGGTAATGCATGGCAAGGGGCAGTTCTGCAAATATTCAACTTATTTGTTGTAGGTCTCATCTGGTGGCCTTTCTTAAAAGTATTAGACAAGAATTACTATGAAACAGAAGTGAAGAGTGAAAAATCAGCATAAAAAGAGTATTAGAGGTGAAGGAATGGATACAGTTACAGAAATCGCTTTTCAAATAATATTGTATGCGGGGAACGGAAGATCCAGTGCTATGGAGGCTATTCAACAGGCGAAGGATAACGACTTTGAAGGGGCAGACCGGTTAATTAAAGAGGCAACAGAAGAATTAGGAAAAGCACATGGTTACCAGACAAAACTTTTGCAGGAAGAAGCAAGTGGTGAAGGTGCTAGTGTTAACGTGATCCTGGTTCACTCACAAGACCATTTAATGACAGCAATGACTGTACGTGATTTAGCGATTGAGATTATTGAAATATATCGCAATAAATAATAGGAGGGGAAGGAATGACAGTACAATACAAATTTCCGGAAGGATTCTGGTGGGGCAGCGCAACATCCGCCACTCAGATCGAAGGTGCAGCAAATGAAGGTGGTAAAGGTAAGAATATATGGGACTACTGGTATGAGATTGAATCGAATCGTTTTTTTGAAAATATAGGACCTGAAGTAACCTCAGATTTTTACCATCGTTACAAGGAAGATATCAAGCTGATGAAGGAAATAGGTCATAACACCTTCCGTATGTCTATTTCATGGGCTCGGTTGATTCCTGGTGGACGGGGAGAAGTTAACCAGGATGCTGTAACTTTCTATAATAATGTGATTGATGAACTGCTGGCAAACGATATCGAACCATTTGTTAATTTATTCCATTTTGATATGCCTATGGAATTGCAGCATGAAGGTGGATGGGAAAATAGAAAAGTGGTAGATGCCTTTGTGGAATATGCGAAAGCAGCATTTGAGTTATTTGGTGACCGTGTAAGTAAATGGTTTACTTTTAATGAACCGATTGTACCTGTAGAAGGTGGATATTTATATAATTTCCATTATCCAAATGTTGTTGATGCCAAGCGTGCAGTGCAAGTAGCTTACCATACTGTCATTGCAAGTGCTAAAGCGGTGGAAGCATTCAGAGAATTTAATATTGCTAATGGTAAAATAGGTATTATACTAAACTTAACGCCTTCTTATCCGAGAAGCAATAACCCTGCAGATATGAAGGCATCAAGAATTGCTGATCTGTTCTTTAATCGGAGTTTTCTAGATCCTGCGGTTTTAGGAGAATATCCTCTCGAGTTAATCGAACTGTTAAGAGAGCACGGGCAATTACCTGAGACACAGCCAGGAGACAAAGAATTAATTAAATTGAACACTGTAGATATTCTAGGTGTGAATTACTACCAGCCACGTCGGGTGAAAGCGAAGGAAACATTGCCGAATCCGTACAGTCCGTTTATGCCGGAATGGTTCTTTGATCATTATGAAATGCCTGGACGTAAAATGAATGTTTATCGCGGATGGGAAATCTACGAAAAAGGTATTTATGATATTATGATCAATTTGAAGGAAAACTATGGGAATATTGAATCCTTTATATCTGAAAATGGTATGGGAGTCCAAGATGAACAGCGTTTTATCCAAGATGATGAAATTCAGGATGATTACCGGATCGAGTTTATTCGTGAACATTTAAAATGGCTGCACAGAGCAATTGAAGAAGGCTGTAATGCGAATGGATATCATTTATGGACTTTTATGGATAACTGGTCATGGTCAAATGCTTACAAAAACCGTTATGGTTTTATTTCGGTGAATATAGAAACACAAGAACGCACATTAAAGAAAAGCGCACACTGGTTTGAAGAAGTATCGAAAAACAATGGATTTTAGTTATCGTAATAGGAGAAAAGGGGGCTGATTTGTATGATCAGCACCTTTTCTGTATAAAATAAAATTTTCCAATTATACGACAACTCTTAACGAAATTGAAATTATGCCAAAAATGGTAATGCACTCGTGCAAGAACAGTAAAGAAATTGTTAAAAGAGAACAGTTTAAAAGATGATTTTTTAATATAGGAGAAAAAGCATGAAGATATACTCAGTAAAAGTACTCTTTGAATCTACTGTAGTACCAAACATTCATTCATCTAAAACATTCGAAGAAAGGATAATATTGATAAAGGCTCGAAAGCGTGGTGAAATAGAACCCAAAATTCGTAGTCAATTTGTTGATGATACTTACAAAAATGCAGAAGGTGGAAAAACTACATGGACTTTGGTAAGAATTCTCGATATATTCGAAACTGTTGATACATTTGAAGGAGATATTAATTTCAAAGAAGTTTACAGCCGATTTTTACCGTTTGATAAGCATATTGCTGCGAATGAAGTAATAGAATTGTATTCCCTCGACAAGTAAGTAAGAACGGTGTTTATGCTATGGAATGAAAGGAGAGTGTCTGTATGTTGAACTCTCGGTTGAAAACGATCTTACGTGAATTAATGGCAGAGGGCGGTCCTGTTACAAGTACTTATCTCGCTAATATTAACAATGTTACTGCACGAACTACCAGAGATGATATGAAGAAGCTTGATGATATATTGAAAGAATACGGTGCTGCAATAGAAGCAGTAATGGGAAAAGGATATCGCCTGGAAATAATTGATGATAATAACTTCAGGCAATTTCTGCAATCAATCTTTAAATATGAAGAGAAGAATAATAATAATTTGCCAAAATCGCCGAAGGAACGGGCTGCCTATATAATTAAGCGATTACTGTTAATAGATGGCTACCTAAAGCTTGAGGATTTAGCTGATGAATTGTTTATAAGTAAATCCACTATTCAAAATGATATTAAAGAAATAAGAAATACATTATTGGACTATGGTCTGTCACTGGAATCCAAGCCGAATTACGGTTTAAGAGTCGAGGGAAATGAAGTGATGCTCAGATTTTGTATAGCTGAATATGTCTTTGACCGGAAAGCGCCAATTCCAGAAGTACACTTGGACTCCATTTCCCAATCTGATATTGAAAAAATATCATCCATTATCCTTAAAGCAATTGAGATAAATCATATTACTTTATCAGATATTGCAATAAATAATTTAGCTATCCATATTATGATTGCATATAAGCGGATGAACAGCGGTTATCAAGTTACACTTGTTCATCAGGATATGAAGGAAATTACTGAACAGGCGGAATATAAAGTGGCTAAGGGAATTGTTCAGGAGGTGGAACAAACCTTTCAAGTGAAATTTCCGGAAGTAGAAATAGCTTACATTGCTATTCATTTACTTGGCACAAAGATGTTGACACAATCAAGTGAGTTGGTAGAACAAGTAATGGATCAGTCGGTACTCGATCTTGTTAACATTGCACTGGAAAAAGTTGAGGAAAAATTGCAGCTGGGGATAAAAGATGATAAAGAATTGATTATGGCCCTGCACTTGCACCTGAAACCAGCAATTAATCGCTTTAAATTTGGAATGAACATAAGGAATCCCATGCTTGATGATATTAAAAGGAACTACCCACTTGCCTTTGAAGCAGGAATTATTGCAGGATTGGCAATTGAAGAGGAGACTGCTACCAAGATCGACGAGAATGAAGTAGGATACTTAGCGTTGCATATTGGTTCTGCTATTGAACGGAGAAATTTAAAAACCGGCCCGAAGCGGTGTTTGATCGTCTGTGCATCCGGATTAGGAACTTCACAATTAATTTACTACAAGCTTAAATCACAATTTGGCCAGCATCTGGATGTGATTGGATCAACGGAATATTATCAACTGCATCAATATAACCTGCAAGAAATTGACTTCATTGTTAGTTCCATTCCTATTCCAAAGAAACTCTCCGTTCCAGTAATAGAAGTAAATGCCATTCTGGGCGAAAATGATATTAGTAAAATTGAAGAGCTCGTATTAGAAGAAAAGCAAGCAATTGATCATTTTATACGGAGAGAACTAACTTTTGTTCATCATCCAACACTTGACTCCAAAGAGGCTGTACTCGAATATATTGCGTCAAGGTTAACAGAAGCCGGATTAGTGGATGAGGGCTTTCTGGAAGCTGTTTATGAAAGAGAGCAAGTTGCACCAACATCATTTGGTAATTTGGTAGCGATTCCACATCCGATCACACCTAAGACGGAAAAAACGTTTCTGACGATCTGTACGCTGCCTAAACCAATAGTATGGCATGATAAACCTGTACAATTTGTTTGTCTGCTATGTGTTAAGAAAAACAGCCAGGAAGATCTGCAGGCAATGTACAAGTGGCTTGGTAAGATTATCGATAGCCGTACAATCGTCCAGCAATTAATTAAAGCAAAAAACTTTGATGAAATCAGAAGGATATTAAAAGAATATTATTAAAAAATAGAGACTTACAACTATTAGGGAACATAGTGGGAGTCTCTTTAATTTTTCGGTTTCTAAAAAGAAACACAGATGAAGTTTTGATAAAATAGTAAGGGGAAGATAATATACAGGTTATATCCCGTATAACAGTGAAAATACACACCGGGTATTAAATTCAATTAGATTTAATTATTTAATCTTTTTTGTGACATAATATTACAGAAAAATTCTCCTCTATGGAGGACAGGGTGGTTTATAGAAATGAAAATCCGTTTGGAAGTAAAATATCGTACAACGAATGGAGTAGTAACAGAATTTCAATCATCGGAAATGAGTCTGGAAAACAGTATAGCTGTTGCGGAAGACTTAATGAAACTAAACCGGTTAGCGGACATCCAAATGACCGATTCATATAACAGCAGCTGGACATTAAAAGAACTAAAGAAGTACCTGGAATCATTGGAGGAAGAACCACATGATATACATATGTATTTTGATGGTGGTTTTGATCGTAAAACAATGAAATCAGGTCTTGGTTGCAGTATATACTATAAACAAAACGGGAAAAATTACCGAATAAGGAAAAACGCTCTGGTGAGTGAACTGGGTACAAATAATGAAGCAGAATATGCGGCATTGCATTTTGGCCTGAAGCAGCTGGAAGAGATGGGTGTCCATCACATGCCTGTCAAGGTCCATGGGGATTCCAAAGTAGTTATCAATCAGTTGACAGATGAATGGCCCTGTTTAGAAGATACATTATTTGAATGGATGCAGAGGATCGAGAAATTGATAGATAAATTAGGTTTGGAGCCTGAATACCATGCCGTTTCAAGAAAAAAGAATCAGGAAACAGATCAATTAGCAACACAAGCGTTACAACAAATTGAAATAGATAGCAGGAAAGAAGTGGAATGACAAAACAGGAGAGTCTGCGGGACATCAGCCGGGGGCGAAACCCTTTCACAGCCGGGTTTCGCCCTTTCCCAATTACTTCAATACAACTTCATTAATGATTTTCATCTCTTCATGATCAAGCATGTTCTTACCAACTACTTTAGTTACTTTTTTATTCATATTTTCTTTTAAATCATTTACTTCCTCTTTATCCCCAACTAGATAAATGTTTTCCCAATTTAAGCCTTTTGCAAACCGGTCCAGTGTAGAGGCAAGACTTTTATACCAGCGATATCTGTTCGCATCGAATCGCTCTTTGAATTGGTCTGGCTGTGAGTTTCTTCCACCAGGTCCTAATGAAGCTTGTCCGCGCGGTGGCCCGGCGTATTCCCGCCAGTCTTCAGTTTCTATATCAAATTCGAATACATGGGAATCCTTTAATGATCCTAATTCCGTATCGAGAACTTTGACAGCTTCCTTTTGAGTAAGAATAATCCCTGATTTCGGGAATGTATCGTACATTTCCTTCAGCTGGTCTGTGTGTGCAACATCATCCCATTCGAATACTGTCTTTACTGGTAATTGGAACTTCTCCGCAAACCAGATAGATCCATCTCCTGTAGCAAAAATGACTACACTTTTTGCCAAACTCTGTTCATTTTCTTTTATATACTTTTCAACTTTCTCTTTAACTGCCCAAAAATTCCTTTTTTCATCAGAATCGCCATCTTCTTGTAAGTAACTTTCAAAATTTCGTAAGCCATTCTTTAGATGAATTTTCCATTCTCCACCTTGTTGTTCAGGATCAGCACGGTCTGTATTCAAATACATCGTAAAGATTCGATTCGGTTTTCCTAATCGAACATTTTCCAACTTCTTTATTTCTTCGTGAAGGTTCATTAACGCACTACTCCTTTTTAAATAATTTTGCTTACATTTTACTTGTAACCGGAAAGCACGGGAGTGAAACCTAAATAACTGCAAATGTTTATATTAACTGATACAGAGAATTACGGAAATATTCGAAATAAAATTCAGTATTTTTGTATATGACAAAGATATATACAAAAGATAGAAAAGATAAGAAATGGAGGTGTCAATTTTTGAATCATATAAAATTAATGATGGTAAAATTTCTGCTCAGTTTAGTGTTACTTTTTATTATCTTAGGAATGGGGTTTGATGTATCATTCGGAAATGTATTTCTTATCACTCTTGTACTGGGGGTTGTCTCATACTTTATTGGTGATAGGATAATTTTGCCTAGAACAAACAATATGGTAGCTACATTATCCGACTTCATACTCTCATTTGCTGTTATTTATTTGATGACAGATGCACTGACAGTAGGTGATGGTGTGCTTCAGGCGGCTTTTATTTCATCTTTAGGAGTTGCTTTGTTTGAATACTTCTTCCATAAATATGTTGCAGCTAATAATAAGGAAGAAGATGAAAGGATCTCTGTAGACACTCGACAACTAAATATGGAATCTTCTGAAGAGATTTACCCATATGAAGAAGATAAAAAAGAGTAGGAGGTTGGAACATGTTTTATCATGTGAAAGAATTGCAATATAATGCAAAGCCTGCAGCCCCTGATCCTGTTTATGCCAAAAAACTGCAGGAGATATTAGGTGGGCAATTTGGTGAAATGTCTGTTATGATGCAATACTTATTTCAAGGCTGGAATTGCCGTGCTGAAAGTAAATACCGGGACATGATTCTGGATATTGCGACAGAAGAAATTGCTCACGTGGAAATGATTGCCACAATGATCGCTCAGCTGCTTGACGGAGCTCCTGCAAATGACCAGGAAGAGGCAGCTAAAAATCCCGCAGTAGAAGCGGTGCTAGGTGGAATGAATCCTCAGCATGCTATCGTTAACGGGTTAGGAGCACAACCGAACGACAGTGTCGGTTACCCATGGACAGCTAGATACACTATAGCAAGTGGTAACTTGTTAGCAGATTTCCGCGCAAATTTAAACGCGGAGTCTCAGGGACGCTTACAGGTATGCAGGCTTTATGAAATGACGACAGACACAGGTGTAAGGGATATGCTTTCATTTTTAATTGCCAGAGATACAATGCATCAGAATCAATGGATGGCAGCGATTGAAGAGCTTGAACAAACACAGGGAGCAATTGTACCTAGCTCATTTAATCAGGAATATGAAAAACAGGAAGTTTCCTATTCTTTTATGAACTTTTCTGCAGGTGAAGAAAGCAGTACAGGAAGATGGGCAAACGGTCAGACATATGATGGACAAGCAAATTTCGAATATGTACAGAGTCCTCAGGCAATGGGGCAGAAACCAGCTTTACAGCCAGCACCACCCTATATTCATGGAACACCACCATTGGATTTAAGAAAAGCACAAGGTGCAGGAAAGCTGGAACCAAATACTAATCAAAACCAACAAGGATTCCATTAAAAAAAACCACCAATTGGTGGTTTTTTTGATTGGGGTCCGAATTTTTAAGCTTCTTTTTTCTTATTCCATCTTCTGTTCATCCAGACAGTGATAGCGCCAATAACAGCGATCAGCAGCAGACTAATCCAGAAACCGGGACGGACACTTTTTTCCATTAAAGTACCTGAAACAGCAGCAGCAATAAGTACTAAACCAATTATTGATACTGCTTTCTGAAGCAGGCGGGGCTTCTCTAATACTTTTAAAGAGGAGATGATGATAAAAGCCCAATTATAAAGAAGCAATATCCCGGCAGCTGTTGTTATATATTCATATATCTTTTCAGGCAAAAGTAAAGCTGTGATAACAGATACAGATAAACCGCCTGTTGCAAGCAATAATGAAGGCAGAGGTAATTCCTTCCACCTTTTTATCTTTTTAGAAAAGACCTTTGGTGCATCCTCATCTTTCGCTAATGTTACAAGCAGTGTAACCACCCCGAACAGTGCAGCAGTCATTGTAGAAAAACCGGCGATGATAATTGCCCCATTAAAAACATGAGGGAAAAAGGCTAATTTATAGTCAGCTAATGCTGTAACAAATGGACTTTCTTTCTGATCAAACGCACCAACAGACACCATAGCCACCGCTAGTCCGAGGGATAAAATATAAATGAATGTGAGTAAAGAAAGCATAATCTTCCCAGCTTTTGGGGCATCTTCCTTGTTTTTTAAACGGATGGTCATAAGGCCAATGACTTCTATACCCCCAAACGCATAAAAGGCATAGATTAGGGAAGCCCAGAATCCTCTAAATCCTTCAGTGAAAAACTTATCTGCAGAATCCGGAAGTCCGGGTTTTTCGTCAGGACCACCCGGAATCCAGCCAATTAAGGCAATAATGGCTAGAACGATAAACATAAAAATAGCTGCTGTTTTAATAATAGCGAACAAGTCTTCCACTTTATCAAAACCCTTTGTCCCTAACAGAATGACTGAAATAGAAAGCAAGGAATAAATAGCGGCAAAGACCCATAATGGCAAGTCAGGAAACCAGAGCCGGGTTAGAATTGATAATGCAATAAGCTGGCTACCCATAATAAGAATACTGGAACACCAGTAATTCCACCCACAGCTGAAACCCGCCCATTTCCCGTAAGCTTTTTCTGCATAGTAACAGAAAGATCCTTCCTGAGGATCCTTTGCGGACATTTTTGCGAGTAAATTAAATACAATATAGGTCCCAGTGGCGGCAAGTAAAAATGATAAAACAATTGATGGTCCAGTGAGACTTATCCCGATGCTGGAACCGAGAAAATATCCTGTACCGATCGTACAGCCGACACCGGTTAATGCTAATTGCCACCATTTCATGTCACCTTCATTAGGGGAAGGCTTCTTCCTGGTTGCTGAACTCATGATTATTCTCCTTCTTAGCTGTAATTAATCATTATAGTATGTCCCCAGTAAGGCAGCTTATTAAGAAAATAATAATTGAAAAGCCTGGTAACCAAAATACACAGCAAATCCGATCAGTGAAATACCTGTAGTAACAGAAATAACTTTTAATGTTCGATTTGTTAGAAAATGACGGAAACCGCTTGAGACAAGAGCCATGGTGAAATCCCAGATAATTAAACCAAGGATGATGGCGAACGTGTACAGTAATAAGTGTAAATGATCATACTTATTTATTGTGTTAGCTAATACAGAGCCATAAATCCCTAACCAGAATAAAATGGATAATGGATTACTTATCGTAATCAGAAATCCTGAAGTAAAGGTTTTTAGCAGGCTGTCTTTTTCACGGTCATGGTTCATCTCGATTTTTTGTGAGCTATAAATACTTTCGATACCTGTGTAAAACAGTACAAATGCACCGAAGGACCATAAAAAAGTTTTCACAAATGGAGTTTCTAAGAAATGAACCAGTCCCAGAAATACTGCAAGAATAAAGAACATTTCTGCAAAAAGTGCCCCTATGGCAATTGTCCAGGAATGGAGAAAACCGTTTTTAATTCCTTGATTTATTTGAGCTGCATTCAATGGCCCAATTGGTGCAGCTAAAGACAAACCGAGGAAAATATAACTGAGAAAAATTGCCAATTGTATACCACCTCTCCAAAAATATAGCTAGTCCCATTTTTATTCATTTTGTCAGGAACATAGAACATATTTAATAATGGAGAGGAGTTATTAGGGGGCAGGATAGGGGATGCATTGCTGACCCAATGACGTGGTAAAGTGGGAAAATTAATTTTTTAATTTTTTCTATTTTTTGTATGATAACTGCAGCTGGTTATATGATCATCAACCATTCCAATTGCCTGCATAAAAGAATAAATGATGACAGGGCCGACAAACTTAAAACCCTCTTTCTTTAAGTCTTTGCTGATCTGCTTAGATAATTTAGTTTCTGCTGGTATATACTGGTCAGTTTCCCAGTGATTAATAATTGGTTGATGATTCACATATTTCCATAAAAAGTTGGCAAAACTTCCATACTCACGTTGTATTTCTATTATCGCATTAGCATTATTCCTAACTGAATCAATTTTCTTTAAATGTTTAATTATAGAATAATTTTCTTTAATATAAAGTAAATCATTATCTGATAATTTGGAACAATATTCTATGTCAAAATGATGAAATGCCTCTTTATAGCTGTTCCGTTTAGACAGAACAGTGTTCCATGATAACCCTGCCTGTGCTCCTTCAAGTGTCAGCATCTCAAATATGTATTGATCATCCTCAGAAGGTACACACCATTCTTTATCATGATATTCCACCATTACTGGATTATTTCCTGGCCATAAACATCTTTCCATTAGCATTCTCACTTCCATTCTCATCTTTTGTTCTAACTATAACATGAAGAGGAAATATTAAAAATAACCAAGCTTTCCCTGCCAGGAGAAGCTTGGTTATTTATAGGGGGCTGGATGCCCGTCTATGATTTCTTTGGTAACACAATTCTTTTGTACATTTGAACTGTCAGCAGATAATATGTTAAATAAATAACAAGGAACAGTAATATCGGGATCCAGATTTTGGTATATGGTTCAATTAATATAATCGAGAACATTTCCATCCCTACTATTACATGAACAAAACCAAGCAAGCCGGGGAACAGGAAAATGAGAAATAACTCTTTATAAATGGAAGCAGATAGCTTCGAACGTCTCACACCAATTTTTCTCAGCATGTTATACCGGCTAGTGTCAGCAGTTGCACTTGATAGTAATTTAAACATCAGCACACTTGCCATCATCATCAGAAAAGCAATACCTAGAAATAAACCCATAAAGATAGTTCCATTGGCAATTGCCTTTAAAGAAGTATAATTTTCATATTTGCTACCGGTCATATCAGGTATTGAACCGGTATATGCCAAGCTGACTTCCTGGTTGTGTTCATCGATTTTTTCTAAAGCAACACTCTTTTCTGTAAAGTTTTCCAAACGCCCAACAGTTACTGTCTCTATTTCCGCATCTATCGCAGAGAACTTAGTCTCATCGACAATATATATTGTTCTGTCTCCAAATATACGAGATGTTGCTAACAATTCACTTCGTAAAGCTGTTGCCCAGTCGTCTGATATCATTCTTTCTTCTGTTTCTGCTGTATCAGAATATTCATCAAGAGGGAGTGGATCACTAACCCTTACAGTTCTGGTGAGTTCCTCCATATTACCTGTAAATTGTTGAATGAACGGAGGGTTATTCAGTAAATCGTCTTTTAAAAAGTATACACCTTCATCAGATACTTTATATGTGTAATCGTTCTTTTCCTGAAAGTCCCAATTCTTAAACTCCTGAAGCTGTTCTTCTGTAGGCTGATAGACAGCGACATCATTCGCATACATCAATGATGTCTGTATCTCTATATTGTGGTAAAAGGATAAACTTGCTGCCATCGCTCCCAATCCCAGAGCAACTAACATAGTAACTGTACCTAATACTTTTGTCAGCTGGCTGATCCTGAATTGCAATTGAGCGAAAGTAAAGGAATTTAACCCTTTATCATTCAATGTTCGAATCGACTTCAACCTTCTGATGATAAACGGTAATAAAGACATAAAGAAAAAGTAGGTACCAAATGTAATGGTTATGGCAGCAGCTATGACACCGAAATGAAGAAAAGTTCCCATATTAATCATTACATAGTACCCAACTCCGATAAGGATGATTGAAATTACTGTTCCCGCAAAGATTTTCCATCCTTTTCTCATTACAGGATCTGCCTGCTGTGGAGCACGGACTAAGTCCAGAACAGATTTACTGGCAATCTTCAAAGCATTTACAAATGCTGTTAGCATGAAGAGAATCGCATAAAAGATAACAGTTGTAATCAATGAGGAGGAATAGAATGCTTCAAATCCTTCCCCACTGAAATTAAGCTGGTTCATTAACATCCTTGCAGTCAATTGAGATAGACCAATACCAGCCAATATACCGATGATTAAGGAAATAAATCCAATTAATAATGTTTCAAAGAACATCATCTGAGTGACTTTTCCTTTTTTTGCGCCCAATGTCATATACATACCGAGTTCTTTTTGCCGTAATGTTAAAATGAAGGATGTAGCATAAAATATATAAAAAATGGTAACCATCGCTAAAATAAATGTTCCAACATGAAAGACAAATACGATCGAAGTTATCAGGGCATTTGCCTCAAGGAAGGATTTATTCTGAGCTAATGTTTGAAACATATAAAAAATTGCAATGGAGACAGTTAATCCAAATAATAATACAATATAGTCTTTCCACATTTTTCTCATACTTGATGTGAGCAATTTCCATAACATAATTGTACGCCCCCCTTACGCCTGATCTAAGCTGCTGAATTCAGCTAATACATTTAGAATTTGCTGGTGAAAAGCAGCTTGATCTTCCGTGCGGCGTATTTCTTTATAAATTGTGCCATCCTGTATAAATAAAATCCGTTCACAGTAACTGGCGCTTAATGGATCATGGGTCACTAACATAATAGATACACTATGATGCCTGTTTAAATGTTCCATAGTCTCCATTAAACTGCGGGCATTTTTTGAATCGAGCGCTCCGGTAGGTTCATCAGCTAATATTATTGCAGGTTCGTGAACAAGTGCTCTAGCGGCTGCCGCTCGTTGTTTCTGTCCTCCGGAAACCGCAACAGGGTATTTTCCTAATATGGATTTAATACCAAGTTTATCAGCAACCTGATGGACTAGTGGCCTTATGTTCTTTGATGCCACTCCCTGAAGAGATAATGGTAATGCAATATTTTCATAAATCGTTAAGTTCTCCAATAAATTAAAATCCTGAAAGATAAATCCGAGTTCTGCTGAACGGAAGTCAGCTAATTCATTTTGTTTCATCATTGTGATGTCTCTTCCGGCAATTTCGATTTTCCCTGAAGTTGCTTGATCTAATGTTGATACTACATTTAATAGCGTTGTCTTCCCTGCACCAGATGGACCCATAATACCGACAAATTCACCTGGATAGATGTCAAAAGAAACACCATCGAGTGCTTTAAAGCTGTTCTCAGATTTTCTTCCGAATATTTTTTCAACATGGTCGACATGCACTACTGGTTTTGTCATAATTAAATACCTCCTGAAATGTTCATTCGCTTATGGTAACATTGTAATAACAACAGGCAGGAACACCTATTGATTTTTCTTTCAATCAGCTTACAATTTTGTAAGGTAGCAATCTTTATTGACTTTTATTTAAAATTGTCTATAATAAGTGAATGAATATTCATTCCGGATAGGGAGGCGAGAATATGTCTAAAAATAAACAAGAGGATATTTTTCAGGCTGCTATGGAACTGTTTGGTAAAAGGGGTTATGATGGGACAACCGTACCGATGATAGCAGACAAAGCTAAAGTAGGAGCTGGAACTATTTATCGTTATTTTGAAAATAAGGAATCTCTCGTTAACGCACTTTTTGTAAAGTGTGTGGAACAGTTTTTTGATGCAATCCGCAAAGATTTTCCTCAAAATTCTGAAGTCAGACAGCAGTTTAATCATATCTTCAGGAGAATGTTTGTTTTTGCCAAGGATAATAGTAATGCATTGCAGTTTATTAATTCACATGATGAAGGATATTATTTAAATGAGAAAAGCAATCAAACCTTTCAGGATTTTCTCGGATTCTTCCGCAATGTAATCGAGGAAGGGATTGACCAGGGAGTTATCCGTCCTCTGCCAACGAATGCACATATCGCTATTGTATATGGGGCTTTTGGTATGCTGTTCAGTCATATTCAGTCAGGCAGGATGGAAGAAACACCGGAATTGTTAAATGAATTGGAAGAAAGCTTATGGAATGCTATCAGAGTCAATTGATTCTGTAGCTATATTTAAATAGGAATGAATATTCATTCCTGAAGAAAGGTGAAAATTAAATGCACAAATTTAAAAATTGGAGAAGTATTTCTTTTTTACTATGGATAGCAATCTCTGTCATAATGCTAACCACAATGCCGAACATGAATCAGTTAGTCCAGGAAAAAGGACAAATAACTATTCCCGATACTGCACAAAGTTCTGTAGCAAATGAAATGATAATAGATATGCATGAAGATGGCGGCGAAAGTTATGGGATAATCGCAGTTTTTCATAGCCGAAGTGAAGCAGCACTGACTGAAAAACAGAGAGGTGAAATTGCTGATACCATTAACAAGCTGTTAGAACAACAAGAAGAACTTGGTATTACGGAAATTTTAACACACTTAGATAGTGAAAAAATGGAAGAGCAGCTTGTCTCAGAGGATGGAACGACTATTCTGGCACAAATTTCTGTAAATCAAAATGTTGGAGAAATTGACGAGGTTGCTGATTCATTAAATAAAGTAATCGATACAAACGGGGTGGAAACTTATTTAACAGGAAGTGAATTAGTAAGTAATGATTTTGCCAATTCCACTCAGGATGGTGTGAAAAAAACTGAGATTATTGCAGTGATCTTTATATTAGTTGTATTAATTATTGTTTTCCGTTCACCAATTGTACCAATTATCTCGCTATTAACTGTCGGGGTGTCCTATTTGGTCTCAATGGGTGTAATCGCACAAATTGTAGATAAATTCGATTTTCCTTTTTCTAACTTTACCCAGGTGTTTGTTGTCGTAGTCCTGTTTGGTGTAGGGACAGATTATAATATTCTTCTTTACACCAGGTTTAAGGAGGAATTAAGCAGGCAAAATAGTGCCTATCATGCAGCTAAAGTAACCTTTAAGTCTGCAGGAAAGACCGTTTTATACAGTGGGCTGGCAGTATTGATTGGATTCTCCTCATTAATCCTTGCTAATTTCTCTCTATATCAGGCGACATCAGGGGTAGCGATTGGTGTTGCTGTATTGTTACTGGTATTAACAACATTAAATCCATTCTTTATGGTTTTATTAGGAAAGAAAATGTTTTATCCGATCCGAAATTTTAAAGGACATGGTGAAAGCCGACTATGGGGATTTTTGGCGAAAAATACCATTTTGCGACCGTTTCTCGCCGTTATTCTTGTACTTGTGATCACTGTTCCCTTCATTTTTAAATATACTGGAACACTTAACTTTAATGATTTGTTTGAAGTAAATGACAAGTATGAATCCAAACAAGGAATTAATGTGATTGAAGAACATTTTCCACCAGGGTTTTCTTCACCTGGGACATTAGTTATCAAGTCTGATGACAAATTGAATCAAGCAAAAGCTATGCAGACAATTGATGAATTAACTGAAAAAATTGCCAAGTTGGATGGTGTAGCAGAAGTATATTCGGCAACACGTCCAACTGGTGATAAAATTGATGAATTATATATAGATAAACAGGCAAATGAATTAGGCTCAGGGATCGATGATGCGAATAATGGAATAGGTGAAGTGAATAATGGATTATCATCGGCACAGGACCAAATGAGCAGTAATAAGACAGAAGACCTTGCCAATGTGCAGAAGTTAATTGATGGAACGAATGAATTGGAAACCGGAGTGGTGAGTTTAGGTGAGGCAATAGCACAGTTGACAGAAGGATTTAATGGCGGGGTGACTGGTGCAGAGAGTCTTGAAACAGGATTATCAACCGTTCATGATAATGTAGAAAAGTTATCTGGTGCCACTTCTCAATTATTGGATGCTTACAGCCAGTTAGAAACAGGGTTGAACAATTACAGCGAGTACTTTGACAGTATGGCACAGGCTATTGATGGCGCCATTTCGGGTTATAACCAGATTGAATTATTAATGAGTGGTTTTGTTGAAGCAAATCCCGATATGGCAAATGATGAGAGTATTCAACAAACGATTGGCATCGCAATTTCTGCTCAAGAACAATTAAGTGAATTAGCAGAACAGTTGGAGCAGTTATCGATACAACATCAAACGGTTATGGCATCTTTTGCGGAAGCAAATGGCTCGCTGTCAGTTCTAAATGACGGGCTTATCCAGTTGCAAACTGGTGTGGAGGAATTAGAAACAGGGGCTACCGAATTAAAAGAGGGTCTAAGTAAAGGAGCGGAAGGCTCAGGACAGATTGTTGGAAAAACTGGTGAACTTCAGGCAGGTTTAACGCAAATTAATGATGGCCAGACGCAACTGTTAACTGGTTTAAGCAGCTTACAAGATAAAATGGCTGAATTGCAAACTGGTTTGGTTGCAAGTACCGATGGTTTAGCAGAAATTAGTGATGGACTAAATGATGCGGAAAGTTATTTAAATGATTTAAGTGAATCGAATAGTAGTGAAAAATTCTATATTCCAAAAGAAGTGTTAGAGGGAGAAGAGTTCCAGGAATCTTTAGACACATACATGTCGGATGACCGGACGATAACAACCCTTAGAATTATTCTGGATGTTAATCCTTATTCAAGAGAAGCAATGCCAATTGTTGCGAATATTAATAATTTGGTTGAAACACAGCTTGAGGGTACTGAGCTTGCTGATGCGGAAGTTGCTATTGCAGGAACTACCGCTACGAATGCTGATTTAAAAGAAATAACAGAACAGGATTTTCTCAGAACAGCAACCATCATGTTGATTGGGATAACACTTGTATTGATGTTAATCACATGGTCGGTCTCCCATTCACTATTTATTATTGGTTCATTAGTTTTAGTTTACTTTACATCACTTGGAATTAGTGAACTAATCTCTACGCACCTTTTAGGTGTGGATATGTTAAGCTGGAATGTGCCTTTCTTTAGTTTCATTATGATTATTGCATTAGGGGTAGATTACAGTATCTTTTTAATGATGCGCTATAATGAAACAGACGGAGACCCGTCAACAAAAATACTGGAGGCATCTCGGCATATAGGTGGTGTAGTATTATCCGCAGCACTTATCCTTGGTGGGACATTTGCTGCACTGATTCCTTCAGGTGTATTGACACTAATTCAAGTCGCTGCTGTAGTAATTACAGGGTTAGTCCTGTTAAGTATAGCGGCAATGCCAATATTACTGCCAGGCTTAATGGAAGTAACAAATAAATTAAAATTGTTTAGGAAGAAAAAATAAATGAGGAGGTCCCGATAAAACAGAATACCAATATCCGAGCGTTCGGATCAACATCATCTGATCGCTCGGAAAAATTGTGGTTAACCTAATTGACTGGTTACTTCAAATTCTCTAAGAAATCATGCAATTTATCTTTACTTTTCAGGTTGTGATTACATACAGCACTATCTTTACAAATATAATTTCCTTTTTTGGAATATGTCCCCCGCATTTTTCCTTTTTTCTCAATCGTAAATAGTGAAACTTCCTCTAGCCCATTACAAATGGAACAGATCCCTTTATGGGCAGAGGGTTCCAAAAAACCGGAAATCCCAGCTAATTTATTCTCTTTTGGAATGAGCATATAAGTTCTATTCGTTCCCAGGTCCTCCCATCGGAGATAGACCGTTTCTTTTAAGTCGACCAGATTCAAATCAGGCTGTTTTAATTTTTTCACTTTGGGAAAAGCCTTTTCCACCGTTTTTTCAGAAACTAAAGGAAACGGTATAACAAACTGTTTCACGTATTGAAGGAAACTCTCATAGTCTTCTCTATCCTGAATAGATTCCATTTTAATCAATACTTGCTTTTGTTCATCCGTTAATTCATCAAATAGATTCATCGTTCGTTCAATTGACATTTCCCTGACTGCGTTTACCACACCTTTGTCAGTTGAGTTTGCTTTTGCTTGCCCAATTGTACGTGCTTGTTCCTTAATATAATTAAATTGATCTGCTTGTATAAATGCTTCCATCTTTGACACCCTTTCTGTTTATTATTGTAACAAATCCCAACAAAAATGCTATGGCAAGAATGTATCTAAAACATTCCTGCCATAGCGATTCTATTTTTTGTATACAATTTTTTTAATGGTCTCGATGGAAAGTGCGTATTCGTCAGCTAAATGATCAATTAAGGCACCTTTACGAAAAGCATTCCTTATTTGTTTATTGCGTTCATCGTAATATTGCCGATTTCCGGAACGGCTTCCCCAACTTTGCCGGTCAGATTCTCTTTTGGGTATATAAATCATTTCCCCCTGAATATATTCCTGTAACCTTTCCAACAACTCTTCCGGCAATACCTCATGTGCTTTCACATATTTCATAATTGGCCAGCTCCTTATATTATTCTTTCTATAAGGGCAAAGCCTAGTTTGTAATAAGGCGATCTCTACATTTGGCCCATACAAAGTATCGCCTTAACTTCCAGGCTCTGCATGGGCAAGCAATAACTCTGGCAATGAGAAACAAATTGCCATAACCAACACCTCCATTTTATTTAATTTTACTCCATCGAACCGTAAATGTGGAGTTTCTGTGTAAAACTTAACAAAGAATTTACTTGACATCTTCCTGACGTATTTCTCTTGTAAAGTATATTTTGTAAGCGAAAGGGGGAAGAAATAATGCCTATTCAAAGCTCCTTTAACCCAAAAGGAAGGCAAGAGATGAAACATGCTATTTCTGTTGCAGAATACAAAGTATTACGAAATAAATTACGTCATTTTATGCAAATAGATTCTAATGCAGGTGCTGACGGAAAATATTACATTCGTTCTGCTTATTTCGATAATTTCGAGAATAAAGTGCTAACAGAGAAAAAAGAAGGCTATCTGGATCGAGATAAGTATCGGGTAAGAATTTATGGGAAAAGTGATGAAACTATTAATCTCGAAAGAAAAAGTAAGAGAAATAACCTTACGTTTAAATCAAAATGTCAGATTTCAAAAAAAGAGTATGAGAAGATGCGGGCAGGTAAGATTGCCTGGATGGAAAATGATCCACGTCCGCTGATCAGAGATTTATACTTCGAAATGTACTACCATCAGATCAGGCCTGTGACAGTAGTCGATTATGTAAGAGAACCGTATATTTATCCATTTGGAAATGTCCGGGTCACATTTGATCTTAAAGTTCAGACAAGTATAAGAAATACAGATATGTTTCGGATAAATCTGCCAATGGTTGATGTGCTGGAAGGTCATCTTGTTATATTAGAGGTGAAATATGATGAATATCTACCGGAAGTAATTAAACACTTGCTTCAACTATCAGATACGAGACAGGAAGCATATTCCAAATACCAATTAAGCAGAATGTACATTTAAATAAAAGGAGAAGAAAAAAATGAATACAGAAACAACAAATTTTTCAGATATATTTAAATCCAGCTTTTTAGAGAATACTGCATCTTTCTCAATCGTTGATGCATTACTGGGCTTAGCAGCCTCTTTTATCGTCGGATTGTTTATTTACTTTATTTACAAGAAAACATTTAATGGAGTGATTTATTCCCACTCTTTTAATATCTCACTCGTGATAATGACAATGGCTACATCTCTTGTCATTATGGGAATCAGTCAAAACGTGCTGTTGTCACTCGGTATGGTTGGTGCATTGTCAATAGTTCGTTTCCGTACACCAATTAAAGACCCGATGGATTTAGTTTACTTATTCTGGTCAGTAATCGCAGGTATTTTAAGTGGAGCCGGTTTTATCCTTTTGGCAGCAATTGGCTCAGCGGCTATCGGTCTTATCATTGTATTGTTCGCTAATAAAATCAGAGTGGAAAATCCTTATTTATTAGTGGTGAAATATACGGACGATGAAGCAGGAACTGAAGTAGAGCAATTAATACAATCATATGCAAAAAAATTCAGCTTAAAGTCAAAATCTATTATGCAAGATAGTGATGTGGAAGTAACTTATGAAGTCCGCGTGAAGGAGAATGATAGTCAGATACCTGCGGAAATTTCAAAAATCAATAGTGTTCAGTCTGCAGTTATGTTGAGCTATGATGGAAACTTTACAGCGTAATCGGAAAGGAAGAGGTAGGATGCTTAATCAAAAATTGAAAATAATCTTTCCTTTTCTCAGTTTGATCATTGTCTCTATGATTATCTTAAATGGCTGCAGTAACAAAGCAGCTGAAGAGATTAATGTGGTTAACAGTATCGTCTCCTATGACGGAGACGATACATATACAGATTGGGAAGAGGATGAAGCAACATATATTAATTTGGATGAGAATGATATTACGGTGGAGGACAATAATAGTATTTTAGTAAATGATAATCAGATAGAAATCCATACATCTGGAACATATGTATTGGAAGGAACATTAACAGATGGACAAGTTGTCGTAGATGCAGAAGATGATGGTACGGTCCGTTTAATTTTAAATGGTGTAACGATGGAGTCAAGCACCAGCTCACCGATTTATGTGAAGCAGGCAGAAAAAACAGTTATCTCTATAGAAGAAGGGACTGAAAACTATTTGTCTGATGCTGCAGAATATATCTACTCAAGTGATGAAACAGAGGAACATTCGGCAGCCATTTACAGTAAAGATGACCTTACAATAAACGGTGCAGGAAATTTGACAGTAGAAGGGAATTTTAATGATGGAATTACAGGCAGAGATGTTCTGAAAATAGTTGGAGGAACAATTAATATCACTGCAAAAGACGATGGAATCGTAGGGAGAGACATCTTTGCTTTAAAAGATGCTGATATCACCATAACAGCACAAGGTGATGGAGTGAAATCAAGCAATGATTCTGATGCAGATAAAGGAAATGTTGTATTAGAGAATGGTTCATTGACGATAGACGCTGCGGGTGATGGAATTCAGTCAGAAAATACCGTTACAGTAGTTGAAGGTGAATATAATATCACTGCAGGAAGAGGAAGTCCTGAGACAATAGAAGTGCAAGAAACAATGGGTGGTGGATTTGGTGGCGTAAGAAGAGGGGATTTTTCAGCTGAAGATGGAGAAATACCTGAAGAGTTTCAGGATGGCGAACGTCCAACCCCACCTGCAGGAGAAGGAATGATACCGCCTGAAGGTATGGAGGCAGGTGAAGTACCGGAAGCTTTTGCGGAAGGAGTACCGCCGACAGGAACATCAGGTGAGGAGCAGTCATCAACTGAACAGACGGAAGGTGATATTTCGACTTCTACTGATTCAACAGATGAGGGAACAACAGAAACAGAAGAAACTCCGAGTACAAAAGGGATCAAAGCAGTGAATGAACTGACTGTTTTGGGAGGAACAATTTCCATCGATTCATATGATGATTCAGTGCACAGTGATTTAGATGTTATCATTGAGGGTGGAACAATGGAAGCTTCAACAGGTGATGACGGAATTCATGCAGATGGTAATGTCACCGTTGCAGGTGGTAATATTGCGATAACTAAAAGTCTCGAAGGAATTGAAGGAACTGACATTAGTGTAACGGATGGCAAGGTTTATGTTACAGCAGAAGATGATGGGTTTAATGTAAGTGGAGGAAGTGACGGTTTAGAGATGGGCCAAATGGATATGGATGCAACGAATTCCACCACAGCTGAATTAGAATCTACAACAGAAGAAAGTGGCCAGTTATTAATTGAGGGTGGTTACATTTATGTGAATGCCAATGGAGATGGACTGGATTCAAATACGAGTGCAACAATGACTGGTGGTACAGTATTAGTATACGGGCCAACCAATTCAGGGAATGGAGCACTTGATTATAACCAATCATTTGATATAACTGGCGGGACTTTGATTGCAGCTGGAAGCAGCGGTATGGCACAAGGCGTTTCTGATACATCCAGCCAGGCAACCGTGATGATGACATTCTCTGAAATGCAGGAAGCTGCAACATCCGTCTCTATCACAGACAGTAATGGAAATGAAGTAGCGGCTATTGCCCCGGAGAAAGAGTTTCAAATGCTTCTTATTAGCAGCCCCGACTTAGAGCAAGGTGAAACTTATACTGTTTCAACAGGCAGTGTATTTACTGGTGAAAGTACGGATGGACTATATATAGATGCTAATCCTGAGGGCGGGACTGATATTGTCGAATTCACGGCAGAAAATGTCATGACATATGTAAATGAATCAGGAGTTACAGAGCAATCCGGCGGGATGCAAGGTGGCTTTGGAAGAGGTATGGCAAGACCAGGAGAATAGATAAAGATGAGACGTTTCCTGTATCAGGAAGCGTCTTATTATAATTTAGAAAACAACACAGATAACCATCCACCTTTGTCCTCTAACATCCTCTCGACATATTTCTATGTTAAAATAGCAATTGATAAGTTGAAGGAATTGGAGAGCGCGAACAATGGAAAAAATTCTGGTTGTTGAAGATGAAGTTGCGATAAGTAAGGTTTTGCAGGCATATTTAAAAAAATCCGGTTTTGAGATAGAGATAGCAATGGATGGTGTGACAGCATTAAATAAATTTACAGAAACTAAACCGAAATTAGTTTTATTAGATGTAATGTTACCAGGAAAAGATGGCTGGCACGTTCTAAAAGAAATCAGGAGTATGAGTGAGTGTCCTGTCATTATGCTAACAGCTTTAAGTGATGTAAACTATCGCTTAGATGGATTAAACGGGGGAGCAGATGACTATATTGCCAAGCCATTTTCGGGGGAGGAAGTGGTTGCAAGAGTACATGCAGTCTTACGCCGTTATGAGAAGGGAGATCGCCCGATCAGGCGTTATGGTCATTTGCAAATTGACCATGAAGCTCATCGGGTAGTCCTCCATCAAAAAGAAATTGAATTAACACCAAGAGATTTATCGTTATTAATATTTTTATCAGAGAATCCAAACAAAACTTTCACGAGAGAACAGCTAATTGAACATGTATGGGGCTGGGATTATGATGGTAGTGACAGGGCGGTCGATTTATCAATTAAACGACTAAGAAAAGCTCTAAAAAACTGGCCGGAAACAGAAGGAGAAATAAAAACACTTCGAGGAGTGGGGTATCAGTTAAGTGTTCACGAATAATAAAAAAATACCATTACAACGTTATTGGACATCACGTTTTTTGTTAACATTAATTATTGGGTTGGCAATAATAGCAATAGTATCTGCTTTTTGGATCAAGCATACAACTTTGGAAAATCGTCTGAGGATTATGGAGTTTATGGCAGAAGAAACGGCGAGAAGGATTGCTAATATGGATGAAGAAGAGTTGCCTCCCGGCATGGATATGCACCGCTTTTTAGAAGGTGAGGGCAAATTTTTTGATATGGAAGGAAAGCCTAGTATTTACGTAACAGATACAGATGGGACAATTATCTATGAAAATTTACGGGAAATGCTGGAGAATGAACAAATACAACCATCACTGATAGATAATGAGGAAGAAGTTCAGAAAGTTAGCGGTAATGATGTGACTGGTGATTTTTATGTCATTAAAAAACCGATTGAAGAAAATGAAACAATTAGAGGCTGGGTTTTTTATATAGAGTATAAAGAAAAGCTGGCAAAAGTAGATCAGGCATACGGTCAATTAACAGTGATGATCATCAGCCTGCTCATTTTAGGATGGATTGCAATATATATTCTAGCTGGACGATTAGCCAAACCGATTAAAGAAGTAGCTAATGCAGCTAAACAGATTGAAGAAGGAGATTACCAAATTGAACTTTTAAATGAAGCAAAAGAAGAAGAAGTCGATACTTTAATTCAATCTTTTAAAGAAATGGCGCAGAAGCTGGAAAAATTAGAAGCGTTAAGAACGGAATTACTGGCTGGTGTATCACATGAGTTAAAAACACCAGTAACTTCCATCAGTGGTTTATTGAATGCAGTAAACGACGGAGTAGTGGAAGGGGACGAAGCGAAGGACTTCCTGGAATCATCTATTAAGGAAACGGAAAAAATCAAAAAAATGGTTGAGGATTTACTTGCTTTTAATACCTTTGCAGCAAATGCTGTTCCGGTCTCCATCGATAATTTTTTAATCAATGATCTTATTAAAGAGTCTGTGAGTTTATGGGAGAAATCACAAGGCAAGGAGTCTGCAACATCAATTGAGATGAGTTTACTTCAAGATGATTTAGAAGTAGAAGTTGATCCGGTCCGTTTCCAGCAGATTATGACTAATTTGCTCAATAATGCGACTCAGGCAATGTTGGAAAATAAGCAAATTAAGATAGCAGTTACTTCAAGTGAAAATAAAGTCCTTATCGATGTGATGGATAATGGGATGGGAATCCCTGAAGCGGACCAGCTGTATATTTTTGAACGTTTTTACCGTGGAGACAATAAGAAACACAAAGTCGGCGGACTTGGCTTAGGATTGCCTTTTAGCAAAATGATCGCACAAGTACTCGGCGGAGATTTAGTTCTGATAAAAAGTGATCAGACAGGAACGGATTTTCGGGTTATTCTTCCTGTTTATTCCGGAGGTGGAAATGAGGTATTTTAGGAGAGCATGGGAGGAAGATACCATGCTCTTAATTGATATGAAACGTTTCATTAAGGATGCATAAATTCATTAAGGAAATAAGGTACACTACTTCTAAAATGATCTTTTCTTTCTTCAACATAATTTCTAATCTCATCAAAAAAGATATCTGCTAAAATAGGATATTTTACTGTCCGAATCTGATCTATGGAAGAGTTATGTTCAATTACATGATCAATACTTAGAAGCAGTTTTTCTATCAGTCTTCTGTTTGGAGTTATCCCCATAACATCCCGGAAGATTTGCTTGTCATTTTCTGCGTTTAATACGTGATAAGGCAACTTCATATCGATGTGAAAACCGTCTGCTAAGTTTTCTGTTAGCAGTTTCTTTATCTTATCAGGATATACTCCACATGTAGTTATAATAATCTTACCGTTAAAAATATTACGGACTTGCTGGAGCAACTTCTCTATCTCACTCACTTTATCTATTAAAAATTCCCCGCCGCTAAACATGATAGCATCAAAGAGAAATCCGCTTTTTTCTAAATAATTGAGCAATTCTTCTTCGGTTTTATACTGTTTTGGTGTATTGGCGACGATTTCCTCATAGTTATGGCAGCCATAACAATGCAGTAAACAGCCTGAAAGGGAATGAACAAGCAATGTTGTGTGATCTGGTAAGTCAGTAAATGTCCGGATAAAATTGTTATAAAACTTCACCTTATCTCACTCCATGTGAAAAGGAGATTTCCTTTTCTTTCAATCGCTTCCGCTCATTCCAATCATGTCTTCTTGCCTTTGACCAGAAATTATATTTTCCTTCGTAGTAACCTTTTTCATTTACTGCGATATTATTTCTGGCAATCATTTTTAAATAACCAATCACACGACTAAATGTAGCAATATCTGTTGATTCACAGGTTGGGCATGCATTAACATTTTTTGCATCCTCAGCGATAATCTTTTGTCCGCAGTCCATGCAAGAAGTTATTGTTGGAGTTAATGTAATATAGTTGATCGGTTTTTGAAAGATTCTATCAATATAATGAGCGAGTCTTTCTGGAGAAACCTTTGCTTCCAAGAAGTGGTGGAGGACACTTCCTGATGTCGCATATCCCTGAAACTCTGCACTGTTTTCTAACTGGGCCAAGAAATCCTCTTCAGAAAATGGTGTCATACAGCCACTTGTTAAATAAGGGTTTTCGCCTTCACCCTGTGTGAATATTTTTCTACCATTCTTCTCTGCCCATTTTTTATCGTGTCTCGCTAATTTGATCGCAGCATTTTCTGCTGGCGCATATTCTATGCCGCAAGCTACTTTGTCCCGGATAATAAAATGGTTCACAATTTTCGTCATGTATTGCATTAATTCATGCGCAACCAGTTTTCCATGAGAATCTTTTATTCCATTTTCATAGCCAAGATTAATTAAACCTTCATGCATCCCGGTAACCGCAAAAACATTGAAATAGTTTTTCAGATTATGATTATATGAGAAAAATGTTGGGAATAATTCTTTATTCTGCTCAATCCATTTTCGTTTAGCCATGTGGGCATCCTGCATCACTTCCATGAATTCTGCCATTTTTTGTTTTGCTAAAGATATATCGTCACCATACTCGATTAAGAGGCGATTCATATTCAGGTTGAGGACTTGGACGGCACCAGTTGAACCGGTAGATGAACCGAAAATACCTCCTCCAGCCTTTGATAATGTTTCTAGATTAATTTGCAGGCGACAGCATAAGCTTCTGCTGACTTCTGGATCCTTCGGCTGAATCATTGGGTTAAGCTTTTTGTAATAAGCATCCTCAAAAGGTTTAGATTTGAAATTCTCAAAATAAACACCGCCCCAGTTATACATCTTATCAAGCAGCTCAAGGAACATCGGATTATTATAATTGAACTCATCATCGATTTGCACGGTTAACAGCGGGAAGGTAAATGGAATGCCGTCACTGCCTGTCCCTTCGCTCATTACATCTATAATGGCCTGGTTGATGTAATCAAAATATTCACAAGGAATATCCTTATATTTTATCGGTTTTGGTACACCGCCAATCACGACATACTCCTCTTTTATTTCTTCAGACGGTTTGCCAAATTCCAGCGTAATATTAGAAAAGCTGCTTTGGGCCCCTGATCTAAGTGGCATATTTAATTCCCAAATAAGACTCTGGAACATTTGTTTAAGCTCGTCTTTTTCATATGTATGGTTGTGGAGTGCTTCATCATGTAAATAAGAAGCAGCTATTGTTGATAATTGTGCGAGCATTACAGCCCCTGATACTTGCTGGGATATGAGTGTAACAACATTACTGAAATGTCTTAATAAGATGGATAACCGTTTTGTTGGCTTTGATGTAATCATGTTTTTTGCAAGAGTAGGAATCCCCTTCATTGCAATGTCGAGACAACTAATGGATACGCAATACGGAGCAAGTTGTTTATCGTGCACATATACTATTCCCTCGTCATATAGTTCTTTTATTCTTGGTGGCAGAACGTTTTGAAATAAAAACCGCTCCTCTGCGTAATTGTTGAGATTGTGTCTAAGAAGTGGCAGAGAATAAACGTAATTACTATTTTCCCGCTTCAGGTAGTCTGCTTTTTTATCCTCTGAAGCTGAGGTGAATTTCTGGATAATCTGTTCACTATTTTCAAACATAATATAACTCCTTCCTGTTTTCTGTGAATTTAATTTAACACAATATATTGTGCGTGTATGTGATAGATATCACTATATGTGGTTTTGGAGCTGGGTGTAGATAGTTAGAAGTTTTGCAGAAGAGCGTGGTGGGAGTTGCAAAAAGAGTAGGTGAAACGCAAGAAGAGAGCGAAAGTTGCAAGAAGAGCGCTGAAGTTGCAAGAAGAGCGCTGAAATTGCAAGAAGAGCGCTGAAATTGCAAGAAGAGCGCTGAAATTGCAAGAAGGGAGCGGAAGTTGCAAGAAGAGCGCTGAAATTGCAAGAAGGGAGCGAAAGTTGCAAGAAGAGAGCGAAAGTAGCAAGAAGAGAGCGAAAGATGCAAGAAGAGAGCGAAAGTTGCAAGAAAAGCGCTGAAATTGCAAGAAGAGAGCGAAAGATGCAAGAAGAGCGCTGAAGATGCAAGAAGGGCGCTGAAGTTGGAAGAAGAGAGCGGAAGTTGCAAGAAGAGAGCTGAAAGTTGCAAGAAGAGAGCGAAAGTAGCAAGAAGAGAGCGAAAGATGCAAGAAGGGCGCTGAAATTGCAAGAAGAGCGCGAAAGTTGCAAGAAGAGCAGGTGAAGTTGCAAGAAGAGCGCTGAAATTGCAAGAAGAGAGCGAAAGTTGCAAGAAGAGCGCTGAAATTGCAAGAAGAGAGCGAAAGTTGCAAGAAGAGCGCAGAAATTGCAAGAAGAGAGCGAAAGATGCAAGAAGAGCGCAGAAATTGCAAGAAGAGAGCGAAAGATGCAAGAAGAGCGCAGAAATTGCAAGAAGGGCGCTGAAGTTGCAAGAAGAGAGCTGAAATTGCAAGAAGAGCGCAGAAATTGCAAGAAGAGCGCAGAAATTGCAAGAAGAGCGCTGAAATTGCAAGAAGAGCGCTGAAATTGCAAGAAGGGAGCGGAAGTTGCAAGAAGAGAGCGAAAGATGCAAGAAGAGCGCAGAAATTGCAAGAAGAGCGCTGAAGATGCAAGAAGAGCGGTGAAGATGCAAGAAGAGCGCAGAAATTGCAAGAAGAGAGCGAAAGATGCAAGAAGGGCGCTGAAATGCAAGAAGGGAGCATAAGTTGCAAGAAGGGAGCAAAAGTTGCAAGAAGGGAGCAAAAGTTGCAAGAAGAGAGCGAAAGTTACAAAAAGAGAACAAAAACTGCAAATAGAGCACGAATTTGCAAAATGTAATAACATTTATTTTTTTTGAATTAGAGGGGATAGATCATATCTTCTAAATTTATATCCCCCAGTTGATGGCAGCTCTAGCTGATTCAACATTCTGCTGGTTGTATATACGGAATCCAGCTGTAAGAACCACTTTGCTTGTTTATTATTTATCATATTGCCAAACAAGTAGTAAAAATCTTTCAATGCAGAGATATGAGCTTGATGGTCTCTAAACTGGCATTTGCGGCAAATCCATTTTCCGTAATACCATTTCATTAAAACAGGTTTGCAATTGGGGCAAAATACGCCATTCCTTATAGAGCGGAAGTCTGTAATAAAGTCATATTTCCTGTCTTGATGAAGTGAGAGAAGTTTTTTTCCTAACCCTCGTAATTGATCAATTGATAATATGGGATCACGGAACATCTTACTCAATTCCGTTAATCGAAAAGGTAATCTCTGGAGAGGGAGCATGTCTTCATGGTGGAAGGAAAGATGGGCTTTACGATGCGTAAATGCTACTAATGTGTAAATTGGGATGGGCGGGTAACCTAGCTGATTTAATAAAGAGGTTAACTGCTGTTTTTGCAGTTCTGCCTGTATTAAGGGGTGATCATAAATACTTTCTTCTTCCGAATCTTTCAGCTGAATGAGCTGATTCGCTTCATTGAAATACAGCTTTCCTTTAAGGTGTTTTGCTTCAAGGATCAATAGGAAGGTACGGAATAATAGCAAACTATCCATTTGAAAAAAATGTCCATTGTAAGGAAGTCTTAATCCATAGAGATCTTGATGAGAAGGAAGTGTAGCTAAATCAATAAAGTAAGGTAAACTGGATTCTCCAAGAAAACCTGCAAGTTCTTTTCCATATGCTAAAATTCTCTCAGGTTCCAGCTCATGGGAGCGGGATTGCAAAATTTCCAAGTGGCTTAGGTGGGGAGTTTTTTCAGGGGATTTTAAAATCAAAAACATCTCTCCGATCTTTTTTCCATATTATAACACAGGGCTTGGATATGATATACTAAAATCAAAAATGGGAGTGAGATAAATGGAAACAGAAAAACAAGCTTTTTTCCGTGAGTTTAACGAAGCATTTGTAAAAGGAGATACAGATCTCATTTTATCAAGTGTGACTGATGATATTACATGGCGTATGGTCGGAACAGATACGATTAAAGGAATCGATGCATTAAGAGAAGCATTGCAGGGGATGGAAAGCAGTAATCAATTCGAACTGGAAATTGAGTTTATGATTACAAATGAGAAAGAAGCAGCGCTCAATGGATTGATCCATTCAACTAATCGGGATGGCGAACAGCGACATTACAGTTTTTGTGATATATATCGTTTAAAGGAGAAGGATGGAAAAATAAACGAGATTATTAGTTATGTTTTAGAGGTATAGGATGAAACAGCTTTGGACATTCGGTATAGAACAAGCAAAATCCTGTTTGTTTGCTGTAGTGATCTTTTCAACATTGGCGATCACACAAATGATCGAGCTCTCTAATCGCTATGACTGGATTTTATTAATTTGTATCATTACACAAATAATTATGCTGGTAACTCATCTGGAAACATGGGATGAACTAAAGGTAATCTGTGTTTTTCATATAATTGGGTTGGCATTAGAGATTTACAAAGTACATATGGGATCATGGAGTTATCCGGAAGAAGCTTTTACGAAAGTTTTCGGAGTTCCACTATATAGCGGGTTTATGTATGCGAGTGTAGCAAGTTATTTATGCCAGGCTTGGCGTAGGCTGGATGTGAGACTGGTAAAATGGCCGCCAAACTGGACAGTAGCTATATTGAGCGCGGCAATTTACTTTAATTTTTTTACCCATCACTTTATTTGCGATTTTAGATGGTTCTTAAAAATTGCGACTGTTCTTTTATTCATCAGAACAGTTGTATTTTATAAAGTAAATGATAAAGTCTATCAAATGCCTGTTGTCCTATCGTTTGTATTAATTGGTTTCTTTATCTGGATTGCAGAAAATATCGCCACATTCTTTGGTGCATGGCAATATCCTAATCAGTCGGATACGTGGCAAATTGTCCATTTTAGTAAAATAAGTTCATGGCTCCTGCTAGTAATTGTAAGCTTTCTGATTGTGGCGATGTTAAAACATATAAAAGGAACGAATAAAGAATCGCACACATAATGGAACGATTCTTTCATTCGTAAACCTAACATTTATAAAATTCTAAGTAGTTCTCCGTTTTCGCAGGATGTTTTTCCAAAGAGGCAAGATTTGTGAAGAATAAAATACTGCCACACATCATTATCCAGACGAAAATACCTGTGATAGCGCCCATTAAAATCCCTCCTTACTCGGAGCATAATTGATGAAACGCGTTTCAGAGCAAGAGATTTTTTTGAATTTAGGTGAATTAAATGACAAATATAAAGGATATAGCCAGAATTGCCGGTGTTTCAGTATCAACAGTTTCTCGTGTAATTAATAACCACCCATATGTTAGTGAAGAAAAGAAAAGTGCTGTCTTAGAAGCGATGGAGAAGACTAATTATCAAATTAATATGAAAGCAGTGCATTTAAGCAAAGGTAAATCGCAATTAATTGGAGTGGTCGTCCCCTTCGCTAATCATCCGTATTTCGGTCTATTAGTGGAAGGGATTGCTAACAAAGCGGTCAGTTATCATTTTCATTTTGTTCTCATTCAAACAAACTATGAGGAAGAACGGGAAAGAGAAGCATTAGATATGTTGAAACATAAGCAAATTGATGGACTGATCATCTGTTCGAGAATATCAGAGATGAAGCAGATTAGAGAGTATACCAATTACGGAAGAATAGTTCTGTGTGAAAATGCAGCAAATTATGATTTTGTATCATCTGTCTATATCGATCATTTTCAGGCATTTTATGATGCGCTTACCTTTTTATATCAAAAGGAATATCGGAAAATTGGATATTGTATTGGACGGGAGTCAGGCTCCAATTCCTATAATCGAAAAAAGGCTTACAAACAGTTTCATGAAGAGATGGAGTTAGTATGCAATAAACAATATATTTTTTCAGAGAATTATTACTTGGAAGATGGAGAAAAAGTTGTCCGTGAAATAAGGCAGATGGGAAACCCGCCTGAAGCACTGCTTGTAACGAGTGATGCAGTGGCAGCAGGGATATTGATGGCGTGCGAAAAGAATGGAATCAAAGTACCAGGTGATATGGCGATAATTGGGTTTGGTAACCAACCTATCTCCAAATCTATGGAAATTACTACATTTGAAATTCCTCTTGTTAAGATGGGTGAAAGACTATTTGAACAAGTAATCGGTAAAAATCAAATCAAGCATGAAGAATTAAAGATTCAATTAATAGAAAGAAATACAGTATAAAAAAGCCAACGCAGCAATTGCGTTGGCTTAATTTATTTACTCTTCAATTGAAAATTCGAAAGAACCGTGGAGTTTAACTTCTTTACCGATTAAAACACCACCAGTTTCGAGTGGGGCATTCCATGTTAAACCATAGTCTTCACGGTTGATTTTTCCGTCCACATCAGCACCTGCGACAATGTTTCCGCTCATTGGGTCTTTTGCTTTACCATTATAGTCGACAGTGAATGTTTCTTCATTAGTTACACCTTTAATTGTTAAGTCACCAGTGACTTTATATTCAGAGTCACCTGCTTTAGTTACTGATTTACTTTGGAACGTAATATTCGGGTGATTCTCTACATCAAAGAAATCTCCTGATTTTAAGTGTCCGTTACGGTCTTCATTGTTTGTTTCAATGGAAGCTACGTTTACTGTTACTTTAATGCTGGCATTTTCTAAATTGTCAAAATCTCCGTTGAAATCAATATCGAAATCCTGGAATTCACCTTTTGCTTTAGAAACCATCATATGCTTTACTTGAAAATTTAATGCACTGTGCACTTTATCTAATTTAACGTTTGTCATAGTTTAAAATCCTCCTAAATAATATTAACTTACTTTATGTAACTAAGTATACAAATATTATTTAATTACGTCAAGTAAATTAGTTATTTTATTTCTGCATGAAATTCTGCTATAATATACCTAAAGAGGTGAATATGATGAAAGATAAGACAATATGCCCGCGATTTGAATCTGCTTTAGATATATTAAATAAACGGTGGACTGGTTTAATTATTTTTCAATTATTAGAAGGAGCACAGCGCTTCTCTAGCATAGAGTCATCAATAGGTATAAGTGGACGTGTTTTGTCAGAACGGTTAAAAGACCTCGAAAAATACGGAATAGTGGAACGTAAAGTGTATAATGAAACTCCTGTAAGAATAGAATATGGATTAACCGAAAAAGGGCGGGCACTGGAGCCAGTGCTTAACAGTATCCAGCATTGGGCAGAAGGCTGGATAGATAATGAAACGTTAATTTAGTAAAAAAATTCCCGAAAAAAAAATGTTTAAACACATGGCGAAGAGAAACTCTTCGCTTTTTTGTATTCTAATATATAATAGAGGTGATATTAACGAGTAGATCATATCTGAGAGGGAATAGAAAGAAACGTAACAGATTTGTCAGAAGCAGTTTTACCAACATCCTGAAATCCGCTGTATGCTTTTAAAATACAAATAGGTAAATGTGGAGGGGTAGTAATGGCAAAAAACGTTTTGCGAAATGATTGGGCAGATATACTTGGACAGGAATTTGAGAAAGAATACTATATAAGGTTAAGGGATTTTCTGAAAGAAGAATACAAGCAATTCACGGTATACCCGAGTATGGAAGATATATTCAATGCTTTGCATTATACGCCATATGAAAAGGTGAAAGTGGTGATTTTAGGGCAAGATCCATATCATGGACCGAATCAAGCTCATGGACTCAGTTTCTCAGTTAAACCCGAAGTAGCTATACCGCCATCGCTGAGAAATATATTCAAAGAGCTTGCTGACGATATGGGATATCCCATTCCTAAACATGGTTATCTCACTAAATGGGCGAAGCAAGGGGTGCTTCTGCTGAATAATGTTTTGACAGTGAGAGCGGGGGAAGCACATTCTCATAAAGGGATGGGCTGGGAACGATTCACAGACGAGGTAATTATGAGTTTAAATGACAGAGAGAAGCCAGTCGTTTATATTCTATGGGGCGCGGCAGCACAAAAGAAGCAGGCAATTATTGATACTTCCAAGCATTTTATAATAACATCCCCCCATCCAAGTCCTTTATCAGCACGCAGAGGTTTTTTCGGCAGTAAACCCTTTTCTAGAGCTAATGATTTGCTTAAGAGTGCAGAAGAAGAACCTGTTGACTGGCAAATTGAGTGAAGAAGTCGTTTTCAGCAGGCTTTTAAAATAGGAAATGTGAAAAAGCGCATCAATAAAAAAGGAATAGCAAAGTTATGCTAATTCCTTTTTTCCAGCAGTATTTGTTTCAACTCATTTATTTCATTTCGTAATTCTTTCATTTCACTTATTTCCTCTTTGATCTCTCCAGTTTCTTCCTCAATGTTCTCTGATAGCTTCTGTGCATTGTTAACAATTTCCCCGACTATTAAATTTATCATTATAAAAGTAGTAATTACAATAAATGAAACAAAATAAAGCCAGGAGGAAGGGGATTGTTCGAAAATGGGACGGAATATTCCGCTTGCCCATGATTCCAATGTGAAAACTTGAAACAGTGTAACAGAGCTTAAGAAAATATCCCCGAAATATTCAGGTGATATATCTCGGTAGAAGCTTGTCCCTAAAACAGCATACACATAGAATATTATGGCCATAATTAGCAAAACACTGCTTATTGTAGGTATTGCCATAAACAGCGCCGCAACAATGCGGCGTAATGTAGGGACTGTTGTTATTGTCCGGAATACACGCAGCACCCGGAAAATTCGGAGAACACTGACATACGGGGTACTATAAAGGATGACACTTCCCAGAACGATAACGAAATCGAAAATATTCCAGCTGTTCTTGAAAAACTTTCCTCTTAGAACAGTGATTTTCAATAATACCTCTAATGTGAAAATAACGAGTATTGCTATATCTGCAATGAAAAATAGGCTATAATAGTTAGAATAAATGGTCGGAATTGTTTCTAAGCCGATTAATATTGCATTAACAATAATGAGTCCGGTAATAAACCGGTTAAATCGTTTTTCCATCACAATTTTATGCAACTTATCCATTAAATAAATATTCTCCCTTACTTTTAACTGCTAATGATATTTTAAGATGAAAATAGCAGAAACACAAATTTTAATAAAAGGAGTTGTGAATTTCTATGAAGCGTCATGAAGCATTGCATCCGTTATCCCACCACCATCATCATACGCTAGTATTGGCACAGCAGATGAAAAATGCAGACGATAGCAGCAGTATTCAGCAAATGACAAGAGATGTTATTAAGTTTTGGCAGGAAGACGGTGAGAACCATTTCAGAGATGAAGAGGAAGTTCTTTTGCCATTATATGCTCAGTATGGTTCAGTGGAGAAAGACGAAATCCGTGAAATGCTTATACAGCATGTTCAAATCCGCAGTTATGTTCATCAAATCCGGTCAATGAGTAGAAAAGACAGGAAAATCTTTAATGAGCTTGGTGACTTGCTGCAGAAGCATGTTAGATTAGAAGAACGAGTTATTTTTCCGATGATTGAAGAAGCGGTGCCGGAAAATTACTTGTATCAGGCAAATGGCAGGTTCCACCGTGACTCATACAGCGGTTTTTAATCTCATCATATATTTTAATCATCATATTGTCTGATAAAGTGATGAATATTAACCGGAATTATGGTAAACTATCGTCTAGTTTCAATACATTGAGGGAGAATATTTACAATGGCACTTCTAGGTAAATGGAAAAGTATATTTAAAAATTGGTCTGCAATTCATCATATAGTGACATACTATTTATTAGCAGTCATTTTCTCAACAATTGTCGTCAGTTTACCAGTATTTCATAATGAGGGAATAGAGCTTTCACTTATTGAAGCGATGTTTACAGCAGTAACTTCAATAAGTGTTACAGGCTTAACGGTTGTATCAATCGCCGATACATTCAATCCTGCAGGTCAAATTGCGATTGCAGTCATTTTACATTTAGGCGGAATTGGTATTATGACAATGGGGACATTTATCTGGGTAATCCTTGGGAAAAAGATTGGGATTAGAAGCCGGAAACTGATTATGGTTGACCAGAATAGTAAGACATTGGCCGGGTTAGTCAAACTGATGCTGGAGATATTTAAGCTGATACTCGTTATTGAATTTATTGGTGCATTGATTCTGACTATCCATTTCCTAAATTACTATGATACTGCTCAAGAGGCATTGCTTCATGGAATCTTTGCTTCGATCAGTGCTACAACAAATGGAGGATTGGATATTACGGGTGCTTCCCTGATACCTTTCGCTGAAGATTATTTTGTTCAGTTTATTAATATAATATTAATCATTCTGGGAGCAATTGGCTTCCCGGTATTAGTAGAAGTACAAGAAGTGTTACAGGGGAAAAAATATGCATTTAATGATCGACATAAGTTTTCCTTGTTTACTAAAATAACGACAATCACTTTTTTCTGGTTAGTAATGATTGGATGGGTACTGATTTTTGCACTTGAGCGAAATGCTTTTTTTGCTGATAAGAATTGGCATGAAACTTTTTTCTATAGTCTGTTCCAGTCTGTTACCTCCAGAAGTGGCGGTTTATCCACAATGGATATTTCTGAATTTTCCCTGCCAACATTGTTCTTAATTAGCACTCTGATGTTCATAGGGGCTTCACCGAGCAGTGTGGGTGGAGGGATTCGAACAACAACCTTTGCCATTATGTTGTTAACTATATGGAATTATGCGAAAGGGAATTCCAGTGTGAAAGTATTTGGGCGTGAAATAGATCAGGAAGATATCCTGCGTTCTTTTATTGTCATATCCACTGCTTTAATGCTTTGTGTTTCATCTGTTATTATCCTATCTTATACCGAAAGTTTTTCACTTATCCAAATTGTTTTTGAAGTTTCCTCTGCTTTTGGAACAACAGGTTTATCAATGGGGATTACACCAGAATTATCAACATTTGGTAAGTGTCTGATTATGTGTCTGATGTTTATCGGAAGAATCGGGATATTTTCTTTTCTGTTTTTGATCAGAGGAGATGCAAGTCAGGATAAATTCCATTATCCTACAGAACGAATTATTATTGGTTAACCTCTCAGTGAAGTCTGAGAGGTTTTTTTAGCGATGAAAAAGTTATCTGTTGCTAAGTTCCCGTAGAAGTCTTACTTTATCTCCTGCGAATTAGTTAAGATTATTTTCTGGATAATTCCACAAGCTTCCTTCTTCTAAAAAACGTATGGGAATGGTATGCTAGGGATAGAATAATTTATAGAAGATTAATAGTATATTTAAAAAATAACGCATCGAGATTCCTATACTAGCATAATAGAGATGGAGGCCGAGAAATGACAAAATACCATAAACAAGTAAGTGAAATACTTGATAATATTCAGAAAGTAATTATTGGTAAAGAAAGAGAAGCAACCCTTAGTTTAGTTGCACTATTAGCAGATGGGCATGTTTTATTAGAAGATGTCCCTGGCGTCGGAAAAACAATGCTTGTACGTGCATTGGCTAAATCCCTTAATTGTGATTTCAAACGAATCCAATTCACTCCTGACCTGCTTCCATCTGATGTGACTGGTGTTTCCATTTATAATCCGAAAGAAATGGTATTTGAATTTAGAGAAGGGCCTATTTTTGGCGATATTGTCCTCGCTGATGAAATAAACCGGACTTCACCGAAAACGCAATCCGCCTTACTGGAAGCGATGGAGGAGATGAATGTAACGGTTGACGGGATAACGAAATCACTAAATAAACCTTTTTTCGTCATGGCAACACAGAATCCGGTTGATTATGAGGGAACGTATCCATTACCGGAGGCGCAGCTTGACAGATTTATTATGAAGTTAAGTATGGGGTATCCGGATGAAGCGGATGAACTGGAGATGCTGAATCGAACGGATAGAAGACATCCAATTGATGAAATATACCCTGTTATTGATAAGACTCAGCTAATTGAAATGCAAAGTATGATTGAAGATTTGTATATAGATCAGTCAGTCAAGCAGTTAATCGTTCAGATTGCCTCTGCAACTAGAAAAAATGACTATGTACAGTTAGGTGTCAGTCCGCGTGGTTCCATTGCATTAATGCGCGCAGCAAAAGCATATGCCTTTATCCATAATCGTGATTACGTCATACCGGATGATGTACTGTTTTTAGCTCCATTTGTATTGACACACCGCATTATTCTAAGACCGGAAGCAAGGTATGAAGGGATGACCCAGGAAAAACTGCTTGCCAACATTGTAAACTCTGTAGATATTCCTGTTAGAAAGGAACTTCATGGATGAAAAAAACAGCACAACGTCTGGTCAGAGTAGTACAATTGTGTCTGTTTATTGGGATACTGTTTGCATTTGCTATGTTTCAGGGGGGATTTCTTAGCTGGTTTTTATTTTACAGCTTTACTCCCATTCTCCTCTATATGCTTATCATTCCTTTCTATCCATTTAAGCTTTGGGATGTGCAAAGGGACTCTTCTGCAAACTATGTACATGCAGGAAGTTCAGTAGAATTAGAGATTACGATCAAACGTAAAACGCGTTTTCCTCTTTTTTATGTCATGGTAGAAGAATTTTGTCCGGAAACTCTTCGATTCAAAGATATTGGGGATAAAAAATATCAGTATATTGCGGATCAATCCTATTACTATGAAAATCGCCAGTTTAGAAAGATACTTTTCCCCTATTTCAGAAAACAATTTACTGTATCTTTTCAGCTGGATCACTTACCACGCGGCAGGCACGAATTTTCAACGATTAAAATAAGTACAGGGGATCCGTTCGGGATTGTATCGAATGAATATCATATAAATACCGGATCTCAAATGGTCGTTTATCCGGCTGTTCGTGAAATCAAATGGCAGTTAAGAGCGAATAGCTTAGAAGAGGGCAGCAACCCTGCTAATATGTATGATGACAGGTTAACGAATGTGGTATCAGGAGTTCGAGAGTATATACCAGGTGACCGTTTTTCCTGGATTGACTGGAAAACAACAGCTAGAAAGAATATGGTTATGACAAAAGAATTTGAACAGGAAAAGGATGCTCATTTGGCAATACTTTTACTGGTAAATAATACAAAAAGTGATTTACCGATGTCATTGGAGGCTGCAATCGAACTTAGTTTATCCATTATGAGTATGATGAGGAAAAAAGGACAGCATCTTAGTCTTCATATTCTGTCAGATCAGGAGAAGCATTTTACCTCTCAACAGATTCAATCACAATTTCCGAATATACAAAATTATTTAGCTGCATTGAGACCGGATGATCAGTCCCATGACACAATGAGACTCCAACGCACAGTCCAATATTTACCCAAAGGAACTCTGGTGTTAACTATAATCACCAATTTAGATCAGGAATTGGTTGACAGTTTAATAGCAAAGAAAAAGCTGGATTACCAGTTAGCTGTTTGTTATATAACTTCAGAAAAACAAATGACATTAGAGAATCAGCGAATGATCCAGCAGTTAAGGTTAAGTAATATTACTGTTCAGACAATGACAGAAAAAGACTTAGTTAAAGAAAAGTGGGAGGTGAGTGCAACAAGATGAACCGAACAAAATACAATTTTTCCTTCTCTTCTTTATTAGTACTTGTGGCAGGGTTTTTTTTATTTTGGGAATGGTTACGGCCGCTTGAACAAATAACTGATACTGGCAGTATGTATGTGTTTATAGTTTATACAGCGTTTTGCTTTGCTGTCTCCTTTTTTGTGAAAAATGGGTGGTTAAAGTTCTTTTTAAAAGCGGCTGGCTTAATTTTTGTGATCGATTACTTGTTTCTGCCGAAATTTTTCCTCAGCAGTGAATCGATTGCTCAGTTGTTTGAGGAATTACAGTTGAATTTCCAGGTGATTCAACATGCGGCATGGAATGAGATGACACCAATTTTTCGGAGTTTGTTATTTCTGACGCTTTTATGGTTAATGAGTTATTTATTGCATTACTGGTTTTTAATCGCAAATAAATTCTTTCTCTTTGTTGTGCTTACAATCTTTTATCTGGCGATTCTCGATACTTTTACTGTCTATGTTGCAACATTTGCTATTGTACGTACAGTACTAATTGCGTTTATTGCCTTGGGTCTTAGTCGTTATTTACAGTTGCAGGACTTAAGTTTACCCGTTGACAGGAATGGACGAAGTTTCTTTAGGTGGATGACCCCGGTGACGGTCATTGTTTTAGTTGCTGTCGGACTTGGTTTACTGGCACCTAAACTGAGTCCGCAGTGGCCGGATCCTGTTCCGTTTATTCAGAGTACTGCAGGGCATGTGGGATTTGGAGAAGGGAGTTCTGTACAGAAGGTAGGGTATGGTGAGAATGACTCTACTTTAGGTGGTTCCTTTATTCAGGATGATACCCCGGTATTTGAAGCGTATGCTAAGGAAAGGTTGTACTGGCGTATAGAATCAAAAGATGTTTATACAGGTAAAGGGTGGGAGAGATCGACACAACTGGAGTATGTTCCACTGAGGACAAGCAGCTTCCGGTTCCAGACTTTCTCAATTAATGAAGTGGAAACAACTCCATCAGAAGCTACTCTTCGTTATTCGCCTGAAAGCAATTTATCCAAAGTTCCCTTTCCTTACGGTTCCAGTTTTATAATGGCTCCGAATGGCGCGAACCTGTTTCAGGACAGGATAACGGGCATGATGGAAGTGGAGACAGGAGAAGGGAATTTAATTAACCAATCTTTTACAATACTTTATGAAGATCCGTCTTTTAATATAGATCGGTTGAATCAGGTGAGTGAAAATGATTCTCCAGAAATAAGGAATCAATATCTCCAGCTTCCTGACACACTCCCTCAGAGAGTCAGGGATTTAGCCGCAGAAATAGTGAAAGAAGAACAAACGAGGTATGGAAAAGCAAAAGCGATTGAAAATTACTTTAGTGCAAATGGGTACACGTATCAGACGGAAGATGTATCAACCCCGGAACAGGGGGAGGATTATGTGGATCAGTTCTTATTCGAAACAATGGTTGGGTACTGTGATAACTTCTCAACCTCCATGGTTGTTATGCTTCGGTCGCTGGATATTCCGGCACGCTGGGTAAAAGGGTTTACTGGCGGCGAACTTAAGCCTGATCAACCGAGCTTGCCAAATGGATTTCATTTGTACGAAATTACAAATAACAATGCCCACTCATGGGTAGAAGTATATTTTCCTGGAATTGGCTGGGTTCCGTTTGAACCGACAAGCGGTTTTACTAATCCGACAGAATTTTATCAGGAGACATCTGGTGAGGCTTTGACACCGGATGAGCCCCAGGAAAGTACAGAGCAACAGGAGGAATTAGAAGAACAAACACAGCCGGAGTTAGAAGAAAACACTGCAGAACAGGAAGAAAGCAGTGAAACGCTGGCTGGAAATGATACAGGCAATGGGAATGTTATCTGGGTGATGATTGTTTCGGCAGTTTTCCTATTCATAGGGGCAGTAATCGGTTTGATGAAGCGCCGGGAAATTAGGGATTGGTATGACAAAAGAAGATGGGCGAATATCTCCAGACAAATGGAATTGGATAAAGGATATCTGTATGTCTTAGACGCATTAGCGAAAAGGGGATATCAGCGCCAGAAAGGTCAGACTTTAAGACAGTATGCTCGTTCAATTGATGAGCAAATGGGTATAAATGAGATGATGGAACTTACATTAATCTATGAGCGTTATTTGTACCGAAAATCAGACCATGATATGGATAGAGATAATTTGCGTCATCTATTCCAGAAGATAATTGATCAAATATTTGCTTGACCAGAAAAACGTCGATTGATAGAATAAGATGAAATTATGTCTGGTCCATACAGAGATGAAATCGGACAGCTATAACTGAGTAGCTGTGCTTTTTCTATCAATGTGCGAAGCATTCTGATAATACCCAGTGCGAATGGAAAATCTTACTGGGTACAAGTCTCACTTTACCGGACTATGTTGAGTGGAGTTAATAATTAATTGACCTTCATATATGTTTGGGAATATGGCCCAGATGTCTCTACCTGAACACCTTAAATGTTCAGTCTATGAAGGTAGAGGTCTGCATGATTTCTGCCTTTCTGAAATGATTAAAAAGGAAAGGCAGTTTTTCTTTATCACAGGAGTTTTGTTAAAATCTCAAAGGAGTGGACAATCTTGGAAGTAAATAATGAAATGATTTTAGTACTCGATTTTGGAAGTCAATACAACCAGTTAATAACTCGCCGAATTCGTGAGTTTGGTGTATACAGTGAACTGCATTCTCATCGATTAACTGTGGAAGAAATTAAGGAAATGAATCCAAAAGGCATCATATTATCTGGAGGACCACATAGTGTGTATGGTGAAAACAGCTTTCGATGTGATGAGCGAATTTTTGATCTAGATATTCCGGTACTTGGAATTTGTTACGGAATGCAATTAATGACACACCACTTTGGCGGAGTAGTGGAACGGGCCAATGAACGTGAATATGGCAGAGCTCAAATAAATGTGAAAGAAGGAGCTGTGCTGTTTGAAGGGACACCTCAGGATCAAATTGTGTGGATGAGCCATAGTGATAAAATTTTGGAAGCACCTGAAGGTTTCCAGATAGAAGCAACAAGTTCATCTACACCCGTAGCTGCAATGAGCAATCCGGAGAAACAGTTTTATGGCGTACAATTCCACCCGGAGGTACGAAATTCAGAATATGGTAATGACTTACTTAAAACATTCGTTTTTCAGGTTAGCAAATGCTCTGGTGATTGGACGATGGCAAACTTTATAGATATGGAAATAGATAAAATCAGAGAACAAGTTGGTGACCGTAATGTTCTTTGTGCATTAAGCGGTGGTGTAGATTCATCTGTTGTAGCTGCATTAATTCATAAAGCAATCGGTGATCAGTTAACATGTATCTTCGTTGATCACGGTTTGCTTCGTAAGGATGAAGCAGATACTGTAATGGAAACATTCCGTGATGAATTTAAGATGAATATTATTAAAGTGGATGCACAAGAGCGATTTATGAGCAAATTAAAAGGTGTTTCAGATCCTGAACAAAAGCGTAAGATTATTGGGAATGAATTTATTTATGTGTTTGATGATGAAGCAGCAAAGCTTGAAAACATGGACTTCCTTGCACAAGGTACATTATATACAGACATCGTAGAAAGTGGTACAGAAACAGCACAGACAATAAAGTCACACCACAATGTTGGCGGGTTGCCTGAAGATATGGAATTCAAACTTATTGAGCCATTAAATACTTTATTTAAAGATGAGGTGCGAGCGCTTGGTACAGAGCTTGGCTTACCTGATGAAATTGTATGGCGACAACCATTTCCTGGCCCAGGTCTGGGTATTCGGGTACTTGGTGAGATAACACCGGAAAAAGTGGAAATCGTTCGTGAATCTGATGCAATCCTGCGTGAAGAGATCCAAAAAGCAGGTTTGGATCGTGACATCTGGCAATATTTCACTGTATTACCCGATATCCGGAGTGTAGGGGTGATGGGTGATGCGAGGACATATGATTACGCAATTGGAATCAGAGCAGTTACTTCCATTGACGGAATGACATCTGACTGGGCTAGAATCCCTTGGGATGTACTGGAGAAAATCTCTGTACGCATTGTTAATGAAGTGGATCATATTAACCGTGTCCTGTATGATGTAACAAGTAAGCCACCTGCAACAATAGAGTGGGAATAGTAGAAGGAGAGTTGAAACCCCTTTGTTTATAAGGGTTTCGGCTCTTTACTCTATTTTCATTGCATTGTTATTGCATTATTTGTTTTTAATCCTTTACGTAGGTAACGAGCAGTGAATTGATTCTTGGGTGAAGTATCTTCATTTTCTGTTGCTGTTTGGTAAGACATAATACCCTCTAATTTATGGGCTACTTCAAAATTACTGTTAGGATACAAATGTCCGTAAGTGCCTAGTGTCGTTTCAATATCTTCATGCCCTAAGCGGTCTTTAATGATTAATGGGTTTTCTCCCATACTGATGAGCAGGGAAGCATGAGAATGTCTTAAAGCATGTAATCTAATTCGATGAACGCTAGCTTTTTTGGAATAACGTGTAATAGCATGTGATAATGTATGCTTTTGTGTTGGAATGCCATTATAGCTCATCACAAAATTGGTTTGAACGACAGATTGTTGCACGTCCTTCCATTCGCCGAGTAAAGTTAATGTATCCCCATCTAATGCAATATGACGAACGCTAGCTTTTGTTTTCGGTTCTACAAAAGAATAGTTTTCTAAATTCTTATAGTAGAGTGTTTTATCAATAGATAACACACCAGCGTCAAAGTCAATGTCTTCCCATTGAATTGCCGTGGCTTCTCCAATCCGCATACCTGTCATAAATAAAAACCATAACGAAATAAATAAAAAATGTTGATAGTAATCTTCCTTATAAAAAAGAGAGATGACTTTTTCAAACTCTTCTTTGGTCCAAAAATCTATTTTTGTCTTTGTCTTTTTCACATTTCCAACAATTTTAGATGGATTACTTTCAGCTAAACCTAAAACAACCGCTCGATCCATCGCCATGGAAAATAAACCTTGAACATTTCTAATATAAGAAGAACGATACTTCTTTTTTGATAATGCTAATTGCCATTTTTGCACATGAATCGGGGTAATTTCAGTAGTGATTAAACTATTAAAAAAAGTGAAATGTTTTCTTACGGTCGGTAATCGATTTTCGTACGTTCTTTCTTTTACTTGTGTTTTATACCAAGGTAAGAAAATATCTTCAATAAACTGTTGGAACAGAATGTCATCTTGCTTTTCTTCTAATTCATCTGATTTTGTAAGCAGTAACCTCGAATATTCTTCCCTTGCTTCTTTTTTAGTTTTAAACCCACTACGGTACTTCTGAATTTGCTTGCCAGTGATTGGGTGATACCCTAAATTAGCACGAAAATAATATGTTCCGTTCTTTGCTTTTTTGACGATATCTTTAGTCATGATTTCACTCCTTACGCAATTAGTGCAAGAAGTACAAATCACACATCTAAAGTTATCCCTAATACTTCCTCAACAGCTTCTTTAGGAACACGATCTAACTTCTTTGATTGATAATACGTGTGTCCTTTTGATATCATTAGCTTTTTACATTCCTTAATGATATCAGCTGAAAAAGAAGGACCATAACCTAGTGCTACCAAGTCTTTTTTAGTCACTGTGACCATATGAACTCCTTTCCATAGACTAGGATATACTATTTGATATCTGTCTATTATTATATCGCGTTTATAAAATGATTTCTAATACGTTGCGTGAATTTGGCTCTTGCACTAAAAATAAAGATTTTATTGTCATAACTTGATGGTTAAAATTTTTAATCTTGTTAAAATAAAAATCAGACGGCTGTTGGTACAGCTCCACGGGAATTTCACCCCTGCAAGTATTTCTTCCAGCCCTACTCATAGCTTGCGACGCTTTCAACGCTCGAACCATGACGATAGAGGAATATCATTATTCATACTGATGGGTTATCGCCAGCAATCCACCACAATTGCATCAGATTCACAGATAATCGCTCGTTTCTATTGAAAGTCATGGCGTATGAATCAAGTAGCTCATCATCAGCAAAACGCATCTGATTTTTTATTTATACTGCAAGGCGTTATCTCCCTTGCTTTCTTTGTCAAAGAACAAGTTATATGATTAATGAAATGAAAGGGAAAACCTAACCATTATCCATTCAAATCTTGAAAGCTAAAATGGCTTGAATAAGCTTCGACCTTAAACGATCACATGTTTCTTCGTCGATACCCCAATAAGTGTTTCCTTGTTCGTCATAAAGTTTACGCATCGACAAACTTGTCATGTAGCTTCCATAATGCAGAATAACCACTTTCATTGCTTCTGGCTCACCCTTATTTGCAGCAAAAATAATTGGGTATGGTAATAAACCACGTTCGTTGTCTTTTGTGTTAGCATCAATTATCCCAGTCATCTGCGTGTTCCTCCAAAAATCGCTTTAACCATTTAAAAGAGCTTGTCCGTCTATACTGCACTGTACTACGAGGAATCTCTAGTAGTTCAGCAATTTCTACATCTGATTTATCAAAAAAATAGTATAGTAGGACTGTCTTACGCTTTTCTATTGGCAAAGTACGTAGCGCTTTAGTAAGTAATTTCGGAGTGATTTTCTTTCCAGCAACTTGAAAACATTCTCCATCTTCTCCCGTATATTGTTTATCTAGGGTGTAAAGTTGATTTGCTTCTTGTGGTGTGAGATCCGAAAATGTCATTTCCTTTGTTAGCCTTTGTTGCCTTTCGTTATAAATATTAATTGCTTCATTCTTCAATATACGTTTACAAAAGGCGTTAAAAGCACAGCGAACTTGCCACTCGGTACGATCTGGTTCTATCATGCATTTCCTCTCCCTTCGCAACTGCAAAGGTGGGTGATGATTTCCCCTTTCATAACCTTCAACAAGATTTTTTATAAAATGCCAAGATATATTATATATTTTCGGAAAATGAGCAAAATAAAAACAACTGAACTTAATCCAGTTGATTAAATAAGAAAATATAAAACATTTTGAAGACAACAAGTTATTCAGCAACACTATTAGTTTTTATCGACTTATAGTCATAAATTATGCATAACTGTAGTAATAATACTCACTGGATTATTCAAGAACTACCATTGCTGATTGACTGTGCTTCCTTAAATCATTATTTTGTTTATATACTATTCATTTATGATTCTATCAATAAAAACTTTTCTATCAGATGTCGGACTCAACGTATCTTATTGTCATTTATATAGTTCAAAAAAGCAATTAAGCTAAATTGTGTATCAGTCATACTTTATTAAAAACCTTTACATATTCCATCCAGTCTGAATCACTGAAAACATTAAATACTATTTTTTCAAATTTATTGGGATGGGTCAATAACCAGTGATTTACAGTAGATATTGCTATGTTGGCTGCTTCTTTTTTAGGAAAACCAAATACGCCAGTTGAAATAGCACAGAATGCAATACTCTTAATATTTCCCATTTTTTGAGCTAATTCCAAACACTTTATATAACAAGAAGCTAATTCACTTTTTTGTTTGTCAGTTAAAGGTGTTCCTTGTGGGACAATCGGTCCAACAGTGTGTAAAACATAGCGAGATGGTAAATTGTAAGCTCTCGTTATCTTAGCATGTCCAGTATTCTCTAATTCCTTTTGTATAGACATAATTGTTTCACAATCATTCCTTAATTGTGGTCCAGCGGCTGAATGAATTGCATTATCAATGCAAGCATGCAAGGGCTGAAAGCAACCTAACATTTGATTATTTGCTGCATTAACAATTGCGTCCGTGTTTAATTGCGTGATATCCCCTTGCCATAAATAAAAATTATCACTATTAGAATAGGAACAATTGGGAAACATGGTTGCTATTGATTCTAGTTTCTCTATCTTAACGATTCCTTTATTTTTTAATTCTATTTGTAATAATGTATCTATCTTCTTAATTAATTGATCAGTTAATGGTTTTGGTTCTCTAATATTTAATAATGATCTTAATAAATTGCGTTTTTCATTATAAGTGTCAGGAAGTCTTACTTCTGCTGGTGCATTAGGCTCTTGTAATAACATATTTATTAAATCGTCAACAATATGTTCAGTACTATTTTGTAATGTTTTATTAGGCAGAAACTTTTCATTTAACTGAATGGATGAAGAATAATCCTCTAATTGGATTTGCGACATTTATACAACCCCCTTATGTCATAATTGCAGAGACAATATCCTGTATATCTTGCATAAATACAATTGTTTTATCCTTATTTTCTTTTATACCAACTGGATGCGCTCTGTTAAATCGTATTAATGTTGCATGATTATTTTGGTACGTCATTTGTTCAAATGGATAACGAATGATTCCAGGCGTATTAAACCCAACCCCCATTTCGAGAAAAGCTATTTTCTTGCCCTCGGTATTCTGTAGAAACTGATTGTATAATTGATGTGACTGATACCATTCTTCGTTTTGTACAAAGTTCTCATTGATTCTTAAATGTGGATCCATATTTCCACCACAAATAGGGCATTTGGGGACTAGGTTTGAAGGTATTTTACAATCCTCTGTTTGATCAATCATTTCTCTTACCAATGTTTCATTATAATAAACGTTATCATGGCATCTCTTCGCGCACTGTAGGTAACCATAATTACCCTGAACCTCAAACACTTTCTCATTAGGAAAACCAGACTTTTCAAACTGACTATCGACATTGGTAGTAATGACAAAGTATTCTTTTTCCTTCACTAGTTGGAATAGATCCTTGTAAAGGTTAGTTGCACCAAGTTCAAACCTGTTTACATAAATGTGTTTAGCCCAGTACGCCCACCGTTCCTCCTGTGTGGGAAAAGGGTAAAAACCGGAGGAATACATGTCAGTCAATCCATATTTTTTTATAAAAGGACTAAAGTTCTCAGTAAATCTTTTCCCGCTGTATTCAACCCCTGCAGCAGAAGATAGTCCAGATCCACCGCCTATTATTATATATTCCGCATTCTTTATAGCCAACTTAGCTTCCTTTATATTTGTCTTTAAAGTTTTATTCATAAATTCATCACCTGTATTAGAAATATTGAGAATAAAAATATGATGACCAAATTACTAGATAGAAAAATGCCATTAGCATACGCACTAACGGCATTTTCAATTTTTTTACTACAGATTATTCTGCTTCACCAACAACTGTAAATCGTTCATTTATATGTTGTGGATTTTCAATTTCATCCAATACAGCAATAGCATAATCAGCATAGCTTATATAGCTTTCACCTTTTGAGTTAACTAGAAGGTTATCTTTTCCTGATTGATACGAGCCAGTTCTTTTTCCGTCAGCATCGAATACTGCGGAAGGACTAATAAATGTCCATGTAATGTTTGAGGTTTCTTGTAGTTCTTGTAAGTTTCTTCCTTGACCTTTAGCAGTTGGAATAAATACGTCTGGAAATTCAGGTGTATCTATTAATGGAATTGTTTTATCCTCATCAACATAGAGACTTCCAGCTCCACCTACAATAATTGCTCTTGTATCTGTTCCTTTTAATGCTTCAATTAAAGCATGTCCAGCGTCAACGTGAGGCTGTTCTTCACCTAAAGGAGCACCAAAGGCATTTACAACTACATCAAATTCTTTCACATCATTCGATGTTAAATCTAAAATGTTTTTTTCAACAACAGAAATATTTTTTTCTCCTAACTTTGAAGCATCTCTTACAATTGCAGTTACTTCATGTCCACGATTAACTGCCTCTTTTAAAATAAGACTTCCAGCTTTACCACTTGCTCCAATAATACCTACTTTCATTTTATCTCCTCCAAAATGTCATTTGTAACCATCAAGGTTACATGTAACTATCATAGTTACAATTGTAGTTTTTGTCAACACTTAAGATTTTTAAGTGAATAATCAAATTGGAACAAACATAATTGTAATCATACAGGTTACAAGTGTGTTATAATTATGTTGATAGAATTAATTGAAAAGGTGATAGAATGTCCATTAGTAGTAGGTTTTCGGTAGCTATTCATATATTAGCGCTTCTTGAGATAAATAAAGAAGGGGTTTGCACGTCGGAGTACTTAGCTGGGAGTATCAATACAAATCCAGTTGTTGTTAGAAAAATAGTAGGTATGTTAAAAAAGGCAAATTTGGTAGAAGTACGCCCAGGGATTGCAGGAACGGAACTTGTAAAAGAGTTATCTGAAGTTACACTATTTGACGTCTATAAAGCAGTGAATGTTGTAAATGAAAAAGAGCTGTTTTCTATTCATGATAATCCAAATCCTGAATGTCCTGTAGGTAGAAATATCCAAGATACAATTGAACCATTTTTTATAGCGGCGCAAGTAGCGATGGAAGAGGTATTAAAAAGTCATACTTTAAAAAATATTGTGCAAGACATCGTAACTAAAGAAGAGATGTATTGAAAATGCAGATATATAGTTAAAGATATGCTTCTTTAGTTTGGATATAATTACATGTTATATCAGCCTTATTTTTTCACTAGGTTATTGCTTTGATTCTGCTATTTTTGGTTTAATAATCCATTAACAAGCTTTAACAGATTTTATATAATTTGATAAGTGATTATTTTTGTATTATATGTCTTTTATTCCCGTTTACATGGCAAAATGAATTTACCCTAGAACTGAATCAAATTGATAAATATTATTAAAAAGGACATCCTATACTATACTGGATGTCCTAATTTATAAGAGATATTCGAATTATAGTGTAGCGATAATTAAAGTTTACTAAGCCACCAATAGTTCATCATCGTTGAACCAATGGCGAGTTTGAAATGTGCAAATTGTTTTATTCTATAATAATCCAATTTGTATCTTTTTCAACAGTTAGTACGTATTGAGAAATTGATATTTTTTTAGTCACTTCATCTAGGTACTTGACGGCCACCCAGACTTGCATTTGGTTCTCTGACTGTTGGAATATAGGGTTAATCAATTCTGAAAATGTATAGTCTTTATTAATTGAAGGTAAGGCATTGTTTTTTACATAATAAGTAAGTTCTTTATCAGTAGCGGTTGGATAAAATGCAAAGAATGTCTCCAAAAACTCTGTTATCTCCTGTACAGTATTAGAATCGACTGTGCCATTACTCTCAGGTTGTTGTGGCTCATAATCTGATTTATTTGGTGCACCCCATAAAGTAGGATTTTGTGTAATTACTAAATTTCCTACATTATCTTGATGGAGCAAAATTCGATAGGTGGAATGAATCGTTTCACTATTTTTTTCTTCAGTAATTTTTTGTTCTACTGAATAAACAACCGCATAGGTATCATCATCTTCTTGTAATACCGACCAAATATCAATATCACTCACACTAGAACTAGTGGGAATATCTGCTCTTACTGTATCAGTATTTAAAGCTTGCAATTCCTCTGTTAGATAATGGCTTAGTTTTTCCTCACGTTGTTCAATAGACTCTTTATTATTTTGCCACGTATAGTAATCTTTCACAAAGTTTTTCGTGAAGCTTTCAATTGCACTAGTATCAACAAGTTTTGTTTCAATGACTTCTTTTTCATGAACTGTGTGCTGATCAATTGCCGTAAAGTTCTTATATATCCCAAAGACAAGGCTACTAATTAATACAATCCATAAACCAATAACTGATTTCTTACTTATGCCAACACTTTTTACTTTTGGTTTAGTAAATTTTGTTTTAATTATTTGTTTTTCTTTTTTTCTAAAGATGTTTTTCATTTATTCCAACCCTTTCTATTGTTTAATACGCCCAGCTCCAATTGTAAGCGTCAAATAATGTACACCTTCTATCATCATTCAAAGCGTGAAATAATGTCATTATAATAAATCTTGTAGGAGGTTATGCTATGACATTATCAGATAAACAAATAGAATGGGAAGCTCGTATGAAGGAATGGAAAGAGAGTGGGCTTAGTGCAGCCCAATGGTGCAGAGAACACGATGTTAATCTTCATCAAATGTATTACTGGAAGCGAAGGTTCCAACAAGAAAGCATGGACACAAAAGAAACGAATTGGCTTCCTGTACAGGTTACAGAAAGTTCACCAACCATAAAAAGCAGTCCTATTTTTATTCATGTACATGATTACGCAGTAGAAGTTCCTATTGGTGCTGATCCCACTCAAGTAGCTGAAATCCTTCGTGTAATTTCATAAATTATGCTACATAATAGAAGTTACGATCAGGTTTACTTAGCAAAAGGAAATACTGACCTGCGGAAATCAATAGATGGACTAGCTGTCATTGTTCAAGAAAGTTTTGATCTCGATCCATTCTCACCATGTTTATTTGTATTCTGTAATCGTAAACGTGATAAATTGAAGATATTAGAATGGGAATTTAACGGTTTTTGGCTTCATTACCGACGATTAGAACGTGGAAAGTTTCATTGGCCTTCTGGTGAGAAAGCCGAGGCCATGTCCATTAGTCACCGCCAACTTCGTTGGCTACTAGATGGTTTACCTATTCATCAACAACATGCACATCACGAAGTAAAAGCACGAACTATTTTATAAGATAATCGTAAATAAATAGAAGAATCCGACTAGTCAATTCGGGTTCTTTTTCGTATACTTATCATATGAAGAATTCATCCACTAACCCAGAATCAATTGAATACTTTAAAGAGCGTGCCGAAAAGCTTGAAATGGAAAAGGAAGAGTTAGAGGCTAAATTAAAATGGTATGAGGAGCAATTTCGCTTAAGCCAACAACGTAGATTTGGTGCTTCTAGTGAGAAGTCCAATTCTGACCAACTATCCCTTTTCAATGAAGCAGAAGATACAGCTAATCAAGCAGCAGAGGAACCTACGGTTGAAACTATTACGTATCAACGAAAAAAGCAAAAAGGTCAACGTGACGCAAAGCTAGAAGACTTGCCTACAGAAACGATAGAGTATCGTTTATCCGAAGAAGAGCAGGTTTGTTCGTGTTGCGGTGGAAAGCTACACGAAATGAGTCAACAAGTAAGAAAAGAATTAAAAGTGATTCCAGCTCAAGTAAAAGTAGTGGAGCACGTTAAACACATTTATAGTTGCCGCCATTGTGAAAAGCATGAGATAGAGACACCGATCGTATCAGCGACAATGCCACAATCGGTATTCCCTGGAAGCTTAGCTTCGCCATCAGCGATGGCCTATATTATGTCGCAAAAGTATGTGGAAGGATTGCCACTCTATCGACAAGAGAAAAATCTTGAGCGATTCGGCATTTCTATTCCGCGTCAGACACTAAGTAATTGGATTTTACATGGTGCTCATACATGGCTAGAACTCATCTACAATGAAATGCATGACCACCTTTTACAGCTTGATATCGCTCATGCAGATGAGACTACCTTGCAAGTTTTATCTGAACCAGGAAGACCAGCAAAATCCAATTCATACATGTGGTTATACCGATCTGGTCATACCGATAATCCCATTGTTTTAAATGATTATCAACAAACCAAAGCCGCCAAACATCCACGACGTTTTCTGGATGGGTTTCAAGGATTACTACATGTTGATGGGTATCCAGGTTATAATGGATTACCCAATGTCACATTGATTGGATGCTGGTCGCATGCACGTCGAATTTTTCGGGAAGCTTTAACAGCATTACCTGAAACAGCGACTACCACTCAGACGAAAGCACAAGAAGGATTAGCCTTCTGTAATAAACTTTTTGATATTGAACGGGAACTAAAGGACGAAAGTCCAGACGAACGGTATGAAAAACGTTTAGAACGCAGTCAGCCAGTGCTGGATGCTTTTTCCGCATGGCTTCGTGAACAAACGCCACGTGTGTTGCCAAAAAGTGCGCTAGGAAAAGCGATCAAATATTGTCGTAACCAATGGGAACAGTTAGAAGCCTTTCTGACAGACGGGCGTTCGGAGATAGATAATAATCGTGCGGAGAGATCTATCAAGCCATTCGTGATGGGCCGCAAGGCCTGGCTTTTCAGCAATACAATGAAAGGTGCAAAAGCTAGTGCCATTACATATAGTATTGTGGAGACAGCAAAGGAAAATGGATTAAATCCATTTCATTATCTATGTTATCTTTTTGAGAAGCTTCCCAACATGGATACGACAGATAAAGTAAAGTTAAATCAACTTCTGCCATGGTCACCAACAATTCCTGAAGAATGTCGTGTACCAAATAAATCTAAATAAAGCATAACATTAGTCCACATCTAGAAATAGGTGTGGACTATTTTACGCTTACCATTGAGGTATTATTTGAGTAGTCAAATTCATCTAAATTTGTATTGTATTCAAATGGATAACATGCTTTAAAGCTATTTTTCTTCTTATTACCATTTTCATTTTTCTTTCTTCGCATTGGGTCTAAATCAGTAATACAAGAAATTTTACGATCAATAGTCCCTTTATTATTGCTATCAAATAAATGTAAGAAATGTTCGAAATATCTCCCGCCTACATTTATTACCGCGACATGATGCTTTTCTAAAGGTTTATTTAAGTAGTCCGCAAATACATATAATAATAATTGTTCAGCTATTCCTTCAACAAATATTATTTTTTCTGCAAACAACATGTTTGATTTAGTAGCATCTAAGAAACGTTGCACGTATTTCTTACTTTTAATCTTATTTTCACCAAAAACTTTTCCTGGATAACTAACATTTCTTTTATTATTATTTGTATATAGGCAAATAATATCATCAAGATCTGTTGCTGATGAGATATGTGTCGAATGAGAGGTTATGAATATCTGTTTTACCTTTCTATTATTAATGTTATTTTTTAAGAATTTAATGAATTCATTTTGCATAGTAGGATGTAAATGTGCTTCTGGTTCTTCAATAGCTAATATAGGAAACACTTTCGCATTACTACCTAAGAATTTTCCATCAGAATCCACCTGCATTTTGGCCAGTAATAAAGCCATAAAAATTAAATTGTTATAACCTAACCCATTATGAGTTATTGGTATTGTCAATCCCGTTTCTTGCTTAACTATTAATTGCAACACAGAATAAATTTCACTTTCAGTAATATTGCCTTCAAAATCTGGTGTTGATTTATCGTAAGACGCACCAATCCCATCTGTATAAGATAGAATTTCTTTATTTCCACTATCTAATCTTTCTTGAATTGTTTTGATCAGCTCATGTGAGTTGGTAGAAAAAATATCTTTTCTTTCTTGTAGTTTCCTTTTCTGTTCTTCTTCTGTAATACTTTTGTCAGACTTTATATCGTAATCTATAAAAAAGTCTATTACATTTTTTAATAAAGTGTTTTTTCCACTAAACATATCCCGTTCTACATCTCGTATTGCATCTAAAAACTGAAAGTCAAATTTATTTATACTATCATTGTCTACAGGGGATTGATTTTCTGGATTACCTACCCAAGTTTTATTAATGTATAACCTAATAAATTGACTTCTAATTATATTCCATATTTCTTCCGTAGAGCGTGCCTTGCTTACTATATTAATATAGTTCTTTTCTTCGGAAATTGGTAAGAAGAATTCATATTGTATCTTAGCTTCATAAGGCTCTTTTAGTCTGGTTAACCAGTTGCTTACTGTGACTAATTCATCTGTCATCAAATTTTCATTTTCTGACTGCGTTATACGAACTGAAATTACTATCTTTGGAGATTCCCTTTTTAAAGATTCTATTGTTAAGGAGTTGTTAAAATCTTCTACGGATAGTTGTTTTCTGACTGAGCTATCAAATATTATAGCCAAAGCGCGCAATAAATTTGATTTACCAGAATTATTGTGACCGATTAATACATTGATACCCTCATGAAATTCGACATTAATATTATCGAAACTCCTAAAGTTTTTAATTTCGATTCCAGAAATATACATTTTATTCCTCCATTTACTAAAAGTTAATTACTAATTATTCCCTTCTTTCGATCTATTATCGTATAGTATTAGGTAATATTCAATTAGAGTGAGGTCGATAAATTTTTTTTAGAAAGTTTGGGTTTAGAGTTTAAAACAATAAGTGAAATATGAACAATAGTACACAAGTGTATTAATAGACAGTTTTATCATCATGCTAATCAATATGTTATAATTAATAATAGATAATATTAGCAAGGAGTTAAATTATGTTTAAAACTAAGGGAGATAGACTGGAATCATTGATTCAATACGTTTATCAAGTACTATCAGATTCTGCTAATAAAGATATTGAAGTCAAGAACAAGCACAATATAGTTGGTAAATCAGGTGTAATACATAATATAGATGTCTATTACCAATTTGAGCTAAATGGTATCACTCATAAAGTAATATTTGAGTGCAAGAATTGGAATAGTAAAGTCTCCAAAGAAAAAGTATTAGCTTTAAAATCAATTTTAGAAGATATTCCTAATTCAGTAGGTGTAATGGTAGCCCCTAAAGGCTATCAAAGTGGAGCCAATAAGTTTGCTGAACATCACGGAATCGAATTGATTTCTGGAAGTGAAGAGTCTTTACTTGCCGCAGTAATTCAGAAGCGCTTACAGGTGGTGCTACCTGACGAATCAGTCATTGGTGAACCTTTTTATTGCTTAATGGAAAAAGGAGATAGTGGACAGGTAACTGGTACATATATTCGAAATATAGATGTAAATGGTAAGCCGTTTTTGATTTTATATTTTTCTAAAAAAGAAGCAGAAGAGAGTGGTACAAATTTTAATTCGGTCGTTAGAGGTATAGATAAAAAACATCTTACAATACTATGTGATTATAGCGACAACTTAGGGTTAAATTTAGCTATAAAACAATTCATGAGTGATGTACTTGGAGTAGAATCTAAACTTATAAGAGACTTTTTTCTTTAACCAAAAAAGACGCTTCAATTGAAACGTCTCTTGTAAAAGATATCAAATTTTATAGTTATAACTCTAAATTGTGATTTGCATTTATTGCATTAAAATTGCATTATTTTAATTTTTTATATCAATTTATATAGATTGATACTTCTTTAAAAACCTTTATAATCAATGATATTGCTCTATATCAAGCACCGTGAAAGTAGAGTGGGAATAATTAGAGGAAAGAGCGGCAACCTTAAAAAGGTGTGCCACTCTTTTTTTATTAAGAGATAATTATAGTTGGTGGGATTCACTTTCTCTCATTCCATTTAATTGAAAAATAACGAACGATATGTATTATTTTTTTAATAATATTCGGTTTTAGTCTTGACTAATTTCTCAGACCTTAGTATGATATGTATTGAAATTATTATAATTATTATTTACCATCCGTCGTATAATGTTGGGAATATGGCCCAAGAGTCTCTACCGGAGCACCATTAAATGCTCTGACTACGAGGAGGAGAAGGTTATTAGTGTGTCTTTTGATATACTGATAACTTCTCTGAATTGTAGGGGAAACTCCTTGGCCTTTATGGTTAAGGGGTTTTTCTTATTTTCTGGTATTAAAAGAAGGGGAGATAATAAAAATGAAGAAGTTTTTCGAATTTGATAAACTTGGCACAAATTACCGAAAAGAATCAGTTGCAGGTATTACGACATTCCTTGCAATGGCTTATATTCTATTTGTAAATCCATCAATGCTTGCGGAAACTGGAATGGATCAAGGTGCGGTGTTTGTTGCAACAGCATTAGCGGCAGCGATTGGTACATTATTAATGGGCTTGCTTGCGAACTATCCAATTGCTCTTGCACCAGGTATGGGATTGAATGCATTCTTTACGTATACTGTAGTTATTGTTAATGGTATTCCATGGGAAACAGCATTAGCAGGTGTGTTAGTTTCTGGATTAATCTTTATCGTATTGACTTTTACTGGTGTTAGAGAATATATAATTAACGCAATTCCAGCAACATTGAAAATGGCAGTAGGTGCAGGGATCGGGCTTTTTATTGCATTTATCGGTTTTCAAAATGCAGATATTATTGTGCCAGATGAAAGTACGCTTGTTGCGTTGGGAGATGTAACTGCAGGGCCTACTTTACTAGCGATCTTCGGGATCTTTGTTACAGTTGTTTTAATAGGTTTAGGTGTTAAAGGCGGCGTATTTTATGGAATGATCATTACAGCAATTGTTGGAATGATCTTTAATCAGGTACCTGTGCCGCAAGGATTGGATGATGTTTTTAGCGCAGCACCTAGTCTTGCGCCGACATTTGGTGCAGCATTCTCCCATTTCGGTGAAGTATTCACAGGACAAATGCTAATTGTTATTTTAACTTTCTTGTTTGTTGACTTTTTTGATACAGCAGGAACTTTAGTTGCAGTGGCATCGAAAGCAGGTTTGATGAAAGATAATAAGTTACCTAAAGCAGGCAGAGCGTTGTTTGCCGATTCAGCTGCGACAGTAGTTGGCGCAACATTAGGTACATCAACAACAACATCTTATGTAGAATCAGCAACAGGTGTTGGTGCAGGTGGCCGAACAGGATTTGCTTCTGTTATCACAGCATTATTATTCTTGCTTGCGATCTTTTTCTCACCACTTCTTAATGTTGTAACGGAATCAGTGACTGCACCAGCATTGATTATCGTTGGTATCATGATGGCATCATCATTAAAGGACATCCCTTGGGATCAGTTTGAAATTGCCGTACCAGCATTTTTAACAATCATTATTATGCCATTAGCATATAGTATTGCAACAGGTATTGCGGTCGGATTTATCTTCTATCCTATTATGTTATTAGCAAAAGGCAGAGCAAAAGAAGTAAACCCAATTATGTGGGTGTTAGCGGTTTTATTTATACTATATTTGGGATTTGTACATTAAAAAAACAGCCAGGCGACTAAGCCTGGCTGTTTTCTTATTCTTCAATATCATAGTCAACTTGTTTCATTCTCTTACGTGTACTATTTGATTTATATAATTGAATTTTCATGAGTCCATGTCTTAGAATAGCTGTGACTTTATCTTTACGTACAACACTCGGTAACTCAATTTTTCTGGAAAAATCCCCTTGCAAAATCTCCTGCTGCAACTGCTTGCCGCCTTGATGGACTGGGAATAACTCTCCTTTTAATTCCAAAACATTCTCATCCAAATAAATTTTGACCTGCTTACTATCTTTTACCCCAGGTAAATTAACATATATGATAATTTCATTGTCTAATTCATAGACGTTTATTGCAGGGATAGGTGGTTTTAAAATATGTTCAAAGTCATTCCAGAAGTTTCCTCCGAAAAAGTTATCTAAATTATTTTTCCAATCATGCATCTGCTGAAAAGGATCCATTTTCCACTCCTCCTTCATATGTAAAGAAGTCATATTAATATATGAAAGTGAAAATGGATTGGTGTCTATATTGTTTGCATTAACCCTTTCGTGTTTACCAATTGAGAAATCGGGCAAAGTAATATCGAATTCATTATTTTTCTACTATTAACTATTTATATAGTATGGTAAAATGAGACCGCGAAAATCAGTTTTCCCTGTTTTGAACAAATAGGAACAGCTAGGAGGGGAAGTTTTGTTAGAAAATGCGCTTATCATGGTTGCAATAATTATGGCAATAAATATTATTTATGTCTCTTTATCTACATTAAGAGTTATTTTGACTTTAAAGGGAAGAAGATATATTGCTGCTGTGATTGGTACAATCGAAATTATAATTTATACACTGGGCTTAGGGCTGGTTTTAGATAATTTGGGTGAGATTCAGAACTTAGTTGCTTACGGACTTGGATACGGTATCGGAGTTATCAGCGGTTCGATCATAGAAGAGAAACTGGCACTGGGTTATACTACAGTTAATGTAATTTCATCAAATCCTGATATTACTTTTACGAAACAGTTAAGGGAAAAGGGGTATGGTGTTACGAGCTGGTATGCGTATGGAATGGATGGAGACAGACTGGCACTGCAAATTCTGTCACCAAGAAAATACGAACTCCATTTATATGAAACAATTAAATCAATTGATCCAAAAGCTTTTATCATTGCCTATGAACCAAAGCAGATACATGGTGGCTTCTGGGTAAAACAGGTAAAGAAAGGAAAGATCGTTCGCAGTGTCGAAAAAGAAAAAGAGCAATCAGGAGAAGTTCCCAAAGAAGAGAACATTTCAAGTCGAGAGCAATGAAACCATTGATGCATGTTTAGACAGAATGAAGCAGGCGGGTTACCAGCCTGTCAGGCGTATAGAAAAACCTGTATTCGAAGAAGGTGAACAGGGAATCCTGCCAGTAGATCGAATCATTCAATTTGAAGCAATATTGACAAAACACGAACGTTAATTTAGTTATCTAACTTAACGTTCGATTTTTCTATTGACAGAAACGAAGGCAGCTTGTTATCATAGAAGTACAGTTAATAAATCATACAATTAAAGATAAAATCCTCGTATAATTTGAGAATAGGGCTCAATAGTTTCTACCCATCACCGTAAATGATGGACTATGAGGGAAGATGGTTACTTTACTATCTAATCTATAATCATGGGGTGAAAAGCAATGGTTTTAAAGTTCGGTGTAATGCCGGATGGAGCTAATCAGACCCAACTTTTATACTTTTTTGAGGATCAGCTGAAAAAAGAGATTATAGAGAGTATGGTTCAGTTTACTAATGACAAAACCTATTCATCTTCTCTTATAACAGGGAGATTGGATAGGTTTTTTTAATGTTAATCAGTTAATGAATAGAAAGAGGGGAAATTATGGCACAAGTTGGGGTAATAATGGGAAGCATTTCAGACTGGGAAACAATGAAACATGCATGTGAAGTATTGGAAGAGTTAGGAATCAGCTATGAAAAAGAAGTCATCTCTGCTCATCGTACTCCTGAAGATATGTTTTCTTATGCAGAACAAGCTAGACAAAAAGAATTAAAAGTTATTATCGCTGGTGCAGGAGGGGCGGCACATTTACCAGGAATGGTTGCTGCAAAAACAACATTACCTGTAATCGGTGTTCCTGTTCAAACAAAAAGCTTAAATGGATTAGATTCCCTTCTATCGATTGTTCAAATGCCAGGAGGTATACCTGTTGCAACTGTTGCAATTGGTAAAGCAGGAGCTAAAAATGCCGGCATTTTAGCAGCACAAATCATTGGGACATTTGATGAGGAAGTTGCGAAAAAATTAACTAACTATCAGAGGCAAATGCGTAAAAAGGTAGCGGAAATGAGGGAAGACCTTGCAGAACAATAGATTATTATTTGGCTCTACTATTGGGATCATCGGTGGCGGCCAATTAGGACGGATGATGACAACCACAGCAAAACATATGGGCTACAGAGTGATCGTACTTGATCCAACTCCAGACTGTCCGACAGCCCAGGTTGCGGATGACCAGATTATTGCTGCATATGACGATCTTGATGCGGTCAAACAACTTGCCGAAAGATCTGATGTCGTCACATATGAATTTGAAAATGTTGATTTAACTGCAGCTCAGATTCTTGAAGATAAAGAGATTTTGCCACAAGGAGCAAATTCTTTAAAGGTTACACAGGACAGAGAATTAGAGAAGAATGCTATGGTAGAAAGTGGACAGCCTGTTGCCCCTTTTACAATTGTAACATCAGAGCAGGAATTGCAGGATGCTGCAGATGAGATTGGATTTCCAGCTGTTGCAAAAACATGCCGCGGAGGATATGACGGTAAAGGACAGATTAAGCTTTCGAATGCGGAAGATTTGAATGAAGCAGCCAAATTGTTATTAACAGCAGGTCGGTTAATTATAGAAAAATGGGTGCCGTTTGATAAAGAAATATCGATCGTATTTACAAGATCAATGGATGGGCACATTAGTTACTTTCCAGTAGCAGAAAATATACACCGGGAGCACATTTTACATGCGACTATTGCGCCAGCACGAGTTTCAGACGATATTGCAGTAAAAGCAAAAAAAGCCGCTAAAGCAATTGCAGAAACAATCGGTGTTGTAGGAACTTTTGCTATCGAAATGTTCGTGATTGGGGAAGAAATATTTATTAATGAGTTAGCACCCCGCCCGCATAATTCTGGTCATTATACGATTGAGGCATGTAGTGTGTCCCAATTTGAGCAGCATATTAGAGCGATTTGCGGATTACCGTTAGTGCCTGTATATTCTCATAACGGCGCAGTGATGGTGAACCTTTTAGGCAAAGATGTCGGACCGTTTTTTAACAGACTGGATGAGGTAGGTTCAGCCCACCTACACATGTATGGAAAAGAAGAGAATAAGCCATTAAGAAAAATGGGGCATGCTACATTTATTGGGGACAATGCAATTCATATATATAATCACTTAGTAGAAAAAAAGATTATAGAAGAAAACTAGGAGGCACAACCTTATGATCGAACGCTATACAAGAGAAGAAATGGGAAATATCTGGACAGATGAAAATCGTTATAATGCTTGGCTGGAAGTAGAGATACTAGCATGTGAAGCATGGAGTGAGCTAGGCATCATTCCAAAAGAAGATGTAAAGAAGTTGCGTGAAAATGCTTCTTTTAATATAGACCGTATTTTAGAAATTGAACAAGATACTCGTCATGATGTGGTGGCATTTACTCGTGCCGTATCAGAAACATTGGGTGAAGAAAAGAAATGGGTGCACTATGGCTTAACGTCAACAGATGTAGTCGATACAGCTTTGTCTTATATGTTGAAACAGGCAAATGAAATCATCCGTCGTGATATTGTTAATTTTATTGAAATCCTCAAAGAAAAAGCAATCGAGCATAAACATACAGTTATGATGGGACGTACACACGGGGTGCATGCTGAACCAACGACATTTGGTTTAAAGATGGCACTATGGTATGAAGAAATGAAACGTAATCTGGAACGCTTCGATGCTGCGGCAAAAGTTATCGAAACAGGAAAGTTGTCAGGCGCTGTTGGAACATATGCGAATATTGATCCATTCGTTGAAGAATTTGTTTGTGGAAAATTAGGCTTGCAGGCAGCTCCTGTCTCGACCCAAACATTGCAGCGCGACCGTCATGCACAATATCTTTCAACACTTGCATTAATCGCTAGTTCGATCGAAAAGTTTGCAACAGAAGTTCGTGGACTGCAAAAAACAGAAACGCGTGAAGTCGAAGAGTTTTTCGCAAAAGGTCAAAAAGGTTCATCAGCAATGCCGCACAAACGTAACCCAATTGGTTCAGAGAACATGACAGGTATGGCGCGTGTCATTCGCGGCTATATGGTGACAGCCTACGAAAATGTTTCGTTATGGCATGAACGTGACATTTCCCATTCGTCTGCAGAGCGTGTGATTTTACCTGATGCGACAATCGCGCTTAATTATATGCTAAATCGCTTTGGAAATATTGTGAAAAACCTGACTGTATTCCCTGAGAATATGAAACGCAATATTGATCGGACGTATGGCGTCATTTTCTCCCAACGTGTATTGCTTTCGTTGATTGACCAGGGAATGAGCCGTGAAGAAGCATATGATATGGTGCAGCCAAATGCAATGAAAGCGTGGGAGACTGCTACACCATTCCGCGAATTAATTGAACAGGAAGAACGCATTACAAGCACATTAACAAAAGAACAAATTGATGACTGTTTCGATTACACGTATCACTTAAAAAATGTCGATCAAATTTTCAAAAAAATCGGTTTAGCATAAGGGGTGTGCGATATGAAGGACAAGCTGCTATATGAGGGGAAAGCGAAGCAAGTATTTACTGTAAAAGGTGAGGAAAAGTTACTCGTTCTTTCTTATAAAAATGATGCGACTGCCTTTAATGGTGAAAAGAAAGCGCAATTCGAAGGAAAAGGTCGATATAATAACTTAATTTCAGCGAAAGTGTTTGAATACTTGCACAAAAATGGTGTGAGCAGTCATTTTAAGAGAGCACTAAACGATACGGAGCAGCTTGTTGAGAGAACGACAATTATTCCGCTTGAGGTAGTTGTCCGCAATGTTGCTGCAGGAAGTATTGTTAGGAGAATCGGTATTGAAGAGAAATCTGTCTTTAACCCGCCACTTGTCGAATTATTTTATAAAAAAGATGAGCTTGGTGATCCATTAATCAATGATGCCCATGCGCTTCTTTTAACAGATGCGACAGAGGAAGATTTAGCGCAAATTAAGCAAATGGCACTTCAGGTAAACGATAAATTGCAATCATTTTTCAGAGATATTAACTTACAGCTTGTTGACTTCAAACTAGAATTCGGGCGCAATGCATCAGGGGAGATTGTCTTATCAGATGAAGTGAGCCCGGATACTTGCAGATTATGGGATATTACCACTGGTGAGAAAATGGATAAAGATGTATTCCGCCAGGATTTAGGCGATTTAGTAACAGTATATGACAATATTTTAACCAGACTGGAGGCATTATAATGAAATTAGTAAAAGTGCATGTAACATTAAAAGAGGGTGTTCTTGATCCGCAGGGAAAGGCAGTACAAGGGTCACTAAATACACTAGGTTATGATTTTGTTGAAGAAGTGCGTGTTGGAAAATATTTGGAGTTAACAGTTAAAGATGATGCGAATATTGAACAGCAAATTGAAGACATGTGCAATAAATTACTAGCCAATCCAGTCATTGAAAATTATGAGTATACAGTGGAGGAGGGTGTTACTCAGTGAAGTTTGCTGTTGTAGTATTCCCAGGCTCAAACTGTGATCGTGATATGTATTATGCTGCGAAAGATGCCCTTGGGGAAGAAGCGGAAATGTTATGGTATAAAGATGCGAATTTAGATGGATATGATGCCATTTTAATTCCAGGTGGTTTTTCGTATGGTGATTATTTAAGATGTGGAGCAATCGCTTCTACTTCTAATGTTGTAAAACAACTTCGGGAAAAGGCTGATGCAGGTGTGCCAATCCTCGGTGTGTGTAATGGATTCCAGATCCTGTTAGAATCAGGTCTTTTACCAGGGGCACTTTTAAGAAATGAAAAATTAAAATTTATGTGCCATTTTGAAGATTTAGTTGTAGAAAATAATGAAACTATTTTTACTTCAAGCTATAAAAAAGGAGAAGTGATCTCGATTCCGATCGCCCATAATGAAGGAAACTATTATTGTGATGAGGAAACTCTTGCTAGATTAAGAGAGAATAATCAAATCGTTTTCACATATAAAAATAATCCGAACGGATCTGTTGCTGACATAGCAGGGGTTACAAACGAAAAAGGAAATGTGCTTGGAATGATGCCGCACCCTGAGCGTGCAGTCGAAGCAATTCTAAACAGTGCAGACGGATTAAAGCTATTCCAATCATTGGTACAAAACTGGAGGGAAACGTATGTTGCAGGCGCCTGAGATTACACCGGAAATGGTAGAACAAGATAAAGTCTATCGTGAGATGGGTTTAACAGATAAAGAATATGACATGATTAAAGACATTATGGGACGTCGTCCGAATTTTACGGAAATCGGTATTTTCTCTGTTATGTGGTCAGAACATTGCAGTTATAAAACTTCTAAACCTCTTTTGAAAAAGTTTCCGACAGAAGGTCCCCAAGTTGTCCAAGGTCCTGGTGAAGGTGCCGGGGTAGTCGATATTGGTGATGGGCAAGGTGTTGTGTTTAAAGTAGAAAGCCACAACCACCCTTCAGCAGTTGAACCATATCAAGGGGCTGCAACAGGTGTTGGCGGAATTATCCGTGATGTTTTTTCAATGGGAGCTCGTCCAATTGCTTCATTAAATTCACTGCGTTTCGGAAATTTAACAACAGGACGTGTGAAGTACCTGTTTGAAGAAGTAGTTCACGGTATTGCCGGATATGGAAATTGTGTTGGTGTTCCGACAGTTGGAGGAGAAGTTCAATTTGATGATTCCTATGAAGGTAATCCACTAGTAAATGCAATGTGTGTCGGATTAATCGATACGAAGGATATCCAAAAAGGAATTGCTGCAGGACTTGGTAACACTATTATGTACGTTGGTTCAAAAACTGGACGTGACGGGATCCATGGTGCAACATTCGCATCCGAAGATTTATCAGAAGAGACGGAAAGCAAACGGTCCAGTGTCCAGGTTGGAGACCCTTTTATGGAAAAGCTGTTGATTGAAGCATGTTTAGAAGTAATCCATTCTGATGATTTAGTTGGTATTCAGGATATGGGAGCAGCCGGTCTTACTTCATCTGCAAGTGAGATGGCAAGTAAAGCTGGAATGGGTATGGAAATGAATTTAGACCTTATACCACAGCGTGAAGCAAATATGACAGCATATGAGATGATGCTTTCTGAATCACAAGAGCGAATGCTTTTATGTGTGAAAAAAGGAGAAGAACAGGAAATTGTCGATATTTTTAAAAAATATAATCTGGAAGCTGTAGCGGTTGGAACAGTTACAGATGATAAACGATTCCGCCTGTTGCACAAAGGCGAAGTTGTTGCAGATATTCCGGTTGACAGCCTTGCTGAGGATGCTCCGATTTTCTATAAAGAATCCAAAGTACCAGCATTTTATGAAGAATATCAGAGAATGCCTGAATATGCTCCGAATGTAACGGATCATGCCGAAATGCTGCGCAAGTTGCTGCAACAGCCGACTATTGCTAGTAAAGAGTATGTTTATGATCAGTATGATTCGATGGTACAAGCCAATACGGTATTCTCACCAGGATCCGATGCAGCAGTCATTCGAGTTCGTGGGTATGATAAGGCACTTGCAATGACGATTGACTGTAACTCCCGTTATATTCATTTAGATCCGGAGACAGGCGGTAAAATTGCTGTAGCAGAGGCTGCTCGTAATATTGTTGCTTCTGGTGCAAAACCGTTGGCTATTACTGATGGTTTAAACTTCGGTAATCCGGATAAACCGGAAAACTTCTGGCAAATGGAAAAAAGTGTTGATGGTATGAGTGAGGCTTGCTTGAGACTTGATACACCTGTAATTAGTGGAAATGTTTCTTTATACAATGAATCAAATGGCCAGGCAATTTTCCCTACACCGATAGTAGGTATGGTTGGATTACATGAATCACTTACACATATTACACCATCTCATTTCCAAAATGCTGGTGATGCCATTTATGTGATCGGGGAAACAGCAGCTGAATTTGGGGGCAGTGAATTACAGAACGTATTGGAAGGCAAATATTTTGGAAAAGCTCCTGCCATTGATTTAGAGGTTGAAGCGAATCGCCAGTCACAGCTGTTAACTGCGATTCGCTCAGGGCTAGTAGTGTCTGCCCATGATATTGCTGAAGGTGGTCTTGCTGTTGCTATAGCAGAAAGTTTGTTTACAGGAAAAGGTTTTGGTGCGAATGTAGCAGTTGAGGGCGACCTTACTGCAGCATTGTTTAGTGAAACACAATCACGCTTTATTGTTTCCGTGAAGGAAGCGGACCGTACGGCTTTTGAAAATGCGGTTGAAGCTGCTGCTTTTATCGGTACAGTTTCCAACAATGGTAAGCTGGTTGTGTCCAATAACGCAGAAGAAGTCATTAATGAAGAGGTTGAGGCATTACAACAGTTGTGGAAAGGAGCTATCCCGTGCTTGCTGAAATCAAAGGCTTAAATGAGGAATGTGGCGTATTTGCGATCTGGGGACATGAGAAAGCTGCCGAAATGACCTATTACGGCTTGCATGCTCTCCAGCATCGAGGACAGGAAGGTGCAGGTATTGTAACAACAGATGGCAAAAAACTTAACTTGCACAAAGGTGTAGGCCTAGTAAATGATGTTTTCTCAGAGGATGAGTTTACCAGGCTGAAAGGCCATGCGGCAATAGGCCATGTACGCTATGCCACACAAGGGGGCGGTGGCTATGAGAATGTTCAGCCACTCGTTTTCCGTTCACAGAAAAACAGTATGGCTCTTGCTCATAATGGAAATCTAGTAAATGCACATGCATTGAAAAGTCAATTAGAAGCGCAAGGAAGTATTTTATCAACAACTTCAGACACGGAGGTAATCGCCCATTTAATCAAGCGGAGTGGTAATGTACAAATTGAAGAAGCAATCAGTTCTGCTTTAAGTATGATTAAGGGAGCATATGCCTTTTCCATTTTAACGGAAGATCAGTTATTTATCGGATTAGATCCCCGAGGGTTACGTCCACTATCAATTGGACGGCTTGGTGATGCTTATGTTTTTGCATCTGAAACGTGTGCATTTGATTTAATTGGTGCTACGTATGAGCGTGAAGTTCGTCCAGGTGAATTAATCGTAATTGATAATGATGGTTTTCGGACTTCACAGTTTACTTCACCATTGCAGAGAACATTATGTTCGATGGAATATGTATATTTTTCAAGACCGGACAGTGATTTGAACGAATTAAATGTCCATGCAAGCCGCAAAACAATGGGCAAACAGCTTGCTGATGAAGCGCCTGTTATAGCGGACGTAGTGACAGGTGTGCCAGATTCAAGTATCTCTGCTGCAATTGGTTTTTCTGAAGCAACAGGGATTCCATATGAGCTCGGTCTTATCAAAAACCGTTATGTTGGGAGAACATTTATTCAGCCGTCACAAGAGTTACGCGAGCAGGGGGTAAAAATGAAACTTTCTGCGGTTCGAGGAATTGTAGAAGGAAAGCGTGTTGTAATGGTCGATGATTCCATTGTCCGTGGAACAACAAGCCGCAGAATCGTTCGTTTATTAAAAGAAGCTGGTGCGACAGAAGTACATGTTCGTATTGCTTCACCTCCTATTCAAAATCCATGCTATTACGGAATCGATACATCGACGAAAGGCGAACTAATTGCATCAAGCAATTCAGTTGAAGAAATTCGGGAGATTATTGGTGCAGATAGTTTGGCTTTCCTTTCTACAGAAGGTCTGGAGGAATCGATTGTAGCAGACCGAGATATGAATGTTCATGGTGTCTGTCAAGCCTGTTTCACCGGAAATTATCCGACGGAAATCTATCCAGATACCGTAATTCCTGCATATAAAGACTAGAATGAATGTCCGGAATACCGGAATTATCGAAATTACGACCGATAAACGCTAGATATGGACCGGATTTATCGATCTGATGACCGGAAAAGAATCTAGCGTTTATCGCTCATATAAAAAGGAGATATTCGATGAGTGATATTTATAAAGAAGCTGGTGTCGATGTCCATGCTGGATATAAAGCTGTCGATTTAATGAAAAAGCATATTGCCAAAACGAATCGCCCGGAAGTAATAGGCGGTGTGGGGGCATTTGCTGGATTATTTGATATAAGTAAATTTTCTTATGAAGAGCCTGTGCTGGTATCAGGGACGGACGGTGTTGGGACAAAATTAAAGCTTGCTTTTGCACTTGATAAACATGACACAGTTGGAATTGACCTTGTTGCAATGTGTGTAAATGATATTGTTGCCCAAGGTGCAGATCCTTTATTCTTCTTAGACTATATAGCTTGCGGAAAAAACGAACCTGAGAAAATTGAGCAGATCGTCAAAGGAATTAGTGAAGGCTGTGTGCAAAGTAATGCCGCTCTAATTGGCGGTGAAACAGCAGAAATGCCCGGTATGTATGACGACGGGGAGTATGATTTAGCAGGTTTTGTTGTTGGGATCGGTGATAAAAATAAAATTATTACAGGTGAGACGATCGAAGCTGGTAATAAGATTATCGGTATTCCTTCTTCTGGTGTACACTCCAATGGTTTCTCCTTGGTCAGAAAAATTATCGAAGATAAGAGCCTAAAGTTAACAGACCATGTCGAAGAGCTTGGTAAGTCTTTAGGCGATGCACTGCTTGAGCCAACTAAAATTTACACAAAAGCGATTCAGCAATTGAAGCTTGATTTAACAATCAAAGGAATCAGCCATATTACGGGTGGAGGATTCTATGAAAATATTCCGCGTGCCCTGCCAGAAAATCTCGGTGTGAAGTTAGCAGAAGGAAGCTGGGAAGTACCAGCAGTCTTCACATATTTACAAAAGCAGGCGAACCTGTCTAATGAAGATATGTACGGGGTGTTTAATATGGGTGTTGGAATGGCAGTGATTGTCGAAGCGCATGAAGCAGAAATGGCACTGCAATTGTTAGAAGATATTGGTGAGAGAGCATACATCATTGGTGAAGTGACAAACGAGTCAGGGGTGACTTTTTCTAAATGAGCAAAGTAAAATTAGCTGTCTTCGCATCTGGGACCGGAAGTAATTATGATGCTATTATTCAGGCAATTAATCATGGTAAACTTGATGCAGAAGTTTCTTTACTAGTATGTGATAAGCCAAACGCAAAAGTAATAGACAAAGCAAGACAAAATGGTACCCCGACTTTCGCATTTGATCCGAAACAATATTCGAAAAAAGAAGTGTTTGAAGCTAAAATAGTAGATGTTCTGCAAGAAGCTAAGATAGAATGGATTATTCTGGCAGGATACATGCGATTAATCGGCCATACACTGCTTCAGCCATTTGAAGGTAAAATGATAAATATTCATCCATCTTTGCTGCCGTCTTTTCCAGGACTAGATGCAATTGGGCAGGCTCTTGAAACAGGTGTGAAAGTTTCTGGTGTAACTGTTCATTATGTGGACGCAGGGATGGATACAGGTAATATTATCGCACAAGAAGTTGTCTATATTAATGATGAAACAACGCGCGAAGAATTAGAACAGGCTATTCACAAAGTCGAGCACAAACTTTATCCAGAAACGATTCAAAAACTGATTTCGAGAGGAGAATCATCTTGAAAAAAAGAGCATTACTAAGTGTATCGGACAAAAGCAATTTAATTCCATTTGCGGAAGGGTTAGACCGATTAGGTTATGAATTGATCTCAACTGGTGGAACATTAAAAGCATTAAAAGAAGCAGGACTTCCGGCATTCCCAGTTTCTGCTGTAACTAACTTTGATGAAATACTTGATGGACGTGTGAAGACATTGCATCCGTTTATCCATGCGGGATTATTGGCTCGCCGTGATGAGGAATCCCATGTGAAGCAGTTAGAAGAACGTGACATCTCTCCAATAGATGTGGTTGTAGTCAATCTATATCCATTTAAAGAGACTATCGCTAAGCCTGAAGTAACAGAAGAAGATGCAATTGAAAATATTGATATTGGTGGTCCGACAATGCTGCGGTCGGCATCAAAGAATTTCCGTGATGTAACAGTTGTAGTCGATCCGGCTGATTATGATGCGGTTCTTGAAAATCTCGGCGGAAATGGTGGAACAGTCGAATTCCGCAAAACGTTAGCAGCGAAGGTTTTCCGTCATACTGCTAACTATGATGCAATGATCGCAAGTTACTTCGTTAATATTACTGGAGAAGATGATCCGGAAACATTTACTCAAACATTTGAAAAAGTACAGTCACTTCGTTATGGGGAGAATCCGCATCAAAAGGCAGCTTTTTATAAAGAAGGAAATGTAAAAGGTGCTTCTATCGCAAATGCGACACAGCTGCATGGAAAAGAACTCTCCTATAACAACATTCAGGACGCCAATGCTGCATTGGAAATCGTGCTGGAGTTCGGTGACCAGCCAGCAGCGGTAGCGGTAAAACATATGAATCCGTGTGGGGTTGGTATTGGTGAATCAACTGAGGCAGCTTTCAAAAAGGCGTACGATGCTGATCCTGTTTCCATCTTTGGCGGAATTGTTGCATTGAACCGTGAAGTGGATGAAGCTACAGCTAATCTGTTAAAGGACATATTCTTGGAAATCGTCATTGCTCCTGGTTTTTCTGATAAGGCGCTGGAAATTTTAACTGTGAAACCAAATATCCGTTTATTAGAAACACCAATGGAAGTGAACACTAATGATACGAAAAAAGTTGTCAGTGTGATTGGCGGCCTGCTTGTACAGGATCGTGACAATGGCAGTGTAACCGCAGAAGACTTGGAAGTTGTGACAGAACGTACTCCGGAAGCTGAAGAAATAGAGGAATTATTATTCGCATGGAAAGTTGTGAAACACGTAAAGTCTAACGCTATTGTTGTGGCGAAAGACAATCAAACAGTTGGTGTTGGTGCAGGCCAGATGAATCGTGTCGGAGCTGCAGGAATTGCCTTCGAACAAGCTGGTGAAAAAGCAAACGGAGCAGTACTTGCTTCAGATGCTTTCTTTCCAATGCCAGATACAGTAGAGAACGCAGCGAAGGCAGGTATTAAAGCAATCATTCAGCCAGGCGGTTCAAAACGTGACCAGGATTCGATTGATGAATGTAACAAACACGGAATTGCGATGGTCTTCACTAAGCTTCGTCACTTTAAGCATTAAAAAGGCAGGATTCCCACATGATGGGAATCCTTTCATATAGCTAGACATTTCAGAAGAACTGGTGAGATTGCAAAAAGAGAGCGGAAGTTGCAAATAAAACGGTGAAGTTGCAAAAAGAGAGCGGAAATTGCAAATAAAACGGTGAAGTTGCAAAAAGAGAGCAAAAGTTGCAAATAAAACGGTGAAGTTGAAAAAGAGAGCGGAATTTGCAAATAAAACGGTGAAGTTGCAAAAAGAGAGCGGAAGTTGCAAATAAAACGCGGAATTTACAAAAAGAGAGCAGAATTTGCAAATAAAACGGTGAAGTTGCAAAAAGAGAGCAAAAGTTGCAAATAAAGCGGTGAAGTTGCAAAAAGAAAGCGGAATTTGCAAATAAAACGCGGAATTTGCAAAAAGAGAGCAGAAGTTGCAAATAAAACGGTGAAGTTGCAAATAAAGCGCAGAATCTGCAAAAAGAGCACACAGAAGCGCTAAATTATTTTTTATAAAAAACTCTATAAAGGAGTGGTCATATGAAAGTATTAGTAATCGGCGGTGGTGGCCGTGAACATATTATTGTAAAAAAGCTGAAAGAAAGTAAGCGTGTAACAGAGATCTTCGCAGCACCTGGGAATGGCGGTATTTCTGAGGATGCAACATGTGTACCGATAAAGGATGATGCAATCGATGAACTTGTTGCATTTGCACAGCAAAAGCAAATCGACTGGACTATCGTTGGACCGGAGATTCCTTTAACAAAAGGAGTAACAGATGCTTTTCGAGCGAAGAACCTCAAAGTATTCGGGCCATCCAAAGCAGCAGCGATCATCGAAGGAAGTAAAGACTTTGCCAAAGCATTTATGAAACAATATGACATCCCGACAGCTGCATATCAAACATTCACAGATGCTGAAAAAGCAAAAAGTTACATAAAACAAGAAGGTGCACCGATTGTTATAAAGGCAGACGGACTTGCTGCTGGTAAGGGTGTTGTCGTTGCAATGACAGAGCAGGAAGCACTTGATGCAGTCGATGATATGCTTGTTGGAAACCGCTTCGGAGAGGCGGGAAGTCGTGTCGTAATTGAAGAATTTCTGGACGGGAAGGAATTTTCTCTATTTGCATTTGTTGATGGAGAAAATGTTTATCCAATGGTTCCTGCCCGCGACCATAAGAGAGCGTATGATAATGACGAAGGACCGAATACTGGAGGAATGGGTGCTTTCTCACCAGTACCTGGTCTTGAACCAAAACATGTTGAATTCGCAGTCGAAAAAATCCTTAAACCCGCCGCAAAAGGGATGAAAAAAGAAGGTAGAACATATACCGGTGTCCTGTATGGTGGGCTGATTGAAACAAAGGAAGGGCCTAAAGTAATCGAGTTTAATGCCCGTTTCGGTGATCCGGAAACACAGGTAGTTTTACCGTTATTAGAAAACGACCTTATCCAGGTCATTGAAGACGTCACAGCTGGCAAAGACCCGCAACTGAAATGGAAAGACGGCTATGCAATCGGTACTGTAGTTGCATCAAAAGGATATCCGGGAGCATACGAAAAAAATGTGCAGCTTCCAGACCTTGAGCCGGATAACCAAGTTTACGTGATCCATGCTGGTACTGGCCGCTCAGAGGATGGGGCTTTCCATTCAACAGGGGGACGTGTTCTCCTGGTTGGCTCACTACAGGACAGCCCGGAAAGTGCTCAAAAAGAAATTTACCGTTATCTGGAGAGATTTGATCAGACGGACGACTTTTTCTATCGTAAAGACATAGGATTTTCGAAAGAATAAAATAGGGAGAAGCTACTAATCCTAAGGAAGATTAGTAGCTTTTTTCAATTTGAGAGCAAATGATTGACATTATTAACTTACAAAAGTATAATTGGTTACATAAAGTAAGTTAATGAAGGGAGAAATTACATGAATTTTCATCAGAAGCCAAACACCTTTGTTAGTCATGTAAGCTTAAAAGTTACCGATTTAAATAGATCGCTTCAATTTTACCAACATATTGTCGGTTTCGATATATTAGAAAGGACCCAGAACAAAGTCTTATTAACGGCAGACGGTAAGACAAGTATATTGTCATTGGAGAAACCAGAAAATGTTCAGCCAAAACAGGGTCGAACAACTGGCTTATATCATTTTGCTATTCTCCTGCCAACACGAAAGGATTTAGCAAATTTTGTCTTTCATACTGTCAATCAAGGAGTGCAACTAGGATCATCTGATCACCTTGTTAGTGAAGCACTGTATTTTAATGATCCGGATGGAAATGGGATTGAAGTTTACACAGATAGAGATCCAGCTGAATGGAAATGGCAGGGTGATCACGTGGTGATGGCTGTCGATCCATTAGATTTTGAGGATTTAGTAAAAGAGGGTCATCCTGAAGCTTGGCAAGGACTGCCGTCTGACACGGTGATGGGCCATATTCATCTTCACGTTGCGGATTTAGATCAAACTCATGAATTTTATATAAGAGGCTTGGGCTTCGATGTAGTCTCAAGATTTGGCGATCAGGCATTGTTTATTGCGACAGGTAACTACCATCATCATATTGGTTTAAATACATGGAATGGGGTTGGTGCACCAAATCCACCCGAAGAAAGTGTTGGGATTGATCACTATGTGTTAACATATCCAAATGAAACAGCGTTACATCTGGTATGTGAAAACTTAAAAGCAATCGGCGCACAAGTGGAGAAGAATGAGAATCAAATCATAACGATAGATCCATCAGGAAACAGAATAATATTAACACTGTAATAGAAAAAATCTTTAGTGACCACTAAGGATTTTTTTGTTTGCTGATCTTTAAGAAAATTATGCTAAACTAATAATAAAAGAGGAGGGGTTATCATGGTTTTAGATATTCAGGAAAAGGTTCGTGAAACAAACCGTAACTTAAGAAAACAATCACTCCACACGATTTTAGAACAGCTAGATGATTATGTAATGGGTTTGAGCAAACAGGAACGCCGCAGGAAATATGACAAAATGAAGCAAAATCCATATAGTTTTTACCGTGGAAGTGCTTATTTATTTTATTACGATGTAACAAAAATTCCTTTTGCATTTCATACGGAAAAATCAATGCCGACATGGATTATGGGTGATATGCATTTTGATAATTTCAGCAGTTTTCAAGATGAAGATGGACAATTAGTTTTTGATGTCGATGATTTTGATGAAGGTTATCTAGGATCTTATTTGTATGATTTACTGCGGATGGTCGTTAGTATCCGGTTAATGACACAACAGCATGGTATTACAGATTCCACTATTCGTGATGAATTAGTGACCGCTTTTTTGAAAGCATATTGTAAACAGATTAGCAAGTTTGCCAATAGAGAAGAAGATCCGCGTACAACTAGTTTTACAGTAGAGAATACAAAGGGACCGATTAAGAAGGTTTTGAAAAAGCTGGAGGAACGACAAGCAACACATGAATTAGATAAACAAACAATTATTAATAATGATGGCGAAAGAGTTTTTAACAGAGAAAAAGAAAAGCTCCATGAGGTGACCCAAAAGGAATTCCGAGATATTACTGCTAACTGGAATAAATACATTGACTCTATTCCGAAAGAATGGAAACGAGAGGATTCCCATTATCAAATTAAGGATATTGTAAAAAAATTAGGATCCGGAGTAGCTTCAACCGGATTAAAACGTTACTATGTATTGATTGAGGGTATAGATGAACATGCGGCAAATGATGATATTATTTTGGAAGTTAAAGAGGCGCGTCCAGCCATTCCGGCATATTTTGTAGAGTACAATGAATCCTTCTGGGAGCAATATAAGCATCAAGGTAAACGCGTTATCCATACTCAAAAAGCAATGCACCATAAAGCAGACGAATACCTTGGTTATTTAACGATAGGAAATCGTGAATTTTATGTGCGGGAACGATGTGCTTTTGATAAGGATATTAATCCAAAACATTTAGATGATGTAAAACCAATTAAACAGACCGTAAAAACTATGGGGAAAATAGCAGCAAAGATTCATGCGAGAGCAGATCAGGATATAAATGAGGAATTACTTGGTTATCATAGTGAGGATGCGATATATGACGTAATTGAACGTGACAGAAATCAGTTTATACAGGAACTTGTATCATGGTCGCGTTTTTATAAACACCAGGTAGAACGAGATTATACTATCTTTTTGGAATGGCTGGAAACAGACTTTTATCCAAATGCTTAACATCACAAAATTCTGAAAAATAAAGGAGATAACATCATGTCACTGGAACATAAAGCTGAAGCACCATCAACGGTCCGTTGTAAAATTATTACAGTTAGTGATACAAGAACGGAAGAAACAGATAAGAGTGGAAAACTGATGCGGGAATATTTGGAGAATCATCATCATCAAGTAACTGCATATGAAATCGTGAAAGATCAAAAAGCGGACATCGAACGTGCAATCAAACATGGAATGGAACAATCAGATGTTGATGCGATTTTATTAAATGGTGGCACAGGGATAGCAAAACGTGATGTAACGATTGAGGTGGTAGATGTTCTTCTGGATAAAAAGATGCCAGGATTTGGTGAGCTTTTTCGTGTACTAAGTTTTCAGGAAGATATTGGTTCTGCGGCTATCCTATCACGTGCAACGGCTGGAGTGATGCATGATAAAGCTATCTTTGCTACACCTGGGTCATCTGGTGCTGTAAAATTAGCGATGGAGCGGCTCATAATTCCTGAATTAGGCCATGTGATGCGAGAGATTAATAAAGATATCTAATAAATTTTTTAACGAAGCTAGTGGAAGAGAAATGAGGAAGACAAAATCATTAAAAAAACTGAACGGATAATATGGATTATGTGTGTTCAGCACTTTTGCAATGTACTCAACATATATAATATTGACTGCACATAATCCATATTAAATAGAATAGCTTTAATATACGAAAATCAAAAAAACAACATTTTGCAAGCTCATCCAAACTCATTTTTTAGGTAAATTCTTCAGATCTCTTCCTGCTAATCGACTGGCTCTAAACGTGTTGTTTCTATGGAATTACCGACAATCTTAAATTTATATTCTTTACCCCTTTCAATAGTTAGAGGTATGACAGGTTCGATAGTCACGCGGTTTTCGTTATCGAAAACGATCACTGCTTCGATGGCTATCTCCCCGTTTAATTCAAAATCTTCTTCAATAAAGTCAAAATGGACTTTTTGACCTTTAGCAATCAAAGAGTTATCCGCATTGATCATATTTTGATTATCAACTTTTTGCTCCCCTTTATACACATTCAAACTTATTCCATGGAAATCAAGGTTAGTTTGGTTCGTTATCGAAATCATTATATCCTCTGCCACTTGTTCGCTGAGCGTGTCATTTGCTGTGTCTTTCTCACCAACCCCATTTATATTACTAAGGGCAAGTATGGTTATAAGAAGAGCAACAGCTGCAAAGCTGATCCATTGTTTTGCTGGTTGCTTTGATGAAATTTTAGGATCATGTATTGTTCTTCTAATTTGGGCAAAAGAATCCTCACTCTCTTTACGGGATAATTTTATTTTCTTATTAAGTCCTTTCCAATCCTTATCGTAATGGCTCATGGATATATCCCTCCTTTTGTAATTCTTTCTTTAATGCTTCCAGTGCACGCATTAACTGGACCTTCACTTTAGACTCCGACCAATTTAAGATTGATGCGGATTCTTTAATCGAAAATTCTTTGATTTTTCTTAAGATAATTACTTCGCGATAGGATATTCTCAGTTTTTGAAGTGCCTGATACAGCTCCTTTTCTGTTTCGTTTAAGACAGATAATTGCTCAGGTGTTTTCGCCATTGTTTCTATATTAACTGGACGGTCGAAAAGATAGGCGACCGGCTTTCGTTTTCGAATATAGTCAATCGTAATATTTCTTGCAATACGAACAAGCCAGCCTTTTTCTTCTCCTCCCTGAAACGTGTTCAATTTAGATGCTGCCCGTACAAAAGTGTCCTGCATCAAATCTTTCGCTTGCTCATGATCTCCAATCAAAAAAAGATATAATTGTAAATATCCTGATGGTATCGTTCATACCAAACATGTAATGTTTTAAGATGCAATGTCTCCATCCCTTTCTGTACTTTCTACTTTAACAACGGATAATGACAGTAAAAGTTACAAAAATAAAAAATCACTCAACGTAATTATTGAGTGATTTACCGAAAACGCTAAGTGTCCTTCCAGGTTTCGCTAAATGCTTAGTGAATTATCTAAAATCTTCGCGTTTGTATGTGCCGCTCTTTCCACCAGTTTTCTCTAATAAGTATGTAGAACCAATAATCATTCCTTTATCTACGGCTTTACACATATCATAAACAGTTAAGGCTGTGATGGATGCGGCAGTTAATGCTTCCATCTCCACACCAGTACTTCCTTGTGTCTTTGCTTCTACTGTAATCAGGAGTTCATGTTTATCTTCCTCTACATTCCAGTCAAAATGTATATTTACCCCACTTAAAGGTAACGGATGGCACATCGGAATAATATTGGAAGTCTGTTTTGCTGCCATTATTCCCGCAACTTGTGCAACTGACAGCACATCCCCTTTGCCAATCTTATGATCCATAATTTTTTGATAAATCTCCTGGTTTACTATAATGCTGGATCTCGCAACTGCTGTTCTGCTTGTCACTTTTTTCTCTGTAATATCTACCATTTTGGCCCGGCCCTGTTCATTAATATGCGAAAAATCTGTCATATTTTATCACCAACCTTTACCGCTTATTATACAATAACAGGGACAGGAAATGAAAATATCATATGAATAAACAATTGAATAAAATATACGTAAATGTGCCTAAATAAACGTCAAAAATTTGTCATTTCCACACAATGCAAACGCTATCAAATCGTGATACAATTATATTATGATTAAAAATGAGATAAAGTTGAGGAGAATATTATGAATGATCATTTATATAGATGGAGAAATAAAGAAATTCGTAAGCAAGTAGCTGTCATTGACGAGAAAGAGGCACCTACCTTGATCTTGAAAAATGCATACTACTTAAATGTTTTTTTAAGAAAATGGATGGAAGCGCATATCTGGATTTACAATGACCGAATTGTTTATGTAGGAAAGAAGCTTCCGGAAAAGTTAACAGGTGTGAATATTGTCGATTGCAGTGGTAAGTACATTGTTCCTGGCTATATCGAACCACATGCACATCCTTTTCAATTATATAATCCATATGAATTAGCAATGTATGCCGGGCAGACTGGAACAACAACAATGATGAATGACAACTTACCTTGGCTTTATTTAACGAACAGAGAGAAAGCGTTTTCATTATTAGAAGATTTCATGAAGTTACCTGTTTCGATGTATTGGTGGGCAAGGTTTGACTCACAATCGCAGATCAATGAAGAACAGGAAATTTTAAATGATCAGGAGGTCCATGCATGGTTGCAGCACGAGGCAGTCGTGCAGGGAGGAGAGCTTACAGCATGGCCGCAGGTGTTAAAAGACGATGATCGAATTCTTTATTGGATGCAGGAGGCTAAACGGCTGAGGAAGCCGGTGGAAGGGCATTTTCCGGGAGCTTCAGAGAAAACGCTCGTTAAGCTGAAATTATTAGGAGCAAGCTCCGACCATGAGGCATTATCTGGAGAAGAGGTATTTCACCGCCTTTCAATGGGGTATCGAATCGGTTTGCGTAATTCCTCCGTAAGACCGGATCTTGGGAAGCTTCTACGAGAATTACAAGATTTGGATTTAACCACATATGATCATTTAACAATGACTACAGATGGTTCCACACCATCATTTTATAAAAATGGCATTATCAATCAATGTATTCAGATTGCAATAGATAATGGGGTTCCAGCAATTGAAGCATATATGATGGCAACATATAATGCAGCAGAGCAGTTCCATTTGGAAGAAAGATTAGGAGCTATTGCACCTGGCAGGGTTGCCCACATTAATATATTGGAATCAATGGATAATGCTACACCTGTTTCTGTTATTGCAAAAGGTAAATGGCTGAAACGTGATGGAGAAATAATTGACCATCATGTACCGGTTGATTGGGAAAAATATGGACTTGGGAAACTGCAATTACAGTGGCAGCTCTCAGAACGTGATCTTCAATTTTCGATGCCGGTTGGTTTGAAAATGGAAAATGACGTTATTATGAAGCCATATCCTATTTCAATTGATGCGAATACTGAACAGATCTTAGCATCCAGTGACGAGTCATTCCTTATGCTTGGTGATCGGGAAGGTGAATGGCGTGTAAATACAATCATTAAAGGTTTTACCAAAACACTTGGGGGATTAGCGAGCTCTTATTCCTTAACAGGCGATATTGTCTTAATAGGGAAAAGTAAATCTGATCTGATGCTTGCATTTACCCGAATGAAAGAAATTGGTGGCGGAATAGTTCTGGTTCATGAAGGGAAAGTGATATTTGAATTGCCGTTAACCATCGCTGGTATGATGTTTGATGGCAAAATGACAAAACTTATGGACATTGATCAGAAGCTTAAGGATATTCTTATCAAACATGGATATAAATATAATGATCCGCCTTACAGCTTATTGTTTTTATCATCAATGCATTTACCTTTTGTACGCATTACCCCGCTAGGAATCATAGACGTTAAGAAAAAAGAGATATTATTCCCTGCAATAATGCGTTAAAGTTTGGTATAATAAATTAGGTATTTCGACATGTATGGTTACATACATGTCGAAATTATTTTTGGAGAGAAGGTGTGATCCTGTGAAGTGGAAAATATTTTTTGTAATTATATTGTCAATATTCCTGGTTGCCTGTTCGGATAAAGAAAACGTGCCGGAAGGAGAGAGGCAGGAAGAAGCTAAAACCCCAGTTGCAACGGCAGCAGATGAACCGGACAAGCCTGAAGAAAAAACAGAACCAGAGATAACAGCGCCATTTACAGGACTTCCTGTTGAGGAGGAATTAACAAACCGGATGGTAGCGGTTATGGTAAATAATCATCCATCAGCACGGCCTCAAACAAGTTTATCGAAAGCGGATATTGTCTTTGAAATTTTAGCAGAAGGTAATATTACAAGGTTTATGGCACTGTACCATAGTGAAATTCCTGATAAAGTCGGACCTGTGAGAAGCGCGAGACCATATTATTTCAATCTTGCAGATGATTATGGTGCTATGTATGTCTATCATGGAGCGATTTATTTTATTGAGGACATGATAAAAACTGGAGCTGCGGATGGGTTAAATGGTATGTATTATGATAATGATAAAGTTCTGTTTGAACGATCTTCAGACAGAGTAGCCCCGCATAATTCCTATGCATATTTTGATGGCATATACCAAAGAGCGGAAGAGAACGGTTATGAAACAGAACAGACATATGAGTCACTGCTTTTCAGTGATGAAGAGGTAGACGGAAACAAAGCAGAAGATATCCAATTTAGTTACGGGAATTATACGGTAAGATATGTTTATGATGAGAACGCAGATCAATATGTAAGATACAGTGATGGAGAACAGACAGTTGAATATAGTGAAAATACTCCAATTGAAATTAGCAATGTACTGATCCTCGAAACTGCACATCAAGTAGTTGATGATGTTGGGCGCCGTGAAATTGATATGGAATCCGGAGGAGATGCTTTATTACTCCAGAAGGGTAAAGTGCAAAACGTGCAATGGGAGCGAATTGATGGTAGAATTATTCCAACGATAGATGGTGAAGTTGTTCCTTTAGTTCCAGGTAAAACGTGGGTAAATGTTATTCCGGAGAATCCTGGGATCGAAGGTGTGATATTCACTGAATAGAACGGAATAAAAGGGGAGTGGGTCCCATGCAGATTGATAAATTGCGTGGCAGGCAACTGGATCAATTATTTGATGCAATTTTAACGTTAAAAGACAGAGAAGAGTGTTACCGCTTTTTTGATGATATCGCAACAATGAATGAGATACAATCTTTGGCACAGCGTTTGCATGTAGCTAAAATGCTGGATGAAGGGAGTACTTACACAGCGATAGCAAAGGAATCCAGTGCTTCCACAACAACTATTTCCCGTGTGAAAAGATGCCTGACCTATGGGAATGACGGTTACCGGATTGTGCTGGATCGAATGAACGAAAAAGAAGGAAAGGAATAAAGGTGAGAGTAAATGATTCGTTTTGGTGTAATAGGTACTAATTGGATAACTGATCGATTTCTAACAAGCGCAAAGGAAATTGCTGATTTCCAATTTGCGGCAGTTTATTCTAGAACAGAAGAGAAAGCAAAAGAATTTGCGGGAAAGTATGATGTCAACTCCACTTATACAGATTTAGAAGAATTTGCTCACAGTGATGGATTTGATGCCGTTTATATCGCAAGCCCTACAGCCTTTCATGCGGAACATGCGATTGCATGTATGAAGGGTGGTAAGCATGTAATTGTTGAAAAGCCTTTCGCCTCAAATGCAGGGGAAGTTGAAAAAATGATCGAAACTGCCAAATCAAATAATGTCACACTAATGGAAGCGATGAAGACAACACATGTACCGAATTTCAACAAGGTCAAGGAAAACTTAGAGAAGATCGGCCCTGTACGCAGATATATTGCCAACTTCTGTCAGTATTCCTCCAGATATGATAAATACAAGGAAGGTATTGTGTTAAATGCATTTAAGCCGGAATTATCAAACGGGTCACTGATGGACATAGGTGTATATTGTTTATATCCGATGGTTGCATTATTCGGAGCACCGGAGAAAGTGCAGGCAAGTGCATATATGCTCGATTCAGGTGTTGACGGACAAGGCTCTGTTATTGCTCAGTATAGTGAATTCAATGGGATCGCTATGTTCTCCAAAATCACGAATTCAGTATTACCTTCAGAAATCCAAGGTGAAAAAGGATCGATAGTGATTGGTAAATTTTCTGATATGGTCGATGTGAAAATCGTGTACCACGATGGGAATGAAGAAAACATTTCTGTGGAACAAAAAGAAAACACGATGTATTACGAAGCACTATCTTTCATAGAAACCATAAAAAACGGAAAACTCGAAAATAAGGTGAATACATGGGAGCGTTCGATTGAGACAATGAAGGTATTGGATAAGGCAAGAGCTGAGATAGGACTGGTATTCCCTGCCGATAAATAATAGATATAAAGAAAAAACTTAGTTCATCTTTTATATTAAAACAACCACAATCATATGAGATATAAGATAGTTCAAGACTGTTTCCCTTTTTCAAGGGAAACAGTCTTTTTTCCTGTCAAAAGATTATATAATCTTTTGACAGTTAATAGCTGGAGGCTTGCAGGTATAATCTCCAGTGAATCCGGCCATAATGCTATTTGTCAGAACAATTCTATTTCTGGCATAGAACGCGTTTACAAGTAAATAATTGACATAACATTTATAGTTCGATACATTGAAGGTGGTAAGCGATATACCATATGTGAGGGAGTGATTATTTGTCAGGACCAGCATTAAGAAAAATTGACAGCCATACAGCTATTCATGATGCAGCATTACAGGAAGCCCGTGAATTAACCAATGTGGCAGAAAATTTCTGGAGAGAGGGGGATGCTGAAAGAGCATTAAAAACTGCGTTAATTGCAGTAGAGCATTGGCAAACGAGAACATTAGCCCATGCAGATGCAGAGGAACAAGGGTTGTACAAGGAAATTGCGAAACAGTCAGAAAGCATGAATGAGAAAATTGCACAATTAATACGTGATCATGATTTGATGCGACGTTTAGTCTCAGAGATTAAACACTCTCTTATATCTGATGGAATGTGTGAAGCAATCATAAAAAAATTACATGCATTAATTATTATTGATGAATATCATAATCATGATGAAATGGAAATACTTCCTGATCATTAATAAATGGGGTGTCCGTATTGAAACCACTCGTATCCGCATATCCCCGCCTGTATGAGCAATTATTAAAAAGTCTGGAAGAAGAAAATATTCATTCTTTTGATATAGAGGCATATGCCACTGAAAAAGATGGACAAGCAGAAATTGAAATAAGGTTTGGGGATAACTTCCAACATGTTATTAAAGAGAAATTTTCATTAAATAATCTGACAGAGAAAAACCAGGATTATTTAGCCTTTTGTACGAAAACGGGGGAAACATGCAAAGAAACACTAATTCAAGATTACTTCAAGATGGTGAAACCATAAATCTACTGGAAAAGTGAGGGAATGCTATGTTTTTATTCGAACAAGAAGCTCAAATTGGTGATGATCGTCAAGATTTATTAGAAATACTACGTATGCGCTTTGGCGCAATTCCTCCTTCATTAGAAGAACAGCTATATCAATTACAGGACTATGCGACATTGGAAAGATTGATACTAGTTGCTGCAAACGCACCAACACTTCAAGTTTTTATAGAAGAAGTAAATGAAGGCAATGATTCCTTTAAAATAGTTGGTGACCGCTTCAACCCTCTTCAACAACTCTATGAAAAAGGTGATAAAGATGAAAAATAATGCCTTTTTCAAACATTTAAAATTTCTAACACCAGGTGAGAAAATTAACCAGGGATTTACGGAAGAAAGTACCAGACCGAGAGATTGGGAAAAGACGTACCGTAACCGCTGGGCTTATGATAAAGTGGTACGCTCTACACATGGTGTGAATTGTACTGGTTCATGCAGCTGGAAGGTTTATGTGAAAGATGGCATTATTACATCAGAAACTCAACAAACGGATTACCCTTCAACAGGTAAAGACTTCCCTGAATATGAGCCGCGGGGGTGTCCGAGGGGTGCAAGCTTCTCCTGGTATACCTACAGTCCTGCAAGAGTGAAATATCCTTACATACGTGGTGATCTTTATGCCATGTGGAAAGGAGAAAAAGAACTAGGACATGACCCGGTTCAGGCATGGAAAAATATAACCGAAGATCCGGAAAAACGGAAGAAATATATTAAAGCTCGTGGTACAGGCGGATTTGTTCGTGCGGAATGGCGTGATACTTGCGAAATGATTGCAAGTGCCACCATTGCGACAATTCAAAAATATGGACCAGATCGAATAGTTGGTTTTAGCCCCATTCCTGCTATGTCAATGGTAAGTTATGCAGGTGGATCGCGATTTTTGTCATTAATTGGTGGTACGATCCTGAGTTTTTATGACTGGTATGCAGATTTACCACCAGCATCACCTCAAGTTTGGGGCGATCAGACAGATGTCCCTGAAAGTGCTGACTGGTATAATTCCAAGTATTTTATTATCTGGGGTACCAATTTACCTCAAACTAGAACACCTGATGCGCACTTTATGGTGGAAGCCCGTTATAATGGAACAAAAGTTGTCGGGGTAAGTCCGGACTATGCCGAATACGAGAAATTTGCAGATTTATGGCTGCCGGCTCGTGCAGGTACAGACGGTGCTTTAGCGATGGCAATGACACATGTCATTCTAAAAGAATTCTATGTTGACAGACAGGTTCCATATTTCCTCAAATATGCCAAGCAATTTACGGATCTGCCTTTTTTAATTACGATCAATGAAGCGGAAGGTAATTACCGGTCAGGACGCTTTCTGCATGCTGATGATCTCGATGAAAAACACGAACTTGGAGAATGGAAGCCGGTTGTTTGGGACCAGCTAACAGATACATGGGAAATACCTAATGGAACACAGGGGCACAGGTGGGATGGATCTTCAAAATGGAACTTGAATTTAACGAGAGACGATAATACAGAAATTGATCCGCAATTAAGTTTTCTGAATGCATCCGATGAAGTGATAGAAGTAGAATTCCCTTACTTCGCAAAAGAACACGGTGACGTAGTTAGAAGGGGGGTCCCTGTCAAAAGCCTTAAGCTCAAAAATGGTGAAAGGAAATTAGTAACAACCATTTATGATTTAATGATGGCCCATACAGGTATTTCACGTGGCCTGCCTGGTGATTATCCGGAAAATTATGATGACCCTAAACCATACACTCCAGCATGGCAGGAAAGCATTACAACAGTCCCGAGACAGCATGTTATCCGCGTTGCCAGAGAATTTGCAGACAATGCTGAGCGTACGAAAGGGAAATCTATGATAGCTATGGGAGGAGGGACGAACCACTGGTATCACAGTGATCAAATTTACCGTTCGATACTTAACCTGATTTTGTTAACCGGCTCACAAGGTGTGAATGGCGGGGGCTGGGCTCACTATGTAGGACAGGAGAAAGTCCGCCCAGCTGAAGGCTGGCAAACCATTGCTTTTGCAAAAGACTGGGGAGTGGCCCCTAGGTTGCAAAACGGTACTTCCTTTTTTTATTTCGCAACAGATCAGTATCGCTATGAAGAGAAGGAAGACTATCAGGAAAATAAGTGGAGAAGCAAGTATGCCCATATGCACCCGGCAGATGTTAATGCATTAGCAGCAAGGCTTGGCTGGTTACCTTCATATCCACAATTAACTCAGAACAGTATCGATATTGTAAAAGATGCGAGGAAGAATGGTGCAAAAAGTGATAAAGAAGTAATTGATACAATTACTAACAAACTGAAAAATGAAGAATTAGACTGGGCAATCGAGAACCCGGATGATCCGAGAAACTTCCCGCGGGTATTCTTTAACTGGCGATCCAATTTACTTGGGGACAGTGGAAAGGGCCATGAATATTTTGTAAAACATTTAATCGGTGGTGACGATCAAGTCTTAACTGATGGAGAAATATCATGGAAGCCGGAAACAGTGAAGATGCAGGAGAAAGGTGCAGAAGGAAAAGCCGATCTGTTTGTCAGTATTGATTTTCGTATGACAAGTTCCGGTCTTTTCTCTGATATTGTCTTGCCAACTGCCACATGGTATGAAAAATATGACATATCAACTACGGACATGCACCCGTTCATTCACCCATTTAATGCAGCGGTAAACCCGCCATGGGAAGCGAAAAGTGACTGGAACATCTTTAGAGAAATAAGTAAAGTTTTCTCAGAACTTGCAGCAATTCATTTGCCTGGTGAAACGGAAGAGCTGATGATGTCACCGCTCGGTCATGATACCCCGGGAGAAATCGCTCAGCCAAATGGTGAGATTCGTGATTGGCGTAAAGGGCAGGCCGAAGCTATTCCAGGTAAGACAATGCCAAGTTTACAGGTAGTAAAACGTGATTACAGTAAAACATATGACAAATTAACAACAATTGGCCAACCATTAAAAAATGGCTATGGTATGAAAGGTGTAAAATATCCTGGGGAAAAAGTATACAGGGAATTAGAAAAAAGGCTCGGATTATCGAGAAGGGAAGGAATAGGTAAAGGTAACCCTGAATTGTACAAAGATACTGATGCGATAGAGGCAATATTATTAATGTCTGGTGCTTCCAATGGGAGCCGTGCTGTTGAAGGCTGGAAGTCACTTGAAGAAAAAACAGGTCAAAAGCTGGAGGATATCGCCAAAACAAGGGAAGAAGAAGCATTTACACTAAATGACCTAACGGCACAACCAAGGCACACTATTTCCACTCCTGTATGGAGCGGTTTGGAAAAAGATCATCGCCGGTATTCACCGTTTACAGTAAATACGGAGTATAAGATACCATGGCATACTTTAACAGGCCGCCAAAGTTTTTATCTGGATCATGAGATGATGCTGGACTTTGGAGAAGGATTGCCAACGTACCTGCCCCCTCTCGCAAAAGGACCTTATATCAAGGGAGAGCAGGAAGCAAAGCATGATGAAGCTTCCATTACGGTACGATATTTAACACCTCACCAGAAATGGGGTATTCATACTATGTTTACAGAGGCATCCCACATGGTGCAATTATTCCGCGGCTGGCAGGTAGTATGGATGAACGAAAAGGACGGCGCAAAAATCGGTTTGAAAGATAATGACTGGATCGAAGTTTACAATCGTAACGGTGTCGTAGCGGCAAGGGTTGTACTAACATACCGGATTCCGGAAGGGATGACTTATATGTACCATGCTCAGGATCGTACGATGGGTGTGCCGGGAACAACACTTAGTAAGAAGCGTGGTGGTACGCATAATAGTGTGACACGCATTACAGCTAAACCTACCCATATGATTGGCGGCTATTCCCAATTAAGCTATGGTTTCAATTATTATGGTCCAACCGGAAGTCAGAGAGATACAATCGCAATAATTAAACCAATGAAGGAGGTCAATTGGCTTGAAGATTAAAGCACAAGTAGCAATGGTGATGCATCTGGATAAGTGTATTGGCTGTCATACCTGTTCGGTTACATGTAAAACGACATGGACAAACAGGCCGGGAACAGAGTACATGTGGTTTAACAATGTGGAAACAAGGCCGGGACCTGGGTATCCAAAGCAATGGGAAGACCAGAATCGATATAAAGGCGGCTGGGAGTATAGCAATGGAAAGTTACGTCTGCGGGCAGGCGGACCGCTTTCTAAATTAAAGAATATATTTTATAACCCTGATATGGAAACATTGGATGACTATTATGAACCTTGGACATATGACTATCAAAACCTGATTAATAGAGAAAAGGGAGATAGTTTGCCTGTAGCCCGTCCGAAATCGATGATTACAGGGAAATATATCGATAAACCGGAATGGGGATCGAATTGGGATGATGACCTAGCTGGTGGTAGTGAAGTTGTGCCAATGGATCCCAACGTAGAAAAACTGCAGGAACATATTGCTATGGAATATGAGAAAACGTTCATGATGTATTTACCACGAATTTGTGAGCATTGTTTAAATCCTTCCTGTGTCGCTTCCTGTCCATCTGGTGCTTTATACAAACGGGATGAAGATGGAGTTGTGTTAGTCGATCAGGAGGAGTGTCGCGGATGGCGTTTTTGTATGAATGGATGTCCTTATAATAAGGTCTATTACAATTGGAATACACATAAAGCTGAAAAATGTAACTTCTGTTATCCGAGAACAGAAGCAGGCCTTCCTACAATCTGTTCAGAGACCTGTGTAGGCCGGATACGCTATATTGGTGTAGTTCTGTATGATGCAGATAAGGTTAAGGAAGCGGCATCTGTTGAAGACCCGCAGGATTTGTATCAGGCACAACTGGATTGCTTCCTGGACCCGTTTGACGAAGATGTCATCGCAAAAGCAAAAGAAGAAGGGATTAATGATGAATGGATTAAGGGTGCTCAGGAATCACCTATTTATAAAATGGCAATAAAGTGGAAAATAGCGTTGCCATTGCATCCGGAGTACCGCACATTACCTATGGTATGGTATGTGCCCCCACTTAGTCCGATTATGAATCATATTACAAATGAAGAAGAGTTAAATACGGACGGATATATCCCTGCGATCGATCAAATGCGTATTCCTGTTGAATATTTAGCTTCACTTTTGTCAGCGGGTGATACAAAAGTAATTCGGAAAGTTTTACTAAAACTGACAGCAATGCGTGTCCATATGCGACAGAAAACAGTAGGTGGAATTGATCCGCTGAAGGAAAGTGATTTGTTGAGAGGAGCAGGTATGACAGAAGAAGAAATAGAAGACATGGCGAATTTATTAGGTGTTGCAAAATACAAAGATCGCTTTGTCATTCCGACTGGGAGAAGAGAGATGCACGGCGATCTCCATTATAAACAAGGTGCATGCAGTCTGGAAGATCTTGCTCCGCCAGAAGGAATGGTTACTTATCCGTTTGAGAGGGGCAGTTGAAGATGAAACAGCAGGAAGCAGAATTATTAATTATTGCGGCAAGATTATTAGCATATCCTGATGAAAAAACTATCCCCTCTGTAAATAGTCTTATTAATCATTCAGTGATATCAGCAGAGCAGAAGAACAAACTGGATAAGGCTATTTCCCGATTGGAGGATATTCCATTATTAGATCTGGAAAAGCTTTATGTTCATACTTTTGATTTGAAAGCCAAAACGGGGCTTTACTTATCAGCTTATGAATTTGGGGACAGCCCTAAGCGGGGAGCGGCACTGATTAAGCTGCAGAAAATTATTAATCAGGCAGGCTATGAACGGGCAGATGGTGAATTAGCGGATTATATTCCGATGTTGTATGAATTGGTTGCTGTGATGGATGAAACGGATGAAACGATCCGATTATGGAAACGACTAGGTAATGTAACACAGATTATATTAGAGCAGCTTCCGGAAGATAATCCGTATCACCAGCTCATTGGCCTTCTGATGGAGGATGTTTTCCAGGCACCGACCAAGACGGAGATAAAGAAGATGGAGCAAAACCGAGAAGAAGCGGATTTAGACGAACTGCCATATCCGATTATGTATAACTAGCATTGCCTAAGGAGGAAAAATAATGATTGATATTTTTTTGTGGGTGGTATTTCCGTACATCACACTAACGATCATGATAGTTGGTTGTATTTACCGTTTTGCATTCAGGCAAAAAACATGGACCGCTCCCTCGACAGAATTTTTTGAAAAGAAATGGTTACGGATCGGCTCACCGCTTTTTCATTATGGTATCCTGCTGGCAGTGATCGGTCATGTCATGGGGCTTGTTATCCCATTACAGTTTTATCAGGCAATTGGCGTAACAGATCATCTTTATCATATCGGTGCTATTTACGGTGGCGGACTGGCTGGTCTCATGGTAGTAGCAGGTGCGGTTATTCTGCTAATTCGGAAAGCAACAGTCGACAGGGTGAGGATTCATGCTACTTTCGCAGATTTTTTCTCAGTTATTGCATTAATCATTGTCGCGGGAATCGGTACTTATATGACAATTGTTTACAATACGACAGTAGAAGCATATGAGTATCGTACAACGATAGGACCATGGTTTCGAAGTATATTTACTTTTCAACCGCAATATCAGTTAATGACAGAAGTTCCGGTTATTTTTAAAATCCATGTAATTGCATCATTCGGTTTGTTTGCATCTATTCCTTTTACACATCTTGTTCATATTTACAGTGTGCCTATCCATTATTTAGCAAGGGCGCCCCAACAATACCGATCAAGAGCAGGTTATCAGCATAGAAGGGATTATAAGTAAGATGCGCTTGCTCTGTCAGTAACAGAGGGTGAAACTAAAGAGTTAGAGAATAGTTTGGCGGCTGCTCATGCCGGTAGAACGAATTTTTGTTTAACAGACAACTAAATTCCTTATGAATGATAGATGAATTGCCTGCCTATTTGTTAAGACCATCCTACAATTACAGTAAGTAGTAAAATATGACATACTTTTGCAGGAAGGAATGTTATTAATGGCACAGGGAAAGGGATTGCAATTATCACTACAAACAATGAGTCTTGTAGCGGGATTTATGGTATGGGTTCTGCTTTCCTCATTAATGAGTTTTATAAAACAGGATATCAGTTTGACAGCCGGGCAGATCTCTCTTATCACTGCTGCACCGGTTATCTTAGGTTCCATTTTCCGGGTTCCTTTTGGGTATTATGCTAACAGATTTGGTGCACGCATCATATTTATTACTGGTTTACTGTTTTTAGTTTTGCCTGTTGGCTACTTAGGAATTGCAGATGGTTTCTTTGATTTATTGCTAGCAGGGATTTTTCTTGGTATTGGGGGCGCATTGTTTTCTGTCGGGGTCACCTCTTTACCGAAATATTATCCAAAAGAGAAGCACGGTTTTGTCAATGGTATTTACGGGGTCGGTAACATAGGTACTGCCATTACATCCTTTGGTGCGCCAATAATTGCAGGTATGTTTGGTTGGCGTCAGGCAGTTTTCACCTTTATTATTCCATTGATATTGTTTGCTGTTCTTAACTTTATTCTGGGAGACAGGAAAGAACCAAAAGTTGAGACTTCATTAAAAGATCAGATATTAAGTGTATATAAAAATAATAAACTATGGTTTCTCAGTTTCTTTTACTTCCTTACCTTTGGATCATTCGTTGCCCTGACTGTTTATTTACCAAATTTCCTTGTTTCGGAATTCCAGTTAACAGAAGTAGATGCGGGTTTAAGGACAGCGGTATTTGTTGCACTATGTACATTACTGAGACCTGTTGGCGGGATTTTAGGTGATAAATTTAATCCCTTTAAAGTTCTGATGGTTGTCTTCGCAGGACTCACGATTTCCGGTGTATTGTTGTCCTTTTCGCCGACAATTCTGCTTTACACAATAGGCAGTTTATCTGTAGCCATATTCTCGGGAATAGGAAATGGAACAATCTTCAAATTAGTTCCGCTCTATTTTACAAAACAGGCGGGAATTGTAAATGGTATTGTAGCCGCAATGGGAGGGATCGGCGGATTTTTCCCGCCAATCATATTAACTATCGTGCATGACATTAATGGACACTATGCAATTGGGTTCATGGCACTTTCCCAATTTGCATTAGCAAGTTTAATCATCATTATTTGGATGTATTATACAGATAAACTCAATTTATCGAACTATATTGTGAATAATGCTGGCCAGGGTATTTTAGTTACAGATGAAAATCGCAGAATTACGAAAACGAACAAAGCTTTTCAGCATATTACAGGATATTCTGAAGATGAAGTCATTGGCCATACTCCATTTGTCCTTAGTTCAGGAGTTCAGGATGAGGCATTTTATGAGGAAATGTGGAAGCAGCTGAGAGCGAATGGCATTTGGCAAGGTGAAATTATCAATAAAAGAAAAGACGGCGAATTATATAAACAATGGCTGTCAATTAGTGCGCTGAAAGATGCAGGAAACAATATCACCAATTATGTCGGCATATTCAGTGAAATGAAAGAAAAGGAAAAAGTTTAGCGGCAATGCTCTAAACTTTTTCCTTTTTTTACTACACAATAATGCCCTCAAGGATCTCTTCTAATTTCATCCCTCTTGATGCTTTTAACAGGACAGCAGTTTGCTCGTCCAACAGTGAGGACAATTCTTCCGTTATTTCTTTTTTATCTGAGAAACTTTTTACGATAATCTTGTTATTCCGCTCCATTACACCTTCTGCAATATCTTCTGCAAGGTCACCATAGGTAAAAACATACTGAATTTCATATTGGGCGATATAATGGCCGATTTCCTTGTGGAATACAGCTTCTTTCGAACCGAGTTCCAGCATATCACCAAGTACAAGGATCTTATTAGTGAAATTACTCAATTGGTCTACTAATGAGATAGCCGCACGCATAGAGGTGGGGCTTGCATTATATGCATCATTGATAATCAGTGAACCATTTTGACCTTGATGGGTTTCCAAACGCATTTTCGTAATGCGCAAACTTTCTAATTGTTGCTGAATGGTCCTGTCCGGGACATTCATATAATTTGCAATAGCAATTGCGAATAAAGCATTTTTCACATTGTGTAAGCCTAGCACAGGCAATTTGATTGTAATATCTGGGAGAATATTAGCCCTGAAGGTAGTCCCATTCTCATTAACTAAAATAGACTCCGGATAAAGAGATGAGTTTTTCTCCATACCTATCGCCTTTTTCGAAAATGGATAAGTTAGATTTTGTACTTTTTCTAGTAACAACGGTTCATCCCCGTCAAAGAGAAATAGTCCATTAGGCTTCAACCCTTTAGTGATTTCAAATTTTGCTGTAGCGATGTTCTCCCTTGAACCGAGTTCCTCGAGATGAGATTCACCGATATTAGTAATAACAGCAATATCTGGTTTAGCAATATAGGAAAGCTTTTCGATCTGGCCAAGTGCACTCATGCCCATTTCAAGAACCATAATCTCCGTTGACTCCTCCAATGAAAGCAATGTGAGAGGCAGCCCTTGCTGGCTATTATAGTTTCCTGCCGTTTTCTGCACCTTGTATGTACCTGACAGTACTTGGGCAATCATATCCTTTGTCGTCGTCTTTCCATTACTTCCAGTAATGCCGATAATTGTCACACCTAATTCTTCACGGTAGCTTCTGGCTAAGTTCTGCATTGCGAGCAATGGATCATCGACAAATAATAAAGGAACATTGTCTGGCGGATCCGGAATATCTTTCTTCCAGAAAGCTGCACCAGCACCTGATTGATAGGCTTTTTCCACGAATTGATGCCCGTCAGTATTTGTTCCTGGTAATGGGATAAATAATTGATCATTTTGTATTTGCCGGGTATCAATGGAAACACCTGAAATTTGTTTATTACCTGCTGCTGGATCGGAAAGAGTCGCATCTGACATAGCGGCTATCTGGTTAAGTGTTCGTGTTATCAATTTTTCAACCTCCGATCAATCGAATGTATACCTTATTTTCGTTTTTTCTTCGTGTCTTTCGATGGCTAATTCTACTAGCTTATTGATTAAGGACGGATAATCCAGGCCGCTGTTCTCCCACAGTAGTGGGAACATACTAACAGGTGTAAAACCAGGCATAGTATTGACTTCATTTATTAAAATTTCGTTGTTTTCTGTTAAAAAGAAATCCATTCTTGCTAAGCCTGAACAATCCAGTGCTTTGTATGCTTTGACTGCCATTTCCCTGACAGAATTGTAAATATCATCAGAGACATCTGCAGGAATGATTAGGGCGGTATCACCGTCTTCATACTTTGATTGGTAATCATAAAATTCAGTTTTTGGTACAATTTCACCAACTACGGAGCATTCGGGTTCTTCATTTCCAATCACTCCAATTTCAATTTCTCTTGCTGTTACGCCTTCTTCCACAATAATTCTGCGATCAAATTGTAATGCTTCGGTTATAGCCTCAATTAGTTTCTCACGGTTCGTTGCTTTATTGATCCCGACACTTGAACCGAGATTTGCTGGTTTCACAAAAACAGGATAGTTTAATGTCTGCTCAATATTTTTCACAACGTTTTCCTTGTTGTCTTCCCATTCTTTACGAATGAAACCAACATAATGGACTTGCGCTAATCCTGCTTGTGCAAAGATAGCTTTCATCGCAATTTTATCCATTCCAGCCGACGAAGCTAATACTCCGTTACCGACATAAGGAAGATTCAATAGTTCCAAAAGCCCCTGAACCGTTCCATCTTCCCCGTTTGGACCATGAAGTAAAGGGAATACTACTTCATTCTCTGTCTCTGTAAGGGTAAGTGGTGAGACAGATTCATCAGCCTGTTTATATTCGAGCAGTTTGGCATCATCCACTTTTCCTTCTAATAAGGCACCTTTATGCCATAATCCTTTTCCATCTATGTAGATTGGCTGAACGTCATATTTTGATTGATCAACTGCATTCATTACAGCTTTTGCAGTTTGCAGGGATACATTATGCTCGGCAGATTTTCCGCCAAACAGTAAATGAATTTTTGTTCTCATAAAGGTATAACCTCCAAAATAATAATCTATATCTATGTGTTGAATATTATTCTATATACTATGAAATGGAAAGATGTCCTATACTTCTTTACAACACAATAATAAGTATACATCTAAAATGTTTAAATTCACAATGATGCTATTAAAATTGATTAGATAGTTTCAGTTAAAGGGAGAGGTATGCGAGACTGATACATGAAACAAGGAGCAAAATCAACTAAATTAACAGTAGGAGTCAGCACCGCAAAAAATTGCCCGGCTTATCAATTCTAAATAAGTGATCAGATAAAGTGAAATAAAAGAAAACTTATATGTGAAATAGATCACAGACACACTGTGCAGCTATGTATATTCTAAAGTTAAATAGTATGATAGGAAAGGATGCATGATGATGCAGAATGTCAAAAAGTTTCAATTGCCATTACAAACAATGAGTTTAGTCACGGGTTTTATGGTATGGGTGTTATTGTCATCATTAATGAGTTATATTAAGCAGGATATCGAGTTAACAGCAGGGCAAATTTCGTTAATTACTGCTGTCCCGGTCATTTTGGGCTCTATATTGCGTGTGCCGCTTGGGTATTACACAAACAGGTTCGGAGCGCGTGGGTTATTTATTTTGAGCATGCTGTTTCTTGTTTTACCTGTAGGTTATTTAAGCATGGCGGATAGTTTCATTGATTTAATTATTGCAGGGTTATTCCTCGGGATTGGCGGGGCTGTGTTCTCAGTCGGTGTAACATCACTGCCGAAATACTACCCGAAAGAAAAGCATGGCTTTGTTAATGGGATTTATGGCGTTGGTAATATTGGCACAGCTGTCACTTCATTCGGAGCACCGATTATCGCAGGGATGTATGACTGGCGTATAGCTGTGCTTGTATTTATCCTTCCGTTAGTGTTATTTGCTGTGTTGAACTTTTTGCTTGGTGACCGGAACGAACCTAAAGTGGATACTTCCTTAAAGCAGCAGGTGATGAGTGTCTACAAGAACAATAAACTCTGGTTCCTAAGTTTCTTTTATTTTTTAACTTTCGGCTCGTTTGTGGCATTAACCGTGTATTTGCCCAATTTCCTCGTATCTGAATTTCAATTATCAGAAGTGGATGCAGGCCTTAGAACAGCAGGATTTATTGTATTATGCACACTAATGCGGCCGATCGGGGGATGGCTTGGTGATAAATTTGACCCGTTTAAAGTATTGATGGCTGTTTTTGCAGGATTGACGATCTCAGGTATATTACTATCCTTTTCACCAACTATTCTCCTGTATACTGTTGGAAGTTTATCTGTTGCATTCTTCTCCGGTATCGGGAATGGAACAATATTCAAATTGGTACCATTATATTTTACGAAGCAGGCTGGGATTGTGAATGGTATAGTTGCAGCAATGGGAGGACTCGGAGGATTTTTTCCACCGCTTATTCTGACAATGGTGTATGAAATTAATGGTCATTATGCTATCGGTTTTATGGCATTATCCCAATTCGCATTAGCAAGTTTAATTATTATTGTGTGGATGTACTATACGGATAAGCTGCATATATCGGATTTTATTGTTAAAAATGCTGGGCAGGCCATCCTGGTAACAGATGAACATCGAAAAATAACAAAAACTAATCATGCCTTCGAATTAATTACTGGATATAGAGAAGAAGAGGTGATCGGTGTATCTCCAAAAATTCTTCAGTCAGATAAACAGGATAAAGATTTTTATAAAAATATGTGGGACCAATTAAACAGTGCGGGTATTTGGCAAGGCGAAATTGTCAATAAAAGAAAAACAGGAAAACTGTATAAACAATGGTTATCTATTAGTGCATTAAAAGATGCCGGAGGGAATGTAACAAACTATGTAGGTATATTCAGTGAAATAAAGGATGAAGCTTAGCTAATGCTAGGCTTTTTCTGTTTGCGCAGAAAAAATCGGATGTATTTTTCTGAAAATCTTCTTCCACAAGAAATAGTAATAACAAATTGAGATATCATTCAATATTCGGGGAGATTTTTGCTATAATGAAATAATGGATAACGAATCGTCATTATTGGAGGATTATGATTGTGTATAATATGGAAGAATGGAAACATGTATTTAAATTAGACCCGGCGAAAGACTTGCCGGATGAAATATTAGACCAGATTTGTGAATCAGGTACGGATGCGATAATTGTTGGCGGGACAGACAATGTTACATTGGACGGAGTGCTGCAGTTACTCAGTTATATTCGCAGATATACTGTTCCTGTTATTCTTGAGATTTCCAATATAGAATCAGTTACACCAGGGTTCGATTACTTTTTTGTCCCTATGGTTTTAAATAGCAGCCAAAAGAAATGGTTAATGGATATTCAGCATGAAGCTGTTGTAGAGTATGGCGATGTGATCAACTGGGAAGAAATGTTCGCAGAAGGGTATTGCATAATGAACCCCGATTCAAAAGTGTACCAGCTGGCAGACTGCAGTTTACCAACAGAAGAAGAGGCAGTAGCATATGCGAGAATGGCTGAACATTTATTTCGCTTACCGTTTTTTTATCTGGAATACAGTGGTAAATATGGCGATCCCCGGATTGTCAAACAGATTAAAAATGAATTAGAGAATACAAAGCTTATTTATGGTGGGGGAATTTCGGGCAAACAGCAAGCAGAAGAAATGAGTCAATTTGCAGATATTATTGTTGTAGGAAATGCGATTTACGAAAACCCGAAAGAAGCATTAAAAACAGTAAAAGCAGTAAAGAAATAAAGGTGGTGCTACAGTGAGCTCAATGATGCATGAACTATTAAAGGGATTAAACCCACAGCAGCAGGAGGCTGTTAAACATACAGAAGGCCCATTACTCATAATGGCAGGTGCGGGAAGCGGGAAAACTCGGGTGTTAACACACCGGATTGCTTATTTGTTAGATGAGAAGGAAGTGTCACCAAGAAGTATTTTGGCGATCACATTTACTAATAAGGCAGCCCGTGAAATGAAAGACCGGATCACTAACTTGGTTGGCCCATCTGGAAATGAAATGTGGGTTTCCACATTTCACTCAATGTGTGTACGTATTTTAAGGAGAGACATTGACAGGATTGGCTACAGCCGTAATTTTTCGATACTTGATAGCGGAGACCAACTAACAGTTATTAAGAATATAGTCAAAGAGAAGAACCTTGATCCGAAGAAATTTGAGCCGCGGGCATTTTTGGGTGCAATCAGCAGTGCGAAGAATGAGTTAGTAACACCGGAGAAGTTTGCTGAATCGGCAGGAGACTTTTATAGCAGACAGGTGTCAGAAGTATATACCGAATATCAGAAACGCCTCCGTAAAAACCAGTCACTTGATTTTGATGATTTAATTATGCAGACCATTCATTTATTCAACCGGATACCGGAAGTGCTGGAATATTACCAAAGAAGATTCCAATACATACATGTGGATGAATATCAGGATACAAATCATGCGCAATATTTCTTAGTTAAACAGCTGGCTGCCCGCTTTCAGAACCTTTGTGTTGTAGGTGATTCAGACCAGTCTATATACGCATGGCGCGGAGCAGATATTTCTAATATACTTTCTTTTGAGAAAGACTACCCATCTGCCCGTACCGTATTACTCGAGCAAAATTACCGTTCAACCAAGTCAATTCTTGATGCGGCCAATAAAGTAATAGACAACAACTCAGAACGGAAACCGAAAAATCTCTGGACGGAGAATCTGGAGGGTAACAAAATTCAGTATTACAAGGCCGATACAGAACGGGAAGAAGGTTTATATGTAGCTGACCGGATTGCAGAACTAGTGAGAAATGGGAAATATTCACATCGTGATGTCGCGATTTTATACCGTACTAATGCACAGTCACGGGCAATTGAGGAAACGTTCGTAAAATCTAATATTCCATATCAAATGGTCGGCGGCACAAAGTTCTATGATCGCAAAGAGATTAAAGATTTGCTTGCCTACTTAAGATTAATTGTAAATCCGGATGATGATATAAGTTTTGCTCGAGTGGTGAATGAGCCAAAACGCGGGATTGGGAAAACTTCTTTAGATAAACTAACTGCATATGCTGCAGTTAATGACATTTCTCTATATACCGCCGTTCAGGAAGTTGATTTTGTAGGAGTTAGTGCCAAAGCGGCAAAAGCTCTGATGGATTTCGGGCAAATGATCCAGAATTGGGAGAAACAGCAGGAATTTTTAACTGCAACAGATATGGTGGAAGAAGTGATTGAGAAAACAGGCTATGAAAAAATGCTTCTTAATGAACGCAGTATTGAAGCTCAAACACGCCTGGAAAACATTGAAGAATTTAAAACAGTTACCAAACATTTTGAAGAAACTAATGAAGATAAGACATTGGTTAACTTTTTAACGGATTTAGCATTAATATCGGATATTGACAGAATGGATGAAGACCCGACAGCTGATGATAAAGTTACCATGATGACATTACATGCTGCAAAAGGATTGGAATTCCCAGTTGTTTTTTTAATTGGCATGGAGGAGAATGTTTTCCCGCATAGTCGTTCAATGATGGACGAAGAGGAGATGCAGGAAGAACGACGACTCGCTTATGTCGGGATTACAAGGGCAGAGGAACTGTTACACGTTTCTCATGCGAAGATGCGGACATTGTTTGGCAGGACCAATATGAACCCGATAAGTCGTTTCATTAATGAAATTCCTCAAGACCTGCTGGAAGGAAAAGAAGAAGTAGAGGAATCTATCTTTGGCCGGTCTAGAGTGGATATTAGTGATCAGGATCTGCCATTCGGTCCGCCAAAACGGAAGCCGAAACGTACTGTTGTGCAGCAGGCTACAACAGGTGGTGAGAAAGAAACCTGGAGGGTAGGAGACAAAGCAAACCATAATAAATGGGGACAGGGAACAGTAGTAAAAGTTAGTGGTGAAGGTGAAGCGATGGAGCTGGATATTGCGTTTCCTGCACCAACAGGGATTAAACGACTATTGGCAAAATTTGCACCTATTACGAAACAATAGGGAAGGAGGTTAACTTGATGAAAGAACAAGAAGCAAGACAGAAACTGGAAAGCCTGCGTGAAATATTAAATCAATATAACTATGAATATCATGTGTTGGACAAACCAAGTGTTCCGGATGCAGAATATGACAAAAAAATGCAGGAACTAAGAGAGATAGAAGAAGCTTTTCCAGAGCTGATTACACCTGATTCACCTTCACAACGTGTCGGTGGCAGTCCAATCGATGCATTTGAGAAAGTAACCCATCGTGTACCTATGCTTAGTCTTGGCAATGCTTTTAATGAAGAGGATTTGCGGGATTTTGACAGGCGGGTGAGGGAAGGATTGGATATTGACGAAGTAAGTTATGTGTGTGAATTGAAAATAGATGGGTTAGCTATATCCCTCCGTTATCAGGATGGATATTTTGTCCAGGGGGCAACACGTGGGGATGGAACAACAGGGGAAGATATCACAAGTAATTTAAAAACAATTCGCAGTATTCCTTTGAAAATTAATGATGCTAGTTCCATTGAAGTCCGTGGAGAAGCGTATATGCCGCAAGCCTCTTTTCTGGCATTAAATGAAGCAAGAGAAAAGAACGAAGAAGAGCCGTTTGCTAATCCAAGGAACGCTGCTGCAGGTTCGCTTAGACAGTTAGATCCGAAAATTGCCGCAAAGAGAAATCTGAGCATATTTTTATATGCTGTAGGCGAATGGGAAACAGGAGAACTGGCTACTCACAGTGAGCGGTTAGCATACTTAGAAAAGCTTGGTTTTAAAACAAATCCTGAGTGGAGAAAATGTCACGGTATTGATGCTGTCATCGAGTATGTGAATAACTGGACGGAAAAGAGATCGACATTGAGCTATGATATTGATGGAATAGTGATAAAAGTCGATAACCTTGAAGCGCAGGAACAGCTTGGATACACCGCGAAGAGTCCGAGGTGGGCTATCGCCTATAAATTCCCAGCAGAAGAAGCGATTACGAAATTAACGGACATTGAATTAAGTGTCGGAAGAACAGGAGTAGTGACACCGACGGCCATATTAGAACCTGTCAAAGTGGCTGGAACAACTGTACAGCGTGCTTCTCTTCATAATGAAGATTTAATTAAAGAAAAGGATATACGTATAACAGATACTGTTGTCATTAAAAAAGCTGGTGATATTATTCCGGAAGTAGTCCGTGTATTAGTTGACATGCGTGAAGACACAGCAGAGCCTTTTTCCATGCCGGAAGAGTGCCCGTCATGTGGCAGTGAGCTTGTTCGGCTAGGAGAAGAAGTAGCACTTAGGTGTATTAATCCAAATTGTCCCGCACAGCTTAAAGAGGGGTTAATCCATTTTGTATCAAGGCTTGCAATGAATATCGACGGGCTCGGAGAAAAGGTAATAGAGCAGTTGTTTAGAGAAGGTTTGATCAGTACTATCGCTGACTTGTACCGTCTGGAAAAAGAAGATCTGTTAAAGTTAGAGAGAATGGGTGAGAAATCTGTTAACAACCTGTTAGCAGCAATCGAGAATTCGAAACAAAATTCATTGGAACGCTTATTATTTGGACTTGGAATCAGATATGTAGGTTCAAAAGCAGCAAAGACCTTAGCAGCCCACTTTGAAACAATGGACAACTTACAGCATGCTACCTTTGATGATCTGGTTGCAGTTGATGAAATTGGTGACAAAATGGCAGATTCAATTGTCCGGTACTTTGCGGAGGATAAAGTAAAACAATTACTAAATGAATTACGTGAGTTAGGGCTAAACCTTGCATATGACGGACCAACCGTTGCAGATATATCAGAAAATACACTATTTGCAGGGAAAACGATTGTTTTAACAGGTAAACTTTCCATCTATACAAGACAAGAAGCGAAACAGAGGATTGAAGCACTAGGCGGAAATGTGACGGGAAGTGTTAGTAAGAGAACAGATCTGCTCATAGCAGGAGAAGATGCCGGTTCAAAGCTGGATAAAGCGAAAAAGCTGGAAGTAGAGATATGGGATGAGGCTAAATTGCAGACGGTGTTAGAGGGGGAAGAGTAAGATGAAGCAAGGACGTTACGTTCTGCTAATATTTATCTTGTTATTAACAGCATGTGCACCTGATTTCGGCCAATCACCAGAAGAGACGGTTATTGATGAAAACCAGGATGAAACACAGCAGGAAACCGCGATAATTCCGAAATACAATCTTTCCGAAGAGAATTATCGTGTGTTAATAGATTCAAACTTAAGTAAGGCAAGAGGTGTTATTACAAACCAGATTGCCAACCGTGTGGACATTGATGAACTGGAAGAAGGTTTACGAAGGCATTCTACAGAAGTATATGACCCTGAGAGTTATTATTTTCAGGAAGGTCAATATTTGACAGAAGACATTCTATACAGTTGGCTGGAGCGTTATGATGAAGAAACAGACCCTTTAGGACTCAATCCTGAAATTAATGGGACAGAGAACCCTGTCGAAGACGAAAAAGCCAATCCAAAATATTTGTCCCATATTTTAGAACAGAATTACCTTACTAAATCGGAAGATGACGTCATGGAGCTTGCAGGTATCTCGATCGGAATTGCCATGAAATCTGTTTACCGTTTTCAGACGGAAATTGGCGGTCCTTATTATTATGAGAATATCCCGGAAAATGAAATGATGAAGGAGGCGAATGAACTAGCCGGTGAAATTGTGGCAAGAATTCGCCAAACAGAAGGTCTGGGTGATGTTCCGATTATGCTTGCCATTTATCGTGAGGCATCCCAAAGCTCGCTCGTTCCCGGGAACTTTGTAGCAAAAACGAATATACCTGGAGACAGCTCTTCTGTAGGTGACTGGCAGGAATTAAATGAAGAATATGTCCTGTTCCCATCAGAATCGGGCCAAAACACTTATCCTGAGACATGGGCAACCATTGTTGATTTTGAGGCAGATATTTCTAATTATTTCCCGAACTACGTTAGTGTAATCGGAAAGGGCTTCTTCAGGGATGGACAATTAAATAATTTAACAATTGACATACCTGTATCATTCTATGGAAAAGCTGAGTTAATAGGATTTACCCAATATGTATACGGACTCGTCATTTCTGCTTTTCCGAACGACTTTAATCTGGAAATCAATATTACTTCAGGTGATAAAGTGGAAGCCCTGATCGTAAGGGATGCAGGAGCAGAAGAAGGGTTTGTCCATATTTATAACTAATGGATACAAATGTATTTCAAAAAAGCGCTAAATAATGATAAAATAAACGTTATGGATTTTACTTACCACATGTCAAGGGAAATTTTATGGAGGTGACAAGTAATGGCAGATATTTCAAAAGACCAGGTAAAACATGTTGCGAATCTAGCGCGTCTTGCTTTAACAGATGAAGAAGTAGAAAAAATGGCAAAACAACTTGGTGACATTATCAGTTATGCAGAGCTTTTAAATGAACTGGATACAGATAATGTGGAACCAACAACACACGTATTGGATTTAAAAAATGTGATGCGTAAAGATGAACCAAGAGAGTGGATCAGCAAGGAAGATGCACTGAAAAATGCACCAGATCAAAAAGACGGACAATTCCGTGTGCCGTCTATTCTTGAATAAGGAGGAATGACTGTGTCACTTTTCGATTATACACTGAAAGAGTTACAGGAAAAGCTACATAATAAAGAAATTACTGTTAGTGATCTTGTGGAAACATCATTTGCCCGGATTAACGAGGTAGATGATGAAGTTCAAGCATTTCTAACGTTAAATGAAGAAGAAGCAAAAAAACAGGCAAAAGAACTTGATGAACAATTGGGAACTGATGCCTCTATATTATATGGTGCCCCAATTGGTATTAAAGATAATATCGTAACAAAGGGTTTACGCACAACTGCTGCAAGCCAGATCCTTGCTAATTTAAACGATCCTTTATATGATGCAACCGTTGTGGAGAAATTAAATGCAGAAAAAACTGTTACAATTGGAAAATTAAACATGGATGAGTTTGCGATGGGTTCCACTAATGAGAACTCCGGTTACAAAAAAACACGTAATCCATGGAATACAGATTATGTACCAGGTGGATCCAGTGGTGGTTCAGCAGCTGCAGTCGCTGCAGGAGAGGTTTTCTTCTCATTAGGTTCTGATACGGGCGGGTCAATTCGTCAGCCTGCATCATTCTGCGGTGTAGTTGGTTTAAAACCAACATATGGTCTTGTATCCCGGTTTGGATTAGTTGCATTTGCTTCATCACTTGATCAAATAGGACCTATCACAAGAACAGTGGAAGATAATGCTCATTTACTGCAGGCTATTGTAGGGCATGACAAAATGGATTCCACTTCTGCGAATGTGGAAATTCCTAATTACAGTGATGCCTTTAAACAGGATGTAAAAGGTTTACGTATCGCCGTACCAAAAGAATACTTAGCTGAAGGTGTAGATAAAGAAGTTAAAGAAGCTGTTCTTCAGGCATTAAAGAAATATGAAGAGCTTGGTGCCACTTGGGAAGAGGTTTCCCTGCCACACTCTAAATACGCTGTTGCAGCATATTATTTACTTTCATCCTCTGAAGCAAGTGCTAACCTAGCTCGTTTTGACGGGGTACGTTATGGTGTGCGCACAGAAAAACGTGTAGACATGCTTGATATGTTTAAACATTCACGTGCGGAAGGTTTCGGAGATGAAGTAAAACGCCGTATCATGCTTGGTACTTTTGCATTAAGTTCAGGATATTACGATGCGTATTACAAAAAAGCCCAAAAAGTCCGTACATTAATTAAAAATGATTTTGAGAAGATCTTTGAAGATTATGATGTAATTGTCGGGCCAACTTCACCAACAACTGCCTATAAAATCGGTGAAAAAATTGATGATCCATTAACAATGTATGTTGATGATATTCTAACAATTCCAGTAAACCTTGCTGGAGTTCCAGGAATCTCTGTACCATGCGGTTTATCCAGTGAAGGTCTGCCTATTGGTTTGCAAATTATCGGAAAACACTTTGATGAGTCTACTGTTTACCGTACTGCATATGCATTCGAGCAGGCGACAGACCATCATAAAAAACGTCCTAGCTTAGGGGGTGACAAATAATGTCAAACTTTGAAACAGTAATTGGCCTAGAGGTGCACGTTGAGTTAAAAACAAATTCCAAAATATTCAGTCCTGCCCCAAATGCGTTTGGTTCTGAACCGAACTCTAATGTTAACCCAATCGATTTAGGGTATCCAGGTGTTCTGCCGGTACTGAATGAGGAAGCAGTTAATTTTGCAATGAAGGCAGCAATGGCTATTAATTGTGAAATTGCGACAGATACGAAATTTGACCGTAAAAACTATTTCTATCCAGATAATCCAAAAGCATATCAAATTTCCCAATTTGATCAGCCCATTGGAGAGAATGGCTGGATTGATATTGAGGTGAATGGTGAGACTAAGCGAATCGGTATTACTCGTCTCCATTTAGAAGAAGATGCAGGGAAGCTAACACACAATGATGACGGTTATTCATTAGTTGACTACAATCGTCAAGGTACTCCATTGGTTGAGATTGTATCAGAGCCGGATATCCGTACACCGGAAGAAGCATATGCATATTTAGAAAAATTGAAAAATATTATTCAGTATACAGGTGTATCTGATTGTAAGATGGAAGAGGGGTCACTTCGTTGTGACGCGAATATCTCAATTCGACCTATTGGTCAGGAAGAATTCGGTACAAAGACAGAATTAAAAAACCTTAACTCATTCTCCTTTGTCCAAAAAGGGTTGGAATATGAAGAAAAACGCCAACGTGAAGTATTATTAAATGGTGGAGAAATCCTGCAGGAAACTCGTCGTTATGATGAGAAGACAAAAGAAACAATCTTAATGCGTGTGAAAGAAGGTTCAGATGATTATCGCTACTTCCCTGAACCTGACTTAGTGCCACTATATATTGATGATGCATGGAAAGAAAGAATCCGTGCAGAGATCCCTGAATTACCGGATGCCCGTCTTGCGAGGTATGTAAAAGAGTTAGACCTTCCGGCATATGATGCAGGTGTTCTTACGAGTACAAAAGAAATGTCAGATTTCTTTGAAGCAACAATAGCTTCTGGTGCGGATGCAAAACAAGCTTCTAACTGGTTAATGGGTGAAGTTTCCGCATATATGAATAAACAACAAGTGGAAATCAATGACTTGAAGATGACACCAGAAGGTCTTGCGAAAATGATTAAATTAATTGCTGATGGCACTATTTCATCAAAAATGGCGAAGAAAGTATTCGCAGAACTTGTTGAAAATGGCGGCGATCCAGAGAAAATCGTAAAAGAAAAAGGATTAGTCCAAATCTCTGATGAAGGCCAGCTTCGGGAAATTATAAGCGGTATTCTTGATGCAAACGAACAATCTATTATTGACTTTAAAAACGGTAAAGATAAGGCGCTTGGCTTCTTAGTTGGTCAAACAATGAAAGCAACAAAGGGACAAGCTAACCCGCCAATGGTTAACAAAATTATTTTAGAAGAAATCGAAAAACGATAAGAGTGTAAAGGGCTGCGCATATATTGCGCAGCCTTCTTCTATGAAATTTGGGCAGTTTTTATTTGCAAAAATCCCCAGATCGATTATTATGAAAGATAGAATGTTAACAAGAGGAGAAATGACGATGAGACGAGCGCGTATCATTTATAACCCTACTTCAGGACGTGAAGGTTTTAAAAAAGAATTAGCTGATGTATTGAGACGTTTTGAAGAAGCTGGTTATGAAACTTCTGCTCATGCTACCACTTGTGAAGGTGACGCAATTAATGCAGCAAAAATAGCAGTAGAAAGAAAGTTCGATATTATCGTTGCCGCAGGTGGTGATGGTACGATCAACGAAGTGATCCACGGAATTGCAGAACAAGAATATCGTCCTAAATTAGGGATTATTCCAGGCGGTACAACGAATGACTTCGCACGGGCATTAGGTATACCACGGGATATTAATAAAGCAGTCGACATTATTCTGGAACATAATATTCGTCCATTAGATATAGGCAAAGTAAACGAGCATTATTTTATGAACATAGCAGGTGGCGGTAAGCTAACGGAACTTACTTATGAAGTTCCAAGTAAATTAAAAACAATGATCGGCCAGCTTGCCTACTATTTAAAGGGGATTGAGATGCTGCCATCATTAAAACCGACCAAAGTCAGAATTGAATATGATGGGAAATTATTTGAGGAAGAGATTATGCTGTTCCTTGTCTCAAATACAAATTCTGTTGGTGGCTTTGAAAAATTAGCTCCAGAAGCAAAGATGGATGATGGATTATTTGATTTAGTTATTTTAAAGAAAACGAATCTTGCTGAATTCATCCGTATCGCTACATTAGCAACAAGAGGAGCACATTTGGATGATAAGAACATCTTTTATACGAAGGCAAACCGAGTCAAGGTTTACACAGAAGATAAGATGCAATTGAACCTTGATGGAGAATATGGCGGTTTATTACCCGGAGAGTTTGTCAATTTATATAAGCATATAGAATTTTTTGTTTCCAAAACCTTCTGTGAAAGACAAGATGAATTAGAATAAAAAAATGATGTCCTCAGCTTGTACAGAGCTGAGGATTTCCGTTTTTATCGAATAGTCTGTAAAATCATGTTCTACCCCTTGTTTATATAGTGATATATTACTATAATAGATTAATAGTCCTATATTAGAGGTGGAGCAAATGTATTGTCAAAAATGCGGAAACCAAATAGAGCAACGTGCAAAATACTGCCCACGCTGCGGAAAACCAATAAAGAAAAAGTCTAACGGTCTTCTTATTACAACAATCATTTTCCTGTCAGCTATTGCAGCTGTTGTATTATATTTTGTCGGCACAGAATATAAAGAACTTCAGCTAACCAAAACTGCTGCTATTGATAAAAGTGAAGAAGAGCAGGAAATTGTAGCAACGGATGATAATCCAGAAGAGGAAAGTCCTGTGGAAGAGGAGACTGCTAAAGATAAAATCATTGACCAGTCAAAAGCAAGTGACCGTGAAGTTGCGGATATCATTACAGACGCCCAAACCAGAGTTTTTACTATTTTCAGTGATTACGGCCAGGGATCGGGATTTCTTATTAATGATTTTGGTGACGTTATGACAAATGCTCATGTAGTAGAAGGCAGTTTTTATGTTACGGTAAAAGGGTCTGAGGGTACAGAGTATGATGGTTACCTGATTGGCTACAGTAATGATACAGATATTGCTATCATAAGAGTCGAATCGTTAGCGGGCAAGACACCCCTTAGTCTTGAGGTAACAGAGAAATCCGTGCTGGGAGATGAAGTGATTGCACTTGGTAGCCCGCACGGTTATGAAAAAACGGCGACACTGGGAAATATCAGTGGAGTTGACAGAACTTTTACCATCGAGCCACATTATTACGAGGAAGTATACCAGATTTCTGCACCTATTGCGCCGGGAAGCAGTGGTGGTCCATTGCTGGATCAGTCAACAGAAAAAGTCATTGGAATCAATTCGGCTCGCCATGATGAAGAAGCAACAATTGGTTTTAGTATTCCACTGTACCAGATCACTCCCTTAATGGATGAATGGGTTTCTAATCCGATGGGAGAAGATGAGATATACAGTCTGTTTTATAATCAGAATGGCGATTATTTTTACGATGATTTATATGATGGAACGGATTCCTATTTTGATGGCGGATATTACGATGATTCAGAAAGCTATTACTATTATGATACATACACTGACACTTATTACTTTTACGATCCTTATGAAGACGAATATTATTATTATGATGAAAATCTTGATGATTTCTATTATTATGAAGATGAATATTATAGTGACGATTATTATGAGGAATATTATAATGATGACTATTATTACGAAGACGGATATTATGAAGAAGATTACTACTACGAAGATGGCTATTATGACGAAGAATATTATTATGAAGATGATATTTATTATGATGAAGACTATTACGAGAATGAAGTCTATGAGGATGTCCTGAACTATGAGACAGAGACATATAATGGAACGGAAACTGCGGAAGAAAGCAGTAAAGAGGAAGAAGTATTCACAGAAGAGGATGTAAGTGAAAGTGATTCCAATAGGGACTCTAATTTAGGGGATTCAAATGGTAATGAATTTGACTTAGATGAGAAGAATGAATTAGAAGAAGTACTCCCAAATGCGGGATGAAACAAAACCTTAGGACAGTTTAGCTGTTTTAAGGTTTTTTCAGATGGACAAAAAACAGTTTTATTTCCCAGGAAATGATTTATTTAGACATGGAATTTCCCAATTTTCTTTCGCTGTGATAAAATTTGGACAGCAAACGATAATAAATTATGTCAGATTTAAATAGATATGAACACAAATAAAGAAGGATGATAATATGGCTAAAACAGCACCACCAGTGAAAAAGAATGAAATGATTGAACTTACCTTTGAGGATATCACCCATGAAGGGGCGGGAGTTGGAAAGGTAAATGGATATCCACTTTTCGTACCATATGGCCTCCCTGGTGAAAAGGCAAAAGTAAAAGTCATCAATGTAAAGAAAAATTTCGGTTTTGGCAGACTTATTGAGACATTACACGAAAGTGAAGAACGTGTGGACCCGCCTTGTAATGTTTACTACAAATGCGGAGGTTGCCAACTGCAGCATATGAGTTACAAGATGCAACTAGAAATGAAAAGAAACCAGGTAAAGAATGTTCTCAAGAAAATCGGCCATATTGAGGGGATACCGGTTCATGAAACAATTGGAATGGAAGATCCCTGGCGATACCGTAACAAAGTACAAATTCCGGTTGGTTCACGGAATGGTGAGCTAATTACAGGTTTTTACCGGAAAAGAAGCCATGAAATAATAGAAGATATGGAACGGTGTATTATTACGGAAGAGATCAATGACCGAATGATAGATGCAGTAAGGGAGATTGCAGATCGGTTGGGGATTTCTGCATACGATGAAAACAATCATCGGGGAATTTTACGTCACATTATGGTTCGTACCGGTCAAATTACACAAGAAACTATGATTGTAATAATAACGAGAAAAGAAAAAGTTCCGGAATTGAACAAACTAGTCGATGAAATAACAAAAACGTACCCTGAAGTAAAATCAATTGTTCAAAATATTAACTCTGAAAGAACGAATGTAATATTAGGAAAGAAGACAAAGTTGTTATGGGGAAATGAGTATATCTACGACCAAATAGGTGATATCCGCTTTGCAATCTCAGCTAAATCTTTTTATCAGGTAAATCCGCTACAGACAAAGAAGCTCTATGAAAAAGCTTTGGAATATGCTAATCTTACAGGTTCTGAAACAGTGATTGATGCTTATTGCGGAATTGGAACCATCTCGCTGTTTTTAGCACAGAAAGCGAAAAAAGTTTATGGAGTAGAAGTTGTTCCTGAAGCTATTTCTGATGCAAAGGCAAATGCAAAATTAAACGGGATAGAAAATGCGGAATTCTTTGTTGGACAAGCGGAAAAAATTATGCCATGGTGGAAAGCGCAAGGATTGAATCCTGATGTGATCGTAGTTGATCCGCCTAGAAAAGGTTGTGACGAGATATTTTTGCATGCAATGATTGAAATGCAGCCAAAACGAATCGTTTATGTCTCCTGTAATCCTTCCACTTTAGCTAGGGATTTAAGAATATTAGAAGATGGTGGATATGAGACGAAAGAAGTACAACCAGTTGACATGTTCCCGCAGACAACACATGTAGAAACAGTTTGCAACATAGAACTAAAGGGCAATTAAAACACCTATTCTGTGTTAATATCATTAGAACTAACTGTCTGTAAATACGTCACTGATCAAAAAAGACAGTCTCCCAATGAAACTGGGAGACTGTCTTTTTATTTATTTCATTTAAATTCTTATTATGGTTGGTTTTAATCCTCCACATAGAAAATTCCTTCTGCTGCCACTTTATCTTTCTTCACTATTTTCATATTGTAAGTTCCACTCTCAACTGGGGCTTCTGTGTAATTAATTACACCCTCCCAGTCCTGGGGAACCTCCTCTTCCCACCAATCATAAATTGTTGTGGAATCTTTGTCGATTTTTTCAATAAAAACTTGGTATTTTCCGCCTTCCCCCTCACCAAAATAAAATGAGTAATGAATCGTTTCAGATGGTTTGAACTCATTACCTGATCTTGTAATTATGTTATCCTCTTGTGCGTAGCCAAAGGTAACTGGTTCAGTAGCAAATAGTGACGAAACAAAAAAAGTGGAGAAAATGGCGTATGTAATAAACGATATTATACCTATTGTCATACCTGTATAGCTGGTACCTCCAGCTTTCTCTATCTCCTTTACCGGGTTAGAAGGGTTCCTTTTTTTGATTTTATTAATCTTTGACATTGCCTGTTTATAATAGAGGTGATCACCGGATAAACCAAGTACGATACATGTGAAAATGCCGAATATATAATATAGATCTGTGTTTAAACCTTGGGAATATACAATGAGATCAAATAAGAACCAAGCAATAATTAGTGCAAACAATACATGATACATTTTACGATAGCCTAACCATATAAAACTAAATAAAAGTGCAAGAATGTTAATACTTATTCTTCTAACTCCATCCTTTGTATTAACTTCCTTTTGAGTATTAGGAAATATTTTACAAAAGGCTGACCAAAGGAAACTAAATAATACCTGGTAGTTCATACTTATCATCTTATGTTCCTTTGTATGAAATCCCCATTTTTCAAGATAATAATTAGAACTATTGCCGACATAACTTTCCAATGTTAGATGATCACATGTTACGTTTTCTTCTTCCGTTGAATTTATATCATCATTTATCGGGAAATCGCATTCACACTGAGCGTGTTCCTCCTGGCTTGTTTTACAATTAGAACAACACATTATTAAATCCCTCCCTTCATAAAATCGGACCGGAAATATACAGGTATATTTTACCATATATTAACGTTTTAGTTGTGTAAATTTCAAAATATTGCAGATGTTCGTTCTATATTCGCACACCTGCTTAAGGTTCCTTATGTTATGATTTTTCAATTTCGATATTTTATAGCGGTAATAATATTCTCTGAATAATTTCGTTTTATGAGTATGAAGCACGTCTTGGCATGTTTTAAATGTACGCAGACCTGAATTATTTGTTATACTTTATGCAAAAGTCCCGCTTTATCAGATACAGGGGAGAAGACGATGATTTCAAAAATATTTCAGTTTTACGGAGGCAAACGAATGCTTAATAACGACATTTTAATAAGGTTAAGATATGCACTGGATATGAAAGATAAAGAGATGAAGGAAGTATTTAAACTTGGCGGGGTAGATGTAACGCTGGAAGAAGTACAGAAAATGCTCATCAAGCCTAAGGAAGAAATAGCAGATGACGAGATAATGAGTGTTAATAATAATGAATTAGAATTATTTTTAAATGGTCTAATTACTTATAAAAGGGGAAAACAGGAAACGAGACCGGGACAGCCGGAACAGCCGTCGCTGTCCAATGAACCTGTGAATAACATTCTTCTTAAGAAAGTAAAGATAGCATTAAAATTAACTAGTGAAGAAATTATAGAGATACTGGATGACGTGGGAGTTACTATTACAAAAAGTGAATTAAGCGCCTTATTGAGGAACAAAAATCATAAGAATTTTAAAGAGTGTGGAGATAAATATGCTCGTAATTTTCTGAAGGGTCTTACTGTTAAATATAGAGGATAGGGAAAGAAAAAGAGTTGACGCTTTTTATCAGGAATTCGGGGAAGAGTATCACCGAACGTCTGCATCAAGTTTTAAAGATCTTACTAGTGGGAAGAAGACATAAGAGGTTAAATCCCGTCAATGGATGGCCTGCTATCTTTTTTACATCAAAGAAAGGATGAGTTTGGTGAAGGCAGTTACTTTTCAGGAGAAAAAGCGAGTAGAAGTAAAAGAAGTGAAAGATCCAGTCATTCAGCAAAAAGATGACATGATTGTGCGTATAACAGCAAGCGGGATATGCGGTTCTGATTTACACCTGTATAATGGCGGATTCCCTTTACCACAGGATTATGTTATCGGGCACGAGCCTATGGGGATAGTAGAGGAAACGGGTCCTGATGTAAAAACATTAAAAAAAGGAGACCGTGTCGTTATCCCTTTCAATGTCAGCTGTGGAAACTGCTTCTATTGCAATAACCAGATGGAAAGCCAGTGTGATAATTCAAATCCGCACGGAGAACCTGGCGGACTATTTGGATACTCAAAAGCTAATGGGAATTATCCTGGTGGACAAGCTGAGTATCTTCGTGTTCCGTATGCAGACTTTTCCTCGTTTAAAGTTCCTGAGAGCAGTGAACTTGACGATGAAAGTGTTCTGTTCCTCTCTGACGTAATTCCAACAGCTTACTGGAGCGTAGAAAATAGCGGGGTAAAGACAGGAGATACCGTTATAGTATTAGGAGCAGGTCCGGTTGGTCTAATGGTGCAAAAATTCGCCTGGTTAAAAGGAGCGGAACGGGTCATAGCGGTTGATCATGTGGAACACAGGCTTGAACATGCGAGAAAAGCAAACAATGTAGAAACATATAACTTTAAGGAAAATAAAGAAATTGGCAGTTTTCTTCATGAAATTACAAAAGGTGGCGCAGACATTGTCGTTGACTGTGTCGGTATGGACGGAACAGTTCCACCTGATACTCCTCATGGTTCTGAGGGCGATAATCAATTTGGTACAATTAGTCCTATTATTACTGCGTCACAGGCGGTTAGAAAGTTTGGAGTTGTACAATTAACTGGTGTATATGGAACAGAAGCAAATAATTTCCCGTTAGGTGACTTTTTTACACGAAACGTAGCGCTCACAATGGGACAAGCTCCGGTTATTCATATGATGCCAGCTTTATATAAGATGGTAGAAAATAAATTGATTGATCCGACAGACATTATCACACATTCTCTTCCACTTGCTGAAGCAGCAGATGCTTATCGCATTTTTGATGAAAAAGCAGATGGCAGTATTAAAACTATCTTAAAGCCATAAAAATATCTGATAAATCTTTTACCCTCAAACAACAGGTTTGAGGGTTTTACAAATCAGATACACTTTACTTGTATTAAGATATGGATTTATGGATGAGTTTGGTATAATTAAAGAGGGGATTATAAATCTACATAGAAGAGGCGATACAAAATGAAAGCGCATACTGATGTGGTGGAAAGTGACAGAACGAGGCTAAATGCAGTGATTGAATTTTGTGATAATGTATTAGAGAATGGCAGGGATAACTACAGAAAGAATCCCGTCCCATTGTTTAGTGATGGAATAAACATCGATACAGGGGAGCATATAACCTGGAACTTCTGTGATACGGGTGAGGCGGTTATATCCAATATGGCAACACAGCAAAATCTATTCAGAACTTTAACCTCACTAAGCTATCTACTGGATGAACCGGTGTATAAAGAAGCAGCAAAAGATTCGATCCGGTACCACTTTGATCATTTAGTTGATAAAAGTGGATTATTACAATGGGGTGGCCACAAGTTTATTGATTTGAAAACACTAAATGCAGTTGGTCCCGTGGAGAAAGAGTATGTTCATGAATTAAAAAACTGCTTGCCATATTATGATTTAATGTATGAAGTGAATCCAGAAGCAACAAAAAAATTTATCGAAGCATTCTGGAATGCGCATGTATATGACTGGGATGATTTAGACGTTGGAAGACATGGCAGATATGGTCTTGAAGTTGACCATGTTTGGGACCATGAGTTAGTCCAGCGTCCATCATTTAGGGAATCATTAGGTCTGTCTTTTATTAATACAGGAAATGATCTTATTTATGCAGCAGCAAGCCTATATCGATTAAGCGGGGATAAAGGGGCATTGAAGTGGGCAAAACATCTCGCTTATCAATTTGTTTCAGCAAGAGACGAAAATACAGGCCTTGGGGCATATCAATTTACACAGCCAAAAAAAGTAGAAGAGCCTGGTGAGGATAAGAGGACGTTAAGCAAGTATGGAGATAGGGCTCAGCGCCAATTCGGACCTGAATTTGGAGACATAGCTATAGAAGCCCGGATGCTGAGAGCAGGTGGTGCCAGTTCCATTTATGGCAGAAATGCTCTCATGCAGTTGCAAATTGCCGGTGAAATTGGAGAGGATGGAAGAGATATTCTCGATTGGACTTATAAAGGATTAATCAGTTTTGCTAAGTATGCCTATATTCCGGAAACTAACTCTTTCCGCACAATGTTTACAGACGGGACAGAACTTACAGGTTATGTGTTAAAAAGAGATGGATACTATGGAAAAGCGGGCAGTGAGTTGAAAAGTTATTTTGCTCATTGCGGATACCTGTTGTCTTATTCGAGAGCATTTCTCGAAACCGGAGATACCGATCTCTGGGAAATGGCCCGGAGTATTGCAAAAGGTAACGGCTTTGGGGACCTCGGAATAAAACCGGGCGAAGGAATGAATGTAAATCTCCAGACAGACTGTTCAGATCCTATCGCACTTTTTGCTGTACTGGATCTTTATAAAGCTGCCAAATGTGAAGAATATCTAAACTTAGGTAGAGCCATTGCAAATAACATATTTAAGCGAAGCTTCCATAAGGGTTATTTTACAGGAGATGCAAGCAAAGTGAATGCTAAATTTGATGCCCTTGAACCGTTTGCTTTAATTTCTTTGCAGGCGGCTATTGAAGATAAGTTAGAGATGATTCCTGATTTTGTGAATGGGGCTGGCTTTATATCTGGAAATTACTTATTTCCAGACGGTACAGTTGAAACAGTTTTTGATTGGGAATTATACCATTTAAAGAGAGGAGAGAGTATAGAAGCATTAATTAAAGGAAGCGGATTGCCTGATGGAAATTAATTTAAACATTTCTCCAAAAATTACTTGCAATTACAAATCTTTTCTGTTATTCTAAGAAAGAATTATTTTTGTTCGGTAAAGTTTGAGAGGCAAGAGTAAGTTTTACACTTTTCACCTTTTATCAGGATTGAGCAATGATAGTATTAAACAGTGGAGATAATTCCACACAGGAGGAAACAAATATGCAACAAGGTACAGTTAAATGGTTTAACGCGGATAAAGGATTCGGTTTTATTGAAGTAGAAGGTGGCGAAGACTTATTCGTACATTTCTCAGCAATTCAAGGTGATGGGTTTAAAACTTTAGATGAAGGCCAGGCAGTTACATTTGATGTAGAAGAAGGCCAACGCGGACCTCAAGCGACTAATGTTAATAAAGCATAATGATTAAAGGGCTCTTTTAAAGAGTCCTTTTCTTTTTTGTATATGGAAACGGAAAAAGCAGGTCTGTGCTTCGATCTGTCTTCGAATATATAGTATGGAATGGGCGAATATTATAAATAAATCTAAAATAAATGAGGGTAGGAAATGACCAATTTTGAAAGTTATCAGTTAAGTAATGAAATTAAAAAAGCTCTGGATGTATTGAAATTTAATGAGCCTACTAAAGTACAGAGTGAAGTTATTCCTCAAGTGCTGAAAGGTCAGGATCTGATAGTAAAATCACAAACAGGAAGCGGGAAAACAGCCGCATACGCCATCCCGGTATGTGAAAAAGTAGTATGGGAAGAAAATAAACCTCAGGCATTAGTTCTCACTCCAACAAGAGAGCTGGCTGTCCAGGTTCGGGAAGATATAACAAACATCGGCAGGTTTAAGCGAATTAAAGCTTTGGCTCTTTACGGCAGGGAACCATTTACAATTCAGAAAGATGAATTAAAGCAAAAAACACACATAGTAGTTGGAACACCAGGACGGTTAATAGACCATATTGAACAGGGGACGTTGGATTTAAGCGATATTAAATATCTCGCCATTGATGAAGCGGATGAAATGTTACGAATGGGGTTCATTGATGAGGTAGAATCAATTATTAAGGAAGTGCCAGGAAACAGAGTGACAATGCTTTATTCTGCAACATTGCCTAAAGAAATTGAGAGCCTGTGCCATAAATATATGAAAGATCCCATTAATATAGAGATTACTACAGATACAGCAAGCCATATTCAGCACAGTATAATAAATGTGAAAAGTGAAGCAAAAATGGATCTGCTAAAAGATGTGACGGTTGTGGAAAATCCGGATAGCTGTATTATCTTTTGCAATACTCAAGAAAAAGTGAATGAAGTGTGGACAGAATTGGAACAATCCAATTACACCTGTGAACAGATTCACGGCGGATTGGAACAAGAGAAGCGCTTTTCTGTAATGGAAGGCTTTAAAGCAGGGGATTTCCGCTATCTAGTAGCAACAGATGTGGCAGCAAGAGGAATAGATGTTGATAACGTCTCTCTTGTGATTAATTTTGATGTGCCAAAGGAAAAAGAAAGCTATGTGCATCGGACGGGAAGAACAGGGCGTGCCGGCAATAAAGGAAAAGCAGTTACTTTAGCAGCTGACTTCGAAATGAAATACGTGAAGCCAATTGAGAAATATATAGGTTTTGAGCTGCAGCAAAGGAATGTTCCTAAGGACGAAGAAATAAGAAATGCAAAAACTACATTTGAGGAAAAAATGAGCGAACGACGTGTTGTGAGAAATAATAGAACAGCAAGAATAAATCAGGATATAATGAAGCTCCACTTTAATGGTGGGAAAAAGAAGAAAATACGTGCGGTCGATCTCGTTGGAACGATTTCCAATATACCAAATGTAACAGCAGATGACATCGGAATTATCAGCATTAAAGATAACTGGTCCTATGTAGATATTCTGAATGGGAAGGGTTCCTTAGTGCTGGAGGCAATGGAACATACCACTATAAAAGGTAAAAAACTAAAAGTCACTAAGGCAAAGAAGTAGTACTCCAAGCCTGATCTGTTGATTGTGATATGACTATCCGCTTATATTGAAAAGGTTGAAACATTGGACACAATGAGTATAATTGCTTATTATGGGTAAGTGTCGTTTGAATAAATGGTAAAAAAACACTATATTTTATACGATATAGCACCTGCAATTATTTATATCGATCATTTAGCCTTTTCCATTGTTTAATATATCAAATGGACTACTCCTATATTGTGGGGTAGTTTTCATTTTTTATATACAAAATTAGAGAAAAAATATAAGTTGGGGGATTAATATGCATAAGTTTAAGACTGTATTAGAAATAAAGAATTGGAGACTAAGAACAAAACTGTTTGTATCCATATTATTAATTTTGTTAGTACCAAGTATTGTTATTGGAAGTAGTTCTTATCAGAAAGCACAAACAGTGTTAGGGGAATACATCCTTGAAAGTGCCTCACAAAGTGTAGATCTTATAAATGAGGAAATTAATAATACATTGGAACCAAAAATTCATGATTTAACATACCTTACTAACACAATCAATCGCGGGATGTATGAGGAAAATGAAGTTACGGAAAAATTAAATCAATACATAGAATTGCATCCTGAAGTTGCTGCAGTATATGCGGGAGCGGATACAGGAGAATTATTCATGGAGCCGGCCCAGACATTACCTGATGATTTTGATCACAGAGAGCGTTCATGGTATCAGGAGGCTCTGTCTAATGGAGGCGAAGCAGTCATTACAGAGCCGTATATCGATGAAGCAACACAGAAAATGGTGATTACCATTGCCCAGACAATCAACGATGGCTCCGGAGTTATCGGGATGGATATAAGGTTAACTGATTTGGAGAGTATTACGAACGAAATTGCCATCGGTGAAGAAGGGTATGTTTTTTTGCTAGATCAAAACCATAGATATCTCGTTCATCCAACAGAGGAACAGAATACAGAACCGACAGGCGATTGGACAAATATCGTTTTTAATCAGAATAATGGGAATTTCTCCTACTTGTTTAATGGGGAACAAAAAGAAATGATCTTCACGACTAATGATTTGACCGGATGGAAAATATCCGGAACGCTGTACACCAGTGAACTAGAGGAAGCCTCTTCTGGCATTCTGACTACGACATTAATTGTAATTGCTGCAGCAGTAATTATTGGTCTGCTTATTATCATTTTAATAATACGTTCCATTACCAAACCAATTCATTCATTAACAACGAGTGTAGAGAGAATTAGTAAAGGTGACTTAACAGAAAATTTAACGGTAGAATCAAAGGATGAAATTGGTCAGTTAGTTTCAGGTGTGAAAAAAATGCAGCAAAGTCTAAGAGAAATAATTTTAAATGTAAGTAAAGCATCAGAGCATTTAACTGGTCAAAGTGAAGAGTTAACACAGTCAGCGAACGAAGTGAAAACAGGAACGCAGCAAATTGCTACAACAATGCAGGAACTGGCAGGAGGTTCTGAGACGCAAGCTGACAATGCAGGTGAACTCTCCAATGTAATGGATTCCTTCGCTGCACAAATGTACGAAGCAAATGAAAATGGAGAAGAGGTCCACCATTCCTCTAATAATATGCTAGGTATAATAGAGGAAGGCAGCCAACTGATGGAAAGCTCTGTAAAACAGATGGCCAAAATCGATAATATCGTTAAAACAGCTGTAAACAGGGTACAAAAGTTAGATACCCAATCACAGGAAATAACGAAATTAGTGTCTGTTGTAAAAGACATATCTGAACAAACCAATCTCCTTGCTTTAAATGCAGCAATTGAAGCAGCACGCGCCGGTGAACATGGAAAAGGATTTGCTGTTGTTGCTGATGAAGTACGGAAGCTTGCCGAACAAGTTGGTGAATCTGTTACAGATATTACGACAATTGCAGTGAACATTCAGAAGGAATCCAACGGTGTTGTGGAATCACTTCAGGATGGATATCAGCAGGTAGAAAAAGGAACTGATCAGATAAAGACTACTGGAAAAGCATTTTACGAAATTAACCAGTCTGTTGAGCAGATGGTGGAAAAGATTAGTAAGGTTATCGACCGATTGGCATCAATGACATCAAATAGCCAGGAAATAAATGCATCAATTGAAGAAATAGCCTCAGTTTCGGAAGAATCGGCAGCAGGTATTGAACAGACTTCTGCTTCCGCACAACAGGCCAGCGGAGCTATGGAGGAAGTCGCAAACAGTTCTGACAGGCTTGCGAATCTGGCAGAAGAATTAAATAATAATATTAAGCAATTTAAATTATAGTTATTGGTTTGTGAGTAAAGGATAGTCAGTGTGGCTATCCTTTTAATTTTAACCAAAGTGCAATTTAACGGTGAACTTTACAGAAAATGTTTAAAAAAAACAATATGTGAAAAGATATCTGTGTACAGTTTGATAGTTTTTTTAAAAAAGGAGGAGTTTAATAAATGGGTAAAGAAATGAATTACGGAGAGGATTATAAATCCATTCCAGCTACATCAATCAGTAGTGGTATGGGAATAAGTGTTTTGCCTGATTTGTATTGTCACACGATTCAGATAGTTAATATACATTTAGTCGGAGATCCAGAAACAGGAGATTTTGTTCTTGTAGATGCCGGGATGCCTGATTCAGCCGATGAGATTATTTCTGTCATTGAAGAACGTTTTGGCAAAGAGAGCCGTCCTAAGGCGATTATATTAACACATGGACATTTTGATCATGTTGGTTCAATTATAGAATTAATTAATCATTACAATATTCCTGTTTATGCCCATGAATTAGAACTTCCTTTTTTAACCGGAGTAAAACGTTATCCTGAACCAGATTCAACAGTAGAAGGCGGAATGGTTGCCAAGATGTCAAAAATGTTTCCAAATGAGCCCATCAATTTAGGAAATAATGTGGAAATGCTCCCTGCTGATGGCAGTATTCCGCACATGCCTGGGTTTAAATGGATTCATACCCCAGGTCATACGCCAGGACATGTCTCTCTTTTCCGTGAAATGGACGGAGCATTGATTGTTGGCGACGCATTTGTCACGGTAAAACAAGATGAGCTTTACAAGGTAATCACACAAAAACAGGAGATTAACGGGCCCCCAAGATATCTCACGACTGATTGGCATGCTGCGAAGGAATCAGTTAAGAAATTGGCAGCACTCCGACCGCAAGCTGCTGTTACAGGACACGGGTTACCAATGACCGGTGAGACGTTATCAGAAAGCCTTGACAAACTAGTGCGTGATTTTGATAAGATTGCCGTTCCAGATCATGGTAAATATATAAATTAATCTCAAAATCGTTTGCTAGAAGCAAGTATAAACAATGAAGACAATTTATTTTTAATTAAAAGCCATAAGCCAATAATACAAAAATATTGGTTTATGGCTATTTTCTTTACATAATATTTTTACAGAGTTTTTGTTTGAATAATTTAGCCTTAGTAGGAACGTCAATAGTCAAAAGGGGTGTCTTTTTACTAGATGAAATTGTAAGTCGTGTGGGTTTGCAATATTGATTGCTGAACTATATGGTGTCTCTGCCTTTTATAGTTTGAATAACAGGTTCTAAGGATAAACAACTAATATGGGAGGGTGGTGCGATGACTGCAGAAGTAGTAATCATGAACAAACAAGGTATGGCACTTGCGGCAGACAGTGCGATTACTCGCGAAGATGTCAAAAAAGTATATAATACTGCAAACAAGCTTTTCTCCTTATCGGAGGAACAGCCGGTAGGAATTATGGTATATGGTGCAGCTTCTTTCATGGAGATTCCCTGGGAAGTCATCATTAAATCCTATCGTAAATATGTGGGGGAAAGGACTTTTTCTACCTTACAGCAATACATGGATGATTTTTTGGATTTTCTCCGTCATGATGACAGATTTAAGAACCCACAAACGGAAGAAGTTATTATTTACAGAACTTTCTCAGGGATATTAAAACAGATTGTACGTGAAATTGATGCTGATATTAACCAACGTGAAGAAGAGGCGACCAACAATACGGTGCTGCAATTAATGGAGCAATACATTGATGAAAATATTGATTTATATCAGAAGAAGGATAAAGTCATCGAAGAATTAAATTTCATTGATTTTGAGGAGAATTACAGGAAGGTTATCTCTGAAATCGAAGAGGATTTAATTTCGTTTGAAATAACAGAAACATTGAAAGAAAAACTTATGAAACTAGCCTATGAGGCAGTTAAAAGTAATTACTTCAGTTTAGGCAGCAGCGGCTTTGTAATTGCAGGCTATGGAGAAAAAGATCTGTTCCCGCATTTGCTGAATTACCGTCTCGAAGGATTTGTTCTTAGTCAACTGAAATATACAAAAGAACTGGAAAAACAGATCAGTTATACTAATCAGCAGCTGGACGGGACAGCGGCTGTTGTGCCTTTTGCTCAGAAAGAAATGATTGACTCATTTATGGGTGGCATTGAACCGCTCATGCAGGATGCAATCTTTAATATTGTTGAAAAAGTACTAACTGACTATCCTGCTCAGATTCAAAAGCATGTAGATATCTCCTTTTCCAAAGATCATGTTTCAGCAATAGAAAAACTGGGTAAAGATGTATATCATTCTATTAATGATGCTGTATGGGAGTATAAACAAAGTAATTATATTGAACCGCTGTTAAGTATTGTACGCTCCTTGCCAAAAGAGGACCTCGCAGATATGGCTGAAACGTTGATTAACTTAACTTCCTTCAAGAGAAGAGTAAGCAGTGTTACAGAGTCTGTAGGTCCACCTGTTGATGTTGCGATTATTACAAAGGGAGACGGATTTGTATGGCGGAAAAGAAAGAATTTCATAAATAACGAATTGAACGCCAGACTTTAAAAGGAAAAGGGTGATATCAGTGGTGTTAAAAGAATCTAGCGGGAAAAAGAAATTTTTCAATTTGCCGAAAGAAGACGAGATACACTTTACCCTGGAAGAGAAAGAGAAAGAAGAAAAAGAACAGGTAGTAAATAAGGTCTTTCAGGAACTGGATAAAAAGTACCAAAATGACAAGTAATTAATAAATTTGCGTTTAGTATAGATTTATAGTGGTAGACAAGTAATGTAAGCAAGAAAAAATTCTAAGGAGGTAGATTTAAATGGCTAAAAACAATAACAACAAGATGAGTCGTTCAGAAGCAGGACAAAAAGGCGGTAACAAAACTGCTCGCGAGCACGATCAGGAATTCTTCGAAGAAATTGGACAAAAAGGCGGAAAAGCTACTTCCCGAAACCATGATAAGGAATTTTTTGAGGAAATTGGCCGTAAAGGCGGAAAAAGAAGTAATGGCGGACAAGGAAGTAACAATTCTTAATTAAAGAAAAACTGATTTTTTCCCTATAGAAAACAAACCCTATAGGAGGCCATTATTTAAATGGCACTCTTATAGGGTTGTTTTTTTTATTCTTCTCAAACCCATTTCGGTTGGTACTATGTCTAAACATCCTCTGTTTTCATGCATATAGTGTAAGAAGACTGAAGTGTTGTTATGTACATACGGTCTGACTGGAGGCGAGGTTGCATTGTGGGAAATGGAGATATCATCTTTAATAAAAAGACTTCTACAGCGATAGTTAAAATTAACCAATGCTGTGACTGGCAGGGTTTTATGTATAACAGTAAGGGGTGGCATTATTTATGCGAGACAATGAGGCAATTTGGGAAAAATCCCGGGATTACATACCGGGATTCCATTTTGTTTGCCTATTATAATAATTTTCAACCTGTTTCTTTATTAGATAGCCTGTTTTACAGTAGCAAAAACAGAAAAAAGTTAAAGAGCAAGTGTGATCCCCTTCCATGGGAAAAGGCATTTCATTTAGAGTTTAAAAATAATCAGCATTTTGGCCCTAGTAGTAATAATTTTGGGGAGAGAGAATTTCGTCGGATTAAATCAGTTTATAAAACAATGAAGCGGAATGGTTATCGTCCAGAGAAATATACGGATGGTTATATCAGAGGATATTTTCTCCAAAAAAAGGAGGATTACTGTTTTTTAGTTACAGGAGGACAGCACCGGATTGCAGCCTTAGCAGTATTAGGACAGGAACATAAAAAAATCATTGTGAAATTACAACCGGGGCGAAAACCGGTAGTAAATCTGAAAGATGTGAGCAAGTGGCCCCAAGTAGCTAACGGGTTATATAAAAGGGAAATGGCAATAAAGATTCTCAAGTCCTATTTCAGAAATACGGGAAGGGAAAGAGCAGAGAAGCTGGGAATCCTGAAAAAATAAAACGAATCCGCCTTAATTCTTTCGAGATGAATTTGCAACGCTGTTTTTACCGATAAGAGTGTATATCTGAAAAGGATCCGTGAACAATTTAGTAAAACTGTGAAGAAATCAGGTAGAAATAATGTTTGATAACAGCTTCCCCTTAAATTTTAATTAGGATTTATGGGGAAGCTGTTAAATTTCTTCTTATAGTCAATTCCGGAAAATAATAAATATCAGGTAAGCAATGTAGATGAGCACTAAAATAGCGCCTTCGATCTTGGAAATTTTGTAATCGGTTCTTGATATAATGATAAGTAAAATGGTGGCAGCAATCATTAGCCAAATATCAAGGAATATTTTTGAATCGACAGCTAAAGGATGAATAGTTGCCGAAGCACCTAATATGAAAAATATATTGAAAATATTGCTGCCAATTATATTACCTAGAGCAATCTCTGTCTGTTTCTTCAAGGCTGCTGTTACGGAAGTGACTAATTCTGGAAGAGAGGTTCCTATTGCAACTATAGTCAAGCCAACAAGAGTTTCACTCATCCCAAGTGAAAGAGCAATATCTATACTGTTTTCGACTACAAGGTTACCTCCAAATACAATACCAGCAAGACCTCCTACCGTAAATATAAGGTTCTTTATCCAAGAGGTATTTACTGTTTCAGAAGGGGTGTTATCCAGGTTATCTCGATTGTTCTTCGCTATCTCAAATAGATAGTAAAGAAAGACAGCAAAGAAAAGCAGTAATAGCAAACCTTCCGTTCTTGTTACCATATTGATTTCTGAGTATTGCAGCTTTACATCACTTATCAAAAGGAGCAATGCTGTAGCTCCCAACAAAGCAAATGGTATTTCTTTTCTAACTGTTTCACTCTTAACTGCAAGAGGAAAGACTATTGCGGTAATTCCTAAAATGAGGGTGGTATTTAAAATGTTGCTCCCAACAACATTTCCAATCGCTACATCACTATTTCCTTCCAAAGCGGAAATGAAACTGACTGAAGCTTCTGGTGCACTCGTTCCAAATGCTACGATTGTCAGGCCGATTATCATTGGAGACACTTTAAGAGCGGTTGCTATTTTTGAGGCCCCTTCAACAAAATAATCAGCACCTTTAATCAGGAGGGCGAATCCTATCAACAATAACAGGTAGGTCATATGGTCAATTTCACCTCATTTAAAATTTCCTGGACGTTAACTAGAGTTTACTACAGCCGATCGAATTAATTCAAACAAATGTGTGCTCTTGTAGACTAAAAAGGAATAAATGATAAAATGAGCTTTGACACACATATTAGATTTTGCTAATATGATAACATCATAACATATTAGCAAAATCTAATATATCAGGAGGAAATAATGGTTAAAGTTGATGTAGATATAAAGGTGAAATTTTTGCATGGATTTTCTCATAAGACCCGAATTCAAATACTGGAATGTATAAAAGACAGTGAAAAAACAGTTTCACAAATTGTTGATGAGATCGATGGAAATCAATCGAACATTTCTCAGCATCTGGCATGTTTAAAAGGGTGTGGGTTAATTGTAGGCAGACAGCAAGGAAAATATATGTACTATAGTTTGCGTAATCAACAGATTCGCGAATTACTGTCAATGTTTGATGACGTATTAGCAGAAGTTCAAACTCACGTTGCATCCTGTGATAATCATATAGTTTAGGAGGAACGCAGATGTCAGATAAATGCTGCAGTTCAAATACAAATGAACAGAGTAAAATTACTCCAGGAGAACAAGGGTGTTGTAAAAGTAGTAGTGGAGAAGGAGAACCAGCAAGTACAAATGATGCAGGGAGTTGCTGTAGCAGTTCACAAAATGAAATACAAACAGCTGGTGTAAGCTCATCATGTTGCAGTAGCGGGAATGATAGCCAAAATGAAATTGTACAGAATGCAACCTGCTGTAGTAACAATTCGATTGAATCCTCTTTTCAGTGTGAAAAAGCTGAATACAAAATTTTTGGCATGGATTGCCCTTCTTGTGCATTGACAATAGAAAAAGGATTAAGCAGGCTAGGTGAATTTCAAGAGGTAAAGGTCAATTACAACACTGCAAAACTAAAAGTAACAGGGAGCGCTAACACCTCTTTTGATCACGTAATAAGTACTGTCCAGAAGCTTGGTTTTACAGCGGAACCAATAAAGCAAAACAAAAATGTAAGGACCTTCAATGTCGAGGGGATGGATTGTGGAAGTTGTGCGAAAAGTATAGAAAATCATCTAAATACTATCCCGGAAGTGAAGAGTGTAACCGTAAGTTTTTCTACCGGAAAAATGAAAGTGGAGCATGACAATAAAGTAGAGGAAATCGTTAAAGAGGTTTCTAAGCTTGGTTACAGAGCATCGTTAATGGAGAACAAAACCAAATTGGATGAAACTGCTAAATCAAATAGTGAATATCGCTCCATTATTTTATCTGGTATGTTAATTGCTCTTGGTTTTATTGGCTCATACACGGTATTATCACCAATCGTTTCCGCAATGTTATATGCCTTGGCTATAATCCTTAGTGGATATAAACCAGTAAAAAGTGCTTACTATGCAATAAAAAGTCGCTCATTAGATATGAATGTGCTTATGTCTGCTGCCGTCATTGGTGCTGCATTAATTGGTGAATGGTTTGAGGGTGCAACTGTAGTGTGGCTGTTCGCCTTAGGTACTGCCCTGCAAAACAGATCGATCGAGCAAACCAGAAAATCGATTCGCAATTTAATGGATCTTGCACCATCAGAAGCATGGATTAAAGATGGTACAGAGCTTGTGAAAAAGCCTGTAGAAGAAGTTTCAGTTGGAGAAATTGTGGTGATTAAACCCGGTGACAGAATTCCCTTAGACGGTAACATTATCCATGGGGAAACAAGTGTTAACCAGGCACCTATTACTGGTGAATCTATTCCGGTTGATAAATTATCAGGAGATACTGTTTATGCCGGAACCATCAATGAAAGTGGTTCAATTGAAGTCAAAGTGACAAAGCTTGTTGAGGACACGGCCATTTCTAAAATCATTCATTTAGTAGAAGAAGCACAGGAACAAAAAGCACCAACTCAAGCTTTTATCGATAAGTTTGCTGGTATTTATACACCTGTTGTATTTGTTTTCGCATTAGTTGTTATTATTTTTCCGCCATTATTAGGTATGGGGAGTTGGGGAGAATGGATCTATAAAGGCCTGGAATTATTAGTAGTTGCGTGTCCCTGCGCCTTAGTCATTTCTACACCTGTAGCAATTGTATCTGCAATCGGGAATGCGGCAAAGAACGGAGTATTAATAAAAGGTGGGACATTTTTAGAGAAAGCTGGCAGAATAAAAGCAATTGCTTTTGATAAAACAGGAACCTTAACAGAGGGGAGACCAAAAGTTTCTCACTTAAAAGCACTTGCAGCTTCAGAGGAAGAGTTAATCTCGATCGCATTAACTTTAGAAAATTACTCTACTCATCCGATTGCCAAGACAATTGTATCTTATGCCAAAGACAAAGGTATTCAAGAAAAAAATGGACAGTTATATAAAAGTATCGTCGGTAAGGGTGTTCAGGCAACGATTGATGGAGAGATTTATTACGCAGGAAATGTCAAATTATTTGAGGAGCTAAATGTCCCGTTAAGTTCTATTCAGAAAGAATTACAAAAAATACAAAGCGAAGGAAAAACAGTTGTTATTGTCGGTACAAGTACTGAATTATTAGGTGTTATTTCCGTTTCCGATACCATTCGAGAAACAACCGTTAAAGCCCTGAATGGTTTGAAACATGTTGGAATAGATGAGGTAGTCATGTTAACAGGAGATAATGAAGGCACTGCAAAAATGATAGCTAAAGAGGCAAATGTCAGCCGCTTCTTTGCTGAATTATTACCAGAAGATAAAGTAGATGCAATCAAACGGCTGCAGCAGGAAGGCTATAAAGTAGCGATGGTAGGTGATGGAATTAATGACGCACCGGCACTGGCCACATCTGACTTAGGAATCGCGATGGGCGGGGCAGGAACTGATACCGCAATGGAAACTGCAGATATTGTGTTAATGGCAGATAATCTGGAAAAACTGCCATATACAGTGAAATTAAGCAGAAAAGCGTTAACGATTATTAAACAAAATATCTGGTTTTCTATCATTGTCAAATTCATCGCATTAGTTCTTATATTTCCAGGCTGGCTTACACTTTGGATGGCCGTACTAAGTGATACAGGTGCAGCAGTGATTGTTATATTAAATGCTTTACGTCTTTTAAGAGTGAAAGAATAATGGTGGATGGCTGTTCTTATTAATAGAGCAGCTTTTCCGCGATCAATGTCCCTTTGCTTTTAATGATTGGTCGAGGTGTTTATGGACATAATTAAATACAGGTAAAATTTTATCTGAATATTTGGTTAGCTTCTGATTGGCTGAATCCTGTATAAATTGTCCCTGATAATGGTTAAGACCATAATTGCTCCAAAATCTTTGCGGTATGAAAAGGTTTGCTAATAGTACGGGGGGTGCAGATAAACCACTGCTGATTAGTGAGATAGGAGCTAGCGCAATCTATGGACACAGGAAAAATAATCAGGAAAAGTGGACAGAAGAATACCAGCAGATAGCATTATCTGAACAAGTAACGTCCATTTTAGCTGATCAAGATTTAAGTGGTGTGATTAGCTAGCAGTATGCAGATTGCAGGGTAGATAGTGGATGGTTTCGTGATATTTAATGCAGAATCGCTTATGAAGAGAAGAAAATGATACGGCATCAGCGAGATTGCTGAAGCCGTATCATTTCATCTGTAGCTTTTACAAAGAAAAGGAATTTTGAACTTTTTCTCTCCAATAGTTTGATAAAAAGTATCTAAGCATGGTATAAATATAAAAGAAGCAAAGAGATCTTTGCTTTTTATTTTGGTGGGCTAATCATGTTTTGTACCTGATAGCCTCGGTAATGAGGGATTTGAAAATGACAGAAAACTTTTGGCGTGATTTACCACGACCGTTTTTTATACTTGCACCAATGGAAGATGTAACAGATGTTGTTTTTCGCCATGTAGTGAGCGAAGCAGGTCGACCGGATGTATTTTTTACAGAATTTACAAACACGGAAAGCTATTGTCATCCAAACGGACATCAGAGTGTGCGTGGAAGATTGACTTTTACAGAAGATGAACAACCGATGGTCGCACACATATGGGGTGATAAACCTGAACTGTTTCGACAAATGAGTATTGGAATGGCGAAAGAAGGTTTTCGCGGTGTGGATATCAATATGGGATGTCCTGTTCAGAATGTGGCAGCAAACGGGAAGGGATGCGGTCTTATCCGCCGTCCGGAAGTTGCAGCAGAACTGATACAGGCAGCAAAAGCAGGAGGATTGCCTGTAAGTGTGAAAACAAGGCTAGGTTACACTGAAGTTGATGAATGGCGTGACTGGCTTACACACATATTGAAACAGAATATCGTTAATTTATCTATTCATCTGCGTACAAAGAAGGAAATGAGTAAGGTTGACGCTCATTGGGAACTAATCCCGGAGATAAAGAAACTTCGTGATGAAGTAGCACCAGATACCCTATTAACAATTAACGGTGATATCCCTGATCGTGAAACTGGATTGAAGCTCGTTGAACAGTACGGTGTTGATGGGGTGATGATTGGGCGTGGTATTTTTACCAATCCATTTGCTTTTGAAAAAGAGCCGAGAGAGCATACAAGTAAGGAACTGCTTGATTTATTAAGGCTGCACCTTGATCTTTTTGATAAATATTCTCAAACAGAACCTAGACTGTTTAAGCCGCTGCGTCGCTTTTTTAAGATATATGTTCGCGGGTTTAGAGGGGCGAGTGAACTTAGGAACCAATTGATGGAAACTGTGTCAACTGATGAAGTTCGTACATTGCTTGATAAATTTGAGTCAAAGAATGTTGTTGAAACTGGAAAATAGAATGAGTTTCAGCTGGTTTTAAGTTAGAGCAGTCTATCCTTACAGCAGGAGTGAAAAACTAACAATATAGCACGGCAAAAATAATAAAAGCACTCACAGAGGTTCCAATACTGTGAGTGCTTTTTTTCTTAGATAAGAGATCTTGCTGCAATTATCACATAGTGAAAGCATGTAATAATCAAATGATCAGAATCTCATCTTCAGTTTACTGATTCAGTAAATATTGATAATGTAAAAATGCTTTTGTTTGTTCTTCGTTAGTTGCCTGTGGTGTAAAGTCCCATCCCACTCTCATAATATAATCTGCATATTTTTTGTTGTAAAGCCACCTCAATATGTGCAGTTCTCATACTTCATCATCATAGCTGATTTCTGAAAGCCATGGCTTCCGGAAAAAGGAGAGCGAAGTAGTTC
>NZ_FOGL01000007.1:153425-161975 GCF_900111195.1 Gracilibacillus ureilyticus
ATCTGAAAGCCATCGCGTCCGGAAAAACGAGAGCGAAGTAGTTCAAAAGGGTGCGCTTAAAAGAATTGTTAATCAAGAGTAATTATGCTAATCAGTATGGTAAACGTGAAATGGGAACCTTTAAGCCTAATTAGGATTTTACAAGAATGATTTCTTTGAGAGGGTAAAAATTAAAGTTAGAAAGGAAATTGGGTTTACGTTTATGGCAGTAAACTAGAGGAAGTATACCATCAAGTACAAAACAGTTTTGATAATTGAAATAACAAAAAATGGTTCCAAGCGAATTTAATTGCCCAGAACCATCTTTTATACTATTTTAGCGATTTTTCCCAGCACCTCAATCAATGATATTAATCATCTTCAAGGTCTTCTATCAATGTTTTCATTTCGTCAATTTCTTTCCGTTGTGCCTTAATAATTTCATCTGCAAGTTCCCGCACTCGTGGATCGGTAATTTCTGCGCGTTCACTAGTTAGAATCGCAATGGAATGATGGGGGATCATTGCTTCCATGTAGTCCGAGTCATCAACTAGTGTTTGACTGCGCAACAGGAACAATGAAAGGGAAAAGACGATTACACTACTTACGAGAATCCCTATATTAAGCTTACGGTTTTTTAACATATTACGCATAAAAATCAACATAATTACAGTCATTGTGGAACCCATCAAGATTGCCATATACACTCTTGTTTCACTAAAAAATACATGGTTTAACTGAAAAGTACTCAGATACTTGAAGATAAACATTAGGACGGTAGAAGTGAGAACCATGCCTGCAAACTTTAGATATGGCTTCATGAAATAACCTCCTTATAAAGTGAATCAATGTGGTATTACAGGTGGCTAGTTCCTGAGCTGTAATAAGCCTCTTACTGAAAATTTATTCCCGATATATTTTGAAATAAACTTTTTAAGTGGTGGATCTCTTTCAAGCTGTAAAAGGAAGTAAGTAATATTTACTAAGAGGCAGGGCATAAATGGAAAAACTGATTGTTTTATAGCAAGAAAAATCATATAATTGTGTATAGTTTTTTGCGTTTTTTAGATTGGAGGGACAAATAATGGTATCCAGACAGAATGTGAAAACCTTACAAAGTTATGTGCTTTCATCGGAAGAACAAAGGAAGTTATACAAACGTACCTTAGCTGTTGTAAGTATCTCACAAATTTTTGGAGGTGCAGGATTAGCGGCGGGGGTCACTGTTGGTGCGCTTCTTGCGCATCAGATGCTTGGTACGGAAACATTTGCAGGACTTCCTTCTGCTCTTATTACTTCTGGATCAGCAGGGGCGGCTTTACTTGTTGGGAGACTTTCACAGCGATATGGACGTTGTGCAGGTTTGTCAACGGGATTTTTAGCTGGTGGACTTGGGGCTATAGGAGTCATCATTGCAGCAATCATCAACAGTGTATTATTGTTATTCCTTTCGCTTGTTATTTACGGCGCAGGTACCGCAACAAACTTACAAGCGCGGTATGCAGGAACTGATTTAGCGAATAGTAAACAGCGAGCTACAGCAATTAGTATGACAATGGTATTTACAACATTCGGAGCAGTTGCGGGACCAAACCTGGTAAATGTGATGGGGAATTTTGCTCTTTCAATCGGTGTCCCGCCACTTGCTGGCCCATTTATCTTAGCGGCTGCTGCCTATATTTCAGCAGGTATCGTCCTTTTCGTAATGCTCCGTCCCGATCCGTTCGTTATAGCTGGGATGATTGCAGCAGCTAGTAAGGGGAATGAAGATAAAGAAGATTCAGTACCATCGGAAAATATGTTAAACAAAAGAGGAGTAGCTGTCGGTGCCACAATTATGGTATTAACTCAAATTGTAATGGTAGCTTTAATGACAATGACACCTGTCCATATGAGCCAGCATCATCATAGCTTAAGTGCGGTTGGTCTTGTGATAGGTTTTCATATTGGTGCCATGTACCTCCCCTCATTATTTACTGGTTTCCTCGTTGATAAGATGGGGCGTACTGTGATGACGATTGCCTCTGGAGCTACACTGCTTCTATCTGGTTTAATAGGAACTATTGCACCAGGAGAATCTACTTTTCTTCTGATAGTCTCACTTACTTTACTGGGATTAGGATGGAATTTTGGTCTCATAAGCGGTACTGCTCTAATCGTAGACTCAACCGATATATCCACAAGGGCTAAGACTCAAGGTACAGTGGATGTTTTGATTGCATTGTCAGGAGCTGCTGGCGGCGCTTTATCGGGGATAATTGTAGCAGGATCAAGCTATCCGTTATTATCCTTTATCGGTGGGGTTCTATCACTATTATTAATTCCTGTGGTGGTTTGGTCTAAGGGTGGAAAATAGAAGAAGGTAAAATGATCAATAAGTAAGCGAGGGGTCCGGTCACCCTCACTTACTATGAGGAGAAGCTTATAATCCATCATTGCTAAGTATTCACCGTCCTTTAGTTAATTTACTCTCTTACATTTTTACGTTTCAGATGACGGGTAACTTTCTTCCGATTTCCACATATTTTCATTGAACACCATTTTCGCCTCCCTCTCGTATCCATAAACAATAGAACACAATCTGGATTTGCACATCGATGCATGTTAGATAATTTATCTTCGGCAAAAAGCTTCATAGCATCGTAGGCTATTAATGAAGCCAGCACATCTTCTGGTTTACCAATTGGCCTTGTAATTAAAGTCTTCTCTTCTAATAGGTAAGTAAATGGAGCTTTTTTAATAAAGGATTCTAGATCTTTCATCCATTCCTCTTTAACGTTTTTTCCATCTGCGAAATCTTCAAAAACCTTCCTTAATGACAAACGAAGGCATTTAATTAAGGACAAAGCATCGATAGCCCACTCTTCCACATCACTTGAAAATTGTTTTGGAGATAAAATTCCTTTCTTATCCAGTGTATTAATCCAATTAATTAAATCTTCGGCGGAATCAAGTAAATCAATACGCGTCCCATTTCGTACTACTTCTGTATTTACGAGATCTAATGATAGATGACCAGAGATGAGTGGAAACTTCGTATTTTTCTTCATTTAGAACTACTCCCTTAAATTTTCTGATTAACCTATTATAACACGCTTGACAGGTTAATGAAAAAAGTTTATATTATTAACCATTAAAACATTAATTTAATGGTTAATTAATGAGGGGGAATTAACATGCAACAACCATTTTTAGGCAACCGTGTAGTTTTAGTAGCATTTATTACACTGATGGGGGCTTTTGGTCTAAATTTATCAGCTGGACAGTTTTTTGAACCATTACATTTGGCTTTTGATTGGGAGTTGACGACTCTAAGTTTGGCGGTGTCTCTAAATATGATTACATGGGGAGTATTTCAACCGGTAATGGGGAGGTTAATTGATCAATTTGGTCCCAAGCTTGTTATTTCTTGTAGTGCAGTGTTGATGGGAATAGCATTCTTACTATCTGCAACGATTACACAATTATGGCAATTTTTTGTTTATTATGGAGTGTTGACAGCTATCGGTTTTGCTGGGTGCGGATCAATGGCTAATTCAGTATTAGTATCACGCTGGTATACGAAAAAAAGAGCAAAAATGCTTTCAAGAAGTTCTATGGGAATGAATATTGGTCAACTTGTTTTATTACCCTTGGCTGGTTTCTTAATTGCAAATACAGGTTTTCGAGCTGCATTTGCTGTGCTGGGATTAATTATTCTTATAGTAGTCGTACCTTTAGTAATATTTTTGATAAAAAATAACCCGCAGGATGCAGGTCAGTTTCCTGATGGAGAAAATACAATGGCTATATCTGCAACAAAAAGTGCGTTGTTATCCGAGGCATTAATTAGCAGTCATTTCTGGATTGCAAGCTTAGGTTTTGTATCATGTGGTTTCACTTTATACCTTGTAACAATGCATCTTCCGAAGTTTGCTATAGATTTGGGAGGTTCTACTTCTCTTGGAGGCCAGTTGCTGGGCATCGCAGCTTTAGCGAGTGTCATCTCAATGTGGCTTACAGGACAATTAAGCAACAGATTTGGGAAGAAAAATATATTAATAGCCCTGTACGTTATTCGATTAGTTGCATTTATTTGGTTAGCGGTTGCACCAGGTATTTGGCAATTGTATGTATTTGCAGTTATTTACGGTTTAGCTTCGATGCCAATAATACCACTAGTCACTGGCATTATTGGTGACCGATTTGGTAAAAATGCGATGGGAAGTATCCTTGGTTTCAGTTGGTTATTACATCAGGTTTTCGCAGCCTTAGGAGTGTTCCTGGGTGGATATCTTCGTTCTGTTTCGGGGGATTATAATATCGCATTTTGGATGGGTGCATTAATGTTGGCGCTGGGGACAGTTATTACACTTTTTATGGAAAAAGAAGCAGATCTGCAAACTAAAGCAGTCACCGCACAATAAAAGTTGGTCACCTGTAAAGGGAAATTTATCTTTCTCAAAGCTCTAAATCTACCACACCTCACTGTTGAAAAATTTACTTTTGTTGTTAATCTCCCCACGTAGTGAAATGGACAAAAAACTATTAACTTTCATTATCTTTGTAATTGGATAATAATGATGAGACACTTAGATAGTCAATATCAAGAGAACAGTTTGAAAGGATGGCGTAAATTGAAAATCGGATTGTGCTCGGTTACTTTTCGGGATAAAACTGTAAAAGAAGTTATTGAACTAGCAGTAAAGGCAGAGCTGGACAGTATTGAATGGGGTGGGGATGTTCATGTGCCACCTGGTAATGAGGAGACAGCAAGAAAAGTTGGAGAGTTAACTCGGTCTCATGGAATACAAGTGGCTAGCTATGGTTCTTACTACCGAGTTGGAGAAGATACTAACTTTCGTGAAATTTTGCAGACTGCGAAAGCATTGGGTGCCCCTGCGGTAAGAGTTTGGCCAGGTGCAAAAGGGAGTACCCATGCAGATTCCCTGTACAGAAGTAAAGTGATTCAGGAGACTTGGCTGATTGCTGATTTGGCTCAGGAAGAAGGTATAACTGTTCATTTCGAATTTCATGAAAATACTTTAACAGATACAAATGAAAGTGCGCAGAATTTGCTATCAGAAGTGAACCACCCAAATATCTATACATATTGGCAGCCACCCAATGGTGTCTCAATGGTAGAGAGGCAGGCAAGTATTGATGCAGTTAATCAGTGGATTTCGAATATTCACCTGTTTTTCTGGGAGTCATATAACAAGAGGTATTCACTTATTGAAGGGGAAAGGGAATGGTTATCCTATCTTCAAAAAATAAAAAATTTAGATCAGTTTAAACAGCGGCATGTATTAATGGAATTTGTTAAGGATGACGATGAAGATCAATTTTTAAAAGATGCGAGAGTATTACACAACTGGAGAAGAATGCTGTAAGAAGTGGTTCCAAGAACATTTTAAATACATATATAAACTAGAACCTTAGAAGAGGCCCTTTTTGTATCATTATAGATCAAAATGGGCTTTCTTTATGTTAAAAATTGTCCAGAAAGTTCAACAATGTGACTTTCAAATAATAATTCCAGAAATATTGGCAAATACTAGCTTTACCATATGAATATATGTAAAGGGTTGGGTGAAGTAATGGTCAGAAGGAAGAGAGTAAGCCAACGGTCTGAAGGAAGGTTGGAAACAGAAGAAAAAACGATTAGTGAAGTTTTTGAAAAGGCAAATAAATCAAGTGATTTTACAACAATTACACCATTGGAAACTGATCCTTCATTAGTTATAAGCTTTTATCAAACATTAATTGAACCAAAAATAATTCAAAACTCAGTTTTACCTTTTCTGAAGGAAGATGTCTCTAAAATAAGAGACCTTGCTGAATTAAAGAACATTATACCCGTTGAGGGCATTCATATGATAAAAGATCCTGGTGAGATTGAAAGAAAACTCCACGATGGTTCAGCTGTTATATATTATTCAAATAATCAGGAAAAATTCGCAATTGTGGATATTGGAAATTCCAGATTGGGACAGCGTGAGACTAATGAAACAGAGAATGAGTTTAGTGTTATTGGGCCAAAAGTTGGTTTTATAGAGGATATAAATACAAATCTCCATTTATTAAGGGATCATCTAAATACCTCTGATTTGATTTTTGAGGAGAGTTTAGTTGGTTCCAGAACTAAGACGAAGGTTGTACTTGCTTACTTAGATGGAGTCACCAATCCTGAATATGTAAATACGGTTAATCAGAGAATTAAAGAGCTGGACATTGATGCAACTTTTGATAATACTCAAATTGAGCAGTTAATTGCAGACAAAAGCACCACCCCTTTTCCATTATTTATTTCGACAGAGCGGGTGGATAGAACAGTAGGGGCACTTGTTCAGGGGAATATTGTGTTGCTTAGTGATAAATCATCTTATGCGGTCATTGGCCCGGCATCATTAATGGACTTCTTTTCAAATCCGGAGGACTTTTACCTTCCTTCCATTATCGCATCATTCTTTAAATTAATTCGGATATTCGGAATGTTATTTTCTATCTTTGCTACATCCTTTTATGTTGCTATATTAACCTTTCATTATGAAGTAGTACCTAAGGATTTATTAGGTCCTATTATTTTTTCAAGAGCGAACGTACCTTTTCCACCTGTAATAGAGGTATTATTTTTGGAAATAACCATTGATTTATTAAGAGAAGCTGGAGCAAGATTACCAACAAAAATTGGACAAACCCTCGGGATTGTAGGTGGAATCGTTATTGGGCAGGCAACAGTGGAAGCAGCACTTACAAGTAACATTCTGCTTATTGTAGTAGCGCTGGCAGCCTTATCATCATTTACTACACCAATCTATAAAATGTCCAATGCGGTACGTTTATTACGTTATCCTTTTATCCTGCTTGCAAGTGTCTGGGGTGGATTAGGAATTTATGCAGGATTAACTATATTAATTGCTCACTTAGCCCGTCTGAAATCACTAGGGGTTCCATTTCTGCTTCCAATCTATCCTTTCAGAAAAGGTGGTATAGCTAGTGCATTTATAAGACCTAATTATATGAAGAGTAATAATCGTCCTTGGTATTTAAGAGTTTTAAGTGTGAAAAAATATTCACCAGTATCAAATAAAGATACAGACAAAGGGCTTAATTCTGAATAATTTCTACCGTAAAGGCTGGATGTGAAAATGAAAAAATGGCGAAAACACATCATAATTTTCTTACTGCTAACTTGTATTACTGGTCTAATTGGCTGCACTAGAACGCGAATCATTGACAAAATTAGTATCGTACATGTATTTGGTTTTGATCTTGCTGATAATGGTGATTTAGTTGGTACAGCACTATTTCCGGAATACACAAAAAGTAAAGATAGTGATGAAATACAGTATTTATCTGTTAAAGCCCCAACGGGTATTTTATTAGTACGTAATATGTCTGAATATACAAGCACTCCTGTGGAAATTTCAAAAATCAGAGTTCTTTTATTTGGTAAAAACTATGCAGAAGAAGGCATTCAGGATATGGTAGACCGGTTTATCATCAATCCGCAGGTAGGGACAAACATTCAAATTGCAATCTCAACCGAATCTGCTAAAGAAACGCTGAACATTTTTAAAGAAGAGAAATCACTTACCTTAGCGGATCGATTACGTCATAATATGGAACGCCATACTTTACCTAATATGAATCTCCATGTTTTCTTAAATCATTTTTATGGGGAAGGGATGGATGCTTATGTTCCGATGGTTACAACTGAAGATAAAAACCGGCGAGTCAAGATCGATGGATTGGGCATTTTTAAAAATAATAAGTTAAAGCTTCATTTGAATCCTGAGCAAACAATTATATTTTCATTGATTAATGATGAAAAAACAGAGGCAGATTATCAAATAGAGGTGGATGAAAGTGATCGAAGTGAAAATTTAGTTATTCGCACCTATCAAAGTAAGAGTAAATGGGATTGGGATAAAGAGGGGCAAAAGCTTAAGCTGAATTTACAACTGGAAGCAACTTTAACTCACTATCCGGATCGATTTAATTCCGAAAAACCGGAAGACATCAGGAAATTGAAAAAACTAATTACTGAAAAGCTTGAGAAAGATATTGACAAATTACTGGCTCTTTTAAAAGAAAACGAAGTGGACCCTATTGGATTAGGCAATATCGTCAGATCACAGGATAGGTCATGGAAGAAAGACTCTTTTTATGAACTCTATCCTGCATTGCCAATCCAGGCGGATATTAATTTGGAAATTATACATTCTGGCCTTCAAAGCTAGTTATTAGCACAGTGGTAAATAGTCAAGAACAAAATCATAAAGAATTGGAAATTATTCTAACCCCTTAACCTCTTAACCCTAAAAAAGAATACACTAAAGAAACCTCACGACATTTGTAAAAAAATGGATGTGAGAATATCCAATAATGAAAGGTGAGTCTTACTTTAAAACTCTCTCCTTTCAGGTGCAATATATAATTGATTGGTCTTTAGTAGCGAAAAAACCAATCGTACTAATTTTCTTGCGGTTAAGACGAGGGCTCTCTTATGTTGATGCTTGGTTACTTCTTGATATTTCTTTTGGTAAAACGATTTATAGTCACTGTCGCTTCTACGAATGGAATCGG
>NZ_FOGL01000019.1 GCF_900111195.1 Gracilibacillus ureilyticus
TTCATGCTTCTTTATCATCTTTTAGGTTGTCATACATTGCTTTCCGTTCCGCTAACATTTTGTTATAGACAAAGCGAACACAACCAAAGGTTTTATGCATCAACAAAGCCTGTTCCTCTGTTGGATACAATCGAAACTTATATGCCTTGTTAAGTTTCGTCACATCCAATCACCTCCCTTTCTCACCCTCATTATAGAACATAAGTTCGATAAAAACAACTCCTTTGGGATATCTCCCAACCGACATTTATCTCCCCCTTAACGTTGGACTACGGCCTTCACACGCTTGAAGAGGGAGACTTCTGTCGGAAGTTCGTTAAACTGACTTATCACTTCAAAATCACTAGATTATTTTTTCTCACTGCATGCTTAATATGAATAAAAACTTGTTCCCCAATCTGAAATTGATCATATACACTCGAATGGACAGCCCATTCCTGACCAGAGACATCAACAACATAATGTATTTCTTTTCCCTGATATTGTATGCTTGTAATTATACCTGTGATTGAATCGTTTTTATTCCTGTCTTTTGTTAAGTAAAGTTGTTCCGGCCTCACCGGGAAACAGCCAAAGTATTTCATTTCATCTGCAACACCGTCATCAGGCCACTCGATATCTGGTGATAAATGCGGTGTGAACAGGTCATTCTCCCAGCGTCCTTCTATTAAATTTGCTTTACCAACAAACTTTGCAACAAATGGAGTCTTTGGCCGTGTATATATTTCTGCCGGTGTTCCCACCTGCTCAACCTGACCATTATTCATTACAACAATACGGTCTGCCATTGCGAGAGCTTCTCCCTGGTCATGTGTAACATATACAATGGTCGCCTTTGTTAACCTGTGAATTTTTTGAATCTCCTTTCTCATCTCCATTCTCAGTTCTGCATCTAAATTACTCAACGGCTCATCCATTAGTAACAATTCAGGCTTTGGGGCAATGGCACGGGCAAGAGCTACACGTTGTCTCTGACCACCAGACAGCTCATTCGGCATACGATCTGATAATTTTTCTAAACTCACCATTTGTAATACTTGCTGGATCCTTTCATCTGCGTTTTTCTTCAGTTCTGCCGGTATGAACCGATGATGTAGTATTGGAAAGCGTATATGCTCCTTCACACTTAGGTGTGGCCAAAGCGCAAATGATTGAAATACCATCCCGATATTTCTTTTTTCAGGAGGTAAAGAGCGTTCAGGAGTTCCCACTTCATTCTCCCCAATTTCAATTTTTCCATATGTAGGTGACAAAAATCCCGCTAATAATCTTAACAGAGTGGTCTTTCCACAACCTGAAGGACCTAATATTGCTATAAACTCTCCATCATCAATCGATAATTGAATGTTTTTTAATGCTGCAAATTGGTTAAAATTTTTACTTAGTTGTGAGATTTTTATACTCAATTCGAATTGGCCACCTTTCTGTTCCAAAGTAACTGAAAACCAGATAATAAAAGAAATCCTGCTAGAATCAGACATATAATTATACCTGAGAATGCTGTTGAATAGGTTGTATACCCTGCCTGTTCAAAACTAAATATAATCACACCAATCGTTTCTGAATTACTCGACCATAATAGTGAAGAAACAGTTAATTCTGTTAAGGCTGTCAAGAACACAAGGAAAGCACCACTTAATATACCTGGCAACATTAGTGGGAGAAGAATTTTTCGCCACTTCGTCCACCCGTTAGAGCCACTTACCGCTGCTGCTTCTTCCATCGTATAATCCACTTGAAGGACAGCTGTAATACTTCCTCTTATTTGCAGAATGAGAAATCTCGTAAAATATGCGATAAATAGTATCATCATCGAACCATATATCCCTGGATTCCACCCCGGGAGAGGTTCCATCCATGCAAAAATCATCGAGAGGGCCATCACTGTACCTGGTAATGCATATGGCAGACTTATTGCAAGTTCAGAGTACCTGTTCCACCTATTTGGTTTACGTACCCGGTAATAAGCAAATCCTGTTCCTGTGATAATCCCTGTAACTGTAATGATCAAAGCAAGTTGCAGACTGTTTCCTATTGCTCTTTTTGCTTTAGGACTTGTTTCAAGTATATACTGATAGTTTTTTAAACTGATATTTTCAAGAGTGAAATCAAGTCCATATGCTGTTAATAAGGATGTCATTATCATTGAGATCAATGGGACAATACTAGTAAGAAAAAAGAAACCCCAAAGAATCGTTTCAATAAAAATCCTCCATTTTCCTCCTAATAACACTCTTGGCCTTTTTTCCTCAGTCGTTGTCTCTATCCGTTTCGACTTTTTTAGTAACAACCATTGGATTAATAATCCCGAAAATGCGATAACTCCCAGAATGACCGAGAAAGTTGCAGCACGCTGGAAGGCGGAAGGCCCGTAGCCAACGATTTGCTGATAGATATATGTACTTAAAACATCAATTTGTGCAGGAATTCCCAAAAATGCAGGAATACCAAAATTATCTAGGTTTGCGATAAATGCAAGGAAACCTCCACTTGCAATCCCAGGTAAAGCCAGTGGCAGTGTAATTTTTCGAAAGGTCTGCCATCCACTTGCCCCAGCTACTCTTGAAGCATGCTCTGCTTCAGTTGGAATTTTACGGAAAACATTTAGTGATAATAAATATACTAATGGATAATGCGAAAATCCTAAGACAAAAATAATGCCGCCAATACTGTACAGATTAATTTCTATCGAAAATGGCAAAAAGCTTATCAATGTACTGTACAGGCCGTTAGATCCAAAGAATTGTGTCCAAGCTAATGTAGATATATAAGATGGGATAACAAACGGTAATACGATAAAAATCTGCATAAGCTTCTTTGCACGAATATTTGTATAGGCTATTACCCATGCCATTAGGATTCCAATTGATACAGAGATGACGGTTGCCCCAGCTACGACAATAACCGTATTAGTAATAACGGACCATGTTTTATCATCCTGTAAGATATTCGCATAGTTTTCCAGTGTGAAGACATCTCCACTTTTAAAGCTGAGAATTACCAGCCGGTAAACTGGCATTAGAAATAAAACAATGACTAGCAGGAGAGATAATACCTGCAGAACCTTCTTCCCTCTAAAAAGAGAAGATAATGCACGCAATGGCATTATCCTCTTGTTCGTTATATTACTCACACAGAATCACCTATTCCCCAAATAGTTGACTAAACTTTTGCTTGTCTTCTTCACGTGCCTGATATAATTCGGTTGTATCAGCATCTATCACTTTCATGTCTTCAATGGTTTTTAAGCCTTCTGGTGCTTCCACTCCTTCCCTAATTGGAGTATAGCCTATTTCAGAGGCCAGTATTTGCCCTTCTTCTGACAACACAAAGTCCACAAATGCTTTTGCAGCTGCTTCATTTTGGCTATCTTTCATTATTCCAATGGGCTCTGTTATGACAGGTACACCTTCTTCAGGATAAACCAGGGTAACAGGCGAACCTTCTACCTCTGCACGTGCGACAATAAAATCAACTACCATTCCATAATCGGTTTCTCCTGCTGCTACTGCCTTAAGTACCGCACCATTGCCTTGTGTAACTGTTGGATTATTAGCTTGTATTTTTTCATAAAATCCCCAGCCAAAGTTATCAGTGCGGGTGAATACCCCTAAATTGTATGCAGCAGCTCCTGAATATAACGGACTAGGCATGGAGATGTTATCAGGAGCTTCTGTAAGAGCCATCCAGGAAGTCGGTAATTCTGATACATTATTAGTATTCACAGCTATTGCCGTTGACATCACCTTTGTTCCAGTATATGTATGATCAGGATCTACGAATTGTTCCGGGATTCCTGCTAACTCTTCAGATTCATATGGTAACAGCATATCCTGCTCTTTCAAGCTCTCAAATGTAACCGCATCTGCTACAAGTAAAACGTCTGCTTGTATTTCTCCCGCCTGTTTTTCAGCTTGTACTTTGCTAATTACTTCTTCCGTTCCAGAACGGTAAATAGAGACATTTACATCGGGATACTTTTCTGAAAATGCCGCAACCAATTGTTCTGCGTCAGCATCAGGTTGAGACGTATAGAAGGATAGATCACCAGACACTCCACCTGTTTCCTTACCTGATGAATCAGATGAGCAGGCTGCTAACAGAAATAACAATAAGACCAAAATAAACAAACTATAACTTTTACCTTTCAACATAAGGTATACCTCCTAATTATGATTTAACATACAATGTTCAATTTGCGTTTCAAAATTGTTTAGCAGAATTATTATGTGTGAATTCCATATTACTAGAAGAGTTTTAATATTAAATAAAGAAAGTGTTCATTATTTGTAAATAGTTTGTTAAGTTACCAATGCGGATATTGTTGAAATGAGGGGATTTATAATAGTGAATTGTTAAATAATTTACAAAGTCATAATAAAAACAGCCGCCTTCCCATCATTTACAGATGGAAAGGTGGCTGTAATCTACTCATTCATAGCTAGATATAGTGCGCCTTTTACCCCAGCTTCGTCTGTTAAACCTGGCGGCACGATATACCTGTCAATTTCTTTTTCCGTTAAATAAGGGGAGCTTACATAACCATTCAGCATTTCCAGCACATTTTTTCTGATTAATGGAAATAGCTGCTGCTGTTTCATTACACCGCCCCCCATAATAATTCTTTCAGGAGATAAAATGTAAATATAGTTAGTTAGTGCCTGTGCTAAATAGTATGCTTCCAATTCCCATACCTTTTGGTCATCTGCCAGCTCATGGCCTTTTTTCCCCCATCGCTTTTCCAGAGAAGGTCCTGCAGCGATTCCTTCTAAACAGTCTTTATGGTATGGACATGTTCCTTCATATGTATCTTCCGGGTGTCTTCTTACTTTGATATGCCCCATTTCCGAGTGTGAAAGTCCTTTTAACGTTTTCCCCTGGAAATATGCCCCAGCCCCAATACCAGTTCCTACAGTAATATATAGACAGCTGTCTACATCAGTTGCACTGCCCCATTTCGCCTCAGACATTGCAGCAACGTTTACATCTGTATCAATAATAATGGGTATCCCAAGCTCTTGTTTTAGTTTTTCACCTAAAGGATAGTCCACCCAGTCGGTTTTTGGAGTTTTCTGTAGTTGGCCGTAAGTACTGCTGTTTCTATTAATATCGATTGGTCCAAAGCCTCCTAACCCAAGTTTTTCTATACCTTTATTTTTAAAGAAATCAAGAATTTTTGGCAGCGTTATTTCTGGATGTTCAGTGGGAATAACCATTTTTTCTGAGATTTCACCTTGTTCATTTCCAATCGCCATGACAAATTTCGTTCCACCTGCTTCTATTGCACCTAGTTTCAATATTTCGACCTCCCTTTACGGTTCACACATTTCTTTTTATTCTATCATAATCGGTTGCACTTATTAAATTCTGGAATATGGGCACATTACTATTAAAAAGGAGAATATTAATATGACTGCTGAATTCTTTATAATGATCGGAATACTTACAGGAAGTTTAATCATCTTATTAAAACATTGGCCATTATTGCTAATTCAAATTATCTATCAGATTGTAGCATTGAATACGACCAATCTTGTTTTTAACTTGTTAGTTGTTATCCAGATTATCTTTGGTATTTGGGTATTCTATCGCACACTAAGAGCGGTTGACTATTTTTATACATTGGAATTAGATCAGATTGAACGAATTCCGCAGAAATATACGAAAGGCGGTAAATTGGGACAGAAAAAGCATTTCCTGTTTTGATAAAGAAATGCTTTCACTGCTTGACTTACAGGGCTAATTCCCAAACGGTTAGCTTGCCAATTGCTTTTATATCAATTGAATTAATAGATGGATTTGCAAACATTCTTGATGTAAACACAATCTCTCCATCATTGATAAAGATTTCCACTGAAGAATGGTCGATCAGACATCTTATTTCTTTTATTTCTTTTGCTACTGCCGCTCGCTCTTCCGATCCGCTGCCATCCAGTTTTGGGCGAACAAGCCGGATATGCTGTGTCTGTGCATTATAAGATAGTGTTAAATAACCAAAAAGTTGTATCTCTATATCATAGTGCGTTTGGACTTCCAGTTTCAGTTCACTTGCTTTTGGTATATCTCTTGTTATAACACTCTGTTTTTCCAGTTCTAATTGATATAGCTGTTGTTTTCGTAACTGTTTTAATTCCTCAACTGGCTTTTGAAAAATCTGCCCGTCCCTAAATGCCAACTCCCTAGGTACTGTCAGTTGGTGAAGCCAGCCATTTTTTACTGTTGGCTGCAGCTGTTCATCCTGATCTGGGACTCCCATCCATCCAAACAATAAGCGTCTGCCCAGATTATCAATGGTTGTTTGGGGAGCATAAAATTCAAACCCTTTGTCTAATTCGATAAACTGACCATGAGTAAAGCTATTTGCTTTCTTATCCCACTTACCTGCAATGTAACCTGTCTGATGAGTGTTCCGATAATGGATTCCGGAAGCAGATAGACCTTGAGGAGAAAACAGTAAAATATCTGTACCATCAATTGTAAAGAAATCAGGGCATTCCCACATATACCCAAATCCACTCGCTAGTGTTCCGCCGAATCGCCATTCCATTAAGTCTCTGGAAGAAAACCAGACTACACTGCCTTCTTCTTTTTCAGTTTGTGCCCCGATAACCATATAAAATTGATCATCTTCCTGCCATACTTTCGGATCACGGAAGTGTGCAGTATATCCTTTTGGAACTTCGATTTGCACACCTTTTTTTTCAAAATGTTTTCCATCTTTTGAGACAGCAAGACATTGGTATGCTTCACGAATATTATTATGTTTCACATTACCTGTATAGTATAATAGCAGCTCATCTCTGAATGAAATGGCACTCCCCGAATAGCAACCATCTTTATCAAACCAGTCACCTGGCGTAAGTGCTATCGGTTCGTCTTTCCAATGGATTAGATCTTTAGAGGAAACATGTCCCCAGAACTTGGCGCCATGGCCTGTTTTAAATGGCATCCATTGATAAAATAAATGATATGTCCCATTCCACTGGATCCATCCGTTCGGATCATTTAATAAACCTACTGGTGGGGCAATATGATACTTCGGATAATATGGATCTTTTTCTACAATTGTGCCAAGTTTATTCACGTGATCTAATGCCTTTTTTCGTAATTGCTGATCTAGACTCATTGCTGCCATCCCTTCATCTGCAGTTATTCTGATTTTTCTTCCTTATAACCAAAGAAGTAGGTAAGAAGAAAAGCTGTTGCAATTGCGATAATATTTACTAATAAGTAAAGCAATAACTGATTGTTTAAATAAAGCAGGGTTCCCGGGATTGCTGTTACTGCCATCCCTGTTGCTTTCAGGTTCAGAAGTGATGCCGCAAAACCGCCAACGCCACCGCCAATCAGCCCCATGATAAAAGGTTTACCATAACGTAAGTTCACACCGAATATTGCCGGCTCTGTTATTCCTAAAAATGCCGACAAAGATGAAGGCAATGCTAATGCTTTTACTTTTTTTGATCTTGCTTTTAATCCGACTGCAAGTGTTGCACCACCCTGTGCTGCTATTGCTGCTGAGATCAGCGGATTAAATGGATTAAAACCTAAATTCTCCAATAATTGAATTTCTAATAAGTTAAAAATATGATGGACACCTGTAATAACAATTATCTGATGGAAGAAACCAACAATTAAACCACTTAAGCCAAATGGCAATTCCAAAACAGCGATTGTTCCATCAAATATCCAATTTTCTACAACGTGTAAAACTGGTCCTAATGCAAACAAGGAAAGAATTATCATTGTAAGCAATACAAGGAATGGTGTTAAGATAAGATCCAACGCTTCCGGTACCCGTTTACGGAAAAATTTTTCAACCTTTGCACCAACTAAACCTGCAAAGAATGCAGGTAAAACAGAACCTTGGTAACCTATCACAGGAATGAAGTCGAAGAAATAAATCGGCTCCACCCCTCCACCTGCTACATTCCATGCATTAGGTAAAGATGGTGATACGAGCATTAAACCTAGCACTAAACCGATAACAGGCGTTCCTCCGAAAACACGAAATGTAGACCATGCCACAAGTGCCGGTAAGAATACAAATGCTGTATCTGTCAACACTTCTGTAAACAGAAGAAAGTTATCTGAAATATTGTCTGGTGTTAATCCGAATAAAGCCAGAATTTGTTCCTGAGTTACAAGTCCTCTCAACCCCATAAACAGTCCTGTTGCAACGAGAACCGGGATGATTGGCACAAACACATCACCAAATGTTCGTATCGCCCGTTGAAAACGAGTCCCTTCTTTTTTTGCATCTTCTTTCACTTCAGAGATAGAATCCCCCGAAACTCCGAGACTTTCGATAGCTTCATAGATACGATTAACTGTACCTGTTCCGAAAATAATTTGATATTGGCCAGAATTGAAGAAAGCTCCTTTCACTTTCTCAATTTGTTCTATTTGCTCGTCATTGATCTTTTCACGATCGTTTACAACAATTCTTAAACGTGTTGCACAGTGTGCTATAGACTGAACATTTTCAGAACCGCCGATCGATTCAATGACTTGCTTTGCGATCTCTTCATTCGTCGCCATGATGTCATCCTCCTTATTTTAAGGAATCGATTCCATACTCTGCAAAACAATTTATCAGATTTTGTCATCTATTGGTAAATCTCGTGTTATGTCTTCGTTTTCATTAACTTGTGGTATCGTTCCCACAAAACTGATAAAAAAACATAAACGAGCCATGGAATCGTTCCCAGATCATTTATGTTTTGTATCATACACTATTTCTTACAAGAAGTCTATAGTCGTGAATGATTTTTTTGATAGCTTTTGTTCCTGTCAGCTCTTCTATTAATAATTCAGCAGCAATAGCACCAGCTTCTTCATTCAGAAAATCAATAACTGTTAAACTTGGTTCGATATATTGAGCCAACCTGGAAGCACCTGTAGCTGCAATGGCTATGTCATTCGGAATTTGTATTTGTTGTTCTTTCAAGAATTGCATGGCTCCAACCGCAATTTGGTCTGTAACTGCAAATACTGCATCAGGTCTATCGCTCCCGCTGTTTATTATACTTTTCATAGAGTTATAACCAGACTCAATACTAAAGTCCCCTTGCATAATCCAGTCTTTATTCACTTTCAGCTGATGTTTAGTCAGTGTATCTACAAATGCCCGCTTTCTTTCTATCCCTACAGCAGGATCGTATTCTTCCACGCCGATAAATCCAATATGTTGATATCCTTTCTGAATCATGTATTCAATCATTTCTCCTGTCGCAAGATAGTCAGGATATATTACTGATGAAATGGTTGGGATATCCTGTCCTAATGCAACAATGGGAACTGTTGCATTTCCGATGGCATCAATTAATGGTTTTTCTGTGTTTGTAGCTAGTAAAAGAATACCATCCACATTTCTTGATTGTAAAAGTCTGATAAACTCAATTTCTTTTTTATGCTCCTGGGAAGTTGTGGTTAAGAGCATTTGATAATCATTTTGCTGTAAGACCTTGTTGATCCCGCTGACAACACGACTTGCTGTTTCCGTACTGATTTTTGGCAAAATAACCCCAATTACTCCTGTTTTCTTTGTCCGAAGAGATTTTGCTGATTGACTTGGCATATATCCAGTCTCTTCAATTACTTTCATAATTCTTTTTTTAGCCTCTTCACTTACATATCCATTACTGTTCAAATACCTTGAAACAGTGGAACGTGATACTTCAGCTAACTTGGCTATATCATTAATTGTAGTCATTGGTCTATTCCCCTCTACCCATACTCTTTTCTATTGTAGCCCATTCCAGACAAATTACAAACCAATAGATTTACCGGAACGAATGAATTATCCCTCTTTCTTTCTTGGAAATTGAGCTTAGTTTTCTGCTATAATATGTTGGTCAAAATAAAAAAGGAGCTATTTCGTATATGTTAAAGCAGTTTTTTTCCTATTATAAACCGCACAAACGTCTATTTATAATCGACTTTACCAGTGCGGTCATTGTTGCAATTTTGGAACTCGCCTTTCCACTTGCTGTCCAATGGCTGATCGACGATTTACTTCCAGGAGAAGATTGGAATATCATTATTACGGTTTGTATCATATTACTTGCAGTATATCTTTTGAGTACATTTCTCCAATATATCGTCAGTTATCTTGGGCATAAGCTCGGTATTAATATTGAAACAGATATGCGTGAGCAATTGTTTACACATGTCCAGCGCCAATCATTCCGTTTCTTTGACAACACGAAGACAGGCCATATTATGAGCCGAATCACCAATGATTTATTCGATATAGGGGAACTGGCCCACCACGGTCCCGAAGATGCCTTTATTGTATTGATGACTTTTACTGGAGCATTTTGGATTATGTTTACAGTGAATCCTTCATTGGCATTAATTGCCCTCGTTATGGTGCCTCTTCTCATCGTGCTTATTACATACTGTAATTTTGCTATGAATCGTGCATGGCGAAATATGTACGGAAAAATTGCAGATGTGAATGCACGTGTGGAAGATGCAGTATCTGGTGTTCGTGTCGTACAGTCATTTACTAATGAAGAGTTCGAAATTAACCGATTCCGCAAAGATAACGGATTATTCCGGAAAGAAAAAATCAATGCATATCGGGTTATGTCAGGAACACATTCAAGCATTTACATGATGACAAGATTATTAACACTAGTGGTACTTGTTGTAGGAGCATGGTATGTCTTTAATGATGAACTGCAATACGGTGAATTAGTAAGTTTTGTTTTATATACCAATGTTCTTATTCGGCCAATTGAAAAAGTAAGTGCACTGTTAGAACTCTATCCAAAAGGAATGGCTGGCTTCAGGCGTTTTCGCGAGTTAATCGCAAAAGAGCCTGAAATTAAAGACAGACCAGATGCAGTAAAAGTTGACAAGCTTCATGGAAATATTGCATTTAACCATGTTGACTTTTCCTATGACCGGTATCATTCTGTGTTAAATAATATAAATCTAAAGATTAATCCAGGGGAAACAGTTGCATTTGTTGGACCCTCAGGTGCCGGTAAAACAACAATTTGTTCCCTAATACCTCGTTTTTATGATGTCAATGGTGGATCAATTACCATTGATGAGATGGATATTCGGGATATGACCAAGCAATCTCTGAGAGCGCAAATAGGGATCGTCCAGCAGGATGTATTCTTATTCACTGGGACAATTAAAGAAAACATTGCTTACGGAAAATTAGATGCTACAGACGAGGAAATCATTGAAGCTGCTAAAAAAGCACATTTGGATGAAGTAATTGCAGGACTGCCTGATGGCTATAACACTCAGATTGGGGAACGGGGATTAAAGTTATCCGGAGGGCAAAAACAGCGGCTTGCTATTGCACGTACTTTCTTAAAAAATCCGCCTATTTTAATTTTGGATGAAGCTACTTCTGCTCTTGATACGGAAACAGAACGCCTCATTCAGCAATCTTTAGACGAACTTGCAGAAAACCGTACAACATTAGTTATCGCCCATCGTCTTGCAACAATCAGGGATGCAGACAGGGTGATCGTTGTAACAAAAAACGGAATTGAAGAAGAAGGATCTTACGAAGAGTTACTTGCCAAAGATGGAGTATTTGCGAGGCTGCATGCTATTCAGTATAAAAGGTAGTTCCAGAACTTTTAATAAAGTAAGACTTTGGATCAGTGGGGTTTTTGGTTCCCCACTGATTATTAATAAAGCTTTTCACCACATAGATTTGAATTAAAGCTTAAATATTTCCACTATGATTTTTATCTCAGAAATTATATGATTGAATGTGGAGTATCTAGACTCTTAACTTATAAATTTATGTTTCTTTCTACAAATTTATACAAAAAAGCAATACTTTTTACTCATTTTTTTAACATTTATCTTGTTTGAATAGTCCCATATGGTTATAATAAATATCGCTGTATCAACTATTTTATACATAGAGCTGGTTAATTAGCAGTTATAATCAGCTCATATTTTTATGTTGTAAAAATAAATAATATAAGTTACAATACAATATATAGTAAATCAGACAAAATAAATATCAATATATTGTATTCAACTGAATATTACAGACAAATCCTTATAACCCTGTTCGCTCTAAGACAAGAGCGCTTTTATTATATATATGGAGGTTTTTATCATGACAACAGATGTAGAATCTATTAAACAAAGTGTGACAGAAGCTCTGAAGACAGCTGGTGAGAAATACGGCTTAGATACGACAGAAATCCTCAAAAAAATCGAAGCTTCCACAAAAACAACACAGGATGCAACACAAGAGGCATTATTTTATGCACTCAACCGAATCTCCATGGACCAGCCAAACTGGACTTTTGTTGCTGCACATTTTCATTTAACACAGTTATATGAAGAGGCAGCAAAAAACCGCAACTATAATGCAGCAGATAAATATGGAAATCTTTATGAATTACTTGTCACTCTTACAGACAAGGGAATATATAATCCGGAATTGTTAAACAGCTATACGGAAGAAGAAATAAATCAGCTGGAAAAAGCTATTACACCTGAACGTGATGATTTATTTAATTATATTGGGCTTTTCTTACTTGCTGACAGATATCTTGCACGGGATCATGATCGTAATTTATTTGAATTGCCACAGGAACGCTTTATGATCATAGCCATGACACTGATGCAGCATGAAACCCAAGAGAAAAGACTGGAACTTGTTAAGGAAACTTACTGGGCGTTAAGCCATTTATATATGACTGTTGCTACACCAACCTTATCAAATGCAGGAAAAAGCTATGGTCAACTTTCCTCATGCTTTATTGATACAGTTGATGACTCCCTGGACGGAATTTACCTGAATAACTGGGATATTGCACGTTTAAGTAAAGACGGCGGTGGTATTGGTATATACTACGGAAAAGTTCGTGCGTTAGGATCAGACATTAAGAAGTTTAAAGGCAACTCCTCAGGTGTTGTACCGTGGATCCGTTTAATTAACGATACAGCAGTCAGTGTGGACCAGCTTGGCCAGCGTCAAGGTGCTGTGGCTATTTATCTGGATGTTTTCCACAAGGACATTATGAACGGTTTCCTTGATCTGAAAACAAATAATGGTGATGAACGCCGGAAAGCGCACGATATTTTCACAGGTGTTTCCATCCCGGATTTATTTATGGAACAATTAAGAGAAACAGACGCGAGCGGTAAAAGTATTGGTGAATGGCATACTTTCTGTCCGCACCAGGTGAAACAGACAATGGGCTGGAAAGATGAGAATGGCAATCCTTTAGGGTTAGAAGATTTCTATGATGAAGAAAACGAAAAATTCTTCACAGAAAAATATTGGGAAGCTGTTAACCACCCTCTTCTACCAAGAAAGACTTACCGAGCTATGGATGTGATGGCACGAATTATGATTGCCCAGCTCGAAACCGGGACACCATATATGTTCTACAGGGACGAAGTTAACCGCCAAAATCCAAATAAACATAAACGAGGATTAGGCAAAACATCTATTTATTGCAGTAACTTATGTACAGAAATCGCACAAAATATGTCACCAACAACTATCACTAAAGAATATCAGGATGAAGAAGGAAATATTGTAATTATTCGAAAACCTGGTGACTTTGTTGTATGTAACTTGTCATCAGTAAATTTACCAAATGCTGTTCGTTCCGAAGTGCTAGAACGTCTTATCAATATCCAGGTGCGTATGCTTGACAATGTTATTGACCTGAACACAATTAGTGTCGGACAAGCACAGATGACAAACAAAAAGTATCGTGCCGTCGGACTCGGTACCTTCGGATGGCATCATCTACTTGCATTAGAGGGAATCCACTGGGAATCACAAGAGGCTGTAGATTATGCTGACAAAGTATATGAAGATATTGCTTACTATACAATTAAAGCATCAATGGAATTAGCAAAAGAAAAAGGTGCATATTCCGAGTTTGAAGGTTCAGAATGGCAAACTGGAATTTATTTTGACCGCAGAGAGTATAAATCGGACCGTTGGAATGAACTAAGAGATGAAGTAAGAACAAATGGTATTAGAAATGGCTGGCTGATGGCTGTAGCACCGAATTCTTCTACAGCTAAAATAGGCGGATCAACTGATGGTATTGATCCATTATATGCAGTTGAGTTTGCAGAGGAAAAGAAAAACTTTAAATTTAAAGTTACAGCACCAGACCTGGACCATGTAACTTATAACTATTACCGCCGTGCCCGCCATGAACTGGATCAGGTATGGAGCATCAAGCAAAATGCAAAAAGGCAGCGACATATAGATCAGGCGATCAGCTTTAACTTCTATGTTCGCCATGATATTAAAGCAAAAGATTTACTCAATTTGCATATCGCAGCATGGGAAAATCGATTAAAAACAACGTACTATGTTCGCAGTACATCGCAAACAGAAATTGAAGAATGTGAAGCATGCCATAGCTAATTGTTATGGCATTGCTTTTCCCACAATCATTCACCACCCAAGTCAAGGAGGCAACACTAATGTCTGATATCAACCAACCATTAACGAAAATAAAATTATTAAATCCAACATATCCGAATAAAGCAACAGGTCTTATTAATGGGGAATCTTCCGGCCTTTTGAATTGGAATGATATTGCATATCCCCAGATGTATGATTTATACCAGACTTTGCTTGCGAATTTCTGGAAAGCACAGGAAATTAATATGCAGGATGATATTAAACAATGGGATTACTTAACAGAAACGGAAAAAGATATATTTTTAAGAATTAATACACAGTTAGCATCTTTAGACAGTCTGCAGACACCAACAATGACTCATGTAATGGATTATGTTACAGATTCAAGCTTTAAAGCAATTTTCGCTGTTATCGCCCAGCAGGAAGCTGTTCATAACGAATCTTATTCTTATATATTAAGTTCCCTGGTGCCATTGCGTGAGCAAAATCAACGTTTTGACCAGGCGAAAGAAGATCCGATTGTACGCAAACGAAATCAGTTAATTTTAGATAGTTATGAGTCGTTCCGTGAGAATCCAACTCCACAGCGTTTATTTGAACTAGCAATCAATTCCATAAATTTAGAAGGTATATACTTCTATGCAGGGTTTGCCTTTTTCTATCACTTAGCCCGTCAACAAAAAATGCTAAAAACAAGTACAATGATCAGTTATATTCAACGGGACGAAATGCAGCATGCTTATTTCGTATCACAGTTTGTACGTATATTATTAACAGAGAATCCGGAATTGAATACAGAAGAAAACATCCAGTTTGTCTATAATACAATTGATCAGGCAGTACAGTTGGAGAAAGAATGGGCAGATTATATTTTAAAAGATATCGAAGGTATAGACTTGGAAGAGTTCCATGGTTATGTAGAATATTTAGCTAACAAACGTTTCCGTCAGATAGGTTTAGACAATTATTATCCAGAACGTGAAAATCCAATGCAATGGATTCATGTATTCAGCGATGAAATGATGAACGAAACGAAATCAGACTTCTTCGAACAGAAATCGCGTACGTATACAAAAGTCTCTTCTTCTAACGGTTTTGACGAACTATAAATAACAAACTGATACAACTATTAGGAGGTTCAAGTGATGAAAGCAGCCATTATATATACTTCTGTAACAGGTAATACATCAGCCCTTGCAGAAATTATTCAGGAGAAAATGGAAGTAAAAGGGCTGGCAGCAGATCTTATTCCTGCAGATGAGTTTCAAAAGATTCACCTAAATGAATATGATATTGTTGCAGTTGGCACATACTCCTGGGATAATGGCGAGATACCGCTTGAAATGGAAGAAATATATGAGGCATTTGAATCGGCTAATGTAAAAGGACTTACAACAGGTGTCTTTGGAACAGGCGACAGTTTTTATCCATATTATTGCGGAGCTGTTGATTTATTCCGAGACATGCTTTATGTTCATACGAACCTGGCGGTCACACTAAAGGTAGAGTTAACACCACAGGAAGAGGATCTTGCACGCTGTGAGAAATTCTGTGATAGGTTATTGAGTGAAGTAGCAGTCTTTAGCTAAACACTGTGCATACAGAAAGGAAAGAATGATGCAGTTATTTGCCATCATTCTTTTTTATAGCAAAATAATTGAATTACATTTTACTCTATTTTACTTTATAATATAAGGAGAAATTACATATATGGAATATTTGCTCGTTTTCATAGGCGCGGCCATCCCATGGCTTGAGATAGCCCTGGTCATCCCCCTCGGTATCATAAGGGGGTTACAGCCAATAGTAGTAATTATATTAGCTTTTATCGGAAATATGTTTACAATTATTCCACTAATTATCGGCTATGATAAATTCAAGCAATGGCTCAATAAGCGACAGGAGCAAAAGAGCTCTAAACGTACAGAACGCGCTAAGTCATTATGGAATAAGTACGGGCTTCCTGGAATGATATTGCTCGGACCTATCTTAATCGGATCACACATTGCTGCATTTATCGGCATGACACTTGGAGCAACAAAAAAGGCCACACTTGTCTGGTCAACGGTTAGCATTGGTGGCTGGTCATTAATATTTGGCTTATTAACCGCTCTTGGTATAGATATATTCGTTCCAAATGAATAATTTTACAGAAGGTGATAGGATGAACTCCCTCTATACATGGTTAGTGGTTATACATATATTTTCTGCAATTGTAGGTATCGGACCTGGATTCGTCTTAACTACCATTGTAAAGTCTGCTCGAACAATTCCTGAAATAAAACATGCCTTTGCATTAAAAAAGAAAGTACACTCCTTTGTTATGATTGGAGGCATCCTGGTTCTGATTACAGGACTATTAATGGGGATGATGAAGCCAGTATTATTTCAGCAAGGCTGGTATATAACCAGTATGGCTGTTTATTTAACCGCTCTTGGCTTAGGTCCTACATTATTAAAAAAATATTCCAAGCCAATTAAGGAAATGTTCCAGAATCATACATTAAAGGAAGTACCAGAAGACTATCATTTATATGTACATAAATTACTAAAGGTTGAATATATAGAGAATAGTTTATTAATAATTGTCATTCTCCTCATGATTCTTAAACCATTTTAATTGGTGAAGAGAGAAACACTGCATTCCATTCCGGATGCAGTGTTTCCTTTTCAGCCAGCTTTCTTTTCCATATAAAACTCTACTAATGGGCGAATTGCAGTATATAGTCCCGCTGCAACTAACCATACGATCGCAAGAGATGTCCATCCTTTGAAGAAAGCTAGACTATAAGAATAACCGGTCAGAAACATTACACCAGGAAATAATATGATTAAAAAAAATGTTAGCCCTAATGCCCATCGAGTGCAAAGCTTAGCATCTCTAATAAGTTTGACATTATCCATTATACAACCTCCTCCTTTATCTCTTCATTTACATGATCACTTTTCTCTTCATCAAAACTATGAAATTTATCCTTCAGTGTGGAAAAATCAAATTCCTCTTTACTTATAAGTGCATGGCCAATCGCAATTACGCCGCTTACTACAAATACAGTGACATTTCCATAAAGCATCGAATGTAACTCTCCTAACGATTCCACACTTATTTCTCCATACTTGAGAGAAGCAGTTAATAACCAGACGCTTATACCAGAGATCATCCCGGAAATTGCTCCATAAAAGCAACCAGCATTTGTTGCTTTTTTCCACATTAGTCCGAGTGTCAATGGGATAACTGCTCCACTCACAAAGATACCCATTGCCATGTATACAAATCCTAATCCAATCCCCATATTAAATAACAGAATCGACAAAATCCCCATACCCAATCCGAAACTTAATGTAACGATGCGGGAAATTTTCAATGTCTGCTTACCTGTTGCTTTCGGGTTAATTGATTTTCGATAAATATCTGTAACAATGATATTTGTTATTGCTGTGAGTTCTGCTGCTCCTGTTGACATAACAGCCATAAACAACATGACTAAAAATAATATAGATCCAACAGAACCAAGTAAATGTTCTGCCATTAAAGGAGCAGAAGCATCCGGATCACCTATATTCAATCCCAGCCCAGCAGCACTTACACCTAAAAATGTGGCAATGGAAAACGGGATGGCAAACCAGGCAATACCACCATAGATATATGCTTTTGATGCCGCACTGTCCTTACTAGCTATCGCTCGCTGCCAATATGATTGATCCACAAATACAGTACCAAAATTTCCAATAATATTAATCATTCCAAAAAACAAACCAGGTATTGAAGCCATTGTGAGCATCTGTTGTGATTCGGGCAATGAACGCAAACCTTCATACACCGTATTAATTCCAAACTTTAAATATACAACTGTAGCAAAAATAGTTAGAATAACAAAAATCATCACTGTGTTTAAATAGTCCGCGATAAATGATGCTTTCAATCCGCCAATCATCGTATAAACAGTGAAAGTGAGTGGTATTAGAAATGCTGCCACATAAACATTCATCCCTGTTAACGAATTCAAGGCAATAGCACCACCTAATATAACCATGGCTGTAACAATTATGTTGGTCATTAATGCGAAGCCCATCATTAATTTATGATTTTTATTATCAAATCTTTTCCCAACAAACTCTAAAAAAGTATGCGCTAATGGTGCCTTGCGTTTTAAATGGATGGCTACAATCGCAAATAGCAGTACTTGAATACAGGCACCTGCTGCATACCAATAAGGTCCGCTAATTCCATACTGGTAGCCAGTCGAGGAAGACATCATAAGTGTCGCCGCCCATGTCCATGCAGCTATAATAGAAGCACTTGCTAACCCTACCCCAACACTTCTTCCTGCAGTACTAAATTGTTCAGCAGTCATTGTTACTTTTCTTCTTTTTTGCATAAAAATCGTTAGTCCTGTAAAGAAAGTTCCAAAAATGAATAAAATTAGATAACCTGTTGTTGATGATAACATTATTACTCCCCCACCTTTTGTTAGTAACTTCCTAAAAAACCTTTTTGAATCGTTAGATTATTTAACAATACCAATAGTAAGGGAGATTATTTGACTAGACAAAGAACATGTCAGGAAACCTTACATATAATTTTTTCCTTGTAGATTATCCATATATTACTTATAATTAAGGTATATTGTTATATGTCAGGCGGTGATCTAATGGAATACCCTGCAATCAGTGATTTATTAAAGCTAGTGAATCAGTCCATTACAGGAATGAAAATATTTCTTGGTCGAACAACAGATGAAACATTTACAGTGATTAAAACTATTGATACAAGCAATACGGGAATCCAAGTCTTCGACAATCAAACAATCGATATAAAAGGTTCTTATTGTCAGCAAATTTTTTTCGGAAATCAGGAACCATTAATTATTAATAATACACGCGAACACCCATTTACCAGTAAATTACCTGTCACAATAGAAGCTAATATTTTCTCATATATAGGTGTACCCGTATTTTATAAAGATGGTGAAATGTTCGGTACTTTATGCGCCTTAGGCAACAGTGAGGGGAATTTTACAGAGGATGATATCGAAACACTTCAGAGTTTCTCTAATTTATTCTCATATGTGCTGGAACTGGAGAAACTGGCTATCTATGACCCTTTAACCAATCTATACAACCGGAGATATTTAAACTTATTCTTTTCAAACCTGGAAAATAGCGGCAGTCTGATGTTTATTGATTTAGATAATTTTAAACAGGTGAACGATCTTTATGGACATGATGCAGGTGATGAAATTCTAATTGAGGTTGGAAACAGAATCTCCAATGTTATAAAGTCAACAGATCGCCTGGTCAGACTGGGGGGAGATGAATTTGTAATTATTCTCCCGAATCAGACAAAAGCGACCGTGAACGAAAGTATAGCAAAAAAACTTATTGATCAGCTTTCCAACTGGGAAGATACCAGTTATCAATTAAGTGTTTCTGCAAGTATCGGAATTGTGGAATTTGATGCGGAAGATTGTGATATTAAGCAATTACTTAAAGCAGCTGATAATGCATTATATGAGGTAAAGCAAGAAGGGAAAAGAGGATTTAAATATGCATAAACCTTGGCTTATAAGCAGCCAAGGTTTCTTTGCAGATACTCCATATCTTTTTTTATCAATGGGAGATGATTAGACAGCCACCGGATTAGAAATGCCCGTTCATCTATAGCCGAAACACTGACAATATGTCGATCAGTAGGATTTAATGTTGCCTGAATGTCTGTTTCAGACAATCTCTTTCCAGGGTTAACTATCCAAAGACTTGCGATAAAATGGAAGTTCTCCATCACCCCAATTGAGGTTAATTTCTGTCTTTTTGGATCTAATTGGATCGGATCATAAATGAGACATTCATCGTCTATCCACACTTCCAGCATGGTGCTATATTCATTGAATGCAAAAGACTCCCCTCTCTTCTCACGGCCGGGATATAAAATTTCTTCCCACCATAAAGAAGCTGTGGAATCCATCTGAATAGCCGTATGACTATCAAATACAGCACCTTCAAATGGGATTACTTCTTCTCTTTGCCAAGTAAGCATAGTATTAGGCTGGAGCGTAATATTTATCGTTTGTCTGCTTACCTCATTATCTAACGCAGGATAAACTTTGGTTGCAGCCTGGGGGTGAATGATCACCCTGGAGTCTTTTTCTAACAAGAAAGATAGCTGATTAGAATCACCTGCAACGAATCCCCCTGAAGATTCCATAATATACATGGTAAGTCGGCCATCATCAGTTTTATATAAACCCCTGCTTGCTTTCAGGGGAGCTTTTTGATAAACATCCTTTATAAATGTTTTACCGTTTTTAGAAGCATACGTAACCTCAAGCTCCCCATTCATTTTTTCCTTTTTCAGAGGAACCATGGATTCACACTCCACTTCCTTCAAGTAACATATTATGTTGAATCCACTCAATTACATCAGGAATTCCCTCACCTTTCTTTACATTCGTAAAAACAAATGGCCGGTCTTTTCTTGCTGCTTTGGCATCTACCTTCATTTGATCCAGATCTACTTCCACATATGGAGCTAAGTCAATTTTATTTACTAGTAACAGGTCTGACCTTGTCACACCAGGGCCACCTTTTCGGGGGATATCTCCACCCTCTGCAACATCAATTACATAAATATAGCCGTCTACTAATTCGGGGCTGAAAGTAGCAGATAAATTATCTCCGCCACTTTCTAATAAAATAATGTCTAAATCATTAAATCTGCGTTTCAGCTCATCGATCGCTTCGAAGTTCATAGAAGCATCTTCCCGAATCGCAGTATGAGGGCACCCGCCTGTTTCCACCCCAATGATTCTTTCTTCTGGCAAGATCCCCTGCTTTATTAAAAACTGAGCATCCTCCTTTGTATAAATATCATTGGTAATGACAGCTAAGCTGTAATGATCAACCATCGTTCTGGTCAATTGTTCAACCAATGAAGTTTTACCAGATCCAACAGGTCCTCCTACCCCTACTATTACCGGTTTCATATATATTCCCCCTTCAATTTTTATGAAATAAATAATCTTGCTTGTAAAAACTTATGCTTCATTGAAGCAATTTCTAGCCCGAATGTATGATTAGAAACCTGAGCTAAATCGCGCGTTAAAATTTGCTTTGTTACATGATCCATTTCTGTAATTAAGCGGTGGATCACTTCAATACCTGCCTTCTGCCCTAATGGAATTGCCCGCACTGCATTATGAACCAGACTGACAACAGAAGAATAAATATATGTCAGAATGGTTGTGTATAAATCAAATCCCATGTCATATGTATACAATGTATAAACAATTGGGAAGTGACTTTTAACATAAATTTCTGACTGCCACTTTTCCAAAGAAGGAGAATGACTGACAGGTATAATAGCCTTAATAAACTGCTTCCCAATCATCATACTTGCTTCCCTTGTTTCCTCAGCATTTTTGCTTGCATGGCAAAGCTTCTCCAAATTCAGCAATTCACTCCACTCACCTGCTAGCAGTTTCTCATATGCTAGCTTTACAAATATGCCATCAGTAAAACCAATGTTTTCTTTCATATAGATAAGGCAAAATGTAAACAAATCTTCTTTTGTTCTAATTTTATCTTCCTGGATATATGTTTCCATTCCAAAAGAGTGTGTATAAGTTCCGATTGGAAAAGCAGAATCATGGATATGCATTAAATAAAGAATCTTAGTGTTTATGTCCGCGATACTTAAATGGTTCTGTGAATCTTCGCTCCGTAGCTTCATATTTCACACCCACTTCGTGAAAGAGTCGTTCCAAAGTTTCATCATAACGGACAACAATTTCATCTTCGTTGATCAAACATGGAGTATGCCGATTTCCTAGTTCAAATGCAGTTTTACCCATTTGAGTAATGGAATCAGGATATGCAATATAGACCTTTTCTTTTTTTGTTCGAATGACAATTTGCCGTTCATTATCTTCATAGAGAATATCCCCGACAGAAAGAGGTGTTTTATCCTCTAAAGCAATCGCTACATCCGTTCCCTTGTCCGTTGTTTTTCGTAAAATTCTCTTGCTCAATTCATCCCAGTCCAATTCCACCCATTCTCTGTTTGGATGCTCATGCTGTTCCTGTTCGATGTTTCCAACTATCTGCTTCGTTAACATAACACTCTCCCCTTCCTCATTAAAGAATTAAAATAAAAAATATCGCTGGGCCATTGCAACTTCCTTAAATGGCTCGCATGTAATATATTCCCCATCAAGCTTGACCTCATATGTCTCAGGATTGATATCAATTACCGGTGTTTTATCATTATGCGGCAGATCACCTTTTTGAATATTACGGCAATTCTTCACGACGCCAATTTGCTTTTCTAGTTTTAATTGTTCATGTACCTTTTTCTCATATGCTGCTTGTGAGATAAAAGTAATCGCTGTTTGATATTTTGCTTTGCCTAAGGAACCAAACATTGGTCTCATCATAACAGGTTGAGGTGTTGGAATGGATGCGTTCGGGTCACCCATTTGTGCATATGCAATCATTCCGCCCTTTACAACAGTTTCAGGTTTTACTCCGAAGAACTTCGGATCCCAGATAACGATATCTGCGAGTTTCCCAACTTCTATTGAGCCAATCTCATGGCTCATTCCATGGGTAATCGCTGGATTAATTGTATATTTAGCAACATATCTTTTTATCCGAGTATTGTCATTTTTCTTCATCTTATCTTCTTCTAAAAAACCTCGTTGCTTCTTCATTTTATCTGCGGTCTGCCAGATCCTCGTAATACTTTCACCAACACGTCCCATTGCTTGTGAATCAGAGGAAATCATACTAATTACACCTTCATCATGTAAAATATCCTCAGCTGCAATTGTTTCCGGGCGAATTCTCGAATCAGCAAATGCCACATCTTCTGGAACGTTATGGTCAAGATGGTGACATACCATCAACATATCCAAGTGTTCGTCAATTGTATTAACAGTATAAGGTCTGGTTGGATTAGTGGATGAAGGTAAAACATTAGGTAATGAAGCTATTTTCATAATATCAGGTGCATGCCCTCCGCCAGCACCTTCTGTATGATAAGTATGTATTACACGTTTGCCGATTGCCTGAACAGTATCTTCCAGAAACCCTGCTTCATTTAATGTATCTGTATGAATCGCCACCTGTACATCCATCTCATCCGCAACTTTCAGGCATTGTGTAATCGTTGCAGGAGTCGTTCCCCAGTCCTCATGAAGCTTTAAACCAATCGCTCCTGCACTAATTTGTTCCCTCTGCGGTTCAGGAGTTGACGCATTCCCTTTCCCAAGAAACCCAATATTAACCGGATATTCCTCTGCAGCTTCGAGCATTCGGAAAATGTTCCACTGCCCAGGCGTACATGTTGTCGCATTCGTGCCTGTTGCCGGTCCTGTTCCTCCCCCAATCATTGTTGTAAATCCTGCTGCCAACGCCACATTAATTTGCTGCGGACTAATGAAATGGATATGTGCATCTATGGCCCCAGCCGTAATAATTCGCCCTTCACAAGCAATCACTTCTGTTGATGCTCCAACTACCATATTCTCATGGACACCCTCCATTACATCGGGGTTTCCAGATTTGCCGATCCCTGCAATGCGCCCATCTTTAACCCCGATATCTGCTTTTATAATCCCCGTATAGTCAACAATAATCGCATTTGTTAAAACTAAATCCAGCACACCTTCCTCTCGTGTTCTTGTGCTGCTTTGTCCCATTCCGTCCCGGAGAACTTTTCCGCCACCAAATACACTTTCATCCCCATATACAGCATAATCCTTTTCTACCTCCAGCCATAAGTCTGTATCTGCTAAGCGAATCTGATCACCAATAGTTGGTCCATATAAGGATACATATTGCTTGCGTGATAGCTTCATTGATTATTCCTCCTTCTGGAATCCAAGTAATCTATTAGAAATATTCTCTATATCTCTCACACTGCCGTTCGTTAAATTATTAAGACCGAATACTTTGCGTTCCCCTGCAATTTCTACTAATTCCACTTCCTTTTCTTCCCCTGGTTCAAAGCGAATTGCCGTTCCAGCAGCAACATGGAGCCGCATGCCAATTGCCTGCTCCCGGTCAAACTTCAAGTAGCGATTGACCTCAGGAAAATGAAAGTGTGAACCGACTTGAATCGGCCTGTCACCAATATTTGCTACCATCAATATCTTCACATTCCGACCCTTATTTATTTCAATTCCTTCATTATGAAAACGAATCTCACCAGGAATCATCATGGATGTATCCTCCTTAAATTATTGGTTGATGTACCGTAACAAGTTTTGTTCCATCAGGAAAGGTTGCTTCAATCTGCACACTTTCAATCATTTCAGGTACACCTTCCATAACTTCGTCTGATGATAAAACCTGCTTTCCTTCCCGCATCAATTGAGCCACCGTTTTCCCTTCACGCGCTCCCTCAAGTAAATAACAGCTTATCAATGCAACAGCTTCAGGATAATTAAGCTTCAATCCTTTATTTTTCCTTTTCTCTGCCAATTCTCCTGCAAGAAAAAGTAACAGCTTTTCCTGTTCAACGGGATTAAGTTTCATAGATATCCTCCCAACCTATCATGAAATAAGATCTTTTTCTATATCTATTGTTAAGGCTAGCATAACAATCATCAGCCTCACTATTATGATGTTAGATTTTCTAACAAGGTTTTTTAAGTTGATTTTTTTATCAGGACCGAAGCGGGATCAGTGAGATTCATTCAACCTCCAACCTCCATATAAAAAGCTCTCCCACAAATAGTGAAGAGAGCTTACATATTATCTATTATTCTTCAGATTCCAGTATTCCGTACAAAATATCTCTTACCTCATCTAATATATCCCTAGGAACTTTCTCTATGAATGTTAGTTCTCTCGTTTTTATGTCCATAGTTTTCACATGCTCACAGCAGATCATTCCATTTGTCTTTGTACGTCCCTCACATTTTATATGTAACGGCGATGGCTGTCCGTGCGGGATAATGGGACAAGCAATTGCCATGCCTGTAAACCGGTGAAATGTGTTATTACTAATGATGAAAAGGTACTGTTGTTCCTTTGGTTGATACCATGAACCAGTCTCCATTTCAAGTAGGGCTATATCTCCGGGATTAGGTATATACATTACAGTAACTCCTTTCCTTCCTTTCTGATCTCCCATTCACTTTCTTTCATCACTTCATCTTCCCGAAATTCGCTTATCCGCTCTTTTAAGGTAAGGTGCTTACGAATGGGAGATAAAACAATATTACCATCAACTACTTTTAACTTTACCTGGTCGTCTTCCGATATGCCTGCAAGTTCTAAAATTGCTTTTGGTAACCGAATTGCCTGACTGTTACCCCACTTTTGAATCCTCGTATCCATAAATAACCTCCTTACTCGCTTACCTATCATTATATCACGGATATTATCCATTCGTGCCGAGAATATCAATTGTTAAAGGGTAAACGTACTGCTGAACTGGTGTCTCTATTATTTCCTTTTCCACAACTTCTATTAATGGCATTTGTGACCCCTGATAATCTGTGATAGTTATTTTACCTGTAATCGACATCCACGTATCGTCTTCTACTGTTATTTCTTCATCAAACTGTGTTAAAAATCCTATTAGACTAGCATCAGCTACACAATGTGTAATCAGAAACCGCCCGATCACCAACTGATTTGGCTGAAATCCTTTTTCTCTGTATACAAACCCTGTTAATGTTATTTCTTTGCCATGATATAAATCAGGATTTTCCATTACTTGCTGATATATGCTGGAATACAAAACATCGTTCATATCAATATGAGATAGATTAACCAGTTTGTTTTTGAATTGGTCATAGTCTGCTTTGGATATTTTATTTTGATAAACATTCGGGTCAATTTCATTCTCATCACCTGGATTCCCCTCTGACAGAGTTGGATTCGTTTCATCAGTATAGCTTTCCTCTATTGGAATACTGGTCTCCTCCTGATTAGTCAAGAACATCGTTGCTCCTTTATTTCGAGCAATCGATGCATCGAGAGTTGCTAATGGAAAAATAAAACCTGTCAACAACGGGCAGACTAAGATGAAATAATTGATACCCTTCTTCCAGTTCATTGGCTGGTCACCATGGTCATGATGGTGACTATCTGTACAATGATGGACGGCAGTATGTTTACTAAAAGAGACAACTCTGAATAATTGAGAAAAAAATAATAGAAGAAAAAGCATCGCCCCTATCATGCTCAATGTCTCATATTTCGGGTTTACTAGCTTTAGCAGGTCTCCAGTCAGGTGTAATTGATAGATATAAAGAAAAAACAGAAATAGAATGACAGCGCGAACGAGCTGTTGCCAATTAATCGACATATTAACCATTCCTCCTATAGATAGCCTTGAATGAATGTTATAATGATAAACACAGAGATAGTAATAATGGATACTAATACAACAACAAACCTCCATTTAAACACGCTCAACATCATGAAAGTATTTTTCAGGTCAATCATTGGACCATAGATTAGAAAACTCAAAATGGCACCTCTCGGAAAAACTCCTGAAAATGATGAAGCAATAAAGGCATCCGCTTCTGAACAAAGTGAGAGTAAAAATGCTAGTCCCATCATGACAAATACGGAAAGAAACGGACCATCGCCTATACCTGCCAGTACATTTGTCGGCACATATACTTGTACACATGATGCTAAAAGCGCACCGATAATTAAGTATTTACCCATGTCAAAAAATTCATCAACAGAATGAATTAAAGTTTTTCCTAGCTTTTTTCCAATGCCATTATTCACAGTGTGGTTACAACTTTCTCTATGTTCTTTCTTTACCTTTAGCTGATCAGATTGATAAAAGAAACCAATTATTATACTAATAACTATTGCAGCAACAAAACCTGCCCCCATTCTTAATAGTGCTATTTCCAAGTCATTCCCAAAAGCCATATATGTTGAAAAAATTACGATAGGATTAATTAATGGTCCTGTTAGCAGAAAACCTACCCCTGCATAAATAGGCACACCTTTTGCCAGTAATCGACGGACAATTGGGACAATCCCGCATTCACACGCCGGGAATAGAGACCCTGCAACACAACTCATAACAATTGCTGCATATTTGTTATTCGGAATAAGACGACTTAACTGTTCTTCTGATATAAAAATTTGAATAAACCCGGCAATTAATACACCAATTAATACGAAAGGCAGTGCTTCTATCAAAATACTTAGGAAAATAGTATTCACTTGATAGAAGGAATCGGGAATAACCAATAATGATGATGAACCATTGAGTGTGACAATAAAGGCTACCATTGCAAACAGGCATAATAAAAATAGATCGATACTGATAGATACTAGATTTCTTCCCATATAATCTCCCTTTACTGATTTTATCAATAGGAAAATTTTACAAATCATAATAATTACGATTTGAATATTCCCTATCACTGAAACTTATGATAATCTTCCGATAGATATTCCCATAGATTTTTCTATCCATTTGATCAACAAATTATAAATCTTTAATACCTGGTATGTATAAAGGGAGTACAACAGATAAATAAAATATGGTACAATAACAAATGCTGTTTTTTTCATTATTATAAATGTATTTTTGAAAATAGATTGTTATGGGAGTGATCGTCATGCAACAACAGAATAAGGAATTAGCTCGTGCAATTGGTACGAGTAAAATACAGCAATTGGATTTTCGTTTGGGTGAGTTTGGAGCTGCAGTTCCTTTATTATTTTTCATAATCTGGGCAATTACGACAAGCGTCCTGCAGTTATCTTCAGAGGTTGGATTAGTTCTGGGTGCCATCTTCGGGATTACTTTAGGTTTGTTTTTTTGTAAGAGTAAGTGGGCTGACTATGCCCAAGGATTGTTCGAAGGATTAGCGCAGCCAATTGGAGTTGTGGCAATGGTCGCATGGTTCTATGCCGGCATGTTTGCCCAGGTATTACAAGTCGGTGGATTAGTGGAAGGATTAGTGTGGGTCGGCAACATTACTGGATTCACAGGTGGATGGTTTGTTGGGTTAACATTCATTTTGGCAGCTGTATTTTCCACTGCAGTAGGTACAGGTTATGGTACAACAGTTGCTTTCGCCACATTAATGTATCCTGCTGGTGTGGCGACAGGAGCAGATCCTACCATATTATTTGCTGCAATTCTGGCAGGAGCGGTCTTCGGTGATAATCTTGCACCGGTATCAGATACAACTATTGTGTCAGCAACAACACAAGGTGCCGATGTTCCCGGGGTTGTCCGCAGCAGATTTAAGTATGCGATTGCCGCAGCTATTCCGACCCTAATACTATTCATTATTTTTGGTGGAGGCGGTTCTTTTGAAAACCAGGCAAGTATAGAATCATCAACAAGTCCTGCTGGTCTGGTTATGCTCATACCATTTATCATTGTATTAGTCTTAGCACTGTCCGGAAATCATATTATCACATCACTAACTTGGGGTATTATTACTGCTGTAGTTACTATCGCTATTTTCCCAGTAGGCTCATTACAAGAGGTAATCAGCTTTAACCCTGATTCTGACAACATTGTGGAAGGTGCTTTAATAAATGGTATTATCGGTTATATGAACATGGCTATTCTCATCCTCTTAATTGTTGCTTCTGCCCATCTATTAAGATTGGGCGGGACAATGGAAGCTATCACTGTTTCCTTAATGAAATGGATTAAAGATTCGATCCGCCGAGCTGAATTCGCTATTTGGGGTATAGTAGCATTATTAAACAGTGCAATTACAATCAATACAGCTGCAGAAATTGCTGCTGCACCTTTTGTCCGTGAAATTGGGGAAAAATACAAAATTCACAGCTACAGAAGAGCGAATATGCTAGATGCCATCACTTCTGCATTAGGATATATTTTTCCATGGGGAGCACCTGTACTACTGGGGTGGTCAACGATTACAATGATGAAGGATACGTATGAATGGCTTCCAGTCGTTCCACCTACCTCAGTCTTTCCTTTTGTTTTTCAAGGGTGGTTCCTTATGATCGTTATGCTTGTCGCAGCTTTAACAAGCTGGGGAATACGATATCAAGGTAAAAATGGCGAAGAAATAAAAGAGTTACCAAAAGACTAAACTAATGATTCTAAAAAGCTTCTTTCTTACAGGAAAGAAGCTTTTTTTGTTAAAGATAAAATGATAAATTCTCCCCTTCTTTTTTAATTTCTTTATTCTAATCCGTTTTTAATGACTGCTAAATGAAGGACAATAAGCATGTTATAGAGGAAAGAAAAGTAAATATAAGATGAAAAATACCTGCATAATCACTTATTAATAAAATCCCTAAATATTTGTAATTTCTGTAACTATTTTTTATATTCATTAAGGAAACATATTCCAAGTAATATGGAGGGAAGGTATACTTATGCTCTATTCAAAAAACTATCTTCCGACTGGCAGTGTAGTTGGATTACATAATGATTCAAGAAGGTTATTAATCATCGGACGACAGGTTTTTTCAGAAACTCATCAGATTGTAAGGGACTATACAGCCCTGAACTATCCGAATGGTTTTACGAATGCAGAAGAGTCTTTTATATTATTCGATAATAAAGACATCCATACCGTTTACCATTATGGTTATGTCGATGAAAAAGAAATGCAGTTAGATCAATTGCTAACCAATGCAGAAAGAAAAGGGGGAAAATAAATTGGGTACAATTTCCTTCAACAAGAATTTGCCAGCAGAAACAAGCAAAGCTATTGGTAGTTTAGAACAGCACTTCAGCACATTACTGGAACAAATGGTCTACTTTCAGTTAGAACTTGACAAGCATAATGGAAAAGCTGCCGTAAGCCTCAAAGACAAGATAATATTGATTTCTTCAGTAAAGCAAGCAGTCGGCTTTTATACTTTGCTGATACTGTGCTTCATTTTGTCAGAGCTGTAGTGGAAGTAGATGAGCTGGTTTGTTCTGCCTTTAACCTGCAAAGCAGAGCAGAATATAGTTATACATACTCTCCTTCTAGAATTGAGGAGGAAATCAAACTTACCCCTGCCGCTCTGAAAGAAGCAACGGACACTTTCTAAGGGACTTTACAAACCTTGAGGAAGTATTAAATGAGTTTGAATTAATGCTTGATCAAGTTATTTTCGATACACAGTTTCCATGGGACCAAGTTGATGAAATCTGGCCACATGCCAAAATTGAGATCGGTTATATTATTCTGAACGCTAGGGAGCGACTGAGGGAATTAATGGATAATGCACATGGTCTGATTGAAGAATTATTACGTGTCGACCATTTAATATATCGCCTTTACTTCCGGTTGTGAATTAAACACGAGATCTACCTCCTTATAAGCAAGGAGAGTTTTCGGGATTTGAGAATGTTTCTGTTTATGTGCATGGGATTGAGTCGAACTCCGAGGCATTTCTGGAAGGTGCTACAACAGGTGGAGAGCCGGGTGATATTATTGTCCATATGCATAGAGATGGATCGATTGAGAGATTTATAATCAGTGATCAAGACGGTGTAAAACAACGAACTGCTATCAGTAAGACACGACTTGAGAAATTAATTTCCACAGGTGAATCACAGAATCTGCAAAGGAGAAACTAACATGTATAAATTGACCCATGCTACGTTATTTATTTCGGCATGCCTATTATTATTTGGTTGTGGCTCCAAGACTGCTTCTATTCCAGATACTCATTATATAAATGGATTTCCTGTAACTGAAACACCTGCCCTATCAGAATTTTTAAATTATTTAAATACAGATTATGCAGAACACCAACTAATGCAAAAAAAAGATATACGAATTTTCTCACAAGAAAACTGGGTTAGTGATGATCCTAAACAAATCAGTTATTATCAGTACACAAATAAACAGCTTTTAACTTATTACCGACCGATCTTTAATGCAAGTAACCCTAGTATAAAATTAAACGAATTAAGAAATAATGAAGAAAAACTGCATTTAAATAAATCAATAGGAAATCTGGACACTTATAATCTTCCAAAAATTGAAATGACAGAACAAAACCAACTTAAAATACAAACATCCAAAAATCAAAAAACAATACAATTAAATGAAGAGTTGGAAAGATACGGAGTGACGAATGATACTAATTTCCACTTTACTTTAGGTGCTATTAATGAAAATAACCTGCTAATTATTCTTGAAGATACAGATAAAGCAAACATTACAAGCGAACAGTTCTACCTTTTTATTGATCAGCAATTAGCAAACTTTACAATCACCCAATTCCAAAAAGAAAGAGCAAATGAATTTATGGAATCAGGAGAGTTAGAACCTTATTATGACTTATTTCCTAAAACAGGAGATTTTATAAGTGTATTTGGAACTGTAATTGTTAATACTGAAACGAATAAAGTCACTCCTCTTCAAGATGAGGACCTGCTAAGTAAAGATGGGAAATTTGTTTATCTTGGCGGGGATATGAAGGAGCCATCTGATGATTTAGAAGATGGTGTACAACGAATCCAAACGATCGAAAATTACACTCAAGGAAACGAGGTTTATGAAGAAGAATTTTCGATTGATTATGGAGAAATTTCTGACCAGTTAGACTTTGATACAAAAAATATAATCACAGCAGATATTGTCTACTTTAACGAAGACTATGTTGTGTTAACCCTTCTTTATGCGGGCAGACTTGTTGGTCATGGCGGGGAAACCAATGTGCTGATTGATTTACAAGATGAAGAGAATCCTCAAGCTTATATGGTGAATTTAGGATTACAATAATAGAGTAGAGGTTCCAAAAAGTTAAGCCTAATAGTATGAACTTTTCAACATAACCCTGAATAGCAATAGCTAATCAGGGTTATAAATATCGGGATAATTTTTGTGTTTCGAGTAATTAATGCATATACATATATGAGAAGTGATCCAATGACCGATAGTATAATCATATCAAAGCCGTACCCTCAATTATACGGAAATGGAGTTAATAAAAGTGGTTAATTATTCGACTAGTGTAGAAGGGAGAAATTAGAGTGAAACATTATATAAAAATGGTAATATTTCTATCTACAATAATATTAACAATCGGTTATACTGATGATAATCCTTCTTTTCCGGAAACCAAATATGTTGAGGGCTTTCCTGAAGCAAAAAGTTCTGCTTTATCTGATTTCCTAGTCGATTTTATTACCTATGAAGATGAACTTGTCCGTGATGAAAACAACAACTATATATACTCCCAGGAAAGTCGAGAAAGACCTTCATCTGTTATTAAGTATTACAAAATTAGTGAAGAACAGCTAATGCTGCACTATGCACCATTGATTGCATCCGAAAACCCCAGTCAAGTTTTTAACAAAATAAGAAACAGTAACGAGCTTATCGAAGAACCAATTAATAATAATCAAGAGTATTCACTACCTACCGTGGAAATGAAAGATAATAACCAGCTAGAAATAACAAACCAGCAACATACACAAATCATCGATCTTAATGATGAGATGAGGAGTTATGGAATCTCGGACGATATAATTTTACATTTTTCGATTAATGCTATTAAGAACAGTCAAATATTTATTACTCTTAAAGAATATGATAAGTTAGGGGATAATAGATTATGGTATCACCTTTTTGTTGACTTGCAATCAGCAACATATACATTTACACCATTTCATCAGGAAAATCAACAAGAATTAATCCAATCAGAACAATTACAACCTTATTATCAGCTTTTTCCTACGGTAGAAGATCATATAAGCATATTGGGGACAACTATTGTTGACACAAAATCGAACGAAGTTTCTTTTATTAATGAAGATGATCTTCTCAGCGAGGATGGGAAATACGTATATTTAAATGGAGATATTTATACTAAAAATGAGAGTTCTGATTTATCTACACCAGAAAATCTATCGGATGGAGTACAAAGAATCCAAACAATCGAAAATTACGCTCAATGAAACAATACATATGAAGAGGAATTTTCCATTGATTATGGAAAAATAGCCAAACAATTAGATTTTGATTCAAATAACATAGTTACTGCAAATATTGTTTACTTTAATTATAATTATGTTGTCTTAAGGCTTGAATATGCAGGTAAATTTGTCGGTAATGGCGGCTCAACAAATGTTCTTATTGATTTGCAGGACAAAGAGTATCCTGCCGCTTATTTAGTAGATCTAGGGATTATGTGATAATCGGAAAATTCGTCCATGATTTAACCAATTGAAGCTTCACCCTGATTATCAAAGTTTTTCTCATTATAAAAACCCCCAACAGGTTGGGGGTTTGGCTATGTTAGATCGTATTTTGCTCAACACTTAGATCTGTTATTAGAAATTGACCATTTATTCTTTTTACCGTATAAACACTAGTATATTCGACTACTTCTTCCGTTGCGTCCACTGAATAAAAAATGTTGTACGATTCATTAACAGTAACGTTATACACATCCGCACTTATGTTGGCAATATTCTCTACAGAAAAGGAAAGCACTTCTTCATATACTCCCTCATCATAAAGTCCATTAATAAAATTGACTTGCTCATCATAGAATGAGCTATTTATGTCGATATGGCTGTCTAAATAGTACGTATCACCATAATTCACCGCATAAATATACTCATCTAAATAGCCATTAATCAATTGTTCAATTTCCGCTTTATCTGCCTCTAACTCCATATTCTGGACATATTGATCTGCTTCTTCAAGAGAAGATCTGACTAAACTGATTTCGTCATAATCTGTCAAAATCCTGATCGTCTCACCATCAACCTTTTCAATGGTAGAATATTCAGAGTCAATCGTAACCTCCAGTGTATTATAGCTGGCATATTCTACAACAATGCTTAATTGCTCATTTGTTTGCAGCTGTGTCATTAATCCATCTTCATTGATTTCGATATAGTAACTTCCATATTCATCTTCGGCTTTCCAAATTCCTGCTATATCCTCTAGAGATAACAAGTTTTCATATACTAATTGATTTTGGAAGTAGACAGAAGAATACTCACTTAAATCTTCTTCTACTAACTTTTCCTCTGTACCTTGAACCAAATATAATTGGCCATTTTCATCCGCATATGCTATATTTCCATAGTAATTCGCATAGTTATCGATACCTGTCACTAATTTTTTCTCATTGATGAATAGTTCATTATCTTCATTTAAATAAGCGATATCGCCATCAGGACTCAATTCATATAATATAACATCAGTACCTATTGTTTCTTTTTCTTCGTTATCTTTTAAATGAACTAATTGAGCATCAGTATTTAAGTAATAGATACCATCATCAAAAAGTTGGAAGCTGGTGACTTCACTGGCAATCTTAGTCGATTTTTCTTCATCTATACTTTTCTTATATAAATTATCATCATCATTTAAGTAATAATAACCACCATTATAGTAGTAGAATAAATACACATTTGTGGCTATTTCAACTGTGGATTTTTCGCCACCTAATTCTGTTGCTTGTAAAGTTTGTGACTCATCTTCCCATGTCATATAAACAAGCTGGTTATCTACCATCTCGAGAAAATCCATGGATGCTTCATCACTTGATATGCGAATACTATCTTCATCCTTAGGTTTATAATACAACATAGAATCATCATTTAAATAAGCGATATCACCCTCAGCAGTTAACATTTCGAAAGATGAGACATCGTGTGCAAGATTTTCTTCTTTTCTAGTATCTACATTATACTTTGTTAAATCGCCGTCATCATCCAGATAGTATAAAACCTTATCTAGGAAATAATGCTGGTATACGTTAGAAGCAATTTTTTCTCCAGCGGTATCTTCTTCACCAATAATATAAAGATCCATATTTTCATTCTGGTAAAGTACAATATCATTTGGGTAATTTCCATCAAATAGATAGACTTCTTCAGCAAGTTTCTTCTTTTCTTCCCCTGACTTATACTGATAAAGATCTCTATCTTTATTTAAATATAAAACTTTATCCTCATTATTATAATAAACAAAGTTATTAGTCAAAACATCATCTGAAATCTTGGTAACTTTCTCTTCTCCACTTTTTTCATATAATGTCCCATAACTTTCATAATCATCGATGGTTCCCTCTTCTGAAAATAATAGGAATTTAGAATTAATTTCTTCTGGTGGTGCTTCTACACTTTCCGCACTATTATTGGAACATGCTGATAGTGTAATTAAAACGAATAAAAATATCCCCCAAACTAATTGTCTCTTTCTAATCATAATTGTCCACCCTTTTCTTTTTCTAGTACTTTAATAATAGGGGTTTTTTCTCTTGTCGTCAATTGTCGATTTATGTAAATAGTGGGGATATATTATATTTATTTTACTGGAATACCTGTTTAAGAATCCTTTATCGTTATCCAAAAGTTTTAACTTTTTAACATACAAGCATATTGTGTGACTATATAATATGGAAATTAATGAGCAGTTTTTGTTATTGGAATTATTTCATGCAAGACTTTTATACTACATGAATCGGATGGTTCATAATCCTCTGCATCAAAAATTGATTGATGCCACGGGGAGCAGGTTGAGGAACATTTTCTTCTAAGATTTATATATTCACTTTACCTCTACATTAATTCTTAGGTATTTCCAGCAGTATGCTCAAATGTCCCTCTTTCAAAATCTTCTAATTTTATTATTCTACTTTTGTTCTCAATAACCACCAACAATCCCGCCCTCCTATCTGCAAATTCAATATTATCCTAACAAAGTTAAATTACTACATTTTTAAAAAGTATGTTATTTTTTATAATTGTCTAGACACATAACTTATTTTTATGTTTCTGCATCTTCACTACAAGCAAGAGGATACTAGATTTTATTCATAAATAAAGCTATTTTAATTATATTAATTTTTTGTTAAATATCATTTTATAACTAGTTATATAACATGATATTATGTATAATTAATGTCTAGACATATTTAGTATAATCTATGAAAGAGATGAATTGAATGAAACCACAATATATGCTAATTCGCGATCAAATTTTACAATTAATCGAAGATGGGATATTAAAAGCAGGAGAAAAATTGCCATCAGAAATTGAAATGGCGAAGAAATTTAAGGTGTCTCGAGAAACGTTTCGCTCCGCTGTCAAGCTTTTAGAAAAAGAAGGGAGATTAGTGGTGAAGCGCGGAGCTGGAACCTTTGTAGTTAAAGCTTTACCCAATATACCAAATCGCTTAGAAAAACTAGGTAGTGTTACCAATATGATTAAATCTGCTGGTTTAAATGAAGGGGAACGACGAGAATCCATTCGCCTTGCTTCTTGTACTAAGGAATGGGCTAAGGCATTACAACTTAAAGAAGGAGATTCTGTTATAGTCAATGAGCGTATTCGGACTGCAAATGACGAACCCACCGTTGTATCCATTAATATTATACCAGAGCACATTATTGGCAGAGACATCTTAAAGGAAAAAGTGATTGGTTCTTTGTTTGCATACTTGGAAGAACACTGTCAGGTATATATTACGAGCGCAGATGCCGAGTTAAATGTTCCGCTACACACAGACATTCAGTGTCAAAAACTACTGATCCGACCCGAAACAACCGTTTTAATGATGAAACAGCTACATTATAATCGATTAAATGAGCCTGTGCTCTACTCAATGGATTATTTTCGAAATGATGTATTTCAATTTACGATTAGAAGGGTGCGAAATTAACCAAGGTGTTACTATTTAATAATAAATTAGACCTAGATTTAGATACCATTGAAGTAGCCAAAATTATTAAAATAGCTGGAAATATTGTTAGAAACAGTTTATTTGTCAATGCCTATCAATTTAAAATCAACCAAGCAGACTTAGTAACAGAAATGGATAGTAAGGTAGAGAAATTCTTAATAGAGCAGTTACAGCAATTGGCACCAGCTTATCGATTTGTAACCGAAGAAACAAATCCAAATGAAGCGATACGTGAGGAAGAGATGACTTGGATTATCGATCCGATAGACGGTACGATGAACTTTGTACATGGATTTGAGCGGATATCAATCTCTGTTGCCCTTTGTAAAGGGGAAAGGCCCATTGCTGCTTGGATATATGATATCCATCAGGAAAAATTGTATACAGCAATGCAAGGGAAAGGTGCCTATTGCAACAATGAGGTGATATCAGTCTCTGAAACTCCTAAGCTGGAGCATGGTTTAATAGCATTTGGTTTTTCTGCTCAACAGTGGGTTGAAAAAGAAGAAGTCTTACAACTAATGCAGCGATTTGCTGGTAGTTCCCGAGGTATTCGTATAACTGGCTCATCCTGTCTAGACTTAGCAGATGTTGCAACAGGCCGTTTGGATGGTTTTTGGCATTTTGGCTTACAACCATGGGACATTGCAGCTGGCATTTTACTCATTACTGAAGCGGGAGGAACTTGTACCGCTCTAGACAATGAAAATGCAATCTGTTCTGATAGCATCGTTACATCGAACAGTCATATACATCAGCAATTGAGACATACTTTAAAGTAGTAATACTCTAACTAGAAGAGATCACGGTTATTTAAATGTATAGAGGTTAATTATAATCCGAACGATATTATTATGTCTTATAATAATATCGTTCGGATTTTTACTGTCCAACAAGGAGCAAATTAATCCTAACAATTTTAAGGATAGTGAATCAGCTGTTATTTCCCCACCAATTACTACATTTTCGTTGTATTCTAACTTTGACTTATGTGAACAATCATTTCATTAGGGATCGCTTTTCCAATTCCACATTAAAAAAATTGTCTAGACATTTACATTAAATTTACGTGTAATTAAAATAATATTAACGAAACTATGATAATATGTCTATAGGACTGGAGGAAAGGAGCGTTACTTATTCAAAAACATGATAGTTTGATAGTTGATAAAGTGAGACTTCTCAGCAAAGAGGATCTTACAGTTGGTTAACACCGTGATAAACGGAAAACACTTATTTGTCTAGAGGAGAATACTATGCATGTGGAATTAAAATCATTTAGTCTAAATCGTTTGCTGCGATGGACTGGGATCGGATTTGTAATTCTATGGACCATCTTTCCTATTTATTGGATGTTGAATAATTCATTTAAAAAAAGAGTGGATATTTTTACAGAGCAACCATCATTATTGCCGTTTAATCCAACTCTAGCAAATTACAGCCAATTGATTATCGAGATGGATTTCTTAGTAACATTGAAAAACAGTTTGATCGTTGCAGCAATATCAACCATCATCGTAGTAGCAATTGCGAGTCTTTCCGCTTACAGTCTATCAAGATATAACTTTAAAGGGAAAAAGCTTATTTTATTATGGGTGATTTTAACGAGAATCTTCCCTCCTATCACGTTTGTGATTCCTTTGTATTCATTGATGGGAAGTGCAGGATTATTAAATACCCAAGTCGCTCTTATTTTAGCTTATGTCGCTTTTAATCTTCCATTTGGCATTTGGCTTTTAATTAATTTTTTTAATGATATTCCAATGGAGCTAGAAGAGAGTGCAACAGTTGATGGTGCCTCACCATTCCAAGCTTATCGTAAAATAGTATTGCCACTTGTTGCGCCAGGTATAGGAGCTACGGCGATTTTCACATTTATTACAGCTTGGAATGAGTTTTTATACGGTTTAATATTTGTGCAATCTCAAGAATTAATGACTGCCCCCGTTACATTATCCGGGATGATAACGGAATATTTAGTACTTTGGGGTCCGATGAGTGCAGGAGGTATTTTATCATTACTTCCCATGCTGATTTTTGTTTTGTTTATGCAAAAAACCATGGTCAGTGGTCTGACTGGTGGTGCGGTTAAAGGATAAAAGCAATTATTAAATGAGGAGTGTTACATATGCAGCAAAAGAAAAATGGCTTAATTTTATTAATGATGATTATCGTTATGACAATTGCCACGGCTTGTGGCAATTCGTCCAGTGAAGAAGCAAATGCATCTAATACAGACAGTCAAGAGGCAACAAAGCTAACCTTTGCTGCACGTGAGGGAGAAATGGCTGATGCAATTAAAGCAGTTGTTCCGAAATATGAAGAAGAAACCGGAGTAGAGGTGGAAGTTGTCAGCATGCCTTTTGATCAGTTAAAAGAATCGGTTGTATTGGATATTCGTAATAATGGTGGTGCGTATGATTTAACGATGATTGACGATCCATATATGCCAGAATTCGGTGAAGGCGATTTGCTTGTTAAATTGGATGAATATTTTCCTAATGGATTAGACGAAGATTTTCTTACTCAAGCTGTAAATTTAGGAAAACACCCATATGAAAGTGGTGAATTAATTGCATTACCTTTATTCGGTAATGTGCAGTTATTTTATTATCGAACAGATTTACTTGAAAAACATAATTTAGATGTCCCTGCTACATGGGATGATGTAGTAAACATTGCAGAAACAGTTGTAGAAAATGAGGATAATATTTACGGCTATGCGGTTCGGGGACAAAGGGGAAATCCGATTGTTTCGGACTATATGCCATTGTTCTGGGCATACGGTGGTACTGTACTGGATGAGAATAACCAGCCACAAGTTAACTCTGAGGCTGGAATTAAAGCAATGGAAACATACTTAAAGCTTAAAGGTTTAAGTCCAAAAGGTGTGGAGAGCTTTAATACAGACCAAATCGCCACATCATTGACACAAGGACAAGTTGCAATGGTTATTGCATGGCCATCATGGGTTTCTCAAGTTGATAATGAAGAAAGCTCTAAAGTTGTTGGTAAAGTAGATTTATCTGCTGTTCCATCCCAGGTATCTGACTCTTCTGCAATGATCGGAAATTGGATGCTAGGAATTCCAAAATCATCTCAAAACGTAGAGCCAGCTGTAGAATTTATGAAATGGATAACAAGTCCAGAAATCCAAAAAGAAATGGCACTTGATGGTGGTGGGGCACCAACACGAATAAGTGTTTACCAAGATGAAGAACTAAACGAGGTTTATCGTCATTATCCGGCACAATTAGAAGCATTACAAAATTCTGTTGCACGTCCTAGAACACCACTTTGGAGCCAAATCGAAGATACTTGGGGCTTGTACTTATCCCAAATCTTGTCTGGCCAACTTGAAGTCGAAGAAGGTTTGGTTAAAGCAAACGAAGAAATTGCTAAAATTATGAGTAAATAAAGTGAGACTTTGATCAGTGGGGATTTTTATTTCCTCCGCTGATCATCAGTGAAACTTATCAGGATGCTTAGCGTCTGTTATCCCCCACTTACCATCTTCATGTTACTCAAAACTTTTCTTTTAGGGTATTACAGGCGGTTAGCGCTGTGGTAAAAATCAATTCCACCCTATTGGTATCCGTGTTGTTACATTTCTAATAGAGTGGAAATGACTTATTTTAAAGGAGTTTACCTATGCAGCGAACGAATAAAATGACATACATATTTCTCATCCCAACAATTATTGTTTTTCTCGTACTCACAGTATACCCACTCTTATACGTCATAACTGCAAGCTTCTTTAGTATGAATTATTTACAAGGAACTGAATGGAAGTTTGTCGGTTTTCAAGGTTATCAAGAGCTCTTTCAAGATTCATTGTTTTGGGTAGCCTTTAAAAATACAATAATATTTGTGGTTATTGCTGTTAGTTTGGAAGTGTTTTTTGGGTTAATGTTTGCTATTCTGTTTCAAAAGAATTTTAAAGGAAGCGCCATTATTCGATCGATTGTGCTATTACCTATGTTATTACCACCGATTACAGTTGCTCTTACCTGGAAGATGATGTATGAGTATGACTATGGGATCATTAATTATTTTCTTACTTTAGTAGGCTTACCAGCAATCGAGTGGTTAAGCTCAGCGGATTGGGCATTATTTTCGATTGTTATTACAGATGTCTGGCAATGGACACCATTTGCCTTTTTAATTATTTTAGCATCACTTCAGACCATTCCTAAGGATTTATATGAAAGTGCTGCTGTAAATGGAGCAAGTGGATTTCAAGCTTTTCGTTACATCACTTTACCCCTATTAAAACCTGTTATATTGCTTGTGTTATTTTTAAGGACAATTGATACATTTCAGATTTTCGACAAAATGTATGTTCTTACAGGTGGAGGGCCAGGGAATGCAACGGAAACCCTCACCTTCTACATTTATCGTCAAGGCTTTCGTTATTTTGAAACGGGTTATGCCACCGCAGCAACCCTTGTCGTGGTAATTATTATTGTGATATTGTCGATCGGCTATATAAAAAGTGTATATAAATCAGCCTATTCAAGGTAATGACAAGGGTGGACTTCCTGATTGGATGTTCAGTAATAATGGAGAAAGGGGATGTAAGTTGGGAAACATTGTGCTTCATATCATAACAGACTTACATATGAAGAATATTGATGGGGATGTAAATCACAAAGAGTCTATTGGAGAGCAAGGATTATTTTATTCAGTTCCTGCTAATTTTCGCTCCTTTGCAACCATTGCTAACAAAGAACAACCTGATTTTGTTTTATCTTTAGGAGATTGTATTCATGGTTCATGCCCACCAGATAAATTTATGGAAATATGGGATTCCATAGAAGCTCCCAAAGCAATTACACCTGGAAACCATGATTTAGATGTTTACAAACAAATAAGAATTGCCGATTATTTCGGCTATAATGGTGTCCCAGTAAAAGCAGGGAGTCCTTTTCACAAATCTTATGTAATACGTAAGGAAAAGGTGTCCTGCCGAATCATCATGTTAGATAGCAGTTTCGATGTGAAACAACAATCGGGGAATCACTGGCAAAATTGCCAACTACATGATTCCGCTTTGGATTGGATAAAAGAACAGCTGGGGAAGAATAAGGAGGATTATATACTTTTATGCAGTCATGTCAGCCCGCATCATTACAAGCATGTGAAGAACTTTTATAATGACAGACAAGCCAAGCAAATCGCAAATATTGTTACAAATTATGTTAATCGAAATCAAGAAGTCAATGTTATCAGTTTTGCAGGCCATGCCCACCCAGAGGCCCCAGAGTTTTCCAGCAGCTTAGGATCAGGTTTTCCAGGTGTTATTTTCCCATCAATGATTCGTCATAAAAAGGGTACACCTGGAGGCGGTCCAAATGGTGTCTATTCTGTGGTCACTTTAGAACCTAACGATTATCGAGTACAAATGAAGTGGTTACCTTATACAGAATAATTGATAGCGAGTATAATAATAGGCAAAGATATATGATAATCAATGTTGATTATCACTATCTATAGAATGAAGCAATCTTATGAGCTGAATCAAATCGACATTTTGAACACGTTGATCATAGCGTTTCCTGCAAAGGGAGCGTTTTTCACCTTATGTTTTTGAATATCTTAAAAGTCATTTCGCTGATCAATTCGTTCACATAGGTATGTCACGTGATCTGAATTATGTCTTCCAGGGATCAGTTTCCTTCATCCGGCTTTTCTCTACTACTCTCCCCACCAATAAGTGCTTTTAGATCCACTTGCATAAACGGAATGGAGTCATTGTTATGGGCTAACTCATATGGAAAATAAACTTAGCGTAAATGCGTGTATTGCTGAGTCCCACAATACGATCTGATTTCATCCTCTTGGTAAGAGCATGGTTCCTCACATTTAACTTTCACTATTATACAAATGGGGTACCCTGCTTGTAAAAATGGGAATTTGATTTCTCGTATTTTTTACTATGTCCAAATCGATTTCAGCAAAGATAGTCGCTTCTTTCTCTGTTACCCCTTTTGCAACTATCTCTCCTGAAGGTTCTACAATCAATGATTCTCCTGCGAATTGAGTATTGTAGCATCTTCCACAACTATTCGCAGATATAATGTAACACTGGTTTTCAATCGCCCTTGCCTGTTGTAATATTTTCCAGTGATCTTTTCTTGAAGAAGGCCACTGTGCAACAATATAGATTACTTCTGCCCCTTGTAATATAAGGGAACGTATTATCTCTGGAAAACGAAGATCATAACAAATAATAACCCCCATTTTCGTACCGTTTAGTTCAAACACTTTATCCTTTTGTTTGCCACCTGTTAAATAGCGAGGTTCATCCAACATTGGAACTAGATGTATTTTATCGTATTTATACACAAGTTCACCAAACTGATTAACTATGAAACTGGAATTATAGATTTCATGATTGACCCGATTTGCTACAGAGCCACCAATAATATTAACATCGTACTTCTTCGCTAGTTCACTTAGAAACTCTATCGTTTGTTTTCCGTGATCATCCGCTAATGCTTCTAATTGATCTAGAGCATAACCTGCGTTCCACATTTCCGGCAGGACGATTGTATCTATCTCGTCAACGTTTGCTAGTCCTTCCATCCAATTAGCAACCTTTTCTCTGTTCTGCTCTGGCTTTCCAACAATAACGTCCATTTGATATATAGCATGCTTCACTACTTATCACCTCTTTAGTTTATTTTATCATTATCATTTCTTAGTGAAAATGTTGTCTACTTTTCATATATGAATATGATTGGAAAGAACTCATCAAAGCAATTGAAGAGATATATGCAGAATATTTAGTTGGATCTGGTGAGGGAATATATAGATAATGGGACTGCATGTTAGAAATATTGTGGAAGAAAGTGAGAGGTGTCCTTACAGGTGATGGCATTTTTCTAGTATAATACCACCACATGCTGGAATATGTTAAACAATTTGTTCTTCAATGACACGGAAAGGAACAATCTATTGATTACAATTTCCTTTTTCAATATTTTTTACAATAATTTACTACTTCTTTATAAGACAGGTCCCCACCAAAAATATCCAGTGCACTGCCTATTGTAACATCTAATTTCCCTTTTGACAGTTTATTAAACAACTCCAAGTCTTCAATTGAGCGAACCCCTCCTGCATAAGTTGTCGGGATTGTGACCCAATCGGCTAATTTCTCCACTAAACTTGCTTCCATTCCACTTCTTTTTCCCTCTACATCTGCCGCATGGATAAGGAATTCATCACAATATTGCTCCATATGTTCAATTGTTGCTTGACTAATCTCAATATTACTAAATTTCGTCCAACGGTCAGTGACAACAAACCACTTGTCATCTTTCTTCTTACAGCTTAGGTCAATGACAAGATTTTCCTTACCAATTTTTGAAACCAGTTTTTCTAAGCGGTCCCGTTTCAGCTCACCATCTTGAAAAATATAGGAAGTCACAATCACATGAGATGCCCCATTATTCAAATAATAGGCAGCATTATCTGCGTTAATTCCACCACCTATTTGAAGCCCGCCAGGATATGCCTGAAGTGCTTCTATAGCAGCATCCTGATTCCCGTCCCCTAGCATGATAACATGTCCACCCGTCAGGTTATTTCTTTTGAACATATTAGCATAGTAACTGCTGTCATATTCAGAAACGTAATTCTCTATAACAGGTTTGTCTTCATCATTAAGTGTCTCGCCAACAATTTGCTTTACTTTTCCCTGGTGAATATCAATGCATGGTCTAAAATTCATCATAGCAAAATCCTCTCAATCTATTGTCATACTATTCATTTATTTTAAACGAAATGCCAAAAAGAAGAAAGGTGCCTGCTGTGTAGAGGCACCATTTATGAGAATCCCCTCTCATATTGTACAGGTATTTCTACCTTCTGTTGTAACTGGTGTGCTGCATGAATCGCCCAATACGGATCACGCAACATACCCCGTCCAACAGCGATAAGATCGGCATCTCCATTTCCTATCGTTGCATCAGCTAGTTGAGGACTGTCTAAGTTACCAACAGCGATAACCGGCACCTTGAGGGCTTCCTTCATTGCTCGTGCAAACGGGACCATATACCCCCCATGTGTTCCTGGGTTTCGGGAAGCAGCGATTCTGCCTTCACCACCTGCACTAATGTGAAATACATCAACACCTGCATCTTTATATTTCTTTGCAAGTTCAATGGCATCTTGTAAAGTATAGCCATCCTCAGCAAATTCTGTTGCAGAAATGCGTAAAATCAAAGGCATGTCTGCAGGCATTTCCTCTTTGGCTTCTTTGATTACATCCACCCCAAATTTAGATAGCTCTGCATATTCATCATCTCTTTTATTCGTTAAATGAGAATGAAACTGATGAATAAGATAACCATGTGCACCATGTAATTCAATTGCATCAAATCCTGCTTCTACCGCACGTTTGACGGATTGGCGAAACTTATTTACCAATTCGTTTACTTCTGCCGTAGTTAGTGCTTTTGGTGTTTTGTATTTTTCACTAAAACGGATGGCCGATGGCGCCACCGGAGTATCTGCATCTTCAGCTTTTCTTCCAGCATGAGCAATCTGGATACCAATCTTCGCACCTTGGGCATGCACAGCATCGACGATTTTTTTATATGCCGGTATCTGATCATCTGACCATAACCCGAGGCAATTGTTTGATATTCTCCCGTCTGGTTCGATGTTTGTCATTTCTACGATAATAAAAGCTGTTCCGCCAACAGCACGGCTAACGTAATGAGTATAGTGCCAGTCATTTGGGGTACCATCTTGCTCCGTTACAGAATATTGGCACATCGGTGGCATGACAACTCGATTTTTCAAGTTTAAGTTCTTTATTTGAAAAGGGCTGAACAATTGATCCATTATTAATTTCTCCTTTATTTAAACTTTTCTCTAATAGTAAGTATATCAAGATAAAAATGGTTATTCACTTAATTGAACTTAAATTAGGGAATTTATGATATGATAACAATACTTATCTTTACGGAGGCTAATTATGGAAAATCTGAAAGTAACACCGCAATATTTACAGGCAGACTGTGCTAATTGCTTCGCCCTATGTTGTGTTGCGCTGCCATATGCCAAATCCAGCGATTTTGCTTTTAATAAGACTTCAGGTGAGCCTTGTCGCAATTTAGACAAGAATTTTCTTTGCAGGATTCACAAAGACCTCAGGGAAAAGGGATTCAAAGGCTGCACCGTATATGAATGCTTTGGTGCTGGACAGAAAGTATCACAGCATATTTACAAAGGAAAAAGTTGGCGCGATTCCCCCAATATCAGTAAGGAAATGTTCGAAGTATTTCCAATTGTTCAGCAGCTTCATGAAATACTTTATTATTTGAATGAAGCTGGAAATAGATCGGAAACTCAATCTATCCACAAGCAGCTTTCAAGTGAATTTGAAAAGATTGATAATCTTACAAAAATAAATCCGAAAGAAATTCTTTCACTTGATATCAATGAAATACGCGCTGGGATCAATCCATTACTAATCAATGCCAGTGAGCAGGTACGAAAAAAATATAAAAGAAATGGAAGGATGAACCTACCAAGGGAATTGTTTGGTGCCAGTCTGCAGAATCAAAATTTGTCAGGTTACAGCTTTCGTGGATCGATACTAATTGGTGCCAACCTTAGCAATTCAAATTTGAGAGGAGCAGAATTCATCGGAGCTGACTTGCGGGGCACCAATCTCTGCGGAGCCGACATGCAAGAAAGTATTTTCTTAACACAATCCCAATTAAATGCTTCAAAAGGCAACAAGGAAACTAAATTACCTCCACACCTTCAACTGCCTCATCACTGGGGCTGACAAAAAACACGGTAATAGTTGTCACACATTTTTAAATAGGCACATAAAGTATGACAGATACCTATTTAAAAAGGATGTGTGCGCATGTTTTATCATATTAAAGAATTACAGTATCCTTCAAAACCTGACAGACCAGATCCCCTCTTCGCAAAACAGTTACAGGAGGTTCTTGGCGGACAGTTTGGAGAAATATCTGTAGCCATGCAGTACTTATTTCAAGGGTTTAATGTAAGAATCGATGGCAAATATAAGGACTTGTTAATGGATGTTGGTACAGAAGAATTAGCTCATGTGGAAATGCTGGCAACAATGATAGCAAGATTACTAGATAATGCCCCTGTTGGTGACCTGGAGGAAGCTTGTAAAAATCCGGTGTTAGGTGCGATTATTGGCGGGATGAATCCTCAGCATGCGATTGTTTCAGGATTAGGTGCTATGCCTGCAGATAGTGTTGGAAATCGATGGACTGCTGACTATATCATAGCAAGCGGTAACTTACTGGCTGATTTTCGGGCGAACTTAAATGCAGAATCACAAGGACGTCTGCAAGTTGCAAGACTTTATGAAATAACGTCAGACAGAGGCGTTAAAGACATGCTTTCATTTTTGATCGCTCGTGATACGATGCATCAGAATATGTGGTTAGCTGCAATTGAAGAGTTAGAACAAAAAGAAGGTGTGGTCGTACCTTCCACTTTCCCTCGCGAACTTGAAAAACAGCAAGTAGCTTATGATTTCTATAACTTCTCCCAAGGTGATGCCTCTGCAGAAGGAAGATGGGCATATGGGCCTAGTATGGATGGTTGCTCCGAGTTCAGGTATATTCAAAACCCGCCTGCATACGGAGAAATTCCAGTTCTTAACCCTGCTCCACCATATATATTTGATACCAATTTCCAAATACCGCCATCATTATGTTAATTCTTCATTTTGAAAACTGGGTAGAATGTGTTCCAGCTAAAGCAGAGGATTATTAAATAGTCAGTATCCCATATGAATCGTCATCAATAAAAAAGACTTTTGATCAGTGGGGGGATTTTCCTTCTCCACTGGTTATCAGCAATTTCACAAAAATAATTAACATCTGTTAGAGTCGCCTTTTTTCATGTTACTCGAATATTAAAAAAAAGAAGTATTTGTGCTGAGAAAACATCAAGAAAAAAGTCCCTTAGATATTTCACCTAGCTTATGCTTTTTTAGCATAGCATTCAAAGCTTCTTAAAAAGCCTACTCCTATACGCCATGTCCTGGCTGTATTTTTTCCTTTCTCTTTTTCTCCCTGTACATCATTAATTTCATAGCAAAAATACTTATAATTAACCATGAAAGTCCCAATGCCAATCCTGCAATAATATCAGTGAAGAAATGTACGCTTAATACTACCCGACTTAATGCTATTGATAAAATCAGCAGGGAAGATAATGAAATGAGAATGATCTTAAGACATTTTTTCAGTTTACTAACTGCAATTAAATAAACCAGAAACCCGTAAAACGTCATCGATCCGGTAGCATGTCCGCTCGGAAAGCTGAATCCTGTGCCGTCATACTGCTCAAGCAGCTCAGGACGTTCTCTTTCAAAGAATATTTTTAACAGCTTTGTTAGCCCGCTGATTCCAATCATATTAATTGCGAAAAATACAGCTATCCACTTACTCTTCCTGGAGAAAAACAGTAAGTAAATAAACAGCATTGCTGAGGCAACTGTGACAAACAGCACGGATCCTGCTTCTGTTATGTACCCCATAAATGTGTATAAAAAGGTATCGCTAAAATTTACCATAATATTCTGCACTGCAGTATCGACGGTGAATTTTTCTTTCTCTGCAACATCCTCTGCCAATTCAACAAATAATGCCATCGAAATGGCAATAATTATAAATCCAGTCACTAATATGATAAGAGATACTTTTGGTATGTTTTTCACTTTTCGTAACGTTTCTAACAATGGCTTCCACCCTCCCCGTTCTCCTTCATTTATTGTAGTTATTTCCTTTAACCCACTAATTAAAACACATCCGATTTTACCCATGTGTGAAATAAGTGTGTAATTACAAGCATAATTGATAAACAAATGTAAAAATTATATGGAAAGCCTATAGTGGCAACAACTCATGACAATCCCTTCCTTTCTTATGTGTTGAAACGAGAAACTATTCATGTTTGAATGGGGATACAATGATTTTAGGAGGAACTTTAATGAAAAGAATACTATTTTTATTATCACTAGCATTGTTACTTGTTTTAGCTGCCTGCAATAGTGAAGATAGCCAAGATACAGCAGAGCAAACGGAAGAGGAAGAGCAAACGGAACAAAAGACGGAGGGAAGCCCTGAAGAAGGACAAGTCTCTTCAGAGAAGCAAGTTGAACCGGATAAGACTGTCGCCAAGGTAAATGGGGAAGAAATAAAAGGGGAAGAATATAATAGGCTTTATCCTCAGGTAGTCAGTTATTTACAGCAATACGGCCAAGACACAAGTGATTCAGAAGCAGTTAAAGAACAAGTACTAAATGAACTTGTCACACAGCAGTTAATCATCCAGGACGCAAAAGCAGAAGGAATAGAAGTGGCAGATGAGGAAGTTACTTCTGAGATGGAGACAATTAAAGAGCAATACGGGGAAGACTATGCGGGAGCACTGGAAGCATCAGGATTTACTGAAGAGAGTTTTCAGCAGCAGTTAGCGAAGGACATGCTTCGCGTTAAATACATCGAGACACAGCTTGATACAGATGTTAGTGATGAAGAGGTCGAAGAGTATTATAATGAACTAGTTGCAAACTCTGAACAAGAGATCGGCGAGCTTAGCGAAGTGGAAGGACAAATTAAAAATGCTCTTACACAGCAGAAACAACAAGAACAACTCCAGCCTAAAGTGGAGGAACTCCGTGAACAGGCAGAAATTGAGCTGTTAATTTAAATAGAAGAAGGGCATATTTCTTTGCCCTTCCCTCATCCCACGGGTAAATATTACCATTTTCAGATTCCCACATTTTTTGCAATAAAATATAGTAATATACCAAATACCCAGGATTCTTAGAGCATTTTAAAAAATGACTATGAAGGATTTACTGAATAATTACTATTCCTCTATTTTTTTCAATTTTTTTGAAATTCCCTCTTGCTAATTCCTTACATTTTTAGTACTATTTAAGGCATATAAAATTATTTCAAACTCAAAATATTAAAAGGAGCCAACAACATGTTTATTTCTTTGTCAGAAACTTTTCAAAGAAAAAGAGATGAAATGTTTGAAAGTGCTAAAAATACTCCATTAACTTCTAAAATAACCGTTAACCATAGTCAACAGTTAGATCATTTTATTAATCACTTCCAAAGCAAGAGACATTCGGAGATTTACATTGCAGAAATGCTGGATAATCAAACCCTGACCGTAAAGCTAAAAGGTCAGTTAGATATCAATACTTCAAGCAACCTAACTAACTATATCGACCAAAATAAACATCAATGGCTCAATGTAGAAAAACTGTACATTGATATACTGGATTTACATTTCTTTGATACAAGTGGAATAAAAAGTATCGTTTCATTTATGGAGGAAATGAAAACTAAATCAATCAGCATTTCCCTTATTACTACGAAAAGAGCATTTGAGATTCTGGATTTAATGGGTGTCACGGAAGTTTTTGATGATTGTAATGATAAGACCTTTCATACTATTTAAACGCTAAATGGAATGTTGGGTCTTTTTTTCTTCTTTAAAAGGGATTGTTGCCCCATCGTAATTTAAAATGAGCCTTCCCAAGAGATCCCTCCTCCAATCTCCAGCCATATATGCAACGTCTGCCTGTATGTTTGTCCCCAAAAGATGACAATTTTTCTCCACCAGTAATCAGGCTTTTCCATCTTAAATGAACAAAACAACAACCAAGAAGAGCAGCCTCACCTGATAGGCATAGGAGACTGCTCTCATATATATGTTAAATAGATTCTTGTTTCAGGCCGTCCATAATATTTTCTTTCTTTATTTTTTTGATCGAATAGATCATTGTTGCTCCAACTATTACAAAGATACTGATAATAACAAATAGAATACTCATCCAAGGTAACATAAATCCATATTCAAATGTACTTAGAAAAGCATTATACATTAGGACAATAATTATAACACTTAACGGTAAGCCGTATAACAGTGCTTTTATCCCATAGAATATACTTTCGTAGTAAATCATCTGATCAAAACTTTTCGGAGTCATTCCTACAGACTTTAACATGGCAAATTCCCGCTTACGTAATGCCACACTTGTAGAAATCGTATTAAATATATTAGCGATCGAAATTGCAGAAATTAATACAATAAAACCATAAACAAACACAGCCATAAATAATAACAATCGCTGTTCATCTTCTTTTTGTTGAACAACATTGTAATAGGATATACCAGAAGTCTTAAGTTCGTTTATTTCCTCCACAGTTTTATCAGGATCAGAACTATTCAAAAATAATGTTTCCTCTACTAAATGCTCTGCACTTTCAGCTAATTCATTGAATATTTGTTCAGGCACTACTACGTCTACTCCTCCAGTATGAGCTGTATACATTCCCATTGGGATTTGGTCGGTTAATGCTCCCGTTTCTATAGTGCCTAGTGGTAATTCCTTGTCTGTTTCATAATCCGTTGCAAATAAACTAAGTTCATCACCTAACTCTTGGTGAATGGAATTTGCATGAATAAATCGGCCGGTTTCTGGATCTCTATAAGTAATTTCATCTATAATAATTGCTTTTGGGTTAGATGGATCCATGAACTCTTCAGGATCAGCTCCAATTTTCTTAGCGTAGGCTGAGAAGCTCTTGTGATCATATCCATAAAAATTCACATAGTAAGGATATTTCCCATCCTTTAAGGCTTCATTATAATATGGATCTTGTTTCAATCTTTCATTAATCTTATCCTCATCTACCCAAGTACTAACTTGCAGAAAATCTACCATACTATATTCTGTAACAGTTTCTAATTTGGTAAAAGGATCTAAGTCTACATCAGTTAAATTATTGGAATTGCCGCCAAGTTTGAAGTCGAAATTAATATTCTCCATTGACATCTCAAATGATTTCTCTAAGTTATCAGTAAAGTAAGATATTGAAATAAATAAAACAATACTGATTACTAAAGAAAATAAAGTTGCTCTATAACGTTTCTTGTTCCGTTTTAAATTCTTCAATCCTATTTCTGCTTCAATTCCAAAAAGTTTGCGAGTTAATTTTGATGTTTTTACTGATTTTCCGCTCAACTTCACATCATTGGATTGTCTTATGGCATCAATTGCAGAAATTCTTGAAGCTATTATGGCAGGTTTATATGTGGAAATGAATATCGTAACAGCTGATATAATTACTGAAGTAATAATGGACCAAGGAGTCAATACAACATACAAATTCTCCGACACACCTAAGGATTCTTCAATAATAATAACAGAATTAATAAACCAGAATGTTAAAGCTATTCCACAAACCCCAGCAATTATACCTAAAGGAATACTAATTGATCCGACAACTGCACCTTCAAAAAATACTGAATTCCGTTTTTGTTTCTTTGTTGCACCAATACTGGAAAGCATACCTAGATGGCGCGAGCGTTCAGAAACACTTATTGCAAATGCATTATATATTAATGAAATAGATCCAATCATTATAACTAGTATGATAATACCAAAAAGAGAAAAAAGTGTAATCGCTAAATCCATATTCTTTGTTAAGCCATAATATCTCAGCAGCTCATTATTATACGTTACTTCTTCTCTATTCAGTTGTTCCATGATGTTTTCTGCATTTTTAAATAATGAAAAATTAACATCTTTAAAAGTAACATGTGCGTTCACACTTCCAGCCGCTGATAGCCGTTCCATATCCAAATAACTGATCGCGGTATACCCTGGTGACCATGATATATCCCAATTAGATTGTTCAATGATACCAACAACTGTAAATGTCCTTGTCTCTTCCTTTTTCCATTCCTCAATTATTTGGCCTTCCAACACTTGTAATTCATCCGATTGACCCAGTTGCACTTTAGTATCAGCATCATAGCGTTGGCCTATATCCATTGTAATTTGATCACCGATTTCTATGACAACTTCTGTATCTCGCCATAATTCATTTGAGATAATAATTTCATTGGGCGAATTTGGTAATCTGCCACCTTTGAGTGTGATCGGAAATTGTGCCAATCCATTATCATTTATTTGCTGAATAAAGAGATAAGGCTTATTTGGATTATGAGCCCCTTCTAATTTTGCGTATCCTAATTTACTGATCAAACTTATTTCATCTACCGAATGGTCGCTACTGATAATATCAATATCCTCTTCGGAAACCGCTCGATATAATGCATGCCACTCACCATTATCAGCAATCGATTGCCGCTTCATTAAGTCAAGAAAGGACACACCTAAAGTAGTCACGGCTGTAATCATAGCGACAGAAATAATAATACCAATTATTGTTACTAATGTGCGTTTGCGATTTTGTTTTAAGTGCCTTATGGTTAGTTTATTAATAATATTCATGGACGAATCACCTCGTCTTTGGCGATTTTCCCATCTTCGATTGAAATGACACGGTCTGCCTGTAATGCAATTCTTTCATCATGAGTGATAATTATTAAAGTCTGATTGTACATTTTATTAAACAATTTTAACAGTTCAATAATTTCTTTACTATTTTTGCTATCTAAGTTACCGGTCGGTTCATCTGCAAGCATAATTGCAGGATTACTAATTAAAGCACGACCAATAGAGACACGCTGCTGCTGTCCTCCCGATAATTGATTTGGCAAGTGCTCTAATCGTTTTTCCAACCCTAATTTACCAATGATATCGCGGAACTGCTTTTTATCCACTTTATGTTGGTCGAGCAGGAGAGGTAAAGTGATATTCTCTTCAACTGTTAATACCGGAAGTAAATTATAGAATTGGTAAATTAATCCTATTTGTCTGCGTCTGAAAATAGCAAGCTGGGTTTCATTTAGTTGATTTATATCTGTGTTTTCTACTAAGACCTGTCCACTCGTTGGACGATCCACTCCTCCTAGTAAATGAAGTAAAGTAGATTTTCCAGATCCCGATGGACCGATAATTGCAACAAACTCCCCTTTATTGACAGAAAAAGAGACATTATCCAGTGCTTTCACTGCGGTCGCACCTTTACCGTAAGATTTAGACAGATTGTTAATTTGTAATATAGTCATGAATATTCCTCCACAAATTTAATTATCTATAGTTTATCTGTCTAAAATGACTGCCAAGTGACTATAAAGTGACAATATTGTCATATAACTTAAATTATTGCATGATAGAATTTGAGGTGGAATTGTGTGCCCGCTCCTTGCAGGCTGTAGACTTCGATATCACCTTGCTGATTTGTCACAATACTGTACGCCATTGCTAATCCAATCCCAACGCTGTCGTCACTGCCGTCTTCCCCTTTGTAGAAACGTTTAAAGATATAAGGTAAATCTTTTTTGTTAATACCTTTTCCATTATCCTCAATAGTAATTAAGGTATAAAGCGTATTCTCTTTAAATGAAATAGTGATGGTTCCTCTCTCACCGGTATGTTCCACACAGTTTTTTAAAATATTGATAACGGCTTCTTTTGTCCAATTAAAGTCGCCCGTAATCATTACATTCGAATCACCATCTATTTGTAAACTTTGATTTTTTATGTCCATTGGAATAATAACAGATTCAACCGCTTTGTTTAATAGTTCACTAACTTGATAAGGTTCCTTTTTAAAATGAACAACTCCTGCATCTATTTTAGCTAACTTCAGTAAAGTGCTAACGAGCCATTCCATCCGTTCTAATTGACTTTGGATGTTATGGATGAATTCCATTCTTTTCACTTCTTTTAATTTGGGATCACCCAGTAGATCTGCCATGACCATCATGGAAGTTAGCGGAGTTTTTATCTGGTGTGAAATATCTGAAATTGCATTGTTTAGTTTTACTTTTTCCTGTTCAAGCATTTTATTCTGTTCGGCCAATTTCAATGTAACTTTGTATATTTCATTCTGGAGAATACTAAGTTCGCCCTCGCGGTTATCCCGAATATCAAGACTGTATTCTCCACTATTTATTTTTCTTAAATTAGATGACAACTGACTAATTTTATCGTATCGATAATAAGTGTAAAAGAGATACTGCACCAACAAAACAGAGAAAGTTATCACAACAAACCAGACAACTTGGATGGAGAAGAATATTGCTGCTGTCGTTGTTGTCAAGGTTCCAATCATTATAAAACCTAATAGGAAATAAGCAATCTCTTTATTTCGTAACACGTAATTCCTCCATTCTATATCCCATGCCTCTTACTGTTGTTATGATTGTCGGTTTCTGTGGCTGTTCTTCTAATTTCTCTCTTAACCTTTTAATATATACCGTTAATGTATTGTCATTAACAAATTCACCAGCAATATCCCAAATCCGTTCCAGCAACTGGTCTCTAGTTAAAATTTGGCCAATATGATTTGCAAAAATTAAGAGTAACCGGTACTCCAATGCTGTTAAAAGCACTTCCTCTCCACTCTTAAATACTTTGCCTTCTGATTTGTTTATTTTAATATTCTGACACGTAATCACCGATCTTTCATTTGGTGATTTTTGATATCTTCTGGCAACTGATTTTATCCTTGACAGCAATTCCCTAATCCGAAAAGGTTTCGTAATATAATCATCCGCCCCCATGTCTAATCCCATTACAACATTTACTTCATCATCAAGAGCTGTTAAAAAGATAACTGGTTTATCACTTAATTGCTTCACTTTTTGGCACAAATCATAACCACTGCCATCAGGTAATGACAAATCAAATAAAAATAAATCAATTTGATTTATCTTTTCACGGATGGTCATTTCCGCTAAACCAGCCTGATGACAGACGATGGTCTCACAACCATCCTGTTGCAAGGAAAATTCCAATCCTGAAGCAATTGTTTTATCATCTTCAACCACCATTATTCTCATTGATAACACCTCACTCAAATTACTGATAAATTAAGACTATAACGAAAAGGAAGCTTTCGCAAGTTACGAAAGCTTCCTTTTTAAAAACCCCTATTTCTCTGTAGCAAGATTGACTGCAGAGATTTCTTCTTTCTTCTGTTCATAATGTGGCTTCACTCTCTTAATAAAAAATGCGAGAATTAATGCGACTACAGCGATTAGTGTAGATATAAGGAAAGAGAAATTAATACCGTTAAGCATTGCTTCATTTAAGATCTCTGGCGGCACTACTAATTCACCATCAGGCCCTGCCTGTCCTGCACCCATTGTAGTAGCAGCTTCTGTCAATAATTCTTCTGTCTTACTTTCTGTGCGGTTATTCATCACAGTGATCAATAGAGCTGAGCCAATCGCACCAGACACTTGCTGTAATGTATTATTCATTGCAGTACCGTGTGGATTGTTTATTGCAGGCAGCTGGTTTAATCCGTTTGTCATCACTGGCATCATAACCATTGACATACCGAACATCCGGAATGTATACAGGATAACTAAAGTGGAATACGATGTATCCATTCCAATTCTGCTAAAGAAATAAGATGTAATTACAGTAATTGTTAATCCGATTACCGCAAGGCTTCTGGCTCCATATTTATCGAACAACTTTCCGGTAATTGGTGACATAATCCCCATTACAATCGCTCCTGGAAGCATAAGCAAACCTGATTCCATTGGAGATATCCCTCTAATGGTTTGCACATATATCGGCATAAGAATCATTGCCGAAAACATTGCTATTGCGATGACGATTGAAATTGCCGATGATAAAGCAAACATTGGATATTTGTAAATTCTGAACTCTAACATTGGCTCATCCATTTGCAGTTGGCGAAGAATAAATGTGATCAATGCAATTGCTCCAACAATAATCGTTCCATAAACATATGGATCGTCCCACCCATTTTCTCCTGCTGTACTAAATCCATAAAGCAATCCACCAAATCCTATACTTGACAGGACAAGTGAGAATATATCAAGCTTGATCGCACGTTGCGGTGTAACGTCTTTCAATTTAAATATAGCTAGAATTAACGTTAACACAGCAATAGGTAACACAATATCAAATAACATTCTCCAGCTATAATGCTCGACTAACCACCCCGAAAGTGTCGGACCAATCGCAGGTGCTGTTATCATGACAATACCAAACATCCCCATCGCTGTCCCACGTTTTTCAACTGGAAATGCCGCTAACATTACATTCATTAAAAGTGGCATCATTATTGCTGATCCTGATGCCTGAATCATTCTTGCAGCCAATAAAACACTAAAAGCTGGTGCAAGACTAGCTAGTAATGTCCCTGCAGTGAATAATGCCATTGCTGTTATAAATAACTTTTTATCAGAAAATCGCTGAATAAAAAAGGCACTAGCAGGGATCAGAATACCATTTACTAACATATATCCAGTAGAAAGCCATTGAACCGCTACTGGTTTCACTTCAAAATCTTCCATTATGGACGGGAGAGCAACATTTAACAGAGTTTCGTTTAATAATGCTACAAAAGCTCCGATGAACAAAATCGCAATCATTCCATAAGGCGGTTTTGTTTGTAAATTTTTATTATTGGACATGTAGTCTATAACCTTCTTTCACTAAATTACTAAAGCACTTAAATATTTTATACCGATAGTCTATTTATTTCAACTATTATTTTAAAAGGTTTGAAAAATCCTAATATATCAGTTATCATTTAACTATACTTACGTTATAGAAGGATGAGTCAATGAGTGATAAAAGAGAAGATATTATTAAAGCGGCCCATAAATTATTTGTTAATAAAGGGTTCGCAAAAACGTCCATTCAGGATATTTTAAATGAGGCAAATATTGCTAAAGGAACATTTTATAATTATTTTGATTCCAAAAAAGACTGCCTATTAGCAATATTGAATTACATTAATGAAGAAGTTGAAAAGAAACGATATGATTTAGCAAAAGGAAAGCAATTGGATGACGAAGAAGTTTTCATCCAGCAGATTGCTGTAAAGATGGATATAAATAAGCAGCATAATATGTTCACTGTATTTGAGACAGTATCTTTATCTGAGGATGAAACCTTAAAGAAATATATGATATCGAGACATAAAGAGGAATTAGTCTGGATTTCCAGAAGATTAGAAGCCATTTATCCACAAGAAGCCGAGTCCATTACCATCGACCATGCTGTCATGCTGATCGGAATTACTCATCATATGAGCCATGCATCGAAGTTATTAGGGGCAGAGCCTGTTTCTACATTGTCGATTATCACCTTCGCGCTTAACAGATTAAAATCGATGATCCAATCACAAATTGATCAATCGGAAGTATTCCTGCATAAAAAGTGGCTTACTCTTCCAATAAATGAAAACAAAGTTGAAAAAAGTCATGTCTTTTCTACTATAGATCAACTCATCAATGAGGTTGACGGTCATGTAGACACAAAGTATATCCAGTCTCTCCAATTCCTGAAAGAAGAGCTGGAAGCCAAAGAGCCAAGGATCTTCTTAATTGATAGCATCTTTACATCCTTAATAGTGGTTTTCCAACACAAGAAGTGGGAGCATAAAGTTAACTTATTAAGAAATATGGTTGACAGCTTAACGAAGAAGAAGTGAAAAGGATAAACCCTTTCACTTCTCCTTTTTTCATCATCTACTACATTTATGATATACAGGTGATCGGTTTATTGTGATATTGTAAACGCCTGCTGTCCCATCTGAATCCATGCCTCTTCAAAATCTTTACGATCGACTGCTTTGTTTTTATTGGATGATAGCGGATCATTTACATATACATTTTCTTCATCATAACCCGTAATTACTGCACTATGGTGCTGATAGGTTACCTGCATAGGTCCTAATTCTGTTTGCCATGTCATGAACTGTTCCGGACCCAATTCTCGGAATTTAGCATTGGTAATCACCCATACCGGCCTGTTATCTCTTATAGCTTCATATAATTCTTCAGGTTCTTTATTTGTCAAATCAATAATACGTTCATCCGAGACATATTCTTTCGCTAATTCCAGAATTGGTTCAATATACACACCGAGCCCAGGCTGGCTGAATGTTTCCATATTGCCAACAAACCCTTCATGCATATTTCCTCTAATCCCGTTGACTTGAAAAGCTTCATATTGGATGTTCTTTGCTAACTCCATTTTATCTGTGTTAATATCATAATAGTTTAACAGCATTGCTAAACTAGTTACCTCACATCCGCGCATTAATTCCGGCAATTGAGAAATGTGAGGAACATCTAACATATAACTCTCTTTTTCTACAAAATCCGCAACAAAACTGCCAGTTTTTTCAGTCAAACTAACGCTAGACGGTTTATTGAATGATACCGTCTTTACTTTTTCATTTTTGGTTTCTTTTGTCAGTTCAAAACCTCCAATTGCAAATACACTGAGCAAACTAACAATTGCTAATCTTTTTTTTCCATCCATAATTAGCCTACCTTCTTTATAATGATATACTAGGTTAATTTTTATCTTATAATTATTATAATATAAGTTAATGATGTCAGGAAGATGTCAAAAAAGAAAAAATGAGTATATTTTATTAAAAGATATTGATGAAAAGTCACATCACTATAATTTCGATAAGAATTGATCGAAAAAAAACGGATGAATCAACTATCAACAATTCATTGAACTACCCGCATGCTCTAAATCCTCTCCGCATCCATTCGTAATAGAAAAACCAACCGCCTATATAGACAGCCAGTTTCCACATTACAGCTTATTTCATATACTTAGAGATAAAATTAGTTAATTCAGCTTGATATTTTCCTTCTTGTATAGCATATGCCTCACCATGTCCCGCATTATCAAATAATACCAACTCTTTATCCGTTGGTGTGTTTTTGTAAAGTTCATGTGCCATTTCAGTTGGTACAAATGAGTCATTATTTCCATGGAAATAAATGATCGGAATATGTGCTTTTTTGACCTGGTTTAAAGCAGAAGCTTCGACAAGAGTATAATCTGCCCTTAAGTTAGTAATCAAACTTGATGTTGGTAAAATCGGGAATGCCGGTAAGTGATACATTCGGTCCATTTGGTATTTAAATAAATCATGGACATTTGTGTATGCGCTATCAGAAATAACTAACTCAACATTCTCTGGGTGTTTTTCTCCTGAAGCCATCAAAACAGTGGCTGCTCCCATAGATAAACCATGCCACAACACCTGTGTTTCTAAACCAGTTTTTTCAATTACTTTCTCTGTCCAATCAATCCAGTCTAGTCTGTCATGCCAGCCAAACCCAATGTAATCGCCTTCACTTTTCCCATGACCGCGCGCGTCAGCTATAAATATATTATACCCCAGCTTTTCATAATAGTATTGGCCGTATAATCCCATATCTTTTGCTTTGCCAAGATAACCGTGCGCAAGCATCACTGTTTTATTTGTTGGTTCTTTTGCTTCAAGATAATAGCCTTTTAAATTCAATCCATCAAACGACTTTAAATCCCATTCATCGAAATCCTGCTGGGCAACCCATTGTCTCCATCCACCTTGCAAAAAAACATCCATTGCTGCTGCTGAAACAGTTAAATCCTGATTTCCTTGCAAAAAATCCTTTTGCTCGCGCTTTATAGCAAGGTTGTAAAAGAAGTTCCCGGCAAATATATCTGTAACTAACAAGACTGACAAAACACTAATAATCATTATCTTTATTCTCTTTTTCAAAATGATCCCCTTCTCCCCCTGTTGTTAATTCTATTATAACAAGAAGGAGACCAGTTTTGTTACATTTTGTCGATTTTTTTAGCCGGAAATAATAAGAATAAACAATTTCAGAAAATGGATGGAGATGGTTATAGTCTATATAAAATAAACAAGGCAGAGACGATTTTTCAAACCGATTCTGCCCTTTACGTTTTTACTTTCTTCTTATATTTTCCAGTATTACTCTGCTTGCAGGAAGGCTTGGTATATCATTCATTGAATAAGTAAAATCCTGCTGAGGAACCTCATAGGATATTTTATTAACAAAGTAATTTAACGTAACTTTTAAAATATCAATTGTCATCCATTCACCTGCACACCTGTGACCAATATCAAATTCTCCCCCGCCTTGGGGAATAAAGTCAAACGGATTCCCATTCCACTCCTTAAATCGATCAGGCAAAAAGTGATCAGGCTCTTTCCAAATCTCCGGGTCATGATTTGTTCCATATAAATCTAGTAGCGTTAATGTTCCTTCTTCAAACGTATATCCATTCCATTCGAAACCCTTTTTTACTCTTGCAACTGTAAAAGGAAAAAATGGATAGAACCGCCGTACTTCCTGGATAAAAAACTGTAATTGCTTATCATTACCTTGTTGGAGTTTTTCTACTTCTTTTGGAAATTGGATTGATGCCAGGATGGTAAAGTCAACATAGACAGAAACAGCTACAATAGGACGTATTAAATTTAACACCTCTACTGATACAATTTCCGGTTCTAGTAACTGACCATCCAGATCACGATGCATACTAAATTGATATAATGGACGCCTCTGGTCTACTGTTAACTTACCATTTCTAATATCCAAAACAAGCTGTTTTATCCAATCTTCTGTTTTGGAACGTGACATCCTAGCTTTCCAGTGTTTAAGACCGATAGCTGAAGCATCTTCAAATAAATCATCAAGCTCATCCGTCAATTCCCTTTCATCTTCCTGCATCGGGATACCAACCCATCTCATCGCTACATTTGTTAACACTCGCTTTGCTTCCTCATACACATTAAACTCTTCTGTTTGATTTCTTGTTATCGCTCTTTCCCATTCCATTTCTGTTAATTCTTTTACTTCACTTAACATTTCTTTTGTCATGAATGACATGAACACCGCTTTACGGTGATGGTGCTTTTCACCATCCAATCCTTGAACTCCTCCCTCTCCAAATAATGTCTTTTGAATACGGGACGGAGCGGCACCTTTTCGTATAAATTTATTATTATCATAAAATAATTCTGCCTCTTTGGTTCCAATCAGACAATTAGCTTTTTCTCCCATTATACGTGTTTGAAAAACTCTAGAGTGATATTTATCTTTGCGGTTATAAATATAATTATAGCCTTCCTTCAATAATGAGATTGTATGATCCAGTCCTTTTTCCTTCGGCATATTCTGGTTATTTACCATACCCGCACCTCCATTTCGATCGAAAATCATATAACTATTTTTCCCCAAAGCAGTAAATAAAAAACAAACTTTCTCCATAAAAGGAAAAAGAATGTTTAAATAGTATTTAGTTAGTGGTAAATCATATATAAAATGAGGAAATAAAATAGTTAGGGGTGTAAAAATGGAGACTAATATACCTTCTGTAACACTGCATGACGGAAATCAGATTCCAGTAATTGGCTTTGGTACAGCAAAAATCAAGGGTGATCTTGGGGCAGCTGCAATGGTGAATGCAATTAATAATGGCTATCGTCTTATTGACTTTGCCTATAATTACGAGAATGAGGGGACGGTAGGGGAAGCTCTCAGACGAACTTCAGTCCCTAGAGAAAAAATTAAGGTTACCTCCAAACTTCCCGGTCGTTATCATGAATACAATGATGCAGTGGAAGCAATTCAAGAATCTCTTTACAGAACTAATCTCGACTACTTTGACCTGTATCTCATCCACTGGCCAAATCCTAAACAAGATAAATATTTGGAAGCATGGCAGGCGCTGATTGATGCCCAGAGGTGGGGACTTATCCGCTCGATAGGTGTCAGCAACTTTTTACCAGAACACTTGGAACGTCTGGAAAAAGAAACAGGAATCCTTCCTGCAGTTAATCAAATCGAATTACATCCATTTTTCAACCAGCAGGAACAAAGAGAATGGCACGAAGAGCATGGAATCGTAACAGAATCCTGGAGTCCTTTATATCGTGCGAAAGATCTTTTTGAGAATCAAACCCTTCAGGGAATCGCAGAGAAACATAACAGAACCATCGCACAAGTCGTATTGCGCTGGCATTATCAACTTGGTGCTGTGACCATCCCACGCTCTACTTCCATTGCACATCAACAAAAGAATATCGCTATTTTTGACTTTGAATTGGACAGCGAAGACATGACAAACATTAATCAATTAACTAGACCTGATGGCAGGATAAATGATCAGGACCCTGCTGTATACGAGGAATTTTAAGGAAGAAGCCTGGACATGTTCCATCTATTTAACAAAATCGGAACTGTTCAGGACAGGATGATGTACGATAATATAAGGAAGATATAAAAATTTCTCATGAACGGTAAATGCATCGATTGTTCATGAGAATTTTTTATTCCAATTACGCTGGCTGAGATCGGGAGGGCGGCTGAATTCCTTCGCTCCCTTTTTCCTTTGCACCAAGGCATTCAGAGTTCATACACTTTTTGACTCTGCAAGCTTGAATAAATAATATTGTTCTTCCCGTGCCATGTGGTCTGCCATCGATGCGGTGAAGGTGCTTAAAACCTCGGCACTTAATTCCATTTCCTCTAATTCATGCAAGAATGTCTGAAATAATCCCATCTCTATCTCCACATCATGGTTAAATTTTTCAAGAGCGGGAAAGGAGTCAATGTTTGCCCGCAGATATCCCGTCAGTTCTACGGCTTTTAAATAAAATTGATCAAAATGTTTATTGAATGCGGCACTCTTTTCTTTCAGCCTCTTCTCAACGCCATCTAATCTGTCATTAATTGCTCCTGCATGGCCTGATGCATCAACTAACCAGAGTAAATGATGATGCAATTCATGAAAAATCGGCGGCTTATCTCCTTGCTTCAAATATGTCAAAATCAGGAGATACTCTTCTAATTCATTGACCATGTGATTTAAAAAAGTTGGTGTTAAATGGATACCCATCTGTCCTGTCAGATGCCGTTTGATAATATATAATTTGAATTCCCTGAACTGTTTAGTAATTTCTTCAACACTTTTAGCAAAGGATATGGCATTCGAATTATTTAATGTATTTGCCTGCATAAGCAGTTGGTCATAATATGTAATGAACGTGTTTGCTTTCTTTATATCCTCAGACTGTGAAGGATATAAAGAATCATGAATAAACCTGGCATGATCTGCTAATACTTGCAGCCAAAATTGATGTTCAAACATCGCGCTTCTTAGGTAATTAGATTGCAATAAAAAACATCCCCCTTAATTACATGATAATTCATTATATTCAGGGGGATGTTTAAATATTATATAAAGTGAGACTTTTGCACAGCCGGGGCACTACGGATCATTTACGCTGTGTTAAACTGGCTTCTGATTAATGCATATTTTGTTGTGGTGCTTTTGTATATGCTTGTAACATCATATTCATATCTTGCGTGTTTAATTGAGGAACCTGATAATATCCATTTTTATTTTGATACAGGAATAGCTCATAACTCATTTCGATCATGTTAGGAACACTATCAGCAAGAATTCGGCGCATAACCGGATTATTCATTTCCACCCCAGCTTTTGTCAGTGCAGACGCTGCAGATTTAGTATGTGCCAGCATAAAGGAAGAATAGCACTCATCTGTAAATTCATTCACTGATTGCTTCGGTTTCTTCGGCTGACCTGCTTTCATACCATAAGTAACCTCATTGCTTTGCTGCATTTTGTATTGTTGTGTAGGTACTTGAGGATCTTGGCCAGTTTGGAAAGAATCAATAATTGTGTTATACATTTGTGTCATAAATGACGTTTGACGTTGTAAAATGTCTTTTAATTCCGGATCCTGAATGTGTTGATCATACAATTTATATTGTTCCATTACTCCAATCATACAACCGATTACTTCGTGAGCATCAAGCATTTCATGAGCACCGTGATTTAGGCTGGTACCCTGGTTCATCATATTTGGTGACATTTGAGTTCCATTTTGCATTTGATTTTGATTTTGCACAGTTTTTGTCCTCCTATTTCTTAAATTTCACCATTATATTTTCCTTTGCCGACATTTTTTATGTACACAACCTCATCATTTTTGGACCATCTCTATCTTTTCTTCTGTATGACAATTATCCCAAAGATAGGTTATACTACTTTACAGGAGTGATTTTATGTCAACATTTTCTATCATCGGCGGAGGAATTGCCGGTGCTTCCATTGCATATCACCTGGCAAAATCCAATCACAATGTAACCGTATATGACCGGTCGGATAAAGGCCAGGCAACCACAGCTTCTGCAGGTATTATCTGTCCATGGATAAGCCAGCGCAGAAATAAAAAGTGGTACAGGCTCGTAACAGAAGGAGCCCGTTATTATCCTGATTTCATACAGGAACTAGAAATGAAAACGAAGCAATCTACAGATTACAGAAGAAATGGCGCTATTTGTCTTTTTAAGGATGATCATATTCAGCAGCTTGCCTTTGAACGAATTTCCGCAAAACAGGAGGTCTCCCCTGAAATGGGTGATGTTAGAAAAATGAGTAAAGCAGAGGTAAAGGAAATGCATCCTCATTTGACTGATTACTATCCTGCTGTGTATGTGGAAGGCGGTGGCCAGATTAGCGGGAAGAGCCTTCTAAATGCTCTAAAGGAAGCTATACTTTTTCATGGTGGAAAGTGGATCAATCAGGATATTTCACCAACTTCCTGTGATGGGAAGGTCATCTATACAGCAGGTGCGTGGGCTGGAGAATATTCAAGTAATCCGATTGTTCGCCATCAGCGAGCTGAACTTTTACATCTAAAAATTAATGGGTCAACGCCAGCAAAGCAAACACCTGTAGTTATGGGATTAGGTCCAATGTATATTGTGGAAACAGGATCGAACCAGTATGCTATTGGAACTACTCATGAAGATACGGAGGACTTTTCCATTACACCCTCACTGGAAAATCAACAGTACCTGCATGGTGAAGCGGAACGGTACTTCCCGGACGTAGTGCTTGACGATCAGTTCATGTCTGTTGGATTGAGGCCGTTTACGAGAGATTCGCTGCCATACATAGGATATTCAGAAGACGGGGTGTTTGTTGTCAATGGATTAGGGTCAACCGGTTTAACGTGCGGACCAGTAATTGGAAGAGAAGTTGCAGCATATTTAAATGGAGAGGAAACCATTTTAAATTTGAAGGATTATGCTTACTAATTGATCGAGATTGAAAAAAGCTACCTTATCACATTTAATAAGGTAGCTTTCTTGCCTGTTTATGCAAACACCCCGGGAGGTCATTTCATTTATAAAAAGTTTTACGAGCCTGATTTATACGAGAAGCTTTAACTGGTAACAAGCCGGGTAAAATAATTAGTTGTTTTCGCTTCCATCAGGAGGTGTCATATAGTCTCTGCCCCAATCTTCTAGCTTATGGAGAATCGGTAAAAGCTGCTGTCCCTGCTCTGTCAAAGAATACTCTACCTTTGGAGGTACTTCAGGGTAGACCTCTCGATGAACCATACCATCATATTCTAATTCTCTTAACTGATTTGTTAACATTTTCTGTGTAATGTTAGGAATCAGTTTCTTCAGTTCTCCATATCGTTTAGTCCCTTTTCGTTCTAAATGACATAATATGATCAATTTCCATTTTCCTTCAATTACCGAGAGGGCCATCCTCTTCTCATAATATAAGTCCTGACTCTCCAATTGGGATGCCTCTAAGTACTTTTTCCCCCAATTCTTCAGCATATCTAATATGGGGATCAGGCTTTGTCCTTGTTCTGATAGAGAATATTCTACTCTGGGGGGTGCCACACGAAATACTTCTCGATGAACAATTCCGTTTTTCTCAAGTTCCCTTAATTGGTTTGTTAACATTTGTTGTGTAATATTCGGGATCAATCTTTTCAATTCACCAAATCGTTTCGTACCTTTTATACCTAAATTACACAGTATGGCTATTTTCCATTTTCCTTCTATAAGAGAAAGCGTCCATTCTTTTTCAGGATAAAAACACATTTTACTATCAGGTATCATCTTAATCCCTTCCTCACGCTTTAGTCTATTCCAAGTTACTATAACAAAAAAAAGTGCCTACTTACAAAAAAGCCGCTTCCTGTATATGATTGGGCTATAGTAAGGACGGATGAATGAAAAGAATTGTTACGGGAATGATAGCTTTGTCATATGGCTTGTAAAAAAACTCATTTCAGTATTTTTTCATCCATGAAGATTTAACCAAATACATAAAAAATAAAAGGAGTGTTATTAATGGAATTACAATTAGCGTTAGACCTGGTGAATATTCCGGAAGCGAAGGAAGTAGTAAAAGAAGTGGAGGATTATATCGATATAGTTGAAATCGGTACACCTATTATCAAAATCGAAGGACTTAAAGCAGTAAAAGAAATTAAAGAAGCATTTCCAAATTTACAAGTGTTAGCTGACTTAAAAACGATGGATGCTGCTGCATACGAAGTACAGAAAGCCTCTGAAGCCAATGCTGATATAGTTACAATTCTGGGTGTAGCTGAGGATGAATCCATTAAAGGTGCCGTAGAAGAAGCAAGAAAGAACGGGAAAAAGATTCTTGTCGATCTTATTGCTGTGAAAGATATAGAAACAAGAGCAAAAGAGTTAGATGAATTTGGTGTAGACTACATCTGTGTTCATACGGGCTATGATATGCAAGCTGTTGGCAAGAATTCATTTGATGATTTGAAAACAATCAAGCGTGTAGTAAAGAATGCAAAAACAGCTGTCGCTGGAGGTATAAAATTAGATACTCTTCCAGAGGTAATTAAAGCACAGCCAGATCTAGTTATTGTTGGCGGAGGCATTGCTGGTCAAGAAGATAAAAAAGGTACTGCAGCACAAATGCAGCAAATGATCCAGCAAGGATAATTTATTATGAAAACTACGGAATACTTAAAAAGAATCCTAGAAGAGCATACTCATTCTGTTGATTTGATTTCTGACAGGGATGCCGAAGAACTAGTAAATATGATAATGGAAGCGAAAAAAGTATTTGTGACAGGTGCTGGAAGATCAGGGTTAATGGTAAAATCCTTCGCCATGCGTATGATGCATATGGGAATTGAAGCGTATGTTGTTGGAGAGACTGTTACCCCTGCTTTTGAAGAAGGTGATATATTGATCATTGCTTCCGGCTCCGGTGAGACCAGGACTCTTGTACCCATAACCGAAAAAGCTAAAAAAATCGGTGGAAAAGTTGCCACTGTAACATTATCACCCGATTCCACAATTGGCAAAACAGCTGACTTAACATTTACATTGTCAGGTGCAGTTAAAGACCAGGCAAATAATAGTCAGACGATCCAGCCAATGGGCTCGCTATTTGAACAATCGTTACTGCTCGTGTTTGATGCACTCATTTTAAGGTTTATGGAAAAAAAGATCCTAGACACCACCGGAATGTATGGAAAACACGCTAATTTAGAATAATGTGTCAGGATAAACAGAAGCAGGAAATTACACCCTGTTTCTGTTCTCCTAAATCTCTGTTCCTACATTCACAGCTGTATGGACGTACCACCAATCCGCTTATAACCTCGTATCTTGCTTAACTCTTCCACAAGTTGTAATGCTGCTTTATCTTTTGCTTTTGCTTCAATCATAATATCAGCAGATTCGCCATAAGTCTGTAAAGCTTTTATAAACGGTATTGCAAAATCTAAATCGACATAGTCCGCATGTGCTCTTACTAACTTTTCCGACTTTGGTGAAGACAGATGAAATTTTGGAGGTTTTCCTGTTCCCTTCCATGTGGAAAAAATTCTTGGTAATAACTCTTCATATGCTTCATTCCCCGGATTAGCCCAATGATGATGAAAATCAAAAACAAACGGAATGTTATGACGTTCACATATTTGAAGTGTTTCTTCTGCTGTGTATGTCTTATCATCGTTTTCCAATGTTGTTTGCATACGAATATTCTTATCTAGCTTGCAAAAGTTCTCGTTAAATCTCATAACAGCTTCTTGTTTATTCCCATATGCTCCACCTACATGTATATTTATAGTGGATTCCTGATGCAAATCCATAGCTTCCAGCATTTTATAATGGTATGTCATATCAATGATCGCATTCCTTGTAACATGATCCTGTCGGCTTGTAAACAATGTGAACTGATTCGGATGGAAACTGACACGGATATTATGCTTTTTAACAAGATCTCCAATTTCTTTAAAAAGTTCTCTGAATGGGGTTAAAAAATCCCACTTTACATCCGGATGTGTCGCAAGTGGTACAAGTGAAGATGACATTCGATATAGTTCAATTCCATGGGCGATATTATAATGTAGTATTCGTATGGTATTTTTCAGATTTTGCTCTGTAAGATGATAAAGTTTTTCCTTCCTGCTATCCTCATCCATTCTCTTCCAATTAGCATAAGTTAGTGTTCGTGAAGGGGATGCCTCCCATAATGAAATTGCTGTAGAGACATATCCAAATTTAAGAATCATTGTGTCATCTCTCCCATGTATAGACATGTATTTTTATAAAATACCCGGCCTTGTTCAAGAAAAAACCCCTTCTCCATAAAAAGGGGTTCTGTTTTGATATTAAGGCTTTAAAACAACTTTTATACAGTTTTCCAGCTTTCCATCAAATATTTTATAGCCATGCTTAGCCTCTGCTAACGGCAGCGGATGTGTGATGATGTCACTTAAATCCACCTTGCCAGCCCCAATTAAATCATGTAAGTGCGGCATATAGTGAATAACAGGAGCCTGGCCTGTTCTTATATTTACATTTCTTTGGAAGATATCACCGAATGGAAAAGCGTTATAGCGTGATGCGTAAACACCTGTTACCTGTATATTCCCACCTTTTCTAACTGCTTGACTTGCGATTACCAGAGCTCCCATTGATCCTCCATGAAGTTTAAGCCCTGTCGCAAGGAATTCTAAATCTGTCATTTTTCCATCCATACCTACACAGTCAATGACAATATCCGCACCACCCTTGGTTATCTCATGCAAATGGGCACCAACATTCTCAAACTCCTCAAAGTTAATTGTTTCGACATTGTTGGTTCGCTTAGCATGTTCCAGACGATAGCCGACATAATCCACAGCTATTACCCGTTTTGCCCCTTTTAACCAGGCAAATTTCTGTGCGAGCAATCCTATCGGCCCACAGCCCAGGATAATTACAGTATCACCCTCTTTCATACCAGAATTGTCGACACTCCAGTATGCAGTTACCCCTGCGTCTGAAAGTAATACGAGGTTGTCACTGTCTACTTCACTGTCTTCAGGAATTTTGTACGGGGTGAAATTACCATATGGTACTCGCATATATTCTGCTTGTCCACCAGGATAGCCCCCGGTCGTCCCAGAATAACCGAAATATGCTCCCATTTCTCCGTTATCATTTGAATTATCACATTGACTTTCCAACTGGTGCTGACAGAACCAGCATTCACCACAGCTCACATTAAAGGGAATGACTACTCTGTCCCCTTTTTTTACTTTCGTCACTTCAGGACCTGTTTCTTCTACAATCCCCATTGGTTCATGGCCAATAATATAGTTTTCTTGAACATTGGGTATCATCCCATGAATAAGATGAAGATCAGAACCGCAAATTGCTGTATGTGTTAATTTGATAATAATGTCATCCGGCTTTTGTATTTTTGGTGCCTCAACTTCTCTTACTTCCACTTCTTTCACACCTTGAAAGGTTACAGCTTTCATATCAATCCGTCCTTTACATTTACTTTGGTGGTGTTGGAAACAATCCCTTGCGATTATTATTATCAGGAAAAAGTTTCAATCCAGCGATATCTACTGCAGTTTGTGCTGCTTTTAAATCCAGCATCTGCTGTTCACTTACATCATATGGATGGAACCACTTCTTTTCCATCATCAACTCAATAACTTCTGTATGATAATCAATAGCTGCTTCCATTTGATTGCGTATAGTTGTCCGTACTTCGGGACTGGCCGCCTCTGTCAGGGCGATAGAATAATTTCGAATGGTTTCTTTTACAGTTATCAATAAATCCATTGCAATCGCAGAATCGATTTGTTCCGGCATTCCAACAGAGTTGATTGGATCTAAATAATCATTCATGACTGTCACCTCGCTTATTCTGTTTCTGCATAAGGATATAAACGCTGAAGCTGTTTTATATCCAAAATAGACATATCCACATTCTTCTGCATTAATGCCCTAAGATCCTGATCAAATATGACACCTTGCATCAACTTTGCCTTTAACAACCCAATTGTTTTCAAGTTCAATAGTTCATGGGTATCCATTGTTTCATGAATGGCCAAATTTTCTCTTCCCATTACAAAAACCCCCTCGTATTTTTGTAAAACTAAGCATATTTTGTCACAAATGGTTTATCCTATACACAAATAATTGTCAGCAGAGAAATAATGATAACTCTGATTATACAAATCTTGAAAATAAGAGGTGGAAAAAATGGATAATAATAAACTGGCACTTCATGAACGTATGGAAATTCATGAGATCTTAACATTTAAAAACTTATGTTTAACAAAAGCTTCTACAATGCAGGGGTTAGTTGGATGTGAACAATTGAAGAGTATTCTTCTTACAGATGTATCAGAAGGCAAACAACATGTTGAACAGTTAAACAACTTACTTAAAAACAGAGAGGTGATTTCATGACAAATATGCTGCAGAAAATTGCTGGAATGGCGGGTATGACAGACCAGGTTATCGCAACGGATTTTTTAATTACAACAAAAACTGCTGTAAGGAACTTAACTTTTGCTCTGACGGAATCTGTTACACCAGATGTAAGAGAAGTCCTTCAAAGGCAATTAAGTTATGCGATCGAAGCACATGAAAGAATCAGCCAATATATGATGGAAAAAGGATACTATCATCCAAGTGACATTGAAGAACAACTTGCAGTGGACTTAAAAGCTTCCAAGACTGCTTTGAAGCTGGCTAAAGAATAGGTAAGAGCAATTCCTGACCGGAATTGCTCTTTTTGCGTTTAAGGACTCCAATTCTATTTACTCTTCTTTTAATCATTTTTTATCAAAAAGTGTTTAAACGCTAGAAAAAAAGAGAAAAGGTACTTATGTAACAGCATTTACTAAGGAGGTGCCGTCATTGGCTAATACTAAAAGTTATGCACAACATGAAATTCTGGAGGTACATGAAATTTTAACTCTTAAGTCCGCCTGTGCTGCTAAATCCAGTATGATGCAAGGTTTAGCAGAGGACAGTGAATTAAAAGTTCTGCTAAGAGAAGATACAAAGATTGCCCAGGAAGCAATCAAGGAACTCAAAGACATTTTGGAAAAAGCCAAATAAAGGAGGAATAGTAAATGGCAAACATTCTCGATAAAATCAGCAATAAAGAATTAATTAATGATGAAGTAATTGCAACAGACCTGCTTGTTTCAGCTAAAGCAGCTGTACGAAATTATGCTGTTGCTATCACGGAAACTGCCAGCCCCGAAATTCACAAAGTATTAAAGAAACAACTAAATGATGCGATAGATCTGCATCACAAAATTGCGACATACATGATCGATAAAGAATTATATCATGCATATGATATCAATGAACAAGTGGAGCATGATCTTAAAAAAGCAGATTTAGCTATGGATATGCCAACAAGCAGCAAATAAACTTCTGATAACTATAAAGTCTCTCTTAAAGGTAAATTACATAAGAGAGGCTTTTTTTATTTTGCGATATCCCTCTGTCCATCAGGCCATAATGCTGATTTCCTTTCTAAAGATAGACACACCGGTTGCGTTCGGGGTTACTCCTCTCTTCCCGAAATTTAATTACAAGATAACCCTTCTATTATTAGTCCCTAACGATACGCCGAAAGAGAAAATATTTTGTGCCATATTTGAAACTTTTATAAATATTATACGTAGATATTAGTAGGTGAAATGATAGGAGTCGATAGAGATGTATAAGTTTATAACAGTTATCATTCGAATATTAATCGCTGTCCCTGCGATGGTGATCACATGGCTAGTCAGCTTTTTTGGATTGGAACTCTCTTTTTGGTATGCATCATTAACCGCTCTGGCCGGAGCTGTTTTAACTTTTTGGATTGTTTCTGTTTATCTCCACTTCCGTTTTCTTAAAAAGAACCAGCTAAATATGAAGGAATATCGTTATATACGTAAAAATCTAGCAGAAGCACATCAAAAAATTCGTCGAATGCAGAAATCTCTATTATCGATTCGTCATATGATTTTTTTAAAAGAAATTATTGAATTATTACGAATGATAAGAAAAATATATCAGATTACAAAGAAAGAACCCAGACGTTTTTATCTCGGTGAGAAATTCTATTTTTCTCATCTTGATTCAGCAGTAGAATTAACAGAAAAGTATGCGCTGTTATCTTCCCAACCTAAAAATATTGAAGTTGGCCAGGTTCTCCGTGAAACTCAGTATACCATTAAAGGAATGAAAGAAACGATTGAAAATGACCTTTACCATATACTTTCTAACGATATAGAACAGTTGCACTTTGAGCTGGATTTTGTAAATAGGACGACAAAGCAGAATAAATAATGAAAAACGAAAGGAATGGAGTTGCATATGATGAACGAAAAAAACGGCAGGATACAAAAAGATGATAGTAATTTAATGGATGATCTGCTGGCAAATCCTTTTGGAGATCATGAAGAAAAAAGAGACATGAATACCGTGCAAAAAGAAGAGAAGCAGCCGAAACTTATTGATGTACTCCCTGAAGAAGATAAAGAAAAAGCCCATACACTTGCCGCACAAATTGATCATACGAATCATAATGCTATCATTTCTTACGGAACTCAAGCACAAACAAAGTTATTATCTTTTTCCCATACTATGCTTGATCACGTACAGAATAAAGACGTTGGTGAAGTCGGACAAGTAATCAGTGACTTAATGAAAAAATTTAATGAAATAAATCCTGACGATCTAAAGCAGGAAAAACAAAATGCACTGAAAAGGTTATTTGGGAAACTTTCCAGTTCAGTACAGGAAACACTTTCGAAATATCAAAAAACCGGTGCACAAATTGACAGGATAACTGTGAAACTGGAACGTAATAAAGATGGTTTGATCTCTGATATAGCTATGTTGGAAAAACTTTACGAACATAACAAGGAATATTTCAAAGGGCTAAATGTTTATATCGCAGCAGGGGAGCTTAAATTGGAGGAGTTAAAGGAGAATGAAATTCCAGCACTGAAGAAAGCTGCTGAATCAACAAATGATCAAATGAAGTATCAGGAAGTAAATGATATGATACAATTTGCAGACAGGCTGGAAAAACGTCTTCACGATCTGAAATTAAGCAGGCAAATTACTATTCAGAGTGCCCCGCAAATAAGGCTGATCCAAAATACAAACCAGGTGCTTGTAGAAAAGATTCAGTCATCTATCTTAACGGCGATTCCGTTATGGAAAAACCAGATTGCAATAGCCCTGACTATGCTGCGGCAACAGCACGCAGTCGAAGCGCAGAAGCAGGTTTCCAAAACAACTAATGACCTGTTACTGAAAAATGCAGAAATGTTAAAAACAAATACGATTGAAACAGCAAAACTGAATGAACAGGGACTCGTTGATATTGGAACATTAAAGAAAACACAAGAAAACTTAGTTACAACACTCGAAGAAGTACTCAAGATACAAGATGATGGACGAAGGAAACGTCTGGAAGCGGAACAGGAAATCAGTGCAATGGAAAATGACCTGAAGCAGAAGCTGCTGCATGCAAAAGAGTAATAAATAACCGTTCTGCTATCATTAAAAAGGCAGAGCAAAAAGGATGCACCCCGAATTTTTATAAATATGGGGTGTTTTTTTGTCTCATCCTCTAGCTTATAGAATATCGGAAGTTATCCCAGTGATCCCTATAATCCCGTTCGCTTCACTATTCTTTAAAGGAACAAGCCCATTTTTATTCTGTGCGACACCGAATGCCTATAAGGCGGAATACATTATATTGTGCCACAGGAGGTGATTCGGATGAGTACTTTATATAAAGATAGCCCTGCCGACCGAAATAATTTAAATGATTGGCAGAAGACAGTTCTGCAAAAATTCGAAACCAAAATGATTGATAAAACAAGCCTCTTTCCGTGTATACCTGCTACGATTGGTTTTTCAACGAATCAGCTGCGATATGGCTTTATCGGTGATCCCGGAAAGCAATCAACCATCAGCGATTTGGCAAAACTACTAAAAAAGTATACTGAAAAATCTAAGGATTTCGGTCCTTATACTTCTCTGATTGTATTTTACCAATTACCTGAAGAAGCCAAACGGATATATACAGTTGAGAAATATGAACAATTATTTTGGCAGCAATTAAGTTTATTAACATACCTTGATGAAAAAAAGTGGCCAGGAAGTATTCCAATTGAGCCACATCTCCCAATATGGGAATATTGCTTTCACGGTGAAAGGTATTTTATGTATTGTGCCACACCTGCCCATAAGAATCGTCAAAGCAGGAATTTTGAAACGATGATGCTTGCAATTACCCCCAGATGGGTCTTAGAAAACTTTAATAAGGCTGACATCCCTGCAGCAAAAATTAAAAAGCGTGTTAGAGAGCGTATTAAAAACTATGATTCCATCGAGATACATCCCGACCTTAATACGTATGGTGAAGAGGATAACTACGAATGGAAGCAGTATTTCTTACGTGATGATAAGACCAGACTTGCAAAATGTCCCTTTCATCACATTTTTCAAGGGGAAGATATCAAACGGCAATTACCGTTTGATAAATTTCAAGAAAGCGACATAAGGTGATGGTAGTACAGAAGTAAGTTCCGCGATAAAAAGGTAAGCTCATTTCTTGAGCTTACCTTTTTATAACAAAATCTATTATACTAATTCTAAAAAAGCAGCATTCTTCTCCTTTAATAAGGATCCGCCTCATGGCTTTTCTTAACAGCATCTTTTGTTGCTTGATTAGCATCTAAAGTGCCTTCACCAAATTTAGTCTTGCCAGATTCACGACCAGGAACCTGGTTTTCCTTTTTCATTTTCTCAGTTTCCTTCATTACCTTTTCAATACCTTCCTTCACTCGGCGACCATAGTCTTCATCAGCCTGAGTAAAGTGATAAATCATAGCATCCTGGATTCGTTTATCACAAATAGCCAGAGCTTCCGATAAATTTTTGATTAGTTCATCGCGTTCCCAATCTTCGAAACTTCTATAAGTATCCCCTGCTTGACCATAATTATTAGGTCGGTCAATTGGTGCACTCATAGCCGCTGCATTATATTCAGGTTCATGAGGAGGTCGCTCTTCTTTCCCTGATTCCTCAAAGCCCCCGATCATTGATGGCTCATAATTAATATGAGGATTGTCTCCAGATTCTTTCGGATCTCGGGTATCCATTTGACCGCGCTCCTGATTTGTACGAACTGGTACCTTTGGAGCATTTACGGGAAGTTTTAAATAGTTTGCTCCTACACGGTATCTTTGTGTGTCAGAATATGAAAATGTCCGCCCCTGAAGCATCTTATCATCCGAAAAGTCCATACCATCCACAAGCACGCCAGTACCAAACGCAGCTTGTTCAATTTCTGCATGAAAATCAACCGGATTACGATCAAGAACCATACGGCCTACCGGCAGCCAAGGAAACTTATCTTCAGGCCATAACTTTGTATCATCAAGCGGATCAAAGTCCAGTTCCGGATGATAGCCGTCCTCCATAATTTGTACAAAAAGTTCCCATTCCGGATAATCGCCATTCTCTATTGCTTCATAAAGATCCTGTGTTGCATGACCGACATTCTTCGCCTGGATAGCATCCGCTTCTTCTTGCGTCAAATTCCGAATACCCTGTTTCGGCTCCCAATGATATTTTACCAATACCGCTTCGCCCTTGTCATTTACCCATTTGTAAGTATTTACACCAGAACCTTGCATGTGACGGTATGTCGCTGGAATTCCCCATGGAGAGAAAACAAATGTTATCATATGTGTTGCTTCCGGTGAGCGGGAAACAAAGTCAAACATTCGCTCAGGATTAGGTACATTTGAAGCTGGATCCGCTTTAAAAGCATGAATCATATCAGGGAATTTCATCGCATCCCGGATAAAGAAGATCTTCAAGTTGTTCCCTACTAAATCCCAATTCCCATCTTCCGTATACATCTTCACAGCAAAGCCGCGTGGATCCCGTGCTGTTTCAGGTGAATCCTTAGCACCGGCAACTGTCGAAAAACGAACCATTAAAGGTGTTCTTTTACCAGCACCAGAGAACACTTTCGCACGTGTATACTTCTCTACAGGTTCATCTCCAACTTTTCCATATGTTTCAAAATAACCAAACGCTCCTGATCCTCTCGCGTGAACAACACGCTCAGGAACTTCTTCCCGATCAAAATGGGAAATTTTCTCAATGAAATGATAATTCTCCAGTGTGGCTGGTCCACGATTGCCAATTGTACGGATGTTTTGGTTATCCTTAACCGGATGACCCTGGCGTGTTGTCAACTTCTCACGTTTTACGTCTTTTTCATTTGAAGCATTCACATCTTTGTTCTCTGCCAAAATAAAAACCTCCTTAAAATTAATCAACCTTATCTTTCCTGAAATTTATCATTTCATCCATAACAAGGTTATTTATTGATTATAATTGTTATTAATTTAAAATTATAATCAATACTATAGTTATCATAATTTATATCTTGGTATGATTGCAAATAATTTGAAGCGATAACTTTATCCTTCCTCGAATGGATATCTGTAACTTATAATCTAAAATTAACTAGGTGTTTAAGATTTGACATTTACTACTTTTTATGAGATTATAGTAAGGTTAACAATAGTAAAGTAATAAATAAGTGTTTCTGGCATTCTACGTAAAGTTTTTTTCAAGATGCTTATTCACACTGGCGCGACTAAGGGGTCGCAAGGACGTAAGAGCAGGTAGGGCTTACGTTGCTTAAGTTAGAAAATACCCAGTGGAACATGTACCGCGGTAAAGTGAAATTCTATTAATGAAATTTCCCACCCGAATTATCGGGAGATAAAATAATATTAAATCTTATGTGTTACTTTATAAATCAAAGGGGTACTCTTATAGTAAGAGTACCCCTTTTCCAATACATATAAAAGAGGAAGGAAGGTCTTAACATGATTAACCAAATAGGCACAATACAAACCTTGGAGGTACTGCGAAAAATTGAAACAGGTTATGTTTTAGATGGTGACATACTCCTCCATCATAATGAAACAGATACAGAACTTGAGGCTGAGCAATCTGTTGATGTATTTCTTTATCAGGATAAAAAAGGACAAACTGTTGCAACTACACAATTACCATCCATTCAAATTAATATATATGGCTGGGCAGAAGTTGTAGAAGTTTTACCACATTTAGGAGTATTTGTTGATATTGGTACATCAAAAGAAATCCTTTTATCAAAAGATGACCTGCCACTATTTGAAAGTGTATGGCCAACGAAAGGCGATAAACTGTATGTTTCTCTAGGCAAAGATCGAAAAGGGCGCCTGCTCGCAATCCCTGCAACAGAAGGCGTTTTTGAAAGAGAATTATTTGAGCCTGCACATGAAAATCTGTTAAATGAAACAATCAGTGGTCGCATCTACCGCACAGATAGAGAGGGTTCTGCCTGTATCACAGAAGAAGGGTATCGGGGGTTTATCCACCACACTGAGCGAAAAGAAGAACCTCGCTTAGGAGAACTTGTGGAAGGCCGCGTCATTGAAGTGAAACATGATGGTACATTAAATGTATCGCTGAGACCCCTGAAACAACACAGCATGGGTGGAGATGCTGATGAGATACTGTTACGTTTAGAAGAAAACAATGGCATTATTCCATTCTCCGACAAAAGTGACCCGGAGGATATCCGTGGTACATTTAACATTAGTAAGGCTGCATTTAAACGTGCGTTGGGTAAATTAATGAAAGAAGGAAAGATTGAACAGCGTGACGGGAAAACTTATTTAATCTCTAAATAAAACAATTTTTCTGAGCGTCTTTATACTTATACCAAAACGGATAGGCCGTCCATTTAACCCCACCAAACTACCTTAATTATGGTCACATTTTAATTTGGAGGTTTTACGGACGGGCTACACCGTGATAAAACCAGTTTGTCAATGTTAATGCCCTCAGTATATAACGATATTAATTATTCACATCTGAAAATTCAACTGTCAACTCCCACTCTTTAATTACCTGCTTCTGAACACCTCGACCTTCTCCTGAGAATTCTTCTATTCTAGCATTTTATCCTGTTATTTCGTTGTTTTACTCAGCCTATATAATTCATATGCTCGAAAACCATCTGGCGGCATTATATACAAAGCTTCCTATGATTGATCCAGCTTACCGTTACTGATAATTCTCTCAGCCATTTAATCAAATTCCTGCTGAAGCTCCTGGTATGAAGGATTGCTGTTCAATTTTTGTGACAGGTAGAAAGGAGATGAACATTCATGAAATTTTCCGTTTTAGATAATGAATTGGAAATAGATAGGTCCATAAAATGGTCAGAAGAAAAAAATATCATATTTGTTTAATCTCGTCTACAGCAAGTGGAAAACCCCTTACATATGTTCTTGGGAAATTTAACCTTACTTCAATATTATTAAACTGATCCGATAATATAGTTTGGAATAAGTAAGATTATAGAGTGTGTGATAAGGAGGCATAACATGCAAATAAATACAGAAGAATATCATCCATTGTTACAGGCATTTGTAAAGGTAGCTCCCTTTTTGCAAACACTTGTAAATGATGACATAACCATTGGAATCTATGACACAGAAAAATTAGTCATTAACTTTCCAGCAAAGAATTTTTCTCTTAATGTAAACCCGGGTGATCCATTAATGGAAGGCGACATTGTAACAAGTGCAATTAGGGAAAATAAGAATCAAGCAACTGCGGTTCCACCAGAATTATTTGGTGTTCACTTAATTGCGCGAGCTATCCCGTTGCATGATGAAGCAGGTAATGTAATAGGTGGTATAGGAGTCGGTCAAAGTATTGCGGATGATCAGAAATTAAATGAAACCTCAAATAATTTATCAACAATGATGAATGAGGTGACGAAAACAGTTGAAGAAATGGCTCAGGCTATTAGTTCACTTTCTGCTGATATTCAGCATGTATCTGAAAGAGCAAACACAGTGAGTGATAGTGCTGGTACTATAGAAAAAATGTCCAATGTGGTAAAAGAAATTGCGGATCAGAGCAATTTACTGGGACTTAATGCTGCTATCGAATCTGCTCGAGCGGGAGAACATGGCAAAGGGTTCTCAGTAGTAGCTCAAGAGATTCGAAAAATGGCAACGAACTCCAAAGATCATGCTAGTGAAATTCAATCGATTACAACCGAAATTCAAGATGCTATTAAAAACTTGAATGAACGAATCCAGAATGTAAATGAGCAGTCAGACTCACAAGCGGCTTCCATTGAAGAATTAACAGCAACCATGCAAGAAGTGAGCTCACATGTTCAAGTGCTAGCTGACCTTGCACAGAATAACGTAGAAGTAAGAGACAACTAGGAGGAATTATTAATGGCAGAATTAAAACAATTAAATAGCCAATACATAGGTGGTAATTGGCAAGAAGGCAGTAGCAGTCTACAAATAGAAAACAGAAATCCTTATAATGGTGAATTAATAGCACGTTATCAGGCAGCCAGTAAAGAGGATGTTGATTCTGCCTATCAAGCAGCAAAAAAAGCACAAAAAGATTGGGAAAAAACAAATCCAGCGGTGCAACGTGAAGTTTTTGAAAAAATGGTTAAGGTTATCGAAAAAAGGCACGAAGCGATCGTTGATATCATAATTAGAGAGATTGGTGGAACTCGTTTAAAAGCCGAATTTGAAATTGGCCTGGTAAAGGATATGGTAAAAGAGGCAGCCACTTTTCCATTCAGAATGGAAGGAAAGATCCTGCCATCTGTAACTGACGGAAAAGAAAACAGAGTATATCGAGTACCTGTAGGGGTTGTTGGTGTGATAAGCCCATTTAATTTCCCGTTCTTTTTATCAATGAAATCAGTAGCACCTGCTTTAGCAGCTGGAAATGGTGTCGTGTTAAAACCCCATGAACACACTGTAATAACAGGCGGAACGCTGATAGCAAAATTGTTTGAAGAAGCAGGTTTACCAAAAGGCTTACTAAATGTTGTTACAACAGAGATCTCTGAAATTGGTGATGCGTTTGTTGAACATCCGATTCCAAAATCAATCTCATTTACAGGTTCTACTCAAATCGGTCGTCATATTGGTAGTGTTGCAGGTAAAAATTTAAAAGAAGTTCATCTTGAATTAGGTGGAAATAGTGGCCTAATTGTATTAGATGATGCCGATATGGATCTAGCAGTTAGTGCCGCTGTCTTTAGCCGTTTTACACATCAAGGACAAATTTGTATGTCTGCTAATCGTATCATCATTCATGAAGATGTGTATGAAACTTTTGTTGAAAAATATATAGCTAAAGTGTCGACATTAACATGCGGAGACCCAAACGATGAGAAAACAATTATCGGTCCTCTTATTAATGAGAAACAAGTAAAGAATACTGTGAAGCTAATTCAAATGGCTATCAATGAAGGAGCAGAACCTTTAATCAAAGGTGAAGTAAAAGGAAATGTTGTTGAGCCGGTTGTATTCGGTAATGTAACAAAAGAAATGACGATAGCAAAAGAGGAAATTTTCGCTCCGGTAGTCAGTTTAATAAAAGCAGCAAATGACGATGAAATACTTGAAATTGTAAACGACACGCTATATGGCTTAAGCGGTGCAGTTCATTCACAAAATATCGAAAGAGCAGCACAACTCGCTAAGCAGATGGAAACTGGAATGATTCATATCAATGACGGGACCATTAATGATGAACCAAATGTTGCTTTTGGCGGGATGAAAAACTCAGGCGTGGGTCGACTTAATGGGGAATGGAGTTTAGACGCCTTTACGACAACAAAGTGGATTTCTATCCAACATAATCGTAAACAATATCCTTATTCATAAGTTCGTAATCATATAGCTTAAAAAAAGGGGGTAATCTTTTCTATGTGAAAGAGTTATCCCTTTTCTATTATGCCCTTACTGTGATTGCAGTAGAATACTCACCAGTGTACACATACTTCGAAATTCTCTTCCACCACAGAGTTTGATAATAAGTGTCCCCAGTTGGAAATTACCACAAATAATGGTCATATCTCCCTTATTTATGACTAAAAGAAACTAAGTCTGTGTAAACTTTGCTCGAAAATCTCTCAATCAATAAAAAAGGACCCACCTATAAGGCAGATCCTCATACTTAATAAATCAACTTTTTTCATATATTTGTTCACCAGCAATACTCATCCATTCATATTGTCGGAGTTTTATTTCAAACAGAGTAATTGGATTAAAGTATATCTCAGGTTGATCACGTATATCACTTAGTACATTTTTATTTTCCTCGATCTCACTATATGTTTCTGTCAAAGTTTCACTTAATACTCTGTAAGAATCAGTAAAGAACATGTTAATATCCCGTTCCAGTGATCTTTCGAATATTTCAAATTGCTGCAGAAATTCATTAATAATGTTTTCAGTTGTTTTACTGTAGTCTTTCCTTTCAATAATTTGCTGATATTTATGATGAAGGGCTTCTTTATTTTTTAAAAAAGCCCCAGCAACTTTTCCAGCACTCTTCCATAAAAATGGTGAAATGGTGTAATGATTGATAAAGGCAGCATTCGTCAGCTGGATATTTTTCCTAGTCATACGGGTAATATCACGATGCCAATCATCAAGTACCTTGCTATCACATTCGAAATATATCTTCTCTTCACCAAATAGATCATTAAAACTCTCACTCATCTCTCTGAGGTAAGTACGGCTCTCACCAAGCTCCCTTTCGCTGGCAGCAATCCATTCCTGAAGTTCGGTATATAATTCAGGTAAAACTAATTCTTCAATATATTGATTGATCCTTTTATTTATTGCAGTATTAATCTCCGTATGAATGATTCCTAGGTCGCTATCTTCTTTAACTACATCAGCGCATTGCCGGGCCAGCTCCGGAAGCCTTTTTGCCAGGTCATTTCTCCATTTTTTTATAATAGTTTGATAGGAATTTCTAATGATACGTACCGAATGTTCTTCGATGTCCCCTAATTGATTTTGGGCACCCTTCAATTTAGTAACTTTTTCTTCATTCCATTCAATATTTTTCACTAAGGAAAGCTCTACTTCTTCCCGCTTATCAAACAAAAACGCAAGCGACCTTTTAATATAATAGAGAAGTTTAGTTGTACGCTCCTCTTTCAGGTTATGTCCATACTTAATCGAGTTTATAAACACCGAAAACTTGTCTATGAGATCTTTTCTATCATCGTTTTGGGAAAAGATGAAGATTTTCGATTCTGGAAAATAACCATGTATCCTTGAAGTTATTCTTTCCGTCCGTTCGATTGCTTCGCAGTCATCCGTATTACCCTCCATTTTGCATAATAAAAAATGGATAGGGATGTGAGGTGCCTTTTCCTTTACCCTCACAGCTTTATCAAGTTCGTTACCAGTCATATTTGAGTCAGCATTTAATACAAACATTATGCTGTCTGCCAAGTTAAGGTAATGTTTATTTACGTTATTTTCAAAATCATTACCAGTAATTTCCGGAACGTCAATCAAACTAAGCTGATTTTCCTGTAAAAAGGCTACAGGCATTTCACAAGAAATAAATGTCTGCTCGTCTTTTTTCGCTTCCTTATATTCACTATGTTCCGCGATACTTTTTTCCTCATCCTCTCTAACTGCAACAATTTTCGCGTTATCTGCATCTTTGTAAAAAACTCCAGCATTAGTAGTATCATCTGACAGATCATCACTAATTAGCATATTTACAAGAGCTGACTTACCACTCATCTCAGTACCTGTAAGAATAATATGGAAATTCTCTATATCTTCCAATTCCTTTACGAAGAATGGGTAACGTTTATCCAGTACCACCCCTTCATCATTCGCCCATTTCATGATCGACTTAAAGAGCCTCAATCCATCATTTAACCCATCAGGATAACGTTCTGAGTTATTTAAAAAGTGTTTCGCCATATCTACACCTGACTTATCGATATTTGATGGATAAATCTCACTCCATGCAAGTGCAGCCGAGGAGGCTAATGCGACATCTGATGTTACAGCAATTTTCATCCAGTTAATTAAGTGACTAGATATTAAATAAGAGAATTCTTTAATTAAATAATTGCCATTCAATAATTCAAAGTATGTTAGTTTATATTGATTGGAAAGCTTGCTCCATACATGTGACTGTCCAGGCTCAATGCTCGAAAGGAGATTATTGATTTCTTCTAGCCATGTGAAATAATAATCATTTTGTTTATAACTCTCCCATAAGGCATTTGTTAAACTTTCAAAACGATTCTGGTCAATATGGTAAAGGGTTAATAATACTTCAACAAAGTAATTCGGGGGAAGATTTTCCGTATACCCTTGTTCTGCATAACCCTCCAATACTACAAACCATGATAACCCTTCAGTTCGCTTCGCCTCATTTACCGCAAGCTCAACAGCATTGCCCCAGTCTTGCTGTTCTTCAAAGTACATTCTGGCCATATCGGTTACATCCGGATAGTCCGGATTTGTATCAACTGCCTGCTTAATGGAATCAACGGCATTTTTATAATTGTCGAGCTGTATGTATAGTGAAAATAGTTGCAGCAGCACTTCAGTTTTTAATACATCAGAATCTGTTTCCACAGCTTTATAATAATCATCCGCAATGGCAAGCAGATTCATTTTCACATGAGCATCAGCTATATTCTTCTGTGCCCAAGGCTTTAATTCATTATCAACATTTTCCCATTTGAAAATGGCCGCCTCATAATCCTGATTAAGAAAATACACTTCTCCCTGCGCAAAGCGGATATAGGATAAATCAGGCATCTCTTTTTGTTGTTCCTCTTTATATAGTTCACTTAGTATCCTTATCGGCTCCACATTATGATTACCTTCAGTAAATGTATGATAATAGGATTTATTTATTAATTGTTCTTCCAATGCCATTTCTTTACCTCCCTATTACCTGATTTAAAATAAAATTCAGTAAAAAGTTTAAACTATGCCCCTCCATTTTAACAAACATCAACTTGTACAATATTTCATTCATTTATCAATTAGAATACATTTCTGTATCACCTCATGTTAACAGGCTTTCAAGCAGATTCAACTCGAAAAGGAGTGTAGCCTGACGATTTGCCAGATCGCACTCTGGAATACCCTCTATGGAAGGTCGAATCTTAAAAAATGAGACAAGGAATTATTCCCTGTCTCACCTCCTGAAAAACTTACTTTATGGAGATCACTAAGTCTCCAGGTAAGTTAAATATTGGTTTTCACAAATTCTAATGTCATCTCAGCAACTCTATTATTTCCAGACTCCGAAAAGCCGTGACCTTCTCCTCGGAACACTTCGATTCCTGCATGAGGGTATAATTTCTCTGCCTTTGACCCATATTCAAGGGGTACTACTTCATCCTGATCTCCATGGAATATTAACACGTCTTTATTAAATTTTCCAATATGATCAAATACATTATACCCGTGAATCGATTCAAAAAATCTTCTACCTAATTGAACTCCCCATAAATCATATGTATCCGGGATGCTATCAAGTGTCGGAAACCGTTTATTCCAGTCTTTTGCAATGCATAGTGCGGGGAACAGCAATAGAAGTCCGTTAATATCTGCTGCAAATTCATCCGCAACTAATGCCGATACTAGTCCTCCCATACTTCCTCCAAATAAAAAGATATGATCAGGATCAATGCTCTCCCAATTTTTAATTGTATCTATCACTGCACACAAATCCTCTTTTTCTGTAAAGATGGTCATTTCTTCTGTATTAAGGTCACTCTTGGAATTTACGGAACCACCGCAAAAATCAAAGCAAAATCCCGCGATTCCATTTTTTGCTAAATATTCACTATTCATCGTAAAATCTGCATGTGTACCATTAAAACCGTGGCTGAAAATAACAACAGGACATTTCTCCTTACGATCAGGCATGTAAGAAACACCATGAATTTCCCTTCCGTTATGGTAAATCTTCACCGTTTCTATATGATAACTGCTCATCTCCATACCTCCATAATTTAACAGGTTCATTTCTAAATTTATCATCTCTCAATAGTTTTACTGTTATTTTTTAATATTAGCTAAAAATGCCTCATAAGAGGAAATTGCCTTATCCATCTGCTCATTTAATTGTTCATCAATCGTTTGCAATTGCGGATTGTTTCTAAAATAGTTAATGGATTGGCGAATCCCCTTTTCAAAATTTGTTGTTGCCATATACGTCGGAACAAATGTCTTAATCTTTCGGTTATCAACAACATAACTGTTGCTTATATCACCAAACAATTGCCCCTTAAATTCAGGCATGAACAGAGAGATACACTCTGAAGTCATATGGACAGGCTTTGGCTCTACGCCTACCGCATTTCCTATCACGTTAAGATACTGGTTCCATGTCTTCACTTCGTCAGACGTGATATGAAAAGCATGACCAATCGTTTGTGAATTACCGAATAATCCTATTAACCCTTTTGCAAAATCACTATTGTGTGTAATAGTCCATAAAGAAGTTCCGTCACCGGGTATTATTATTTTTTTCCTTTTTCGATACGATCGACAAGTGTCCATGGATGGGCACCACTTGTAATTGCAAAAGGGATAGTAGTTTCACCGTATGTATGGGATGGCCGTACGATGGTAATAGGAAAAGAATTGCTTCGGAATTCCTTAATCAGCCTTTCCTCACTTGCAATCTTATTTACAGCATAATCCCAAACCGGATTATGCTGCGGTGTTGATTCATCCAGCTTATAAAAGGCAGGCGGTCTTTGATATGTAGCGACCGTACTAATAAAAATATATTGATCCGTTTTCCCGCTGAAATAGTCGATATCCCGCTCTATATCTTCAGGAGAAAAATTGATCCAATTAACCACCACATCAAAATGCTTATCCTTTAACAGCGTTTTCATTTCTTCACGATTATTAATATCTCCATGAAGTAAGGTAGCTTCTTCCGGTACACAAGCATCTCTATTTCCGCGCGTAAGCAAATAGAGATCTATTCCTTGCTGAACTGCTAATTGCGTAGAGGCACTGCTAATGAGTCCTGTACCTCCGATAAATAGTACTTTCATGGCATACACTTCCTTTTCTATATCAGACTTACTCTCATTCTAACATAATGAAAGTGTATTATTGGAGCTAGCTTCCCTATTCTTTGGCAATTGTCAAAATCATGATAATTATTATGCATCATATGATAATTACTACATCTCTTTTATAACAGGCTTCAGTTTCCCAGATATACTAAATTAACTTTCAGAGTCAATAGACAGTTTTTTAATTGGTACTACGAAAAAGAAAAAGAGAAATTCCAGATTATCTCCCATATTTTGCCGCAAAAAAAAAACAGTATGATTTGCACTGTCCTCTTCTACAGTAGAAATCATACCATTTGTCTATTTGTTTGGGGGTGCCCTATGCTCGCTGGTAATTACGGATGTAAATTACTGACGTTTTTTCGTCTTCTTATTGTTCGCTTTTTCAGCTTGAGACAGCGGCTCATTGGCAAATTCATGATCAAATTGGCGGGACAAATCTTTTCGGACAGCCTGCTCATCATTCGTATTACTTTCTTGTCTTCTTTTTCGCTCTTTACCCATCCTTCTCACCTCCACGCAAATAGTCTGGCTAAATCCTCGCGATTTATGCGCGCTTACAGGTTGTCTATGCGCACTCATTGGTGTTATATTCGTAGTTAAGTACCTTGAACTACCCGCCACTTAACTGCTCTTGCGAACTGTTTGAAGTGGGGGATTCCTAAGAACACCAGCGCACCCGCCAGTTATGATTAGGCTATCCCCGTCGCACCGACGGTTAGAAGTCTTATCGCTTCATTTCTAAGATTTTGTCCTGCGTTAATATCTCTTTGGTGATGGGCTCCACATTCGCAAGTCCACTCACGCAAATGGAGATCTTTAACGTCTTTATTTTTATAGCCGCAGCTCGAGCACAACTGAGAGCTAGGGAAGGTCTTACTCACTTCCACCACTGTCTTGCCGTACCATTTTGCCTTGTATTCCAACATGACTTTGAATTTATACCAAGACACATCCGAGATAGCTTGAGCTGTTTTTTTGTTTTTCATCATATGAGACACTTGCAGACTCTCCATTCCAATAACATCGTGGTTTTTGATCATATCGGTAGAAGTTTTATGCAAGAAATCAGTACGTTTGTTTTCGATTTTCTCATGGATACGAGCCACTTTGATTCGTTGTTTGTTCCAGTTGCTAGAGCCGAGGACTCGTCTTGAAAGGACCTGTTGAGCCTTTGTTAATTTTTGCTCTAGCGATTTAAAATAACGGTTG
>NZ_FOGL01000014.1:0-51485 GCF_900111195.1 Gracilibacillus ureilyticus
GTTTTCGATAAAATAACGTGGTTTGTCTACCGAAAATATGGTGATGTTGCACTTTTTGTATTCGATAATCATGCACTTTTTCTGTTACTTGGTTACAACTAGGACAATGATGAGGGACACGCTCCAATTCCACATGAAGTTGGTAATTGCCATCTTGTTCGAATGACTTTGTAACGATAACCCCTTCTAATCCTGGTAAAGAAATGTTAGAATTCAATTACACGCATCTCCTTTTTGTGATTTGTTTATTGGTCTAAACAAAGTGTAACAAAATTAGGAGATTGCGTGTTTTAATTTGTTTGAATTTTCTCTTTACCCCAACATATATTTTAGAGCCTAAAAAAAGAGACCCAGCTTCTGCTAGATCTCACTTCTTCCATTATATTTACAAATAAACAGCCTGATGTTTTTGAATATCCTCATAGTTTTGGATAAGGTTATTTCTCAAGAAATCCGGTCCGTATTTATTCAGAAAGTAAATCACATTCCATAATCTCTCCTGTAAACCCTCTTCCGGACGAAGATGCACCAGTACTTTATCAAAATCTGCTAGTTCTTTCTGAAATTTCAGTTGAAGCTCTTTATTCATTCGATTAGATAATTGCTCTACATGATCCAAAATATATTGCAGATTTTTTTCAGCGTATTCTCCTATATCTGTCTTTATTCCTTTCGCCTGATCCACCAGAGGTTTGTGTGCCGAAGTGATCATTTGTTTAACCTGGTCTGTTAATAATTCCACAGGAGGAGTTAATTGGGAGTTTAGCCAGTTTTGCTTACTCGTCATTACCCCTCCGGATATAGCTTCATCTGTCTTAATAGCATACTGCTCCATCGCTTTTTTTATTTTCTTCTCAACAATCGTGATAGAAAAACGAGGAAGCACTGGCGGCATTTTTATCTCTATTGCACGAAACACCGGCTTAAGTATTGACCAGTAAGCTACTTCACTTGGCCCGCCAAAGAAAGCTAATGTTGGGAAGAGCATTTCTTGCATAACAGGTCTTGTTACTACATTATTACTAAGTAATTCGGGCTGGTTGTTAGCGATTTCCAGTAAAGCCTCATGGGACAGTCTGCATTCATTATTTTTTCCTATCCACTCCTGCCCATCGCGTTTCAGGAGGATTCTCTGGTTATCGTAATGATAAAATAAATGGCCATCATCTTCTTCCACTTCTACGGAAACATTGTAACCCTTTATTCTCATACTTTGTAAAGATTGGAAAACTTCTTTACTATATGTTGACTGCTTCTCTATTAAAGCCTGAAAGTGTTGTTTTTCCAACTGTCTCACTAACCTGTCACCGGAATCGACAAATACAATACCTGTTTCTCTGAATAGCTCATGCATAAATCGCCCGAAGAAATCAACCATAGTATTGGATTGAGTTAACAAGTCTTTAATTTTATTGTACAGACTCTTACTAAATGCCGTCTCCTCCAATTTAGAGAATACTGTATTCAGCCAGTTTAATCCTTGCACCTGATTGATTTCGCGGTTGGAAACAGAAGCTTTCTCATGGGACTTATCATTCCAAATCAGTTTTTGCAGCTCATTTTCAACAGGCAGATAAATATGGTTTACCTCATCATAATCATGGTCTTCTCCAGCAATCCAGAAAACCGGTATGACAGGGATATTTAATTTCGCTTCCTGCTCCTGAGCTAATTGCAAAATAGAAATAATTTTATGTACGGTATATAGCGGCCCACCCAATAGCCCTGCCTGCTGTCCACCGATCACAACCACACTATCCGGTCTTCGTATTCTATCAATATTTTCAAATGTTTGTTCCGAAGCTTCCCATCTATTGTTCAATTTTTCTAACACATCCGCTAAATTCTCTCTATCAAATGTCCTTTCTTTCAGATCATTTACCCGTTGCATGAAAACATTATGATCAAATGGACGATAATCATAATGCTGCATTAACTCCTTGCTCTGGGCGAAGTAATCTGTAAGGAATTTATTGGATGAGTTGAGTGTTATATGTTCGATATGCATCGATAACAGGCTCCTTTATTTTCGATAATATGTATTAGTTCACTTGTATTTTACATAAATAAGATACGAAACGCACACAATTTGTTTCAAGCAGTTATTACGAAGTGGATGACAATGGGGGAATTAAACAAGAAGAACTTCACCAGTGATGAAGTCCTGAAATACAACATATTTTTAATTATGCGACTTATCCCATTTGTCCAGTACTTTTTTAATTTCTTCTAATAAGTGATTGGATAATTGCAATTTATCAATCAGTTGGCGGTTTTCCTCTTCTAATTCCTTACACTTTTTCGCCTGATCGATCGTTTGATAGTATTGTGAAATCTTCTCCAAAGATTGAATAACCTGTGTAAAATTAGGTTGGTCCATTTCTTGTACCGCTTCTGCATCAGTATATGGGTTTACTTTTTTCCGATTGTTTTTTGCTGATTGAATTGCCTGCTCATAATGTTTCCTTAAAGTTGCATTCCACCTGAAACCACAAGCAGCTGATGTCCTAGATAGTTTATTTCCCGCTTCCTTAAAAGCCTCAAGCTGTGTTTTTCCTTCTCTAATATAATGTAATACCGTCTCAGCCAGAATTACATCTTCGTCTTTTGTCCATGCATCTTGACGATGTCCCTGCATCTATCCACCTCCTCTATTTCCTGCTATCAATGTATGCATATAATAGATGAGATAGAATTTTTCTAATAAAAATTTTACTAAATTTAGAAAAATTGCATAAAAAAATAGTGTAAGTAGGTTTGTCTACTTACACTATTCTTTGTACACTGTATATAAATTATTGAGCTACAACTTCTTTTCCGTCATAGTGTCCACAAGATTTACATACATGGTGTGGTTTTGCTAATTCACCACAATTTGAACATTCTACCATTCCTGGTACATGCAATTTTTTATGTGTACGTCTTTGTCTTTTCACTTTTTTTGATGTTCTTTGCTTAGGTACTGCCATGCCTTACACCTCCTTTAAAGAGATTCATTATTGTTGTCATCTAATAAGGCTTTTAACTTTTCAAGACGAGGATCAACCTTTTTACTGTTTTGTTCCTCTGTCATCAGTGTCCAACCTTTACCTTCCGAAATAGTATTCGCTTTTAATACTTCTTCTTCGGCAAATACACGGAAAGGTATCTCTAAGATTATATTTTCCTTGATATAAGGTGTTAAGTCAAGCACCTCTGTATCAATCTTATGCACGTCTTCATCGTCACTTCGATAAGATGATGTCGTGAATGTCTCTGCAGCATGAATTGTGAACGGGTATGGAACATCAACTAACGTTCTGGCACAAGGCAATATCATCTCCCCTGTGATATCAAAAACAAATGTGATTTCCGTACCGTCTATCCTTGCGGTTCCTTTCACTTGAACCGGATTAATTTTTCTAATATCATTATCTAATTTCTCCAATTCTGAAACATCTACCATCTCATCAAATGAAAATGGATTACCATGGGATTGTTTTAATTTTTGTAACGAAATTTTCATTAGAATCACCTCAAGGCAACAAGAAATATTTTAAAAGGAAATGAGCTATTTGTCAACATATTTTCTTTACAGTAACATAAAAAAATGCTCGATATATGCTATACTGTAACAATAGAAAATAAATATACCTTTCCCCCACTTTAACAAGAATGAACTGATATTGCAAAGTTTGGAGGTTATACCTGTGCGAGGATGTGGATTAATTGTTGAATACAACCCTTTCCATAATGGTCATAAATACCATCTAAATAAATCAAAAGCAATGACGAATGCGGATTGTATGATTGCAGTAATGAGCGGAAATTTCCTGCAAAGAGGAGAGCCGGCTGTTATAGATAAACACCACAGAGCGCAACTCGCTGTTTCACAAGGAGCAGATCTAGTCATTGAACTGCCTTATTACTACGCCGTACAACACAGCGAGTTGTTTGCTGAAGGTGCAATTAGAATTTTAAGTCTCCTTAAAGCAGATTCTATCTGTTTTGGCAGTGAACACGGAGAAATTAATGAATTTTATGAAATAATTAACTTAATCAATGGAAATTATAGAGAATACCATCAACATCTTAAAAACGCCTTAAAAGAAGGAAATGCTTATCCGGCAGCACATGAAGCAGCATACCGGAAAATAGGCGGAAATTTTTTAACAATCGACTTTACAAAACCTAACAATGTTTTAGGTACACAATATTTGGAAAAGATCTTGCAAATTGATCCATCTATACAACCATTTACTATTAAAAGACAGCAAAATGAGTATCACGACCAGTCTTTAACAAAACCATTTGCTAGTGCTACAAGTATTCGTAAGGAGTTATTCTCAAATAAACCGCCAACAGATATAGCTGAAACCGTCCCGATACAAACAACGGAAATACTGAACAATTACAGAAATCAATTCGGAGGTTTCCACAGTTGGGATCAATACTTCTCTTACTTGCGTTACCGTATTTTAACAATTAACACGAGTTATTTAAAACAAATTCACGGGGTAAAGGAAGGGCTGGAAAACCGTCTCATCCGTTCAATGAAGGATGCATCAAACTTTCAGCAGTTTATGACAAATCTTAAAACAAAAAGATATACCTGGACAAGTCTACAAAGAATTTTGGTAAATATTATTACAAATATTACAAAAGCTGATATAGAAGAGAAATTAAGCGGCTCTCCTCCACTGCGCATATTAGCAATGTCTGCGACCGGAAAAGAATACTTACATAATTTAAAAAATGAGGAGATAAAGTTCTATACTAGCAATAAAAAACCTTATCCGGATTACGACTTAGATAACAGGATTGCTTCCGCATACTATAGTATTCTTGAAACAGAAAGGCAAATCATTGCAAAAAAACAAGACTTCAAGCCACCATTTATAAAGGCTTAAAGTCTTGCTTTTGCCTGGAAATCTCCTCCAATTCACCAGCTATTCCAATGACTGCAAATATTGTATCGCTTCATCAAAAGTGTCAACAGGAATAATTTTCATATCTGTATTAATATTTTCTGCTACCTCTTTAGCTGTCTGGTAATTAGAGTCCTCTCTCCCACCTTCATTAGGAGCAAAAAAGATTTCATTACCTTCACGGTCTGCTGCAATTACTTTTTTATCAATCCCGCCGATTCTCCCGACATTTCCTTCATAATCAATTTCTCCTGTTCCCGCAATCTGATGGCCTTTCGTCAAATCTTCCTCAGTTAACTGATCATAAATCTCCAGAGCAAACATTAAGCCGGCACTTGGACCACCAATATCTCCACTTGAAAATGTTAATTCAGGTTCTTCATTAACTTCCCGATCTGTTACGAGCTGTATGCCAATTCCAGGTTTATTATTCTCCGGCAGTTCCGCTAGAGTGAGGGACTTCTTCATCTGTTCCTCTCCCCTGATAATTGTCAACGTTATTCTGTCACCAACCTGTTTCGTTGTCACAAAATCAATTAAATCATTTGCTTCCGCTATTCCCATGCCATCTATCTCAATAATCCGATCTCCTGTTTGCAGGACTTTTGCTGCAGGCATGTCCTCTATCACTGAAACAACATATACCCCATTGTACTGAATCTCTATTTCAGCCTTTGCTGCTTCATATGCAACAACGGTTGATGCCTCCTGAGAACTCTCCATCATCATTAACTGCATTTGCTTAAAGTCCTCTTGTGATATTCCATCATGGTAAACTTCTTCTATTGGTACGACCTGATGATAATCTCTTAGTTTTGCCATGAGATAATAAAATGGTGTAGCCTGTCCACCTTGAATCGTCACAAGATGCATATCACCTTCACTTTCATAACCACCTTCAACCTTTACAATTGGATTTAACGCATCCGCACTACCCGGTTTATAAATGTAATACGGCAGTTCATAAACAAAAAATAGCGCACAAAGTATTGCTAAAACTGTTATGGAAGCAATACTCAGCCATTGTTTTTTCATGTCATCGCCCTCTCTGACTATCGTTAATGTATATATTTAGATATATCATCATATAAATTTTATTATAGACAAGCTGCCACCATACCATTTTACTACTTCTTTTATCAATCGTACAGAAATGTATTTATTAAGGAGGATATGTGTGAAATATAAAGCCATTTCAATAATGTATGCCCTATTCGCCCTTTTTATGGCACTTTCCATTATCATGCTGCCCCAAGCTGTCCTAGAATCCAGCAAAAAAGGGATTGAGATGTGGGCATCCGTCGTTTTCCCTTCACTATTGCCTTTTTTCATCGTTGCAGAGTTATTTATAGCATTTGGGGTTGTCCATTTTATTGGTGTGTTGTTCGAGCCGATCATGCGCCCGTTATTTAATGTTCCAGGGGTAGGAGGATTTGTATGGGCAATGGGGATGGCAAGCGGTTATCCTTCTGGTGCAAAATTTACTGTTCGATTAAGGCAGGAGAATCAATTATCTAAGATAGAGGCGGAACGTTTAGTTTCTTTTACTAATGCTTCCAACCCGCTTTTTATTATTGGAGCAGTATCTATTGGTTTTTTTCATGACCAGCAGCTCGGAATACTGCTCGCTTTAACTCATTATATCAGTAATTTTTTTGTCGGGATTTGCATGAGATTTTATAAAAGAAATATAAGATCCGCAACCAAAAAAGAACCTTTTTCCTTTAAAAAGGCTTTTGAAAAACTTCATCAAACGAGAATGAACGATAACCGTCCATTAGGGAAAATACTAGGTGACTCTATCATTCAATCCATACATACTTTACTATTAATAGGTGGTTTTATTACATTATTCTCTGTGTTAACAAGAATATTTCATGAGGTAAAGGTAATGACTGTTCTGGCAAATTTTTTGGCTGTTATTCTCGATTTTTTCCACTTACCGGTCGAACTTGCACCAGCATTTTTATCAGGTTTATTTGAAATCACATTAGGTGCTCAGCAAATAGCTTCTGGAACAGGCAGTACGCTTGTGTATGCTATTTTGTTATCATTTATCCTTGCATTTAACGGTTTATCTGTCCAAGCACAGGTAGCCAGTTTGTTAGCTGAAACGGATATACGCTTTTACCCATATTTTTTCGCGAGGCTTCTTCACGGTATTTTTGCGTCCTTCCTTGTAATAGCCCTATTTAGACCGGTATATTTAGTTGGTAATAGTCAAGGAGCCCAGCCGGTCTGGAGTGAATATATCTCAGACCGATCAAATACTCTCTATACAGCAGTTCAGGAAGTTGGGATGGAATTAACCATCATAAGTCTTATTGTTTTTATATTTTTAACTATTAAACAACGCTCTTACAAGTGATTATATTTCTTTCTTAAAGCCTGTTCCACAATGAATGGCACGAGATCTGAGACATTTGCGTTATATTTGGCGACTTCTTTCACCATACTGGAACTCAGGAAAGAATACTGATTATTAGTCATCATGAAAAATGTCTCAATCTCTTCATTCAACTTCCGGTTCATTGATGTTATTTGCATTTCATACTCGAAGTCTGTTACCGCCCGTAAACCTCTCAACACCGCCTGGGCATTTTGGCTTTTTGCATAATCCATTAATAATCCATTACAGGAATCAACACGTACATTGACAATATCCTTCGTTGATTCCTCCAACAGTTTCACCCTTTCTTCCACAGTAAATAAAGGTGATTTTGACTGATTATTGAAAACCGCCACAATCACTTCATCAAAAATTTTGGCCCCTCTCTGGATAATATCCAGGTGACCATATGTAACTGGATCAAAACTGCCTGGGCAAATGGCTAACTTAGTCATAAGTGTTCATCCTTTCTCGTATATGGAAATTCCTGTCGTATTTCCTAACTTATCTCTTTTCTTCAGACGGTAATTACTAAAATCAACATCCAACTGATATGATGCGTCATGTTCACATACAATCAGTCCATTATCTTTCACTAAGTCGTATTCATCTATCGTATTTAGTAATTTCTCATAAGAAGTTTTATAATAGGGTGGGTCTAAGAAAATAATATCAAATTTTATATCCCGCTTTTTTATCGCTTTAAGGGCTCTGATTGCATCGTTACGGTATATTTCTACATGTTTTTCCAGCCCTATATGGTTTACATTCGATTTGATAACAGAAATGGCTTTCGGTTGTTTATCGACCAGAATAGCTTGTTCCATCCCTCTGCTTAAGGCTTCGATAGCTAGTGATCCACTGCCAGCAAAAAGGTCAAGACAAATACCTTCATCGAAAAACGGTCCAATTATCTGAAAGAGGGATTCCTTTACTTTATCAGATGTTGGTCTTGTTAACTTATTCGGAACAGCCTGTATTCGATGACCTTTATATTTTCCAGCGATAACTCTCAATTTATTCCCTTCTTTCTCTGAGTGAAATCTATCTTACTATAGCACGGAAATTTTATTTCCTCAAATTATGATGTATAAACAGAAGCATTGTTGTACAAACTTTAGATAAAGCAACAAAAGTTGCTTTATTCGGAGAAGACTTACCATTCCCCATAAGTTCTTCCTCCGGTTTCTCCTCTCCCTTTATTCTTTTTATTTTCGAAAAGAAAATAAAAAGAAACCTGCAACTTATTGATCAGTTGCAGGTTTTTTTATTAGAAATTATATTCCCATTTTATAATCATACTCTTTCGCTTTATCTGTTGCTGCATTTTCATAATCTGTTTTAATGAATGGTTTATAAGAAGGTTCCACTCTTGTAATATATGGTAACCTCTTAAACATCTTGAGGGATTCCTCATAATCATGCTGGTTCACATAGATCATTGCATATTTCAATTTTTTTGATACATGCACCAGATGACCATACCTCTTTAATTGTTTCACATTTTTCATATGATGAAACCACACAATAATAGCTTGTCTTTTTGTTAACATTGTTCTTCCTCGCTTTTTTCAAAATTACGAAGCTTTGCAGCCGCATCCTCCACCTGAGCCGCATCCACAGCCGCCATCTGTTAATAATGCTCCGTCTTTTGGTACTTTCACTTTGTCACTAACGCTATATGCGACAATTTGACTAACTTCATCTAATAGGTGCTGAAGTTGCGTTTCAGCAGCTTTATAAGCGGCTATTGTTTCATGCATATCCATTTCCCGTTTTGCTACACGGATTTCTTTCATAATTGTACTATAGTCAGGGTGGTAGCGTCCAAACCTCTCTACTTCTTCATATAAGTCTTTCATCTGATTGAATTTAGAAATGAGTAGTTGTGCCTCTTTATCGTTTTCCATCCTTTCTTTCGCTTCATCAAATGACTGCTTCACTTCTGATTGTAAAATAACTTGACCTAATACTTCTGATTTATCTAAAATATCAACAATTTCCATTGTTGCTAACATATTTAACACCTCCATAATGGTATCATACCAACATTTTGACCAAAATAAAAGAGGCAGGGGTTTTCATTAATCACGAAACGCCCCTGCCATATCTATTAACATTCTCACCAATTGTATGTTATGCTGTGCTTTTTCTAACCTTTGAGGAATTGTCTTGCCAAAATATTGCTTAGCTAACTGGTCTATTTCATTTATTCTTTCAGTATCTCTCGTTAAATATCTGTACCATTCGGGATTCCTTCGAATAAAGGTCCATAAGTCCTGACGGTGTTCTAAAAAATAATAACTCTCTGGTTCCAAATTCGAAACCTCCTAATCTCTAATACGAAATGAGAATGGATCTCTCCCTGACTGGATCGATTGCCTATCATTTCCTCCATTTGTAAAATGCTTATACTGATCAATAACTTTTATTACCTGGTCAATGGCTCCATGTAAATCATGAATATGCTTTTCCACATGATTAAGATCTAACTGGCTGATTTTGTCTAACCATTTACTAAATTTTTTTTCATCCTCATACTTACTGTTATGATCATTATTACCTTCCATTGCTGATTGACCGTATTGTTCCCACACCGGATCATTCTCACCTAACAATACAAATTGCTCAAAACATTCCTGGAGATTAATATTACCGGAACGTATTGATTTAATAAGTTGAGGATTCCGATGCAGGAAATCTTTAAATTGCTGTACAGAAGGATTATTTGTTTTTTTCACCATATCACTTCCTTTATAAAACAGGTGCTTATCATAATTCTCTTTTCAGTTTATGATGGCACGGCGAATATCGTGTTAATGGTGCAACTATTTTATTTTTCAAGGAAATTTTGAGTGTAGTATAGCCGGTATACACCAACACCAAGATGTGTATAATCTTCTTTTAATAAGGCTTCTCTGTGTCCTTCACTATTTAACCAGCCATGCATAACTGCAGGAACATCTACATAATGTGCTGCGATATTTTCACCTGCGGAAAAATAATATGCACCTGCTTCCAGTAACCTCTCCTGCAGCCCATCTCCATTTAGCCTGTAATGTGAGAAATAGTTCTGCTTCTTCATATCCGTACTATGTGCTTTTGCAGCTATACTCGCTTTTTCGTCCCATTGTAATGTGCTTACCCCGTAACTTGTTCTTATGGCATTAGTAATATCATAAATCTGATTTTCCATCCCCTTTTCTATTTGTCCCCAATCCTGATCACTTGGCTCCTCTGGTTCTTTAATTTCCCCGTAATAATAAACTTCATAAGGTTTATGTAATTCAAAAACCTTTTTATCCATAAACCTTATGCCTGCAATTTTATCCGTAAACGTATCAATAAATAATTGAGCGAATATGTTTTCTTCCAGCTGTATTACCGGTCTTTCACTAACATCTTTACTAGTTAGCTTAAAACGTAAATGATCAAATTCTATGGAATCAACAAGCTTATATGTCTGCTTAAGTTCTTCAGAAGTCATACCGATTGCAAATGGAAGCATGTCTCTTTTTTTTGAATTTGTGTACAGTGTAACGATGTGTTGATCGGCAACCCCTACCTGGACATAATCATCATCCGATTGATATATTTTCCATTCATAACCATATAGAGTCGAATCAGTCCGGGAAGCTTCTCCATATTCCTTTTCAAATTCATCAATATTTTTACCTATATACCGCCAAAGAGATTGATTGTACATGATACTGGGATGATTTTCGATCACTTCTGTTTTGGTATCTATGACTGACATTTTTATATATTGATTATTACCTGAATATAGTTCTTCCTCATAGAATATGAAAAAAATCCCTATTGCAGCAGCAATTAATAGAAAAATTAATATCTTTTTCATAAATACAGACACCATCCTTAAGTAAAATAGGTTATACTAGAATATATAATCAAAGTAAGAATTTTAATACAGATTGTTGAATATAAATTGCATCTTTCAACAATTCATACTATTATAGTTTTAGTGAAAATATTAGATGGGGTGAATATTTTGAAGATTTTAGACACAGGAATTGAAGACTTAATTATTGATTTAAAACCACTTAATAACGGAATGGAAAAAGCTAATTTTGTCCTTGCTTCCCAATGGGATTATGAACGTGTAACTTATGACTATAAAGTTGGGTCACCTGAGAAAAACATTACATATTATATTAGAGTACAAGGCTATGCTTTAGAAGGTGATGTAGACAAAGGTGATGCAGTAATAAAATTACTAACACCATTGTTAGGTAAACATTACTACCCTCACGGGATCGAATATGGTGAAAATGAGGAGTTTCCCGAATCACTTGTTAATCGTGCCTCAAGTATTTTGCAAAATGTAAAAGCAAATATTGAACCATTTGCTAAATCATGATTCCATACATACTCGGCTGTATTCTTACAGCCGTTTTTTTAAAAATTCAACACATTGTCTCTATCTAGTGGAAAGGAGCTCGTACTTACTTTAATGAAGAATTTCACGAAGCAATATTGGAAGTTAATCTTAACTATAGCCGTTACATTAATCGTCGGATACTACATATTACCTGTTTCCATTCCATTGATTCTTGCCTTCTTTACTGCGTTAATTCTAAACCCATTAATTAGATGGTTTATTGCTAAATTTAAGATAAACAGAAAACTAGCTGTCACATTTGTTTTTCTATTATTTTTATTAGTAATTAGTGTTATCGGGACATTTGCGATAACTAAAACTGTGACACAGGTTATCAATTTTGCTGAAAAAGTACCTGATTATATCTTACAAATTTATGACCAGATAATAGTGTGGCAAGCAGATCTAGACCATTTTACGTCAGATATTCCTGAAGATTTAATGAAACAGATAAAAGATGAAATAGAATCAACCATATTAACATTAAGCAACAGTTTAAAAGAAGTGCTTAAATTTGAAAGACTGGCGAAAGTAGTCAGTCTTGTCCCTGAACTAATAGTAAGTCTGATTGTCTACTTAATTGCTTTATTTTTGTTTATGCTTGAACTCCCTAAGTTGAAGGCTAATGTGTACAAACATTTAAAAGAGAAAACGGCAGAAAAAGTAAAATTTATGAATGCACGATTATCTTATGTAATACTGGGTTTCTTTAAAGCACAATTTCTTGTCAGTATTATCATATTTATTATTTCCCTAATCGGACTATGGATAATTGCCCCAGAATATGCGCTTATTATGTCATTGATTATCTGGCTAATAGACTTCGTTCCAATCATTGGTTCTATTGTTATTTTAGGTCCATGGGCATTATATATGTTTATTGCAGGTGATCCAGTTACAGGGGTACAATTGTCTGTTCTTGCTATTATTTTACTTGCGATCAGAAGGACAGTAGAACCTAAAGTAATGGGTAAACATATTGGTTTATCTCCGTTAGCTACATTAATCGCAATGTATATCGGACTCCAAATTTTAGGGATTCTCGGTTTCATTGTAGGACCACTGCTAGTTATCGCATTTAACTCTGCGAAAGAAGCTGGTATCATAAAGTGGAATTTTAAGATATAAAAAAACTACCATCAGGTAGTTTTTTTATGTGCCTAAAATGGCTTTAATTAAGCTGGTTGTTTCTCCGCCATCATATAATACATAAAGTAGTATATATACAGCTACACCCGTTATAGCGGTGCCAAACCAAATAATACTCGTAACGGGACCAATTTTGCGATGCTTTTTAATATTTTGTTTGAAGGCCAGTGTTAAGGTGATCACTCCAAATATGGCACCAGTTGTTGAAAGGAAAATATGAAAGATCAAAAAGATCGTATAATATATTTTCAAATTTTCCGGCCCGCCAAAACTGGTATTACCAATAAATATCGTTCTTGATATATATATAATGAAAAAAGCTAACGCACTATACGCAGCAGATATCATCGCTTTACGATGGGCCTTAAAATTATTTTTAATTATCTGTCTCCAGCCTATTGCAACAAGAATGGCACTAAGAATAATAAAAAATGTACTAATAGTTGGTAATAAATGCATCGTATTTCCCTTCCCTTAAGTAGTAATATTTATTAGATCTCTCTTTAAATCTATTCATGAGCTGGCAATGGATCAATCTTATTTTCACCACTTCTGAACCATGGGAAGAAGATTTTTGCAAGTAAAATACCATAGATGATTTCTTGTGTGATTTTCATTAATATACCGCCTAATTGCTGATCTTCTACAAGACCTAATGGAGAAAACATTTCAGGACCGCTTAAGGATAATCCACTTAAAACATCCAGTGGAACACACAGCGCTAATGCCTGAATCCAACCACCGCTTGCTCCATACGTACTATATAGACCAGTCGTAGCAAAAATAATTAATGCACAGGCAGGTGTAATGAGCACCCCATTTGCGACAATATAACCGATTTTCAATAATGGGGATAGTTTGTCCATTTCTTTTAATGGAGTAAAAATTGGCCACCACATAATAAATGCAGCAATTAGAATAATTCCTGTAATTGAAGCATGTGCAATCTCATTTCCCTTTGCAAAGTCAAAAATAACAGGGATATGATAGAACGAGAACAAGCCATTAAACAATAACAATGCAATCAGCGGTTTTGTAAGTAGTCGTAGAATACTTCCAATAATTTTCAAATCAAATATTCCTTGCCAAAACCATTTTGGCAGTCCTTTAATAATAAGGATAGGAAATAATAAATAATACAATGCCATCTGTACCATATGTGCGGTAAACATGATATGTGACAGTAAATCAACTGGAGATCCTTTAATTAAATAAAGCAATATTATTCCAGTATAGAAGGATACACTTTGTTCAAGTGTGACATTTCTGCCATCTTTACGATTAATAAAGATTAAAAAGTAAGCAATCGACAGTAATGCAATAAACAGAGCAAAGTATGGACTCCATAATGCTCTAAAACCAAAAATTTGTAATTGTTGCCACATGATATTCACTCCAATATCGTTTCAATCCATCAGATACTATTATAACGGAACAATCACTATTTAAAAAGGAATTAAACAACTTATTTTCAACAATTTAATGAACACTAAAAGCTCATTCTCTTACTTGATACTTTTAATTATAGAAAATTATAAATAAAACAGGACCTGTGTAATAAGGTGTACTTATTACACAGGTCCATGTTTAATTTACCACCAAACCAATGCAGCTAGTGCAAGGATTGTTAAGAAAGCAGCGAATACGCCTCCGTACAGCATAAATGCCGGCATCTCATGACCTTTATGGCTCATATGCATAAAATAATACAATTGAAACCCAACTTGTACTGCTGCTAATACGAAGATAACTGGAATAACAAATAACTTGTTTAGCTCAGCAATAACCATTGAAAAAGCAATGATAGTAAAGATGATCATTAGAGCAAACGTAATCACTTGCTGTTTCATTTCTTCTTTACGTTTTTGTTTCTCATAATCTAACTGTGCCGGATGAAGAGATGTTTTCTCTGCCATTTCCTACAACACCCCCATTAGATATACTACTGTAAAGATAAATACCCAGACAACATCAATAAAGTGCCAATACAAACTTGCAATATAAAACTTTGGCGCATTATATAAGTTTAATCCTCTTTTTGCATTTCTTATCATTAATGCGATTATCCAGGATAAACCAAATACTACGTGTCCACCATGGAAACCTACCAATGTGTAGAATGCTGATCCAAATGCAGAAGAACGCATAGTGAATTCATAGTGGTGGATATAGTGATAGAACTCGTATATTTCAAAACATAAGAATCCGATCCCAAGTGCCACAGTAATTCCGAGCCAGATTTGCATTTTTTTAAATTCATTATTCTTCATATGGTACATTGCATAAACACTCGTTAATGAACTAGTGAGAAGCAGCATTGTCATAATGAACACTAATTCTAAACCAAATAGCTCTTGGGATGAACTTCCACCATTTGTAGAACCATTCAGAGCTAGATATGTTCCGAATAAACTAGCAAACAGCACTGTCTCTCCACCAAGGAAAAACCAGAACCCAATAAATTTGTTTTTGCCTTCCAAGGTGGCTTTTTCAGGATTAAGAGGCATTTGTTTCGGATTTAATACATCATGTTCGCTCATTATTCCTTAGCCTCCTTTACTAAATCTTCCTTATGGATATGATAACCAAGGTCGTCTTTAACTGACCTCATTAGCATTGCACCAAGTGCAATACCCATACCGATAAATACAAGACTTAACCAAACCAAGTCATATTTCTGATAAATAAAACCAAATCCTGCTATAAAGAAACCTAATGACATGACAAATGGCAAGAATGAGTTATTTGGCATATGAATATCACTAATCGGTTCAGCAGGTGTCATACCTTTCCTACCTTCCGTCTTTTCAATCCATAATGGATCTAAACCACGGACTAAAGGTAATTGCTTAAAGTTATAGAACGGCGGAGGAGACGGGATTGCCCATTCAAGTGTTCGCGCATCCCACGGATCTGATCCGACTTTCTCACCTTTTACTGATGTTACAACAATATTGTAAAGTAATACGATCGTGCCAAGTCCCATTAGGAAGGCACCAGTAGTACTAATTGCATTACCTAAATCTAATCCCTGGTCTTCTAAAAACACCCAATATCTTCTCGGCATACCCATTAACCCTAAAAAGTGTTGAATAAAGAAAGTTAAATGGAAACCGATAAAAAATAACCAGAATGTTACTTTACCTAATGTATCATTTAAGATTTTACCAAACATTTTTGGCCACCAGTAATGCGTAGCAGCAAATAATGCGAATACAACCCCACCAACAATTACGTAGTGAAAGTGTGCGACAACAAAGTAACTATCATGAAACTGATAGTCAGCAGATGCTGCAGCAACCATTACCCCGGTCATACCACCAAGTGTAAATGTTGGAATAAAACCTAAAGACCAGAGCATTGGTGTATTAATTTGGATATTTCCGCCCCACAATGTAAATAACCAGTTAAAGATCTTAATACCAGTAGGGATAGCAATTGCCATTGTCGCAACAGCGAAAATAGAGTTAGCTGCAGGTCCCATACCTACTGTGAACATGTGGTGGGCCCAAACCATGAATCCTAAGAAACCAATCAATACTGTCGCAAATACCATTGCAGAATATCCGAACAATCTCTTTCTCGAGAATGTAGAGATAATTTCACTGAATATCCCAAAAGCAGGTAATGCTAGGATGTATACTTCGGGGTGGCCAAATATCCAGAATAAATGCTGCCAGATAACGGAATTACCGCCCATGTTTGGATCAAAGAACCCTGAACCAAATAAACGATCAAACATCATTAAGAATAGACCTACAGTTAAAGCAGGGAATGCAAATAAAATAAGTGCACTTGCGACAAAAGCTGTCCAAGTAAATAATGGCATACGCATATATGTCATACCCGGTGCACGCATATTTACAATAGTTACAAGGAAGTTAATCCCCCCTATTAACGTACCCGCACCTGAAATCTGTAATCCTAGGACATAATAGTCTACACCTTCACCTGGTGATGTGGTAGAAAGCGGTGCATATGCTGTCCAGCCTGCGTCTGCTGCTCCTCCAGTAATCCACCCGACATTAAGCATGATTCCTCCGAATAAGAATAACCAGAAACCTAATGAATTAAGGAATGGAAAAGCAACATCACGAGCACCAATCTGTAAAGGTACGACGGCATTCATAAATGCGAAGATCAAAGGCATTGCTGCCAGAAAAATCATTGTCGTTCCGTGCATTGTAATTAATTCATTATAAAGACCAGCACTAACGAAGTCGTTCATAGGTTTTACTAATTGCCATCTGATAGCTAATGCTTCTAATCCACCAATGATGAAAAAGAATCCACCTGCAACCAAATACAATATGGCAATTTTTTTGTGGTCTACTGTTGTTAAGTAATCCCACAATGTTGAGCCAAAACTTCTCTTATTATTAGCTACCATTGTACTCACGTTGAGTTAACCTCCCTCTTTGTTCTCTTGCGTCCAATCAACAAACTTTATTATTGGGCACTATCTGGTGTTATTTCTGATGCTTTAAGTTGCAATAAATATTCAGCAATTTTCTCAGCATCTTCTTCACTGACACTTTTTTCCTCCAGATATGGAGCGTCTAACATTCCATTACCTGGTTTTTTAGAGCCTGGATCCAGAATCCACTCAACTAATTCTTCCTCTGAGTGTTCCAGAACACCTGCAATAGTGGAACGGTCACCGAAATTTGATAAATTTGGTCCAACTGATGGAGTATTACCAACAGCATGGCAACTTAAACAACTATCTTCAAACAGTGCTTTTCCTTCCTGTGCAGTTGTTGATTCAGGTACAGCCTCTGCGTCTACATTCTGCATATCTGTAACCCACTGATCGTACTCTTCTTGACTTACTGCTACAATCTTGAAGTCCATTAGAGAGTGAGAATCACCGCAGAATTCAGCACACTTACCCCAATATACACCTTCTTCGTATGCTTCAATATACATGGTGTTCTCATTATCAGGGTTCACATCCATTTTACCGGAAAGTGATGGTACCCAGAATGAATGAATTACATCACTCGATAACATGTTTAAGTATACTTTTTGTCCAACAGGAATATATAAATCCTGGCTTGTTTGGATTTGTTCCTCGGCATATTCAAAATGCCACCAGAACTGCTTACCTGTTACATTAATGTTAAGGCTGTCTTCTTTTTCAGTTTCATCAGCTAAGTCATATGTAACAGCAACTGTTGGTATAGCAATAACAATAAGTAACAAGATCGGAATAACTGTCCAGACAATTTCCAAAGTTTTATTACCTTCGGTCTGTTTCGGAATCATGTTTTCCTGACCTTTCTTTTGACGGTACTTCATTAATACAAAAATGAAGATCGCCATAACAACAATAAACACAACAATCATCACTATAACAGTAATAATAATGACTCTTAATGATTCCTCTGCCCCATACCCTTTAGGAACTAATGCAGTTAGATTATCTCTTCCACATGCAGAAAGAAATACAACCATTAGTGAGAATACAGACAGAGTTCGGATTTTTCCCATCCAATCTTTCATCTTTATACCTCTCTTTCTATGAGTAAACTTTTGTAAATATTTAGAAAAACTTGAAAATAATCAAGTTCTACTTACCTAATGTTATAAAATTATGGAAAACAGGCTTATAATTATCATAGCAAAAAAGATAACGGTTAAATAGACTAGAGAATAAATAAACATCTGGTTTGCCCATTTTATATCATCTGTTTTACTTGAAAGGCCTCTAACAGCTAACAGTAACCAACCAATATTTAGTAATGATGCGATTATAACAAAACTATACCCTAATCCGTATAAAAAAAACGGGATAGGGATCAGACATGTTACATAGATAACCATCTGCCTTTTCGTTATAGCAAAACCGTGAATTACCGGTAACATAGGTATATTGGCTATTCGGTAATCCTCTACTTTTTTCATTGCTATCGCTAAAAAATGGGGAGTCTGCCATATAAATATCAGTAAAAACAAAACCCATGCGACAGGATGTAAATTTTGATCAATCGCAGACCAGCCAATTAATGGCGGAATAGCCCCTGAAAGACTGCCAATCGCCGTATTGATTGTATACCTTCGCTTCGACCAAATTGTATAGAGGACTACATAACTGAACCAGCCGGCAAATCCAATCATCGCTGTCTGAATGGAGGCCAGAGATAATATTAACAGCCCTGCAATGGTAAAGCCTATACCAATTACTAAGACATGTTGTAAATCAATAGAACCGGTAACAGTCGGTCTTGTTTTTGTTCGGAGCATTTTCTGGTCAATATCGCGATCATAATAGTTATTAATAACACATCCGCCTGCAATAACAAAAGCTGTGCCGATAACACAAACCAGCAGAACATGCCAGTTTAAATAGAAGGAGGCGCCAGTGTAGTATAGAGCTAACCAGAAACCAGCAAATGCAGTCATTGTATTAGAATTAATAATTCCGATTTTCATTATTTCTTTTAAATCTGACCACTTAAATAAGTAATTGCTAGAACGGCTCTCCAAAATGGACTCACTTGCAGGGAATTCCATTTTATTCATATTCTGTTGTTACCCTCCTTTCTATTATTTCGGGTAAGTTATGTACCGATATTATTTGCAATGTTATTGTAACATGGATTGCAGACGTTCGCTATTCAACTTTATCATTGTTTTGAATTTTTGACAGTTTTGTGAACTTTTTAATTATCTTTTTTTGTATGCACATTTCCAACACATTTTTTGTTATAATAGATAGGATTTTGTTAAATTAATGGCATGTTATTAAAAGAACGCATACTATTTATTTCTAGCATAGTTTATTTATGTTTGGCAAGCGTTTTATATATTCAAACAGAAATTTGTTGATGAAAAGAATAATGAGGTGTATTTATGGTAAAGGGTTTGAAGATATTATCTATTATCTCTACATTATTAATGATATTTGTTTTAGTTGGTGGAGCACTTGTTACCAAAACTGAATCCGGGATGGGTTGTGGAGCGAATTGGCCATTTTGTTATGGAGAATGGTCAATGGAAATGTTTATCGAACTAAGTCACCGGGTAGTCTCCGGTCTTGCTGGAATTTTCGTTTTACTATTGTCTGTTCTTTCCTGGTTCAAAATTGGACATATAAGAGAAACAAAATTCTTATCGTTCATCTCAATCTTTTTTCTGGTATTCCAGGGATTAATTGGTGCAGCTGCTGTACTCTGGTCACAGTCTGATTTTGTTCTGGCCTTACATTTTGGTATTTCATTAATTTCCTTTGCTGCAGTATTGCTGTTAACTATTTTAATTTTTGAAGTTGATCAGAAGTTTGATGCAGAAGCTCTTGTAATTACCCCTTTCTTCCGGAAGCAGTTTATTCTATTAACTGTGTATCTGATGGTTGTTGTATATTCCGGGGCACTTGTTAGACATATCGATTCAAGTTTAGCATGTCCAAGTTGGCCGTTCTGTACGAATGATGCACCATTGTCCTTTGACTATCATCTCGGACAATGGGTCCAGATGGGGCACCGGGTATTAGCAGGAATCGCGTTTATTTGGACATGGATCTTATTCTTTGCTATTAAAAAAGATTACCCGAATATTAAGGTAATGAAACAAGGCTGGATGATCCAGACATTCTTTATTACTCTACAGGTAATACTAGGTGCTTTAGTTATTTTTACGAAAGTCAATCTCTTTATCGCATTATTACATGCACTGATAATCACTTTATTTTTTGGACTTCTGTGTTATTTCCTTCTACTTTCCTACAGGAGTGTGCAAAAGTAATTGCACCATACTTAAACGAAGTTACTTAGATATACGCAAAAAAGAAAGCAACGCATTTACTTTAATGCGTTGCTTTTTTTAATACTTGAGTAACTATTACTTTTTTTGGCTCTTCTCTCTGATGTATATGAATCAGGTTTATTCTCTTGTTCCGTTTCGATAATTCTTTCTTGATATCTGTTATAATTAACATGTCTTGCTATATTATTTAGTACACCCACTGAGAACAATGAGACTAATAACGAGGTTCCGCCATAACTTACAAATGGAAGTGGTACGCCTGTTATTGGCAACAGACCGCTAATTGCACCTAAATTAATAATTGTTTGAATCCCAAACATAGCTGAGATTCCAATTGCAAGCAGACTGCCAAACTTATTTTCACATTTCATTGCAATAAAAAAACCTCTTAAAACGATAATGGCGATACAGACAATCACGAACAGTACCCCAAACAACCCTAATTCCTCTGCAATTACAGCCATAATGAAATCACTTTCTGCCTGGGTCAAGTAACCAAGCTTCTGAATTCCCTGTCCAATACCTGTTCCTGAGATTCCACCTGTTGCAATGGCAATATAGGACTGTATTAATTGATATCCTGAATGCTCTGGATCTGCAAATGGCTGATATGCACCTGTAAATCTGGAAATCTTCTCATCTGTCATCATCTGCAGCCCAAGGGCAACTAATAAGACCGCTCCGACACCAATTAGCAAAGACAGGTGGCGAAATTTTATACCTGAACTGAAAATCACCACACAGGCAATAGAGAAGATAATTCCAGCAGTTCCGATATCGGGTTGCTGTATAATTAACCCTAATAATAAACTCGTTATGACAAGAGGTGGTAAAACAGCTTTAAAAAAATCGTCTATGTATTCCTGTTTATTAGTATATACAGATGCTAAATACATGACTAAACCAATCTTTACAAACTCTGAGGGCTGAACAGAAAAAGGACCGATATATAACCAGGATTTTGAGTAATTTATTTCTGTCCCGAATAGCATGACAGCTACTAACAAAATAGTTAGAATTCCTATAATAACTTTGGTCATTCGCTGATAAATTTTATAATTGAAAAAACAGGCAAATAAAAAAGCAAAAATAGCAATTGCAAACCAGACCGATTGTTTTAACATCATGGAATATGCAGGTTTGTCAGCAATATATGTTGTAACCATACTCGCACTGTAAATCATCACGATCCCAAAGCTGGACAACAGTAACGGTGGAAGCATTAACAGAAAGTCAAAGGTTTTACGATTTAATTTCATAACGATACCTCTTTATATCTTCTTTATCTACTATTATTTTATCATACAGGGAGACTGATAGAATATAGATAATTCTTTTTATTTTCATATAAGACGAACTAATATTTACCAAAATAAAAACCTTGCCTAAGAGTGGCAAAGTTTTCTAAAAAACTACAGATTCTGTGAAGCTTCATGTAATACATTTAACTGCCGTTCCAGATCTTCCAATAGTTTTTTTCCATCTTTTTCATCTACTAGATTCAGACGTACAGCAAAATCTATTTCTCTTGATAATCCGTACATTTGTGTATCCAACACTTCTTCGTACAGAGGACATTGCGGCATTGTTAAATTATCTATTTGAACTTTAATCAATTGCAAAATTTTATCTGCATCTGCTTTTAGAAGGGCATATGCTTGCTCTTCTTTACTTACAGCCACATCAGGTATCAAAGAAATCCCCTCCGTCAATAAAAAACTTCTATTATTGATTTTATCGTGAAAATAGCAAAATTGCAAGATAATACAAGGAAACCATCTAATTTATTCTATTATTCATATCTGCGGTTAATGCATTTTTTATAAGAGTCTGCTATTCTTATACTTGAGGTGATGGAAAATGATTATACAAATTAAAGGAAATGTTAAATTCCCTATAACGCTTGATCCTAGTGTATGGATCTTTGATGACAGGAAAATAATATTAGAAGAAGCTTTCAACAAAAAACAAATGGAAGAAAATACAGAAGAATTCTCCGGACAGGACAGTAATCGAATAAAACCTCAGGTACATAACAGCATAAAAAAATTTAATAAAAATGAATTATTGAACAATTCTTATGTAATGCCCATTTATGATTTTGTGAAAAATGCAGAAGTAAATGAAAATGCCTCCATGGTTACATTAAAATCGGATAATAATTCGATCGATATATCTGTTGAACAACTGCTAAACGGGCTGCTTCAGTTTTCCATTGACGGCAAACAAATTGTGAATGAAGGGCCAGCATATTTTTATTTTAAAGATGGATCGAATAAAGATAATCCAATTAAGAACGTAAAGGAAATATATATTCATTAATATAAAGCCCTCTCCTTCTTATGCTTATGTATAATTTTCGCCTGGATACGGAAAATATGTATAAACATAAAAGGAGGAGATAAACAAGTGAAATATTTTTTCATTTTTTTATCGTTAATTATTTTTATAACTGCTGGTTGCCAACAAAATAACAACCAGTCTGAACAAGCATCTCCTGACAATAATGGACTTGTGCAGGTAGGAAATTCTAACCCTGAACAACTAGAGCCGCTTGATAATCAGGATAAAGCTCAATACCTTGCAAATCTTGCGAGTAAAGTGCCGAATGTAGACAATGCTACGGCATTGATTACTAACAGAGGGGCTATAGTAAGCATTGACGTAAAGGATGATTTAGACCGTTCCCACGTTGGTTCCATTAAGTACTCCGTATTAGAAGCATTACAGCATGATCCCCAGGGAGAAAACGCCATTATTGTTGCTGATCCGGATATATATGAGAGAATGAGAGGAATCGGTACGAAAATTCAGGAAGGACACCCTGTTGAAGCATTCACGGAAGAGCTTGCAAACATTACAGGTCGGTTGATGCCTGAAATCCCAGTAAATGAGAAACAAACAAAAAATATTGACGAAAATAAAAAGATACTGGATGAACAAAAAGAACAGGAATTGGATCAAATTACTGACGAACAATCAAACCAGCAAAAGGATCGTTAAAAACGATCCTTTTTTATTATTACTGTCTTATTTTGTTGTAGTAATTAACACCAAACTGAGACCCTTCTGCTACCATATTTGAATTTTGGATTCCTTGTTTACCAGGATCTCCTGCTTCGTCAACAGGTAAATGACTGCTATTGTTATTTGAGACAGATTGTTTAATTTCTTTAAACTTACTTTTCACATTATCTCTTCGTGTTTTATCCATCAATACATATGATAATCCACCAACGACTGCTGCTCCACCGATAATATTGGCCATCTTCGTTTTACGCATGACATAATCATCCTTTCATTATGATACTTATTGTTCTTATACCCTGATTAAAGAAGCTAAAACAACGAATTTATGGTATAATGAATGTGCGTTTGATTTTGAACAAATTCTTGAGGTGACTTATGCGAGTAAAATGTGTAATATGTGACGGAATAAACCGTATTGATAATGACAGCCCGCAAGCTAAGAAGTTGAGAAACCGCCTGATACACACTTATATGTGCCCTGAATGTAATGACAGGATTACTGTTAAAACAAAAGAAAGACACAAAACAGGAAAATTTCGTTTATATAGAAAAGATATGGTGGAAGATGAATTCTTATCATAATAAAAACAACCGGCTGCATTTGTAAGCCGGTTGTTTTTATTATCTTTTCTTTCTTTCCTGATGAAGCCGTAAACGGTAAATGCCCATAACTAAAGCAATGATTAACAAGCTTTCTGCAAGTGGGAGAGAAACCCAGAATAAAATGGTAAGAAAAAACATACCAATTAATAATAGTATATATATAACCATAGATTTGAGTGGGGTTAGTTTTTTTGCAAAACCGAATTTATAAGCAAGTATAGCTAATACAGCCACAGTTACATATAAAAAGAAAATTCCTCTTAGTAATAATCCCATTTCTTCATCATTTGCTAAATTCACTTCATTCCCTAATCCTTGCATAAAGAAACTTGTAATTGGGGATAAGTCATCTGGCAATTCTATGACAGTATTATTCATGATAAACCTCCATTAATTATATCCACAGAATCTATCATACTAAATTAGATTATGTTATGCTAGTAAAAGATAGAATTATATGAGGTGAAAAAATGAATAATATCCAGTGGTTCAAACTTTTTCTTGCTGTATTAGTCATCTTCTCTTTTTCTGCAGCAGGTGTAGGTATAGCACTGAAAAGTATGTGGGTAATCGTTCTCTCCATAATTTTAGGATTTGTTATAATGGGTTATGGTATTTCATTAAAAAGAAAAGAAGCAAAATAAGAGAAGCTCAGTCAAGAGCCTCTCTTATTTAAATTCAATATATTCTTTAATGATACTTTGGTAAATTTGCTTATTGCATGTAACAATAGTATTATTTGTTAATACATTTACAGGTTCGCCTGTTGCTTGTGTCGTCATACCACCGACTTCATCTACTAATATGTAGCCTGCAGCAAAATCCCATGGTGCAAGTTTCATTGTTATATATGCATCCATAATCCCTTCCGCTACATATGCAAATTCCAGTGCTGCCGACCCATATGATCTTGTACCTCGTGTATCTTTTATTAACTGCTGTACCCTTTTCTCATTAACCCGTTTGTTCTCACAGGCCAGTATACTGTTCATTCCAATGATACTTGTTTCAAGTTTGACTTCCTCACTTAACATTGGTAATTTATCCTGATTTCGATAAGCCCCTTCACCTTTTAATGCGGTATATAATACATCATCCATCACATTATATATTAAAGCAATTTCGCCTATCCCGTCAGAATATATCCCTATGGATATGGCAAAGTTTCTCTTTTGATGAACAAAGTTCATTGTTCCATCAATCGGATCAATTATCCATATGGTTCCATCCACACTCTCCACTCTATCCCCATAACCTTCTTCACCTATTAACTTATGATCAGGGTACGTACTTCTTATTTTTTCTGCAAAGAATTGCTCTGTCGCTTTATCTACTTCTGTTACTAAATCATTAGGATTAGATTTTGTGTCGATTTGGAATTGTTGCTGCATGTGATCCCGGATTCTCTCACCAGCTTCATATACCCAATGTTTAGCATTATCAAAGATATTCTGTCGAATGGCTTTTTGCATCGCCTTTCCTCCATTCCTGAATTAGGATACTTCCTATTTTAGCAAAATTACTCATATATTAAAAATAATCACTTCTATTGCAATCAGATTATAATTAATATAATATTATAATGATAATAAACAAAAAAGGATGAGTAGAATGACATTCAACGGATTTAATAAAGAAGATTTTGAAACATTTTATATTGAGGGTTTAGATGAGAGAATGAGTGCAATACAAGAAAGAATCCAACCAAAATTTCGTGCGATAAACGAGTTAATCATAGAGGATCTTGAGAAAACGGTGGGACATCCGATGCACCTTCATATCGCCAAGCATGCAAGGAGAACGGTTAATCCGCCAAAAGATACATGGTCAGCATATTGCCATGATAAGAGAGGTTATAAAAAGCATCCCCATTTTCAAATAGGATTATGGCACGATAATTTATTTATCTGGTTAGCATATATATATGAATTACCTCATAAAACGGAAATAGCAGAAAAGTTCTTGCGTGACATTGATACTATAAAGTCCCTCATTCCGCAGAATTACGAAATTTCACTTGACCATATGAAAAACGAAGCGGAGCCTATTACTCAAGTTAATTTAGCGAAGTCTTTAGAGAGATTTAAAAAAGTCAAAAAGGGTGAGTTTTTAATAGGAAGAAAGTTCAATTCGTCAGATCCAGTTGTTCATGATGGAAAAGCATTAATAAAAGAAATAAAAGACACCTTTCAGACTGTTTCTCCTTTATACCTTTCTTCAATGAAGTAGAGCGCCTAACCTGCGCTCTATTTCATTTTTATCAGATCATTTCCTCGTTTTTCTTTTGCATACTTTATTACACGAAAAGGAATATATCCCGATTGCTTTTCAAACTCACGATCAAGTTGTTTTTCTTCACTCTTTGAGGGAACAATTTGTTTGAAGCGATTATATGCAAGCAATAGATCCTGTTGGATAATTCCTTTCTCGTATGCTTTTTCAATAAAAGAATAATAATTAATAACATCAACAATCTCTTCTGTTGACCAGCTATCATTTAAAGGATAACTGTAATTCATTAACAACACCCCATTTATAATTGGTACCTGTTTTTATTGTATCATGGTTTTCATGACATATGTATAATTTTCATGATAAGGCTAAAGACATACATATAATGACAAGATACTTTTCCCAGTGTAATTTTGCATCAATTTATAACTAGCTATTATTTTATGTATTTGCTATAATACGTCTTGTTTTATATTTTTTTATAGAAGGAGTACTGCACATAGATGTTTACACAAAATGACACGCCACTTTTCAATGGGTTATTAACACATATAGAAAAAAGCCCTACTATGTTTCATATCCCCGGCCATAAACAAGGGAAAGGAATGAACCCCAGATTTCGAGAATTTATAGGTGAAAATGCACTAGCAATAGATCTAATTAACATTGAACCATTGGATGACCTTCACCATCCCCAGAAGATGATAAAACACGCACAGCAACTAGCTGCAGAAGCATTTGGTGCAGAGCATACGTATTTCTCGGTACAAGGAACAAGTGGTGCAATTATGACAATGATTATGAGTGTATGCCAGCCAGGGGACAAAATAATCGTTCCCCGCAATATCCATAAATCAGTAACATCTGCTATTATTTTTTCTGGTGCTATTCCCATATTTATTCACCCGGAAATTGATCACAAGCTCGGTATTTCGCATGGTATTACTCCAAATGCTGTAGAGAAAGCTTTATCAGCTAATCCTGATGCAAAAGCGGTATTTGTTATTAATCCAACTTATTTTGGTATAGCGGCAGATCTAAAAAAGATTGTTTCTATTTCACATAGTTACAGTATTCCTGTATTAGTTGATGAAGCCCACGGAGTCCATATTCACTTTCATGATGAGTTACCTCTGTCTGCAATGCAGGCAGGTGCAGATATGGCAGCAACAAGTGTTCATAAACTTGGCGGGTCTTTGACTCAAAGTTCTATTTTAAATATACGCGGTGGTCTCGTAAATCATGAACGTGTACAGGCTGTAATGTCAATGTTAACAACAACTTCTACTTCATATATTTTGCTTGCATCTTTAGACATGGCAAGAAATTATCTTGCAATGCATGGCCACGATTTATTATCAGAGACAATTGGATTATCAAATTCGTTAAGAAATGAAATTAATTTGATCCCTTATCTGTATTGCCCTGGAGAGGAATTGTTAGGTACAGAAGCAACATATAATTATGATCCAACCAAAATAATTATTTCGGTAAAAGGATTGGGAATTACAGGTCATGATGTGGAAGTGTGGTTGAGGGAAAATTACCAGATAGAAGTAGAATTATCAGATATGTACAACATCCTGTGTATAATTACACCTGCTGACAGTGAGAAAGAAATAAATTATTTGATTCAGGCATTAAAACATTTAGCGGATAACTTTGAAACAACTCTTCCTGCACACCAATTGGAAGTGCATGTTCCTGAGATCCCTCTTCTTGCAGTAAGCCCGAGGGATGCATTTTATGCAGAATATGAAACCATATTACTCGAACAGTCTGCCGGACGCATAAGTGCGGAATCTATTATGATTTATCCGCCGGGTATCCCTATTTTTATCCCGGGGGAAATCATCTCAGATGATAACATTCAGTATATATATAATAATTTAGATTCAAATTTACCAGTACAGGGGCTCCATGATACAACATTAAAAACGATTCGGGTACTAAAAGAACATAGAGCATTTAAATAGAAGCTGTGTCAGTCCACAGCTTCTTTCTTACTCTGGTAATTTAATTGCTTCAGGGTCTGCGAATTCATACCCTTTTTCTCTTAAGCCATTCACTATATCTGCAAGTGCCTCAGCTGTCCACTGTCTGTCGTGCATTAACAGGATCGCACCAGGCTTTAATAAGGAGTATGGTACATCAACTTCCGGTCCTTCTCCTGTTATCATTGCCGTTTTTAGTTTCTCGGTATCCATGTATGGTTCAAAGTAATCGTACCCATATGTCCAATTCATTAACAGCATACCCTCTTCTTCCACTAGTGCTGTAGCGTATTCGGTGTTAGCCCCATTTGGTGCCCGAAAAAATTCCGGCTTCTCGCCAGTAATCTCTTCAATAAGATTAGAAAGTGACAAAATTTCTTCCTTTTGCGTTGCTTCATCCACTTCTGTGAGACGCTGATGATTGTATGTATGGTTACCAATTTCAAATCCCATTTCATGTATCTGCTTTAATTCTTCTTTTTTTGCTCCTGATTCAAGAAAGTGACCATTTACAAAAAATATAGCTGGGACATCAAGTTCTTTTAATGTGTTAGCCATTTCAAGAGAATAGTGCTCTGGAGCATCATCAATAGTTAATAATATTACATTTTCGTCCGTTTCCTCTTTTATGGGCACAATACTCCAGGAATCAGTTAATTCATATAATGGTTCAGAAACAGTTTGATTCACCTCAGCTTCAATTTCCTTAGTCTTTGTTTGTTCATCCTCTGATTTCATATCTGCTGATTCCTCTACGTCCAACACATTTTCGCTTTCTTCCATTCCGTTTCTATCGGTGGTCTTCTCTTCATCTGCGGGTTGCTCCTGAACGCCTGAATTACAGGCAGCTAAAGCGAAAAATAAAGGAATAAACAATAATACCTTTAACTTTTTCATTACTTGCTGACTCCTCCCTTTAAATTGAACTTTAACAAAAAGAGCCTGCTTTATATGCAGACTCTTTTATTACAATTATTTTACGATATGGATTGGTGTTCCGATGGCAACCTCAGCTGCTTCCATAGTAATCTCACCTAAAGTAGGGTGAGCATGAATAGTTAGAGCTAAATCTTCTGCAGTCATGCCTGCTTCGATAGCCAAACCAATTTCGGAAACCATGTCACTAGCATTAGGACCTGCGATTTGTCCACCAATAATTAATCCATCTTCTTTACGTGTTATTAACTTCATGAAGCCATCACTTGCATTCAACGATAATGCACGGCCATTTGCAGCAAATGGGAACTTGGATGCTACCACTTCGTATCCTGCATCTTTTGCTTCTTGCTCAGTATATCCTACTGATGCCAATTCCGGATCAGAGAATACTACAGCAGGAATAGCATTATAATCAATTTCTGCATTTTCCCCTGCAATAGCTTCTGCGGCAATTTTACCTTCATAAGATGCTTTATGTGCAAGTGGGGGACCTGCAACAATATCACCGATAGCATAAATATTCTCAATATTTGTACGACACTGCTTATCGATTTTGATCAGACCGCGATCGTCCATTTCAATACCAACTTGTTCCAAGCCAATATCAGAAGTATTTGCTTTACGGCCTACTGTAACTAATACATAATCAGCCTCAACAGTTTCTTCTTTTCCTTTTGCTTCATATGTTACTTTAACGCCGTCTTCAGACTCTTCTACACCTTTAGCCATTGCTTCCGTAACAATTGTTGCACCTTTTTTCTTTAATTTCTTTTTAACAAGTGCACTCATTTGTTTTTCAAAACCACCAAGAATATCTTTCATACCTTCAAGGATAGTTACTTCTGTTCCAAAGTTTGCATATGCGGTACCTAATTCAGTTCCAACATATCCACCGCCAATTACGACTAACTTTTTAGGAACTTCTTGTAAATTAAGAGCACCTGTTGAATCAAGTACACGCTTAGAGTACTTAAATGATGGTAATTCAATTGGTGATGAACCTGTTGCAATGATACAGTTTTTGAACGTATAAGTCTGTGAACTCTTATCATCCATTACTTTCACTGTATTTTTATCAACAAAATAAACTTCGCCACTCACGATATCTACTTTATTACCTTTAAGTAGTCCTTCTACACCGCCAGTTAACTTTTTAACTACTGATGATTTCCATTCCTGAACTTTAGAGAAATCAACAGTAACATTCTCAGCTTTTATACCCATAGAATCCTCTCCATGAGCATACTCAACTCGGTGTCCTGCCTGAATTAATGCTTTAGAAGGTATACAGCCGACATTTAAACACACACCGCCAACAGTACCTTTTTCTACAACTGTTACTTTCTGGCCAGTCTGAGCCGCACGAATTGCAGCTACATATCCCCCTGGACCAGCACCAACAACAAGAGTATCTAATTCAATTGGAAAATCTCCTACTACCATCTTTTACCCCTCCATCATAATTAGTTGTGGGTCAGCTAAACATCGTTTAATTTGATTTAAAGCCATTTGTGCTGTTGCACCATCAATGATTCTGTGATCAAAGCTTAGAGATAATGCTAGAACAGGTGCAATAACAATCTCACCATCTTTAACAACAGGCTTTTCAGCGATACGCCCGATACCTAAAATAGCAGCTTCAGGTTGATTAATTAACGGTGTGAACCATTGCCCACCTGCTGAACCGATGTTTGAAATAGTACAAGAAGCACCTTTCATTTCATTTGGAGCAAGCTTGCCGTCACGAGCTTTTCCTGCTAATTCATTAATTTCTTTAGAAATACCGAAAACTGATTTGCGATCAGCATTTTTAACAACAGGTACTAAAAGACCTTTTTCTGTATCTGCCGCAATTCCGATATTGTAGTAATGTTTTTGGACAATCTCATCTGTATCATTATCCAATGATGTATTTAAAGCCGGATATTTGCTTAAAGCAGAAACAAGTGCTTTTACTACATAAGGCAGATAAGTTAACTTGATTTCCTGTTCTGCAGCAATTGGTTTAAATTTCTTCCGGTGTGCCACTAACTCCGTTACATCAACCTCGTCATGAAGTGTTACGTGAGGTGCTGTCTGCTTAGTATTTACCATTGCTTTTGCAATAGCTCTTCGAATTCCGCTCATTTTCTCACGAGTTTCAGGGAACTCACCTTCAGGAACTGTTGTGCTCGCAGCAGCCTGAGTCTGCTCTGAAGAAGCAGCTTCTGTCTTTTCACTAGCAGCTGGCGCTGATTGATCACCATTTAAGAAAGCATCAATATCTTCTTTAAGTACACGATTATTCTTACCGGAACCTTGCACTTCTGTTATATTCACATTATTATCTCTGGCATATTTACGAACAGATGGCATAGCAATTACACGACTGTTAGGATCTTTAGCCGAAGTATCATCTGTTTCTTTAGCTCCTTTTGATTCCTCTTGCTCCTTAGGTTCTTCTTTTGGTGCATCTGGCTCTTCAGCTTTAGGCTGTTCTGCAGATTCAGCATCTTCATACCCTTCTGCATCAATTGTGATAATTGTCTGGCCAACTGTCGCCACTGAACCTTCTTCAAAGTGTACTTCTTTTACCGTCCCGTCAACTGGAGAAGGGATTTCTACGACTGCCTTATCATTTTGCACTTCACATAGCACGTCATCTTCTTTAATTTCTTCACCAGCTTTTACAAACCATTTTACTATTTCGCCTTCATGGATACCTTCACCAATATCCGGCAGTTTAAATTCAAAAGCCATTTGATGACCTCCCGTCTCTGTTATTATTAGAAATTAATGACTTTATTTACTTTTTCGATAATATCCTGATAATTTGGCAACCAAACTTCTTCTGCCTGAGTAAATGCATATACTGTGTCAGGAGCAGCTACAGTTAGTATTGGAGCTTCCAGATGAAGGATCGCTCGTTCTTGTACATTTGAAATAATGTAAGCTGCCATACCTGCCTGGCGTTGTGCTTCCTGAACCATCACCATACGGTTCGTTTTCTCTACTGATTTGACAATTGTATCAAAATCAACAGGCATAACTGTACGTAAATCAATAACTTCCGCGTCTATTCCGTCTTTTTCCAGTTCTTCCGCGGCTTTTAATGCGGAATGAACCATAGCGCCGTAAGCAACAAGTGTTACATCATTACCTTCACGGACAACATTAGCTTTCCCTAATTCAATTGTATAATCATCTTCCGGAACTTCTTCACGGAAAGAACGGTACAATTTCATATGTTCAAGGAAAACTACCGGATCATTATCACGAATAGACTGAATTAATAGACCTTTCGCATCGTATGGACCTGAAGGAATTACTACTTTCAAACCTGGCTGTTGTGCAACAAGCCCTTCTAATGAATCCGCATGAAGTTCTGGTGTGTGAACCCCGCCACCGAATGGTGAACGAATAGTAACTGGCGCATTCATTGTGTTACCAGAACGGTAGCGTAATCGAGCCATTTGCCCATTAATTGCGTCCATTGCTTCATAAACAAAGCCAAAGAATTGAATTTCTGGTACTGGACGGAACCCTTGTGTTGCCAAACCAACGGAAATACCTGCAATTCCTGATTCAGCTAATGGTGTATCAAATACCCGGTCTTCACCGAATTCTTTTTGTAATCCTTCTGTTGCACGGAAAACCCCGCCGTTTTGACCAACATCTTCCCCGAATACTAAGACATTTTCATCATTTTTTAACTCAACACGTAATGCATCAGTGATTGCTTGAATCATTGTCATTTGAGCCATGATTTACTTCGACTCCTTTGCTTGATATTCTTCCAATTGTTCCTGCAAGTGAGCTGGAAGTGTTTCATACATATTATTAATAAGTTCAGTTACTTTTTGTTTTGGTTGTTCGTCAGTTTTCTTAATTGCTGCTTTAATTTCTTCTTTTGCTTTTTCAATTACTTCGTTTTCTTCCTCTTCAGACCATAAGCCCTTTTCCTCAAGGAATTTACGGAAACGGACAATTGGATCTTTTTTCTCCCATTCACTGTCCATATCTTCCGTACGGTAGCGTGTCGGGTCATCACCAGCCATTGTATGTGGACCATAACGGTAAGTAAGTGTTTCGATTAGTGTCGGTCCTTCTCCATTTACCGCTCGCTCTCTCGCCTGCTTTGTTGCTGCATAAACGGCAAGAATGTCCATCCCGTCAACTTGAATGCCTTCAATTCCGGCAGCTACTGCTTTTTGAGCTAATGTTTTAGCGGCAGTTTGTTTCTCGACCGGAACAGAAATTGCAAATCTGTTGTTTTGCACAACAAAAATTGCTGGTGCACCATAAGCACCTGCGAAGTTAATTCCTTCATAGAAATCACCCTGTGATGTTCCGCCATCACCAGTGTAAGTAATAGCAACAGCTTTCTTACCACGCTTCTTCATCCCTAGTGCCACACCTGCAGCTTGAGTATATTGTGCTCCAATGATGATTTGTGGACTGAGTGCATTTACACCTTCAGGAAATTGATTTCCATGGAAATGCCCACGAGAAAATAGAAATGCCTGGTATAATGGAAGGCCATGCCAAATAAGCTGTGGAACATCTCGATAACCCGGTAATATAAAATCTTCTTTTTCAAGAGCAAATTGTGTACCTAATTGTGATGCTTCCTGACCTGCTGTAGGGGCATAGAATCCTAAACGACCCTGGCGGTTTAAAGCGATTGAGCGCTGATCAAGAATTCGTGTATAAACCATGCGATACATTAATTCTTTTAATTCTTCATCTGAAAGTTCAGGCATTGCTTCTTCATTTACAATTTTTCCTTCTTCATTCAGAATTTGAAACGTTTCAAACTGTTCTTCAATGTTTTCTACTGTACGTTTCAAAAAAATTCACCTCTTCCTTTCCAAATCCAAAATTAATTTATCAAAATTAGCTTTCCCAAAAGATTAAAAAATCTGTACCAAAGTCATTATTATTGCTATACCCATTTAATTAAAAAAATAATCAAATCGTCTTAACTATAATCTGTTACATATGTTTCGCTAAATAATATTGGTACAATTTTTACTCATGTATAGTTTAGCTCATTGAGTGGCTTTGGTCAAACACTTTGCAATAATTAGTATATATTTTTGCAAAGATAGGAAACATGGTGTATTACACGAAACCAATTTGTTGTATCTGTCATCTGTTTCATTTTCTTTTCTCCTCTGTACTAATTGTAATCTTCTCATTACAGCACCAGATTTGTATGTATATATGTTTCCTTATTAAGCAGTGATATTTCGGCAAATTCTCAACCCGCCCCCCCATCTCATCCAGGATACACAACATTAATTTTATGTAAATTATTTGTAAAAAACAGTAGTGAATGGAAATTAATATGTTACTTTAAGGAATGTTAACCAGGTTAAAAGTCACACAAATGGAATTGGGAGGGATTAGATGAAAAGGTGGACAAATTTCCTATCAATATTTTTAATAATTTTAATTACAGGATGCTCAGCACCCACTTCGGCCTTTGAAAAAACAACGAAGATCGGGATTTTGTTGCCGGATGGGCTTGGGGACCGATCGTTGAATGATTCTGCCTTTTACGGATTGGAAAAAGCAAGAGATGAGCTTGGTATCTTATTTGATTACATTGAACCAGGTGATGAAGAAGATTATAAAACAGGATTAGTAGAGTTAATTGAACAAGACAATGATTTAATAATAAGCCTGGGAACTAAGGTGAAAAACGATCTGAAGGAAGTGGCTCAACAATTTCCGCAACAGCAATTCGTAATAATTGATAGTCAGATTGACTTACCTAATGTATGGAGCATCCAATTTAAAGAAGATGAAGGAAGCTTCCTTATCGGTGCACTTGCCGGAATAAAAACAAATACAGACACTGTTGCTTTTATAGGTGGTGAGGATACACCGGTAACCCGGAAGTACTTGAGTGGATTTAAACAGGGAGTTGCTGCCACTAACCGGCAAGCAGTTGTACTAGATCAGTTCACTGGCAGCTTTGACGATTACGATCTCGGAGCAAAAACTGCTTTTGAAGTAATAAGAGAAGGTGCAGATTATTTGTATACTACAGCAGGAATGACAGGTGAAGGAGTCATAAATAAAGCAGAGGAAACAGGAGTATATTCATTCGGTGCAGACTCTGATCAGTTTTTCACAGGTGAAAAAACTGTCGTAAGTTCCATGATTAAAAATGTAGATAAAGCAATTTATATTATAGCAGAAGAATGGCAGCTCAATGGTCATTTACCAAGCAGTGATTTAGTACTCGGATTAAAGGAAGATGGGGTGGGGATTGCCCCTGTACGGAACATAGCTATGACAGAGTCTGAAAAAGAACGTCTGAAAGAACTAACTAATAAAGTAAAATCAAGTGCTAACATGGCAGACGAGTAAAAAGAAAGCGGGTAATCCTATGAATATTAAGCAGAAACTAAGATTGATTACATTATTTCCACTATTTATTGCCTGTACTATTATGGCGATTATTATCATTCAAATGACACAAATCCATTCATCAAATAACGACAGGGTCGACCAACTTGTAGAAGTTGAAAAACTAAATAATACTATTCTGTCTGTTGAGCAAGGATTAAACAGTTTTACTTTAAGCAGATCAGATAATGACGCAGAATCTGTCCATACTAAATTACAGCAAAGTCTAGTTTCTCTCACATCTTTTAAAAATACTGAGAATGCTGTGAATCAAACTAACAAGATCGAAAACAAACTTAAAAATTTTCAACAAAATGTAACAGACAGTCTGGACAGGAAAGATATTGATGAAGCTCAAAGACTAGCCATCAGAACTCACGGAATATTAAACGATATTCACTTGTTAAAACTCATTATCGATCAAAATTACCAGGACTCAGTCTCTCAACAAACAAATATGATTAATTTCATCATCATTTTCACTATTGTTTCAGGAATTGCTTTACTGTTATGTACAGGCGGCTTCTCTTTTGTAATGACAAATCGGCTGGCAGCTGCCATAAGACGGCTGGTAAAGCAGGCCGACGAAATTGCAAGTGGTAATCTGAGACAAACATTACATATCTCAAGGCGCAGGGATGAGATAGGACAATTACAGAACACCTTTGTTAAAATGAATCAGGACTTAAAAGGATTAATCACCAATGTATATGAAACTTCTCACAATGTCTCCTCATCCAGCGAAAAGTTAAGTACACATGCAGACCAAAGCTCCGGTATCAATGAAACTATATCAAAAAATATCACTGAAGTATCTGAAGGTTCAGTTAAGCAGTATCGTCTTGTTAATGACTCCAACAAAAATGTCCATCAAATTGCAAAAGACATTGACACGATATCGGATCAAATTCAGTTAGTGACAGAATCCTCAAATGAAGCATCAAGGCGCTCACAGCAAGGTATTGTTACAATCTTGAGAATGAATGATCAAATGACAACAATACATCAACATTCGAAAGATACCGATATGGTCATTAAAACTTTGGATCAACATTCACAAGAGATAAATAAGATCGTTGAATTAATTTCTGATATTGCTGAGCAAACAAATTTGTTAGCATTAAATGCTGCCATTGAAGCAGCAAGAGCAGGCGAACATGGAAAAGGTTTTGCAGTTGTCGCAAAGGAAGTAAGAAATCTTGCAGAGAAGTCTGGTAATTCGGCAAGACAGATAAGTGAATTAATTAATTCTATACAGCAAACAACAGGTATGGTCATTTCGTCAATGAAAAATGGCAATAATGCGGTAAAACAGGGGATGGTACTGGCAGATGAGGCAAATGATTCATTTAACAAGATAACAGAAGTAATTGAGAAGATTAAACAGCGAATGAATGAAGCAACTGCATCAATTGACATGATTAATAATAATAAAACGATTTTATTGACTTCAATGAAAAGGGTAAAAATGATATCAGAATCAGCTTCGACTCATTCAAGTAAGGTAGCAGATGCTACCATAGAACAAACTTCATCTGTTCAGCAAGTGTCCTCTGCTGCAAAAGATCTGGCAGAAGCTGCAAAGGAATTACAGGACAATATCAGCAGGTTCACTCTCTCATAAAATGTGCGTCTTATGCAGGTATCTCAGGGTAACTGAGTTAAAACAGCCTCCAGTCAATGGAGGCTATTCTTCAAATTCTACGTTAAGTCCCGCTTCTTCATAGAACTGCTCTTTTAACTCATTGTACGAATCTGTAAATTGATTAAATGAAGCATTTAATTCCCTAACATTTTCTAATTTCTCATTTACTACATTAATTTGACCGATCAACTCATCTTCTGTCAAATCTTCCTTCGCAAAAAGCTCATATAATATATGGTCCTCATCTAGTAAGTTAAGGTAGGCTTCATAAAGTTGATAGTATTTGCTGAATCTGTTTTCCATTGCTTTAATCATTTCTTCAGCAGTTGGTTTGACCTCCTCGTTTAAATCTTCCACATAGTCCTTTACCTTTGTGAACTCCTCTTCCGCATTCTCAATACTTTCTTTTTCAGTTTCAAGCAAAGATCTTCGTTCCTCAATATTATCAAAGGCTTCTTTTTGTAGTTCAGTGATTTTATCCTCCTCGTCAGCAGACAATTCAATTAGTTCATTATAAATCTCGTTATCTTTTTCCTCTAATTGCGTAAATGGGTCCTGTTGATCAGCAAAAGTCTCTTCAAGTTCCCATGCTTTTTCTAAATGTGCATACATCTGTTTGGCAGTTGATTCTCCACTACAGCCTGAAATTAATAATACAAGTGTAATACCAATCAATAATTTCTTCATCTTTTTGACTCCTTTTGTGTTAATAAAATCAATGGGTTTAAGTATAACATATTTAAGAAATTATACTTTGCTTGCAATACATAATTTTATGCTATTATGATTAGTACATAGAAAGTATATTTCTCTATATCATTAATATAACTTTTTATATGAAATAAAAATAGGAATTTGTTCAAAAGAGGTGTTATAAATGATAACAATGAAAGATATCGTTAGAGAAGGAGACCCTGTTCTCCGCCAGGTAGCAAAGGAAGTGGAATTGCCTCCATCCAATGAAGAAAAGGAAACACTTAAGGAGATGCTTACCTTTTTAAAAAATAGCCAGGATGAAGAAATTGCACAAAAATATGGACTTAGAGCAGGTGTTGGTCTTGCAGCACCCCAAATCGGTATTTCAAAACGGATGATTGCCGTGCACTTTCAGGATTTTGATGAAAAACAATATACTTATGGCTTATTTAACCCAAAAATAGTGAGCCATTCCGTTGCAAAAACATACTTAAGTGGTGGCGAAGGGTGTTTATCTGTTGACAGAGAAGTCCCTGGCTATATACCAAGATATAATAAGATAACAGTTAAAGCATATGACCTTGAAAATAACGAAATAAAATTAAAATTAAAAGGATATGCGGCAATTGTTTTCCAGCATGAAATTGACCATTTAAATGGTGTTATGTTTTATGATCACCTTAATAAGGAAGACCCCTTCCTTGTTCCGGAAAATTCCACTGCGTGTGATGCCTGAAAATAAGAGCGCAAAGCCATCAATACGGCTTCGCGCTTGTTTTTTCTTCATTATCAATCGATAAGACCTAATTTTTTCAAACCATTACTTAACCCATTATCTGCTACATCTTCTGTTACGAAATATGCTTTTTCTTTTAAATCCTCCACACAATTACCCATGGCTATTCCATAACGCACTGTTTCAATCATTTCCAGATCATTTAAACCATCCCCAAATGCATACGTATCTTTCCAGTCTATATCCAGTGCTTTAATAAACTGTTCAATTCCATGTGCTTTCGAACCGATTTTTGGCAGGACATCACAGGAATACTTATGCCACCTGACAAATCTTAGCTGGTCAAAATTCGTTTCATAAGCTGATTGTTCATGCTCTTCATTAAAAAGTAAAGCTTGAAAGATAGGAACTTTTTTATAGAATTCTTTATCCATTTCAGGATGATTCCTTTTTAAGCTGTTCATACCTGATTCAATAAACTTATGCTCAGCAACTGTTGCTTTCATACCTTCAACTGATTGGAAAATTAATGGATGATTGGAATTATTACTAAATTCAAGCAACTGCTCCATCTGCTCAACATTATATGAATTCTGATGGATAACTTCTCCCTGATAAACTGCGTATTGTCCGTTAAACCCTATGAAGGAATCAATATCAAGTTCTGTTAAAATATCCTGAAACATGAAAGGTGCCCTGCCTGTTGCAATGGCCACAATGACACCATTTTCTTTCAATTTTGCTACAGCTTCTTTCGCAGATTCAGGTATTTTCTTACCATGATCTAATATAGTTCCATCAATATCTAAAAACACGACTTTTTTGTCCACAAACATTCTGCCTCTCTTTCTATCACATAAAGTTTTTTGTCCCCATACAATATTATATCATTGCAATCAAGCGAATAACTATCTTCAGATGGTGAAAAATAAGGATTAGTAATAATCGTTCAAGAGAAAAAACTTCCTTTTCTTAAAGGTTTACGAAAAATTCTTTTTAGAGATTTTACCTTTTTTGTTTCAAAAAAAGTGAAATCATACTATACTATAAAGTAATAGGGATTGGATCGGTTCATTGAGTACTTGCTTTTCTTTTCTAATGATTAGGAAGGAGTTGGAAGTAGTTATGTTAAAACGTTTGAAGGAAAAACTAAAAAAACGGTGGCGAGATGTTGTTAGAAGACGTGTACCAACTACAATACAACGTTCTAAATAATACAGTAATTTACTATAAACCAAAGGGATCAATGGAAATAATTCAGTAATGTAACTAGAAGGAGAGATAAAATGGTATACAAAGTACTATATCAAGAAGATTCATTAGAAATACCGGTACGTGAACATACAAAAAGTTTATATATCGAAGCTAGCTCCGAAAGGGAAGTTAGACAGTTATTAAAAGAAAAAAATATTAATATCGAATTAATCCAATTATTAGATGAAGCACACCTAGCATATGAACAACAATCAGAATTTTTCCGTGTGGTGAATGACTGATTATGAAATTTGTAAAAAATGATCAAACCGCAGTTTTTGCATTAGGTGGGCTAGGTGAAATTGGGAAGAACACATATGCTGTTCAGTTCCAGGACGAAATCATTCTTATTGATGCTGGGATTAAATTCCCCGAAGATGAATTATTAGGAATTGATTATGTCATACCTGATTATACTTACCTGGTGCAAAATCAGGATAAAATTAAAGGGCTTTTTATCACTCATGGTCATGAAGACCATATTGGCGGTATACCTTACCTTTTAAGAGAAATAAATGTTCCTATATATGCTGGGAAATTAGCAATTGGCTTAATCAAAAATAAATTGGATGAACATGGATTATTAAGAAAAGCAAAGCTGCACACATATCAAGAAGATGATATTTTCAAATTTAGAAAGACCGCTGTATCTTTCTTTAGAACAACACACAGCATCCCTGATTCCTATGGTATTGTAGTAAAAACACCTCCAGGTAATATTGTGCATACTGGTGATTTCAAATTCGATTTTACTCCAGTCGGAGAACCCGCTAATCTGACAAAGATGGCAGAGATTGGGAAGGAAGGCGTTTTATGTCTTCTGTCCGATAGTACGAATAGCGAAGTCCCTGATTTCACTCTATCTGAGCGTGTAGTTGGTGAAAGTATTAATGACATTTTCTCTAGAGTAGACGGAAGGTTAATTTTCGCTACATTCGCATCCAATATCCATCGTTTACAACAAGTCGTAGAAGCTGCTGTCAAACACAACCGTAAAATTGCAGTTTTCGGCAGAAGTATGGAAGGCGCCATTAAAATTGGACAAGAACTAGGTTATATTCGTGCACCTAAAAATACTTTTATCGAAGCAAGTCAGATCAATCAGCTTCCAGCAAACGAAGTAACGATATTATGTACAGGATCCCAAGGTGAACCAATGGCAGCATTGTCACGGATTGCCAATGGTACTCACCGCCAGATTCAAATAATACCTGGTGACACTGTCGTGTTTTCTTCCTCGCCAATCCCTGGGAACACGCTAAGTGTCAGCAAAATTATTAATCAATTATATCGTGCAGGTGCAGATGTCATTCATGGTCCATTAAACGATATTCATACATCCGGTCATGGCGGGCAGCAAGAGCAAAAGTTAATGTTACGTCTGATTCAACCTAAGTTCTTCTTACCGATACACGGTGAGTACAGAATGCTAAAAGAGCATACTAAATTAGCTGAAAGTTGTGGCATTCCACCAAAAAACAGTTTTATAATGGATAACGGTGAAGTCCTTGCACTTGGTAAAGACCAGGCCGGCATTGCTGGAAAAATCCCTTCAGGATCTGTTTATGTGGATGGCAGTGGTATTGGTGATATAGGTAATATCGTTCTAAGAGACCGTCGTATTTTATCAGAAGAAGGATTAGTAATTGTTGTGGTAAGTATAAATATGAAAGAATTCAAAATTGCTTCAGGGCCAGATATTATTTCCAGAGGATTCGTGTATATGCGTGAATCAGAAGATTTAATCAATGATGCTCAGAAAATCGTGGCAAAACACCTCGATAAAGTAATGGAACGACGAACAACACAATGGTCGGAAATAAAAAATGAAATTACAGACACTATTGCTCCATATCTTTACGAGAAAACGAAACGCCGTCCAATGATCTTGCCTATCATTATGGAAGTATAAGAAAAACCCTGACATTTGTCAGGGTTTTTTAATCTTCTAAAACTAGGTTCTTTTCAAACCGTGATATATCTTTGTCTGCTCCGATAACAATTAAAATATCATCCCTTACTAATTGCTGATTCGCCATTGGAGAAACATTGATCCCTTTCTCATTCGCTTCTTTAATTGCAACGACGTTACAACCATACTGTGCACGAATATCTAATTCGAGTAGTGTCTTTCCATGCATCTTCTTCCCTGCTTTCACTTCCACTATACTGTGATCATCCGAAAGTTCCAGATGATCCAGTATGTTTGTCGAGATTATACTGTGCGCAATTCTCCGCCCCATATCCCTTTCAGGGTGAACTACATGGTCTGCACCAATTTTATTTAATACTTTTTCATGGTAATCATTTTGCGCTTTGACAGTTATCTTATTTATTCCCAGTTCTTTTAACATAAGTGTTGTTAAAATACTTGCTTGAATATTATCTCCAATTGCTACAATCACATGATCTATGTTCCTGATTCCTAATTCCTTCAGAACACTCTCATCTGTTGTATCAGCAATTACTGCATGTGTTGCAATGCTTTTGAATTCATTCACTTTATCCTCATGGATATCAATTGCTAATACATCCATTCCCTCAGCACTTAATTCACGGCAGATACTTCCTCCAAATCGACCTAAACCTATTACTGCAAATTCACGTTTCATCAATCTTCCTCCAAAACAGTTCAATATAAATGATTACCTGCTTATTTTACCATATCATGAAACTTGTTTGCAGTCACACCTTCTAAATCAATCTGATTACAAAGCATCTAACATATCAAATTGGGACTTTACTAAATCGTAGTACTCGCCTTTTCTGTTCATTAATTCATCATGACTGCCTTGCTCAAGTATACGGCCATGTTCTAACACAATAATTTTATCTGCCTCTCTGATCGTTGATAATCGGTGTGCAATCATGATAGCTGTTCTTCCTTCAAGTAACTTTTTCAGTGCCTGCTGAATCTTAACCTCTGTCTCCGTATCAATACTTGCGGTTGCTTCATCGAGGATAAGTATTCTGGGATCTGCCAGCAAAGCTCGAGCAAATGATAAAAGTTGTCTCTCCCCTGCTGATAATATGTTTCCACGCTCTTCTACTTCAGTTTCATAGCCTTTAGAAAGACGGTTAATAAAGTCTTCTGCACCAACCACTCGTGCCGCTGCCTTCACTTCCTCATCCGTCGCCTCAGGACGACCAAATCGGATATTTTCCATGATAGTACCGGAAAAAATAAAAGTATCCTGCAGAACAACGGATATGTTGTTTCTAAGACTTGTTAACTTCATATCTTTTAGATCATGCCCATCAATTTTCACCGCACCCTTCGTCGGGTCATAGAAACGGCTGATTAAGTTTGCGATTGTTGATTTTCCTGAGCCTGTATGACCAACTAACGCTACAGTCTGGCCAGGTTTCATTTCCAGTGAAATCTCATGTAGTGCGATTCGGTCTTCGTTGTATGAGAATTGAACTTTATCAAATTCAATATGCCCTTTCATATCGTTAAATTCTTTTGCATCAGCTTTTTCTTTTACATTTGGCTGTTCATCTAAAAATTCAAATATTCTTTCAGAAGAAGCCATTGCAACTAACAACTGATTGTATATTTGACCTAACCGTGAGATTGGTTCCCAGAACATACCAAGATAAAATGCAAAAGATACAAATGTACCTACACCGATATCACCTGTAATAATCAAATGTGCGCCAAAGGAGATCAAAATTACAGTTCCTACTGCATTGCTCATTTCCACAAATGGTCCAAAGTAGGCACTCTTCTTCATCGCAACACGTTCCATCTCATAATTATCTGTATTTACACCATTAAAAAACTCTGTGTTTTCTTTTTCCTGAGAGAATGACTGGGTAATACGGATTCCCTGCATACTCTCATTTAAATGTGAGTTTAATCTTGATTTCTGGATACGTACATCTTGCCATGACCTGCGGATGTTCCGGCGTAATTTAGTCGAAATAAAAAACATGATTGGTAATATTACTAATACCGCTAGAGCTAAAGGCGGACTCAAAGCAAACAGGATAACAATTATACCTATTAACATAACGACATCCATTAATAAATTAATAATCCCGTTTGTAAATAACTCCTGTAAAGAGTTAACATCATTTAAAATTCTTACCAGAATGGAACCTGCTGATCTTTTGTCAAAGAAGTTGTGAGACAATCTTTGTACATGGGAGAAAAGTCTGCTTCTTAAGTCATAAATAACTCTTTGTCCCAGTATATTGACCCATTTAATTCGAAACATGTTCGCTACATAACTTAATAAATATAAGATTGAAATCCCGATGATCAAATATGTTAGCAAACTTACGTTATTTTCAGTTATCGCCCGGTCTATTGCCACATTCCCTATTAATATCGGGACTACCAACCGGACTATCGTAGATATAAGCATAGCAAATATAGCAGCTGGAAGAAGCTTTTTGGCATACGGCTTTAAGTATTCCAGCAACCGTAACATTTGCTTCCAGTTAAAAGGTTTTTCAACCGCCTGGTCTAATGGATAATAAAACCTTTTCAAGTGCGGGCTGTCTTTCTTCATTTCTCTGGCAGATAATGATTTAGCCATTTCTATCCCTCCCCTTATTTCATAGATTGCATTACTGTATCTCTATCTTTGTATTGAATATCATATATTCTTCTATAGGCACCGTTTTGCTTAATTAACTGCTGATGTGTACCTCTTTCTACAATAGACCCGTCATTTAATACTAAAATCTCATCTGCATGTTTTAATGACGAAATACGATGGGCAATAATAAATGTTGTTCTGTCTTTCATCACTTCTTTTAACGCTTTCTGAATAAGAAACTCTGTCTCCATATCGACAGCCGATGTCGCATCATCAAGCACTAAAATCCTTGGATCAATTAGAATAGCTCTCGCAATAGCTATTCTTTGCTTCTGCCCGCCAGATAACCCCATACCCCGTTCTCCGAGCATGGTGTCGTATCCGTTCGGCATTTCCATAATAAATTCATGAGCTTGAGCTCTTTTCGCAGCAGCGATAATCTCTTCCATTGATGCTTCAGGATTTCCGTATGCAATGTTAGCTTTAATGGTAGTGGAAAATAAGAAAGATTCTTGCAACACAAACCCGATGTGCTTTCTTAATCCTTTCAGTTCATATGCCGTTGTTGGTTTTCCATCAACCAATACCTCTCCTTGATCCGGCTCATAAAACCTTGTAATAAGCTGTGTGATACTCGTTTTACCAGCACCAGTGGGACCAATTAGCCCAATGACTTTACCTGGAGGTGCATCAAACGAAATATTCCTTAAAGCCGCATCGTCATCCGCTATATATGTCAGAGAGACATCACGGAAAGTAACATGACCTTTAAATTGATCAGCGCTCAACGGCTGCTCTTCTTCGACAATATCCTCTTTTGCTTCAAGGATTTCCAAAAGTCTTTCCCCAGAAGCTTTTGCCTGTGAGAATTGGTTAACAATGAAACCTAAATGCATTAACGGTCCAAGTATATATGACACGAGACTGAAAAAGGCAACTAACTCACCTAATGCTAGCTGGTCATTAATAACTAAATACCCGCCATATACGAGCAATGCTACCATACTAACGTTTCCAATGAACTCCATCAGAGGAAAATACTTCGCCCAAATATTCGAAGTTTTTATATTTACTTCACGGTAATTAATATTATTTGTTGAAAAGCGGTCAATTTCAAAATCTTCTTTTGATAAAGATTTTACTGTGTTCATTCCACTGACATTTTCCTGAATTCTCGTATTTAATGATCCAAGTGACCGTCGAATACTTCGGAATGCCGGGTGAACTTTTTTGTCAAAACGGTAGACAATAACCGCAAGAAAAGGCATAACCGCCATTGTCACTAAAGCTAATGGTACCGAGTAATAAAACATAACACTTAGACTGATAATAATAAGCAGTGTCACCCGTATCAGTTCTTTAAAACCTGCAGCAAGAAAGAACCGGAATCCCTCTACATCCATCGTTAAACGTGACATTAAATCACCGGTACGCGCATTATCATAATAAGTGAATGATAACCTTTGCAGTTTTTTATACAACTCATTACGTAATTCATAAACTGATTTTACTCCAAATAAATCTCCTAAGTACTGTTGCAGAAAATTAGCAACACCTTTTATTACCATTAAAGCGATAAATGCAATTGCTAAGTATGGTATTAATTGATATTCCCCAGGTGTAACGACATCGTCAATTGTAATTTGGAGAATAATTGGATAAACCACAGTGATTGCGGTTACAAATAAAACAGATAAAACAGAAAAATAGAAGTACTTCTTAAAAGGCCAGTAAAATTGCTTTAATTTTTTAAATGTTTCCAAACTTTGCACCCCCTAATTTTACGTAAATATAAATATAACGGTTTCCGAAATGAATTTCCACCTTTTCGACTTAATTTCTAAAATTTTTATATAAAAACTAAGAAATAGATATGCCATTAAATTTCGGTAACCTTTCAGACAAACTGTTTCCTTCTTTTGGATGATTTGAATGTTAGTGAATAGTGGACTAACTCGCCTTTGGCAAATTATTTATTAAATAAAATAAAAAAATGCCCTAAAAAGGACATTTTTATTTTTCATTTTTTCCAAGCACCCTGTTTACACGTTTGCGGAGCATCTTCATTCCGCCACCGCCAGCCTGGAAGTGCCTTAAGTTACCTTCTTCATCAAATACATAGTACGCAGGCACATACTGGTTTTCGAACGCATCAGTTAAGGCGTGTTTATTATCAACAAAGATAGGCTGCTTAATGTCATGTTCTTTTGCCACTTCTTTAACCTTGTCAAGGTCTAAATCTTTTTCTGAACGAGGCATGTGTACAGCGATGACATTCAATTCGTCATTATATTCATCACGAAATTCATTCACATTAGGCATTGCTTCTTTGCAAAGACCGCAGCTTACTGACCAGAAATGAATAAGGGTTGGTTTATTGCCAATTAAGTCTTCTTTTTTCACTTCACCGTTTAACCATTCTGTTGCCCCTTCAAGTTCAGGCATTGGAGCTCTCAATTTCATTAGTAAATCCTCCCAAAGTATCTCAGTTAATATAAAGATGGAAGGTCTAACATGTCGTTAGACCTTCCTGTTTATTATAAAGTTTCCTGACCTGGTTTCCAGTTCGCCGGACATAAACCACCTGTCTGTAATGCTTGAAGTACTCGAAGTGTTTCATCTACATCACGACCGATATTATTGTGGTTCACTACCTGGTATTGTAATTCACCTTCAGGACTGATAATAAACAGACCGCGAAGAGCAACTCCCTCTTCCTCGATTAACACACCATAGTCTTTTGCTACCTGGTGATTCGTATCAGCTGCTAAAGGATAGTTTAAGTCTCCTAAGCCATTATCTTCTCTTGATGTTTTAATCCATGCGAGGTGTGTATGAATAGTATCAGTAGAAACACCGATAACTTCAGCATCTAAATCTTCAAATTCGTCGTAACGATCGGATAGTGCAGTTATCTCGGTTGGACATACAAATGTAAAGTCCATAGGATAAAAGAACAATACTGTCCATTTATCATTTTTCATGTTTTCTTCTAATGATACTTTTCCAAATTCTTTGTTAGCTAATACTGCTTCCATTTCAAAACGTGGTGCTTGTTTTCCTACCATACGTTCAGCCATAATAAATTATCCCTCCGTACAAATTCTATTTATTTTCTCACCAAAATTATAAGAGATAGAATTTATAACGTCAACAAATCTACTCACACTTCATGATTAAGGAAGTTATTTCCAACATTTTTATGAAATATTTGATTGTCTCTAATGTTTTCACTTATGATATGTATATCATCATAAGAGGAGGAAAAACATGTTTAGTTTTGATTTAGATTACCTGCTGCAGCAAAGTTTAGAAATTGGAGTAAAGCTGATTGTATTAATCATAGCTTTTCTCATTATTTCACCACTCGGGAAGAAAGCCATTTCCAGGCTGATACAAAGATCGACTTCCCATAAAAACGTCCCTCAGCCAAGAGCTGTAACGTTAGAAAAATTACTAATTAATATATTTTCATATACGTTAATTTTCGTATTCATTGTTATGTTCTTCGCTATCATTGGATTAGAAATCGGCCCGCTGATTGCCAGCGCCGGTGTGGTTGGTTTAGCGATCGCATTTGGAGCTCAGGGACTTGTCAGTGATATTGTGACAGGGTTCTTTATTCTACTGGAAAAGCAAGTAGATGTTGGGGATTACGTTACTGTAGCAGGATACGATGGCATAGTCGAAGAAATCGGCCTCCGAACAACACAAATTAGAGGATTTGACGGTACATTGCATTTTGTTCCAAATCGTGAGATTTCAGGGGTTAGTAACCATTCCAGAGGCAATATGCGTGCATTGGTTGATATCGGAATAAGCTACGAGGACAATATTGATCAGGCAATCCAGGTATTAAAAGATGTCTGTACAGAATTTGAAAACGACGAGCGATTTACTGAAGGGCCGGATGTGCTTGGTGTACAGTCATTTGGATCAAGTGAAGTGGTTTTACGTGTGATTGGCAAGACGGAAAACATGGCTCAGTGGGGAGCTGAAAGAGATATTAGAAAGCGGATCAAAGAAGCCTTTGATGCAAATAGCATTGAGATTCCATATCCTCATCAGGTAAACGTAACAAAAGAAAACTAAAATAATAACCGGGGGTTTTATTCCCCGGTTATTTCATTTTCCGAAGTGTGTCTGTCACTGCTTTTACTCCAACAATAATCGCATCCTCATTTGGATTCAGCTTGCTATGGTGTAAACCATAATCTGATTCCACACCTAACCAGAACATAAAACCAGGAGTGTCTTTCAGGAAATATCCGAAATCTTCACCTGTCATTGCTGAATTTGCTTCAGTATAATGAATCCCTGCATCCTTCATTATCTCCCTAAATTCACTTACACACTGTCCGTGGTTATATACCTGATAATACATAGAACCATAATCTGTCGTTATTTCGCAGTCATATGCAATTTGAAATCCGGCAATCATGTTCTCCAGTTCTGTTTTTATAATTGACATTGTTTCAGGCTGGAGTGTACGAATAGTCCCTTCCAGACGTGCTTTCTCTGCAATAATATTCTGGACAGTCCCTGCAGTCATCTTCCCAATAGTAATGACCCCACTGTCTAATGGATCCACTTTTCTTGAGATTATATGTTGTAATTGTGTGACAAATGTACTGGCAGTTACAATCATATCCCTTGTTAAATGTGGGTATGCCGCATGGCCCCCTTTGCCTTTAAAATCAATAAATAACTCACTTGTATTAGCAAAAAGGATCCCTTCCCTGCTGGATACAGTACCAACAGGTAATTCGGGAGCTATATGTAAAGCAAAGATTTTATCTATTTCCCACTGTTTAAAAGTGTCCGATTTAAGAATCGGTTCCGCTCCGCCGGGCCCTTCCTCTGCTGGTTGAAATATAAAAAGCACATTATCATTAATTGGATTGGATGAAATCTCATCTAAAGCTCCTAATGCTATTGTCATATGGAGATCGTGCCCGCAAGCATGCATATTCTCTCGATGAACAGAACCAAAAGGCAAGCCGGTTTCTTCCACGATAGGCAATCCATCAATATCTGTCCGATACGCTATTGTTCTCTTTGGATTTAATCCCTTAACAAATACAAATAAGCCAGTTTCCCATTTTGTTATATGAATATTAGTGCGATTCATTTGCATGATCGTTGCAAGCAAATACTCCTGTGTCTTAAATTCCCGGAATCCGAGCTCAGGGATCTGATGCAGATCTCTTCTAATTTTGATCAGTTCTTCTTTATTCATCTAAGAACACCCCCCAATAAGGTTCATTTTATTAAGTTTCACACTGTGAAAAAAAAAGACAGGAAATCAACATCCTGTCTTGCCGGTTTCTTCATTATTCATTATCAAGCTTTCTCAATGCTTCAATAATTTCAGTTTTTGATTTCGTCTGGTCATCAATTTCTTTAATTACTTTTGCTGGTGTACCTGCAACTACTGTGTTAGGAGGTACATCCTTAGTTACAATTGCTCCTGCAGCCACAACTGCACCTTCCCCTACTCGTACACCTTCTAGTACGACTGCATTTGCACCAATCACAACACCATCTTCGATCACTACCGGCTGTGCTGAAGGCGGCTCAATTACACCCGCTAATACTGCTCCAGCACCTACGTGGCAATTTTTACCAACAGTTGCTCTTCCACCAAGACATGCATTCATATCAATCATTGTTCCTTCTCCAATTACAGAACCGATATTAATCATTGCACCGAACATCACAACTGCTCCATCACCAATTTCCACTTGTTCACGAATTATAGCACCAGGCTCAATACGGGCATTTATATTTTTCATATCAAGTAATGGGATTGCTGAATTTCTGCGGTCATTTTCGATCACATAATCTTCAATTTGTTCCTTATATGTATTTAGAAGTTCATTCACTTCTTTCCACTCACCGAAGATCACACCAGTTGTGTCATTTAAAAAAGTTTGAACAGACCCTGCAGCTTCCACTTTATCTAGGCCGCTCCCTTTTACATAAACTTTTACAGGTGTTGACTTCTTACTGTTTGAAATAAACGAAATAATTTCGTTAGCATCCATCATTTTCATTAATATTTCCTCCAAAATAATTTGTATTTATTATAATGTACTAAAAATATGATTCATGTACAAGCATTTATGATTGTTCAATATAGAGAGTTTTATTTACTTCTTTTAAGATCGCTCTTCTTGTCAGTATTCCAACAAAGAAATTTTCATTATCTACCACACATGCAAAAGCATGATCAATAACAACCTTTAATGCAGTCAGAAAGTCTGTATCTTGCTTAATTGTTGGCTGATCTTTATGCATCACACCCTCTACTTTGATGTCTGATAATCTTTCCATTTCAAACCGTTCCATACCAATTACACTTTTTAAAATAGGAGTCTTTGCAATTGTTCCCTTATATTTATAATCTAAATCTAACACAGGTACAGATGAATAGCCTGACTCTACTAAAACAAGCAAAGCGTGTTCAACCGGATTTCCAATTTGAACATGTGCTACTTTCTCTGCAGGTATCATTATATCACTTACTTTTAATCCTTCTAATCTCTGCTTTAATATACTGGACATGTTGACACTCCTTTTAATTTTGGTGAAGGAGTAATGTACTCACCCTTCCTATTTTAACATAATTTTTGAAAAAGTGTGTATATCGTATGTCGTGGAAGCCCATTTTAACGAACTTCCGACAGAAGTCTCCCTCTTCAAGCGTGTGAAGGCCGTAGTCCAACGGAGGAACAGGCTTTGTTGATGCATAAAACCTTTGGTTGTGTTCGCTTTGTCTATAACAAAATGTTAG
>NZ_FOGL01000014.1:51905-130890 GCF_900111195.1 Gracilibacillus ureilyticus
GGTAATAGAAGATTTAGACATGAAAGGAATGTCACAAGCACTTAGATTCGGTAAAAGCGTAGCGGATAGTGGATGGGGAATGTTCACTTCTTTCTTACAGTACAAATTAAAAGAACAAGGAAAACAACTGATCAAAATTGACAAATGGTTTCCATCTACTAAAACTTGTTCGTGTTGTGGAAATACCCTACCAATGCCTATGAATGTTAGGATGTATGTTTGTTCTTGAGGACTAAATCTTGATAGAGATTACAATGCTGCGCTAAACATAAAAAAGAAGGCATTCGCATATTAACAAGTGCCGAATGAAAGGATAAACTCTTGGAACAAGAGGGTTAGCTTGGTCCATTTCGTCAGCTGCCAAAAGGGACGATTACCCAAGAAGCCCCCACTTCAAGCAACCCGTAAGGGTGGTTGGTGGGAGTAGTTCACCAACTCATGTTATAATAGATTTTAACATTGATGAAAGAAAGGTATCTTATAATGAAACGTCGTACATTTTTAAAACGAATGATTGGAGGAATCATCTCGATATTCGGTATTGGGAGCGGGACATACTATTACGCTAAAGAAGTTGAGCCAAAGCTGCTTGACATACACCATGTCACCATTCAATCACCGAAAATCCCGGCAAGTTTTGATTCTTATAAAATCTTACAATTTAGTGACACGCATATAGGATTTCACTATTCTATTGATCAGCTTAAAGAACTGGTCTTGGAAATTAACGGATTAAACCCTGACCTTATTGCTTTTACAGGGGATTTAGTTGATCATCCTCAGCAATTCAACTGGAACAGTGAAATTGTATCTACATTAGCAAGCATGAATGCCGCTGATGGGAAGTACTGGATTTACGGCAACCATGATCACGGAGGCTACGGAACAGATATTGTTAAACAAGTATTTGATGAAGCAGGATTTCAATTGTTGAAAAATAGCCATAGACTTCTAAACAGGAATGGTGATAAGATCATGCTAGCTGGCCTTGATGATATTATGCTGGGACAACCTGATATTAGTGCTGCTATTCAATCGGCAGAAGACTATGACTTCACCATATTATTAGTTCACGAACCGGATTTTGCTGATACTGTGAAAGATTACGAGGTTGATGTTCAAATTTCCGGACACAGCCATGGCGGTCAAGTGCAGCTTCCATTTGTAGGTTATATTTATACACCCTACTTAGCAGAAAAGTATGTGGAAGGAAGATACCAGGTTGGCAGCAAACCTCTTCAGCTTTATGTGAGCCGAGGAATTGGTACAACCAGGCTTCCCTACCGTTTTTTTTGCAAACCGGAAATTACGGTATATGAACTGAAGAAAGGATGATTGAAATGAAATCAAAGTTTTTATTTGTAATTCTGATGTGTAGTATTATACTAACTGCATGCGGGACTGGAGCAGATGGTGATAACGCCTCAGGAAGTGACGCTGACAACAATTCAACCAAATACAAAGGTGACTTCGAAATCCAAGTAGAGGATTTTATCTTCACTAACCAGAATGGAGAAGAATTTTCGAAAGAATTGCTTGATGGAAAGTTTTGGGTTGCTAATATGGTTTTTACTAACTGCACCACTGTATGCCCAGCAATGACTGCGAACATGTCACGACTTCAGGATTTGTTAATCCAAGAAGGAATTGATGCAGAGCTTGTCTCTTTTTCGGTAGATCCGGCAAACGACACTCCAGAAAAGTTAAAACAATACGCAGAGGATAGAGGCGCAACATTTGAAAACTGGAATTTGTTAACAGGTTACAGTGATGAAGAAATCAAACAATTTGCCCTCAATTCCTTTAAAGCATTTGTGGAGAACCCTGAAAATAGTGACCAGGTCGTTCACCAGACAACTTTTTATCTTGTAACACCAGATGGGTTTGCTATTAAGGGATACAATGGCTCAAAAGCTGATAACATGAAGAAAATAGTTGAAGATATTAAAACGATGAATTAATGTAGTAGTAGAAGCGGAGGCTTTACGCTTCTGCTTTTTTACTAATCATTTGGGAGGTGGACTTCTTGACAGACAATACACAATTAATTGGACAAGCTTTGTTTATTGTAAACAGGCATGCAAAAACAGCCCCTGACCCTTCTTATCTCTATAAATTGAAGAAAGCAACAATGGAACAGCTCCTGATGGAAAGGAAAGCGGAAAAAGTGGGCTTGCACTTTTCCAACAATCCGAAGCATAGCAGGCAGCATTCTGTAATGTTAGTAAAAGTGGGTAACTATTTCTTCCATATGCCGCCGACAAAAGAGGATATGAAGGGACTGAAACATTTAGGTAAGCTTGACAATAATTATCGTAATCCTATCCCAAACTTATCTCTCTCCAAGGCAAAAAAAATACTGACAGAATATTTAAAATGGACAGAACGCCCTGCTAAAATTAAAAGGAACAGGAATTCTCCTCCTTTGACATCCTCTTATTTGCACCCTGCCTCTATCTCGCCTTTCTATCATAAAAGGAAAAAGTGAGGCTAAATCTGTTTAGTATTTAGCCTCACTTTCCATATCGCCAGTAATCTTCTAGAACATATACAAAGAGAGAAAATAATGATAGCAAAAATATAATACTTTCCGGGAATTTCTGGTACAAGATAACTCATTAACCATATTCCTGTTATACTTACTAATATAAAAGTTAAGAAAGTTCCCCACTCTAATGCTATCATTATTCTAATGAATGGATATACTATATAATACCCTGTTAAAAGACAGCATACAGCAATTATTAACATGATTAGTTCTTTTTGCATTGTAATCATCAAGACGTCCATTAATCTCACAATCTCATTCCAGATTTTGTCCACAATAATATTCCTTCTTTCTCTACATTTTATTTTTATGATAAAATATGTCCGTACTATATAAAGTAATAGCCAAATATGCTCGTTTTTATAATACACAATCGTTTTTCAGGAGGTTAAATTTATGGATCATCTACTGAATGATGCAGTAAAAGCTATTGAAATATCAGGAATTAGAAGATTTTTTAATTTAGTGCAGGGAAAAGAAGATATTCTGTCATTAACTATTGGTCAACCCGATTTTTATACACCGGAGCATGTAAAGAAAAGTGCAAAGCATGCCATTGATATGAATCACACTACGTACACGCATAATGCCGGAATTCTTCCACTGCGGGAAGCTATTTCCACATTCGTCCACAAAAAGTATCAGTTGTCCTATCGGCCAGAAGATGAAATAATCGTAACTGTCGGTGCATCTCAGGCAATTGATATTACTTTGCGAACAATATTAAAAAAAGACGATGAGGTAATTCTTCCGGGACCTGTATATCCAGGTTATGAACCATTAATCAAGTTAGCGGGGGCAAAACCCGTTTTTATTGATACAAGGGAAAATGGTTTTAAACTTACAGCAGATTTAATCAAATCACACCTTTCTCCAAAAACAAAAGCAATCCTTATACCATATCCTTCTAACCCAACAGGTGTTACCTTAAATGAAGGTGAGTTGGAGGAAATTGCTACATTAATTGATCAGAAAGAAATCTTTCTGATCGCGGATGAAATCTACAGTGAATTAGTTTACGATCAGTCGCATTATTCAATCGGCCGTTTTACAAGTATTCGAGACCAAATCATTATTATTAATGGGTTATCCAAATCCCACTCTATGACCGGATTTCGAATCGGATATATTCTGGCTCCGTCATGGTTGGCAAAGCACATATTAAAAGTCCATCAGTATAATGTCTCCTGTGCAAGTTCCATCAGCCAGTATGCTGCATTGGAAGCAATCAAAAATGGAGCTGAGGATCCGGAGGAAATGAAGAAATCATACAAAATGAGAAGAGATTATATTATCAAAAGATGTAAGGAAATGAAATTACATACATATGTTCCTGATGGAGGTTTTTACTTCTTTATCGATATATCACATTTGCAATCTTCTTCCTTTGATATTGCACTCGATATTGTTGAAAAGGCAAAATTAGCCCTTGTCCCTGGAAGTGCATTTTCTCAATATGGTGAAGGGTTTTTACGTTTGTCTTATGCTTATGATTTAACAACACTTCAACAAGGTATGGACAGGTTAGAAAATTACTTTAAAAATATTTTACAGTAAACAGAAAGTGCTGAGCAATTGATGAATTTACCACAATTCACCTTGCTCAGCACTAGTATTTTTTCTGCGATATTCATAATCATTAAGCAACCGATCCAGTTCTTGACTTATATATAAAGACTCTTTACTGGTGATACCCTTAGTCAGAGCAACATCGGCCATTTCCTGACGGAGCTTTTCAATTTTACTCATTAATTCCACTGTATTTCTTGTCATCGTACCGTGTTACCCCCTTTAAAATTGAGACTTGCCCTTCTCTGCTATACTTCCGAGAAACATATAAACATCTGGGATTAACAGTTAATTCATCTAACATTACCCATTTCTATTTTTTTCTAAACATGTATATACAGATAAAGTTGCCGCGAATGTTATTAATTATCCCAAAAAAATAAAAGGATGTAAATAGATGCAGAAAAGCAGACAAAAAAATCTCTTTTTCTCTTATTCTATCATTTAATTCGACAAAGAATTTTAAAAGTATGGTATATTTACTGTAATATGGCTGAAAGAAAAGGATGGAAAATATGCATTATAAAAGAGAAGAAGCTTTTCGCTATACGTTTACTCAACCCGTTAGCGGCCTGGCATTCCACGAAGAATCAGAGGAAATTACAGTTCAAATAATTGATGTTAGTCCATCGGGAATGAAAATAAATTCGATTCATCCTATATCCGAGAATACTGCTATTAATATAAAATATAAATTAATAGAGGAAGAGTTTAAAGTTATTGGTAAAATAGTATGGAGTCTTGATTATGGAGATTATATTCAATGCGGAATCTCCTTAAAACATTCTGAAGAATATCACCACAGAATTATTACGGTATTAAAAGAACTCGCTAAAGTTAAAGGATAAAAGAAAAAACCTCTGTTTTAAGAGGATTTTTCTTTTGCTATGTAATAACCTTTTATACTCGGTCAAAAATACTAAAACCGATAAGTGCCACTAGTAAGATCATTGAAATAATTCCGAACATATTACATTCACTCCTCACTAATTTCTGTTTATGCCTCTATTATACTTCATATTTTTTTGAATACAACTAAGAATTAATCGACGTAGAGAAAGATAATGAATAAATTAAGTTGCAGACTGTCACTTTGTTATTGAATTATTTTCAATTTATGAAATAATTACTATGAATATTGATCCAGAATATTACCATACTTATCAGTAGACGTTGTGGAGGTGATTCACTTAATGAAAAAAACTATAACTATTTTACTCCTCCTCTTTATTACCGGCTGTACAAATGCGGATTCAGAAGATAACCTGACACTGCCGGAAGAGATTACAGGAAGTAATGAAGTAATCGCTAATTCAATTAAAAGTGTTCCCATTGAAGAGGAATCAGTACGGATTGACACTACCATTGACTTTTTTGTTGATAACAAAATTATCACAATAGACACTGAGAAGATACCGATACTTGAAAACTTTCTTAGTACATTTGCTGACAGAGAAGACGGAATTAGCACTATGGCATTAGAAACACTGCACTTAGAAAATTTATATTTGCTCACTTTTAACTGTAATATTGATAATTGCTCTTATATGTTAATTGATCATTCTGCAACTGATCAGTCCAGATTACTGGATGATTTTGTTACACTTAAAAGTTTTTTGCCTTCGCCATCAGGGGATAAACTGCTATTTATATTCGGGAAAAAAGAAGCTGACTATGTTACTGTCTTCAATTTACAGGAGTGGAAACGGGAGAAATACGAACCTTTTTCGCTAAATAATGATAATATACGGCTTTCCAATCCTTTATGGATAAATGAAAGTGAGTTTTCCGTCGAATTATCTTTACCAGAAAGTGAAGACACACAGCAAATACTCTATTCGAAAGATTCTGAAGAAAAATATCAAGATTAAAGAGAGCTTATTCAAACTTAAGCTCTCCTTTTGATTTGATATCTACACGCTCACCGTCCACAAAAAACTGCGTATGTATATAAACAGTATGTGAACCTTTTGGTAAGTTGGAAAACTCCACAGGCTCCTGGGGATGATAATTATTCCCAGGGTTTAAGACCATCGTACGATCACTACCGGTAAAAACGGGATTATCCTTGTTAATGGTAACTGCAGTTAAGGGATTTCTGTGTTTAATTTCCACTTTTTCATCCCCTGTATATTCTAATGACCGAAGCACCTGGAATCCATCATTTACGGCTTCAATTCGGATGTGTATGATATAATCCTCATATTGTTCATTAATTTTTACAGTCTCAGCCAAGTTTGTCTTCATCGATTCTTTAATAAAGGCTGTAACTAACAGGCCAATACAAGCGATCAAAAGAATCGTTACAATTATTTTTTTCCACATTTGACACTCCTCCTCGACCCCTCTTCTTATATGACGATTTAGATTAGTCAAAAGTTTCATAATTCCAAAATTTCTATAAAATTTGTCAAAAATTCTCTATTCGCATTAACCATTTAAAAAATCCCAAATTTTCCACAGTATAATTTAGTCATTTTTTAACATGATATCTTATATAAAGCATTTACATTTGTGCTTCCATTTCACTATCAGAAAGGAACATACCTGATGAATTTAAAAGCATTCTTATTCACCACTATTGTGTTTTTTTCGATATTGACAGGTTGCAATGCAGAGAATAATGAGTCGAATGGAACCTCAACCAGTCAGCCAAAGCAAATATCGACAGAAACCAACTCAACATTTAGTCTTCCAAGTGTAGCACAAGAAGTGATGGATGAACAAGAAAATAAGATGGTTAAGTATAGAGCTGTACAGACAAAGAAAGACCTATTCATAGCCGTCCAATTAACCAGTATAAACCAGATGAACGAACAGGATATTGCTAAAAAAATCCAAAAAAAGATAAAGAAAAAAATGAAAGATAAAGAAGTAAATGTTACTTCTGATACTAAATTTCTTATGGAATTAGAGAAATTACAAAGAAAAGAGAAAATCGATCAGAAGGAAATAGAAAAGAAAGTTAAAGACATGAAAAAGCTTCTAAAAGAACAAACATGATGGAGTTGACAATATGGCTAAAGAAAAAACTAACTATCAGAAATATGAACAAAAGCTGGAACCTAAACGCCCTGTCCTTAAAAATTGTATTAAAGCGTTCATTATTGGCGGTTTAATTTGTGTGTTTGGTCAATTAATTTCTACCATTTATATGTATTTCTTTGATTTTACCGAACAAACAGTCGGTAACCCTACTGTTGCAACATTAATTTTTATTACTATGCTGCTAACTGGCTTTGGTGTTTATGATAAAATAGCGCAGTTTGCCGGAGCAGGAACAGCTGTACCAGTCACCGGTTTTGGAAATGCAGTGATTTCAGCAGCTATAGAGCATCGGACAGAAGGTTTTGTTCAGGGTGTTGGTGGTAATATGTTCAAACTGGCAGGCTCTGTAATTTTATTTGGTGTATTTTCTGCTTTTATCATCGCTTTAATTAAAACGATTTTTTCATATTGGAGTTGATTACATGTTACAGGGAAAAGCTACCTGGACTTTTAAAAATCCGCCGGTTATTGTATCTACAGGAACTGTTGGCGGGCCTTTCGAGGAACAGGGGAACATTGCAGACGATTTTGACTTGTTCTTTTCAGATCAATGGATGGAGGAAAAATCTTTTGAACAAGCTCACAGCCATTTGATCGAGGAAGCAAGTACGATCGCTTTAAAAAAAGCAAATGTATCAAAAGATAAAGTCAATTTCTTTCTTCATGGTGATCTAATTAATCAGATAACCCCTACCAACTTCGCTGCAAGGGAACTAAAGATACCATACTTAGGATTATTTAGTGCATGTGCCACTTCCATGGAAGGATTAGCCATCTCTTCCTTGTTTGTAAGTGAAGGAAATGCAGACTACGCCTTAACTGGAGCAGCGAGTCATAACTCAGCTGCAGAAAGACAATTCCGCTATCCAACAGAATACGGCAGCCAGAAACCTGATACTTCCCAGTGGACAGTGACAGGAGCAGGAATGGCACTTGTAGCAAAGGATGGTGAGGGCCCTCGGGTAACTTCTGCAACAATTGGCAAAGTAATTGATGAAGGAATGACAGATCCCTTTAATATGGGAGGTGCAATGGCTCCAGCTGCTTTTGATACTATTACCCAGCATTTTAATGACCGCAATGTGGATGAAACATATTACGACCTTATTATTACTGGTGACTTAGCAAAATATGGCCGTTTGATCTGCCTGGATTTATTCTCCAAAAATCAACGACCGATTGATGAATCAAAATTTAAGGATTGCGGTTTAATGGTGTACAAAGATGATCAATCAGTTTTCGCCGGTGCAAGCGGACCTGCCTGTTCAGCTATCGTAACATATGGGCATCTTCTAAAGAAATTAATGAAAAATGAATATCAGCGAATTTTAGTTGTCGCAACAGGTGCTTTACTTTCTCCGTTAACTGTTCAGCAAAAGCAATCTATACCATGTATTGCTCATGCTGTATCAATTGAAAATTTATCATAAGCCGGAGGTGCTTTGGATGGTATTTTTATGGTCATTTATTGTAGGCGGGATTATTTGTGTAATTGGTCAATTGATCTTAGATGTTGCTAAATTAACCCCAGGACATACTTTGAGTATCCTTGTAGTTATTGGGGCAATATTGAATGGATTCGGCTTATATGAGCCACTTATTGACTTTGCTGGCGCAGGGGCAACTGTTCCGATTACGAGTTTTGGAAATTCACTCGTGCATGGTGCTTTAGAAGAAGCTGAAAAACACGGATTAATTGGAGTTATTACGGGAATGTTTGAAGTAACAAGTTCAGGTATCTCGTCTGCTATTATTTTCGGTATGATTGGTGCCCTGATCTTTAAACCAAAAGGCTAACCGCCAAATTAAAGGCGGTTAGTTATAAGTTAAAAAGATACTGCAACTTTACCAAGTTGATTTTGCTTTCCTAAATAGTCAAATGCCTTGTCAATGTTAGAAAAGGCAAATTGCTTATCAATTACCGGCTTTATATCATGCTGTTCCACAAAAGATAACAATTCATGTAACTCCTCCCTGCTCCCCATCGTTGAACCGGTCATTCTGTATTGTCCATAAAAGAATTTGCGTAAGTCAAATGTTATTTCATCATTAGTTGACGAGCCATACGTAACAATTCTTCCGCCTTTTTTTAATACTTCTAATGAACGGTTAAATGTTTTCCCGCCAATGCTCTCGATAACTAAGTCGACTGTTTCGTCTCCCAGTTTCTCCACCCAGTTATCTTCAGTTAAAATTCCTACGTCATATCCTAATTTCTCTTGTGCCTGTTTCAGTTTTTGCTTGTCCCGTGAAGTAGTGATAACTTTTGCACCAATTTCCTTCGCTAATAAAATGATAAAAGAGTTTACTCCACCACCTGCTCCAGGGATAAATAATGTGTCACTTTCTTTTATTTTGCCCTGTGTAAATAAAGCTCTGTAACCAGTTAAACCAGATAAAGTGAATACACCTGCCTCGCTCCAGGAGAAATGGGAAGGTTTTTTTTCAACGAAATCTTCTGAAATGACCATTTTCTCTGCAAAAGTTCCCGGATACGGCACCCCTGCAATTTCAAAGTTCTCAGGTGGTGCTTCACTTTTTTCATACCAATTTAAACCTGGATTAATGATAACTTCATCCCCTACAGCAAATCGGCTGCAGTCGACCCCTGCTTCCACCACTACTCCCGCACCATCCGAACCTAAAATGTACGGCGTCTCTGTTGTACCAACACGTTGTTTGATCATAAGATCACGGTGATTTAAACCAGCCGTTTTCAGCTGTACTTTCACTTCATTCCCTTCCACAGAAGGTTCCTCTACTTCCTTCATTTTGTATTCACCGTTTTGAACCACATATGCCTTCATTCATATCATCCTTTCTTATGTAACGGTTGATTTTTATTAATACTCTCCTTAAGAAGGTTTTGCATATCACCTATCCCCTTTGTCCCTAGAAGAGGAAATTCAACCAACTTAGCATGATCAAATACCTTCTCCATCGTTTTCTGGTATTTTTTTCCTGTTAAAATAATGATATGGTCGTATTGATCCAGTTTCTTTTCTTGCAACTGATATTTAAGCTGATTGACTGTTACTACTTCCGGATTGTTTGGTTGAAATGTTAGATCATAATTTTCCTGAACGAGGTCACTTGGGAGAAGGAAACCGTGTTTAGCAGATATGGTGACCCATTCCTTGATAAATTTCTTTGCATATCCCAGCGTAAGCTGTCGCAGTACACCAATATATGCTTCTTCCGCTCGTACTGCTCCTTTATCAGGATATTTATCCCATATTTTTCTTTTTCCACAGGGGATCACACAAAGCTTTTCCAAATTATCAGCCCTTTAAATTAAAATTTACAAATATATTGTAACTAAAAACGATAGAGAAATGAAATATTAGCATCCCACCCCCTAAAAAGTACGACATTTTTTTTGCTTTTTGAAATCCAATAAAAATAATCATGTAATCGCTTACTGTTATAGAGACTTTTTTGAAATGTCAGAAAATTATTAAAAAACGGTTGACCATTTGTGAAATTGGTTGTATTATTGTCGTCAATCAGATATTTTCTTTTTATATTTTTTACTTGGAAGATATGGACAGAATGAAATCTTTCGTATAGTATAAACTATAGCGACAAACATATAGAATCGATAAAAACGAAGACGGGAACAAAGGATTAGGATTATGTATTAATAGAGAGCCGAGGATGCTGGAAACTTGGTAATACACCTTATTCTGAATACTCATCCCTGAGTGTTGTACTGAACAGAGTCTCTTAGTAGGTACAGCCAGGTGTCCATCACCTGTTACCAAAACTGAAGCTGCTATTTTAAAATGGTTAGCTTCATAAGGCAGTATTTGTAAGAATATTGCGAATCAGGGTGGTACCGTGAAAAGAAAGGCCTTTTCTCCCTTGTTGATAGCTCTTAACTTTTGTGAGCGATGAACAAGATAGAAATGGCCTTTTTTCATACAGTGAAAGATGGAGTCACAATCAACGAATCCATTATTAAATTTTCGATAAATTTTATTTATAGGAGGGATTAAAGTGGAAAGAACACAAAAGCAAGCAGAAGAAACAGCAATGAAAAAAGAACCAAAGACAGGTGCTGACTTGCTAGTCGAATCGTTGATTAATGAAGGTGTAGAAACACTATTTGGTTATCCAGGTGGTGCTGCCCTGCCAATCTTCGATGCACTATATAAAGCACAGGAATCTTTTACACAAATTTTAGCGCGACACGAACAAGGCTCAATCCATGCTGCAGAGGGCTATGCCCGGGTTTCTGGTAAGCCTGGTGTAGTAATTGCCACCTCTGGACCTGGTGCTACAAATTTGGTTACGGGTATTGCAGATGCAATGATTGACTCACTCCCATTAGTAGTCATTACTGGCCAGGTAGCACAGGGGATTATTGGTACAGATGCATTCCAGGAAGTTGATGTAATGGGTGTTACCACACCTATTACTAAACATAATTATCAGGTACGTAATGTGAAAGACTTACCAAGAATTGTAAAAGAGGCTTTCCACATTGCTACAACCGGACGTCCTGGCCCTGTATTAATTGATATGCCGAAAGATATTTCAGCTGAAGTCATTGAGGAAAGCTTTCAGTCAAATGTAGAACTGGATTTACCTGGCTATCAGCCGACAACAAAACCAAACCCTTTACAAATCAAAAAGTTAGCAGAAGCAATTGGAAATGCAAAAAAACCAATAATTTTAACTGGGGCTGGAATTTTATTTGCTAAAGCTTCCGAAGAAATTAAGGAATTTGCTGAAAAATATACCTTGCCTGTTGCTTCAACATTACTGGGCTTAGGTGCATTTCCCGGAGAACATCCACTGTTCCTCGGTATGGCAGGTATGCATGGGACATATGCAGCAAATACCGCACTTTATGAGTGTGACTTACTGATAAACATTGGCGCAAGATTTGATGACAGGTTAACAGGAAATCTGGCATCTTTTGCCCCAAACGCTACAGTTGCACATGTCGATATTGATCCAGCAGAGATTGGCAAGAATGTCCCAACAGATATTCCGATTGTTGGGGATGCAAAAGAGGCTTTGAAAAAATTATTACAAAGCGATATTTCGCAACCTGCTCATGATGATTGGTTAGTTAGAATCCATGAAAACATGAAGGAATTCCCATTATGGTTTAATAACCCAAACACTGAGATGATTGGACAATGGGTAATCCAGAAAGTTCATGAGAAGACAGAAGGTAAAGCGATTGTCACAACAGATGTTGGGCAACACCAGATGTGGGCAGCTCAATTTTATAAGTTTAATACACCTGATCGTTGGGTATCTTCTGGTGGACTCGGAACAATGGGATTTGGCTTTCCTGCTGCAATTGGTGCCCAGCTTGCTAAACCAGACGATACGGTCGTATCCATTGTAGGAGATGGCGGTTTCCAAATGACACTACAAGAACTGTCGATTCTTCAGGAACGCGGATTGCCTGTTAAAGTAATCATTGTAAATAACCAGGCATTAGGAATGGTTAGACAGTGGCAGGAAGCATTCTATTCAGAAAGATACTCACAGTCAATCTTCAGCATTCAGCCAGATTTCGTTAAACTAGCTGAATCATATGGAATTAAAGGTCTTAAGGTTGATACACAAGAAGACTTTATAAAAGCATTGCCTGAAATCTTCGATTATGAAGGTCCAGTAGTTGTTGATGCACGTGTTATTCAACAGGAAAATGTTTTTCCGATGATCGCTCCAGGTAAAGGGTTAAATGAAATGATTGGGGTGAAACCATGAAACGAATCATAACAGCAACCGTTAGAAATCGCAGTGGTGTTTTAAATCGCGTTACAAGTCTGCTCCAACGTCGACAATTTAATATTGAGAGTATTTCCGTTGGGAGAACAGAAACAGAAGGTATGTCAAAAATGACCTTTGTGGTAGACGTTGAAGATTTTCAAAAATTAGAACAGGTTACAAAACAATTAAACAAACAGATTGACGTCATTAAAGTTTCAGATATTTCTGATAAAGCAATTGTAGCCCGCGAGCTTGCACTGATTAAGATTGTCAGCAACAGCCAGCTTCGTGGTGAAATACAAGGTATTATTGATCCATTCCGTGCTTCCATCATTGATGTTAGTAAAGACAGTTTATCCATTCAAGTAACAGGTAAGCCGGAAAAAATCGAAGCATTAATCGAGTTGTTAAAACCATATGGTATTAAAGAACTGGCAAGAACCGGCGTGACTGCATTAGTTCGCGGACAGCAGCCAGTGAACAATGACAGCAGCTCTATTCTAGGGTAATTTCCAACATATATAATAGAAATGCTTACAAGTTAGGCCTTTCTACTACTATAAAATAAATAATAAATTTAAATCATTGAGAGGATGTAATTTTCATGACAAAAGTACTTTATAACAACAACATTAACGAAGAGGTTTTACAATCAAAAAAAATCGCTATTATTGGATATGGTTCTCAAGGTCATGCCCATGCTTTAAACCTTAAAGAAAGTGGATTTAACGTAGTTGTCGGCCTTCGTAAGGGACGTTCATGGGATAAAGCAGTAGAAGATGGTGTAGAAGTAAAAACAGTAGCAGAAGCTTCTAAAGAAGCAGACGTTATTATGATCCTGCTTCCAGACGAATATCAACCTGCAATTTATAAAGAAGCTATTGAACCAAATTTAGAAGCAGGAAATGCTTTAGTATTTGCTCATGGTTTTAATATCCACTTTAACCAGATCGTACCACCTGCTGATGTAGATGTATTCTTAGTAGCTCCAAAAGGACCTGGTCACCTTGTACGTAGAACATATCAAGAAGGTGCTGGTGTACCTGGTCTTTACGGTATCTTCCAGGATGCTACAGGCAAAGCAAAAGACATCGCTCTTGCATACGCTAAAGGAATTGGAGCAGGTCGTGCTGGTATCTTAGAAACTACATTCCAGGAAGAAACGGAAACTGATCTATTCGGTGAGCAAGCTGTACTGTGCGGTGGTGCCTCTGCCCTTGTAAAAGCTGGTTTTGAAACATTAGTTGAAGCTGGATACCAGCCAGAAGTTGCATACTTTGAGTGTCTTCACGAATTAAAATTAATCGTTGACTTAATGTATGAAGGCGGACTTGAAAACATGCGCCACTCTATCTCAGATACTGCTGAATGGGGAGACTTCATGTCAGGACCGCGTGTTGTTGATGAAAGCACAAAAGCACGTATGAAAGATGTACTTACTGATATTCAAACAGGTAAATTTGCTCAAGGCTGGATTCTTGAAAACCAGGCAAACCGTCCACGCTACACTGCAATTAAACGTGCAGAAAGTGAACATCAAATTGAAAAGGTAGGGAAAGAGCTTCGTGAATTAATGCCATTTGTAAAGCAAAAGGCGATTAATAAGAAGGAAGTGGTCTCTAATGACTCAAATTAAGATTTTTGATACCACACTTAGAGATGGTGAACAATCACCTGGTGTGAATCTGAATCAATTGGAAAAATTAGAACTAGCTAAACAATTAGAACGCTTTGGGGTTGATATTATGGAAGCAGGATTTCCTGCTTCCTCCCAAGGTGACTTTGACGCAGTAAAGAAGATTGCTGAAACTGTTAAAAATGTGCAAGTTGCTGGACTTGCCCGCGCAGTAAAATCAGATATTGATGCCTGTCGGGATGCTCTCAAAAATGCTGAGAATCCGAGATTGCATGTATTCATCGCAACCTCCCCTATTCATATGGAATATAAGTTAAAGAAAACACCGGATGAAGTGATCGAAACAGCTGTAGAAATGGTGAAGTATGGCAAACAATTCTTTGATAATATCGAATGGTCGGCGGAAGATGCCTCACGTACAGATCTTGACTTTCTTGCTAAAATTATTGAAAAAGTTATAGACGCAGGGGCAACTGTTATCAATTTACCTGATACTGTTGGGTATACGATGCCTCGGGAATATGGTGCTATGTTCCGCTACATTAAAGAAAATGTTCCAAATATCGACAAAGTAGACCTGTCTTGTCATTGTCATGATGATCTAGGGATGGCATTAGCTAATTCTTTTGCCGCTGTAGAAAATGGTGCTACACAAGTGGAAGGTACAATTAACGGAATTGGAGAACGTGCCGGGAATGCATCGTTAGAAGAATTCAGTGTCGCTTTGAATATCCGGAACGATTATTATCCTTATCATACAAACGTTGTCTTAAAAGAAATTAAACGCACAAGTGATATGGTGAGTAAATTCACGGGTATGACAGTTCCAGGGAATAAAGCAGTGGTCGGACGGAATGCTTTTGCACACGAATCAGGTATTCACCAGGACGGTGTATTAAAGAATGCCCAAACTTACGAAATTATCACACCAGAATTAGTTGGGGTTCAATCGAATAACTTAGTATTGGGTAAACATTCCGGGAGACATGCATTTACAGATAAAATCAGTCAATTAGGATTTTCGCTTACAGACGATAAGGTTAAAGAAGCATTTAAAGCGTTTAAATCTCTGACAGATCGAAAAAAAGAAGTAACAGATGATGACCTATTTGCTATTCTTACAGATATACAGACAGACACATCTAATGTTAAACGATACACTTTAGAGGATTTTAAAGTCCAATATGGCTCTTCTGATAAACCGAGTGCCACTGTCAGATTAAAAACACCAAATGATGAACAGATTGAAGATACCGGTACAGGGCAAGGCAGTGTGGAAGCATTATATAATACATTAGATCAAATCATTCATGAAGACACCCACTTAACAGATTTTCAATTAAACTCTATTGGCCAAGGGCGTGATGCACTAGCAGAAGTCCACGTAAGCTTAACGGTTGATGGTTTATCTGTTAGTGGACGCGGGTCCGCACAGGATGTCTTGGAAGCTGCCGTTCAAGCCTATCTTAATGGCGTAAATCGAGCAATTTACCACCAGAAATCAGAATAGACTGTTGGAAAATGTTAAGGAGGTTCAACAAGTGAGCAATAAAATTGTCCTGCTTCCTGGAGATGGAATTGGTGCTGAAGTTATCTATGCAGCAAAAGATGTCCTGGAAGCAATTAGTAAAAAGTTTAATAAATCGTTCGAATTTTCTTCCTTTGATATTGGTGGTATCGCAATTGATAATCATGGTACTCCCCTTCCAGATGAAACTGTAACTGCTTGTAAAGAAGCAGATGCTGTACTCTTAGGAGCTGTTGGCGGACCTAAATGGGATAATAATCCGTCCGAATTACGTCCTGAGCGTGGGTTGCTAGGTATCCGTAAAGCCCTTGATCTTTATGCAAACTTGCGTCCTGTTAAAGGGTTTGAAAAATTATTGCACGCATCACCACTTCGCCAGGATATTATCCAAGGAAGTGACTTACTGATTGTACGCGAACTCACTGGCGGTCTTTATTTCGGAGAACCTAGTGAACGGCGGGATAATGGTAACTCTGTAGTCGATACGCTCTCCTATACGAGAAAAGAAATTGAGCGAATTATTGATAAAGCTTTCCAAAGCGCACAATTACGAAATAAACACCTCACTTCTGTTGATAAAGCAAATGTGTTAGAATCTAGTAAACTATGGCGTGAAATTGTTGAAGAAAAGAAAGCTCAATATCCTGATGTAACAGTTGAACACGTTTTAGTAGATGCGGCTGCAATGAAGCTCATTACCAATCCAACTGACTTTGATGTCATTGTTACAGAGAACATGTTTGGTGATATTTTAAGTGATGAAGCCTCTGTACTAACAGGTTCACTTGGAATGCTTCCTTCAGCAAGTTTAGCTGAAGATGGCGTCGGCTTATACGAACCTGCACATGGATCTGCGCCAGATATTGCAGGAAAAGGTATCGCTAACCCAATTGCAATGATTTTATCCGCTGCAATGATGCTTCGCTATTCTTTTGACATGAACGATGAAGCCCAAGCCATTGAAGATTCTGTTGAAAATGTATTGAATCAAGGTTACCATACAGCAGATTTAAAAAGCAATGATGGGAAACTAGTTAATACAACAGAAATGACAGAGCTTATTGTCAAAGCTATTTTAAACTAATTATACTTGTAAAAAATTCGGCATTCGCATGAATGATAAGCGATTGCCGAAAGTTTTACCTACATTGTTTTTCAATAAAGATATACTAAGCTTCGGCGTACTTACGTCGATGTTTTTTCAAAAGTACTGATTTTCGATAAATTTACGTAAGGAGTGAAACAGATGAGAAGACCTAAAACAGTTATTGAGAAAATTTGGGAGAAACACGTTGTTCATCACGAAGAAGGGAAACCAGATTTATTATATATCGATTTGCATTTAGTTCATGAAGTAACTTCCCCCCAAGCATTTGAAGGGTTAAGAATGAATAACCGAAAAGTTCGCCGTCCAGACCGTACTTTTGCCACAATGGATCATAATGTACCAACAATACACCGCAATGTAATTAAAGATGAAGTTTCGAAAACGCAAATGGAAACATTAAAAACAAACTGTGAGGAATTTGGTGTGCCTTTAGCTGACATCCATCACCCGGATCAGGGGATCGTGCACGTTATTGGCCCGGAGTTGGGACTTACACAACCAGGAAAAACAATTGTATGTGGAGACAGCCATACATCTACACACGGAGCGTTTGGTGCTTTAGCTTTTGGTATTGGGACAAGTGAAGTAGAACACGTTTTAGCAACCCAGACAATTTGGCAGTCAAAACCTAAAACACTAAATGTGAAGGTAAATGGTAAATTAGGGAAAGGTGTAACAGCTAAGGACTTGATCTTAGCGATTATTGGTAAATTTGGTGTTAAATTCGGAACTGGATATGTCATCGAATATACTGGTGAGGCGATACGCAGCCTTTCTATGGAAGGTCGTATGACTGTTTGTAACATGTCAATTGAAGCAGGTGCACGTGCAGGCTTAATTAGTCCGGATGATACAACAGTCGAATTCCTTCGCGGTCGCCGCCATGTTCCTGAGGGAGAAGCATTTGATCAGATTGCTGAAGAGTGGAAAGCCCTTGCTTCAGATGAGGGTGCTGTATATGACGAAACAGTTGAGATTAATGCAGAAGAAATCGAACCACAAGTAACATGGGGTACAAATCCCGGCATGTGTATTCCGGTAAGTGCTAATGTTCCTACAGAAGAAGATGGCAACAACGATATTGAAAAAGAAGAAATCAGACGCGCATTGGAATACATGGGGCTTGAAGGTGGCGAACCAATATCTTCTGTTTCAATAGAACATGTCTTTATCGGTTCTTGTACGAATTCCCGCCTTGCTGATTTAAGGAAAGCTTCTGAAATTATTAAGGGTCATAAAGTCCATCCAAATGTTCGCGCAATTGTTGTACCTGGCTCACATAGTGTCAAGGCACAAGCAGAGGCAGAAGGCATTGATGTGATTTTTAAAGACGCCGGTTTTGAATGGCGGGAGGCTGGCTGCAGTATGTGTCTGGCAATGAATGATGATGTTGTACCAGAAGGCGAGCGTTGCGCTTCTACATCTAATCGTAACTTCGAAGGGCGTCAGGGTACCGGAGCACGTACTCACTTAGTTAGCCCTGAAATGGCCGCAGCAGCTGCAATAAAAGGCCATTTCTTTGATGTTCGTCATTTAGAGATTCCTGCACCAATTTAACATTGAATTATTTTATAAGGGGGTAACGATTAATGGAACCAATTAGAAAGCATGAAGGTTTAGTCTATCCTTTAAATCGTGCGAATGTAGATACAGACCAAATTATTCCTAAACAGTTCTTAAAACGTATTTCACGAAAAGGTTTTGGCCAATTTGTTTTTTATAACTGGCGTTTTGATTCAAAAGGTGAATTACGGGAAGATTTCTCGCTAAATCAGCCAAAGTATGATGGAACATCCATCTTGGTTGCCGGTGAAAACTTTGGTTGCGGCTCTTCGCGTGAGCACGCACCATGGGCGCTCCAGGATTACGGATTCAGGGTAATTATTGCACCAAGCTATGCTGATATTTTTTACAATAACTGTACTAAAAATGGTATATTGCCTGTAATATTAACAGACGACGAAGTACAAACATTAATTAAAAATGCGGAAACAGAAAAGTATCAGTTAACTGTTGATCTGGAAGAGAAAAAAGTATATGACAATAAAGGCTTTGAGGCATCTTTTGATTTAGATGACTATAAACGTGAAATGTTACTGAATGGCTGGGACGATATCGCAGTTACTCTGACACATGCCGGTAAAATCGATCAATTTGAAGCAGCACGTGATTAATAAGACTAAGAACTGATTCTCTATTTTAGGGAGTCAGTTTTTTTGTTATGCTTATGTTCCTCATCAACCAACAGTTACGAGAAAACATCTTCCCTTCCCCACCCTTCTCTGTTATCTATTCTCCCCTACTCTTTTGAATTTATGTCAGTGTTACCAAAATCCTCTTTAGTGAGATACAATCCATTAGGTTATACTAAGCAAAGCAGGAGGTGAAACTTATGCTAACAGACCAGCAGGTAAAAGCATGTAAGCAAGAGCTTTTAGAGCGAAGGAATGAAATTGCTGAACACTTAGAAGACCACTTCGGATTGAATCTTGAGTTAATAAAAGAGTCAATGTCTGAATTATCCAATTATGATAACCATCCCGGTGACCATGGGACAGAGTTATTTGAAAGAGAAAAAGACATCGCTTTAAATGAACATATTGAGCGTGAATGGAAAGATATTAATGAAGCTTTAACAGCCATTGACCATGGAACCTATGGTAAATGCGAAGTCTGTGGTGCAGATATACCGGCTGATCGCCTGATGGCAATTCCAACAGCGAAAAAATGTCTGCAACATGCCGACAAATATATAGAGAAAACAAGACCGGAAGAAGAGCATGTAATTCCTGCTAACCTTAATGATGATCTTAACGAAGAGGAAGCAACACTGTTTGATGCAGAGGATGCCTGGCAGCGTGTGGAGCAATTCGGTTCATCAGACGGTCCTTCCGACTTTTATGATACAGAAAAAAGTTTTGATGATATGTACTTTAATTCTGATGAATCTGTAGGAAGTGTTGAAGAATTGGAGAATTTTCTGCTTTCAGATATCAACGGGAAATTTATCGGAGTTAATGAAAATCATGAGCGTTATGAAGATTATTTAGACGAAAATGATGTCACATCCATTTTTTATACAGGAAGGTAAAACAAAAAATCGGCAACTGGTTTTGTTCCAGTTGCTATTTTTTGTTCTTCTTATTCCAGATGCTTTCCAAGTGGTTTCTGATGACCCTTGTTCGCCACCTCAGTAAATATAGTCTGTTTCTGTTGTACTTCCCGATTAGTCAGGGACAATTGTAATTGTTCTAACTGGGTAATCAACTTGTTAAGATCCCGCTTGGTAATCGGCTGTGCTTCATCTTTTAATATGTAGCCTAATTGTCCATTAGGTTCCAGAGTTGCCCATTCCACATCATTGATATTCTGAACACTCTGCTGTCTTAATAACATTTCCAGGAGATCTACAGATATCCTGAATTTCTTTAAATTCTTCTCATTCAGTGTTCCACCCTCTATCAATGTAACAGACTTGCCTGTAATAAATTTCTCGAATTTATCTGACTTTATCTGGGTAAATTCCACAATAATCAGGGTGATGATTAATACAGCACTTACGCCGAATGTTACCCATATACTTTTCCCTGCTACTGGCTGAATCAGCAGGGAACCGATAGCTATCATTAATACCGTTTGTGCTAGTGTCATTTGTGAAATGGATTTTCTTCCAGCAATTCTAAGCAATAACGTTCCGACGATAATGATCAGGACAGCCTTCCAGATCCAATCTAATTCCAAGTCACTCACCCTCCACTTTTAATTCTTCATGTGAAATATTCCAAATTTGCATTAGGAAAAAATTTTTTCATATATTTAAAAAGTTCAGTTTTTATTTCTTCTTCCTCTTCCTTCTGATAAATATACTTTCCTATCCCGTATTTCCCCCATTTGTATCTTCGCTTCGATTCATCTAATTCTAATTTGGTCATTGGATAGTTCTTTTCAATAACGCGTTTTGCTGGCTTCGTAAATCGATGCTGAATAAATTCGAATGTGATATCCTTTTTTGCATCTTCAGGCAACTCTTCATGCAGGCGTTCAAACATGTGATAATAACCTTCCTGCCAATCTTCATGTAAATAGATAGGGGCAACAATAAATCCGAGTGGATAACCAGCACGCGCTACCTTCCCCGCCGCTTCAATTCTTTTCGCTAATGGTGATGTACCAGGTTCAAAATATTTAATCACGTAATCTGCATTGATACTAAACCGAAAGCGAGTTTTCCCATTATGTTTTGCATCAAGTAAATGATCGACATGGTGAAATTTTGTCACAAATCGCAATTTTCCATATTCTGATTTACCAAAAAACTCAATCGCTTCTTTTAATGAATGTGTGAGGTGATCAATCCCTACTATATCTGAGGTACACGACGCCTCAAAGCGAGTAAATTCCGGTGCTCTTTCTTCCATATATTTTTCAGCAGATTCGAATATTTCCTCTACGTTTACGTAAGTGCGTATATATGGTTTACTCCCCATTGTTGTTTGTAAGTAACAATAATGGCAATGTCCCATACAACCTGTCGCAAATGGAATTGCATATTCAGCTGACGGCTTTGATGTATCAAATTTCAATGTCTTTCTAATTCCAACGACAAGGGTTGATTTGGCATTACGGTATTTTTGAAAATCATTGTCTCCCGGTAAATTTCTTACCTGATTATGTGAAGTCGTATAGCGTATCTCTACATCCATATCCTTAAATTTTTCCATCAGCCTCTCGCCTAAAGGATAGTCAAGAGCCTTTGGTTCAAAATAAACTAATTTAGGCATGAATGGTTTAATCATCGTATATTTCTCCATCAAAATAATGCTGATATGCTGCTTCTGCTGACTGCTCATTCGGATATACAGCAAGTTCACTGGATAATGGATAGTATGTTTCATATAAAAACAGAGCGAGACCGTCAGGATTTTCAGGATCTCTTACAACAGCAGCCTCCTGAATGTTTGCTACATCCTGTGTATGCGGATTACGGTAAAACACGTAAACAACATCACCTGCTTTATAATGATTGTAATCAGTTGGTTCTAACATTTCACTACCTCCCCTATTATTTCTATTTTTAGGTTGTCATTAACGTTCACAGAATATGAATTCCATATATTAGAAATATAATCTGCAATTATTTTTCTCTACGTTAGAAACAATAAGAACTAATTAACAGCTAGGGAGTGAATAATTTGCCATATACAAAAGATAAACCCTCCATATATTTCGAGAAAGAAGGAAATGGTCCGGCACTACTATTTATCCCCCCGCCTGCCATGGGTCATTTAACTTTCCGTTATCAAAGAAAGCTGCAAAAATGGTGTACTGTTATTACATTCGATATAAGAGGTGATTGTCGGAGTGAAGAAAGTGATCACCCAATTAATATGGAGTTGCTCATTAAAGATGTTTTACGAATTTTAGATACCAATGAAATTAAAAAAGCAATAATTTGCGGTTACTCCAATGGTGGAGTTATTGCTCAGGCATTTGCAAGCTTATATCCAGAACGGACACTGGGATTAATCTTGATAGGAGGCTATTATAAAGTAAGCAGTTTTCTATTAAGACAAGAGTATAAACTGGGGATCTGGGTAGCCAAAAAGAGGCTAATAAATATCTTAGCTCTTGCTCTATCTAAAAATCACTTTCGAAATTCAGATGCAGCTAACGAAATTTATCAGGAAATAAGGAAGACTGATCCATCAAGCTTAGTAAGACAATATATAACAGGTTTAAAATATATTAATACTAATAATCTGGAGCAGATAAATGTACCACTGCTGCTGATTTACGGAGCTCATGATTTTTATATTCATAAATATCAGTATTTATATGAAGAGAAAGTGAAAGATGTGGAAATAGCGTTTATTGAAAAATCGAAACACCAGGTGCCCACAAAGTATTATAATGAATGCAATGCGATCATCCTCAACTGGATGAAAAATAAATTACTTCTGTAGCTTGTTTATACAGCATAAGCAAGTTTTTTACTAACTGCTGATCACTGATCCATTCGTCAATCCCTTGACATGCCTTGCTATTTGTACTAAATTAATAGGTGTTAGCACTCTGTATGTTCGAGTGCTAACCATACATAGAAAAAGTAAAAAGTAGGAGGCAAATGAGATGGAGAAAAAGCAGTTTCAAGCTGAATCAAAACGTCTACTAGAAATGATGGTTCATTCCATTTATTCTCAAAAAGAAATATTCTTACGTGAATTAATCTCAAACGCTAGTGATGCTATTGATAAAATTTATTACAAGGCGTTGACTGATGATAGCATCTCTTTCAACAAAGATGATTATTTTATTCGGATTGAGCCAGATAAAGAAAATAGAACGTTAACAATTAAAGACACTGGAATAGGAATGAATCAGGATGAACTTGAGGAAAACTTAGGTACAATCGCAAAAAGTGGCTCCCTCGCTTTTAAAAAGGAAATAGAAATGGAAGATGGTCAGGAAATTATCGGTCAATTCGGGGTTGGTTTCTACTCCTCCTTCATGGTTGCAGATAAAGTGACAGTATACACGAGAGCGTTACATAATGAGGAAGGATATAAGTGGGAATCAGATGGACAAGACGGATACACCATTGAGCCATTTAACAAAGCGGATATTGGGACTGAAATTATCATCCACCTAAAAGAAAATACTGAGGACGAGAATTATGACGAATTCCTGGAAGAATACCGATTGAAATCATTAATTAAAAAGTATTCTGATTTCATTCGTTATCCGATTAAAATGGATGTAACCGAAAAGCAGCCGAAAAGTGATAATGAAGATGAGCTAATAGACGTAACAGAGGAACAAACCATTAACAGTATGGTTCCGATTTGGCGAAAAAACAAACAGGAATTAAAAGATGAAGATTATAACTCCTTTTACCAGGAGAAGCACTTTGGTTTCGATCAGCCATTAAGCCATTTACATGTAAGTGTAGACGGAATGGTAAGGTTCCAGTCGATCTTATATATTCCGGAGCAGTTGCCTTTCAATTACTATTCCCAAGACTTTGAAAAAGGGCTGGAGCTGTACTCCAATGGTGTATTGATTATGGAAAAATGTGCAGATCTTCTACCAGATTACTTCAGTTTCGTTCGTGGTATTGTGGATTCTGAGGATCTATCCTTGAATATCTCACGTGAAATTCTGCAACAAGATCGCCAGGTTAAATTAATAGCAAAAAATATCGAAAAGAAAATCAGTAACCATCTAAAGAGCCTGCTGAAAAATGACCGTGAGAAATACGAAAAATTCTTTGATGCTTTCGGCCGCCAGTTGAAATATGGTGTATACAGTGATTTTGGAGCAAATAAGGATAAGCTTCAGGATCTGCTGCTATTCTATTCTTCTAAAGAAAAGAAATTAGTCAGTCTTAAGGAATATGTGGAACGAATGCCAGAAGAACAGGAGCATATTTACTATGCAACTGGTGAATCCCATGAAAGGATTGAGAAACTTCCACAAACAGAAATGGTTAAAGACAAAGGATTTGAGATACTTTATTTCACGGATGAAGTGGATGAATTTGCGATTAAAATGTTATTGAATTACGATGAAAAAGAATTTAAATCTGTTTCAAGTGGAGATTTAAACCTGGAAGATGAGGAAACAAAAAAAGAGGCAGAGAAACAAAAAGAAGAACATAAGGACTTACTCTTAGAAATGAAAGAACATTTAGGAGATAAAGTGAAAGATGTGAAGTTATCAACACGATTGAAATCACATCCAGTCTGCTTATCAGCAGAAGGTGATGTATCAATTGAGATGGAGAAGGTTCTCCGTCAAATGCCTGATAATCAGAATATCCAAGCAAACAAAGTACTCGAAATTAACAATAAGCATGAGATTTTTAATACATTAGTAAATGCACATAACACAGATAAAGAGAAAGTAAAATTATATACTAACATTTTATATAACCAGGCTCTCCTTATCGAAGGTCTTCCTGTTGAAGATCCCGTTGCATTAACGAATGATATGTGCAAAGTAATGATTTAAATAACTTATATAGTCTTCATACCATTTGGTGTGAAGGCTTTTTTCCTTTGATTATTTTCCCGGAAACTGTGCAAACTATTTTTATAGTTCATGCGTGGAGGTTATTTCATTGAAAAAAAATGTTGCACAAAAATTAATCGAAACTCACTTAATTGATGGAGAGATGAAAGCTGGTATGGAAATCAGCTTAAAAATCGACCAGACTTTAACCCAGGATGCTACAGGTACAATGGTAATGCTGGAACTTGAAGCTATGGGGCTAGATAAAGCAAAGACCGAAGTTTCTGCCCAATATGTTGATCACAATGTCATACAGGAAGATTACCGAAATGCGGATGACCATCTCTTTTTAAGAAGTGCTGCGAGAAGATTCGGAATCTATTACAGCAGACCTGGAAATGGCGTCAGTCATCCGGTACATATGCAGCGCCTTGCCAAACCAGGAAAAACTTTGCTCGGCTCTGACAGCCATACATGTGCCAACGGATGTATGGGAATGCTGGCAATGGGAGCAGGTGGTATAGATGTAGCAATGGCTATAGCCGGAGAACCATATCATGTAAAAATGCCTCAAATAATGGGTGTTAAGCTTACGGGGGAGCTTCCCGACTGGGTCAGTGCCAAAGATGTGATCCTTGAAATGTTAAGGAGACATGGTGTAAAAGGCGGGGTTGGGAAAATTATTGAATATTATGGACCTGGTCTAGACACCTTATCTGCAATGGATCGTCATGTAATAGCCAATATGGGGGCGGAACTCGGAGCAACAGCGACTGTCTTTCCTTCAGATAATGTGATAAAAGAATTTTTACAAAACCAGGACAGGGGCAGTGACTGGATTGAACTAAAAGCAGATCGTGGTGCCGATTATGATTTACATGAAGAATTAAATTTATCAACAATCGAGCCACTTATTGCAAAACCATCAAGCCCAGGAAATGTTGTACCTGTGAGTGAAGTTGCTGGCGAGCCTATATACCAATCATATGTCGGTTCTTCTGCTAATCCCGGCTATCGAGATTTTGCTATAACAGCTGAGATTGTCAAAGGAAAAAAAATCGCGCCTGGTATTTCGTTTGATATTAATCCAACTTCAAGGCAGCTTTTAACACAACTTAGCGACAATGGATATATCGGTACCTTATTAGCAGCAGGCGCACGAATGCATCAAGCTGGCTGTAATGGCTGTATCGGAATGGGGCAGGCCCCTGCAAGTGACAGAAACAGCCTGCGCACAACCCCAAGAAACTTCCCAGGTAGATCTGGTACCAGAGAGGATAGTGTATTTCTCTGCAGCCCAGAAACTGCAGCGGCATCTGCTCTGACAGGTGTAATTACAGATCCGCGAACTTTAGATATGAACTATCCAAAAATAAAGTTACCAAAAAGGGCTGGGGATGACGGTATGCTCGAAGCACCTCCTGAAGATAATACAACTGTTTTATTAGAAAAAGGTCCGAATATTACGTCACTCCCTGGTTTTGCTCCAATCGAAAATAATTTTGATATACCTGTTTTACTCAAGATGGCGGATAATATATCTACTGATGAAATCTTAGCAGGTGGTGCACGAGTTTTACCTTATCGAAGTAATATACAACGGATTAGTACTTTCGCATTTGAAATAGTTGACGACACCTATTATGAAAGAGCAATGAAAGCAAGAGATGACCATGGTCACGCCATTATAGCCGGATTCAATTATGGCCAAGGTTCCAGTCGCGAGCATGCAGCATTAGCTCCAAGATATTTAGGGCTAAAAGTTGTTTTAGTGAAAGACTTTGCACGTATCCATTTACAGAATTTAATAAATTTCGGTATTTTACCATTACGATTTGTTCATACAGAAGATTATAATAAACTTCAGGAAGGCAGTATTTTGTCATTTAAGAATATTCATGAAACAATTAAGCAGCTTTCCCGGTTCGAGGTGGAAATAAAGGATAGTAACAAATCGATTCAAGTAGAGCATGACTTAACAGAACGTCATATTGATATCATTCTCCAGGGCGGGGTTATTAACTGGATTAAAAACAAAGCATAGGAAAGGTTGGTCAAAATGGGGTCACAAGAAATGAGATGTAAAGCATGTGAAGGATCTGGAATGCTAATGGATGATGAACAATGGCATTACACCTGTTCCATTTGCAATGGGGATGGTTTTGTATCAAAAGTGGAAGAAGACGATCATCCAATCATTGATACAGATGTAAATCACAGAATTCTTGAATAAGAAATTATGAAACTCGAACGTCTATAATACGTTCGAGTTTCACTATTTCCGGTTTATTGATTTAAAAATTTTACACAAACAGGCTCAGGTACTTTTACATCTTTTTGTATGAGTGTAAGTGTTCCATTTTCTTTATCCCGTTCAAACAAAACGAGAGTGTCCGATTCCTGGTTAGATGCGATAACAAATTGCTCAGATGGATCCAGTACAAAATCTCTTGGCCAGTCGCCCTCTGTATCCGTCCATGCCACAAAGGAAAGTGTAAAATCATCTTCTACCTTATAAACAGCAATGGAATTATGGCCACGGTTACCTGCATAAACAAACTTTCCATCAGAGGAAATATGGATGGCACTACCTTGGCTGTTTTCTGTAAAGTCTTCAGGAATAGCTGACAAATACTGAATCTCTTCGAATTTTCCCTCACCTTTATAACGAAGTGAAATTACCTCATTACTTAATTCAGTCATCACATAAGCGTATTCCCCATTTGGATGAAAAACAAGATGTCTTGGTCCGCTTCCTGCTTGTGTCTGGAGAACAGCCACTTCTTCCAGTTTTCCTTCTGTATATTGATAACTTGTTACAGTGTCTGTCCCTAAATCTACTACTACTACATATTTTTCATCTGGAGTGAATCCTGCATAATGCAAATGAGGTTTTTCCTGACGCTGATGCGGTCCGGAACCATTATGTTCTGCAGAAGCTGTTTCTATTAAAGAACCATCTGTTTCCGTTGTATATGCTTCCACTAATTTGGTATGATAATTCGCTGCAACAACCAGACTGTTGTCACTGTTAACACTCACATGACAAGGTGGAGAACCCGCAGATGCCTTGCTGTTCAATTTTTTCAACTCACCAGTTTCACTAATAGAAAAGGATGTCACTCCACCCTGATCTCCTTCTTTAGAAACCGCATAAAGAAATTTATTGTTTTTACTTACTGTTACATATGTAGGATTATCTAATTCCGTCGCTACCTGGACATTGTTTAACTCTTTTTTATCCAGATCTAACTCAAAACGATAAACACCTTTACTTGTTTTCTTCGTATATGTACCAACATAACCAATATAACGTTTGTTCGCCATGCTTTTGTCCCTCATTTCTTATATCATGTCATACTCCCCCATTATATCAAAGATAATTTGAAAATTCTAATAATGGAATAATAAAGAAAGTGCTGAAAAGACCCGTTGAGGTACTTTTCAACACTCATTTTTAAGAATTAGCCCATGTTTGTAGGGTTTTTACCTTTTCGCATTTGGAAATAAGCATATGCACCAATTCCAATGGAAGCAAGCATCGGCAATACCGCATTACGTCTACGCATAAGGATCCCTCCTAATCATTTGGGTACAGTTATATGATCTCCATCTGCGGCAAGCTTATGATGAACAAATTATGGATTACTGAAACTTACTTCCCACGAATAAAAAGAATAAAATAAATAACCCAATGGTAAATGGCAATGCGCCAATCAGGCTTAAACTCATTCCGTTATAGCCTCCCACAATTTCATTACCAATTAAGTAAATAACAACACCAGTTGCACAACTGGCAAATCCCCACCAGTACGGTAGTTTTCTCCACAAGCTGTAGATTCCGCCAATAATAAATAAGCATAAAAAAATCCATGGGAGGACAACATATATTATGAAGCTCATCTGTTTCATCCTTTTTCAGCAACTTTATCACTACCATTATAACTCTTTTCTCAAAAAGTGAAAACCAGAAGCATATTTTATGCTCCTGGCTTAATATCGTTGTATACTTTGTAATGCTGTTTTATCAGTTTCCGGGCACGAAATAGCCTTGTTTTAACTGCAGACTCTGAAATTTTCAATATACTTGATATTTCCGTATCCTGATATCCTTTCACCACTTTCAAATAAAAGACCGACTTTAATTTATCACTTGAATGATCCATACATTTTTTTATTTCTTCAAACGTTCCTTTTATAGCCATTTCTTCATTTACATGCTCCACAGAACATATTTTTAACTCCTCTATATTTATATCTTCCTCAAGTAAAATCATTTTCGATCTGTTCTCTTTACGCAACATATCAATGGCTGTTCGGGAGGTGACCGTTCTTAACCATGCGGAAATCTTATCGATTTTACTTTGATCAACTGAAAATCGAAATACTTTAATCCATGCTTCCTGTACTGCATCTTCTGCAAGCTGGCAGTCTTTTAAAATTTGCAGGGCAGTATAGAACATCATCTCCTGATATTTATTTACCAAATCTGCAAAGCATATCTCTCTGTTTTCAACACCTATCATTGGATCACCTCCCTCGTTACCTATTTAAAATAATCTTTTACGAATGCTGGCAACTGTTCCTCATTAACAGTAAAAGAAGTAATGTATTCATCTCTTCCTGGTCCAAATGCAGCAATCGTCCATTTGCCATCGTAATCATATTCTTTTTCAAGCTTCACTATTTGTTCAATCTGGTTTAGATCTTGTGTAACAAATACATCCTTTAACTTACTTGCGTCCGTAAAAGGGACTTCATGAAGATACTTAAGCTTTGAAGATTCGTTTTTCACTGCTATCATTACCGTTTCCTGTTCCGTAAGATCAGTAAATTTATGAAATCCTTCTTTTTCGAGCAGATCCATTGTATTTGTATAGCTGCGTGGTACATCTATAAAGGGAGAATAGTAATTATTATCCTCCAATTCGAATTCAATTGTTAGAATGCTTTCTTCTCCTGCCATAATTTCCTCGAAAGAAGCATTTAAATAATCCTCCCGTAATGCATCCATTAATCGGGACTCAAGCGTGTTACTTATTACTGCATCATCTCTGTAAGTGTGAATTCTAATATTTTTCACATCGGTTTTTTCACTAAAAAGCCAATGGCGGCTGTTTTTCCGGAAAATTTCATTTTCATACACCGGTTTTAAATATTCTTTAAATTCTTTAACAGACGGAATAAAATACTGGCGTTTAATATTGGTGCCGTTATCTAAATAATAATTGATATATATTTCTGATGAATCTGATTGCCAGTCTCTATCCAAAGTCCCTGTATCTATGATTTCCTGATGAAATTCAGTAATCAGCTTTATTAGTTTCTCGTCTTCGATTTTCGGTAACTCATCAAATTCAACTGAAGGATCATCATAATAGCTGACAAAATCAATTATCTGGATGCCTTCTACTTCTCCTGCTTGAGGAACCCTTGTTTCGTAACCGAACCAGTCAAAAACTAATGATGCGAGGACAAGTAAAGAAATGCCGATATAGATGAAGAAGCCTTTCCACTCGCCAAACACACGCCATGTTTTTTGAATTAACATTTCTGCTATCAAATATCCGAGTAATGCCCCAAATATATAGCCAAAAGTTATCCAGCCAATATATTGCTCCTGCACCATCCCGAAATAAGTTCCGAACAATAACATAAAACAAAAGGTTACGCCTATTTTGAAGATTGGCTTTAAGTAATGAAAGATTAACGTTTGTGATGCAGCTTCTACTGGGCGACAACGATACAGAACCAGTGCTATAAGGTAACATATCACGGCAATCACAGCATATATCCACATTACATTATAATCAATTTCTCCAGACTCAAAGAAAAAAACAGACTGTACAATTGGAGACCATCCGGAATAATTTTCTTCCCACAGATATCCTGGAGAAAAGCCGCTTAATAACATTTCAAGGTTGAAGAAAATTAAATAAACGATTCCAACCGGAAAGATTAAAAAAATATAACTTAGCATTCCCTGTATCGCGGATACACCAGTAATTCCCCCGGCCAGAACAGTAAATGAATACATTAAGCTGACAATAATGACAGTGAAAAACAGCCATACTCCAACATCTCGTTGAAGAAATAATTCTTCCACATCCATCGTATTACTCATAATATACAAGATTAATCCTGTGACAATTACCGGGATGACGACCATTGCATATCCAACCAAAAAGTGATGATGAAATAATTTGTTTCTGGATAATGGAAGACTATGTATAAAGTCTGCAGATCCTTTTACCTGGATATACCGAAAAGCAAATATTCCTGCTAGGAAAGGTACCGTTAAAATTGTGATAATTTGTAATGGACCATTAATATCAAACAGGTCATCAACTCTCTCAAAATAATACGTATTATATTCGTCCCGCTCAGCTGATATATCCATGACCACTTGCAATGGTAATATAATGGTTAATGCAATAAAGTATGCAATACCAATCCACCCTGTTGTTCGGAAACTCTGCTTCAAAAGTTCTTTTTTAAAGTAGAATGTTCTCGATTGCATATCCAGCACCCTCCATTTCATAGATAAAAATCTCTTCCAATGTTAGCGGCAATATATCGAATACAACTGGATCATACGGTTCCATTTGTTTTTCAATTTCGTAGTAGTCATCACGGATTATGCAAACATGAACACTGCCTCTTTTTTCTTTGTGAAGAACGTCCAATCCTTGATAGATATCTTCAGACACCTCTTGTTTAAATGCTAATTGGACTTTATGAATATCAGATTTTAAATCATCCAGCTCTTTTTCAAGCAGTAGTTCGCCACGATGAATGATTCCCACTGCATCACAAATATCCTCTACTTCTGATAAGTTATGAGATGATACGACAACCGTCATCTCACGATCTGCAACATCCTGAATGACCCATGATTTAATTTTTTTACGAATTACCGGATCTAATCCATCGAAAGGTTCATCTAAAATTAAATAATCGGGCATTGCACAAAGCGCTAACCAGAAAGCTACTTGACGTTGCATACCTTTAGAAAACCGGTGAATTTTCTTGTCAGGATCAAGATCCAGCAGCAGTTGCATCTGAGTGAATCTATCATTATTCCAATTCGGATACATATTCTTATAGAAGTTTGCCATCTGCCTTGTTGTATATTGAGAGAAAAAGAATAATACATCCGGAATAAAGATTAACCTTTCCTTGATGGAATAGTTTTCAAATACAGGCTTTTGTTCAATTTCCACCGTACCACTTTTTTGTTTAATAATTCCTGCCATTGTTTTTAATAAAGTAGTTTTCCCCGCTCCATTTGATCCTAATAACCCATAAATGGAACCCTTATTCACATTAAGAGAAACATTGTTTAAAATGGGATCCTTCTCAAACTTTTTATTTACGTTCTGCATTAGAATCATTCGGTTCACCTCCAATGACCTCTTCAAGTATTTCTTTCAAATCCTGGACGGTTAAACCAATAAACAAAGCTTCAGCAATTTGCTTCTTTAATTGGTCTTTGGCTTGTTTTATTTGGTGCTCATTATTTTCTGCTACCATTTGACTCACAAAACTTCCCTTCCCTTTCACAGAATATATATATCCTTGTGCTTCCAATTCGCGGTATGCCTTTTGAATTGTGTTTGGATTGATCGATAACTGTTGAGCCAGTGTACGGACGGATGGTAATTGTTCATCTTGTTTAAGTACGTCATTAATGATCAACTGCTTCAGCTTATCGACTAATTGCTCATAAATCGGCCTTCTACTTCGCAAATCGAGCTCAAACATAGCCTCCCTACCTTTCTACTGTATGATCTGTATTAATTGTATTAACTGTATTAGTATGTTTAGTACAGTTTAATTATATTGTAAAAAATCAAAATTGCAAGAACAATTTAAATTATTATCAAATGTGAGAAGCTTTTTTCCAATTTATAGCTGTAAAAAAAAGCTATGTATCAAAAAAAGATACATAGCTTCTCTTTATAATATATTTTGCTGGTACCATTCGCTTGCAGCTTCCACTTCTGATCTTGTTAGCTGGTGGCCGTTGTTTTCCCAGTGAATTTCTGCCATCGCGCCGTTTTCCGTAAGAATTCGTTCTAAATCTATTGATTCCTGTTCCGGACATATTGGATCATTATGTCCTGCTGTGAGGAACACTTTCACACCGGCTAGATCAGGTAATTCAATACCGCGGCGCGGAACCATCGGATGATGTAAAATAGCAGCATTTAAGGCGTCCTGATAGTGGAAAAGCAGACTTCCGGCAATATTTGCTCCATTTGAATAACCAACTGCTACGACATAATTGCGGTCAAAGCCGTATTCTTCTGCAGATTCGTCAATGAATTCATATAATTCTTTTGTTCTTAAAATAAGATCCTCTTCATCAAATACACCTTCTGCAAGACGTTTAAAGAATCTGGGCATTCCATTTTCCAAAACATTCCCTCTAACACTTAAAATATTAGCATCAGGATCAATTATCTCTGCTAACCCTAATAAGTCATTTTCTGTCCCTCCTGTGCCATGTAACAATAACAAAGTAGGACCATTTAAGCTTTTCCCTTTTTTAAAAATATGTTTCATCAACTCAACCTTTCTATCACTTATTATCTCAAATTCGAAATATTTATTTAACTTTATCTTTATCTATATCATTAGTTTAAAAAACGCTACATTATCTGTCAATTAGCTTGTCCTGGCTTTTTTTTCATAATACAATATGGAAGAAGTATTATTTTTAAAAAAGGAGCCTTGTCAATGAAAAAAATTCCGTTAATGGTCGATTTATCGGATAAATCGATAGTGATAATCGGTGGTGGAAAGATAGCCGAAAGACGTGTAAAAAGATTGTATAACCATTGCAGCTCCCTTACAATTATCAGTCCGGAAATAACCTCAGGTTTGAATAAACTAACCATGAGAGAGAATATCACCTGGTTAAAGAAACAAATTTCACCAGATGATCTAGCATGTCACGATCTTATCATTATTGCAACAAACAACGATACGGTTAATCAAATGGTATTGACAAATGCACCTGCCGATGCATGGATAAATGCATGTCACGATTCTGAAAAAGGAAACATTGATTTCCCCGTCACAGTTGAACGCGGAAAATTACAAATTTCCATATCCACCGGTGCATCCAGTCCCTTCTTAGCTAAAAAAATTAAAGAAGAGCTTCAAAATACATATACAGTCAGTTATGAATCATATGTAGATTTTCTATTTCAGGTAAGGGGATTGGTAAAAAATTCACCACTGCCAGATGAGCAGAAGCATCACATTCTTTATTCGGTAGTTGAAGAACCTATTTTCAATAGCAAAGAGCAAGCTGCCTTTTTGCTAAAATTAAAGGAGCAAATGTGAAAAAAATTCCCACATTTGCCCTTATGTCTTTATAGCATTCTCTTTCCAGCTACTGATAAGCTCAATTATATTTCCTTTATCTAATTGCTTTTTGGCCACTTCAATTCCTTCTTCCACTGATACAGCCACTCCGAACAAATAATATCTAAGTCCGGCATTGAGTATAGTTTGATTATAATAATAAGTGTTCTCTTCCACTCTCTCACCAGATAGGATTGATTTAATTATCTTTGCCTGATCAACTGCAGACAACTTCTGGTTTTTATCAAACTCTTTGCATAGCAGTCCATAATCTGCTGGTTTAACTGTGAATGACTGTAAATTATCCTTGGTCCAGTGAAATACAAAACTGTTTCGATGAACCGGGACATCTTCTGAGCCTTCTAACCCCTGCACAATATATACATTGTCATAATCCAACTGTTTAAAAACGTCATTCAGTTTGTTAATAGCAGTCCTGTGAAAGGCTCCTAGCATTATACTTTTAGCATTAGCTAAATTCAGCAATTTTTCAACAGTATTCAGTAATGTTCTTACACCAATCTCTTCCCTGATGCGTCTTAATTCCTTCAGGGGTTCACAGTACGCTTCCGGGTCCAAATGAATAATTTTATTTTCTTCCAAATTCAATAAGTTCTCATGCCAGCCCAGTTCTCCCATAATTTCTTTAATTGATGTACCGAATTTAGGAGGTAACGTATCACTTGCAGCCAAATAGGCCGGAATACCGTAATCTGCCAGCAATAGTGAAACAGGAATGGTTGCCGCAAAGGAGTTACGGCCATTATAAGGTCCGGCGAAATCTATCATTTTTGCCTTGATCTCTTCTGACACCGTAAATTTACGAGAATAATCTTGTAACTTTCGGATAAATGCTAGTAACTCTTCCGCAGATTCGGTCTTAATTCGCTCACCAATTAAATAAGCAGTAATTTGTGCATCTGTTGCTGACTTGGAAAAAATAGCTTCCGCTACTTCTATTGTCTCTTCATAGCTTAAATCTTTTGCTCCTTTTTGGCCTCTTGCTACTTCTTTAATCCATTGCTGCACTGAGCTTCGACTCCTCTCTGGCTTCTTCCACCCGGTCTTGTAAAACGGACACAACATTTTCATGATGGCCTAAATACTCAGAAAGAAGAATTTCCTGTCCTTCTTTTAAGGAAAATTGTTCAATATATTCCTTAATTCCTTTAATTAACAGTCCTGTGAATAACAGATACGGGACAATTAACACCGATTTTTCCAGGTCTATTACTTTCTCTTTTAGAAATGGCTCAAACTTTGGTTTACTCGCAGCCAAAAAACATTTCTCTATATTGTTGTGAGGATACTCTTTTCTTAACATGGAAACTATCGATTCGGTATCCTGTATAGCTTGTAGATCACTGCTCCCTCTACCTACGAAGACAATATCATATTTCTCCACATTATCAGTTGTTCTCTCGATGTGATCCTTCACTGCTCTCACCATCTTATCGTCTACACCGATCGGTCTGCCATAATGGAAATCTATCTCCGGGTATTTCATTACCTCTTTATCAATTATTTCTGGAATGTCTACTTTTGCATGTCCTGCAGTTAATAATAATACAGGAAGAATAGTAATTTTTTCTGCCCCGAGGCTCACCACTTTTTTAACCGTCTCTGCCAAATTCGGTTCCTGTAACTCTAAGAAACAGGCTTCCTGTATAGGAACAGAAATCTTCTGCTTTACTTTATTTATTAATTCAAAAGATTCTGTCTTTGATTCTTTTACCCTGCTTCCATGACAAATATATATTACAGCTTCCACTTTATCACTCCTAGTACGCTTCGATAACCTCTTTTAAATCCTCTTGCCATTGTATATTTTTTAATCGCCTCAGGTTTTCTCCAATTTGCACAACTTCTCCAATTATAATCATAGCCGGATTTTTTATCTTATCAGCTTTTACAATTTCCAGAATGGAGTCTAAAGTACCCGAAACCATACGCTGCTGTTCAGTTGTTCCAGCATGGATAATCGCGATTGGTGTTTCTTTTCTTTTACCAGCTTTCAAGAGCTGATCGATAATAAAAGAAAGATTACTCATCCCCATATATATAGCTAAAGTATCAACAGAATTCGCCAGCTGCTCCCAATTAATCTCACCAGGCTGACCATTCTTACAGTGACCAGTAATAACAGCAAAAGATCTGCCTACTTCCCTGTGCGTAATGGGAATATCAGCATATGCAGGAGCTGCTATACCTGAAGTAATACCAGGGACCACTTCATATTCAATTCCTTGTTTCGCCAAGACTTCTGCTTCTTCAGCTCCCCTGCCAAAAACAAATGGGTCACCACCTTTCAATCTTACCACAGTTCTCCCTTTCTTTGCATATTTGACCAGCAAATGATTGATCGTTTCCTGTTTCATAAAATGCATCTTTGGTAATTTTCCGCAGTAAATAAGATCTGCATCCGGTTTTGCTTCTTTGATCAATTGCTGATTAACCAGACGATCATATAAAATAACATCCGCTTTTTGAATACACTTTAAGGCTTTCACTGTAATTAAATCTGGATCCCCTGGCCCTGCTCCTACCAAATAAACTTTTCCCATTACACTTCCTCCTCAATTTTGATGAATAAATAGCAGAGGAAAGTGCATAATTGTGCACTTTCCTCATTCATTCTAAGATTGTGTTATTTCACTTGGAACGAGAACATATACTTGTTCATCTTCTTTCATGATTTCAAACGTTTGTACACACCCTTCATCAGGTGCTTGTACCAATCCATCTGTAACATTAATCTTCCAATCGTGTAGAGGACAAAACACATGTTCACCGCTAACCATACCTTCTGCCAGCACTCCGCCGCGGTGAGGACAGCGATTCTCAATCGCACGTACATCACCGTTTGCAAGTTTGAAAACTGCAATCTCTTTATCTTCTAATATTACAGTCTTTCCCAGACGCTCTGGCAGTTCACTATATTTGCCGACAAATACTTTCTTAACTGTCTGTTCCATAGTAAAATCCCCCATCTATTATTTTGCATGCACTTTCTCATATAAATCTCTTAATGTCGTTTCACTTTCTAACACTTCATTCCAAGGTTCTTTATAGACAGATAGTGCATCGTCCATTCTTTTACAAAGCTCCTGGCGTAATTCATCATTGAAAACTACTTCCTGAATTAGCTCTAATCCAACTCTTTCAACGAAGTGAGAAGTTCTTTCCAGATATCGGGCATTTTCACGATAATATTGCAGGAATGCTGCTGTATACTCTAATACCTCATCTTCTGTTTTCACTTTTGCCAACAGATCAGCTTTTCGTAAATCCGTACCACCATTTCCCCCTACATATACTTCCCATACACCATCTAACCCTATGACACCTACATCCTTAATTCCGCCTTCTGCACAGTTTCGAGGACATGCAGATACACCCATTTTCACTTTGTGCGGAGTATTTAACCCTTCAAATTTCTTTTCGAGTTTGATTCCCATCCCTGTAGAATCTTGTGTGCCGAAACGGCAGAATTCTGCTCCCACGCATGTTTTTACTGTACGAAGGGTCTTCCCGTATGCATAACCAGATGGCATCCCTAAATCTTTCCATACACTTGGCAAGTCTTCTTTTTTTATGCCAAGTAAATCAATCCGCTGACCACCAGTTAATTTAATCATGCCAACATCATACTTCTCTGCAACATCTGCTATTGTTCTTAAATCCTCAGCATTTGTAACCCCGCCATACATCCTCGGTACAACGGAATAAGTACCGTCTTTCTGAATATTCGCATGCAGCCTTTCATTAACAAATCTTGATTCACGCTCATCCTCATGTTCTTTAGGATAAACCATCCCTAGATAATAGTTTAATGCAGGTTTACATTTTGAGCAGCCCTCTTCTGTTTTCCAACCGAGTACATTCATCACTTCTCTTGAATGAGTTAAATGTTTTTCTTTAATCTCTGCGATCACTTCATCTCTTGATAAATCTGTACATGCACAAACTGTTTCTTTTTCATCCGCTTCGTACTCATCACCTAAAGTATGTGTTAATAAATCAGCAACAAGCGACTTACAAGTACCGCAGGATCGCGAAGCATTTGTGCAGCCTTTTACTTCTTCTACCGAGGTTAAATTTTGAGTTTTGATAGCATTGACAATGGTGCCTTTTGTTACACCATTACACCCGCAAATGACTTCTTCATCACCCATGGATACTACAATACTTTCATTATCATCCTGGCTCTGGGAACTTTCTAAATATTCTTCTACATTTGCACCTTTTTTAATTAAGCTTAGTAGTTTAGTACCTTCTTTCGTATCACCAAAAAGCACTGCTCCCGCTAATTTATCATCCTCTACTAAAATTTTCTTATAAGTGTTTCTCCATTCATCAAACACTTTAATTGACTTCGTCTGGTCTGTTTCGTTAATTAATCCTGTTGAAAATACATTCACACCAGAAACTTTTAATTGGGTAGATAATACAGAACCTTTATAGCCCTGATGATTCATCCCGCAAATATGCTTTGCCAGTGCCTGACCTTGCTCATAAAGCGGTGCAACCAGACCATATACCATCCCATTATGTTCTGCACATTCCCCTACCGCATAAATATTCGGGACATTTGTTTCCATATGATCATTAACTACAATCCCCCGGTTAATTTCTAACCCCGTGTCTTTTGCTAACTGAACGTTTGGCTTAATCCCTACTGCCATTACAACTAGATCTGCTGGTATTTTCCCTCCATCATTGAATCTTAAGCCAGTGACACGTTTTTTTCCTAAAATTTCAGCTGTCTGCTTTTCCAGCAGGAAGTTCATGCCTTGAGCTTCTAACTCTTCTTGCAGTAATTTACCAGCCGAACGATCTAACTGACGCTCCATTAAATAATCTGCGATATGAATGACATCTACTTCCATTCCTAGATTCAGAAGTCCTCTGGCTGCTTCTAAACCTAGTAAACCACCACCTATTACTGCTGCGCGTTTATAATTCTTTGATGCATGAATCATTTTCTCACAGTCTTCAATATCTCGAAATGCCGTTACCCCTTCTTTATCTGCACCCGGCAGCGGGAGCATAAATGGATTAGAGCCTGTTGCGATAATAAGATAATCATACGGTGTTTCTTTTCCTTTATCGGTATACACCGTTTGAATATCTTTATCGATTTTTGTAACTGTTTCTCCAGGATATAATCGGATGTTATTTTCCTCATACCAATCCCATTCATTTAATGTGATATCTTTTATTTCCGTATCACCCTGCAATACTTTTGATAACTGTATTCGGTTATAGTTCGGGTAAGGTTCTTTACCAAACACCGTAATTTCAAATTCTTCCGGTAACAACTTCAAGATCTCTTCAATAGTTCGGATACCCGCCATACCATTACCTATCAGTACAAGTTTTTTCTTCTCCATGCCTAGTCCCCCAATTTGTTTTCGGAAATTTAACATGTATAAAGCGTACCCTTTTAAATTAATACTTTCCAAACATTTGTTAAGTTTTCTTACATGGTTTTTAACTCCTTCACAATGAATCCTTCATGAAAAATCTGTTAAATAACCTTACAAACAGAAAGACATCAAAGTATGGACGATGGTACGATTTATTTAAAGGAATTGGCTATTTTAAAAAAAGAACCTTATAGAAGGTTGTTATTAAATTTCATGTTAACTTTCGTTACATGTAAAGATAGCAGTATTTGTGGGAGGTATCACCTGATGGGGAAAGAGAAGCTTATCTTAATAGGAAATGGAATGGCTGGTTTAAAATGTATTGAGCAAATTTTAAAAGAAGATTCCAGTCTTTATCATATAACAATTTTCGGTTCAGAGCCTTATACAAATTACAGTCGTATTATGTTGTCTTCTGTTCTGCAAGGTAATGTTTCTTTTAATGAGATCATACTAAATGACTGGGACTGGTATGAAAGGAATGAAATTACCCTTTATCCTAACGAAACCGTCCATTTGATTAATTCTTCAAATAAAACAGTAAGTACATCAAAACGTCAAATTGCTTACGATAAATTAATCATAGCAACTGGCTCTGTTCCGTTTATCCTTCCTGTTCCCGGCAGCAATAAAGAAGGTGTGATGGCATTTCGAACAATTGATGATTGTAAGCGAATGATCGATACAGCAAAAAGTTATAAGAAAGCTGCAGTTATTGGTGGAGGTATTCTAGGTTTGGAAGCAGCTCGCGGATTATTGAATTTAGGAATGGAAGTAAGCGTAATTCATTTAGCTGATCGGTTGATGAATAACCAATTAGACGAGAAGGCTGCCGCCATGCTTCAAAGGGTATTGACAGATCAGGGAATGAGTTTTCTTTTGAAGAAAGAAACAGCAGAATTCATCGGAAAAGACAGAGTGGAAGGAATACGCTTCACAGACGGAAGTGAATTATCAACAGATCTGGTAGTGATGGCTGCCGGCATTAAGCCAAACACAGAGTTAGCTATAAACAGCGGAATCCAGACAAACCGGGGGATTGTCATTAATGAATGGATGGAAACAAATCAAAAAGACATCTTTGCAGTTGGCGAATGTGCGGAACATAAAGGAATTGTTTATGGATTAGTAAAACCATTATATGAGCAGGGCGAGATTTTAGCTAAATATTTATGCAGGAAAAAAACAGAACCATATACAGGGTCGGTGTTATCAACCCAATTGAAAGTTTCAGGGGTTGATGTATTTTCAGTCGGAAACATTAATACCTCTGATGATACTACAGTTATTTCTGCTTATGACGAAGTGTCCTGCATATATAAAAAAGTCCTATTCAAAGAGAACAAAGTGATAGGGGCTGTACTCTTTGGAGAGACTTCTTCAGGTCCCAGACTACTGGATATTATAAAGAAGAAAAAATTCACTCCTGATAAAGAAAAAGCTAATCTTTTACAACCCGTAAATATTGAAGATTCATATGCCGCTTGCTTGAAACGAGATGCGCATGTATGTACATGCAATAACGTGACAAAAGGGAACATCATTGACAATGTACTGTCGAAAGACCTGCAGACAGTTGACGAAATTAAAAGCTGTACCAAAGCGTCCAGTTCCTGTGGCGGTTGTAAGCCTGTTGTCAAAGAATTACTTGCATATATAAGAAGTGATCATTTCTATGAAACTACTGAAGAGCTTCGCTTTTGTTCTTGTACGGAGCTATCCGAAGATGATGTTATCAGTGAAATCCAGACAAGAAACTTGTCTTCCATAGATACTGTTCGAAAAGAACTAAGGTGGAAAACACTCAATGGTTGCCCGCATTGTGAGGCAGCACTGCTTTATTATCTGGAAATGATTTATCCGGAAAATAATCATGATCAACAATTTATCTATGTTGATGAAAATATAAATGCAACTAAGCAGCATAATGGCAGCTATACTATTATTCCGCAACTTTACGGAGGTACAGTTACCGGTGAACAATTACTGAAAATAAGTGAGGTAGTTTTAAACAATCAGCTATCTCCGGCAAAAATTAAGGATAATCGAATCATTCTTCACGATGTGCCAGAACGAAAGTTCATTTCTGTCTGCAAAGAGTTGAATATGAAGTTATTTTCCTTTACAGACAATATGATAAAAAGTGTTGAAGTGGACACTTCGCCATCTGCTTTATCTCTCGCAACGTTTATTGAGGAAAAAACGGAATATTTGAAAATGCCCTGCCGGATCGATATGGAAATTATAGATTCCGTTCCGTCCGGACAAGCAATGATCTCTAAAGACATCTATATAATTTCAGCGAATGACTTTTGGGAAATTTATGTATATGATCCTTCTGTTTACAGCCACAATTTACTAACTGTTACCCGTTCGCTTAAGGATACACAAAAAATAGTGCTTTCTTTCATTCAATATTACAGGCAGTCCGCCAGTTTCAATGAATCGATTGGAAACTGGGCGAATCGAGTCGGACTTGTCCACATACGCGAAGCACTATTTAATAAAGAGTTGCAAAATCTGTTATTAGCCAGGTTAATGGAAGACCAGTCGATTAGAAAAAAGAAAACAGTAAAGTGAGAATATGAGATGATTACAAAACCAGACGTTATAGCACTGGGTGAAGCCACCTCCATTAAATACGGAGAATAATTGTGAACTCGTTAGAAAGGATGACCACCGTATGACAGAACTAATGTTAAAGTATTTCCGTGATAAACAGCAAAACGCACAGTCAGAAAAAGTATATGATACCCAGTGTCCATATTGCAGTATGCAATGCAAAATGCAATTAATTGAACAGAAAATTGTATCAAGAAAGCAATACAAAACGATTGGTAAGGACAATCCAACTTCCCAGGGCAGATTGTGTGTAAAAGGAATGAACGCCCATCAGCACGCCCTTCATAATGACAGACTGAAACAGCCTTTAATGAGAATAAACGATGAATTGGTTCCAGTATCCTGGGAAACTGCATTGAGAACTATTAAAAACAAGTTTCAGCAAATACAGCATGAGTATGGCAAAGATGCCATTTCCGTTTATGGCAGTGCATCTATTACGAATGAAGAAGCCTATTTACTAGGAAAATTTGCAAGAGTAGCCTTACAGACAAAATATATTGATTATAATGGCAGACTCTGTATGGCCTCTGCTGCGACAGGCGCTAATATGACATTTGGACTTGACCGCGGGTTTACATTCGGTTTAAATGAGATTCCTAACACGCGTGTGATGATTCTCGCCGGCACCAATATTGCAGAATGCCAGCCAACGATCATGCCCTACTTTGAAAAAGCAAAAGAAAATGGAGCATATATTATTGCAGTTGATCCAAGAGAAACAAGTACAACTAAACTCGCTGACTTACACCTTCAATTAAAACCAGGGTCAGATATCGCTCTTGCAAATGGTCTGTTGAAAATAATGATTGAAAAAGGATTAATTGATGATGCATTTATTGCTGATCGCACGGAGCATTTTGATCTCGTAAAAGACTACATTCTTTCATTAAATTTTGAAGAAATTATTAATGAAACAGGGATCTCGATGGAAGAACTTTATCAAACAGCGTTAGTGTTTGCTAATGAGCCATCAGGAATGATATTTACCGCCCGGGGGATCGAGCAGCAAATCAACGGTACCGAAACCGTTATGGCTTTTTTAAATCTTTTACTTGCAACAGGAAAAATCGGTAAACCTTATTCCGGCTATGGTGCCATTACAGGACAAGGAAATGGCCAGGGAGCAAGAGAACATGGTCAAAAAGCCGATCAATTGCCTGGATACCGATCGATCGAAAATAAAGCTGATCGAAATTATATTGCAGAGGTATGGGGCATAAGGGAAAAGGACCTCCCGAAAAAAGGTGTTTCTGCTTACGAAATGTTTGAGCATATTAATAAGGATAAGATTAAGAGTATGTTTATTATGTGTTCCAATCCTGTTATTTCCAATCCAAATACTAACTTCGTGAAAAAGGCATTGGAAAAAGTATCTTTCTTAGTTGTTGCTGATTTGTTTTTATCAGAAACCGCTCAGTTAGCAGATATTGTTTTACCTTCCACATCCTATCTCGAAGATGAGGGTACATTCACCAATTTAGAGGGCAGGGTTTTGTTAAGAGAAGCCAGCTTCCCTATTCAGGGGAAGGCAAAACATGATTGGCAAATTTTATGTGAAATTGCCAAAGTGTTAGGCAAAGAAAAATACTTTAATTATGATTCTGCTGAAAGTATTTTTGAAGAATTAAGGGTTGCGAGCCGCGGGGGTAAAGCTGATTATTACGGAATTACTTATGATCGCCTAAGGAGAGAAAATGGCGTTCTATGGCCATGTCCATCAGAAGAAACACCAGGAACGATACGTCTATTTGAAACAAAATTTGCTCATGAAGGTGGTAAAGCAAGAATGGCAGTAGTAAAAATTGATACGATAAAACGCAAACCTGCAATAAGCTCAAATTATCCACTTTACCTTACTACCGGAAGAGTGATGTCCCATTATTTAACAGGTGAACAGACTAGAAAGAGTCCATCACTAGCAGCAAGAAATGTGGAAGCCTATATGGAGATCCATCCAGATACTGCACAGAAGTTCGGCATAGAACTAAACAAACTAGTGAAAGTAACTTCAGAAAAAGGCTGGATCATTGTTCGCAGTCAATTTTCTGAGTCTATTCGTAAAGACACCATTTTTATACCATTCCATTGGGCAGAAAACCAAAATGTCAACAGGCTTGTAGGAGAACAGCTTGATCCCTATTGTCGAATGCCTGGATTTAAGATGAGTGTAGCCACAATTAGTCCTTTCCATCACTAACTAATTTTACGAACCTTTATTACAGGGAGATTATTATGACAACCAAAAACAATTATCACGGACAAAAGCAAATGGTAACCATTTCTACTCTTGCATTTTTCATTAGTGTAATGGTTTGGTTTAATATGGCACCATTTCAATCAACTATACAGTTACAGCTAGATTTGACAGATAAAGAAATTGGAGCATTAATGATCGTTAATCTTGCATTAAGTATTCCCGGCAGAATCATTATTGGCCGGTTAGTAGACCGCTACGGACCGAGAAAGGTATTTTCTATCCTGTTAATAACAATGAGTGTACCTTGTTTCTTTTTTGCTATTGGGACAAATTACGTACAGTTGCTAATATCCAGACTTATCCTCGGGACAATTGGTGCAAGTTTTGTTATCGGAATCCGGATGGTAACAGAGTGGGTTCCTGCAGGCAAGGTAGGCTTTGCACAGGGAATATATGCTGGTTGGGGGAACTTTGGCTCATCGTTTGCTGCACTAACTTTACCACCACTTGCATTAATTATCGGCGGAGAAAATGGATGGAGATATGCCATTCTGCTTACTGGTATATTAGCGCTAATTTACGGAATAGTTTTTTACTTTACAGCAAAGAACACACCTGATTGGAGAGAGTTTCCATATACAAAAAATGTGGCACCGTTACAAGCAACTACTAAAAGCGATCTCATCATATTAACAATCATTTCTTTCCCAATTTATGGCGGGATTGGAATACTCATATGGACCCTCAATCAAAATAATATCATTTCTGATCATTTAGCATTGCTGTCATTTCTAATTACAGGGACCACTTATTTATTCAACATGGGTAAAAGGTGGAGAAGAAATGAAGAATATATTAAAAATAAAGTACCTGACACTGAAAAGTATTCTATGAAAAATGTTGCTATTCTGAGTATGGGCTATTTTACTACATTCGGATCAGAGTTAGCTATCATTTCCATGTTGCCAATGTACTTCCAAAACAGCTTTGCTGTAAATGCTGTTATTGCCAGTACGATAGCCAGCAGTTTTGCTTTTACCAATCTGTTTGCAAGACCGGCAGGCGGATGGTTAAGTGACCGGTTCGGCCGAAAAAAAATATTGTTACTTTTGCTCGCACTCCTGTCATGTTTATATGCAGGTATGTCATTTATGCAAAACAGCTGGCCAATTTATTTAGTCATATTGTTGATTGTATGCTGCTCACTGATCAGCCAGGCAGCTTCCGGAGCAATTTTTTCCATGGTTTCACTGATTAAGAAAAACCAGACAGGACAAATTTCCGGAATGGTCGGTGCTTATGGAAATATTGGTTCATTGTGCTTTCTGGCTGTATTAAATGTTTCTCAATATAACATATTCTTTCTCACTATTTCCATTGGACTATTACTTTGCTTCTTAACAACACTTACCTTACAACTGCAATCAAAGCTAAGTACAAAAACCAACGTCACAAAAAAATTAGCGAGAATCAACTAATAATAAAGTGAGACTTCCAACGGGCGGTCTCACTTTATTTTCTGCTAGTTATCTTCCATGACATCATGTCCTATAATCTCCGGCATTTGAACAAGCTCAAAAACTTCTAAAATATCTTTATTCACATTCACAATTTTAATTTCTTTATCATTGTCTTTTAATGTGGTTACTAATTGAATTAATAAACCCATTCCTGATGAATCAACAAAATTAACTTTCTGGAAGTCTAATTGAATGGATTCATACTGGAGGATTTGTGGTGCGAGATCCTCGGCTACTTTTTCAGTAGAATCAAAATCAAGATCACCTGCTAATAAAACTGTACACCTGTCATTTATATGTTTTACTTGATATTCAAGCATTTACAACCCTCCCTATCCAAATACGACTTGTCCTTCCTTATCGAGCTTCGCTTTAATAAATGTCGTTTCTTTAACAACTGGTCTAATTGCATCTCCGATTCTTATTATGGTTCCCTCATGCGCTTTCATAATAATAATTGATTGATCTTCAGGAACCGATAATACCGTTTTTGTTCCAGTAACTGTGCCGACCTCTCCGACATTTATGCCAAGTCGGCCATATACCTCTCCACCTCTTAAAATTCCACTGATGTTTAACTTACCGCCAGAGTGTACTTTTGAGTTGATACATCCCTTACCTATTATCGTTACATTTCCACTTGAGTATATTTTGCTATTTGTGACATTGGCAAGGGTAATATACGAATTGGGCTCAACATCTGCTTCGGTTGAGCTCGCCAGTTCTTTCATTAATTCCTGAAGTCTTTCCAGCTTATCTAATGAAACAACTTGATTTGACAATGTTAAAAAAAGTGCTTTCAACTCAACCGCAACAGTTTTCCATTCAGGTTCTTCAATAAAATCGGCAGCTTTTCCCACAATATCTACATACCTTTTTGCCTGAGTTTTGAAATCTCTAAACTTTTTTTCCAGCAGCAGTATAATTAACGGCTTTAATCCTTTGGAGAGCAGTTCATTTGATTTATAAGCTTTAGCTGTTGTCAGCTGCTGAATATTTTGCAGCATTTTATCCATATGCTTATCAAGGATTCGTAATATGTGGCCAAGTTCCATGATAAGAAGATTATGTTTCCCCGCTGTCAAATTTGAGTTAAAGACATTTCCTTTTGTAATAATGGACTTGGAAGCAGTAAGTACAGCTTCACTTACTGCCTTGTGAATAAAAATATCTCCACCGGCTTCAACTGTCATATTCTCTTCAACTTCCCCCAGTATGTCTATATCGCCACTGAAGCGGATATTCCCTGAAGAAAGATTCACATTGCCATCATGAACAAGCTTTGCCATAATCATTGCTTTAACTGTTCTGCCTCTTTGTTCGATAACTGGTCTTCCGGATTCTGTTGATATTATTTTATCTTCCAGGATATTAGTACCTGAACCGGAGATAACGCGCAGATCTTTGGGCTGTTTTGCAGCAAGTTCTTCTCCTAATACAGACATCCCTGGTAAGCCGGGGATTGACGGATGTAAAATAGCAATAATTGTCCCAACTTCAACATTTGGTATAATCGTTGTATCACGGAAGTTCACATTTCCATGTTCATCTTCTACAAGTCCATTTTCAGTATTTACCGGAACCTTAACTTCCAGTTCTGCGTCTAATCCATGTTTTGGCTCTTTACCAACTGCAACGACAAACTTTCCGTTATTCTTAGATTCTATCGCATGCTGGATAGCCTTCTCATTTAATCCAAATGTAACATTGTCATTTTTCAATTGTTCAATTATTTGTTCTCGTGTTAGTGAATTAACAGGCTTTACGGACTCTTCCAACTCTAAAGCAATGTGATCACCGGGTGGAACATTTTTTAAATTTCTTAGAATAACCTCACCAGGTTTAACTTCCAATATTGCCTCTAACTTGTCTTTAGAAACTACTACCGTCCATGAAGTAGGTTTTTCTTCATAACTTTCATATTCCAGCCTGTAATCATCTTTAGGACTGACAATTACTGATTTATCTGAAATTAACTGACCATTTTTAAAGAAACTTATTCCTTCACCAATTGATATTGTGGCAAAATGCTTACTGTCGTCAGATTTAATATAAAGTCGATTATTATTTACCGATGCTATTTCTGCATCGTTCTTACCAATGGAATGAGATTTATTAACTGGAGCTGGTCTTACTTCTGGTTCTGATAATTCTTCCAGAGAATCTATCATTTCCTCAAGTAATGGTTCTTCTGATTGAGTATTGGACTCTTCGCCGTTCTTTTTAGCAGAAAGTGATATTTTTACAATAGCTGGTTTCTTTCGTAACCCTAAGAATCCTCCCGTGCTGTCCTGAATAATTTCTATATTTACCTCTTCCCTGGCTGCGTCCATCAGAAGCAAACCACGTTCAACAGCTTCTTCTACAGACTTGCCTTTTGAAATTATATGGTTCATGGCTATACCTCCTCATTGGACGAACAGTGAATAAATGCTGATATTAGATTCTTTCTATACTGTTACTTCATTATTCCACCATTAATATGTAAATAACCATGGATATCACTTCACAAACCTGCTTTTAAGTAGATTTCCTTTAATTAAAAAAATACTTCTTAAAAAAGGAATAAGAAAAACGCTTTTCTTTATAAGAAGTACTTTGCTATTAAATTCTTTCTTAGATTGTAGGTTTAATTATTGTCTGCCACCATAGAAAAATACTTATAAGAATTACTAGAAAAACAATAACACTCTTTACACCATATGGGATTTTATTCGGTATAAAACGGAGTGCCAAGGATGCAACAACACCGGCAGTCAACATATATATTACAGCATAAATTAACATTCCTAAAAAATTATCAACCGGGAGTTGCATTGATTCTTTAATTATATCCACTTTCCCACCTCATTACCACATTTTTCTGCCAATCATATATTCACAAATACTATCATACATGATTCATTCCAATTTGAAAGCATTTTTCTGCATTTTCTCATGCCACAGAGAATCCTGCTAAGGTTCGCTGTGCTCGCATTATATGATATATCTTTTAAAAAATGCCCATTATCCCATGACTTCTCTTGTTCTTTCTACTGCAATTCTTTAATTAATGCATCAGGTTTTGTTCCTCTTAGGCCTTGTATCATATTTTTTGCTGCAAATAACTTCATTTGTTCGCGAGTTTCTGCTGTTGCAGATCCAATGTGCGGCAATGTAACAACATTCTCCATTTTAAGTAACGGATTTGCCGGACTGACCGGTTCCTGTTCAAATACATCCAATCCTGCCCCTAATATTTCCTTATTCCTTAAAGCATTAATCAGTGCATCTTCATCAACTACAGCACCTCTCGCAGCATTAATGAAAAAGCAGGTTCGCTTCATTTTTCGAAATGCCTCTTCATCGATTAAATGAAAGGTTTGTTTTGTTAACGGTGTCATTAACAGAATAAAGTCCGAAGTTTGCAACAGTTCTTCCATTTCTTCATAATATACACCAAGCTCTTCTTCCACCTTTTTATTCCTATTCCTGTTGTGGTAACTAACATCCATTTCAAACCCTGATTTTGCTCGTCTGGCCACTTTCTCGCCAATTCTTCCCATACCAATGATACCCAGTTTTTTATGATGAACATTATATCCGAATAAGGTATGATCAACAGACCGATTCCATTTACCTTCTCTCACATATTGATGCAGCTCGGGAATACGACGGGCAGTTGCCAATAATAATCCAAAAATTAAATCTGCCACTGTTTCATCAAGGACATATGGAGTATGTGTTGCCAGAACATTCGCTTTTTTAATCGCTTCCACATCAAAATTATCGTAACCAACTGAGATATTACTAACGACTTCCAAACGATTAGCTGTCTGCAAAAACTCTTTATCAATAGTATCTTTAGAGGTTAGTAATCCATGAAAAGACGGGATTTTCTCAAGTAGTTGCTCTCTTGGCATTTTTTCTGATTTATCCCATCTCTCTAATTCAACTTCCTTTTCTAAATACTCGATAACTTTTTGTGGGATTGGTTCTGTAACTAATACCTTTTTCTTCATCAACTCACTCCTCCATAGTAAAACAATTAAATTATATTTCTGAACGAATTTTCATAATAATTCCTGCGGTTTCCTCTATTGATTTATCTGAGACATTAATCACAGGACAGTCTAATTGTTTCATCCAATTATCAGCTGTTTTCAGTTCTTTTTTTATTTGATCCATTGATGCATACTTTGACTGTGCAGGCAAACCTAATGTCTTTAAACGTTCTGTTCTTATTTTAAGCAGATGTCCCGGATCGATAGTCAAACCGACTACCATTCTGTCAGCTGGTTCAAATAACTCTTCTGGCGGTTCCATTTCAGGCAAAATAGGTAAATTAGCTGTTTTAATCCCTTTATGTGCCAGGAAAATACTCAATGGTGTCTTTGAAGTTCTCGAAACGCCGATAAGCACAACATCCGCTAGCAGTAATCCTTTTACATCTTTGCCATCATCATATTTAACTGCAAATTCGACTGCCTCGATACGTTTGAAATACTCTTCATCCAATACTTGTCTCTGGCCAGGCTCCGGTTTCGGATTATCATTAAAGGTGTCTATATATGCTTGCATCATCGGACCCATAACATCAACCGCCCGAATATCCTGGCGAATTGCTTCCTGTTGCATTTTTGCACGTAATTCCGGCTGAACGAGAGTATATGCAATAAAACTGTGATTTTGCTTTACCTTACCAACAATTGCTTCAATTTCTTCTTCAGTCTGGATATGACTATATCTCTTAACTCCGACTTCATTGTTAGTAAACTGTCTGATGGTAGCTCTTACAACTGCCTCGGCAGTCTCTCCAACAGCATCTGAACATACATAAATAAACCTATTATTTAATACCATACTTACGCTCCCCTTTGTTCTATGCTTCTGACTCCACTTCAATTAATGACTTAACAATATTTGTTTTCGTAATCCTTCCTACTACCTTTAATGAATGAGGATTTTCGTTTACTTTTTTTACAACAGGCAAGCTGTCAATTTGATAATAAATTAACTTCCGAGCAGCCTCATACACACTGTCATCAGGCTCAACTGTATAAACTTTTGGTTTTTTTGTCATAACAAGTTGAATTGGCATAGAAGCAGCCTGCGCATTCCCTAATGTTACTTTTAATAAATCTTTCCGGGAGACAATTCCCGAAAGGAAATTATCTTCATTTACAACAACTAATGTTCCCACATCTTCTAGAAAAAGTGAGATTACCGCATCATTAACAGTAGTCGAGGCATCTATAGTAACAGCAACACTCTGAATTTCTTTTACAGGTGTTTTATGCCACCATTCTGACCGTTCCATATGGTTAAGACTTTTCTTTCCTAAAAAATATCCTACTTTAGGTTTGGCTTCAATATTTCCGGTCATTACCAGTACAGCCAAATCAGACCGAATCGTCCCTTTACTGACTCCAAGCATTTCGGCTATTTGTTCTGCAGTTATAGGTTCATGTTTCTTTAATATTTCAATAATTTCCTGTTGCCTTTTCGTAAATTCGATCATTCTTTTCCTCCTGATCCATCCATCCCAAATCAAGTAATATTCATTTCCCTTACTTCGTCATCAGTAATTATATTCCTCTATAATCATAACATATTTTTAATGATTAATTGAAAAAGGTACGTTAATTCATACATAAAATTCTTATCAGACATTTTTTGTCCAAAAAACAGGCAGAACCGGTCCATTTAATGCACTCTTATATGTAAAAATGATGCATTATTTATAGTAGTGGAACAAAGTTAAATTCTCGGGAAAGCATTTGGGTACATGGTTGTTTACACTTTTCATCTAAGCACTTACAATATAGTCATACTTAGAAGAATACAGGAGAAGAATTCATGAATATTCATAACAGAACAAATTACGCCCTTTTATTGATGGTTGTTTTCGGTGGTTTTTTAATTTTCGGTATTTCGGAAAATATTAAGGGGCCAGCACTCCCCGACATGCAGACAGAGTTTAATCTGAGCGATGGTAAGCTCGGACTTTTACTCGCAATTAACTCTTTTAGCTTTTTAATTGCCTGTACTTTTACTTCATGGTTAATTGACAAGATCGGCGCAAAAGTTACAAGTATTATTACATTTGTTTTAATGGCCTTTTCCGGGTTTTCTATTTACTTATCTATAAATTTTACTACACTGGCAGGAGGCTATTTCCTTCTATATTTAGGAAATGGAATGCTGGAGATTGGACTCGCAATAATTGCTGCAAGAATATTCACTAAAAATACAGGCACGATGCTTAACTTATCACACTTTTTTTACGGGCTTGGTTCAACAGTGGCACCTATCGTTGCAGCACACTTGATGGGATGGGAAATTTCTTCTGCCATTCTCGGTTGGCGGGGAATGTATATGATTATGCTGTCTTTATCTTTATTACCATTAGTCCCCGTCCTACTGAGCAGATTTCCAAAAAATAACAATGATGAGACAGAAGATCGTACATCTATCAAAAAACTATTAAAGGATCCTATTGCATGGTTAATCGTTTTTGCATTATCTATGGCAGTGACAGCGGAGTTAGGGATGGCTTCATGGCTTGTCAATTATTTAGTAAAAGTTAATGAATGGCAATTAGAGGATGCTTCAGCTATGTTATCGATATTCTTTTTCTCATTTATGCTGGCAAGGCTTTTACTCGGTCCTGTAACAGATCGCTTCGGATATACGAAGTCTATCATTCTCTTTTCCCTATTTGCAGGGATCACCAGTATGATACCTATATTCGCTGGGGAGAAATTTGCCATATTATTTGCTGTTTCCGGATTCGGTATTGGCCCCATATATCCTACAATGATGGCACTTATTGCGAAAAAATACACTAAAGGTACAGATACTGCAATTACATTTACTGTTACATTAATTGGAATTGGTACCGTATTATCGAATTTACTGATCGGTTATATTATCCAGGGCGTTACAGTATTATCACTACGCCCAACCTATGAAGCTAGTAATCAGTTAGGCATGAAGGCAGGTTATTTTTTCCTTGCCCTCACTGCATTATTGTGCGGGACTATATGTATGGAGATTTACCGAAGACTAAAAAAGGCAGAAAATATTTTATAGAAAAAGCATGGGCTCACAAGTTGAGCACCATGCTTTTTCCTATTGTGTTAATCCTTCTATTTTCATTGTTTCAACAGTTGCCGTTCCGTTGTCTAACATATTAACTTCTGCAGTAATTTTATCACCTTTTTCTAAAAATATAGCTAAAGGTACGTTACTTGCATTTACTGTATATATTGTTTGATCTGCTTGTAATAAAAACTGTACAACCTGCCCTTGCTCTGTTGAAGTAACGAGAACGCGGTTAATTTCACCTGTTTTCGTCTCCAACAAAGCTTCATCCGTCGCTCCGACATTACCTGGATTCTGCAGCAGTGCCATCCGGTAGGCATCGAGTGCCTTGTTTGCAGTTTCTCCAAAAACAACAAAATCAGAATCATTTGCTTTAATATATGCATATTGTTTGTGTAAGCCATTTGGATCAAGAACATTTACAACCCATGTAGGATTACCGTCAATATTATACAAAACAGGCATATAGCCTTCCCAGCGTTTTTCAGGAAATTCTTTATTCACAATTTGTTTCGCACCTTCACTATCCATTATAGCGTTATTGGTCTCTCCACTATAATAAGTCAGTTCACCTGTTCTGGCATCAATTAATGTATATCCCAGTGCAGAATCAATATTCTCTTTTGGTGAAGTCAGGTCAGTAAAGTAAAACATAGACCCATTTTCATCAAATATTGGTGTCACGCTAGATTCAGACCCTGACTCATTAGGAATCTTTACATCACGTTTACCAAATACACTATTCAGCCATCCGTGAATATACTTACCAAAATAATCATTTTGCAATGAAGCAATTTCAGAACTGATGGATCCCTCAATAAATTCCGGTGCTTCACTTGTATGATACATTTTCATATCACTCGTTACCGGATCTATTACAACTACCATAAGCTCCTTCATATCGGGTTTATTTGTTATATGCACAGGGCGATAAAGAGATTGCACATACCATGGTTTTCCATCTTCATCTACCTCAATTTGCGCTTCCCCACTTTGAATATATTGCGGGTATTTATTATAAATTACGCGGTTGACATTTTTGTGAAAGTAACTTGAGTTAGTGTACTGCATTGGACTGTCATGGAATTCCGGTTGTGCATTTACATTCGTTGCAGAGATAGTAAAATAACCCGGTGTTTCTTTTCCGCGTACAAATTTCCAAAATCCCGAAAATTCAACAGGTGCTACATAAACTACCTCACCATTAACTTTCTGCACTTGGAGCTTGCCTAAGTCATAAAATTGTGGATTAGGTACAACACTCATTGATTTTTGAATCTTGTTTCGGGCAAATTCCGGTGCTACCGTTATTGGTGTTTCATCTTTAGACAGTGGTTTTGCCTCTTCTTCCATTGATACATCTATCGACTGATGTGCTTCATCTAGACTGGCGAAGCCTGCAATGGTTACTATAATAATTCCTATTGCCGCAAGGGTAATTAATGCAACTAATGGAGTTAGTTTTCTTGTCTCTGCTTTTTCCCCAACCTGTATGGAATACAGGAAAAGCGGGAGTAATACTACAGCGATAATAGTATTAGCAATCAGCATGTTAGGTACAGTAACAGTCGGCATTATGAAATAAAAGATTACTGCTGTTACTGCATAACCAACCAAAAACCACCCTAATCCTTTTTTTAATATATTCGTTGTCCCTTCTTTTGAGATACTAACTGTAATAATTACTCCGATGAAATAGATAATCATCGCTATTAATGATGCTATTAGAACACCTATCATTAATAATGTCCCCTTTCTGATCTTCTGTAATACTTTACGGTTCACTAGTGCGAAAGGTTTCATTTATTTTTCATCTATGAGACTTTCAGTATTTCCGGCCCACTTCACCACAGATTAATTAATTATCAATTTTTTATACTTGTAAGCACATACTCATTATTACATTCAAATATAAATTTCTTCCATCCAGTCTTGTAACCCCAGTTCTTTATTTGTGCGAATATCTTCCACATCCATCTGCTCAATTATGGATCCATTCTTCATTACAATGATCTCATCGAGTAATGGTTCTATTTCCAATAGTTCATGGGTTGTAAGCAATAAAGTTTGTTCATCCAGATTCACAAATTGAATGATACTTTTAATAATCTTTTGCTTCACAATAGGATCCAGCCCGGCAAGCGGTTCATCCAATATGAGAAATGGCACTTTCCTGGAGAGTGTAACCACTATCTTCACTCTTCCTAATTGTCCTTTTGACAAATATTTTATTTTTTCACTTTTATCTAATTGAAAAAAATCCGCCATTTGTTCTGCTTTATTTTCATCAAAGTCTTTGAACTGAGAATGATAGAATTCGATTAATTGCTTTATTGTAAAGCACGGATAAAAATACTCACTATCAGGACTAAATGCAACCACACTGCTTCTATCTTTGTTATTATTCATTGTAATTTTTCCATGGGTTGGTTTAAGAATGCCTGCAAGAAGCTTTACTAAAGTAGTCTTTCCACAACCATTTTCCCCGGCAATTCCGATTATTCTCCCGATTCTCAGCTCAGCATTGCAATCGTGGAGAATTCTTTTCATTCTCACTTTTTTACTTATATTCTCGATTTTAATCATCTTCTTCTCCCCCCTTAAATTGGGACAAATTTGACTGAATTTCCTCACTGGTAAATCCCAGCTTTTTCATATCTTGCATAAACTGTTGAACATATTGTTTAACAAGTAAGCTTCTCCACTGGCTAATCATTTGCTGATCACTTGTTACAAATGTCCCCTGCCCTCTTTTTGTCTCAGCTAGTTTCTTTCCTTCCAATTCCCGGTAAACACGTTGTATTGTATTTGGATTGACTCCTTTATCAATTGCAAGCTCCCTGACAGAAGGCAGCTTTTCCCCTTCGCTTTTCTTATTGCTAACAATTTCCTGAATGATCTCATCAGCTATTTGAAGATAGATCGGCTTATCTGTACGAAAATATTGTGCCACCGTTAAACCTCCACCTTCCTCTTTAATAGCAGTGTGACAAGTGAATAAATAAGTATCAGCAAAAGAATTAACGCAATTATATAGCTGAAGGAAATATAATTTTCTTCGAGTATCAATTGATTACTTTCATAAAAGACGTTGTATTTAACCTTCCACAGACCACTGAAAAATGTTAAAAAATCACCAATCATAGGGATAAGGTAAGTACATTGGTAAATCAGTGCGATTATAATTACCATGCTGATTGAAGCACCTATTTTGTATTTAAGCCACTGTTGCAGCACCCATGCACAATATAATAATATCGATCCAACAATCGATATTAATCCAAAATCGAGCATATTAAATGCAAATTCCTGAAAGAAATCACTTAGATTAAAATGAATTCGATTAAATAACTTCAATATAAAAGCAAGCAAAAGTGTTGCAATAAAAAAGACGACAGAGTTTAAAAATCCATGCAAAAATTTAATATGGATCATTTTTGCTATCGTATTTCTCCTATACAAAAAGAGAACCAATTCATGCACTTCCATATTTAAGCTGAAAATAATAGTAGCCGGCATTATAACCAAGCTTATACTAGCCAGTCCGGTGATACTGACAATTTGTGTTTCATCACCTTTATTAAAGATCATCCAGACGATCACTGCCAACAGGCCAAGTCCCACAATAATGTGGAATCCCCGCATCATAGCCATTTCCTTTTTCCACAACCCGATAAATTGCAATATAATCACCTCATGTATTAGTGTACTATCAAAATAGTACACTAATACAAATAAAAAAACAATCCATAAAGCAAATAAGCTGAAAAAAATCTGCTAAACGTATTATCTATTTCATTAACATTTATTGAGTGGAACATAAGAAGTTATGTCCCACCATTTTTTATTCAAATCTCGTGACATCTACCTGGTCAAGGATCATATCATTCAGTCTTTCATTAACGACAAGCTGGAAACGATGCAGCTGCTCTCTTTGCTGGGCATTGGCACTTGTCATCACTTTGTTTATACTCTGTGCCAGTTTTTCCAATTCCAATTGTGCATTTCTGTAATCCTCATTCATCATAAATTGACTTCGGTTGGACATATCTAATTGTTCCTCAGCCTGCTGAATGATATGCTGGCCTTCAATTAACAAGTTTTCTATGGAATCTCTTGTTGTCATTCGCTATCACCTCTCGTCTAGTGTGAGACAAGATTAATAATTCCATACACGAAGCCGTTTATTTTTGTTAAAATATCGTTATTACAGTAAAGATAAGGAGCAATAATAATGAAAGCAATATTACCTTTCTCACATCAGCTTTTAAAGGAAATTGTCTCAGAAGGTGACACAGTTATTGATGCAACATGTGGTAATGGAAATGATACTCTTTTTTTAAGTAAATTAGTTGGCGAAAAAGGGAAAGTTTATGGATTCGATATCCAGGAAGCAGCTATTGAAAATACAAGAAAAAGAATGGAAACAAATCACCAAAGAAATGTAGTACTTATCCAGGACGGACATGAAGCAATTGATAAATATATCAGAACAGATGAAAAAATTGCAGGTGCCATTTTTAATTTAGGCTACTTACCAAGAGGGGACCACTCTATCGTAACTAAGCCAGCATCCACCATAAAAGCGATCGATTTAATTACAGACAGCTTAAAAATCGGCGGAAGGATCGTACTTGTTGTCTATCATGGACATGATGGAGGTGCTGAGGAGAGAAATCATTTACTAGCTTATTGTCAAAACCTTGACCAAAATTTTTACCAAGTATTACAGTACCAATTTATTAATCAGAAAAATCACCCGCCATTTATTCTTTCATTGGAGAAAATTAAAGAAGTGACTGTCCACTAATTGAACTTGATATAAAGGGAAAACCAGAATTTTGTTCTGGCTTTCCTTTGAAGATAATGATATTAATATCTCCCTGCAAAACGATTATATATCTTAATGTTCCAATGAAAAAATTGAGACTTGGGCCCGCTGACTCTGATTAATCTTTTGGCAATTTGGTACGCCTTATCCATTCGCTTCACTTTTGGATCCGCCAAATATAATCCAACTAAACCATGCTGAATCATCTCGTGAAAAGTCTGATCAGGGAGTTTTTTCACCTGGGTATTCGTCTGTTCTACAAAGTAGACTAACCTCTCTTCCAATTCCTGTTCATTTTGATAGTAATTACAGAAATTCAAATCTCCTTCCATACGATCTTCTTCCTGGTCAATAAAGTAATCAAGCATTATATGTAAACCTTGTAAATACGGGAAGTAGCTGTCATAAATATTATTGGCCAAATCCTCTGTCATTGATTCGCCAAGGGCATAGGAAATCATACAAAAGATCCCTAATGTGGAACCTGTACATGCAGAAAATTCATACCAGCTAAGCATTGGCCACTTTTGCTGATATGCCATAAACCATTTTTCAAGCCGTGGTATCCTTTCTTCATGCTTCACATGCTTATGTACCTGAAGATCACTATATAACGCCTCTAATTCAAGCAAATATTGTTTAATCAAATGATAATTATCTATCTCTTTCAATATGTTCTGGCATGTTTTAACTAAATCTGTTAAATAGCAACCGTCATCTTGTTCTTCTCGAAGCTGATAATAATTCTTCACTTGATTGTATGGAGTTAACGCATCTTCCATTGATTGATGCAGCAAACGGAAATCATCAGGGTCAAGTGAAGTACTTCGATCACATAAGTTATCTAAATAATCACTAATTGTCTGGTATGCCACAATAAAACGAATTGCCTCTTTCCAGCTTTCTCCAGCCAAAACGCTGTATACACTGCCTCCCTGACAGTGAAATTTCTTGTCTCTGATACTCGCTAAAGCCTGTGTACGCAATTCCGTATCAGGGATATCTTCCGCTCTTTGCCTCCAGTAATTTAATTCCTTCTTTACTTGCGGGAAAATCTTTTGATACACATTTTTCATTAATAAAGGAGCATTTGCCGGGATTTTGCTTGTCAAAATTATTCTCCTCACTTTGTCTGTTTCTTCCTATAATTCTTTCTATTATATATGATATCATAATATTAACTATTAAGCAGGAGGGAAGATAATGATTCATCACTATAAAGATAAAAGCCCATTAATTGACAGCACAGCGTTTATCGCACCAGATACTGTTATTACTGGCGATGTGGAAATTGGTGAGTATACAAGCGTATGGTTTAAAACAGTTATCAGGGGTGACGTCGCACCGGTAAAAATCGGTTCATACTCAAACATCCAGGATTTATCCTTGCTGCACCAGAGTCCAAATAAGCCTCTGATTATTGAAGATTATGTAACAGTCGGCCATCAAGTTACACTACATTCTGCCATCATCCGCAAACATGCTCTTATTGGAATGGGATCTGTTATTCTTGATGGCGCTGAAGTCGGTGAAGGAGCATTTATCGGTGCAGGAAGTCTCATTCCCCAAGGGAAAAAGATTCCACCAAAAACGCTCGCCTTTGGCAGACCCGCTAAAGTAATTCGAGAATTAACCGATAAAGATATTGAGGAGATGCAGCGGATCCAGAAGGATTATGTACAAAAAGGCATCTATTATAAGGAAGTTACGGCAAGATAATTACAAATTTGGAGGAAAGTTATGCTTATTGCTCTTTTTATCATTTCACTGATCATGTTTACTTTTCTTCTGTATTTCTATAAACGCTCTCATAAAAAAATAATGCAATATATGGCTTTCCTGTATATTCTCTTATTTGGTTCTGTAAGTATTGGTGTTGGCAGTTATTTAATTTATACTGCTGATCTCACCTGGATTTACGCTACAATGAATGATAATAGAGAATTAAGTTCCCATTCAGCAATTAACAATAAATTGAGTGTTAAATTAAATCCGGAGATGAAAATACAAGTACCTGTAGTAAAGCAATTTCCTGAATTGCCACGCGGCTGTGAGGTAACATCTTTAACGATGCTGCTTCAATACCATGATGTGGACACTAATAAAATGAGATTAGCAAAAGAAATTACAAGAGACGAAACACCGTATAAAGAAAATGATGGCATCATCTATTTTGGCGATCCCCACAATGGATTTGTTGGAGATATGTACAGTTTCTCTCAACCAGGCTTAGGAGTATATCACCAGCCAATATATGAACTTGCCAAAAGTTATGTTGGAGATAAAGCTGTTGATTTAACTGGACATGAATTTGAGAAAGTTATACAGTCACTTTCCAGTAAAGAACCTGTTTTAACTATTACAAATATTACTTTCCAACCCTTACCCGAATCAGCATTCACTACATGGCAGACACCTGCCGGCCCAGTAAAAATCACAAAAAAAATGCATGCTGTAATACTAACAGGTTATGATGACCATTTTATTTATTTTAATGACCCGTATGACGGTGAACAGAAGAAAGCTCCCAAGCAGTCATTTATTACTGCATGGGAGCAAATGGGCAAGCAAGCTATCTCGATTGAATTATAATTGTGGTAGTTTGCTCTCTGTTTTGTCTTCATTTTTAAGTTTCTCTATATCAAATTTATTCTCCATATAAATCTGGTGCCATAACATAAACATAAAAACAGTCCACAACTTCCTGCTGTTGTCTGCTTTCCCCTGACAGTGATCCTCTAATAACTGTGTGATAACCTGCTTATTCAGTAAATGATCTGTTTGACTTTCACTAATTAATTGACGTGCCCAGCCGTTCAGTTCATTTTTCAGCCAATGACGAATCGGTACAGGGAAACCTAACTTTTTCCGGTCCAATACATGATCTGGAACAATACCTCTTGAAGCGAGGCGCAGGATATGCTTGGTTGTACCCTCTGCAATTTTCATATCAACCGGTATTTCACTTGCAATACGAAATACTTCCTTATCTAAAAACGGCACTCTTAATTCTAATGAATGTGCCATTGTCATCTTATCTGCTTTTAATAAAATGTCACCACGCATCCATGTATGAATATCTACATATTGCATTTGATTGACTAAATGGTCATTTTGTACTTGCTGAAAATATGGTGCAGTTATTTGCTGGTAAGAAAGTTGACTGTTATGTGTTTTTAATAAAGTCTTTTTCTCTTTTTCTTCAAACATTTTTGCATTACCAATATACCGGTCTTTTAAAGGAGTTGTTCCTCTTTCCAGAAAGCTTTTTCCTTTAACCCCTTCCGGTAATACTTGTGCAACTTTTGCTAAGAGTTCTTTTGCCGGCGCAGGGATCGACTGAAACATTTTTAGCGATTCAGGCTCACGGTATATATTATACCCTCCAAACAGCTCATCCGAACCCTCTCCTGATAACACGACGGTAACATGCTTTTTGGCTTCTCTTGCTACAAAATAAAGCGGTACACACGCCGGATCAGCTAATGGATCATCTAAATGCCATATAATTTTCGGTAATTTTGCTACATATTCTTCTGGTGAAATAATATAAGAATAATTATCTACACCTAACTTTTCAGCAGTTTCCTTTGCAACGTCAACCTCGGAAAATCCTTCCTGTTCAAAACCCACAGAAAATGTCTTTATATTCGGATGAAAATCCTTGGCAATTGCAACAATTAATGAAGAATCAATACCACCTGATAAAAACGAGCCAACAGGTACATCACTTCGCATATGGACATTGACCGAATCATACATAACATCCTGGATTTTTTTTATTAAAGCCTGCTTTTCTTGTTGTACTGGTTGAAAAACAGCATGGAAATAACGATGAAAAGTAATCTTCTCATTTAAACGTTTGACAAAAAAGTGACCTGGTTCTACTTTTTTTATATTTTGATTCATTGTATAAGGTTCGGGTACATATTGAAAGCTTAAATAATGCTGTAATGCTTCCAGATCCACTGTTTCCCCTATATCAGCCAACAGACTCTTTTTCTCTGATGCGAAGTAGATACCCTCATCCGACTCTTTATAAAATAACGGCTTGATACCAAACGGGTCTCTTGCCCCAAACACCGTTTGTTCCTGTTTATCCCAAATCAGAATAGAGAACATTCCGCGCAGCTGTCTGAAAGCCTCTGTGCCGAACTCCTGGAACATGGCTAATATTACTTCTGTATCAGAATCAGTTGTAAATTGGTAACCTTTTGTTATTAACTCATCTCTTAACTCAATGTAATTATAAACCTCACCATTAAAAACCATCCAATAATTTTCATCATTGTAGGTAAAAGGCTGATGTCCGCTTTCAATGTCTATAATACTTAATCTGCGAAAACCAAATAAGACATTGTCATCTTCATAATAACCTTCATCATCTGGACCACGGTGATAAATCGCGGCATTTCGTTCCTCAAATTGTTTTACATTCTCTTCTTGCCATTTTTTGTTTTCAGATTTAATAATACCTACAAATCCACACATATTTCACTGGTTCCTTCCTTTTGTATCGTTATGTAATCTCCAATGTCTGTTCAAGAAATAAGAGAAAAAGCCAAGTACACTTCAGGCACTTGACCATTATCTCTCAACTATTTAATTTTAAATGTTCCTTACGCTTTTGACAAGTATGATTGCAACTGTTCTACACGATCTGTCTGTTCCCATGGAAATTGTGTATCAGTACGTCCAAAGTGACCGTATGCAGCCGTTTGACGATAGATAGGTCTTCTTAAATCAAGCATTTTGATAATTCCTGCCGGACGTAAATCAAAATTCTCACGAACTGCTTCAACTAAAGCTTCCTCTGAATATTTCCCTGTTCCGAACGTATTTATTGAAATAGAAACAGGTTGTGCCACTCCAATTGCATAGGCGAACTGAACTTCACAAACATCAGCTAAACCAGCTGCTACGATATTTTTTGCGACATACCGAGCGGCATATGCTGCAGACCGGTCTACTTTTGTAGCATCTTTACCACTAAAAGCACCACCGCCATGACGCGCATAACCACCATAAGTATCTACTATGATCTTCCGACCGGTAAGTCCAGCATCACCCTGAGGTCCGCCAATAACAAATCTGCCTGTAGGATTAATGAAGTATTTTGTCTCATTGTCTAATAATTCCGATGGGACAATAGGAATAATAACATGTTCTTTAATATCCTTCTGAATTTGTTCTAATGTGATATCCTGATGATGCTGTGTAGAGATAACGATCGTATCAATACGGACAGGCTTATCATTCTCATCATATTCCACAGTTACTTGAGTTTTTCCATCAGGACGAAGATATCCTAATGTACCGTTTTTTCTAACATCTGTTAGCTGTTTTGCTAATTTATGTGCTAAACTTATCGGTAATGGCATTAATTCTGGTGTTTCATTGTTAGCATAACCAAACATTAATCCCTGGTCACCAGCGCCAATTGCTTCAATCTCGTCATCACTCATCTTACCTTCTCTTGCTTCAAGAGCTGTATTAACACCACCTGCGATATCAGGAGATTGTTCATCGATTGCAGTAAGAACACCGCATGTTTCCGCATCAAATCCATATTTTGCTCGTGTATAGCCAATTTCTTTAATTGTGTTGCGAACAATTTTCGGAATGTCAACGTATGTGTTTGTTGTAATTTCACCTGATACAAGCACGAGCCCTGTGGTAACAGTTGTTTCACATGCTACGCGAGCATTGGGATCGTTTTTAACAATTTCGTCTAGAATAGCATCAGAAATCTGGTCACATATTTTATCTGGGTGTCCTTCTGTAACTGATTCTGATGTAAATAAGCGTCTGTTTTGCACCATCTTAATATTTTCCTCCTTAAACCTTCCCTCAAGCATACGAATTAGTTATATAGCGTAGGCTTCCATTCGATTCTTTCGTTTATTTAAAACACTCTTAACACCACTATACAATTTTCTGCAAGAAATTGCACGGCTTGTCTTAAGATATTAATCTGATAAGATTAGTTGGTTATCAGAACATTCCATATCTTTCATTTTGATAGTTAGAGTTAAAATAAATCACACTATACCCTAATTATAGTCTATATCGTACCCTAAAGGAATATGGAAAGTCAATCACTTTTTCTTGCCGCATAGTAACATAGCTAACCCTCAAATCGGGTTAGCTATATACGAATCGGATTTAATATACCGCAGACTGTATGTTAATACATCATCTTTCATAATAAAACTGAATGCTTCATTCGATCGGATATTGCAAGGTAATTCATCCAGTAAAACCGGTCCTGCTGTCTCTAGGTATGTGGAACGCTTTTTAAGTGTGGCTATTTCAGCAAAATATATATTTTTCGCAATCTGGTCATAACGGCCTGTAACAAAATATTGACCGATATAATAGAGTGATTCCACTTCTCCGCCTGTTTCTTCATTCACTTCTCTGATTGCTGCTTCTTTGGGCGTTTCATTCTTTTCCACTTTTCCTCCGGGAAATTCAAGTCCGCGCTCTAAATGTTTTGTTAAAAGCCATTTAGAATGATAACGGCATATTACCCAGACATGTTTTGGGTATTGTTCAAATGGGTGATCTGAAAAGGATAACTTCACTTCATTATTATAATAATCATTAAATGTTTTCATGGTTTTATTGTACCTTTAAATAATATTAATGGCTAATATTTGTTATCTTCCATTGCCCTTTGATTTTCTCGAAAAGAACCTGTATCGTATACGGACCATACAAATCCGTTTCATTTTCCTGTGTTAACTCCACTTTATTATCACTTATTGTATCCTTTTCATACTCATTATCTTTTATAAACCATGCTGGTGTTTCAGTTGGTATAATGAATAACTCACCATTCTGTTCTACAAAATAATAATCTACGTACGGTCTGACAACTTCTTTTGTCGCTATGGAATCGAACTCATCAATTAAGCTATCCTTTGTTCGGAACTTAACTACTCTATTTTCTTCATCAATCTCCTGTACCAATGTATCCATAAACTGATCCATCATTGCAATCATCTTGTCATCACTCAATGTCGGGTTATTACTTGATAGTCTTTCCGTATTTTTTGGTGCGTTCGACGTTGTGGAATGTACATGTCTTTGTATTTTCTCCACTTGTTCTGTATTTTGTGAGGAAGACAGTTCATTCGCTTCGATTTGTTGAAATATGAGTGCAGTAAATCCGAATAATAGTCCAATTGTCAGGAATGTTATCAACTTTTTCATTTTTACCCCTCCCAACCTCTATATGTATATCTTTTACCTGAATTACGTACTTTTAAACATTACTTATACTATATAGACGTTTGAAGAGGAGTTTTAGTTTCATTTTTTTATATTTCTTTTCCGATATTTGCTTCTTGCATTGCTTTTTTCGTCTCATTATCTGCCAAATCATAAATCATCTGATATGCACCTTTTAGTCCACTGTCATATTCATCATTTTGAGGATCGTTATGATACGGCATGAATGGAATATGAGCACGTACAAACGCTCCCATATCTGCATCACGTATTTCATTAAACTTTTCTCTTAAAAAAAAGACTTCTTCATCAGTCGCGTTAATCACAAATTCCGTATTCGTCCCATATGGAATTTGTGATATTTCCTGTGTAGCTATATTCACATAGTATTTTTTCTTATTCATGTCGCTCACCTCTTGAAATAGTTTACGACATTATAAAAAAAAAATACGAAAAGCTCTCTATCCATAATCGAATAGAGAGCTCTAAATAATATTTATTAAACTGGCTGCATCTTCTGCTGTTTCGCTTCTTCAACCGCCTGTTTAATTAAACAACGGCCTCTGCCATGTGGAATACACATTGGTGTACCGAACATCGGATCATACATTACGTCGCATTTCATCTGAAATACATCATTGACTAATCCGCCGCTGATAATCTCTTCCGGTTTCCCCTGTGCATAAACTTTCTTATCCTTAATTGCTACAATATGATGGGCATAACGGCAAGCTAAATTTAAGTCATGTAAAACCATCACAATTGTGCTGTTTCTTTTTTCGTTTAGTTCGAAAAGTAAATCAAGGATTTCTATCTGATGAGTCATGTCCAGATAAGTTGTCGGTTCATCTAATAAAATAGTATCCGTACCTTGAGCTAAGGTCATTGCAATCCAGGCCCGTTGCCGCTGGCCGCCTGACAAAGAATCAACAGTACGATCCTTTAATTCCATCATGTTGGTTGCTTCCAGAGCTTCATTTACTGCCTGCTCGTCATCAGGGGACCATCTTTTAAACATTGTTTTATATGGATGACGTCCCTGTCGAACTAGCTCTTCCACCGTTAATCCTTCTGGACTTGTTGGGCTTTGAGGTAAAATAGCCAACTGTTTCGCGACATCTTTAGTCGGAATCTTAGCAATATCTTTCCCGTTAAGTACGACGTCCCCATGCTTTGGTTTTAACAAACGTGCCAGTGACCGTAACAATGTAGATTTACCGCAGCCATTTCCGCCGATAAAGACAGTAATTTCTCCCTTAGGAATAGCAATATCCAATGCATCTATAATAACGTCTTCTCCATAACCTAAAGTTAGATCTTTCGCCACTAATGTTTCCATTTCGGAATCTCTCCCTTGATTACGCTCATTCGTAAACAGTTTTCCCGTAAATAAATACGGTGATTCGAACAATCTTCTATATTTAATAGTTTATTGGCTATAAAGGAAAAAGTCAATGACTTTGAGAATCATTATTAATTAATTCCATCCATTCCCATAATTTATGCCGCTGCAATTTACTCGTCGCATTACGCGGAAGTGACCGGACAAAATATATTTTTTTCGGAATTTTATATGATGCTAATTCCTTTTTGCAAAAATCAAGTATTACCGTCTCTGTCAGTTCGGTATTATTTCTTACGATAAAAGCAGCTGGCACCTGACCCCAGTATGGATCTGACATGCCCGCAACACCAGCTTCTTCAACTCCTCTGATTGATAGAAGACAATCCTCAATTTCTGCCGGGTATATATTCTCCCCCCCAGAAATTATCAAATCACTTCTACGATCTATAACATATAGGAATCCCTGTTCATCCTTATATCCTAAATCACCAGTGTATAGCCAGCCATCATAAAAAGCCTTTTTGTTAGCTTCCTCATGGTTATAGTATCCTGCAGTAACCATTGGACCATTTACTACAATTTCCCCTATTTCTGCTGGTGCCAATTCTGCTCCATCCTGCCTAATCTCTATCTGTGCTGAAAAAAGTGCTTTTCCTGCCGAGCCAACTCTTTCTAATGCATCACGCTCGTTAAGTGTAGCGATTTGAGAAGATGTTTCCGTCATACCATATGTTTGAATAATCGGTATTCCTTTATCCCTGGCTGTTTTTAACAAGGAAACAGGTGCAGGACCACCACCAAGCAGCATACAACGAAAACTTGGTGGATAACGGTCTTCTCCAAGTTTATTCAACAGTCTGGAACAGGTGACCGCTACCACTGACACAATTGTCACACCATTTTTCATAATTGCCTGCTGAACAGCTAACTCATCAAACTTCTCTAAAAGGAAAACAGACATCCCATAAATCACACTCTTCATAATAATAGCTAATCCGCTAATATGATACAGTGGCAAACATGCAAGCCATTTATCTGAAGGTAATAAACCAAGATTTAACGCTGAAGCAACAGCACTTGACCAATGATTATCAAAGGAATGCATTACCGCCTTTGCATTACCCGTTGTTCCTGAAGTAAACATCATTGAACAGAGACGATTCATATTAATTATTTCTGTTAATTCAACAGATGACGAGCTTCTTTTATGTATCTCAGTAAAGGTTTTAGACGGGAGATGAACAGAAGATGTTTTTTCTTTCAAATTATCTGATGTGAGAATCAGTTCTACATCAGCTGTTTGACATTGTTTTTTGATTTCACTGGTTGTCAGTCTGGTGTTTAACAATACGACAGGTTTTTCTAAATAGGTACATGCAAAAAATGCCACAATCATGTCCAGAGAGTTATTTGATAATATACCTATATGTTTAATATGGTGAGTATAATTAGCCAATTTCTTCGCGAAAAGAACGGATTCCTTATATAATTTTTCAAAAGTCCAGCATTGCCCATCGGCTATTTCAACAGCTATCATATCTGGACTTAAATCTGCCCGCTTTGTCAGCCAATGTTCCATCACTGTTTCCACTCTCAACCCCTCCTTCGGTATGCTTCTTGTAACGTTTGATATTACAAACACATCAGCCAAAAAATTCTCTAACAGGAAAATGACCAATACATTAGGCATTGGTCATTTATCATTCCAGTATTAAGGGAACCTCGGAAACTTCTTAAAGTCCGGTTTACGTTTCTCTTTGAATGCATCTCTGCCTTCTTTTGCTTCATCTGTTGTGTAATAAAGCAAGGTCGCATCTCCACCCATTTGCTGAAGTCCTGCCAGTCCATCTGTATCTGCATTAAAGGAAGCTTTCAGGAAACGAAGTGCTGTTGGTGATTTCTCCAGCATTTCTTCACACCATTGCACTGTTTCTTCTTCCAGTTTTTCCAATGGTACGACTGTGTTTACCAGCCCCATATCTAATGCTTCCTGTGCATTGTACTGACGGCACAGATACCAAATTTCACGAGCTTTCTTGTGACCTACTATGCGTGCAAGAAGGCCTGCTCCATAACCCGCGTCAAAACTCCCGACTTTAGGCCCTGTTTGTCCAAAAATAGCATTATCTGCAGCAATTGTTAAATCACAGACAACATGCAATACATGTCCTCCCCCGATCGCATAGCCTGAAACCATTGCAACAACCGGTTTTGGAATCACACGAATCAATCGTTGTAAATCCAGAACATTCAAGCGGGGAATTTCGTCTTCCCCTACATATCCGCCATGCCCTCTTACTTTTTGATCACCGCCGGAACAGAATGCTTTATCTCCGGCACCAGCTAACACAATAACTCCAATGCGAGAATCATCTCTTGCATATGTAAAAGCTTCAATCAATTCATTAACCGTTTGAGGTCTAAATGCATTCCTTACCTCAGGTCTGTTAATTGTTATTTTAGCAATCCCGTTATACGTTTCATATAAAATATCTTCATAAGTTCGTTCACTAACCCACTCTATTGACATCAATTATTCCTCCTTCTTGAAATAAACTCATTTACTATTGTACCAAAAATCTCTTCTTGTTCCACATGAATTGCATGCCCGCTGTTTTTTATAACATAAAAATCATTATTCATAAGGATTTGATTCATATGTTGACCTATTTGAACAAACTTCTTATCTTTTTCTCCGACAATAATACAGACTTTACATCTAAGTTGTTTGAGACTCTCCCACCAGGAAGGCATTACCCCTGTTCCCATTACCTGAAGGGAATTTGCCAGCCCCTCTTTTGAATGGGAAAACCGCTCTTTGCGTATTTTTAATTTAACACTTTCCGGTAATGTCTGCTGCGTATGAAATAACGGGATCTTTTCCCATTTGTTAATAAAATCCTCTAAAGTGTTCTCAAGTAAAAATTGGGCGAGTTTTTGATCACTCTTTATCCGCTTCATTTTCTCAAACTCATCATTAATACCAGGGGTTGCACTCTCCAGTATCAAGCTCTCCACAAACCCTGGATAAAGGATAGCAAACGTTAACGCAGTTCGTCCTCCCATAGAATAACCTAGTAAATGAATTGTCGTAAGGTTCATTTGCTTGAATATATCGGCCAATTCATTACAGCATGTTTCGATAGAAGTTACTCTCGCTTGTGTTTTTCCGTGACCTGGTAAATCAAGCAAGATCACCTGATTCTTTTCTGCTAATTGATCTCTGATGGAATACCAAGTATGGGTCGAACCAGTAAAACCATGAAGCAATACAACAGGATCGCCGCATCCAAATATCTCTACCCAGTACTTGTTCTTACCAACATTAAAATACATTCTCATTTTCCTTCATGAGTTTTAACAGCTTATTACCGATAAGATCCCACTTTTGCTGATGCCATGTGACATTTTTATCACGATCTGTCTGGATCTCGATGAGCGATAAACCACCTGAATCATAACAATGGGTTAACGCATTTATATAGTCCTGCCAGTTTTCCGGACGATAATATGCTATGTCAAACGCTTCAGCTATCTTTTCCATATCCATTGACTGAGAGGTACCAAACAATAACTCATAATGCGGACTTTTCTGTTTTGCTTGGGGCAGGAATGAAAAGATTCCCCCGCCATTATTATTGATTAAAACAATCGTCAATGATAAACGATAATTTTTTGCCAAAAGTAATCCATTCATACTATGAAGAAAAGAAATATCCCCGATTAATAGAGTTGTATGCCTGCCTGTGGCACTCATTCCGGCAGCTGTTGAAATAATGCCATCAATACCATTTGTTCCACGGTTCGCATATATTTCAATATTTTGTTCACTGTTAAACCAGAAACTATCCATATCTCTAACAGGCATGCTGTTACCGACAAATATAATCTGATCATCGGGAATAACAGATTGAAGCCCGAATACCGCATGTCCTTCTGTTAAATCTTCCATCTCATTCCGTTCTTTTAACAGTTGCTTTGTAAGGTGATTCCATTTCTGCCATTTATCCAGATACTTCTCATCACATTTATACCCTGCATCTGCCAAGTCTGATAAAACCTGATCAGGATGACCGTAAATAAAGTGAGTATTTAAACCAACAGGTTCCCTGTATCCTTCGACTGTCTCGATAACAAAATGTTGAATATGCTGATTTTCCTGAAGAAACTGTAAATAAGGTTTAGAGATCGGCATTGCCCCAATCCGGATAATAAAATCAATGTCTATCTGGTTTCTTACTTCAGGGATTTTAAATATGGCATCATAACTTTCAATAAGGTGGGATTTATCATGTGTGCCGTTTCTTAAGGGTGAGAGTGGATCAGCTAAAACTGGCAAATTCCAGCTATCAGCAAAGCGTATGACTGACTCCACAATGCTTTTATCACTCTCGGGCCCACATACTAATAATCCTCTCTTGTTTTCATTGATTAACTCTAATATTTTTTTTATTTCATGTTTATCCAAGTGATAGGTGGATTGCGATGACATGCTGGTAAATTCTTTTTCTCCCCACAAGTGTGAAATACTAAAATCAGGTAACAAAGGCTCCTGAATTGGAAAGTTCAGATGTACTACTCCGGCGTTATGTTTTGTTGCTGTTCTTACCGCTCTGTCCGCCTGATTTCTCACATATGTAAGCATTTTATCAGAATCTCCAGGTATGGCCATTTCATGAAACCATTTCACATATTCACCGTACAGTTTAATTTGATCAATTGCCTGCGGTGCTCCAACATCTCTAAGCTCATGTGGGCGATCTGCTGTCAATACAATTAATGGCACTCTACTGTAATATGCTTCAATAATCGCTGGGTAATAGTTAGCAGCCGCAGAACCTGAAGTACAAACAAGTACAACTGCTTCTTTCAGTCCTTTTGCTATCCCTAATCCAAAAAAGGCAGCAGATCTTTCATCAATATCTACCCACAGTTTGTATTTCCCGTATTCAGCAAAAGTAAGTGCAAGGGGTGTGGACCTGGAACCCGGAGAGATAATAACATTTCTAATTCCGCTTTGATAAAGCTGATCAACGAAATTAGCAATATACCGTGTTAATTTATTCTGATGGCTCATCCATTAACCTCCCAAAGCTTCCAACATTGGTGTAAACTTTATTTTTGTCTCTTCATATTCCATATCCGGGTTTGAATCTTTTACAATCCCGCATCCTGCAAATAAGGAAGCTTTTTCTCTCTTAATCAGACCTGAACGGATAGCTACAGCAAATTCACCGTTAAAATTGCTGTCAAACCATCCAATGGGTGCACCATACCATCCTCGTTCCAATTTCTCATGTTTACGTAAAAAATTGAGCGATTCCTTTTGAGGGAAACCGCTAAGAGCTGGAGTTGGATGCAATTTTTTTACGACTTCCAATAGCGTACATCCAAATCTGATTTCTGCCCGGACAGGTGTAAACAAGTGCTGTAAATTTTGCAATGGATAAATGATCGGTACATCTGGAATATCAACATTGCGAGCACAAGACTGAAGCGAATCGCGTATCATATTAACCACTATCTGGTGCTCTTCACGATTTTTTTCATCATTTAACAAAGCCTGTCCAATTCGTATATCCTCCTCAGACGTTTCTCCTCTTGGAGCAGTACCCGCTAAACAGGTAGACAGAATCTGATTATCTTTGACATGGACTAACCTTTCTGGTGATGCACCGATAAAACACGCAACATCGGTTTCCCAGGCAAATACATAACTATTTGGTTGATTTGTTAATAACTGATGGAGTACATCAGTTATATTGCACGGGTTACGTAATTCAACCTGCAATTCCCTTGCCAGCACAATTTTTTCAACAGGATATGTTTCAATATAATTTGTGACTTCCCTGACTAGATTCTTCCACTCATGAGGATTTACCTCGTGTTCGAAAACGATCTGGTTGTTTTCGGATTCTATAAAAGCAGAATCAAGTAACTGACTGCTCTCATCATATAAGATAGCAGCTAAATTCTCGATATCACTTTGTTGATCCAGCCAAATGTTTATCGTAAGGAAGCAGCCGTGTTCATCGACGGTTAACATATACTCCGGAATACGAAATTGACTCCCTTCAAAACCGTCCCATAATTCACAGGTTTCTTTTTCTTCATCAAAAGGAAAACCGCCTATAGCGATCGGCCCAGTATTCGCATACGTATACTTATTGTCCAGAATGGTTCTCTCCATCAGCTTGCTCCATTCTTTTTTAACAATATTATACGGGTTTTTCTCTGCTTTTATTGTATAGGCGTTACCTATACCAACAAAACAAACATTTTGATCTGCATTCGACCAAAATGATCTCTCTTTAGCAAGTTTTTTACCTTTATGGAAAAATGATAGTATATCTACTTTGTTAATTTTCTCAGTTATACTAACAAGGGTTGGTGTTTTATTATTTTGTATCTGCTCTAATGCTGTTTGTAATACACCTTCTATTTTTATTCCCTTTGTCTCGATCATCCGAAAACCCTCCAATATAATAGGGCAATTTTCATAAACGATATCCATTATAGTACAAATTAAAGTAATTTCAAATAATAGATTACTTCAAATGTGTAGATATGTTGGGTTATTCACCGTTTTCTTACTCATTATCTGCATACAGAAGTATTGTTATTCTGATATCATTACGAAAATAATACCTTCTGATAGTATAACAAAAAATAACTGAAAAAGTGTGTTTATTAACTTCCCTTTTTCCAGATCCCTTAAACGCTGGTCATTGACACGCAACAGACTATTCAATAAAATTATAATGTTGCACTTATAAATATAAATCAAGGAGATTTGTTAAATGGGATCAAAAACAAAACAAAAAGCAAATCATTTAAATGAAAAACCAGGTTTGCATGTGTGGTGGCGTTTATTAAGACCACATACTTTAACCGCATCGTTTATCCCGGTTATTGTTGGAACAATGTTGGCAAGTCTGGATGGAGAGTTCAATCTTTTGGTATTCCTGGCGATGCTTTTTGCTGCAATGCTCATTCAGGCGGCAACAAATATGTTTAATGAATATTTTGACTATAAACGAGGACTCGATAATGAAAATTCTGTCGGTATCGGTGGGACTATAGTACGTGATGGAGTAAAACCGTTGATTGTCAAAAGACTTGGTTTTATTTTCTTTGGACTGGCGATAATCCTAGGACTTTACATTTGCCTCCAGTCAAGCTGGTGGATAGCTGTAATCGGGCTAATCAGCATGCTGATCGGCTATCTTTATACAGGAGGACCTGTTCCTATTGCATACACTCCGTTTGGCGAGTTATTCTCCGGCGGTCTAATGGGAACAGTAATGATTGGCATAAGTTACTATATCCAAACTTTACAAATCACATCACAGGTAATTATCGTATCCATCCCTATCGCTATCCTGATCGGATGTATCTTACTATCCAATAACATCCGTGATTTAGAAGGGGATAAAGAAAATGGACGTAAAACTCTAGCCATTCTGGCAGGAAGAGAGCGTGCTATTTCTTTGTTAAAGTGGCTCATCATTAGCAGTCTAGGATTGACAATTATTTATATTGGTTTTGGATTATTACCGATATATAGTGTTATCAGTCTGTTAAGTATTCCAAAGGCTAAATTTGCTGTCGAAACATTCCGTGCTAACACCACTAATGTAGGTATGATACCTGCAATGGCCGCTACAGCAAAGACAAATACGATATACGGAGCATTAATTGCGTTATCTTTAATTTTTCATATTATTTTCCCATTTTCTTTATAGTTAAAGGTGGTTCATATGACTAGTTTGCTTGATACACTGGAAATGAATGTTGTTCAAAAAAATAAGAAAGAAGTAATCATTGAGATGCTAATCACTGATAAAGTGAAACAGCCAATGGGCTACCTTCACGGTGGAGCTTCCGTAGCTTTAGCAGAAACCGCTGCAAGTATCGGTGGTCTTCAGCACATTGACCCGAAACAGCAGTCAGTTGCCGGGCTTGAGATTAATTGTAATCATCTCAAGGCAAAGAAAGACGGTAAACTTACTGCAATAGCTGTACCAGTTCATATCGGAAGAACAACAATGGTATGGGAAGTTAAGATAATGGATGAAATAAACGAGCTTATTGCAATAGCAAGATGTACATTAGCAATAGTAAAGCCCTCCGTTAAGTAGAAGAACAGGGGGTAATTATTGAATTATTCGTGGAGAAAAGATTTAGCTTCTAATTTAGGCATCGTCTAATTGTTCAACATCCATTGAAATCTCATGAACAAAATGTAAGAAGTTCATGAGATTGTGTGCGGGAGATTTGATTGTTGATTCTTCGTTCAGGATGAAATCTTTGGTGTGCGCGCAATAGGTTTGGTTGTGATCTCGCCATCAGGACGAAATCTTCGACAATTAGCTACTTCCTATAATAATTGTAAAGAGTGTTTTAAAGAAGGGTGATATGTAGATTTCTGTTTGGGTGGGCCATAACTTTTATGTCCCACCCTTTTTTTCAAACCAGTTTTTTAATCTTATGAACAGGATAAAAAAGATGATTCCTATAAACGTTCCTTTTATCAGATTAAAAGGTAGTATCCCAGCAAGGATAGTATTTTGTTTAACAGAAGGAGATAGAACTTCCCACCCCATAAACCAGCTGTATGCTGGCAAAAATACGAAGTAATTGAGTACTGCCATTGCTGCAGACATAGCAATTGTACCAAGTATTAACCCTGACCAAATACTTTTCTTACTTCTATATTTGTAATACAGAAAAGTCACAGGGAAAACATAGAATAGCCCTGCAAAAAAATTAGCTGTCACCCCAATAGGGTCATAAGCTGCTGTTAATGCTAAGTGAAGCAGATTCTTAATTGCAATCACAGCAATCCCGGCAACAGGATTAAACATCACTCCTGCTACCAGTGCCGGTAAATCACTTATATCAAGCCGTAAATTTGGTGGTAAAAAAGGAAGTGGTATATTAAGAAACATTATGAGAGCAGAAATCGCGCCCATCAATGCAATGATTAAAAATTGGTAAAGATAAGTATTAGGAAATATGGTTTTTGCCAACCTGGTTTCCTCCCTGCGATGAACAAATTTAGCATTAACATGCTAAAGCTATATCCTTACCTATATTAATTTTAATCATTTATTATGTCAATAAAGTGAGACTATTATTCATCATTATATTTTTTTTAATCGATATCTATTGGCTTTAAGCTTTCTGTTCCCTTAAGGGATGTAATCATCTCAACTAACAGCTCAATTTCTGCATCAATATCTGCTATACTTACTGTTTCAACTGGCGAATGCATATACCTTAAAGGCAATGAAACAAGGCTGACAGGAACTCCTTTACCAGTTACTCTCATTTTATCTGCATCTGTACCTGTATGCCTTGGTGTCAATTCATACTGTATTGGCATATCTAATTTTTTAGCTGCAGTCTCTAACCACTGATTCATTTTTCGGTTGATCGAGGCTCCTTTCGCCAATACCGGACCCCCACCTAAACGAACATCTCCATGCTTTGTCTTATCAACGGACGGATAATCTGTAGCGAAAGTAACATCACAGGCAATTGCACAAGTAGGCTCAAGCCCCGCTGCAGCAAAATATGCTCCTCCCATATTGGTTTCCTCATTCACAGTACTTACCGCACACACACCAATATTCAGATTCTTCTCTTTTAATCTTCTTAACACCTCAGCCACAATAAAGGCACCTGTACGATTATCCAATCCCCTGCCAGATACATAGCGGCCCATTAATAACTCTGACTGCCGTCTATATACGACTAAATCACCAATTTGGATATGTTCAGTTATTTCTGATTTCTTTTCAGCACCACAATCTATAAATAAATCTTCTACATCAAAATCATCTTTCATACCGCCATGATGCTGAGCATTAACCCCTATCACACCTTGCAGTGTACTCTCTTCCCCAAGAATTTCTACCTTCATACCTATTGCAGCTTTTGGATTGATTCCACCCATTTTGTCTATGTAGATAAAACCATTATCATCAATACGGTTGACAATAAATGCAACCTCATCACAATGTCCTGCAAGCAGCAATTGGAAATCTGCATCTGGATTAATTTTTGCTATTGCATTTCCTGCACCATCTGTTTGTATGGAATCTGCATGCGGTTTTACATACTCCAGCCATTTTTTCTGAATATTCATTTCGAGACTTGATGGTGAAGGTGTATGTAATAAATCAAATAAAAAATTTAAACTTTTTTGTTCCATTGGATCACTCCTGTTTTTTCTTAAATTTTTAAAGCATAATCTAACAGACTTAGAACAAACTAATTAGAAAATAATGGATAGTCGAGGTGTTACAGATGATTTGGAATAGATGTATTCAATTTTATTTTCATTTACCTATATTTTTACGGCTAATATTGAGTGTCACTTTGATTATGCTGCTGTTTGGCTTTATTATTCATCTAATTGAGCCTTCGCATTTCCCAACATTATTTGATGGTGTTTGGTGGGCATTTGTTACAGGTTCAACCGTTGGTTATGGTGACTATGTTCCGCTAAGTACACTTGGCAAGGCAGTAGGTATCTTTCTAATATTAGCCGGCGGCGGTCTGGTGACATTTTATATGGCTACAATTTCAGCAGGTACAATTAAACATGAAAAGGACTTGTCAGATGGGAAAATCGCCTACAGAGGCAAAAACCATATAATTATAGTTGGCTGGAACGAACGAACCCGTCAGTTAACGGAAATGATGAGAAACAGACAAATCAATCAGGATATTGTTCTCATTGACCATACAATGAGAAATATATCATATAAGGATCACCATATTCACTTTATTCATGGTAACCCGACAGCTGATGATGTTTTACAAAAAGCAAAAATAAAGGACGCAACTCATGCGATCATCACAGCCGATCCCTCTTTTAAAGAAAATGAAGCCGACCGGCAGACGATCCTTAATATTATTTCAGCAAAAGGAAACAATCCTGAATTAATTATTGTGGCAGAAATATTAACAGATATCCAACAAAAAAATGCTGAAAGAGCAGGGGCTAATTTAATCATCAGGTCTAATGATTTTATGAGTTCACTCTTCTTTCAGACAATATTCCAAGCCAGTAACCACGCTACTGATATTATAGCAAAAACTTTGGAACAGCAGCAATTTTGCACTACCCCAATAGACCCTGACATGGCCGGTCAGAACTTTCATGCATGTGCAGTCAAATTACTGGACAACAACAAATGGCTTATTGGGATAATGAGAGCTGATGAAATTATGATACATCCCGATTTTAAATTAATTCTCGAGGAAAAAGATATGTTGATTTACTTGCAGCCATTTTAATACAGCATGACATAGACTAACTTTTATTTAAGTGATCCAATATTACTTCTAACTGGCTTAATACTTGTTGTCCTCTCTCTATATATTCGGCTGGTATATCGGCATCTTTTTCAATCGGTGTTTGAAACTGATTAAATGCAGCTTGAATAACACTGCTTTCAGCATTCTCGTCTACATCGTTTTGATATTTATGTGTAAGAATATATGGTTGATCTAATTGTATCATGACATTCTTATCTTCTATTTGACCATTAATTGTGTGGAAAGGTATTCTAAGGAAATGATAACCATTATCCGACCCAAGCTTGTAATCAAAATAGCCGTGATCATATTCCCATGCTCCCCCCAGACTGTATCCCGCACGTTCCAGAACTTCTTTGAATTGTTTATATTCGAATTTCCTGTCTTTAATTGCAGATTCTATTTCATACATCCCATTCCACTCCTTATCGTTTCATTACTTTCTTTTAGCTTTCCTTGCGGGAGAAGGATTATGTATACAAACAGAGAAAATCCCGTGGCACTAATTAAGGTTCTAAGTCAAATGTTGGGGTGAGCTAGACGCTCACTCCTAATTTATGCGACCCGAAATTTGATATATTTATATTGATGATGCAATAACACTCTTAACCTAAATCGGTCAAATCGTTTAAAACCAAATGCGTTGCGCTTAATGACCTTGGTTTGGTTATTAAGACCTTCTATAAAGCCATTATGTAAATCATAACCAAAACTGTTCATAATCTGTTTCTGCCAATTTCGAAAGGTTTCTATTGCTTTTTCAAATTCCTTTAGTCCAGAGCTTTTAACAAGGTCATAAAATTGATAAAGTCTTTCTTTTGTTTCTT
>NZ_FOGL01000012.1:0-60621 GCF_900111195.1 Gracilibacillus ureilyticus
TTTGCCCCGACAAGCATAAGCGGAACCATGACGTGTCGGTCTTTGACACACCATGGGATCGCTTATGACCTCGAGGGGCAGGTCCACTGAGCTGGACAACAAAGAAAAGCGAAGTGGTCCGTTTTGCCCCGACAAGCATAAGCGGAACCATGACGTGTCGGTCTTTGACACACCATGGGATCGCTTATGACCTCGAGGGGCAGGTCCACTGAGCTAGACAATAAGAAAAGCGAAGTGGACTGATGTGATGATTTATCTGTTAATAAATGACACAAGGCTTGCTACTTTTTCTTCTGTCAGCTCACCTGAATTATCGAAAACAAGTATATCATCCTGGGCAATATCCCAATTAATTGTCGGCACAAAGTCAACTCGTGTTTCATACTGGTCCCAGTTCTCCAGTTTCCAAGTATCTCTCACCGTACCTCGTTCCTCAATTCTCTCACGCTGCTGTTCAATATCCTGTAATGTAACAACAACCACTTTCACATCAACTTCAGCTTTTGATTTTCCGCTTGCCTCAATTACTTCCTCGATCCATTCTTTGTTCTTCAATTCTGCTGTAAATGGAGAGATCATAAAAACATTCTGTCCAACCCGCAAGTTTTCAATACAAATATCTTTCGTTGTATCATACTCTAAGTCACGTAAATTTTCTTTATAAAATGCCGAATCACGGTCATTAGGGTCCAGATTATTCATCTCAAGAAAACGCTCTACAAAACGGCCTCCCACTGTATCACGGTCAAGAAAAGCGCATGGAATCTGTGCTGCCACTTTCTCCGCAACGGTTGTCTTTCCCGTTCCTGCTACACCAACATAAAATACTAACTTTTGCATTCTACCACCTCAAATTTACTATTATGTATTCTTTCCTATGTTAACCGATTCCAGAAAAAAACGCACGGAAAAATAATCAATCTGCCAATTATAGATTCCCCTCATTTCGGGCAAGTTAATAGTACAGAAATGAGGAATGACTATGTTATATATTTTCGGACTGCTTATTGTCATTATCGTCATCATACTCGATTATCAGCTTGGTAAGCAAATAGCTAAAAAGAAGAATCAAAGCAAAAAATGGACCACATCATCCGATAACGTGGATGTTTTTGCTGATGGCCAGCAGCTATTTGACCAAATGTTCGAAGATATCCAGCAGGCGAGACAATCCATTGACATACAATTCTATATCATCCGCAATGACAAGATCAGCAACCAGCTGTATTCACTGCTCATCAAGAAGCAGGCAGAAGGTGTGAAAGTAAGATTACTGACAGATTGGGCTGGAAGTATACTTTTTAAGAAAAAGTGGATGAAACAACAGTTTGAACTAAAAAAAACGAATGTGCCTAAATTCCCTTTCTTTTATCACCTTCAGCAGAGAAATCACCGGAAGGTGATGATCATTGATGAGAAAATCGCCTATGCAGGTGGATTTAATCTTGGTGATGAATATGTAGGAAAAGACATAAAGCTCGGAAAATGGCGGGATTATCATGTGAGAATAACGGGAGCAGTTGTCGGCATATTACATCATACATTTTTAAATGACTGGAATGGCAGCAGAACTGTATTGAAAACGGAGATGATCGACGGTGATCGTGTAGATGTGTATACAACAGAGGCTGGGGTTCTGGAAGGCAATATTATCGAAATGTTCAATAGTGCCTCTCATTCCATTGAGATTGGTTCCCCTTATTTTATTCCGACAAGGAAGGTGCTCTCTGCATTACTTGAGGCACGAAAGCGCGGGGTCAGTATAACTTTTCTGCTGCCGGAGAAAGGGGATCACTTACTGACAAAGGCTGGTGCTATGCCCTTTCTGGAGATCATTCACCATCATGGTGTGGATATATACTTGTATATGGATGGCTTTTTCCATGGTAAAGTCTTTTTTATTGATCAGAAAATTTGTGATGTTGGTACAAGTAATTTTGATCAGCGCAGTTTTTTGCTGAATCAGGAAATAAATCTGGTTATCGATAACAGTCATCCTCTCTACAGTAAAATGAGAAGTCTGTATGAGAAGGATCTCGCTGAAAGCAAAGAGTTCACCTTACAATGGAAGAGGCAGCAGCCGCTCTGGATGAAAATGATTACCTTTTTCACAACATTCATAAGGCCGTTTCTTTAATACCATTTTTCCATTAAAAAAAGCCAGTGACATTGCACTAGCTTGTTTCATATGTGTACATCATCCAGTAGCCGATTTGTTCAAATCCAAGCCGGGCATAGATACTGCCTGCTTCCGGGTTTTCATAAAAAAGGCATAATTCTTTGCCCTCTTGTAATAGGTCAGCACAAAGTTTACTGAGGCAAGCAGTGGCATAGCCTTTTCTCTTGTAATTACTGTCTGTTCCGACTGCGACTATCATTGCGGAAGAAGTGTTCTCAGCACTTGTCGAAGCTGTTGAGACCATTAAGCCGTCCTCCTCGATGTAATAACATCTTGCTGCACCTAATTCCATATTGCGTCTTTTTATCTCCAGATTAAATGGTTTGTCCTGGAATTCCGGAATTTGCTGCAGCAAGTGTTTCAGACGGTTAATTTCTTCGGTCTTTAATTCTTTCACACCCACATTATCTGATAACTTCAAACGTTCGGAGGAGGTAAGTTTCACATAGAAAAGCTTCCGTTTCGTTGACAGTTTACGTATCAGATATGGCTCGATCGCTTTCGTAAAAGGTTCCAATCCTGAAAGCATGGAAAATTCGGGATCTTCATTGATAATGGCAGCAAATCCTTCTGCATTAAACGAGTCTGCTGCATAAGGGATATAATTTTTTTCATATTTTAACAAGACTGCCTTCAACTTTCCTGATTCATCAAAATCGCCCCACAGTTTCTGAAAATCCTGCTCATATCCATATGACTCAATATCTCCAATAATAAAAAGATTTTCTGCAGGCTTTGTTTGAATCAGTTTCTGGCATTGCAGGTCGTCTTCCATTGTCAGTTGTCTAATCAAGGTTCCATCACCCCACTGTTACAAACGATAAAAAAAGATAGAGCAGTTACAGGAAATTTGTCTCCTTGTAACTCACTCTATATGTTTATCTTTACATGCTTTCAGGTGCTTGCACTCCGATTAGCTGTAATCCATTAGCCAATGTAATCCGGACTGCTTCCATTAGTGCAAGTCTCGCTTTTGTTTCTTCAAGATTATCTTCATTGATCACTTTCTCTGCGTTGTAAAAGCTGTGCAGGCTTGAAGCGAGATCAAAGATATATTGCGGAATGCGGTGCGGCATACGGTTTACTGCCGCATCTGCTACTACCTGTGTAAACTCACCGAGCTTCTTCAGCAAGTCTTCTGCTTTTTCCGATTGGAGCAGGCTTGCATCATAGTCCGCATAATCTATGTTCTTCTCCTTTGCCTGTTTCAGCATTGTACAAATCCGTGCATGGGCATACTGTACATAATAAACAGGGTTATCATTCGATTGTGATCTCGCAAGGTCCATATCGAAGTCTAAATGGGAGTCTGCTGATCGCATCACAAAGAAATATCTGATCGCATCAATGCCGACTTCCTCCATTAATTCCCGTAAGGTGACAGCTTTACCTGTCCGTTTGCTCATTTTCACCTTTTCCCCATTTTCGAAAAGGTTGACCATTTGAATAATTTCCACTTCCAGCGTATCCGCATCATATCCCAACGCCTGGATTGCTGCGCGCATACGCGGAATATAACCATGATGGTCTGCACCCCAAATGTTAATCAATTTATCGAATCCGCGGTCTAATTTATTTTTATGATAAGCAATATCTGGTGACAAATAAGTATAGGAACCGTCCTGTTTTACAAGTACCCGATCTTTATCATCATCAAAGTCAGTTGTGCGGAACCATGTGGCACCATCTTTTTCATAAATATAGCCTTTCTCACGCAATAATTCGATGGCAGGGACAATTCTTTCTTCTTCATATAAAGAAGTCTCAGAGAACCAGTTATCAAAAGTAACACGGAACTGCTTTAAATCTTCAGCAAGCTTATCTAGCTCATACTTCAGCCCGTATTCACGGAAAAATGCATGCTGCTCTGTCTGCGACTTATTAAGCAGTTCTTCACCATGCTCCTCTGCTAACTTTTTCCCGATTCCGATAATATCTGCACCGTGATAGCCATCTTCCGGCATCTGGAAATCTTTCCCTAGCGCCTGATTGTAGCGCGCCTCCACAGATAATGCTAAATTATTAATTTGGTTTCCGGCATCATTAATATAATATTCGCGAGATACGACAAAGCCTGCTTTCTGAAGAATATTACATAAACTGTCACCAACAGATGCCCCGCGCGCATGTCCGAGGTGAAGGTCACCGGTTGGATTCGCTGAAACGAATTCCACCTGGATTTTCTCTCCATTGCCAGTATTAGATGAACCATATGCTTCCTGCTGCTCCAAAATGGTTGGAATGAGGTTTGTTAAATACTGGTTATTCATAAAGAAGTTAATGAAACCAGGACCGGCAATGTCGACACTTTTAATGGATGCTTTGGAATGATCAAGGCTTGCCACAATCTCATCCGCAATTTGACGGGGCGCTTTTTTTGCCACACGTGCTAACTGCATCGCAACATTTGTTGCATAATCTCCATGTGCTTTATCTTTCGGCTGTTCCAGAATTATGGCAGGAATTTCGTCTTCTGAAGCTAATTTGGCATCAAGCACAGCCTGTTTAATTGCCTGCTTCAGATTTTCCTGCATCTCTTGCATGACATTCATATAAATACCTCCGTTATGGTTGTTTTTTCAGAACAATAGTTAAACTGTGCCTTCTTGGCTTATCTCCATTGAGGCTTGTCGAATAACTGATAAACAATTTGCCTTGTTTCTGATTCTCAGGCGGCTGATAAATAATCTGATCCGTCGTTGTCTCCATATGTATTGTACCGAATTCATGACGATATACATTTTCGGTTATTTGTTTCTTAATAAATTTCTGAAGCATGGATACCGCTCCAGACCGTTTCACACTTACACTGTCTGGCTTAATCGTAATAAATGAGTGGATCTGTTCCTCATTTTCGTTAGATTCACTAAATGTCAGGATGGAAGTCGTTTCTTTTTCAAGAAGCTGCCCCTGCTCTTCTACTATGGTGACATCTTTTTTGCCAAGATCATTGATTTCCATCGTCATTTTTATGGAAACAGGGCTTTTTTCTGTCATCTTGTCATCATCCTCTTTATTGGTCAAGTGCATTTAATACATGTAGCGGTAAGCGTGCATAAAAATAATCGTCCCGCTCATCAATAAAACGTCTGTATGCCGTTTGAAGTAATTGTTTATCTTTCCTTGCTGCACCTAAATAATATTGCTGGAACGGTGTCAGTTTTGGAAAGTCCTCCAATATTCTGATACATTCCTCATACTCACCATTTGCCAGAGCCTGATGAGCTATTTCTGCCTTATCCTCTGTACAAATTCCATCAGTTATCTGATAGTGGGATGAAATAAATGGAACTGTGTAGTTTTTCAATCCGTAAATTGCGCGCTCGTCCTGGATATTGTGGGCAATTTCGATGGCAAAATATGCATGTTGAATGGCCTGGTCATAGCTTTCAAATAAATAGGTTTGGGCCAATATATTGTGGAGATCTATTTTCTTTCTTTTATTATCCGTATCTGCAAGCAGTCTGTAGCCATACTTGCGGGCGAGAATCACTTCATTCCGTTTCCAATGGTAGATGAGAAGAGACTCTGTTAATCTTTCTTCAAATAATTGCTGTAATAACGGGTCCTGTAAATGTTCGATCCGCTGCTTTACACGCTCCGTAAACGTTCCGATTTTTCCATACTGGTGCATATCAAAGTAACAGTAAATATGCAGTAAATCCTTTAATATTAGAAAAGCATCATCCTCAGATGAAGACTTGATACGATTTATTTCTTTCAGATAATGTACCGGCGCATCAGGTTTTAATTGCTTTTTCGGCAATGTTTTTCTCTCATACATTAATTGATAGACAATTGCCCTGCTTCGGTTAGATATATTAATGGACGTACGGTTTTTTTCTATTAACCGGGATAACTCATTGAATAGCCCGTTCGTATATAAAAATTCCATTGCCACCCGCTGGTTCTCTTCACTTTTGCAATAAAGCGACAGCTGGCGCAGTGATTCCAGTTCATCCGGTCTGCCTTTTAAATGCTGATAAACAACGTACAGCGGCAGCTCTGCTTCACTTTCAAAAAACAGTTTAACGATATGATTGCATGCCCGTTCTTGTCCCATACTGTAATATCCCCTATTTTCTTTTTCTTTGAACATATTCTATCATAATTTATGACAGAGTTGCACAGATACATGAGAAAACAGGGGAATATTCATGATATAGCTTGTATAACAGGATTATTTTTTAACCCATCCCAATAAAATTTCACGAACAAATTTACTCGCTGCAATGGGTGTTTTCTCCGTTGGGTCGTAAACTGGTGCTACTTCCACGATGTCTGCTCCAACTACTTTTACATCAGACCCTGCAATTAAGTGGATTGCCTCAAGCAATTCCTTGGAAGATATGCCTCCCGCTTCTGCTGTCCCTGTACCAGGTGCAAAAGCCGGGTCGAGTACATCGATATCAATCGTTACATATACTGGACGGCCTGCTAATTTCGGCAGGACTTCTGCTAATGGTTTAGCCACTTCATATCTCGCCATATACATTCCGCTGTCTTTGGCATACTGAAATTCCTCCCGCATCCCTGACCGAATTCCAAAAGAAAAGACATTTTCTGCACCGTAATTCTCACAAACTTTTCGAATTGGTGTCGAGTGGGACAGGACCTCACCTTCATATTCCACACGCAAGTCTGCATGTGCATCAATATGAATGACAGCCATATCCGGGTATTTTTCAAACATTACTTCTAATACCGGCCAGCTTACAAGATGTTCACCACCTAAACCTAATGGAAACTTGTCCTTTGCAACAATCTGGCGGATATAGTCGCGAATCATCTCTAAGCTGCGTTCAGCATTACCAAAAGGCAATGGGATATCCCCTGCATCAAAATAGTTCACTTCCTCTAAATGACGGTCAAGGTATGGACTATATTCTTCTAACCCAATCGAAGCTTCACGTATCCTGTTCGGTCCAAAACGGGAACCAGGACGGAAACTAACCGTCCAATCCATCGGCATGCCGTAAATAATTGCATCAGCATCCTCATAGGCAGGACGTGACATGATAAATACTTTTCCAGAATAAGCTTCATCAAATCTCATGCCATTCCCCTCCTATTTCTTCGTTAAATCTTCGACAAATTTAGGTAATACAAAACTGGCAAAATGTAATGAACTCGTATAATATTTTGTATCTAATTCAAAAAAGCGTTCCTCTTTAACCTTCAGCGGGTCGTGAATTTTACTTCCTAATGTAAATGTCCATAAACCACTTGGATATGTCGGAATGTTTGCAGTATACAGTTTTGTAACAGGGAAAATTTCCGCAACATCTTTGTAAACCTGACGAATCAAGTCTGACTTAAACCAGGGATTGTCTGTCTGCGCAACAAAAATACCGTCATCTTTCAATGCTTTTGCTATCCCTGAATAGAATCCTCTTGTAAACAAGTTTACGGCAGGTCCTACAGGTTCTGTGGAGTCAACCATTATTACATCATACGCTTTTTCACTTTCCGCAATATGCATGAAACCATCTGCTACACGCACCTCTACTCGCGGATTATCCAGCTCTCCGGCAATTGATGGTAAGTATTTTTTCGAATACTCAATTACCTTCCCATCAATTTCCACCAACACTGCTTTTTCGACCGATTTGTGTTTTAACACTTCCCTGATAACTCCGCCATCTCCTCCACCAACGACAAGGACATGTTTCGGATTAGGATGGGTAAATAATGGGACATGTGCCACCATTTCGTGGTATACAAATTCATCCTTTTCTGTTGTCATCACCATATCATCGAGTAACAGCATATTGCCCCACTCAGCTGTTTCCACCATATCCAGTTTCTGAAAGTCCGTCTGTTCTGTGTGATATGTACGATTTACTTTTGCTGTAATACCAAAATTTTCTGTCTGTTTTTCTGTGAACCATAATCCCATTTTTTTATCTTCTCCCATCTGTCTTCAATATTTATAGTACATGCATTATTTTTTATTTTATATAGTGTAAACAATACTATTCTAGAGATTTTTTACAAAAAATCAAGTATTTCTTTTCCACATGTTTATTATGCCAAGTTTTTTCCCATAATACGAATAAAGTGAGACTTTTGATCAATTGATCATTATTTCCTGGATAAAGCAAAAAACGGGAGGAAACAAGCATGCAAAGAAGGAGACGTAGAAGAAGGAAAAAGATAGGGAGAATTATCAAAGTAACGCTTTTTCTTATTTTTTTAAGCGGATCTTTTGTTGTTTTCTTACTTGGTGCGAGTTTTGTCTTAGGCCCACCTTCTCTGGAACGGGAGCAGAATACCATCTATTACAGTGCAGGCGGAAATATTATTGGCGAAGAGTACGGGAAAGAAAGACGATACTGGGTAACCCTTGATCATATTGACGATAAATTGGAAAAGGCGACGATCTGGACAGAAGATCAGAAATTTTATGATCATTTCGGTTTTGATTTTAAGCGTCTGGCAGGAGCTATTGTGAAAGATATCCAGACAATGTCGTTAAAAGAAGGTGCTAGTACCATCACCCAACAATATGCGAGAAATCTTTATCTCTCCCATGAAAAAACATGGAAACGGAAAATATATGAAGCATTTTATACGATAAGGCTTGAGATGTTTTATGACAAGGAAGATTTGCTGGAAGGCTATTTGAATACGATCTATTACGGGCATGGCGCATATGGCATTGAAGCTGCGAGCAAATATTACTTTAACAAGTCTGCCTCCGAATTGTCATGGGCCGAGGCAAGTATGCTAGCCGGAATTCCGAAAGGACCATCGATTTATTCTCCTTTTCACAACTTAGAAAAAGCGAAAGAGCGTCAAACGCTTATTTTGAATAACTTATACGAAAAAAATGTGATTGATGAATCAACTTATCAGGCGGCATTAGATGAAGAACTGAACTTTTCTGATGAAAGAATGATCGTTAAAAACAGTATGGCACCATATTTTCTTGATATGGTGGAACAGGAACTGCAAGATATACTGGATACAGATGTAGAGACAATAAAGGCTGGCGGGTATCAGGTTTACACTACATTAAATGAAGCACAGCAGCTTGCCCTGCAGACCTCTGCTGAATCCACGATTACGAATGGTGAAATCCAGGTAAGTGCTATGGCGATGGACCCTGCGTCAGGTGCAATTACTGCATTAATTGGCGGTCAGAACTATGAAGAATCGCCATTCAACAGGGCGGTTCAGGCTAAACGTATGCCCGGTTCCTCATTTAAACCATTTCTCTATTATGCCGCACTGGAAAATGGAATGACATCTGCTACCACTTTAATGAGTAAACCGACGACATTCGCTCTCGAAAACGGGGACAGCTACCAGCCTAGCAACTTCAATAATTATTATGCAAATGAGCCTATCACCATGACACAGGCAATGGCGCTGTCTGACAATGTATTCGCAGTAAAAACCAATTTATATGTAACACCAGAACGGTTTGTACGCACAGCTAAAGAAAAATTTGGCATCGACAGCGAACTGGAACCTGTTGCTTCCCTGGCATTAGGGACAGAGGTCGTCAGTATGAAGGAAATGGTTTCTGCTTACAGTATGATTGCGAATGGCGGGAAAACTGTTGAAGAATATACGATTAATAAAGTGACAGATTCACAGGGAAATGTGCTTTATGACAGAGCTGCTGAAGAAAAGAAAGAAGAGAATAATGGTTTTCTCTTTTTTTCTAACAAAACGGATTCTGATCAGAGATTGCGAGCTGATCTCACTTATATTCTGGCAGATATGATGAAGGGCATGTTTAAGCAGGAATTAAATGGCTACATGAGTGTAACTGGTGCCTCCATTTCCAATCAATTAACACATGAATATGCCGGCAAATCCGGAACTACAAATTCGGACAGCTGGATGATCGGGTTCTCCCCTGCGGTAACAGCTGGCGTCTGGATAGGTTATGATGATAACAGGGAAATGGTCAAAACGGCCGAACACGAATTTGCCAAAAACATATGGGCAGGTTTTATGGAAAAAGCACACGAAGACATCCCTGTCACTCATATGGTCCGGCCTGACAATATTGTTGAAGTACCGATTGATTTGAATACTGGCTTACTAGCAGCAGATGGCTGTGAACATACGTACCCGATGCTTTTCGTAAAAGGTACCGAACCGAAAAAACAATGTACTTCCCATCTAGAAGACAATGTAAATCAAGATGAAGAAATCATCCAAGCAGAAGAAGTAAACACAGATGATCCATTTATCGAAAAGTGGTGGCAATGGCTGTGGCTTGGTGAAGAACCGCCATCTGATATCGAATAACGAATGCATGAAAAAAGGCTGGGCAAATGCCCAGCCTTTTTCCAGTCCTAGCAACATAAGAGTTACCATGTGAGTTTATTTTATAAATAATTAGCATATTGGACAAGTAAAATGAACAATTGTCAGAAATTGTTCACAGAATGTTCATCACTCTGGTAAAACCTGTTTAAGTTCGTCTGGAGAGTTTTCCCAAAATTCCGGCTTATACTTCCTGAGAAAGTCTCCTAACAGCTTTCTTGACTTTTCATCCATATGGTCAACAATAAAATGTCCTTTCATTGATTTATCCATATGATTCACATGCTCAGGCATCGACTTATATGCACGTTTGATCGAACGGTCCACGCGGATCTCGCTTCCTGCCACCCCGTGATAATATGGCCCGTTCTCACCACGTTCCACTGTCACCCACACAATCCAGTACAATTTACCGTTTGGAACTTCCTCTTTATGTGGCAGAAATTTCACACGTCTCTCGACTTCACTTCTTGCATGCATTGCACCCATATCAACGAATGCCCTGTCTTCATTCGGGTCAATGATAACCGGAGAGATATTTTCCAGACTAATGGAACCTACGCCATAACCGCCATGTCCGTCTGTTGAATCATCTTTCATTATCGTAAAAGGATTTGATTTCTTCTTTTTATCTTGTTCACTCATGAGAAAACCTCCTGCTCATATACTGTTGTCACTATTGTAGCATTTTGTTTTCTTAATTTCACATTTGCAGGTACAATAAAAGATATATTCCCAAAAAGGAGAGATACATATGCCTTATGTAACCATTCAAATGCTAGAAGGACGGACAGACGAACAAAGAAAAGCTCTAATTGAAAAAGTAACCGATGCGGTGGTTGAGACAACAGGTGCCACCCGTGAAAAAGTAGTCGTCTTCGTCGAAGATATCGATAAACGCAATTACGGAGTTGGCGGAAAAAGATTAGTTGATTAATGAAAGAATCAGGGTGATAGAGTTCACATCTTATGTGGTTGGAGCGGGGCTGAAGGCCTTCGCTCTTTTTTTCTTTCACGCCATGGGGTTCGGACACCGGCTGAAGCTCTTCGCTCTCCTTTTCTTTCACGCCATGATGTTCGGAGACCGGCTGAAGCTCTTCGCTCTCCTTTCCTTTCGAGCCATGGGGTTCGGAGACCGGCTGAAGCTCTTCGCTCTCCTTTTCTTTCGAGCCATGGGGTTCGGACGCTGGCTGAAGCTCTTCGCTCTCCTTTCCTTTCGAGCCATGGGGTTCGGACGCTGGCTGAAGCTCTTCGCTCTCCTTTCCTTTCAAGCCATGATGTTCGGACGCTGGCTGAAGCTCTTCGCTCTCCTTTCCTTTCGAGCCATGGGGTTCGGACACCGGCTGAAGCTCTTCGCTCTTCTTTTCTTTCACGCTATGGTTTTCAGAACCACCATTTTATATTTTTCCCATTTATGATAAAATATTGGTAAAAGGATGTGACGTTAATGATTCTGACAATATTTGCTTCCATCGGCGGGTTCCGGATTGGGGATATGCTGTTTGCTTTACTTAGCTTTTTCGGATTTCTCACTTTACTTGCTATTATCATTATCTTCGCTCTCAAGCGAAGCAGCGGAAAAAGAGACCAATTGCAGCGTATGGAAGAAAAGCTTGATCAATTATTGGATGAAAAAAGGCGATAGCACCCCAAGTAATTGCGCGGGGGACTATCACCTTTTTCATTTATTGCTTTAATCTGTGAATATAATGCCATGCCTCTTGCATATCATCTTGTGTATAGTTTGATTTCTTTTTCACTTCCTGCACTTTCGCTTCCACTTCTTCTTTAGTCAAGTCATCAAAATAAAGCATTGTTGCGACTAATTCAAGGAAACGCGAACTTTTCTCTTTTAACTGGTTAACGACGTCTTCCACTTCCGGTATATCTACTGGGGAATGTGTCAGAAAATCCTCCCCCTGCTCTGTTACCTGATAACGATATTGGTAATAATTGCTCTTTTGCTCTTTCACCTCTGAGACGAATCCTAAGTTTGTCAGTTCTTCCATCCGTAAAGTCAGCTCTTCTGAATATGGACCATAGAAGTGAAACGTATACTTCTCTTCAAAAGGGTAGCCAAGCTTTTTCATAATATAAATGATCTTCTGCAGCTTTTTTCGTCCTACAATCCCGGCAGATGAAGCAATCACTTTGACGAGTTTCGCATGATTGTCTAACAATGATAACACCCCTATTTTCTATTCTGATTGATATAATAATTCAAATATTCTCTTTTTCTCTAGTCGATCATCGCTTAATTGTAATATGGTATCCCGTGGATAATATAATTTATGATCAGTACGTTTTTTTCCGGAAATTGCTTCCACGATTTCGGACTGACGAGACAATTCACGCAATTCCCTGTTTGGCATTAATAAATGGATCGGGAGTCTCTCTTCCTCTTCCCCCGGCCGGTAAAAATCATACGGTAAATCGGAAGAAGAATCTACAACTAAATAATAATCAGGATCTAATCCCACCTGTTGAAACAATCGGTATAATTCCATCCATTCCTTCATTTGCAAGTTCGGATTAAATTCTACGTATTTAAAAAGTTTCCTGTTAATAAAGCGGTAAGCCAGATCGCGTAATACCGAATCATCTTCTTCTGCCCACATTTGAAAATAATAGTACACCACTGCCTCATCCAAACGTATATAATCAGATAAGGAAACATCCTCCTCAAAGAATGAAATAAAATGGGCTGGCTCCATTTTAAAAGTATAGCCTTCATCATATAGTGCCTTCACCCTGTGGAGAATCTTTGTTAAAATAACTTCCGCACTCCTTGTTACAGGATGGAAATACACTTGCCAGTACATCTGATAACGGCTCATAATATAATCTTCCACTGCATGCATCCCCGATTCTTTTACTACGACCTGATCTTCATAAGGCCGCATTACACGCAAGATCCGCTCCATATCAAAATGTCCGTAGCTTACCCCTGTAAAATAAGCATCCCGCTGCAGATAATCCATCCGGTCGGCATCGATCTGGCTGGAAATAAGGCTGACAACAAGCTTGTCCTTGTATGTTTTATTAATGACATCAGCCACCTTCTGCGGAAAGTCTTTTCCCACTCTCAGCAATACCTCGTTGACTTCCGTATCTCCCAAGATAATAGCTTTTGTAAAATCTTCGTGATCCAGTTTAAACACCTTCTCAAACGAGTGTGAAAAGGGACCATGGCCTAAGTCATGCAGTAATGCAGCACAGAGACATAATAACCGTTCTTCCTTATTCCAGTTCGGTCTGTCCGCAAAATTAATCAGAATTCTTCTCACAATCTCATAAACACCCAGCGAATGATTGAAACGGCTGTGCTCGGCGCCATGAAAGGTCAGATTACTTGTCCCAAGTTGCTTAATCCGTCTTAGCCTTTGAAACTCTTTTGTACCAATCAAGTCCCATATCACACGATCTCTTACATGTACATAACGATGGACAGGATCTTTGAATACTTTTTCTTCATGCAACTTTTCGTCTTTATATGCCATGACAAATACCTTCCTCTTTTTTCTTAGTATTAGTATAATATAAATCTGAGGGAAAGAAAATGGACGGGGGAGCAAAATGAAAGAATGGCAGAAATTTTTTGGCGGCAAGTCAGTACGGATTATTGATCACAGTGATCCAGCAGTACTCGGAACGGCGATGGCATCTTTTGCGGTCGATGATACGTTGTGTGAAAGTGCCGGCCGAACGAAAGATACTGCAGCGTGCAGGTTCTGGGTGCATGACAATACGGTTGTACTCGGTATTCTAGACAGTCGCCTGCCGAATATCGCGGAGGCTGTCGCTTTTTTAAAAAATGAAGGGTTTGATGTGGTAGTCCGGAATTCCGGCGGGCTTGCGGTTGTGCTTGATCGTGGTGTGTTGAATTTCTCGCTGATTCTGCCAGATTCAGGTATAATGGGCATTCATTCGGGATATGAATTGATGACGGCTTTTGTCAGGGAGATGTATGTTGATGTGACGGATCGGATTGAGGCGTTTGAAGTGACTGGTTCTTATTGTCCTGGTGATTATGATTTGAGTATTGGCGGGAAAAAATTCGCCGGGATATCACAGCGGCGGGTGAAGAACGGGATTGCTGTGCAAATTTATTTGTGCATCGAAGGGAATGGACAGGCCCGTGCTGATTTAGTGAGGCAATTTTATTTAAAAGGTGAGGCAATTCGCGATAAACGGTTTGACTATCCTGTAGTAGAGCCTGATACGATGCGCTCGTTATCTGATTTAGCAGGCATGGCGCTTACGGTGGAGGATGCGAAAGTGCGAGTGCTGCAGCAGTTTGGGAAATGGTATGAACAGGACCTTACGGAAGACGAGCTGCCTGTTTTTGAGAAAAGGATGAAACAGATGGTGGACCGGAATGAAAAAGCATTCAAATAACAGGAATGCTTTTTCTTTCTGTCCGGTAAAATTGGAGGGCTTCTTCATCTATTTCATATCCGATTCCCGGTTTGTCGGGTAATGTGATAATGCCGTTGCTCGCTGTAATGGCTGGTGTAATAATATCCCGTTTCCAATACCTGTCTGAACCTGCCTGATCTGCAGGTAAAGAGAAATTCGGCAATGTCGCTAACGCGAGGCTTTGTGCTCTTCCCACACCCGCTTCCAGCATTCCCCCACTCCATACAGGGATATGATGTCTTTCACATAACTGATGAATCGCAAGGGCCTGACTAAATCCCCCAACTCTGCCCAGTTTTATACTCATAATCTGGCAGCTGTTTAATGCAATTGCAGTTCTGGCATCCGCAAACGAGTGGATACTTTCATCTAAACAGATTGGTGTGTTGATTGCCTGCACCAATTTGGCATGGTCCACGAAATCATCATAAGCAAATGGCTGTTCAATCATCATTAAGTTATATTGATCAAACTTTTTTATATGGGCAAGATCATCGATTGTATAAGCAGAGTTCGCATCAACCATTAATGGAACATCAGGATATTTGGAACGGACAGCATCCAGCACAGCAAGATCCTCATCTCTGTTTATCTTCAGCTTTATTCTTCTGTAACCATTGTCAACGGCTGTTTGAATTGCCTGAAGTAATATTGAAATATTCTGCTTTCGTCCAATCGCCACACCGACCTTGACCTGATTATTATCACTGCCTATCGCCCGATACAGCGGTTTGTTCTCCCTTTTCGCAAATAGGTCCCATAATGCACCTTCTACTGCGGCTTTCGCCATATGATGCCGTCTGACCGTTTCTGCCCTTTTCATGAATGTTCCGGGCTGGTCCATTGGTTCCGCTAAATATGATACTAGTTCATGCTCGATGATAGATCTAGCTGTATTTGTCGTTTCCTCCGTATACCAAGGAGAATCAAATGCAACTGTTTCTCCATACCCTTTAAAGCCATCCTGATCGATTAGTTCAATTAGGTAAAAATCTTTTTCGTTAACTGTATGCCTGCTGTTAGCAAAAGGCTGGAGGAGCGGCATGCTGATTCGGTGAAAAATAAGATATTTTATTTGGATCACGGAAATAAGCCTCCTGACATCAATGAAGTATTATTCATATAGTAGCATAACAATCCTTTATGGAGAAAATTAATAAATGAGGTAAAGTTTTTTAAGTGAAAGTGAATGCTAGATCCCCGTTGTGAGGATCAAATATCTTTTCATCATCAATCTAAGGCTCAACGACCCCCGTCGTGATGAATAAATACCTTTTCATCGTCAACCAACAGCTCCTTCATCCCCGTTGTGATGATCAAATACCTTTTCATCATCAATCTAAGGCTCAACGATCCCAATTGTGATGAACACATACCATTTCACCATCAATCACAGGATCAACCACCCCGGTTGTGATGAATAAATACCTTTTCATCATCAACCAACAGCTCCTTCATCCCGGTTATGAGGATCAAATACCCTCCATAATCTCTGCTCTCATGCAGTTTCATCTCCTATTAAGAGCAATGAGATCTTTCCAGCAAACGCTCCGCTAAAATAACTCACACTAAAAAACACAGCGAGAAAAATCTCACTGTGCTTGTGCTGCTGTAATTAAAGCTAATTTATAGGCATCATCTGCACTGCATCCGCGTGACAAATCATTCACAGGCTTATTCAAACCTTGAAGGATCGGGCCGACAGCTGCAAATCCGCCTAAACGCTGAGCGATTTTATAACCGATATTTCCTGCTTCGAGACTAGGGAACACAAAGACATTCGCATCACCTTTAATAACAGAACCAGGCGCTTTTTTCTCTGCAACAGATGGAACAAACGCTGCATCAAACTGAAACTCACCGTCCAACACAAGATCTGGAGCCATTTCTTTCGCAACATTGACTGCTTCTGCCACTTTTTCTGTTTCCGGTGACTTCGCAGAACCTTTTGTTGAAAAACTGAGCATTGCCACACGTGGGTCAATGTTAAATAATTGAGCTGTTTCCGCACTAGCTACCGCAATTTCAGCTAAGTCCTGACTATCTGGTGAAATGTTAATCGCACAATCGGCAAAAACATACTTTTCCTCTTCACGTACCATAATGAAAACACCCGATGTCTTCTTCACGCCTTGCTTAGTTTTGATAATCTGCAATGCTGGCCTTACTGTGTCTGCCGTTGAGTGTGCAGCGCCACTTACCAGCCCATCCGCTTTATCCATATAGACAAGCATTGTTCCGAAATAGTTTTCATCAAGTAAATATTTGCGCGCTTCCTCTTCTGTCGCCTTGCCGTTACGGCGCTCCACAAACGCTGTTACCATCTGATCGAATTCACTGTAAGTACTTGGATCAATAATCGTAACACCTGATATGTTTACACCTAATTCTTTCGCCTTCTGTTCTATTTTTTCATTAATTCCGACTAATACAGGTTGTACTAATCCTTCCTCAGACAAACGGCTTGCAGCTTCGAGAATTCTTTCATCTTCACCCTCAGGAAATACGATTTTTCTTACATTTCCAGCCAAACTGTTTTTAACATCAGTAAATAAATCGCTCATTCATAAACCCTCCAAATTCTTCATCTGTATTATATGATACGCCTTTTCGTGTAATAATAAAAGCAAAAGCTATAATGAATGCGTTTTTACATGAAAAGTTTTTTGTTTGTTCAAAATTATGTCAAAATTTAGCACCCATCCTCAGCCTATCTTGTGCTTATTTTTCCCGAAATATGTTATATTAAAACAAGAGATGCATGGAAAAGGAGAGATGAATCATGCCAGAAGCAGTAGAAACAATGGATGGCTGGTATTGCTTGCATGACCTTCGCACAATTGACTGGACGAAATGGAAACAGGCAACTGAGCAGGAACGCGAGCAAGCAGTCAAAGAACTTCAGGATATGCTGACATCATGGGAAGAAGTGGCTGAAGCCCGTGAAGGAAGTCACGCTTTTTATTCCATTATGGGACAGAAAGCAGACATTCTGTTAATGATCTTAAGACCAACAATGCAGGAACTTGGTGAAATTGAGCTCCGTTTTAATAAATCCAAGTTTGCTGAGTTCACCAAACCAAGCTATTCATACGTATCTGTAGTCGAACTATCCAAATATATGTCCAAAGAAGGCGAAAATCCGGAAGAGAACCCTGGTGTCCGCGCACGTCTGAAACCGAAATTACCAAACTGGGAGCACATCTGTTTTTACCCGATGGACAAGCGCCGTGAAGGAAATGACAACTGGTACATGCTCCCATTCGAGGAACGCCGCCAGTTAATGTATGAACACAGTTTTACAGGACGCAAATACGCCGGCCAGGTAAAACAGATAATCACAGGATCCATGGGCTTTGACGATTGGGAATGGAGCGTTACCTTGTTCGCCAAAGACGTTCTTCAATTGAAAAAAATCGTCTATGAAATGCGCTTCGATGTCGTAAGTGCCCGCTACGGTGAATTCGGACCATTCTATGTCGGCAACATTTTACCAACCGATAAGATCCCGGCATTTTTAGCCATTTAAAAAAAATACCAGCAAAAGCACACGTTATCTGCGTGTGCTTTTTTTATTTCTTTAAAACCTATCCCGCTCTCTTCATCCCCGCACACATCAATAATCCGTACACTCCGCTCATTTTTCATGCATGTTTGTTTAAGTACGTGCATAAATATGGCTAGTAGGAAAATGGAATAGCACGATTTTTTGAACATGAGAGGAGATGGATAGAATGAGTCAAGATTCAAACCAATCGAGAAATCAGCAAGGATATAATCCACAAAGCTACTATGGAATGCAAGGCGGGTATCAGCAGCCGTACTATCCGTACCAGCAGCAATTCCCGACACAGGCTCAGGCACAAGCACAGCTGCAGCCGCAAATGCAAACACAACCAAATATATCCGATATTCCCGGTATGTTACCTGTCGAGCAGTCTTATATTGAGAACATCCTCCGCCTGAATAAAGGTAAGCGCGCAACCGTTTATATGACATTTGAAAACAATGAGCGCTGGAATGCAAAAGTGTTTAAAGGAATTATTGAAGCGGCAGGAAGAGATCATATTGTACTTAGTGATCCGGAGACAAACAAACGCTATCTTTTATTGATGGTCTACTTGGATTATATTACTTTCGATGAAGAAATTGAGTATGATTATCCATTTAATCAACAGCAGCAGTTGGCGACATTTTCACCAAGATAAATATATAAGTCAAATAACATCAATTGGAAAAAGCACAAGCTCTCACTTGTGCTTTTATTTATTGGAGGCGAAAAGCTATTGAAACAAAAGGCAACAATCAGTGATATAGAAACTTCACTATTTATCATAGCACTTGCAGCACTTTTCTTCGGATGGAAAATCCAGTCAGCACCGCTCATGTATAGCTCGTTTCTTTTTATTTCCGTCATTCTCCTATTAGAAGCTGTTCAGGCATATTTGAAAAAAGATCAATACTCTTTTTCCCAGCAAACATTACGGGCAGCAGGAATTATTTTAATTACCGCCTTCTTTATTTTTAAATAAATTTCACCACAGCGTATCCTAATAATATCCACCCAATAAGGAAAGCCAAACCACCGATCGGTGTAATCATTGCAAATGTTTTGATACCTGTTGTTGAATAGATATAGAGACTGCCTGAGAATAACAGAATACCGGCAAAGAAGAACCAGCCTGCAGAAGTAATACTTGCTGCAGTTATTTTTTGCATAAGCAGCCCTGCAGCGAGTAATGCTACAGTATGAAACATTTGATACTGAACCGCTTTTTCCCATGTTGCCAGCATCTTTTCTGAAAGTCTGCTTTCAAGGCCATGTGCCCCGAAGGCGCCTAATGCGACTGCCAAAAACCCGTTAATAATACCAAGTAATAAAAATATTTTCATAACAAGCTTCCCCCTTAGAAATCGAGTAATGAACCTCCATTATCCTCGTCCAACTCCACTTTCTCCGTTTTCCTTACCGGTTTCTCTCCAACCATCTGGCGCCATTCTTTCTCTGTAATCTGTTCCACACTATTTATACTGGAATGCTGTTCTTCACTGTCTAACAATAAATCAGCCAATGTCTGCACAGCTTTTGCATGTTCTCTTGTTTTTCCATTTTGCAATGCCTGTTCACACTCATGTATGATCTTTTTTAAAATTTGCTTGTCTGTAATCGCCATTCTCCATTCCTCCCGATTATTTACTATCCATTATACATTTACTATTTCATTTAAGAAAATAATTAGGATAAGGATTGGGGCAATAAACTTAATAAGCAGATACCACGTTCCGCCAATTTGGTTATTATTTAAATCAGATGCATGCAGTGCTTCCTTCCTGTTAAAATACCAGCCAACAAGCAGTGCCATCGAAAGTCCGCATATCGGCATAAGCACGTTTGAGGCAATGTAATCCATGGAATCCAGAATATTCCTGTTGCCAATCGGTGTCACGCCGCTCCATCTGCCCATTCCGAGTGATACGGTCACACCAGAAATAAATACACCAATACTTACAAGCAATGAAGCTGCCTTACGCGACATTTTAGCTGCCCTCATTAAATACGCAACCGGAACTTCCAATAAAGAAATCGAAGAAGAAATAGCCGCAAAGCTCAATGCCATAAAGAAAATAACTGCAATCACATTTCCGAAGCTCATTTGATAAAATATTTCCGGTAATGTGATGAAAACAAGTGTCGGACCAGAGCTTGGGTCAATCCCGAATGCAAACACTGCAGGGAAAATAACGATCCCGGAAATTACCGCAAACAGTGTATCCATCACGCCAATACCGACAACCGCACCTGGAAGTTTCTGCGACTTCGATAGATAACTTCCATATGTCATCATTGTTCCAATTCCGAGACTAAGCGAGAAAAACGCCTGTCCCATTGCCGAGAAATAAACTGCAGGATCCTTTAATACAGACCAGTCGGGCTGAAATAAGAATGCTAACCCTTCCCCTGACCCAGGAAGTGTGACCGAATAAACAGCCAATCCAATCATCAGCAAAGCTAATACCGGCATTAAGATTTTATTGGCAAGCTCTATACCATTTTTCACACCGACTAATACGATTACCATAGTAAAGATCATAAATAATCCGTGCCAGAATACCGGTGCGTAATCCCGGCTTATAAATGTATCGAATGTGGCACCATAGCCGTCCAAAGGCATTTGCGCCATATCCCCTGTAATGTAGCCCCACAAATAATAGAGCGACCACCCTGCAACTACACTGTAAAAACTCAAAATTAATAATGTTGCAAGCACACCAAGGTATCCAACCATAAACCAGGGCTTATCTGGTACAAGCTTTTTATAGGAACCGACAATGTCCCGCTGTGCCTTTCTCCCAATACTTACCTCCACTAGCAATAGTGGAATTCCAATAATAAGAACACTAACCATATATAAAACAAGGAATGCTCCTCCTCCGTTTTCACCAGCTACATAGGAAAAGCGCCAGATGTTGCCTAAACCTACTGCAGACCCCATTGCAGCCAACATAAAACCGAGCCGGGAAGCCCAATGTTCTCTTTGCATATTTACACCTCTTTCTATCAAACGTTGCCTATTATACATGAAAATATAATGTACGTCATGCTATACTTTGTGCAAAGGAGGAAAAACAATGCAGGACAAACTAAAGCAGATTGGTGATACATCCAACATCATTAAAATACAATCCATTTCCGGCGGCGATATAAATAACGCCTACTATGTCAGAACAGAAGCAAGAGAATATTTTATCAAAACAAACAAGCAAGTCCCCGCAACCTTTTTCCAAGCAGAAGCAGAAGGACTCGAACAAATCCGGAAGACAAAAACGATCCGAGTTCCAGATGTTTACCACTACGAGATAGCATCATCCAATGAAGAAATCTGTTTAATGATGGAATGGATTGAACCGGGAAAAAGCAAGACTTCCGGGCAGCTGCTGGGCGAGCAGTTAGCCAGACTCCACTTAGCCGAAGCAGGCTCTCAATATGGCATGCACGGGACAACATTTGTCGGTGAAATAACGCAAGAGAATGCCTTGTATGATAACTGGCTCATTTATTACCGTGAGAAACGGTTACGAGCTCAACTGGAGATCGGGATTAATAGAGGAACCATCCCGATCAACCGCCGCAAATTACTGGAACAGCTGTTAGATAAGCTTGACCGCTTTATCCCGGAACACCCAGGTGTTTCTTTACTTCACGGGGATTTGTGGGGCGGGAATTGGCTGACAGGCCCACAGGGGAAACCTTACTTAATCGATCCATCTGTTGTATATGGTGACAATGCATTTGAGATTGCTTTTACCGAAGTGTTTGGAGGATTTCCTGACACCTTTTATGAAAGCTATCAATATTATTATCCATTGCCGGACTATTATGAGGAAATTAAGCCGCTTTATCAATTATTCTATTTGCTTGTCCATTTGAATCTGTTTGGCGAGGGATATGGTCCATCTGTTGACCGCATTTTAAGCAGATACAACTGAAGAAAAGCCATCTGCTTAAGATGACTTTTCTTCATAGGTATACCGTTTCTGTTTTCTTTGCAGCCATATCTGTAATTGATCTGTTTTCCCTTCAACAATTGGCTGGGTAAAGGTCACGACCCAGCTCGATGATAAGAACCAGACAATTGCCGCTGATATAACAGCTAGCCCGATTGTATCCAGATTATGATCAAGCTGCAGAAGATTCGCCTGACGCCCATACTGAATGATAATACCGTGAAGTAAATAGACGTACATTGTCTGTCTTCCGAGATGTGTGAATGAATAGCTTTTTCTTGGCACTAATATTAGTAACGAAAAGACCATCACGGACGCTGTTCCGTAAAGTGCCAATCTTACCAGTCCTCCGTACACCGCCATATTTAATCCTTCATATGAAACGGATCCAAATAACCAGTTTGCTGATATTTCAGGAGTTACATAGCTTACTAGAAAGACTGCTGCAAGAATGGATGCAGGAATCCACAAGGATATTCGCCTTTGCAAGAAGAATATTTTTTCCTTAGATAACCAGTAGCCTATCAGGAAAAACGGAAAAAAAACAAATGTCCTTGAGAGACTGAATGATTCCCCAATAAATGGAAGGTATCCAATAATGATTCCAACAGCAAATGCAACAGGAATTCCAATCCGCGGCGGAATTTTCTTATAAACAATTAATAATAAGTGCCAACTGAATAAACTTAGTAAAAACCAAAGTCCCCAGTGAGGGTCATAAAGACTTGAATCCCAATCACTTCTACCAATCATTAAAAAATAAATAGAATAGAAGATATGAAACAGGAAATAAGGAAACAGAATTCTCTTGATTAATTTCATTAAATAACCTTTGTCACTGGCTCCTTTTGCAAAGAAACCGCTAATCAATATAAAAACAGGCATATGCACAAGATAAATCGTTTGATAAAGTGCACTAATTACATCGATTTCCTGTTTCAGCGGCTGAATTAAATGACCAAACACGACAAGAAAAATGAAAAGGAGCTTGGCATTGTCAAAATACGCTTCTCGTTGCATCTTCTTCGCTCTCCCTTTTTCTCAAGGATGTCCCCATCCTGATCTGTTTATTTACAGTAACGTTTCCTTCATAATACCCGGAATCATTAGAGATAAAAACATTATCAGGAGATTGTTATTGGATTGTAAGCGCTGCGTAAACCATTTGAAATAAAGTAAAATTTCGTCCATGGCAGCCTTTGATCCATTAACAAAACTTTTCAGGAAGCTTAACATATGCCAATATAACTGCCTTTTGCATTTTCCTGTGTATTTGCGTTTACAGCTTTACTGCCCATGTACCATTACGGAAAATTGCTTCCCGTTCGCCAGAGGCTGTCACTCCATCAATGTTCATATTTTCTGACCCAATCATAAAATCTTCGTGAACAATACTGTCATTTACCCCATTCGCATCCATTGATGCCTCATCCATGTCAGAACCGCCTTTAATGTTCGTCGGATAAGCTTTTCCAAGTGCAATATGACAGGACGCATTCTCATCAAATAATGTATTGAAGAAAATAATTCCCGCCTGGGAGACAGGAGACTCATGTGGTACAATAGCGACTTCGCCTAAGCGTGCCGCACCGTCTTCATCTGCTTCTAACAGATGTTTGAGTGCTTCTTCACCTTTTTCACATGTGTAATCCGCCACTTTTCCATCTTCAAATGTCAGTGTGAAGTTCTCGATTAACTGTCCCTGGAAACTTAACGGTTTCGTGCTTGTCACCTTGCCATTCACCTGATATTTATGCGGCATTGTAAAAACTTCTTCTGTAGGAATGTTCGGATTGAATGTAACCCCATCTACCGCAGTTGCCGCACCACCGTGCCAAATATGCCCATCTGGCAACCCGATCGTTAAATCTGTTCCTTCTGCTGTAAAATGGAGTTGCTTATATTTCTTTTCATTGAGATATTCTCTTGCATTTTTTAAAGTCTGATTATGTTTTTCCCATGCTCTAATCGGATCTTCCTGATCAATCCGGGCAATTCGGAATATTTCCTGCCACAGCTTATCTTTTGCTTCATCCGGGTTTAGTTCGGGATATATCTTAACTGCCCAGTCTTTCGTCGGGTAACCGACAATTGACCAGCGAGCCCTGTCGTTCATCATAAAATCACGATATTCCTTTAGAGCGGTTGAACTGGCTTTTGTCACTGCAGCCATTCTTTTTCCATCAATATCCTGTAACAGATCCGGATTTTCCCCATATATGTTCAGGACAGCATATCCGTCTTTGACCATACTTGTCATTGCATCCTTACGCCATTCCGGAAATGTCTCCAACACGTCCATTGGGGCATGTTTCATTTTTAAATAGGTAAGTTCATCATCCTTCCATTCCACATGTACATTCTTCGCCCCAGCTTCGTATGCCTTTTTTACAACAATACGTACAAATTCGATTGCTTCTATCGGAGCCTGTACGAGAAGGCCCTGCCCTCTTTGCAAATTTACGCCTGTCTGCAATGCTAAACTCGCATATTTTTCTAATTGTTCATTCATTGTCTATTCCTCCTTCTGTATCCAGAATAGTTTTTCTAAAACAGATGTCAAGGCTAATGCTTATTTTCAGGTTTGCCTGCATATTCATTGCTTAAAAGGGTATAGAAGAACATAATTATATATAAATGATGTGAAAGAGGTGTGTGAATGGAAACACTGCTTAAGTATAAGAAAATAATCTGGATCTTTCTTCTCTTACTCATTACGATTGGAATATTTACATACATACAGTTACCGAAACGTGACATTCCTGAAATCAGCCAGAATATCGCATCAGTGACCACCGTCTACCCTGGTGCCAATCCTGAAGTTGTAGAGAAAATCATTACACAGCCGATAGAAGAAAAATTGATAAACATGGATGGAGTAGATCAGGTCACATCTGCATCCACAAATGGTTTCTCCACTGTCACGATAACTTTAGATGACAGTAAAGATTCAGATGCTGTTTATTCGTCAATAAGGCAAAGTGTCCAAACTTTGCAATCAACCTTTCCCGATGATGTGATGACACCTGAAGTCACAACAGACCTGGTAACATCAAGTGTAGCTACATATCATCTTCTGAGTGAGGAGCGCTCCAGCCTTTTCTCATTACGTGAAGAAATGACCAGGTGGGAAGAAGAAATTACAGATATTAATGGTGTAGACAGTGTGGAAATTAAAGGGCTTCCTGAACAGAAAGTAGTGATTTCTCTCGACCAGGAGAGACTGGAAGAAGAAAAAATTCAACCAAATCAGGTGATCGAAGCTGTTTCTGCAGCCTTTCAACCGGTAGCACTTGGAACAGATACAACGAATGACCACAACTTCCTGCTCAACCTTTCCGAACCAGAGGATATGGAAAAAATCAACAGCCTTTTCATAACAAAAAATGATAACAATGAATCGATTTATTTAACTGACATTGGTTCAGTAAATGTGGAGGCAGAACCTGTCACAGATATTATTACATATGAAGAAATGGCTGCTTTATCAATTACTGTTTATGCAGCTGACGGTGTAAATATAACGAGCTTGCAGAAGCAAATTGACGAAAACATTGAAACACTTTCTGAAAATTTGCCAGAAGAAGTGACAGTCGATCCGTTTTATTCACAGAGCACTATTATTAACGAGGTTTATACGAGTTTACTCGTTTCACTGGCTATTTCTTTCTTTGCAGTCATTGTGATTATGATCCTTGGATTGCCAATGTCCTCGGCAATTGTAGTCGGCCTTGCCATTCCTGTATCAATTATTATAGGATTAATCCCATTACCATACACTGGTGTGGATTTAAATCAAATATCCATTATCGGTATTATTGTGGCGATAGGTATTCTTGTCGATGATGCCATTGTTGTAAATGATAATATCACAAGGCGCTACCAGCTTGGAGATAACGCGCTGGAAGGTGCAAAACGGGGAGTAAAAGAAGTGGGAATATCTATCATAACTTCCACCCTGCTCATTGTTTTCAGTTTTTTTCCATTAACATTTTTATCAGGGAGCAATGGCGAGTTTATCCGGGCACTTCCCATCGCATTAATGGGTACAATTATCGCTTCTACTATTATTGCTTTAACTGTCATACCATCCATTCAATATACTAGGCAACTGAAAATGCAACGGACGAGAAAACGCAGGGTCGGGCTGTTAACAGGTGTATTCCGGTGGATGGAAGGATTCTATTCTGAACGTGTTATTCCCCGAATGATTAAAAGGCCTTGGCTTACAGCGATTAGCGGTACGATTGTATGTTTCTTATTACTATCTCTGGCAATAAAAGTGCCATTTGAATTTTTCCCTGCAGCAGACAGGGAAGAAGTTACATTATCTCTGACATTAGATGAAGGGACATCGATAGAAGATACAGATGAACAGCTTCAGGCAATTGAATCATTTATATTAGAGCAGGAGGAGTATGTAACAGAAACAGCTCGCTATACAGGCGGCGGGTTACCAAACATCTTTAATTCCAGCTTATCCAGATCTGGTGAGAATACCGGACAGATAGTTTTCCGTGTCGACAGAGATAATTACTCCTCATCCCAATTTATTGAAGATTATGAATCAACACTCAGAAATGAATTTACTGATGGAGAGATTTTTCTGGAGACAATTGTTTCAGGTCCTCCACCATCACCTGCTTTAGAAGTGAAAATTCAGGGGCCAGAACTTGAGGTGTTGCTGGAATCTACGACAAATTTACTTGAGAAAATGAACAATTTGGAATCAGTGGAACTGGCAACAGCCAATACAGGTTCCAGTCAGCCTGTTCAAACATATGAGATAGACAGAGATTTCCTGGCAGATCACGGCATTCCGATTAGTCAGGTGAAGAACACATTACAACTAGCCAATACAGGTATCCCTCTTGAAGAGATTGATTACGGGGAAGAACGCCTGCCATTAGAAATAACACTAGATGAAGGGACAGATAATGGCATAGGATTGGAACAGTTATCAACAGTTGTTGTTTCAGATGAAGGAAGACCGGCCATTTACCGTTTTGATCAGTTTATTACAATTGATACAGAAGAACAGATTGCTGCAATCACTCATCTTGATGGAAAGCGTACCATTACCATCTCTGTATATGAAAAAGAGGGGAATGCGAACTTCGCAAATGAAACAGCTGATGTGTTATCTGAATTAGAAGAAGAACTTCCAGCAAACTATCAATTAATTGAAGACGGGGAAGCAAGTGCAGAATCAGAATTTTTCGTCGAAGTTGCTAAACTTTTTATTATTGTACTGTTTTTGATTTATCTGACTTTAGCTGTACAATTCAATTCATTATTAACACCATTACTTATAACAGGAACAATTTTCCTTGCTGTGACAGGGGCAATTGTTGGATTATTCGTGAGCGGTCAGCCGTTAAGCTTTTTAGCAGTGCTTGGTATTGTGTCATTGTCAGGGATTGTAGTTCGTAACTCCATACTGATTATCGAATTTATCGAGCAAAATAAACAAAAAAGTCCGAATACAATTGAATCAGCTATTATTGCTGCAGGCAAGGCAAGATTGCGGCCAATTATTTTAACGACATTAACGTCAATAGCAGCACTTGCACCAATAATCTTTACAGGTGACGTGTTATTTAAACCATTAGCTGTATCCATTGTGGCAGGACTCCTGTTCTCCACAACATTAACACTGCTCCTGTTGCCAGCATTTTATTTAACAATAGAAAAGATTAAAAGGTCCTAGAAGAACACCCTCAAAAAGCAAATGAGTGAATACTCTTAGTAAAAAGTAGATCTGAAAAATATATAATCTGGAGTATGTGTACTAAAAATAAACCCTTTTCAGTGGGCAAAGCTGACGCTACGTCCGATTGTTTCGCTTTCACCCAAGGGCATAAGTGCGACATCTACTCAAGCAAAATGCGCTTTCGCAGTGTCTTCTTTACCGTAGGGAGGGGTTCAGCTCGTCCTGTTCCCACTCAGCTGAAATGGTGCTTTACATTTTTTTATAGGGAGTAGCAGATTGATTTGATAATAATAAAATTCTCATGAACATTCAAAGTATAGATTGTTCATGAGAATTTTTATTTTTTCGTATTCACCATTTTACAAATACCGAACGGAAGCTGAATCAATTCTTCACTAATTGTAGAGGAACACTAAAGCGGCAATCGGGCGTAGCTTTACCTAGCTTAACCTATTAGTGTTTTTGTACATAATCAGTATTTGCGTTTCCTCATTTTGATGATTTTACAGTGCGATGTCTTTATTTACCGCTTCTTTATCATTGTATGTGTTAATGTTTAGTTTTTTCATAATTCTGGATGTTACTGTTCCTGACAGGATAGAGTCATTGACATTTAAAGCTGTACGACCCATATCAATTAAAGGCTCTACTGTTATTAAAAGCCCTGCTAATGCAACTGGCAGATTCATTGACGAAAGTACAATCAATGCAGCGAATGTTGCGCCACCACCTACACCGGCAACTCCAAATGAGCTAATACCGATAATTAACACTAGTGAAAGTAAAAATCCTGGTGACAGTGGGTCAATACCCTGAGTTGGTGCAATCATGACAGCCAGCATTGCCGGATAGATACCAGCACAGCCATTTTGGCCGATAGTTGCCCCGAAAGATGCTGCCATATTTGCAGTACCTGTATGAACACCTAAGCTTTCCTTCTGTACTTGAATTGTCAGCGGAATAGTACCTGCACTTGATCTTGACGTAAAGGCAAAGCTTAATACTGGCAACACTTTACGAGTATACGTGATAGGATTTAAGCCAAACAACGCAAGAATAATCAGATGAATAATAAACATTGTAATCAGTGCCACATAGGAAGCTCCGACAAATTTACCTAACTCGATAATACCGGCAATATTTGTCTGTGCGACTGTATTTGCCATTAGACCAAGGATACCATATGGTGTTAATCGTAAAATAATTGTAACGATTCGCATTACAACGGCATAAAGAGCGTTGATCATCTCAACAAATTTAGCAGCCTGCTCTGGTTGTTTCCTTCTTAAACCTAATACCGCTATCCCGACTATAATGGAGAAAATAACAACAGCGATTGTTGATGTTGCACGTTGTCCAGTCATATCCAAAAACGGATTCGATGGAATAAATTCAAGTATTTTTTGCGGTGTGGACATTCCTTCTACAGAACCTAAAGTCTCTTCCAGAGCTAATCCCCGTTCTTCTTCTGCTTCCCCTATTTCAATTTGATCTGCATTCAAATCAAAGATAGATGCACTGGTTACACCAACTAAAGCAGCGATCATGGCAGTTGCCACAAGTGTACCGATTATCCATGCGGACATTTTCCCTAATTCAGAAGATTTCTCTAAATTAATAATTGACTGAATAATTGATACAAGAATTAACGGAATAACGATCATCATAAGCAATCGAACATAACCGCGCCCCAAAATGTTATACCAATCTGATGTTACAGCAACAATATTAGAGTCTGCTGAAAATGCAATTTGCAAAAATGCACCTAGTAAAATACCAAGCCCTAGCCCTGCAAAGACTCTTTTACTAAATGAAACATATTTTTTTTGCATATAAAATAATATACCAATAAAAGCTAGTAAAATAGCAATATTAACAAGTATCCATACCGTTTCCATGTTATATCCCTCCTGTAATTAATCCGATAAAAATACTTTGAATATATTACATTCATTCTATGCATTTGTCAACAACGCTGTTTATCTTTTTCATTAAACAAGTATTAGATTACTGAATTTACCAATATAAAAAGCTTGGGTAGTTATCTTTACCCAAGCCTTCATTTATTCAAACGATAGATCTTCTTCCAGTTCAATTGCAACATTTCCTTTTACTGCTCTTGAAATCATACAGGAGGATTCAGCTGCATGAACAATTTTCTTCAGTTGCTGCATATCCTTTTCCGTTGCATCAGCCTTCAACTTTACAAAAGGCTTATGAATAATTTTGAGATAGGTGTAAATACCATTTGTCACATCTACTTTACCTTCTGATTGAAGGGAAATGCGGGATAACGGCAAATTCGCCCTTTCAATCATTGCTGCAACTGTTATTAAATAACAGGTAGCTGCAGCTCCAAGAAGCATTTCATCCGGGTTCGTCCCAATCCCTGGACCATCCATTTCCGGTGGTATTGAAATTTCTGTTTTCAGGTTACCTGCCTCCATTACACCAACTTCATTTCTGCCCCCTGGCCAGGATGCATCTAAATGAAAAGTATGAACTGTCATCTTATCACCCTTTCAGCATCTTATTGTAAATAAGATATGGGAAGGAAGCAAACACCTGGCTTACGAAGCATTTGCTTCTTCTTTTTTGGGACCAGAAAGAAACCATCCAGCTAAAGCAATTCCGACTAATACGATATAAAATGTTAACTTCCATCCTAATGAGTGAGCAAAATGATGTGGCAGGATGTGTAAATCATCATGTGCTAATACACTAACAGCTAATTTCACACCTACCCAACCAACAATGACGAACGCTGCAATTTCCAGACCTGGACGATCATGCAGCAATTTAACAAAAACATTTGCTGCAAATCGCATAATAATCAGACCAATTAGCCCACCAGCAAATACAACGATAAATTGTCCGGTATCCAGACTTCCAATATGTCCAAGTCCTGTTGACGGCAATGCTACCGCTAAAGCAACAGCTGCAAGAATAGAGTCAACAGCAAACGCTAAATCTGCCAGTTCTACCTTAAGCACTGTCATCCAGAAGCTGCTGCCGGATTTTGCTCCAGCTTCTTCAGCCACATCTTCCTCTTTCTTTTTCTTCAAAACCTTATCATATAAATGCTTTCCTGAGATAAATAATAAATACAGTGCACCAATCGCCTGTACTTGCCAAACGTCAACAAGAAATGAAATGATAAATAAAGAGCCAAAACGAAGAACAAATGCACCTGCTAAACCATAAAATAATGCCTTTTTCCGTTGATCATCCGGAAGGTGTTTTACCATAATTGCTAATACGAGCGCATTATCTGCAGCTAATATCCCTTCCAAACCAATTAACACTAATAAAACCCAACCATACTCCAAAAGCAATTCCACGCTACTTACATCTCCTTTTATGTTGCAAAATGATCCATCAAGTGATAAAAGTCCACAAAAAAGCGAGACCCTTACCACTTGTGGTAAAGGTCTCGCTAACAACGCCTAAGTTGCCAATTATGCCGGAGGGAAATCCCTCGAATTGACGACATAAATTGTACAGCTACTCCCCTTTATGTATGTTCTAACTATAAGCTTTTCTGATTAGTTTGTCAATAAGCAGAAAAGAACCTTTGCCACATGTGTAACAATAGGTTCTTCCGAGTTTCTGCTCTTTATACCAATTATCTCAATACCTCTTCTATTCGATGTTCTACTTCATCCTGAATGGTACTAAGCAGTTTTTTACTTTCTGCCGCACTCACAGTTTTCACTCCGAAATAACTTTTAATTTTCGGTTCTGTACCTGATGGCCGGAAACAAACCCATGCATCATCTTCTAAAATAAACTTCATTACATTCTCTTTTGGAAGGAGGATGTCTTCTGTTAAATCTTCGGAAAACAACTGTCTGACGCTTAATTGGTAGTCTTCTACTGCCTTCACCTCAAGACCTCCGAGCGAAGTAAAAGGCTGCTCCCTGATATTTTTCATAATTTTTTCAATTTGCTCTGCTCCATCTTTACCTTTTAATGTTAAAGACTTCATTCCTTCTAAATAATACCCATGCTTATCATATAAAGCCGTTAAAGCCTCCCACAGTGTCTTGCCTTGCTTTTTCCAGTAATTAGCCATTTCACATGCTGCTAAAGCTGCCTGTACAGCATCCTTATCCCGCACAAATGAGCCAATTAAATATCCGTAGCTTTCTTCATAACCAAATAAAAACTGCTCATCAGATGCTTCAAAGTTCTTTATTTTTTCACCAATGAATTTAAAACCTGTCAGTGTATCAATTGTATTAATGCCATAATGGCTAGCAACTGTACGTCCCATTTCGGTTGTTACGATTGTTTTTATAACCTGGCCGTTCTTCCGTTCCTGTTCATCCAAGTGAGACAAAGTGTAATCCAATAACAGTGTTCCTAATTGATTACCTGTCAGTACTTGATAGGATCCATCAGCATCTTTGGCAGCAACACCTAATCTGTCTGCGTCGGGATCTGTACCTATTAAAATATCAGCATTTTCTCTTTCACCTAGTTCTATCGCCATTTCAAAAGCCTGGTGTTCTTCCGGATTAGGTGAGGAGACAGTTGAAAACTCAGGATCTGGAACAGCTTGTTCTTCCACAACAGATACTTTGTCAAAGCCTGCCTGCACAAGCCCTTTGGATACCAGTTCAAGTGCCGTTCCATGTAATGGCGTGAAAACAATCTTTAAATCATTGTCACTGTTATCCTGTTTTTGAATTGTCTTTAATGCATTGAGATAAGCCCTGTCTATCTTTTCTCCAACCCATTCCAGTAAATTACTATTCTCAAGTTCTGTCTGCTCTTTTACATCAACTGACAGTTCATCTTCTACCGTATTTACCATATCTATGATTGCTCCAGCTTCTTTCAATGACACTTGCCCGCCATCTTCATTATATACCTTAAAACCATTGTATTCTGGCGGATTATGACTTGCCGTAATCATTATCCCTGCAGCAGCGTGTAAGTACCTGACTGAAAAAGAAAGCAACGGTGTTGGACGCAATGATTCAAAAACATATGCTCTAATCTCATGGGCTCCTAATACTTTTGCAGCCTCCACAGCGAATTCCTTTGACATATAACGAGAATCATACGCTATCACAACACCGCGTTCTTTTGCATGTACTATATTTTCCTCTATGTATCTGCTTAAACCTTCTACCGCTTTTCGAATCGTGTAAATATTCATCCTGTTTGTTCCGGGACCTAGTACACCTCTCATCCCGCCAGTGCCAAAGGTGAGATTCTTATAAAAAGAATCCTCTAGTTCTCTCTCATCATCGCTCACCTTTTTTAATTGATCTAATAGTTTTTCATCTAATGTCGCAAAAGATGTCCACTTTTTTAATGTATCTTGCCATGACATGTTACGATCCCTCCACAACTTAATTAAATAATCTTATTAACTATTTTAGCATAATGTAACTGCTGGTTCATAGCTTATTCTCTTATTCTTATGGTAATATATAAATAATAATACATAGAAAAAGGTGTGATAGTGGTTGTTTGAGAAAAAAGGTGTCCGGTTCTTAGTAACATCTATACTGATTTTTACACTTATCTATTTAATACATAAAACCCGATTTATTTTTGAGCCAGTCGGCGCATATTTAGGAGCGATAGCTGTTCCGATTATTGGAGCAGGAGTTATATTTTATATCACAAACCCTGTGGTCAACTGGTTGGAGAAAAAGAAAGTTCCTCGATTAATTGGAACATTTATCGCTTTTCTATTATTAGTTGTCGTTATTACGCTAGTAGTACTCTTCGTTGCACCAATTGTTCAACAGCAATTTGCAAATTTATATGAGAGTATTCCTAAAATGGTAAAGAGCGCTGAACAGTTAATAGAAATCTGGCAGGATAACCAAAATATTATTCCACCGCAATTTGAAGGGACTATCCAGAACATCATTGATAATTTAAGCACATATGCTGAAGCTGTGACAACAGGGATAATTGGAGTCATTGGACAGATATTCAGTTTTGTCTTTGCTTTCTTCTTAATACCATTCTTCCTGTTTTTTATGTTGAAAGATGGTCATAAATTCGTTCCTTTTATTTCTCAGTTTCTAAGTCCTGCGAAAGCAAGCAGTTTTCGTCAATTAGCGATAAGTATTAATCACACATTAGCTTCCTTTATACAGGGACAATTTATTGTAAGTGTTTGTGTCGGAGTCATGCTGTATATCGGATATATAATCATCGGGCTGGAATACTCTTTATCCCTTGCGCTATTTGCTGTTGTGATGAACTTTATCCCGTTTTTAGGGCCCTTTTTGTCCGCTATTCCTGCAGTAATCGTCGGGTTATTCCAGGACCCGCTGATCGGAGTCTGGGCAGCTGTTGTCATGTTTATTGCACAGCAAATTGAGAGTAACTTTATTTCGCCGAATGTAATGGGACGCGCTTTATCTTTGCATCCACTCACTGTAATTACATTAATTTTGGCAGCAGGGGGAATTGCAGGGTTTTTAGGATTACTGTTTATCATACCCGCATATGCAGTCATTAAAACAATCATTGGACATTTTTACCAACAGTGGAAAAAGAAACAACCTGAAGAAGATCCTGATTTGATTTAGAGGAAAACGGAATACTATTAACCTGAAATAAGAATCCACTTTCATTGATGGATTCTTATTTGGTTAATAACCGTTTAAAGTGTTTTAACCATAATAGAGTTTTCCTGTTCTTCATCACCAATAAAGTAGGAATACTTGCCTCTCGTTTCAAAGCCCATATTTTTGTGGAAATCGATCGCATTTTTATTCTTTTGCCATACCCCAAGCCATACTTCTTTTTTATTCATTTCCTTCGCAAGATTTATCCCTGTCTGGAGAAGCATTTTTCCTAACCCTTTGTCTTGAAAGACATGTTTAACGTAGATTCGTTCAATTTCAAGGGCATCATCACTTACATGGTATGTTTGTGCATCATTCACATTCACTTTTAAATACCCAGCTAGTACCTGATTTACATACAAAAATAGAAAAGTCGAATTATCATTCGATAACTCTGTTTTCAGCTGATCTAAATTAAAAGCTGACTCTAAGTATTCATTCATATTCTCAGGAGTATTCAAATGGCTGTATGTTTCGCTATACGTTTCTGTACCTATTACTTGTAATGCATGTAAATCTTCCAACGTACATTTTTTTATTTCTGTTTTCATTATATCCTCTCCCTACTGAAATGATTAGAAAATCCGCCAATAACATCAACGGACAAAGCAATGGAATCATCGCACGTTACCATATACTTACACCCATATATTATAAGTATATTTTTTCAAAGCAAAAGAGTCAATGAAAACGAATTCAAGATATTTTGGTATTTTTGTGGAAATTTATCTATTAATCTATTATTTTGTCGCAATTTTTGAAGATGATACTAATGATGATAGTTCATTTAATTGAATACTTTATATTTGCAACGAAAAAACCGGACTAATTCAATTTTAGTCCGGTTTTTTCTTATAATGTTATAATGATTACTCGCCTGTTACTTCAGCGATTTCTTCTTTTAGTTTATCATAAATAGCAGAATCTACACCTTCAGTTAATTCCCCATTTCTGAACTGTTCGTGAACTGGTTCCGCTACTTCTTTAAATGCAGCAATTTGTTCTTCTGTTAATTCAATAATTTCTGTTGGATTTTCAATGTCTTCCTTGATTGCCGCTAGACCTGCTTCATTTTGCGCTTTCTGTTCTTCAAAGATCCAGTCCTGCATTTCAGCAACTGTTTCATCAATTAGCTGCTTTTCGTTTTCCGGTAAACCATTGTACCAGTCTGTATTAGCCGTTGTCATTGCAACATAGTTATTATGATTGGAAATAGTTAACGTATCCTGTACTTCATAAAAACTTGCTGAGTTAATAAAGAATACAGGGTTTTCCTGAGCATCTACTGTCTCACGGTCTAAAGCTGTGTACAACTCACCCCAGCTGATTGACTGAACAGTTGCACCATATGCAGCATAAGTTTCGCGCATTAACGGTGACTCCTGTACACGCATGTTTAAACCTTCCCAGTCAGATGGTTCGTCAATACCTACATTACTAGTCCAAGCCATTGCACCTTCTGTCCAGTAAGAAAGTGGTGTAATATTATGTTCCTCATATTTTGCACGAAGATCCGTGTTCAATGCTTCACTGTTTGTTAATACTTCCTGCGTCTGAGCTGGGTCAGCAGGGAAGAAATAGTGTAATGAGAAAATTTGTCCATCCGGTACCTGACCGCCTGTAAAACCTGGTGACATTACCGCTAGCTGTACTCCACCCTGTTGCAGTAATTGAGCCTGGTCAACCTCACTGCCTAATGCACCATATTCATACGGTACTACAGTGATAGCTCCGCCTGTTTTCTCTTCAATACGTTTACCAAATTCTTCTGCATACTCATACTGAACTTCACCGTCCAGCTCTTCCGTAACGAAGCTCCATTCCGCTTCTTCAAAATCTCCGGAAGCTTCTTCGCCACCTTCTTCACCTTCTGTATTTTCATTATTTTCTTCTGAACCTGTGTCTTCACCTTCATTGCCGCCTGTACCTTCTTCACTATCTCCACCACCGCAAGCTACTAGTAAAAAGCTAAGTGTTAAGATAGAGATCAACATAAGTAAATACTTTTTGTTAAAAATGATCATTACCCCCTAAAATTTTTTATAAAAAATATATGTTAAGTGACCGTTAGCCACTTAAATAACGTTATGGAACCAGAACTAAAGATAACTCTGGGAAAAGCACGAGTGCCACACCAATAAGCAGTAACATTACAATAAATGGCGGGGTACTCTTAATTACCTCTAAGTATGGTTTCTTGAACACCGCACTCGCCGTAAATATATCGACACCAAACGGCGGAGTTGCAGAACCTAATGCTGCCTGGAATGTAATAATAATTCCTAAGTGAATCAAATCAACATCTGCTGCCTCAGCTGCTGGTGCGAAGATTGGTGTCAGAATTAATATAACAACAATCGGATCAACAAACATACAGCCTACAAAGAAGAAAATACTTACCATTAACAGTACATAGACCGCACTTGGATCTGTACCTAAGACTGCTTCAGTAATTTGCTGCGGAATTCTGGCAAAACCTAATACCCATGTAAACAATTGACCACCAGCAACAAGAATAAATACAGCTGATGTAACTAACCCTGTTGACAGTGCGATACCAGGAAGCTTCTTCCACGGAATAGTTTTAAAAATCAGCACTTCCAGAATAATAGCATACAAGACGGAAATACCAGATGCTTCTACAGGAGTGAAATACCCTAAATAGATACCGCCGATAATAATAATTGGAAAACCTAACGGTAACAATGCTTTTCTGAAATATACCAATCTCTCTTTCCAGCTGATTCGATCAGCTAAAGGAATATCTTTTATCTTTGCATAAATTACACTATATAAAGCAAAAGATAGAAATACGATTAACCCAGGAATAATACCAGCAATAAACAAATCACCAACAGATACACCTGAACCTGCAGCCAGCGCATATATAATCATACCGATACTTGGCGGTATAAGTAAGGCGACATCACTGGAATTAATGATGAGAGCCATCGCACTGGAATCTTTGTATCCAATTTTCAATAACCGCTCACGCATCGGACGCCCGATCGCTACAACAGTTGCTTGTGTGGAACCAGATATTGCTCCAAACAGTGTACACGCTGCTGCTGTTGTAACTGCGTAACCACCACGAATATGCCCAACGAATGAGCCAATAAAATCTAATAAGCGATTGGATGTTTTCCCTGATGTCATAATATCTGCAGCGAAAATAAATAGTGGTACACATAATAATACTGGTGATTCGATCCCTGTCAGTAACTGCCCCATCAATAGATCCATATTAACTGCTGGATTGAAAATGATCATAATTACAACGGGAGCTAATATTAGTGGGATCATCATGGGGAAATTTAATAAAAGTAACACAACCATAATGGCTAATAATGTTGTCAACATATTATTTTTACCTCTCTACAATTTGATCATTTCGATTAAACGGATAAATCTTCTAACTTCACTTCTTTATCTTTTGTGTCATTGTAATCTACCGCATCAATACCTAAATAAACTTTGTCTTTTGCCTTTGATGAAAAATTCACTAAGGTATTGCGGATAAATTGAATTCCTGCCATAAAGAAGCCGATAGGAATAAACACAGACATTAAGTATCTTGGCACTTGAAGTGATGTAGTAACTGCACCTGTGCCATACTCAAACATCACGTAGCTGTATGTATAATAAGCCATAATAAACATGAAAATTGCTGTCACAAAATTAATAATAATCATCATGACTTTTCTCACTTTAAATGGTGCAAAATCATAGAAAGCAGACATACTGATATGACGTCCCTTTCTTGCTGCATAGCCAATTCCCATAAATGTTGCGATAACAATTGCAAATTTACTAACTTCATACGCAAAGAAAAAGGCACCAGAGTTAAATATTTCACGAGCAATTACATTCCCGACAATCATGATAGATATCAGAATAATGGAAAAACTTAAGATAAACTCTTCTAATCTCATAATAGCTTTATCAATCCATCTAAATACTTTCAATCTTTTCTCTCCCCCTTCTAAGAAAATTCATGCCGCTCGAAAATTTTTGTTATTATAAATGTTACAGAATTGTTTCAAGCATCACAAATTTACTATACCCCGATTTGTTTGAATTAAACGACATATAATCGGCTGATTAAAAAATGCGGGCAGATGATGGATATATCTTAGCAAATGCTTACAAATAATCGATAATCCTCAAAATATGCTTAATTGCACCCTGATTCAGCAAAAACTGTTTCTTCTCCATTCATTTATTTAGTTGCGCATTCAGGTGTTTTTCGCTAGTCTTTATGGTAGGAAAAGGAGTGAAAAAAATGACTCGTAAAGAAATGGAAGATAAAATTGAAGAACTGAAGTCTGATCATATGAGACTTTCTGCAGATATGGAGAAACTGGTTTATGTGAAAGGAAAAACAGAATTTACTGATAAAGAGTTAGAACGGATTGAAAAGGAAATCGCGAAGTTAAGACAGCAGTTAAGTCAAATGCAATAATTTCCCAGCAAAAAAGCTAGCAATTGAAATTAATTGCTAGCTTCTTTATTTCCTTTTATTTTTTCTCTAATTTTACTAAATTCTTTACTTGGCGGCATTAAACTTACTATGGTATCACCAGCCGATGCTGTTGTTTCTGTATCCTCTGCGAAAAATTCTATTTGTTTTGATTGTTTTAAGACAAATAGCAATACAGTTTCTTCATGTTTGTCCTGTAGATAATCTTCCCACTTATACTGTTCCGTAATAGAGGTTTTTCTAAACACATAACCTGCTTTTAATTTATATTTTAACTCTTCAATTCCTTCTGCCGGCTTAAAGAGTTCTTTTCCGCCAATGGTATGACCGATATCTTCTAAGTGATCCCCGCTGTTCGTCTGGCGCGGCAGCCTGAATACACTTTTCCGCCCGAACTCCGGAACAAATGTTGAACAGACAAGCGCATTATAAGAGTCATATTCTGTTGCACTGATCAGATAATCATATGGTGTGAAATCAATCGTATATTCCATTTGCTCTGACAAAATTTCACCGTGCGTATGATTAATTCCCGCTCTTCTTGCCTGATGAAGCCTGTCCCATGAGGAATCTACAATGATTACGGGTATTTTCAGTTCATCCATCACTTTTGCTAAAGATATGGAGAAACGGTTGGATCCAACAATAATGGCACCAGGCTTCCCCTCTGAAGAAAGATTCAGTTTCTTCGCTAACCAACCAATGGTAAAGCCGTGAACACATACTGTAGAAAATACTAAGGCAAATGTAAGGGATGTTACGAGTGATGCTCCTTCAAACCCTTCATCCTCCAGTACACTTGCAAAGTAACTCGCAACTGTAAGTGCCACAATACCCCTCGGCGCTATCCAGCCGACTAAAGTTTTCTCCTGCAGTGACAAACCTGAACCAATAGTTGAGATGAAAATAGACAATGGGCGTACAACAAATAACATTAATAATACATATCCAATAATTTCCGGACGGAATATATCTTTCAATGTGTCCATCGTTAAAGATGATGTCAGTAAAATAAAGACAGTTGAGATTAGTAATATCGAAATATTTTCTTTAAAGTGGCGCATATCTTTTATAGACGAGATCCCTATATTGGCCAGAGTCATTCCCATTGCTGTCACTGCCAGCAAACCTGTTTCATGCTTAACTTCATCAGCGATAGTGAAACAGGCAATAACTGCACCAAACATTGCAGGTGATTTAAGATATTCCGGCATGTGCCCGGATTCAAACATCCAGCCGATTACTTTTCCGAAAACGTAACCCAATACAATTGCAAAAAATGAAGCAAGTAAGAATAAAAGTAAAGCTGATGCATCTCTGGAATCTGCTGACAGAAATAAAATAGTTTCAAAAGCGAACACAGCTAACAGTGCACCAAACGGGTCTACAACAATCCCTTCCCATTTCAATATCTTCGCTGGTGTCGGTTTTAATCTGGATTGTCTGAGCAGTGGCAATATAACAGTAGGACCAGTGACAATAAATATACCACCAATAACAAAAGCGACTGCCCAGGATAGTCCTGCCACATAATGTGCTGTTAAGGAACCCAGAATCCATGCCAAAACCGCTCCCCATGTAACGATTCGAAATACCGGCTTTCCCAAACCTTTTACCTCTTTGAAATTGAGGTTTAAACTACCTTCAAATAATATAATAGCAACAGCAATTGAAATAAACGGGCGAAATAAGTCCCCAAAATCTTCCTGCGGATTTATAATTCCCAGAATTGGTCCAGCTAATAAACCTGCGATAGACATGACCACAATTGCTGGTAACCGGAATTTCCATGCAATCCACTGCGAGCCTATCCCTAATACACCAACAATCATAATAACTAGTAATAAAGAATCCACCATATAAATGAATCCCTCCTTTATCATTAAGTTTATCTATAAACAGAGCAATTTTTGTTCCTGTATTACGTTTTTATAGATTAAAGGTTTTTGTCCTTATATGCAATAATAATGTTATGATAGGAACAACTCTAAAATAGTTAGCCCGGCATACTTATGATCGGTTAAAAAAATCAGATTTATATAAAGGAAGAGATAAATGTTACAAGAAGCAAGAAATGTTTTAAAAACCTATTTTGGTTATGACGATTTCAGGAAAGGACAGGTAACCGTTATTGAACAAACGATCGAAGAGAAAAATTCGCTCGCTATTATGCCAACAGGCGGAGGTAAGTCGATTTGCTACCAGGTCCCCGGCCTGGTTACTTCTGGTACTACTTTAGTTATTTCACCATTAATCTCATTAATGAAAGACCAGGTTGATGCACTGACTTCCCTCGGGATTGCCGCCACGTATATTAACAGCTCCTTATCAAATGAAGAACAGCGGGAAAGATTAAATGCTCTTCGTCAGGGAAGGTATAAATTTATCTATGTCGCGCCTGAACGATTCGACTCAGAGGGGTTTCTGAGAACATTGGATTCGATCACCCTTTCTACGATCGCCTTCGATGAAGCACATTGTATCTCCCAATGGGGACATGATTTCAGACCAAGTTACCGGACCGTTGTTGAGCGGGTCAAACAATTGAGTAACTTGCCAACCCTAATAGGTCTGACGGCAACAGCGACAGATGAAGTGATTCGAGATCTTCAGCAGTTACTGAATGTGAATGATGCACAGGTAGTTAAAACAGGTTTTGCCAGAGATAATTTAACATTCCAAATCGTGAAGGGCCAAAGTCGTTCGGCATACATTGAAGACTATGTGCGTCTTCGCAAGGACGAACCTGGGATAATCTATGCCATCACCCGGAAACAGGTCGACCAGTTACATTTTTCCTTGAAAGAAAAGGGCTTGAACGTTAGTAAATATCATGCAGGGATGAGTGAACTTGCACGTAAAGAAGCTCAAAATGCTTTCATTCAGGATGATACGACGGTGATGGTTGCGACAAATGCATTCGGTATGGGGATTGATAAGTCGAATGTCAGGTATGTGATTCATTATGCGTTACCGAAAAACCTGGAGAGTTATTATCAGGAGGCAGGGCGAGCAGGCAGGGATGGTGCGCCTAGTGATTGTATCCTGCTTTTCTCCGGTCAGGATATTCATACACAGAAGTATTTAATTGAGCAGTCGGAGATGGTGGAGGATAAGAAGCGTCAGGAATATGGAAAGTTGCAGGCGATGATTAATTACTGCCATACGGATCAGTGCCTGCAGCAATATATTCTGGACTATTTTGATGATGAGACAGATGCTGAAGATTGCGGAAAATGTTCGAATTGTAAAGATGATACAGATAAAGTGGATCGTACGAAGGAAGCACAAATGGTTCTCTCCTGTGTGAAACGGATGGGGGAAAGGTTTGGTGCAAGTATTACAGCTAAAGTGCTGAAAGGATCCAGTGACAGGAAGGTTAAGCAGTTCGGATTTGACCGTTTGTCTACTTACGGTTTGTTATCAGGGTACACCGAAAAAGAATTGGTTCAGTTTATTCATTTTTTAGTTGCTGAAAATTTCCTCGTATCGGAAGAAGGACGTTTTCCTGTTTTGCGGTTGGGTAAACGTGCGGTTGACGTGCTGAAGGGAACGGCACCTGTTATGATGCAGGTGGCGAAGGTGGAGAAAAAGAAAAGTACTGATTATGATGGGACTTTGTTTGAAAAGCTGCGGACATTGCGTAAAGAGTTAGCAGATTCCCATGGTGTCCCGCCATATGTTGTTTTTAGTGATAAATCTTTAACAGAGATGGCGAGCATGATGCCCCAATCAAAAAGTGCCATGCTTCTGATTCATGGTGTTGGTGAGAAAAAGTTTGAACAATTCGGGGAACAATTTCTTGAAGTAATCGAAGAATATGTTGATGGAAAAAATGATAAACGCCCCAGCTATCTAATAAGCTATGAACTGTTTATTGAGCAGAAACTTGAGATTAAGGAAATTTCAGATAAACGGGGAATAGCAGAGACTACTGTTTTTCAACATCTTATGCAAGCTGTGAAGGAAGGCCATGAGCTGGACTGGTCACGCCTGATATCAGAAGAGTTAGAAAATGAAGTGCTCTCCGCCTATGAGCAGGCTGAAGAGCCGGGATTGAAACTATTAAAAGAAACACTGCCTGAGGAATATACTTATGAAGAAATTCGTGCCGCTTTAATTAAAAATGGCAAATGGAATTAAAAGGCGGAGTCCTTGCACGGGGGAGGCTCAGATCCCCGCGGATGGGAGTAGGAGTTTGCTCCTTCTCGGAGTTCCCGCTCTTCTTGCAGATTTCAGCGCTCTTTTTGCAACTTTCGCTCTCTTCTTGCAGATTTGGCGCTCTTTTTGCAACTTTCGCTCTCTTCTTGCAGATTCAGCGTTCTTTTTGCATCTAAAAAGTCCAGCACCTCTGCTGGACTTTCCCTATTTATTATTCATTAAAATCGATTGCCCATGCTCCTTGTCTGAATACAGGTTCAAGATTTCCATCAGCTGTCTCTCCATCGATGTCCAACTCTGCTGACCCGATCATAAAGTCAACATGTGTCAGGCTGTCATTAATACCATGCTTATCAAGTTCCGCTTCATTCATATCTGATCCACCTTCAACATTTGTTGGATAGGCTTTACCTAATGCGATATGACAGGAAGCATTCTCATCAAATAATGTGTTATAAAAAATCAACCCGGACTGGGAAATTGGTGAAGCATGTGGTACAAGTGCTAATTCACCTAAGCGACTCGCTCCTTCATCAGTATCTAATAAATGCTTTAACGTGTCGTAGCCTTTTTCTGCTTCAAAGTCAACTACTTTCCCATCTTTAAAAGTCAGACTGAAGCCGTCAATCATATTCCCGCCATAGACAAGCGGTTTTTTAGCTGTCACTTTGCCATTCACCCCATATTTATGTGGAACGGTGAATACTTCTTCTGTAGGCATGTTTGGATTAAATGTCACACCACCCGTTGTTTCAGCAGATCCGCCTTTCCATATATGGCCTTCTGGTAATTCAAAGCGGATGTCTGTGCCTTCTGACTTGAATACTAAGGCACGGTATGCTTTTTTATTTAAATATGTTCTTGCCTGATGTAATAACTGGTTATGTTTCTCCCATGCTGCCACAGGATCTTCTTTATCTACACGGACAATTTTGAAAATGGAATCCCATAAGCTCTCTATTGCATCTTCCCTGGATTTTTCAGGGAAAATTTTCTGTGCCCAGTCCCCTGTAGGGATCGAGATGATCGACCATGCAATCCGGTCATTCATCGTATATTGACGGAATTCCTTCATCGCTTCCCCGCTTGCTTTATTGGCCTTTGCTACTTTAGCAGGATCAATATCTTTCAGCAAGTCTGGATTTGTGGAACGAATAGCCAGTAAAGCCGCCCCGTCTTTTGCAAAGTCCAAATGTTTTTCTACTTGCCATGAAGGAATGTTTGTCAGTACTTCTTCAGGTGCATGCTCAAACTTCAGCAAAGTCAGTTCATCATCTGTCCAGTTAATATGAACATTCTTCGCACCTAATTCATAAGCTTTTCTTGCAACAATTCTAGTAAAATCTGCTCCTTCGATAGATGAGTTAATCACAAGTGCCTGGTCTTTTTGCAGATTGACCCCTGTTTTTAATGCTAATTCTGCGTATTTTTCCAACAACTGCTGTTCTGCCATTGTTTATTCCTCCTCTAACTGTTCAACTAATAAAGATAACTCTTCCCATCTTTCCATTTTTGCCTCTAACTGCTGTTCTAAATCATTCTGTTTTTCAAATAGCGGGTTAATCTTCCCGATATCACTGCCGGCAGCTTCAATTTCTGATTGAATAAGCTCCAGTTCTTCCTCCAGTGAAGTGATCACTTCTTCAATTGTTTCCCACTCCTGCTGGTCATGGTAAGAAAGTCGTTTTCTTTTACGGCGAGGTTGCTGCTTATTCACTTTATCTGCTTTCTGCTTTGCCTCTTTCACATTTAATTGTTCCCTGAATTCTGTATAACTACCATAAAAGTGAGTTAATTTCTCTTCCTCTGTAAAAGCGATTACCTGATCAATTGTCTTGTCGAGAAAATAGCGGTCATGGGATACGGTGAGCATGACACCTGGAAAACTGTCTAAGTAATCTTCCAGTACAGCTAATGTTTCTGTATCCAGATCATTTGTCGGTTCGTCGAGAAATAACACATTCGGTTCCTGCATTAATACAGTCAGCAAGTACAATCTTCGCCGCTCACCACCGGATAGCTTCCGTACATAGGTCCATTGCTGTGACCTTGGAAAAAGAAATCTTTCAAGCATTTGTTCTGCTGTAATAACATCACCATTCACAGTGTGGACAACCTCAGCGACTTCTCTCACTAAATCAATTACTTTGACTGTTTCGTCCAATGGCAGATGGTCCTGGGTATAGTAACCAATCTTAACAGTTTCCCCCACTTCCATTGTACCACTATCAGGCATTATGTTTCCTGCAAGAATATTTAACAAGGTCGTTTTCCCGCTGCCATTAGGTCCAACGATGCCGATTCTGTCACCGGGTTTTATTAAAAAGCTGAAATCACGAAATAATATCTTCTCTTGAAAACTTTTCGATAACCCCTCTACTTCGATAACTTTTTTGCCAAGTCGTGCTGAACCTACTTGAAAGTCAACCTCATCTTTATTCGTTTGGAAGCTAACCTCTTTTAATTGCTCTGCCCTGTCAATTCTTGCTTTTTGTTTCGTTGTCCTTGCTTTTACTCCACTGCGGAGCCAGGCAATTTCTTTCTTTAACAGGTTCTGATGTTTTTTCTCTGCCTGCAATTCCTGTTCTTCCCTAAGCGCTTTTTGTTCAAGGAATATTTCATAATTCCCCTGGTATGTATATAAGTTTCCTTTATCTAGCTCAAAAATGCGGTTCGTGATACGATTTAAAAAATACCGGTCGTGGGTAACAAGCAAAATTGCTCCTTTATATTGTGGTACATATTCCTCCAGCCACTCGATGGTATGGTTATCTAAATGGTTGGTCGGTTCATCCAGGATCAGTAAGTCTGCAGGCTGGATCAGAGCTTTCGCAATTGCCACTCTCTTTTTTTGTCCGCCGGAAAGCTCCTCAACCTTCTGGTCCATATTCTTTATCCCTAATTTAGTAAGGATCGTTTTCGCTACGGTCATCGCATCCCAGGCGTCTAAACGATCCATCTCTTCTTGCATCTGAAGTAACCTTTTCTGTATGGATGTATCCTCTGGTGCCCGCTCTAATTCTATGACTGCACGCTCATAATTTCGTAATGTTACAATTGTTTTCGCATCTCCGTAATAGATTTGATCAAGTACAGATAGATGTGTATCCAGTTTCGGATCCTGATCTAAATATTCGATCTGGTAGTCATTCGGATGGTCGAGAACTCCCGCTTCTGCTGTGTCTGTTTTTGCCAGTACTTTCAGCAGCGTTGACTTCCCTGTTCCATTTACACCGATTAAGCCAATCCGGTCATTTTCACTAATTGAGAAAGAAATATCTTCAAAAAGCACTTTTTCTCCGTATGTTTTCGTTAATCCCTCTACTTTCAAGCCTCGCAATATAGTCAATCCTTTCTTTACTTGCCTGTTCACTGTTTATAAAATAGGTGAAATCAGCCGGGATACCGATTCTTTAAACCGGATCCACAGCGGTCTTTTTTGGTATAAAGCATACGTGAGCTGTGTTACATGTTCCATATCTTTCTGAAACTCATCTACCAGTATTTCTGCAAGTGTCTCATTATACAAAAATGCGTTCACTTCGAAATTCAGACGGAAACTTCTCACATCTATATTCGCTGTTCCGACCGAAGCTATTTTTCCGTCTACTATTATCATCTTAGCATGCAAAAATCCTTTTTGATAAATATAAACGGTTGCTCCTGCTCTAAGCAATTCGCCAATGTATGAATAAGTAGCCCAGTAAACAAACGGGTGATCGGGCTTGTTCGGTATCATTATCCTAACATCAACACCTGACAAACAAGCAATTTTCAATGCATCTAACAGACTGTCATCAGGAATAAAATATGGTGTCTGAATAAACACATATTCCTTCGCGGACATAATCATCTTCATATATCCGTGCTTTATTTGTTCCCAGTCAGAATCGGGGCCGCTTGAGACAATCTGCATACCAATTCTCCCGGCAGGTCTTGTAGTGTAATAGCGTTCATGATAGTCGATGTCATTCCGTGAGGCCTGATTCCAATCAAGAATAAAACGGGTCTGCATGTTACTAACTGCACTTCCCACAACCCTGAGATGAGTGTCACGCCAATAACCAAACCGCTCATTTACACCCAAATATTCATCCCCAATATTAAATCCTCCGATATAACCAATTTCTCCATCAATAATAGCTAATTTGCGGTGATTCCTGTGATTAATCTTTAAATTTACTTTTGGAATTAATGGCGGGAAAAATCCTTCCACTTCCGCACCCGCCATACGCATTTTTCGAATCAATTTACGGCTTAGCTTTCTTGATCCCATATCATCATAGAGAAATCTTACCTTTACACCTTCCTGCGCTTTTCTCATTAAAACTTCTGCAAGCCGATTTCCCAAATGGTCAGACCTAACAATATAATAAACTAAATGGATGTGATCTTTTGCATTCTCCATATCTTCTATCAGTGAATTGAATTTCCGGTTCCCGTCAGTAAACACTTTCACATCATTATCCTGTGAGAAGATCGCATCATTGTTTCTTAAATGTAAGTAAAACAAATCTTCATATGAATGCATTCTTTCATCATTTACTTGAAACGTTTTTGACTCAATCTCTCTCAATTGATGCTGAACTGCAGTTTTTACACCAAGTTTACTCTTTGTATCCCATGTAAAAATTGTTTTATTGCTCAGTTTGCGGCCAAAAATCAAATATAAAATAAACCCAAAGACAGGGATGAAAGTGAGGACCATAATCCATGCCCAAGTTGAGGTTGCATTCTTTCTCTCTAAAAAAATGATCGCGAAAGATAAAATAATATTAAAAATTAAAATAAGGCTGATTACAAGCTGAAAGACCCCCATAAATTGCCCCCTTTCTCTCGTTTAAATATAGCACATTTTTCTCTATTATGAGCGATTAACAGCTTATTACTCGATAGACATAAAATTTTTGTCCTGTTTATTTTTTGGACACTTAATCTGTAACAGACCGTTATCAAATTTTGCTTTAGCCATATCCCTGTCAATAGTAAACGGCAATGTAACCGTCCGTTCCTTATTATGTGCCTTTCTTTCCTTTCTGTAATAATGATACGTCTGATCATACTGTTCGGTTTCCTCTTTATGTGTAACACTTATTGTTATTACATTCCCTAAAATAGCTAACTTAATTTGTTCTTTTTTGATTCCTGGCAGATCAAAGCTTATTATCCACTCATCATCTGTTTCTGCAATGTCAACTGGAATCCGTTCATATCCGCCTTTCGCATTGTCAAAAAACTGATCAATTGTTTCCATTATATTTCGTGCTGGCTTCTCATATAAAAAAGCATCAAGCTTTCTGATGAAATCCTCCCCCCAGCCTGATAAATGTTCCTTTCTCCTGTCTTCTTTGTTATTCATTTCTTCCACCCTCTTCTATTCATTTTTCTATAGTAGTCTATGCACCTGGAAAAAAGAATGGAATAGGTATTTTTCTATAGAGCAAATGGAACAAAAATGAATAGTTTCATAATTTTGATTGACGGACTATATATTTTCACTTATAATTATACTAATTTAATCGATAGACTCTTATTGAGAGAGGCAGAGGGACTAGGCCCGTCGAAGCCCGGCAACCGTCAGTTTGGAACATCCAAGGTGAAAAGGTGCTAATTCCTACAGGTGATTACCTGAAAGATAAGAGGAGGAAAAAAATCAACTACAACCTCTTCTTACATAGATAAGAAGAGGTTTTTTTACTACATATTAAATGGAGGCGAATTATGACACATTCATTCGATTTTACAGGAAATGAAACATCATTACTTCATGGCGGCCAGCAGGTTGATCCAACAACAAACTCACGTGCTGTTCCTATTTACCAGACAACTTCCTATGTATTCAATGACACAGAACACGCTCAAAATTTATTTGCATTAGCAGAGCCTGGGAACATTTACTCCCGCATTATGAACCCGACAGTAGATGCATTCGAGCAGCGCATAGCATTACTGGAAGACGGGGTAGCTGCTGTTGCCACTTCATCAGGGATGGCAGCGATTACGCTGGCAATTCTGAATATTGCCCATTCAGGTGACGAAATCCTTGCTGACAGCAACTTGTATGGCGGAACTTATAACTTATTTAACAAAACGTTACCAAAGTATGGAATTGATGTGAAATTCATTGACGGCACAGATCCGGAGAATTTCCGCACTGCGATCACACCTAAAACAAAAGCAATTTTCGGTGAAGTTATCACAAATCCGAGTTTAAATGTTTTCGATATCGAGGCTGTTGCAGATATCGCACACGAAAATGGTATCCCGTTAATTATTGACAATACATTTGCCACTCCTTACTTATGCAAACCTATTGCATGGGGTGCTGATATTGTTGTTCACTCTGCTACAAAGTGGATCGGCGGACATGGTACTAGCATTGGCGGTATTGTTGTTGATGGCGGCAGATTTAATTGGAACAGCGACAAATTCCCTGGATTCACAGAGCCTGATGAGACATATCACGGCATTCGCTTTGGTATCGACATCGGACCACCTGCTTTTGCAATTAAATTCCGTGTACAATTATTACGGGACATCGGTGCATGTCTAAGTCCTCAAAATGCTTTCTATTTCTTACAGGGACTGGAAACATTACACTTGCGTATCGAGCGCCACAGTGAAAATACGAAAAATGTAGCAGAATACCTAAATAACCACCCACAAGTAGAATGGGTGAATTATCCAGGATTAGTGAACCACCCTTCTCATGAACTTGCGAAAAAATATTTACGTAATCACTTTGGTTCAATGATTACTTTCGGTATAAAAGGTGGAAAAGATGCCGGCCGTGAACTTATTAACAACATCAAGTTATGGTCACATGTAGCGAATGTTGGTGATGCGAAATCATTAATTATTCATCCGGCATCGACAACTCATCAACAACTAAACCCGGAAGAACTGCAGGCATCAGGAGTTAGTGAAGAGCTTGTACGTCTTTCTGTCGGAATTGAAACAGCTGAAGATATTATACAAGACCTCGATCAGGCGATTGCAAAAGCAACAAATAGTGAACCAACTATAAAAGCAGATGCTGAAAAAGCAGTAGCATGGGCACTTTCTTCACCATTCGCCCGTGAGGATGGCGGTATCCGACCGAAAAACATTGCTGTAATCGGGTACAGCGAGGAAGCTGCAAACACTGTTTCTAAATTACAGAAACAAGGCTTCCATATCACACCAATCAGTGATCAGGAAAGCAGTCTGTACGGTGTTTCTACAGTAAGCAACCCTTCTGATATAGAAGGAGAAATTGATATTACTTTAGTAGTGGATGCAAGCAATGCAAGCTTAGTTTCCGAAAAATCAAAAATTGTCTGGTTCAGAAACGAGGCAGATAACGAAATTAAGAAGAAGGCGGAACAGAACGGGCAAATTATAGTTGAAAACCGTTGTCCATATCAGGAGGCTGACCGCTTACGCCGAGGAGAATAACCTCCTTTCATCATTATGTTATTTATCTCCCCAAGATAAATATATAGAACTACCGTGAACCATTTGATGGTTCACGGTTTTTCATATTTACGCCAGCTAGAGACTGTGATACAATACATATCATTTAAAAAACAGAGGAACACAGGTTTTCTCCTGTCGTGAAGATTACAATATAACATGTTTCCCCTCTTTATTGCATAGATTATAACATTATCGTAACGTGTGAATAATAAAGAAGAAGGGTATAGTTTTTACAGAGAAACAACCTCGGTTAGACTACAAATGAAGGTGTGGACAATGAACAAAAAAATTATCATCACTATTTTTATTTTACTTATTGTATGTGGAGCAATTTTTCTTACCATAAATTTTAATAAGCAGGATAACCAGAACAGCAGGCAAACAACATCAGTGGATAATCCTCCAGAAACTAGTGAACAGGAACTTAATATAGAAGAGAAAACTACGAATGAAGAAACCGTTTCAGAAGAGCAGACTGAAACAGCTGACGACGAAATAGATAACATTGGTGAAACAGTGAAAGATGTGGTGATTGATGCATTAACATTTTTCAAAAAGGATACACATATTGTGGCAATTGGAGATTCATTGACTCAGGGTGTCGGTGATGAGACAGAAAGCGGCGGATATGTAGGCGTCCTTGAAGAACATTTTGACAATGAAGATGTTAAGGTGACGATAGACAATTTTGGAAAACGCGGTAATCGAACAGATCAATTGCTAAAACGTCTGGAGAATGAAGAGATTGTTTCATCCATTCAGGATGCTGATATTGTGCTTATAACAATTGGGGCAAATGATATAATGAAAATTCTAAAAGATAATTTTATGGATCTAACAGAAGAACCATTTATAGAAGAAAGAGGCCCATATAAAGAACGTATTGACCAAATCCTCTCAAGAATATTGGAGATACAACCTGAAACAGATATCTACCTGCTCGGTTTTTATAATCCATTTGAAAAATACTTTAGTGATATTGAAGCATTGGACAATATTCTAACGAGATGGAACAATGAAAGCCAAAATGTTGCAGGCACTTATGACCAAGTAACTTTCATACCAATGCAGGATATCTATGAAAACAGATCTGAAAACATGTATGCGGAAGATAATTTCCATCCGAACAGACGGGGTTATGAAGAAATGGCAAAGCGAGTCTGGTCCTATTTGCAAAATAATGAAGACTTAGTGACTAACTAGAAGGTGATTCAGATGAAGGAGACACGTCGAAAAAACTGGAAGAGAATGTTTGTCATATTAGCCACAATAAATGTTACGATTGTTTTGGCAATAATATTATTAATCATCTGGCCAGTTTCCAGTGAGGAATATCCAGACAAGCAATATATTGAAGAAGAAGCAGGGGCAGAATTCGTAGTACAATCGAGCAAGGAAAACCTGACCCAATTAGTAAATGAATATATTGATAAACTGTTAAAAGATAAAAATGACCAATATGCGATAAGTCTTGACGAAGCAGTTCATCTCATGGGAACAATTGAAGCATTTGATACAGAAGTGCCTGTAAATATCACCTTTGAGCCTGTTGTTCAGCAGAATGGGGATGTCCTTCTAGAATCAACAGAAATGTCATTAGGCCTGCTGAGACTGCCGAAAGATAAAATATTAAAATATGTGGACGATAAGATAAATACCCCTGATTGGGTAGTCATTAACCCGAAAGAAGAAAGTATTTATATCGCACTGACACAAATGGAATTAAAGAGTAACTTTAAGGTGAAAGTTCAACAGTTTAATTTAGCTGAAGATCAACTGAGTTTTCGCATTAAGATTCCTAATGAAACTTTGGGACTTGATTAATGAACGCTAATGAAGGAGGTATCCTTTTTCCCTCCTTCTCTTCTTTTTTCTGTTATTTTATAATCCCCTGCTGATACGCGTAAACGGCAGCCTGTGTTCTGTCTTGTACCTGCAGTTTGCTCAATATGTTACTAACATGTACTTTCGCTGTCTTTAACGCGATAAAAAGTTCATCGGCAATTTCCTGATTTGTCTTTCCTTGAGCAATTAACAGAAGGATTTCCATTTCCCGGTTTGTCAATGTATCATGTAACGTCGTTTCATTTGACTTCCGGAAATTTTTCATCACTTTAGCTGTTACTTCTTTTTCCAAAACAGATTCCCCTCCGTATGTATCCCTTATAGCTTGTGCAATCACATCTGCTTTAGATGTTTTTAAAATATAGCTGGTAGCACCTGCTTCCAATGCGGGATACACTTTATCGTCATCAATAAAACTCGTAACGATTAATATCTTTGCTTCCGGCCATTTCTCAGTAATCCTTTTTGTTGCTTCGATTCCATCCATTTCTTCCATAACAAGATCCATCAATATAATGTCTGGACGGAGATCCAGTGCTAAATCTACCGCTTCTTTTCCATTTTCTGCTTCTGCAATTACATCGATATCGTTCTGTGTTGACAGAAATGCACTTACGCCAATTCGAACCATTTCATGGTCATCTACGAAAAGAACTTTTATCATCTTCTTCCTCCTCTATCATTGGCACACGGACTTCGAGGCGTGTTCCTTCTTTAGGGATACTTACTAAATGGATGTGTGCTCCTATTTCTGCTGCTCGCTCATACATATTGGATATTCCGTAAGATCCTGCTTTTTTCTCATTTAATTCAAATCCCCTGCCGTCATCCTTCACACGTAAAATAACAAACCCGTCACGTTCAATCAGAATAGTATCAATTGTCTCCGCCCTAGCATGGCGCAGCGCATTTGACAAAGCTTCCTGTAATATACGGAACAAATGATCTTCAATCCCTTTATTCACAATTACATCCTCTACATTCCAAGTTATATGAACAGATACTTTTGCTTTTAGTTCCTGCAGTAAATTTTCCATTCCTTCTTTTAACGTATTATCTTTCAGCGGTACTGGTCTTAGATGAAGCAGCAATGCACGCATCTCTAACTGTGCCTGCTGAATCATTGACTCAATTTGTCCCAATTGCTTTGTCATCATTTCATTTCCATCTATGTTGCTTGCATTTACTGCAGAAACCAGCATGGACGCTGCAAATAATTCCTGGCTGACAGAATCATGCAGTTCTCTGGCAAGCCGATTTCTTTCTTCTGAAATCACCTTATTTAATTTATTTTCCTGGTCTTGTGTCCGTTCATCAATCAGCTTCTGGGTCCGTTTAGTCTGCTGCTGAATATAGTCACGTACCTCTTTCAGCTTCTGGTTGATTACATCAATCTCGTCAAAACCCGGATTTTCCATAAATGTTTGATTTTTCATCAGCATTGTTAAACTTTGTTCAAGAAAAATGATTCGTTTTCGTACAACATGAGAGCAGATTAAACCAATCATCAATCCAAACAATAACGCCATTGTCGGTACCATAAAAATAAATGGTACTTCCAGCACTTTAACCTGCCAAAGTAATTTCCAGTCACTGATAGGAAAAGCCAGATAAAAGAGCAAACAAATCATTAAAAGAAAGATAAATGTTAACAAAATGCTGGCAAAAAATAAACGTTTGCCTATTTTCATCCCCTTCTCACCTCAAGCTTTCCTATCAGCACCTGAGTGAAAATCTTAACTTTTTGCGGAGAGTCTTTATATCCTTCTGATTTAAAATTAATACTTTTATTGAACGCATTTGGCTCCTGGTAATGCATAATCGAAACATCACCATATAATACCGAATGCTCTACAGCAATTTCAATATCATATGGAACGATAATCGTAATATTTCCGATTAGCTGCCTTATTACTATTACTGATTCTTCCTCTGGTAAAACTGTATTATTCAAATCAATTGTAATGTCACTGACAACTTTCTGCAGATTCATATCATGCCATGCAAAAGGTTCATCGCTGCCCTTATTCAACGTGCCAAACCAGTTATTTTTATACGCAGTGCCTTCCTGCCCAAAATTACTGGAAAATTGCGGAATAATTACTTTTTCACTTCGCTTTGGTTTAGACTGGTACCATTTCCATCCTAAATATATAATGACTGCTAATAATAAAAACCTGACAGCAATTGTATCAATAACTATGATAAAAAGGGAGAACATACTTCCCCAGAAAATGGACTTCCCGCTTGTTTTATAATAATTTTTCCTGCCGTAGAATATAGCGATAAGTGCTAATAAAACAATAAACAGGAGGCCTGTATCAATAAAAATAAATTCAATAACAAATAAAATACATCCAACTATTAGCAAAAGACGTATGATATCTGTAGTTTCAAACTTAGACATTAACTTAAACCCCCTGTAACTGAACTCTCGCATAATTTTCAAACGGCTGGCATTAATAAGTAATCAATTAAGGTGCAGTTTTTTTACCTGCACCCTTTTAGAATATCACGTTTTCAGTTTAAGTTAGAAGCTTTTTTTTCCAAATCAGCAAATCTTGCATCAAGTGTGTGTAAGCGATATTCTGAATGAACACGCTGTTCAATTCTTTCTATATAACTTTCCAGTTCCGCGAATTTGGAGGCACTTTTAGAGATCAATTCTGTTTCCAGCACTTTATTCATACCTCGCTTCGTTCTGGCTATATTCTCACGGCTTTTAAGTTCAAGACGTTTTACATATAGATCTTTCAGCTTCTGCTTCATTTGAACATACTTTGTTTCTAATGTTTCCAGATCTTTTATCGATTGACTTTCCATAACTTCCAGTTTATTCACTCTTGCTTCAAACTGGTCCAGTTCAGATTTCGCTTCACTTGCCAAATCGTGTTCTTCCATTGATGTAGCCAGTTCTAATTGCTTTTTGCGTTTTTCTACCATTAATCTTGCTTGTGCTAATTCCCTTGAAACATCGTATTTTATTTCATATTGTTTTTCCACTAAGTGCTTTATTTTGTTTACCTCATGCTCACATTCGCGAATATACTGGTTAACATGTGCAATTGGATTCTTTTCTTCCTTCTGGTCCATAATCTCATGCAAATCTGCCATTACTGAATCTTTAATACGTGTAAATAAATTTGTCATTTAGATCCTCTCCTTCAAATTAAAGTTTTTCCCAAGTTAATTCACTTTGTGTATAGTAATTGCTTTCTTTTTCCTGTTTCCACTTTTTATATGTGTAATAAAGTACCACTAAAGCTGCAACACCAACTAATGCAGGCAAATTGGATAATGAAATTGAGATACCAAACAGGATAACAATCGCCCACCAGACTCTTGACCCGGTTGTTTCTGCAAGGATAAATTTCTTCACACCGTAGTACGCAATTGCCACACTAATTACCAGCATGATCATTGGTCCTACATTTGCCAGCAGAGTGATCCCTGCTATTACTGTTAAACAAATGAGTAAGAATGTTTTCATTTATGTTCCCTCCTTCCATAACTCTATGATATCTCGTCTTCAGAGATTTCATAACAGGCTGGAGATTTAACTTTCGCTAAGACTTTAGGCTTATATGTGTAAATATTTCTTGTGAAAATTGCTTTTTCCATAAAAAACGTGGATCTCTTGTCGTGAGATCCACGTTCCTTAACTATTCAAATAATGAAGGTAAAAATAAGGATACTTCCGGAACATAGGCTACAAGCAGAACAACGACAATCATTGCACCGTAAAACGGCAGCATCCCTTTCGAAGCTTTTTCGATCGATATCCTCCCAATGGCGGAGCCGACAAAGAGAACAGATCCTACTGGTGGTGTAACTAAACCAACAGCTAAACAAATAATCAGTAATACACCCCTAATTAAAAAAGAGTACTAATGTAAGTACTCTTCCAGTTTAACTGTATAATCTTTTCCAAGGTGTAACAGTTACTTCACATACACCTTGCTTTTGCAGATAGTGGGCTAAGTCTCCATGATATATTAAAGTTAACTGTTGCCACTCTTTCAGATCCTGCGGTTTCGTTAAACATGCCGGCTTTGCGTCTGTATACACTCCTGCTTCTCTCAACATTGTTGCAACAAACTCTGAACAAAAGAAAGCTCGTTCTCTCTGCCATTCCAAGTTTAGTAATACACCCACCAGTCCAAGGAGATTATATCTGTATTGGTCTGTTTCAGTTTCCATTTTCTTGACCCGTTCCATTAGGAGATGATAAGTATCTTCTGTTATGGAAAGCTGGTAGATGGCACATGTTGCTTTACTAAAGAAAGGTGCACGAACGTCTTCCTTTACAAACCCTCCACTTAACGGATTATACGGCTGCCTCCGCCCGAAACTGTAGACTTCTGTCAATTCCTCATTAAAGCTGATGGAAGCATGATTCAGCTTGGATTTCGTAAATAAATTGATCATCCTCGAAAAAACAGTTCCTGTATCGGTGAAAAGAAGATAAACTTTTCTAATTTTCACTCTCGCCACCCCTTGTATTCATATCTAACCATTCCAATTTTTCAGCATCTTTACCACTAATGAACAAGGATGACTGAGATATCGGGTTTTATATACATTTATATTTGGGAAAAAATGCAATAAATAGTGTATTTTAAATATAGTATACTTTTTGTGCAAGCGCAAGGTAGTATTGAACCTTTTTATTGATAACACAAAAAAAAGCACCCTGAAAGGATGCTATTGCACTTTTTCAATATAATTATTTTCAAATTGTCTGCTACTTTTTGGAACTTCTTCCTTCTGTATTTCCACTTTCACCTTTTTAACCCGGCGATTTGTAACTTCATCTACACTTACTTTAAGAGGACCATAGTGGAATGTATCTCCATTTGTCGGAATAGCCTCAAAATTCTCAATAACCCAGCCTCCAAGCGTATGATAGGAACTGTCAGGGGCAGGTACGTTCATTTTCTCAGCAAAATCATCTAATTGATACTGTGCATCAAATTTATAGACATTTTCATTAATCTGGGAAATGGAAATTGTTTTTTCATCTTGTTCATCCCATATTTCACCAACGATTTCTTCCAGTACATCTTCTAATGTAAGTAATCCTGATGTACCGCCAAATTCATCCACTACAATTGCCATATGCACTTTTTCTTTTTGCAGCTGTGGCAGTAGTGTTGATATTTTCATTGATTCCACAACAAACAGAGGATCTCTTAATAGTTCACGAACATTTACATCTCCGTATTTAATTACATGAGTCAAGAATTCTTTTTCTGATAGAATACCGATAATATTATCAACACTGTCTTCATATACCGGAATCCTCGAAAACCTTTCTTCAAAGAAGATATTCTTAATCTCATCAATTGGCTGTTCGATATTAATTGCAATCATATCTATTCTTGGTGTCAATATTTCACCAGCAATGGTATCATCAAAATCCATTGATCGATGTATTAACTGACGTTCCTCTTTATCAATAACGCCCTCTTCTTCACTAATATCAAGCATTACCTTAATTTCCTCCTCCGTCACAGATGGAAGCGGCTCATTTTTCGCAAAAAGTTTAGATGCTAATATTTTTAGTTTAACGAAAAGGAAGTTAATTGGTGTCAGCAATTTAATTAGTATGAAAAGAATGCCGGATATAGTTAAAGTGTAGGATTCAGCATGCTCCTTAGCCAGTGACTTTGGAAGTATTTCACCAAAAATCAGTATCAATATTGTCATAATTACGGTACTGATAACCAGCGCCATATTCCCGCCAAATAACTCATTCGCTAATGTAGCAGAAATACTTGATGCAGCAATGTTAACAATATTATTACCAATTAAGATGGTTGATAATGTGTTATCAAAATGTTCGGCCATATGAAGCGCATTTTTACTGCCCCTCCTGCCCTCATCTACCAGATTCTTTAACCTGATTTTATTGACACTCGAAAAAGCAGTTTCAGCTGATGAAAAGAAAGCTGACAAAAAGATTAATGTTGCTAAAATAATAATCGAACTCAGAGGTATATCGTCCAAAAAAGTTCACTCTCCTAAATAATTGTTTTATTTTTACAGGTACCGTTTACAAATACCTAACTAGAGAATAGCACTAGAGTTTTTATTAAGTCAATGGAATGTGAATGGAGGCGTTTCTTCATTTCCGCTTTTTCATCCTGATCAATTTTTTCCATCCAGTCATATATTTCCACAAGCTCATCTCTTAATACATTCATTTGCGAAGTAATTTGTTCGGTTTGTTTTGATATATTATCTATATCTAATTTATTTGCTTTCATTAATTCTATTTTTTGTTTAATCTGTTCTAAAGGTAAATGCATTTGCTTGCACTTTTCGATAAATTTCAAATCCTCTATCACTTCTTCCGGATACAATCGATAATTAGAAGCAGATCTGACACAATCTAACAGACCTATTTTTGTATAATAATCTATTGTCCGTTTAGACAGCTTTGTTTTTTTTGCTAACTCTCCTATTTTATATGCCTTCCCAATGTTATCACCTCTATGTCATTATAATTGATTAATCGGAAACTGTACAGTATAACGTTATGCTTTTCATTCGAATATTATGAGCATATTTTTTCCATGGTCATTATTTTATTTGTTACAATTTTCCTGTATTATAAATTAAAATACGATGGAGGGTGCAGATCTTTATGAAGAATCACGTCCAATTAGGGAAATCCGGTCTTTATGTCAATCCGGTTGGCTTAGGGGCTAATGCAGTTGGCGGCCACAATCTTTATCCTAATTTAGATGAAGAACAGGGCATGAATGTTGTTAGACAAGCATTAGAAAATGGCATCAATTTTATTGATACTGCCTACATTTATGGACCTGAGCGTTCTGAAGAATTAGTAGGAAAAGTAGTGAAGGAAAGCGGTTCGAGAGATAACGTCATTATCGCTACAAAGGCTGCACATAAAATTGCAAATAATGAAACCATCATTGATAATTCACCGCAATTTTTGAAAAAATCTGTTGAGCAGGCACTGCAGCGTCTCCAAACAGATTATATCGATTTGTTCTATATCCACTTCCCTGATGAAGATACACCAAAGGATGAAGCGGTTGGGGCTCTCAAAGAATTAAAAGATCAAGGTAAAATCAGGAGTATCGGTGTTTCCAATTTCTCGCTGGACCAGTTAAAAGAAGCAAACAAAGATGGCTATGTTGACGTGATTCAGTCTGAGTACAATTTATTTAAACGTCAAGCGGAAAAAGACTTACTTCCGTATACGGCTGATAATAATATTTCTTTTGTACCATATTTCCCGCTTGCATCAGGCTTATTGGCTGGTAAATATGATGAGAACACGACATTTGATGATCTTCGTGCCAATGATCCGCTGTTCCAGGGAGAAACATTTAAGCAAAACCTGAAAAAAGTGGAGCAATTAAGACCGATCGCCAAACAAAAGAATGTCGAGCTTGTCCACCTTGTACTAGCCTGGTATTTGACCCGTGACAGTATTGATGCAATTATTCCTGGCGCGAAACATGCAGACCAGGTCATAGACAACTTAAAAACATTAGATGTTCATTTAACAGAAGATGAGATAGATCAAATAGATGATATCTTTAAATAAGACATAAGAGGCTGAAACTGGAAAATTAAAAAAAAAATGGTTCCGAGCAATAAAAATCGCTTGGGACCATTTTTTTGTTGTTGTATTTCCTTTTTTCATTATCATTTTGCACTATCCTCGGCGGTATAATACCTCTAGACCACCTCCGAACGACTTCGCTCAAATTTTTCCGGGCGCCATGACTTTCAGACCACCTCCGAACGACTTCGCTCACACTTTTCCTGACGCCATGGCTTTCAGCGACCCTCCGAACCACTTCGCTCAAATTTTTCCGGGAGCCATGGCTTTCAGCGGCCCTCCGAACCACTTCGCTCAAATTTTTCCGGGCGCCATGGCTTTCAGACCTCCTCTGAACCACTTCGCTCACACTTTTTCAGGCGCCATGACTTT